>CAVUTO010000011.1:0-18954 GCA_963744405.1 Vicinamibacterales bacterium
CCCCCCGTAACCGTTCACAGTTCGCCGTCAACCGTTTACGGTGAAACGGTTTCGCCGTGAATGCATCTGCCTACCGGCTACCAGCCACCGGCCAGGTTTACGGTATATAATGCAGGGTTCCTTCTGGAGGAAGTAATGGCAAAGAGTTGTGAAGTCTGCGGGAAGAAGCCTGTCGTCGGACGCACGGTCAGCCACGCGCACAATGTCCGTCCGCGCCGCTTCGAGCCGAACCTGCAGGTCGTCCGAGCACTGATTAACGGCGGCGTCCGCCGCATCCGCGTCTGTACCCGCTGCCTGCGTTCGAACAAAATCATCAAAGCCGCCTGACGATGTTGTCTGCTGTGTCGACCGGAACGGCCCCGAAGGCGCTGGGGCCGTATTCCCAGGCAATCCACGCCGGGCAGTTTCTCTTTGTGTCGGGCCAGGTTCCCATCGATCCGGCAACCGGTGAGCTCGTGCCGGGCGGCATCGCCGACCAGACACGGCGCGCGTTTCAGAACATCGGAGAAATTCTTGCCGCCGGCGGTGCATCGTTCCAGCAGGTCGTGCGGACGAACGTCTACCTGGCCGACCTGTCCGATTTCGCCGCGATGAACGAGGTCTACTCCACCTTCTTCGCGCCGCCGCAACCTGCCCGATCGACCATTCAAGCCGCACGCCTGCCGCGCGACGCGAAAATCGAAGTCGACGTCATCGCGTTCCTCGGCTGACTTTCCTTCCACCGACGCCGTCTCAGACGCTGGGAACGCCAAGAGGCCGCTGAGCGCTGCAAAATCTTCTCTCTGTTCTCCGCTGTGCCCTGCCTCTGCGGTACGGGACGGACAGTTGCAGACGATTATGTACGGGCGGCGGAGCGCTCGACACCTAGCACGCCCTCGACGCCTCTCAGCAGCTTGATGACTTTCTCGAGGTGCTTCACATCCTTGATCTCGACCGCCATGTTGATGCGGCCGAGGTGATCGTTGTCGGCGCCGGTCGCCTCGACGTTCGTGATGTTCGTGTTGATCGCGGCGATTCGCGAGCTGACGTCGGCCAGAATCCCCTTCCGATCCTCCACCTGCATCGTCAGCCTGACGATGTAACGCGACGCGTCCACTGCGCTGTCCCACTCGACGTCGATGCGCCGCTCGGGGTCGTAGAGCAGATTCATGACGTTCGGGCACAGCGCCGAATGCACCGACACCCCCTTGCCGCGCGTGATATAGCCGACGATCTTCTCGCCGCGGATGGGATTGCAGCAGCGCGCCCGGACGACCATCAGGTCGTCGATGCCGCTCACCTTGATCTTGTCTTGACCGGCGCCTGGTGACACGGCGCCCAGGACGCGCCGAACGACCGCCGCCATACCGCTCTCCGGCGGCTTCTCCTTCAGCTGATCCTGCGGCACAAGCTTGGTCAGAAGCTTGCGCGGCGCCACCTTGCCGTAACCGATCTCGGCAAAGATCTCATCGCTCGCACCGTAGTCGGCGCTGAGCTTCTTGAAGATGTCGCTCTCGAAGAGCGTTGCGGGATTCAGATCGAACCGGCGCGCTTCCTTTTCGAGCAGCCGCTTGCCAAGCTCGACACTGCGCGCCCGCTCTTCGGCCTGCACGAAATGCTTGATCTTGTTGCGCGCCCGCGCCGTGACGACGAAGTTCAACCAGTCACGGCTCGGCTTGTGGCCGGTATTGGTCACGATCTCGACGATGTCCCCGTTACGCAGGCGCGTGCGCAGGGGCACCATCTTCCCGTTGACGCGTGCGCCGACACATTGATGACCGATATCCGTGTGAATCGCGTATGCGAAGTCGACCGGCGTCGCACCGCGAGGAAACGCCTTGACCTGTCCCTTCGGCGTGAAGATGTAGACCTCCTCAGGGTAGAGGTCCACCTTGAGGTTCTGGATGAACTCGTGGGGATCGCGAACTTCGCTCTGCACCTCGAGAAGCTGGCGGAGCCACTGGAAGTGACGCTCGTCGCGGTGGTCGCCGATACGCCCTTCCTTGTATTTCCAGTGCGCCGCGATTCCCTCTTCGGCGTGCCTGTGCATCTCCTCGGTCCGAATCTGCACCTCGAACGGCACGCCGCGCTCGCTGATGACCGACGTATGCAGCGACTGGTAGCCGTTGGGCCGAGGCATCGCGATGAAGTCCTTGATGCGCCCCGGCACTGGCGACCACGTCTGGTGAATGATGCCGAGCGCTGCGTAGCAGTCCTTCACGCTGTCGGTGATGATTCGCAGCGCCACGAAGTCGTACACCTGATCCAGCTCGATGCGCTGGCGCTTGAGCTTCTGATTGATGCTATAGAGGCGCTTCAAGCGTCCGTCGACCTGCTTGACGGGCACCTGCGCTTCGCTGAGCTTGGCGAGGACGGTCTTCTTCAGGTAGTCAATTTCGACTTCGGCCGCCTTCCGCTTGTTTTCGACCTTGGCCGTGAGCGCCTGATAACCCGGCTGATCGAGGTATTTGAACGAGAGCTCCTCGAGCTCGTTCTTGATCTTGCTCATGCCGAGCCGGTTGGCGATGGGCGCGTAGATGTCGAGCGTTTCCTGGGCGGTCCGCTGCCGCCGGTCCTCCGACATGTGCGACAACGTACGCATGTTATGAAGCCGGTCGGCGAGCTTGACGAGGATGACGCGGATGTCGTCGACCATCGCGAGCAGCATCTTGCGGAAGTTCTCGGCCTGCCGTTCCTCGCTCGACGAGAACGGAATGGCACTGATCTTGGTGACCCCTTCGACGACATGCGCCACCTCGGGGCCAAAGTGCTCCTGGATTTTCTCAATGCTGGTCAGCGTGTCTTCGACGACGTCATGCAGCAGCCCGGCGGCGATCGCGACAGGATCCAGCCGCATGTCGGCCAGGATGCTCGCCACCTCGAGCGGGTGCACCAGGTAGGGCTCCCCCGAATGCCGGACCTGCCCCTTGTGCTCGAGCGCAGAAAACACGTAGGCCCGGCGAAGGAACTCTCGTTCCTCATCGGACGTGTACGCTCTCACCCGCTCGAGAAGGTCCTCGAATCGAATCATTTATTTTTTGCGGGCTCCAGGACCCGCTTCCGAGAACTAAACCGACCAGAACGGTGTCTAACTGAAGTATCGGCAGATGGTTAGGACATTCTAAAGCATCCTTGACTTGGGTTTTGGGCGTTCATATACTTGGCGGGTTTTTCCCCAAAATCCCGCGGTTTCGAAAAATGAAGGGGGATCTGATGCGTGTGAGAAGCAAGGCGATTCTGGCATCAACAGCCATCATCGCAACGGTGGCGATATCAGCCTGCGCCCAACTCGGAAATCTTCAAGCCAAGAAGGCGTTCAAAGACGCCAACACGATGTATCAGGCGCAGAATTATCGTGAGGCCACAATCAAGTACGAAGAGGCGATAGCGGCCGCTCCGGAATCCGCCGAAGCAGTGACGGCCTATTTCTTCCTCGGAAACAGCTACGACAACCTGTACAAGCCGGCGCGAAAGGGCGAGGCCGACAACGACGCGTTCCTCACCAAAGCCATCGAAAACTACAAAATTTCGGCCGAGCGCGAGACGCGCCCGGACATCAAGAAGCTGGCGCTGCAGTATCTGGTCAACGCGTACGGTCCCGACAAGCTCGACGACCCGACGCAGGCCGAACCGATCGTGCAGCGCATGATGCAGCTCGACGCGTCCAACACCGAGAACTATTTCGCGCTCGCCAAGATCTACGAGGATGCCGGGAACCTTGACGAGGCTGAGGCCATGCTGAACAAGGCGAAGGAAGTAAAGCCGAAGGAAGCAGCGGTCTATCAGCAGCTCGCAGGCTTCTATCAGCGGCAGGGCGAGTTCGACAAGCTGATCGGCGCCGTCCAGCAGCGCGCCGAACTCGAACCGAACAACCCCGAAGCGCACTACGCTGTGGCGACCTACTACTGGGACGAGGCGTATCGCAACACTCGCCTCAACGAAGCCCAGAAGCGCGAATACGTGAAGAGCGGTCTCACGTCGGTCGACAAGGCACTGGCGCTGAACGCCGACTACGTCGAGGCGCTTACATATCGCGGCCTCCTGCTTCGCATCGAAGCGGCGATGGAGAAGGACGCCGCGCGTCAGAAGGCGCTCCTCACCGAGGCGTCTCAGCTGCAGGAAAAGGCCGTTGCCTTGAAGAAGAAACAGGCAGCGGGGGCATAACAAAACGAACAACGACGAACGAAAAACGAATAGAGATGAAAGGCCGGCGTCAAACAGCGCCGGCCTTTTCTTTTGCTTGCCTCCAATTCTGTACGGTGCCACCTGATCGACCCAGTGGGCACGCTTTCCGCGGAGGGCTCCGCTTCGCACTTAGCGAGTTCGGGACGCACGTTCCGCCGGTGAGACACGCTTCCTTCCGCGAGCCAGCTCGACGACGCGGGAGAGGCTCCGCTTTGCGTTTAGCCGAGCGTTAGTCAGCGAAGGCTAAACGCTATGAAAACGCGCCAGTGGGCGCGTTTTCCGCGGAGGGCATCTCCCGGCGAGGTGTCGCCAACGGTCGAGGAGTCCGTGTTCTTCGCGGTCGCCACGCGGATCGCACGCCTCCCGATGCGTTTCCGGCTGCGCCGCGCGTCGCGTCGCTCGCGATGGCTCGCTGCAGGAAGCCTGTCTCCTCGGCGGAACCTGCACGCGCTCGATCGCTAAGTGCGCATGGAAACGCCACGTGTGGCGTTTCCCGCGGGAGGCTCCGCTTTGCGTTTAGCCGAGCGCGTTGGTCAGCGAAGCTAGACCGATTTCCACATGTACGTAGTGTCCGCCTTCAGGCGGACCTCGTGAAGTCCGGCTAAAGCCGGACACGACGTACTACGTGCAAACGAAAACGGCTCTAACCGCTATGAAAACGCGCCAGCGGCGCGTTTTCCGCGGAGGGCATCTCCCGGCGAGGTGTCGCCAACGGTCGAGGAGTCCGTGTTCTTCGCGGTCGCCACGCGGATCGCACGCCTCCCGATGCGTTTCCGTGCTCCACTTCCGCGAGGACCAATCCTGGTCCGCCATGCCGGTCGGCATCCGGCGGTTCACGACGTGCGTGCGAGATGCTGATGTTCATCGAGTAAGCTCAAGAGCCCAAGCTGCCGCAACACAGCTGTGGGTACGGCCTCATGCATGTGGGGTTGAGGTCCACCATGCCTGGCGCACACAAAAAAAGGCCGCTCGGATCTCTCCAAGCGGCCTTCAATACTTCTTACCTTCGACTTTCTACTTTCTACTTTCGACTTTCGACTTTCGATATTCCTAGTTGCCCGTCTGAACGCCTGCAGCTCTGCGCATGCCTTCGGTGACGATGCCGACCTTCTCCACGCCGGCGCCCTTGGCCGCATCGATGACGGCGACGATTTCGCCGTAGCGCAGCGTGCCGGCAGCGGCGATGAACATCGTCTTTTCCTGGCGCTGCTCGAAGATGCTCCGAAGCCGCGTCTCGAGTTCGCTCAGGTTGCTGACGATCTGCTTGTTGACCGACATCTGGCGATCGGCCGACATTTCCAGCACGATCTGGCTGCTGTCAACCTGCTGCTGCTGCGCCTGCTGCGTTTCCGCCGGCAGGTTGATGTCGAGCCCCTTCTGCGTGAGCGGCAGGGCTGCCATGAAGATGACCAGCAGCACGAGCAGCACGTCGATCATCGGCGTGACGTTCATGTCCGCGCTGGCTTCGAGCTTCTTCGACTTGGCGTTGTCTTCGGCGCCGAAGTGCTTGTGGGCGTGTCCGTGTTTCGTGGCCATTAGTTGCCGCCTCGCACTTTCGGATCGGTAATGAGGCCCATGTCCTCGACCCCGGCCGACCGCAGATTGTCCATGGTCTCCATGACCGTGGCGTAGTCCACATCCTCGTCCGCCTTGATGAGAACGACCTTCTCGGTCTGGGTCTCCATGAGGTCGGCGACGCGGCTGCCCAGGTCGCTTGGGCGCACGGGCACCGAATTGAGGAAGATCTGCTTATTCGCCTGGATACCGACGACGGTCTGCCCCTGCGTATCGGGCTTGTCGGTGGTATTCGCGGCCTGGGGCAGTTTTACGTCGACGCCCTTCTGGAGCATCGGGGCGACAAGCATCATGATAATCAACAGCACGAGCATGACGTCGACGAGCGGCGTCACGTTGATATCGGCTTTGAGGCTGCCCTTTGAGCCGCCAACATCCATTGACATGAGGGTACTCCTCTAGCTAAAAACTAAAATCTGTAATCTGGAAACTAGATTCTAGATTTTACTTTCTAGATTCTAGTTTCCAGCGTCAGTTGTTACGCCGTCTTCTTGATGAAATAGTCCACCAGCTCCGACGACGAGTTGTCCATCTCGACGTTGAAGTACTCGATGCGGCCGGTCAGGTAGTTGTAGAACCAGACCGCAGGAATCGCCACGACGAGGCCGAGCGCCGTTTCGACAAGCGCTTCCGCGATGCCGGCAGACACGGCGCCGATGCCGCCCGAGCCCGTGGATGCGATACCGGTGAACGCGTTGATGACGCCGACGACCGTGCCGAGCAGTCCGACGAACGGCGCGGTCGCGCCGATGGTCGCGAGAGCGCTGACGCCCTTCTTCAGGTCGTTGGCGGTGAGTGCGGTGGCGCGCTGAATCGAGCGGCGCACGGTGTCGAGAAGCTCCTCACGGCTGAGGCCGCCCGCGTTTTCCTGCTGGAACTGGTATTCCTGGAGCCCGGCAAGGACGACTTTGGCGAGGTGGCTGTAGCGATAGTTCTTGTTGGTCGAGATGGCGATGGCGTCCTTCAGGCGGCCGTCCTTGAGATGCTTCGCAACCTGCGGGGCGTAGACCTTCGACTGGTTCTTCGCCTGAATGAACGTGTAGATGCGCTCGACGGCAACGCCGATCGACCACATCGACATGAAGAAGAGAATCCAGGCCACCGCCTTCGCGATGAAGCCCATCTGCTGCCACATTTCAATTAAGTCAAGTGAACCGCTTTCCATGTCCGCTCCTTATTCAGATCGCGGTGGGGCCCCACCCCCACCGCCTGTGCCTTCGCCCCTCGACTTCGCTCGGGGCTCGGCTTTGGTTGTATCGACGAATGTACGACGAATGTACGTAGTGTCCGGCTTTAGCCGGACCTTTCAAATTACCGCAGAGTGAAATTGACGGTAACCGTCATGATGACCGGCACCGGCACGCCGTTCAACAGCGTCGGCGTGTATTGCCATTGCCGCACAGCCTCGATGGCCGCCGCGTCGAGCAGCGGAATCGATCGCAGGACGCGGACGTCCTGCACGCGGCCGTCCGGGCCGATGGTCGCTTCGAGAATCACGACGCCCTGGACGCGCGCCGACTGCGCGATCGGCGGGTACACCGGGCTCTGATCCCGCACTTTCTTCGGCGGCTGAATCGCACCGCCGACTCGCACCGGCGCCGGGGGCGGCGGCGGCGGCGGTGGTGCCTCGGGCACGCCGCCGGGTATACCGCCCACGACGCCCCCGATGTCGCCGGCGACCGTCGCCACGCGCTCTTGCGTGACGTCAAGACCTGTTTCGGGCTTGATTTCGGAGGGCGCCTGCACAGGTGCAGCCGAAGGATTCACTTCCATCACCGGTTTGGGCGCCGCAGCCTGCGGCGGCGGTGGGGGAGGTGGCGGGGGCGGCGGCGGCGGCGGGGCCGATACGAATGCCATCATCGAGGGCGGGGTCGGCAACACATCGGCCGCCAGGAGGGGAATGACAATTAATACAGCGATGAGCGCCACGTGCGCCAGGATCGACAGCGGAAGCGTGTACCACTGCTTGCTTCCGACCGAGATCGAGGGTTTCACGACGTCACCGAACATCTCGCGTGCCACGTTCAGTCCTCCTGCCGAATTGTGAGGGTCGCCAGCTGATTCGCGGGGCCCTCGCCCCAATACATACAAGTGTCTAAAAACCCGGCACCCGAATTAGACACCGCAAAAGCGATTCAGGTCCGAAAAGTTTCGGCGCCGGATCGCCTGATGGCAATCGCCCACCGCTTACCCTTCGCGTGTCAGCGGGTAACTACACTAGCCCTGCCGTTTGAGGAAAACCCGCGAATCATATGACCGGGTACCTCCAATGTCAACACGCAAAAAGGTTCGAATTGTGTCAGAAACCCGCCCATTTCCGGCGAGTTGTGACAACCCGCTAGCCGCGGTGCGCGAGCTTGATGCGCATGGCGTAAAACGAACGCCATACGAAGACGACCGACGCGCCGAAGAACAGCGCCGCGAGCAAACGTGTCACCTGCGGGCCCTGGTTGGCCGTCAACTGCACGGCCAGTTCCACCGCCAGCAGCCCGAATAACGTCGTGAATTTGATAATCGGGTTCATGGCGACCGAAGACGTGTCCTTGAACGGATCGCCAACCGTGTCGCCAATCACGGTAGCGGCATGGAGCGGTGTCCCCTTCTCCTTCAGTTCGACTTCTACGACCTTTTTCGCATTATCCCAAGCGCCGCCGGCATTCGCCATAAAAATCGCCTGGAACAAACCGAACAGCGCAATCGAAATCAAGTAGCCGATGAAAAAATAGGGCTCGACGAACGCAAACGCGAGTGTCGAGAAAAACACCGCCAGAAAGATGTTGAACATCCCTTTCTGCGCATACTGCGTGCAGATCTCCACGACACGCTTGCTGTCGGTGACCGAGGCTTTCTCCACCCCGTCGAGCCTGATATTCGCCTTGATGAACTCCACGGCGCGATACGCGCCGGTCGTCACCGCCTGTGTGGACGCGCCGGTAAACCAGTAGATGACCGCGCCGCCCGTGATGAGCCCCAGCAGGAAGGGTGCGTGGAGAATCGACAGCCGTTCCACGTTCTGCGTGAGTCCCGCGGTCAGCAGCACGACGATCGAGAAGATCATCGTCGTCGAGCCGACGACGGCGGTGCCGATCAGCACCGGCTTCGCCGTCGCCTTGAACGTATTGCCGGCGCCATCGTTTTCCTCGAGCAGATTCTTGGCGGTGGCGAAATCGGGCGCGAAGCCGTAATCGCGCTTGATTTCCTCCTTGATTCCCGGGATACCCTCGATGAGCGAAAGCTCGAAAACCGACTGAGCGTTGTCGGTGACCGGCCCGTACGAGTCCACGGCAATCGTCACGGGCCCCATCCCGAGGAATCCGAATGCAACGAGACCGAACGCGAACACGGGAGCGGCGATCATCAACGCGTCGAAGCCCATCAGGCTCACCCAATACGCGATGCTCATCAGCGCGACGATGCTCAATCCAAGCCAGTAGCCGCTGAAGTTGCCGGCGACCAGCCCCGCAAGGATGTTCAGCGATGCCCCACCCTCGCGCGAGGACGACACGACCTCGCGCACGTGCGCCGACTCGGTCGACGTGAAGACCTTGACGAGCTCCGGAATGATGGCGCCGGCGAGCGTGCCGCACGTAATAACCGTCGACAGCTTCCACCACATGGTGCCGTCGCCGAGGTCCGGAATCAGAAGGTACGAAACGAGGTACGTCATCACGACTGACACGATCGATGTCAGCCATACGAGCACCGTCAGCGGCGTCTCGAAGTTCATCACGGTGGCCGTGAGGTATTTCGCGCGCATCAGAGCGCGGTTCACGAGGTAGGAGACACTGCTGGCGACGACCATCATGACGCGAATCATGAAGATCCACACGAGCAGCTGCACCTGAACCGTCTCGTTCGGCACCGCCGCCAGGATGAACGTGATGAGCGCGACGCCGGTCACGCCGTAGGTCTCGAAGCCGTCGGCGCTCGGACCCACCGAGTCGCCCGCGTTGTCGCCGGTGCAGTCGGCAATGACACCGGGATTGCGCGCGTCGTCTTCCTTGATGTTGAAGACAATCTTCATGAGGTCGGCGCCGATGTCGGCGATCTTCGTGAAGATGCCGCCCGCGATGCGCAGCGCCGACGCGCCGAGCGATTCGCCGATCGCGAAGCCGAGAAAGCACGAGCCGGCGAGATCCCGCGGAATGAACAGCAGGATGCACAACATGATGAACAGCTCGACGCTGATGAGCAGCATGCCGATGCTCATCCCCGCCTCCAGCGGAATGGAGTGCAGCGGATACGGTTTGCCGCGCAGGCTGGCGAAGGCCATCCGCGAGTTCGCGAAGGTGTTCACGCGGATGCCGAACCACGCGACGCCGTAGCTGCCGGCGATGCCGATCAGGCTGAACAGCAGGATGATGGCGACCCGGAAAATGGGAAAGTGAAGGATGAGGCCGAAGTAGAGGGCGATGATGAGACCGACGAAAACCTCCAGGATGAGGATGAACCTGCCCTGCGTCACCAGGTAGGTTTTGCAGGTCTCGTAAATCAGCTCTGACACTTCGAGCATCGACCGGTGCACCGGGAGCTTTCGCAGCCGCGAGAACGACACGAGCCCGAAGAGCAGCCCGAGCGCGCAGATCCCGAGGCCGCCGATGAGCAGCGCCCGCGAGTTGTATCCGAGGAAATCCACCTGCCCGAGGTCTGGCAGCACGAGGCTCGCCTCGCCGCCTCCCGCGTGCACCGGCGCCGCCGCCGGCTGCTGCCGCGTGGACGCTTCGGCCGTCGTCGCCAGGACGACGAACAGAGCTAGTACGAACCACTTCATCATGATCTCCCCGTCACGTTGTCTGAACCCTTATCCGCAATCAGTGCCGGCAGCGTCATACCGCCGGTCAGAAACACGCGAATCCCTTCCTCGACACTGAGGTCCGGAAAGAACGCGTTGTCGCGCCGGCAGATCACCACATCGCCGAGATACAGATGATTTGTGGGGACATAAACGGCGATCAATGACTCGGTGTGGCCGGCCGCCTGGATGGAAAACTCCTTGGTTAGAAACCCAAGTATATAACCGCGCGACTCCGTACGAATCATCACGACACGCTTGAAGCCGTATTCGTTGTCCGGCGAAAACGCCAGAATCAGCTGCTTCACCGGGGCATAAACGGTGCGAAACACCGGGACGCGCAGCAGATATCCTTCTGCCCGCTGCAGCACTCGTTTGCCCAGCACGTTCGTGGCGACAACGCCGGCCAGCAGGATGAGCGCCGCTGTCGTCACAATCCCAAGGCCAGGCGGTACTTCCCGGTTGTGGTACGTGCTGAAATACCGCTCGAAGAGCGGCGCCGTGAAGCCATCGACGACGCGGAACACCCAGATGAGCGCCACGATACTCACGACGACAGGGACGAGGACGAAAAACCCGGTGACGAACCTGCGGCGAAGCCACGACATCATCCGCGCACCCACCCGGCCCCTATCGCCGCAAACAGGGCGACGCCGAGCGCGATACGATACCACGCGAACGGCGCGAATCCCGCGCGCCGCACGAATCCCAGAAACGGCCTGATGATGACGAGCGAGGAGAAAAAGGCCATGGCGAAGCCGACGGCGATCTCGGCGCTGCGCGCGGCCGTCAGCTGATTGTGCACCTCGAGAAACTCGTGCGCGAATGCGGCGGACATCGTGGGAATCGCGACGAAGAACGAAAACTCGGCCGCGGCCGGCCTGTCCAGCCGCATCGCCAGGCCTCCGATGATCGTGGCGCCCGACCGCGAGACGCCCGGCACGAGCGCCAGGATCTGGCACAGGCCGACGCCGAATGCGCGCGACAACGGGATGCGCTCGGCATCGACGACAATCGGCCGGGGACGCAGGCGTTCGACGAGCAGCATGACGACGCCGCCGCCGATAAAGGCACCGGCAAATACGCGCGGACTCTTGTACAGAACGGACTGTATGTAGTCTGCGAAAAGCGCGCCGGCGAAGAGCACCGGGATCGTGGCGATGACGAGGGTGGCGGCGAAATGGCGCGCCTGAGCGCTGGTCCAGAGCTTTGCGGCCACATCGATGAACTTCCCGCGATAGATCCATACGACCGCGAGTATCGATCCGAGCTGGATCATCACGGTGAAGACGCCGCCTGGATCGTCGTAGCCCAGGGCCTCGCCGAGAAGCAGCAGATGCGCCGTGGAGGAGACCGGAAGAAACTCCGTGACTCCCTGTACGATTCCGAGCAGCGCCGCGGCTAGAAGCGTCACGCAGAACGATGAAGTTGGTTTACGCCCGCGCCTTGCGCTGCGATTTCGATTTACGCGCCGGCTGGGGAACGACCGCGCCCGCCTCGGCGGTCGTGGGTGTGGAGGTAGCCGTGCGCGAATGGGCGCCCGACGGTTTCTTGCTGAGTATGATCGCGAGGGACGGAGCGATGAACCAGCCGGAGTACGTTGTTGCGACCGTGCCAACGAGCATCGTGAACGCGAATCCCTTGAGCACTTCCCCGCCGAACAGATACAGCGCGAGGACGGCCATGAAGACCGTGCCCGAAGTGATCAGCGTGCGCGTGAGCGTCTGATTGAGGCTCGTGTTGATCGCCGATTCCAGCGGCTCGCGCCTCGAGAGGCGCGTGTTCTCGCGAACGCGATCGAAGATGACGATCATGTCGTTCATCGAGTAGCCCACCATCGTCAACATGGCAGCGATGACGTTGAGCGACATCTCGTGCCGGAAGAACGCCAGGAACGACAGGGTGACGAAGACGTCGTGGAACGTCGCGATGATCGAACCGAGCGCGAAACTGACACGGAAGCGAATGGCGATCCATGTGGTGATGCCGAACATCGAGAGGAGCGTTGCATAGATGGCCTTCCGCCGAAGCTCGGCGCCGACCGTTGGCCCCACGATCTCGGTTCCTTCAATCTTGAACGCGGGCAGGCCGCCCGCCTTGAGCATCTGCTCGACCTTGGGCACGTCAGCCGACAGGCTCGCGCCCTGCTCGGTCTGCGCCGTCTGCGGCAGGCGGATCAGGAGCTGATTCGTGCCGGGTTCGCCATAGCTCTGCACCTCGTGCGGGACCGACTGCAGCGCTCTTCGAATCTGATCTTCCGCCACCGGGCTGCTGAACCGTACGATCAAGTTCGTGCCGCCCGAGAACTCGACGCCGAGCGGGATGCCGCGGGTCAGGATCACGAACAACCCCGCCCCGATGACGAGGACCGAAAGCACCATCGCCTGCCAGCGCCAGCGGAGAAAATCGAAATTCGCGTTCTTGAAAATATGCATGGCTAGATCGAAAGCGTCTGCACCTGCCGGCGGCCCGAGAGGACCAGCTCGAAGAGCGACTTGGAAATGAACGTCGAGGTAAAGAGGTTCGAAATCAGCCCGAAGGTCAGAGTGACGGCGAACCCTCGAATCGGGCCGGTGCCGAACTGGAACAAGAACGCCGCGGCGATGAAACCAGCGACGTGCGTGTCGACAAGCGTGAGGAAGACGCGGCTGAAGCCAGCGTTGATGGCCGCTTTGACGCCTTTGCCTGCGGCGAGCTCCTCTTTGATGCGCTCAAAGATGAGCACGTTCGAGTCGACGCCGATGCCGATCGTCAGGATGAAGCCGGCGATGCCGGGCAGCGTCATGACGGCGCCGACATAGGCCATCATGCCGAGCAGGATGATCAGGTTGAGCACGAGCGCGACTATGGCGTTCACGCCCGACAGCCTGTAATAAAAGAGAAGGAAACCGACGATCAACACGAGACCGGCAAGCGACGCCAGGACGCCGGCGCGAATCGAGTCGGCGCCGAGCGTAGGGCCGATGGTCTGTTCCTGCAGATACGTCAGCGTCGCCGGCAGCGCGCCCGAGCGCAGGATGAGCGCGAGGTTTTGCGCTTCCTCCTGCGTAAACCCGCCCGCAATCTGGCCGTCGGTCGCGATTCGCCCTTCGATGCGCGGCGCCGACTGCACCGACTTGTCGAGCACGATCGCCAGGAAACGCCCGATGTTTTCGCCTGTGACGCGCGCGAACGCCGCAGCACCTGAGGAATTCAGCGTGAAGCCCACCGCAGGCATGTTGTTTTCGTCGAGCTGGACGCGGGCGCTCCGCAGATCCTGACCGGTGACCGCCGCCACGCGGCGAAGGAGGTAATACACCGGGCCGCCGCCTGCCGCATCACCCGATCCTGTCAGCACCTCCATCCCGGCTGGCAAAACGCCGCCGCTCGTGCGCAAGAGATCGTCCCTGCTCGCGGCCGGCCCCTGTTCCACGAGCTTCAGCTCGAGCATGCCGGGAGATCCGATGACTTCTTTCGCGCGATCGACGTCGGACACGCCGGGCAGCTGCACGAGGATCTGGTCGTTGCCCTGCTGCGCGATGCTTGGCTCGGTGACGCCCAGCTCGTTCACGCGCCGCTCGATCGTCTGCCGCGCCTGCACGACGGACTCCTCACGAAGCGTCAGCGCGATATTCGGCCGCATGCGGAACGTGTGGCTGCCGCCGGCGCCGGGGCTGCGATCGAAGTCGACCCCTTCCTGCTCGGCGGCCTGGCGGAACGCCTGTTCCTGCCCCGTCGGCACGTCCTCGACGCGGAACGTCGTCTCATCGACGATCGTGACGGTCGCAGGCACGCCGCGGCGCTTGAGCTCCTCCTGCAACCGCCCGCTATCCTGTTCGGTCTTCACACGGAGCGCATCGCCGGTCTGCACGCGCAGCACGAGGTGCACGCCGCCCTTGAGGTCGAGGCCGAGCTTCAGCTGGCGATCGAGCAGCCATTGCGGTGCCGGCAGGTTGTAGCGCGCCGCGAGAATCGGATAGACGCCGACACCGAAAAACACGATAAAGACAACGAGAAGGGTGGTGAGCTTCCAGCGTAAATTCGACATGGTGTTAATTGCTGTCGGCCAGCGACTCCTGTCCCTGATAGCCCACGATGGCGGTCTTGGCGAGCTCGATGCGCACCTTGTCGGCAATCTGCAGCTGCACGGTGTTGCCGTTCACCTTCGTCACCGAGCCATAAATGCCGCCATTGGTGACGATGCGGTCGCCGACTTTGAGCTTGTCGATGAATTCCTGCAGTTTCTTCTGGCGCCGCTTGGTGGGAAGCAGAATGATGAAATAGAAGATCGCGAAGACGAGCGCGATCGGAATCAATTGAACGTATGGATTCACGCCAGGGCCCTGTGGCGTTCCCATGGCAACCAGGAGACTGTACATAGTTAGTTAGAACTAGGGAAAGATTCGGCGGTACTTCTGCCTGACTTCCTCCAATGTGGAAAACACTATAGCCTCTCTAATTCGCCGCATGGTGTCAAGGTAAAAGTGGAGATTATGCAACGTGTTAAGGGTCCCTGCCGTCATCTCACCTGCGTGGAAAAGATGTCGTAAGTAGGCGCGCGAGAAGGTGCGGCAGGTATAGCAGCCACACGCCTCGTCGAGCGGCCGGGGGTCGTCCGCATACTCCGCGTTCTTGATGTTCAGACGTCCGGTGCTCGTGAAAAGCTGGCCGTTCCGCGCGTTGCGCGTCGGCAGTACGCAGTCGAACATGTCGATGCCGCGAGCCACGCTCTCCACGAGATCGGCAGGAGTACCCACACCCATCAGGTAGCGCGGACGATCGGCCGGCAGCAGGGGGGCGGTCTGCTCCGTGAGGTCGTACATCTCCGGAATGGGCTCGCCGACGCTGAGCCCGCCAATCGCGTACGCCTCGAAACCGATCGCAACGGTCTCTTCCACGCTGCGCCGTCGCAGATCGGGGAACGTTCCACCCTGGATGATGCCGAATTGCGCCTGATCAAGGTTCGTGAAAAAGGAATCGGGAGGGTTTTTCGCATGGTCCGATTGAAAAACCCTCCCGATTCCTTTTTCTCTCAGCGCAAGGAAGTGATCGCGGCCCCGCCTTGCCCACCGAAGCGTCCGCTCGAGCGACTCGCGAGCGCGGTCGTGCGACGCCGGATGCTCGAGGCATTCGTCGAGCACCATCGCGATGTCCGACCCGAGCTGCGCCTGAATATCGACCGCCGATTCGGGTGTCAGCAGATGTTCGCTGCCGTCGAGATGCGATCGAAAGGTCGCGCCTTCCTCGTGGACCTTGCGCCGCGCGGCCAGACTGAAAACCTGATAGCCGCCGCTGTCTGTAAGGATTGGCTTGTTCCAGCCGATGAATCTATGAAGACCGCCGAATGCGCCGATGCGGGCGGCGCCGGGGCGCAGGTAGAGATGATAGGTATTCGCGAGGATGATCTCCGATCCCAGCGCATCGAGATCTCGATGCGTCATTGCCTTGACTGCGCCCTGCGTGCCGACAGCCATGAAGGCCGGCGTGTTGACGGCGCCATGGGCCGTCGTGAGCACACCTCGCCGCGCGGCGCCGTCGGTGTGGGTCACCTCAAAGCGGAACATCAACGGTTATATTAGGGGCATCGTGAAGAAACTCCGCGTGGGCATCATCTACGGCGGCCGATCGGGCGAACACGAAGTCTCGATTGCATCGGCGGCAGCCGTCGTCCAGAACCTCGACAAGCGGCGCTACGAAGCGATTCCGATCCGCATCGAGAAAGACGGCCGCTGGATCATCGCCGATCGGCTGCCTGCATCGTCTTCGGCGGCGGAGGTCATCGAGCAGAGTCGTGCCCACACCGCGCAGCGCCTGGGACGCGGAGGCCGCGAAGCGCACCTCGTCGCGCATCCCGGCGAAGAACAGATCATGACGATCGAACGCGGCAACAACCCGTCGATTACCGGGCTCGCCCTCGACGTGGTCTTTCCCGTCCTTCATGGCCCGTACGGCGAAGACGGCACGGTCCAGGGGCTGCTCGAGCTGGCGAATATCCCGTATGTCGGCGCGGGCGTCCTCTCTTCGGCCCTCGGCATGGACAAGGCGGTCGCCAAGCTGGTGTTCGCTGCGCGGGGTCTACCGCAGGTGAACTATCTCGTGGTGCTGCGCAACGAGTGGATCGCGTCGCCGGACAGGTTCAAGAACGATGTGGCGTCCACGCTGGGCTATCCGGTATTCGTGAAGCCCGCCAACCTTGGTTCGAGCGTCGGCATCTCGAAAGCGAAAAGCGGCGCCGATCTCCCGGCGGCGATCGATCTTGCCGCAGAGTTCGATCGAAAAATCGTCATCGAGGCGGCTGTGCCGAACGCGCGCGAGATCGAAATTGCGGTGCTCGGAAACGACTGTCCCGAGGTGTCGGTGCCCGGCGAGGTGATCCCGTCGCGCGAGTTCTACGACTACGAGGCCAAATACCTCGACGACGGCTCCCGCACGATTATCCCCGCCGACCTGCCGGCAACGGCAACGGCCGAAGTCAGGCGGCTCGCGATCGAAGCGTTTCGCGCGCTCGACTGCGCCGGCATGGCGCGTGTCGACTTCCTCATGGACGGGGCGAGCGGCAAACTCTACGTCAACGAAATCAACACCATTCCCGGCTTCACGACGATCAGCATGTACTCGAAGATGTGGGCCGCTTCCGGCGTGTCTTATCCGGAGCTGCTGGATCGGCTGATCGCACTCTCGCGGGAACGCCACGCCGAAAAACAGCAAATCCGCACCAGTTTTACATGATGAGTCGCGTCCCTCGACGCTGCTCGGGGCGTCCCGAGTCTCTGTCGAGGGGCGGGGGCCCCTCGCCTCGTTGCATGCCGCTCTGGGCCGCGGTCCTGCTACTGCTGCTGTCTTTCGCCATGCCTGCCGGTGCCGCAGGCCTCACTTCCCCCGAACCGCTCGTGAAGGCGTACGAGCTGATCCTGGAGGCTCGTTTCGACGAAGCACGGCGGCAGCTCAAATCGGCCTGCCCGCCCGCCCCTCAGCCCGCGTGCGATGTGATCGCGGCCGTGAATGACTACTGGCGACTGCTCCTCGATCCCGAAGACACCAGCCGCGATGCCGCGCTGCTCGAGCGCATCAACGCGGCAATTCGATCTGCGGAATCCTGGGTCGCTCGCGAGCCCAAACGAGCCGAAGCATGGTTCTATCTGGGTGGTGCGTACGGGACACGCGTGCTGCTGCGCGGCTACCGCGGTCAATATCTGGCCGCGGCGCGCGACGGCAAGCGCATACACGATTCCCTGCGTCTCGCGATCTCGCTCGACCCTTCGCTCGGAGACGCGTATTTCGGGCTTGGCCTGTATCACTATTACGCGGCAATCGCACCGCGCGCCGCCCGAATCCTCGGCATGCTGATGTTCCTGCCGGGAGGTGACCGGGCCGGCGGCCTCAAGGAAATGGAGCAGACGCGCAGCAGCGGAATGCTGCTGCGCGGTGAAGCCGATTACCAGCTTCACTTGATTTATCTCTGGTACGAAAGGCAGCAAACGACGGCGCTACGCCTCATCGAGGGACTGCGCACGCGCTATCCGACCAATCCAGTGTTCTACATCCGGCTCGCCGAAGTGCAGGGGAACTACGTGCGCAACCATCAGGCCGCGCTGCAGACCTATCGATCGATGCTCGATGCGGCGCGCGCAGGGCGTCTCGCGGTGCCGGCGATGTCGGAAGTCCACGCGCGACTGGGGTTGGCCGAGGAGATGGACGCGCTCTGCGACTATGCGGGAGCCATGGAGCAATTGAACGCGGTCATCTCGCTGAAGCCCGCGTCGCCATACGCCGCGCTCACGCGCGCCCACTATCAACTCGGCGTCGTTCACGATCGCGCGGGCCGTCGAGCCGATGCGATCGCCGCGTATCAACGCGCGAGTGCGTTGAACCCGCGCGATGATCAACTGCGCATGCGTGAGAAAATCCGCGTAGCGATCGCGCGTGCGCCGACGGGGCGCGGATGCCCCTAGCCCAGATTTTTTTCGTTTTCAATCATTTTTTTGTTGACTTCAACCTTTCTCATCCATAATCTACATCTTGTATGAGGGTGGACGGCTCAGACCACCCCTAGTGAGACCTCGGTCCGGGCTTTTCAGCTGAGCGAGTCATCACTTCAAGGAGGAAGAATGGCGAAGAAGGGTGGAAAGAAAAAGGGCGGCAAGAAGCGGTAACAGCCGTCCCACCGGTTCCGGGGGTGCTCAGCAATGACACCCCCTCTTTTTTTTGATCGCTCACTCTCGTATCGTAGTGTCCGGCTTCAGCCGGACCGAGAGTTTGCACCAAGGCGGGCCGTTGCGTTACGCGCGAGAGCTGATGTGCCAGGCGGCAGATGCTCCGCGGTAGACGCGCCGAACGGTTCTCGCAACCTTACTCATGAGAGGGGGGAAGTTCCGAATGGCGAAAAAAGGCGGAAGAAAAAGGGCGGCAAGAAGCGCTAGTTCCTTTCCAGGAGGCGGTCCTCA
>CAVUTO010000012.1:0-321899 GCA_963744405.1 Vicinamibacterales bacterium
GCTGTGGTGCCACGCGATTATCCGTTCATCTCATCGACGAACCGAACACACAGCTGAAAAGCGCGATAGAAAGGCACATCACGCGCTTGTGGCACAGGCGCACGTCCTACGCTCGGTACTGGAGTGATCTGAATAGTGGCCATCATCGATCAGTTTGCGAACCTTCGGCGGCAAGGCTGGATGAATATTCCGGCTATCGAATGGATGGAGTGCCGCGGCTGGAGTCCCGCGTTCGGTGAACCCATGAGCACGTCGACGTAGGTCGCTTGGTCCCCATCGGCTGGAAGATTTATCTCGATGCGAACTGTCAGACCGATTCCGCCTTGATGCGCAGCGGCACCGGTTCCGTTTCCGGGCTGCTGCGCCGGAGTTCGGTCAAGCGGACTCGCTCCTACACGAAGGGATCGGCACCTCAGAGCCAAAGAAAAAGGCGCCCAGCCGTGGGCGCCTTTTTGATTTCATTGCAATCTCGTTGCAAGCAGCGGGGTAAAAATTGGTGGGCGCTAGTGGATTCGAACCACTGACCCCCGCCGTGTGAAGGCGATGCTCTACCGCTGAGCCAAGCGCCCGACCTTCGGAGCGCTCAGTTTACTATTTTTTCGCTTCGGCCAGAAGCGCGCCGAGAATGCGCGCGTACTCCTCGTCGGCTGCCGCAAACATCTTCGCGTATTCGGCGTCCGAGATTTTCTGCTTCTCGTTCTCGCCGTCGAACATCACGATCTTGCCGGCCCGCGTCCACGTGTCGTACATGTTCTCCTGCTTTTTGGCCGACAGGCCCGGCTCGCCCATGTCCTGCACGAAAATCTTCGTGTCGGGCGTCACGGTTCCGCTCAGCTCCATGTAGGTATCGCGATACTGCTTGCCCGCAAGGCGCGGTTCCATCAACTGCGGCGCCGAATAATGTCCGGAGATGACGAGCAGCTGCACGTTCGGGAAGTACAGCGCGGCGGCGAAATGCCCGTCGCCCAGGGGTGTTTTCGCGGCAATCGAGTCGAGCTTCTTCGCGTCCATCACCTGGACCAGTTCCTTGGCGATGGCGGCCGACTTCGACACCTGCGCCGCGGCCATCGACGGAAGACCGACGAGCATCAGGCCGAGATGGCAAAATGAAAGACACGCACGGCTCATCATGGGAACCCCCTCTAAACCGGCCACGGCCTGAAAGCCGGCCACAGTCGTATGAGTTTGAACGGATTTATCGCCGATTTCTATCACCGTTGGCCGAGCGGCGTCAATCGGGGGAAGGCGGGAGAGCGGGCCGAAACCCCAGCTCAGCCAATAAATAGCGCGTCTTCGTCTTCCGTACGGGCGCGAGTTGGCGCCGGCGCGGCCCGTGACGCTCGCGAAACACGTCGATGACCGCTTTGACGCCCGACATGATGGCGGCCCCCTCGCGCAAGGGCTTCAGAATGGCGTTCTGCACGGTGCTGGCGGTCTGTTCGACGCGGTCCGTGAGGTCGGTGACCAGGCGATCGACACGCTCAACCTGACCCGCTGCCAGCGAGCTGATGCGGGCGGCGTCGCGGGCGATGGTGTTGACGCTCTCGGCGAGCGGCTTCAACTCCCGCTCGACCTGGTTGAGCAGCTGATTCACGCGGCGAGCCACGCGCATGCCATAGACGAGGACGCCGACCTGGATGGCGGCCATCGTGAACGTCGCCAGCGCGATAACCCCGAGAAACACTTCGGCCCAGAAACTCACACGTTCTCCTTACTCCGTAGTGTCGGTCGTTTACCCCTCGTCCCCTTACCCCTTACCTGCGCTACCACCTACCACTTAGCCCCTACCGCCTACCGCTAGAAGATGCTCATCCTGACGTTCAGGAACTTCTTGGGGTCCTTCCGGATGTCGGCGAGCAGCTGCTGCATCTCGGTGATCGTGCGGTTCATGTTGTCGTACAGCTGCTTGTCGTTCATCAGCTGCCCCATCGTACCCTCTGCCCTTGATTCAGGCTTGGCCGTCAGGTGCTCGAGGTTGGTCGTCACCGCATCCAGGCGCTTGTAGAGCGCGTCGTTGTTCATCAGCTGCCCCATCGGTGCCTTCGCCCTTGTTGAGCCTGGCCGACAAGCTGCTGAAGTTCGCGGTGACCTCGTTCAGGTTCTTCGCAAGCGTCGGGTCGTTCATGAGCTGGCCGATGCTTCCCTGCCCCGAATTGATCTTGTTCGTGATGGCCGTCAGGTTCTTCAACGACGCTTCGAGCTGTCGCGCGCTCTCCGGGTTGTTCAGCAGCTGCCCGAGCGTGCCCTTGCCCTTCGACAGCCCGTCGGTCACCTCCCGGGCGGCCGAAATGAACTGGTGGAGATCCACGTAGAGCTGCTCGTCGGTCATCAGCTTGCCGACCGTGCCCTTACCCGCGCGGATGTCCTGCATCAGCGCGGTGATCTCGGCGATGCCCTTGTTCGCCTGCGCGGTCACGTCCGCAAGCTGCGGCGGCGGCGCGTCCGACGGCACGTAGCCCCATTCCGGAATCGGCTGCCCGGTGGTGCTGGCGGTGATGTCGATCGCGCCCTCGCCAAGCAGCGACACCGCGCCGATGGTCGCGCGCGACGTGGTCCTGACGCGCTCCTGCATGTCTTCGCGCAGCTCGAGCAGCATCTCGACCTCGGAGCCGACGAACTGAATGTCCGTGACGGCGCCGACCGTGACTCCCGCGACGCGCACCGGCGATCCTTGCTGCACGCCGCGCGGCGTTCGAGAACTTCACCTTCAGGTTGTAGCGCTGCCAGAAGAACCCGCCCTCGCCGCCCAGCGCGACGATCAGCGTCGCCGCGATGAGCAGGGCCGCAACGGCCATGATGCCGATTTTCAGTTCCGACCATTTCAGCGAGCGGGTGCGAGGCATGATAGTTCCTTATAGGTCCGGCTAAAGCCGGCACTACGTACGAACGCTACGTACGATTACGACAAGAACGCCTGAATGTAGGGATCGGTCGACGCGCGAAGCTCGTCGGCCGTCCCTTCGAAAATAATGAGGCCGTCCTTCAGCATCATGAACTCGGCCTCTTGCATCTTGGCCGGACCGGCGTGCGACGAAGTCCACTTTGTCGCCCTGCTTCACGGCTTCCTGCGTGGCGACGAAGAACGCGTCGCGCAGCTGATGCGTCACGAGAATCGAGGTGACCTCTTCGAGATCGCGCAGCTTGACGATCTCTTCGTCGATTGTCGTCGACGTGATCGGATCGAGCCCGGTCGTCGGCTCGTCGTAGAGCAGAATGCCGGGCTTCACCGTCATCGCGCGCGCGATGGCGACGCGGCGCCGCTGACCGCCGGACAGCTCGGACGGCTTGCGATCGATGAACTGCGACAGCCGGACGAACCCGAGCACTTCTTCGACGCGCTTCCGGACGGCGTCGAGCGGCTGATCGGTTTCCTCGTACAGCTTGTACCCGACGTTCTCGGCGACGGTGAGCGAGTCGAACAGCGCGCCTTCCTGGAAGACCATGCCGATGTCGGCGCGCACCTTCATCATCTGCTCTTCGGTGTAGTCGTTGATGAGCTGCCCGTTCACCCAGACCTTGCCGGCATCGGGCTTCAGCAGGCCGAGAATCAGCTTCAGCGAAATCGATTTGCCGGCGCCGCTCGCGCCGAGGATGATCTTCGTGTGGCCGCGGCGAAGCTCGAAGCTGACATCGCGCAGCACGACCGTGTCGTCGAACGCCAGCGACACGTGGTCGAAGACGATGATCGGATCGTCTGGCGCCGGCCGCCGGCGTTCTCGGCGACCGCGGTGCGTGTTTGAAATGTTTCCATCGTCAATAAAACAGCGTAATCATCAGTCGCGTGATGAAGAAATCCAGCACGAGCACCGTCACCGATGCGGCGACGACCGCGTTCGTCGTCGCGCGCCCGACGCCCTGCGTGCCGCCTTTCGTGCGCAATCCGACGTGGCATCCGATGCTGACGATCGCGAACCCGAGAAAGAACGGCTTCACGATCCCCATCCAGACGTCCTGCCATGTACAGGCCGTCGGTAATCGACTTCCAATAGACGCTCGACGGCACCTGCAGCTGCTGGATGGCGATGATGCCGCCGCCCAGAATGCCCATGAAGTCGGAGATGACCGTCAGGATCGGCGCCATCAGCACGCCGGCAATCACGCGCGGCACGACCAGCTTGCGAATGGGATCGGTGCCGAGCGCGCGCAGCGCGTTGATCTGATCGGTCACGACCATCGAGCCCAGCTCGGCGGCGATGCCCGACCCCACGCGGCCGGCGAGCATCAGCGCCGTCAGCACGGGGCCGAGCTCCTTCACCATCGATGCGCTGACGAGACGGCCGACGACGGGCCGCGCGCCGAACTGATCGAGCGTGAGGCCGCTCTGCAGCGCGAGCACGGCGCCCGTGAAAATGCCCGTGAGCAGCACGACGGTCAGCGATCCGACGCCGATGGCCTCGAGCTGCTCGATGACGTCGTGGAAATAGAACGGACGGCTGAACGAACCGCGCGCGGCGGCCCAACTGAGCTTGACGTATTCCTGGACCTCGAGAAGGGCTTGCTTCAGCCAGTTGGCGAGCAGACTCAGCACATCAGCTCCGGGTCGACCTCGCGCCGGCGAGCCCCAGCTCGCGGCTCTTCAACGTCTTGATCTTGTCACGCAGGGTCGCGGCGCGCTCGAAGTCGAGATTGGCGGCGGCCTGGCGCATCTGCGCCTGCAACTCTTCAATGCGAGAATCGAGCTCGTCCGGGCTCAGATAGGCCTCGCGATCCTCCATGACCGCCGGCGTCCCGTAATCGAGGTTGTAGACGCTGAGCGAGATGTCGTCGATGGCCTTCACGATGGTGGCCGGCGTGATGCCGTGCTCGGTGTTGTAGGCCTCCTGCATCGACGCGCCGCCGCGACGTTTCCTCCAGCGCGACGCGCATCGATTCGGTCACCGTGTCAGCATACATGATGACGCGCCCGTTCACGTTTCGCGCGGCGCGGCCCGAGGTCTGAATCAGCGATCCTGCCGAGCGCAGGAACCCTTCCTTGTCGGCGTCCAGAATCGCCACGAGCGACACTTCCGGCAGGTCGAGCCCCTCGCGAAGCAGGTTGATGCCGACCAGCACGTCGAATTCGCCGAGGCGCAGGTCGCGCAGAATCTGAATGCGCTCGAGCGTCTCGATCTCCGAGTGGAGATAGCGAACGCGCACGCCGAGCTCCTGGTAGTACGTCGTCAGGTCTTCGGCCATCCGCTTGGTCAGGGTCGTCACGAGCGTACGCGTGCCTTCCGCCGCTCGCGTGCGAATCTCGCCGAGCAGATCGTCGATCTGCCCCTTGACCGGGCGCACCTCGATCGGCGGATCCATGAGGCCCGTCGGGCGAATGATCTGCTCGACGACGACGCCTCCCGCTTTCGCCAGCTCGTACGGGCCCGGCGTCGCCGAGACATAGACCGTCTGCGTGGCGCGCGCTTCCCACTCGGCGAACGTCAGCGGCCGGTTGTCGAGCGCCGACGGCAGGCGGAATCCGAACTCGACCAGCGTCAGTCTTGCGCGATCGATCGCCGTGATACATGCCGCGAATCTGCGGCACCGTCTGATGGCTCTCGTCGACGACCAGCAGCGCATCATCCGGCAGGTAGTCGAGCAGCGTCGGAGGCGGCTCGCCCGGCGCGCGGCCGCTGAGATGGCGCGAGTAGTTCTCGATGCCGTGGCAGTAGCCGATCTCCTTCATCATCTCGAGATCGAACATCGTCCGCTGGTGCAGCCGCTGCGCCTCGAGCACCTTGCCCAGCGATTCCAGCTCGGTCCGCCGCTCGATCAGCTCGGCTTTGATCGACTCGACCGCCGATCGCGTCTGATCGCGCGGCGCGACGAAGTGCGATCTTCGGGTAGATCGGCGACCTTGTCGTGCTTGCGCCCGCTCTTGCCGGTCAGCGGATCGAACGTCGTGAGCGCATCCACGTCGTCGCCGAAGAGCTCGATGCGGAGCGCCTGTTCTTCGTACGACGGATACACCTCGACGACGTCGCCGCGCACGCGGAACGTGCCGCGCGCGAAGTCGGTGTCGTTGCGCTCGTACTGAATTTCGACGAGCTTGCGGAGAATCTGATCGCGCGGAATGCGCTGGCCGAGCTGCAGCGGCAGCAGCATGCCGTAGTACGCCTCGGGCGATCCGAGGCCGTAGATGCACGACACGCTCGACACGATGATGACGTCGCGGCGCTCGAAGAGCGACCGCGTCGCCGACAGGCGCATGCGATCGATCTCGTCGTTGATGATGGCTTCTTTCTCGATGTACGAATCGGTCGACGGGACGTAGGCCTCGGGCTGGTAGTAGTCGTAGTAGCTGACGAAATACTCGACCGCGTTCTCCGGGAAGAACCGGCGGAATTCCTGATACAGCTGCGCGGCCAGGGTCTTGTTGTGCACCATCACGAGCGTCGGCCGGTTGACCGCTTCGATGACCTTCGCCATCGTGAAGGTCTTGCCGGAACCGGTCACGCCCAGCAGCACCTGGCTCTGATCGCCGCGATTCAGCCCCTCGACCAGCTCGGGGATCGCCCGCGCCTGGTCCCCTTTGAGCTCGAAGTCGGAAACGAGTTTGAATTTGTCGTACACAGAAGGCATAGACGTCTCGACACGGCCGGGAATTTTGGGCCGTGCTGAACAGACAATCGTACTACAGAGTCTGGGGCGGTTCTAGGTTCTGGGGTTCTGGGTGCTGGGTTCTGGTTCTGGGTTCTGGGGTTCCGGTTCTGGGTTCGGGGTTCTGGTTCTGGGTTCGCAGCAAGGGTTCTCCAGTAGTGTCCGGCTTCAGCCGGACCTCCAGTGTCACCATGGCAAACCGTGTGCACAGCGAGCCGCATGGCAGGACTGAGAAAGGCCCGAAGATTTCGATGTCTGGAAGCTTGGGTGGGAGCTCAAGCGACGCGTATTTGCCTTTACTGCGACATCGCCGGCGTCACGAGCGATCGCAGGTTCTGCGACGACATCCGTCGCGCCGCGCGGTCTGGACCGGACCTGGTTGCTGAGGGCTACTACCGATTCAACCCGCGGGAGTTTCATCGATTCCTGAACGATGCGAAGGCTTCCCTCGGCGAGGTGAGGAACCAGTTACTCCACGCGAAAGACGAGCATTTCATCGATGACGAAGCCTTCCGGGAGATGTCGAGTCTGGCGAACCGAGCGATCGGCGCCGCGAACGCACTGCAGAAGTACTGAGAAGCTGTCCATCGAAATTCGAGCAGCGCACTAAACCGCGGCCCAAGCGCGCGAACCCAGAACCCGAACCCTAGAACCCAGAACCAGAACCCCAGAACCCAGCACCCAGAACCCAGAACCGCCCGTTGCAGAGTGCTACTTACTCTTCTTCCTCTGCACTTTCCTCGTGTTCTGCCACGCCAGCGTCAGCGCTTCGCCGACTGCGTCCTCGTCGACAGCCTTCAGGATCACGCGCGTGCAGCCGCTTCGGCCCCACGCGCCAGCTTCGGGCGTGAAAGCGTCCGGATGGTCCTCGATGAACGATGCCTGCTGGTCCGGCGTCAGCTTCACCATCCCGAACTGATCCTCGTGGTGCAGCGAGGCAAAGATCCGCTTGTCGATGCGGAAATCAGGATGGCCCATGTGCGCGCCCTCGACTGCGCCGTCGAGCGCCAGTGCAATGCGGCGGAAGCGCTGCGCAGTCACCTTTCGAATCGCCACAGCGCAGATTGTGTCACGTCGTGGTGCTTCACGTTCGCAGGAATTGCTCTGCCCTGTGCAGATACCGGAAAGCCGGCCGCGAATCACGAGTATTACACGCACATCCGCCGCTGGCCCTCAAACTGCACGTCTCAGATGTCATGCGAATGAAGATTCACGGCGGAACTGTTCTGGGCAGCGAGAAGAGTCTTTGCGCGAACTGCCGCTTTGCCACGATTGTGCGCGGCCGCACTCTGGACGAGGAAGTCGTCCACTGTGGATCGATGACGACTCGCGGGATGCGGGTGACGTTCAAAGTAACGTCGTGCACCGCGCACAGCGACATCGACCAGCCGACCTACATGCAGTTGCTCGAAGACGCGTGGATTTTGAAGCCTGCCTCAAAGCGAAAGCCCGCCGGCTTCGTGAAGAACAGCGAGCTGAAGGCTGATGAGATACAGGAGATCATGCGCGAACTGCGGGAGTCAGAAGACGGCTAACGGCCGCTTCATCACTTCACCGGCGCAAAATACCCTTCCCGCGTCCGCAGCTGCGCGCGCTCGGAGGGCGGCCGCTTCAACTTGATCTCGACCTTCCGCCACTTCCCGTCGCGCGCGGCGTTCGTCGGTACGTAGCCGAGCACGTACTGACCCTGAATTTCCGCCGCGATCGCGGCGTACATCGGGTCGAGCTCTTTCATCGAGCCTGGAAACACCGCGCGCCCGCCGGTGAGCCGCGCGATTTCCATGAGCTTCGACTGCAGGAGTCAGGCGCGACGAGCCGCGATTCGACAGAAAGCCCATGGGATAGACGGTGACGTCAGACGCGCGGAGCAGGCGCAGCGTCTCGTCCCACCGCCGCGAGCTCGACGTGTCGTCGCCGTCGGTGAAAATCACCAGCACTTTCCTGCCGTCCTGGTCGAACGCGCTGCCGAGATACACGGTGACGGCGTCGTAGAGCGACGTGCGCCCCTTGGCCTTGCTGCCGCGAATCCGCTCGACCAGGCGCGGGAACTCGGCCTGAGCAAACCGCGCCGCCCGCACATCGTCTGCGAACTCGACCAGCGTGAAATCCACGGCCTTGGAAAACGTCTTCAGGAACTTGATCGCCGCGTTTCGCGAGAACGCCAGATCCTTGTCCATGCTCTCGCTGGTATCGAACAGGAGCCCGATATGGAGCGGCACGGCGTCTTCGCCCGCGCCGGTCACGAAATAGGTGACCGACTGCGGCACGCCGTCCTCGCGCACGTCGAAATCGTCCGCCTGTCAGGTTCGAGATGGTCTCGCCGGCCCGATCGACGACGGTCACGGCGAATCCGGCCACGTCGATGCCCGTCTTGTACGAGAACTGCGCCCATGCCGATAAGGAGTACAGCGCCGGCCAGCGCGGCGGCGGCGAGGGCGGTTCGGGCGGGCCGGGTCATAAGAGGCGTATAATGGATAGTTTACAGCGATAACGTGACGAGCTTACGAGCGAAACGGAGCGGGGCGATGGGGCCCCGCGAGTGGAGCGAGGACGCCGGGGGGCAGGGGCCTCCGGATCAACTATGCGGTGTCTAGCGGTTTGCCAAGACG
Source organism: Vicinamibacterales bacterium (assembly GCA_963744405.1). Taxonomy (GTDB): domain Bacteria; phylum Acidobacteriota; class Vicinamibacteria; order Vicinamibacterales; family JAMQPK01; genus JAMQPK01. The sequence goes on from CAVUTO010000012.1 coordinate 9,183, forward strand.
AGCTGGTCATCAGGATGCTCGACCAAATCCTGGCGCCCAGCGTCGAGGTCGAGTTCCTGGTCGAGAGCCGCGCGCTCGCGCGCAAGCTTCAGGCTGCCGATCTGCCCGTCCTGGCCGGCGACCCGAAGCGGACCGACACCTACCTGAAGGCCGACGTCTCTCCGCAGACCTGCATCATCATCGAGGACAGCGGCCGGAAATATCTGCCGAAGATGATCGAGGCGGTCCGCGACGCGGGAGGGTCGCTCATCTACATCCTCGGCGTCGGCACGGCCGACCGCGAGAAGCGGGCCGAGGCCATTCGCGACCACTTTCCCGATGTCTCCTATCTTTCGCTTTCCGAATTATTCGAAGCGCCTCTCCTCACCGAATTCAGCCGCGCGCTGACGCGCGCCCGCGTGCAGCAGTACCAGCGCTACCTCGCGGACGCCGATCGCATCCTGATCCTGCTCCACAACGAGCCCGATCCCGACGCGATGGCCAGCGGCCTCGCGCTGCGCACGGTGCTGCACCGCACCAGAACCACGGCCGTCATCGCGGCGCTCGAAGGGCGTGACACGCCCCGAAAACGTCCGCATGGCGAACCTGCTCGACATCCACGTCGAGACGATCACGCAGGACGCCATCGAGGAATTCGATCGCATCTGCATGGTCGACGTGCAGCCGCACTACTTCCCCGGCCTCGACCGCGTCGACCTCGTCATCGACCATCATCCCGAGCAGCACGGCTACAACGCCGTCTTCAAGGACATTCGCGAAGACTACGGATCGACCTGCACGATCCTCACCGAGCATCTGCGCGCGATCGACGCGAGCATTTCGGAGCGCACGGCCACCGCGATGCTCTACGCCATCAAGTCGGACACGCTGTTCTTCAACCGGCAGGCGAATCGCTGCGACATCGAGGCGTTCTCGTATCTGTATCCGCTCGCCGACGCCAACCTCATCCGAAAGATGGAAGGCGCCGAAATCACGATGGAGCGGCTGCAGCTGATCACGAAGGCGACGCAGCGCGGCCAGATGGTCGATCAGATTTTCTCGGTGTTCCTCGGCGAAGTGCCGCGCGACGATGCGATTCCCGTACGTGGCCGATTTCTTTCTGCAGCTCGAGAACGTCCGCTGGACGCTCGTGTCGGGCATCGTCCATGGCTCGTTCGTGATGTCGGTGCGCAACCTCGGCTACACGAAGAACGCCGGCGATTTCGTGCGGCGCTATTTCGCCGACATCGGATCGGCCGGCGGCCACCGCGCCATGGCAAAGGCGGTCGTGCCGCTCGAGGCGTTCCAGTCGCGCTTCGGCCCGATCGACGACAGCGTCGGCCAGAAGATGTCAGACCTGCTGCAGGAGTTCCTGCACGAGGCGCCCGAAGACAAGAAGAAGAAAGAGCCTGTCGGGAGCCACTCGTAACTAGAGATCGAAGGATCTAAGATCTACGAAAATCTCTACAGATCAGTAGTTACTCCAGCCCCCCACCACCGGCTCGATGAACTGGCGATACGCGTCTTCATATCCCCTGTCCATCAACTCGCCAAGGCTCTGATACCTGTCCGACCGCTCGTCGTAGGTGCCCTCGAAATCGAGCGGGCCGATCGGGTTGTGCAGCGGCTGGATGAGGAAGAGCCCCTTGAATCGCTTCCTGTGCAGCGCGACCGCGTCCCGGACGACGGTGGTCTCGGCGGCGGCCAGATGCTCGGCCACGCGCGATCGCAGCGATCCCGTCGGCTTGCCGAGGCGGTGCGGCGCCGAACGCTCCGAGTCGGGACACACGACAATCACCTGCTCGACGCCGGCCGCCGCAAGCTCTTCGAGCAATCGCGCCACCGCGCCGATGCGATCGCACGTGCGATGCGCCTCCCCTTTCCAGTAGCTTTCGGGTGAGAACGCGATGAGGTGCGGCTCGGTCAGCACCGGCACGCACAGCGCGGCCGCCAGCGCGTCGAACACCTGGCTGCGGCCGACGCCGCTCAGATCGATCAGATCGCCGCGGCTGCGCTGAAAGAACGCCTGCCGCCGCGCCTCGCCGATCGCCGCAAACACAAGGTCGCCTCGCGTCTCCACGTCGAGCATCGCGATGATGAGCTCTCGAAATCCGGGCTGTCCGAGGTTCTCCAGCAGCAGCTCGGTGTAGCGGCGGCTCAGATCGGGCGGCGCCGGCTCCTTCGCCGTGTGCGGGCCGCGGAAAGATCTGCCACAGCGACGCGCGAAAATGGCGCAGCCCCGGCTCGGTGCTCCACGGCGCGCCGACGAGGCGCGCCCACCATCGGCCGCGATCGCGGTTGCCCTTTCCCTGCGCGATGTCCGGCCGCTGCCGCGACCGCGGACACCGCAAGGACGATGAACGCGATCGCCAGGCACAGCGTCACAAGTCGCGGGATCACCGTCGGCAACGCCGCCGGGCGAAAACGCCTACCGCACCATGTCGGCGTACGCCGTCGCCAGCCGGAAGCCGGCGTCCACGTTCACCATCTGCACGAGGAAGCTGAGGGGATAGGCGACGAGCGCGGTCGCAAGCACCAGCAACGGAATCGCCAGCACAGCCACAGCGGCCAGCGACGAGCACGCCCGCCCATCGCAGCGGCGGCCGCCATTGATACAGCCTCGGCGGCAGGCCTCCGGCGCCAGACGCCGCCGTCCTCCCACGTTTTCGCGCCCGCATCGATCGCCGCGAACAGCGCGCAGACGACGCCGATGCCGCGGCCGCTCATCACGTCAATCTTGACGCCGGCTTCGTGCAGCGCGCGCAGCACACCCGCGTGGTATGCCCCGCCGGTGCCGTTGCCGCTCAAGAGAACGGCGGTTCTCAGGTGTGGTGAATAGCTCACGCCTCGTCGTGGATGGTGACGAGCTTGACGATCTCGAAATTGCGGATGCCGTTCGGCGTGGTGACCTTGATCTCGTCGCCTTCGTTCCTGCCGACGATGGCGCGGCCAATCGGCGAGCTGGTCGAGATGAGCCCTTTCGCCGCGTCCGCCTCTTCAGGCATGACGAGCTGATAGGTGATCGAGTCGCCGTTGTCTTCGCGCAGCTGGACGGTCGATCCGAACGCCGCGCGATCGTGCGGAATCTTGTCGAGATTCATGATCGAGATCTCGGCAATCCGCTTCTTGAGCATCGCGATGCGCGCGTTCACGATGCCCTGCCGATCTTTCGCCGCCTGATATTCCGCGTTCTCGCGCAGGTCGCCGAGCTCGCGCGCGCGCTGGATTTCCTTCGGCAGCTCGTGGTGCAGCTCGCGCTCGAGCTCCGCCACTTCGTCCTCGAATTTCTTCAGTATTTTCGCCTTCATCCGCAAGAAGATCCTAACACATCTGTTATGCTCTCCAGATGACTGGAGCGTCGCACTCCAGCGTCAAACGCTATCGCGAGCTCGCTCGCAACTCCCCAAAAAACGGACTCGAACGCGAGCTGCTGCTCGACGGTCCGCACCTCCTGTTCGAGGCGCGCAAATCCGGATTGCCGATCGAAAGCGCGGCGTTCGAACAGGACGCGCTCGCCGATCCGTCTATCCGGACGCTCGCCGGAACAGCTCGTGGCAGACGGCGCAGACGTCTTCATCGTGTCGCGAAAGACGCTCGAGACGATGAGCCCGGTGCGGACGCCTGCAGGCGCCGTCGGCATCGCGCGGCGCACGCTGCCGTCGCTGGCCGATGCGCTCGCATCGCGCGAACGCGCTCGTCGTCGTCGCCCACGACGTTCAGGATCCGGGAAACGTCGGCGGCATCATGCGCACCGCCGAAGCGGCCGGCGCCACGGCGTTCGTGCGACTGCCGCGACCGCCGACCCGTTCGGGTGGAAGGCGCTGCGCGGATCGATGGGAAGCGCGCTGCGATTGCCGATCGCGCGCGGGGAGATCGACGACGTGCTCGCCGCGCTTCGAGAGCGCGGGCATCGCAGACCATCGCGCTCGTGCCGCGCGCGGGCCAGCCGTTGTTCGATGCGGACTTCAGAAAGCCGTCGGCACTGATTCTCGGCAGCGAAGGCCCGGGCTTGCCGGACGATCTGCTTGCAGCAGGTCGATCGGCGCATCACGATTCCCATGCAGCAGCCTGTCGAATCTCTGAACGTCGGCGTCGCCGCCGCGCTGGTGCTCTACGAGGCTTTCAGACAGCGCAATGCACTGTGCCGACAACGGTAGCGCTCAACGGTAGCGCTGGGCTCCAGCTCTGCCTCAACATCATGTCCCTATTCGACGATCCCTCGACCGACACGCAGCAGCGAACGCCGCCGGCACTCCCCTCGCCGAGCGCATGCGTCCGGCAAGCTTCGACGAGTTCGTCGGCCAGCAGGACATCCTGGCGCCCGGCAAACCGCTGCGCGAGGCCATCGAACACGACCGCCTTCGCTCGATCATCCTGTGGGGCCCTCCCGGCACCGGCAAGACGACGCTCGCGAGGCTGATTGCGAAGGCCACGCGCGCGCGATTCGTCTCCTTCAGCGCGGTGCTCGCGGGCATCAAGGAAATCAAGGAAGTGATGGCGGTCGCCGAGCAATCGCGGCGGCAGATGAATCGCCGCACGATCGTCTTCGTCGACGAAATCCACCGATTCAACAAGTCGCAGCAGGATGCGTTTCTGCCGCGCGTCGAAGCGGGCGACATCGTCCTCATCGGCGCGACGACGGAGAACCCGTCGTTCGAGGTGAACGCGGCGCTGCTGTCGCGCTCGAAGGTCTATACGCTGCGCGGGCTCAAGGAAGACGAGATCGTCGCGATTCTCGAGCGCGCGCTCGCACGACACGGAGCGCGGCCTCGGCAGCGAGCCGATCGCGGTCGAAGACGGCGTGCTGCAGGCCATCGCCCGCTTTTCGAACGGCGACGCAAGGGCTGCGCTGAACCTGCTCGAGCTGACGACGCGCGGCCGCGCCCCGCGAAGCGGACGGATCGACGCGCACGCTCGAGCCTGGAGACCGTGCAGCAGTCGGTTCAGCGCCGGGCGCTGCTCTACGACAAGAGCGGCGAGGAGCACTACAACATCATGTCGGCGCTGCATAAGTCGATGCGCAACAGCGATCCCGACGCGTCGGTGTACTGGCTCGCGCGCATGCTCGAGGCGGGCGAAGATCCGCTCTACGTCGCCCGCCGGCTCATACGATTCGCCTCCGAGGATATCGGCAACGCCGATCCGCAGGCGCTGGCCGTGGCCGTCGCGGCAAAGGACGCCGTGCACTTCATCGGCATGCCCGAAGGGAACACGGCGCTCGCACAGGCGGCCATCTATCTCGCCACCGCGCCCAAGAGCAACGCCGTCTACGTCGCCTACAACGAGGCAGCCGAAGATGCGCTCAAGCAGATCGCCGAGCCCGTGCCGCTGCACATCCGCAACGCGCCGACGAAATTAATGAAGGAGCTCGACTACGGAAAGGGTTATAAATACGCGCACAACGAGGCGGAGGGCGTGGCCGACATGGACTGCCTTCCGCCTTCGTTGTCCGGCAAGACCTACTATCGGCCGACCGAGCGCGGGTTCGAAGACACGATTCGCAAGCGGATTCGAGCGAATGGAAACGGCTCAAGCGGTCGTCAAATCCAATGAATGAGACTGAGCCATCGTCGAAGCCGTAACGAGCGCCGACTACGCGGTCGGGCGCGCGATGTTCGAGGAATACGCGCGCGCCATCGACGTCGATCTGTGCTTTCAGGACTTCGCGGCCGAGCTCGACCGGTTGTCGGTGATGTATGCGCCGCCGGCCGGCGCGCTGCTGCTCGCACAGATCCGGTTCTGAGGTCGCGGGTGCGTCGGGCTGCGGAAGCTGCGCGACGACATCTGCGAAATGAAGCGGCTGTACGTGCGCCCGCCGTTTCGCGGCCGGCATCTCGGCCGCCGGATGGCCGAGGAAATCGCGCGGCGCGCGCGCGAGCTCGGCTATCGAACCCTGGTGCTCGACACCCTCGGCACGATGGAGGCGGCCCAGGGGCTGTATGTCTCGATGGGGTTCAAGCCCGCCACGTCCTATTACGTCAATCCGCTTCCGAACGTGAAGTACTTCTCGCTGGACCTGCAACGGCGCTAAACTCCGCCTATGAATCGCAGAGACCTGCTGAAAGCCGCGCTGCTCGCGCTCGTGCCACGGCCCGCGTTTGCGGCGTCGGTGTCCACGCTCATCGGCAACGGCTCGCCGGGCTTGTCCGACTCGCAGGTCAATAACCCGTACGGGGTCATCATCGGCCCGCGACGGCGGCCTGTATTTCTGCGACGTCGACAACCAGCGGGTACGCCGGTTCGACTTCAAATCGCGCACGACGCGAACGATCGCCGGCGATGGGCAGCGCGCCTACCGCGGCGACGGCGGGCCTGCCACGGCGGGCTCGCTGAACATGCCCCACGAGATCGTGTTCGACGCGCGCGGCCACATGTACATCGCCGAGCGCGACAGCCACGTCGTGCGAAAGGTCGACGGCAAGACGGGCGTCATCTCGACGCTCGCCGGCACCGGCGTCGCCGGGTTCTCCGGCGACGTCGGTCCCGCAGCGCAGGCTCAGCTGCGGCAGCCGCACAGCATTTACATCGGCCCGGACGACCGGCTGATGATCTGCGATATCGGCAACCATCGGATTCGATGCCGTCGATCTGCGGACCGGGCATCATCGAGACGATCGGCGGCACCGGCGAGCGCCTGCCGACGCCTGATGGCGCGCCGTTGAAGGGCACGCCGCTCAACGGCCCGCGCACGATGGTGATCGATCGGGACGGAACGATCTACCTCGCGCTGCGCGAAGGCAACGCGCTCTATCGCATCGATCCGAAGACCCGCACGCTGCATCACATTGCCGGCACCGGCGAGCAGGGTTGGACGGGCGACGGCGGCCCGGCGCGCGCGGCGAAGCTGTCCGGGCCCAAGGGTCTCGCGCTCTCAGGGCGGAACCTCTACGTCGCCGACACCGAAAGTCACACGATTCGTCGCGTGAACCTCGACACGGGCATCATCACGACAGTGCTCGGCGCCGGTGTTCGTGGTGACGGCCCCGAAAGCGATCCTCTGCAGTGCAAGTTGTCTCGGCCGCACGGCCTCTTCGCGGCTCCGGACGGAACGCTGTACGTCACCGACAGCGAGGCGCACCGCATCCGAGTGTTGAAGCCGTAATGAGCGCTGCCGCGCTGCTCGCGATCGACTGGGCGGGTGCCGAGGGCAGCGCGCTTTCGCTGCACGCGGCCGAAGGCCCTGGACAATTCAAAGAGCTCATCACCGAATCGTGGTACCGCTCGCCGCTCTAACTACCGGGCTCGCGCTCATCGCGATAACCGCCGCCGGTGCGCAGGCGCAGCCGGAGGTCGACGAACTGCTGACGCGTGTCGGCGAGCGTGTCGCCGAGTTCTACGCGCGCGCGATGAACGTCATCTGCATCGAGAGGTCCACGGTACAGCCGATCGACCTGAGCGATTCGCTCGACGGGTTCGCAAGGACCGTTGAATCGGAGCTGCGGGTGGAAGCCGACGGCGGCCTGATCTCTGGTGAAGCCGTGTTCGTGCGCAAAGTGCGGAAAGTGAATGGCAGGACGCCGCGTGAAAGAGACAAGAAGGACCGCGCGGGATGCACCGACCCGAATCCCTTGACGTCGGAACCCCTTGCGTTTCTGTTACCGGCGCGCCGATCGGAGTACCAGTTCAAATCTGCAGGAATCGCGAGAGACAGAGACCGGACTGCCCTCCTCATCGATTTTGCATCGGTGAATCGCCGAAGCAGCCCACACCTGATCGAAGACCCGAATGGACGCGACGACTGCTTCGACTGGTCTGGGCACATCGCGTCGAGGGGCCGTATCTGGGTGGATGCCGGCACCTACGATGTCCTGCGTGTGGATCGGGGGCTCAGAGGGCCGGTCGACGTGAAGGTGCCCGTGCTGATAGAGCGCCGATACCATCTTGACAGCCGGCTCGTCATCGTCCGGGACGACGTGACGATTCGCTACGAGACAGTCGCCTTCAGCGATCCTGGCGAGGTATTGCTTCTGCCGGAGTCCATCGGATCGTACACGTTGATCCGGGGCGGTCTCCAGTCAACACGGCGTTACCAGACGTTTTCCGATTATCGGCGCTTCGTCACAGAGGGCAAGGTCCTCCCTAGTCCGTAGTTAGGATTTCGGCGACGCCTGCCGCACCATCAGCCAGCCCACGAGGAACATGACGATGCCGACGTAGAACGGATTCGGCGCGGGCCCCAGCGGGCCGGCCATGAAAATGTCGACCAGCAGAATCCACATCGCAAAGGCCTGAAGAAAACGGCCCACCCACCAGAGTACAGCGCCAACGCCGGGACTCATATGCGTTGGAAGTTCTTCTCGATCTCGCGCCGAGTGAGGCGCAGCATCACGGGCCGGCCATGCGGGCACACTGTCGAGTACGCCGTGCGCCGCAGCTCCTCGAGAATGTGCAGCATCTTCTCGTGCGTGAGCGGATAATTGGCCTTCACGGCCGCGTGGCAGGCCGTTGTCGCGGCGATACGCCGCAGCGCGTCGCCCACTTCTCTCCCGCGGTCGAGCCCTTCTAGATCCTCCGCCAGGGCGCGTATGGCAGTCACGGCATCTTCTCCGCTCAGGAGCGCCGGCACCCCCGTGACACGCAGCGTTTCGCCTCCGAAGTCATCGACGCCGAATCCAAGCCGATCGAGGTCGTCGGAATGACTCAGCAGCGCCTGCCGTCCTTCGGGCGAGAGTTCGACCAGCATCGGCTCCAGCAGTCGCTGGCTCTCCAGCCGTCCAGAGCTGAGTTTTTCCATCACGCGCTCGAACAGCACGCGCTCGTGGGCCACGTGCTGATCGATGATGGCAATGCCGTCGGCGTCGACCGCGATGATGAACGTGTCGCGGAACTGCCCGAGCGGCATCATGGGCTTCATGGAACCAGCGGTTCCAGGTTCTGGGTGCTGGGTGCTGGGTTCGAAGGTTCCGGGTTCCAGGGTTCCCGCACCCAACGCACCTGGCGCACCTAGCGCCCCTAACGCACCCAGCGCCCCCAACGCACCCGGCGCCCCTAGTCCCCCAGCAGGATCCCACCGGCTCGGATAGATTCCACCGCTCAATACATTCGGAATGGACTGCGCGATCGGCGCGTGCTCGCGGTAGCTGTTCGGCAGGAGCTGCAGTTCCGGCACCGCTCCCTTTCCGATGGCGTCGGCGACCGCGTGCTTCACAGCTTCGTGAATGAAGGACTGATCGCGGAATCGCACCTCTGCTTTCGTTGGGTGCACGTTCACATCGATACGATCCGCGGGAATGTCGAGGAAGAGATGGACTTCGGGGCTGCGTTCCTTGATCGACGCGTTGCTGTACGCCTCGATTATCGCGTGGGCAATCGTCTTGTCCTTGACGATGCGACGGTTCACGAAGACGTTTTGAGCGCCCCTCGTGGGCCCCTGCTCCGCGAGCGCGGCCACGACACCTTTGATGCTGAAGCCCGAGAGCGCCTTGCCGACCGGCACCAGGTCGGGCCGTTCTCCGAAGACCTGATACAGACGGTCTTCGAACTTCGCTACCGCCGGCCAGTTGAACGTCGTCCGCGGCCCGTTCGTCAACGTGAAGCCGACTTCATGGTAGCCCAGCGCGAATTGCGTCACCACTCGCGAAACCTGCGTCGCTTCGCCCGTGTCCGTCTTGAGGAACTTCCGGCGGGCCGGAAGGTTATAGAAGAGGTCACCAACTTCAATCGAGGTGCCTTCCGGCGTACCGATTTCCTGAACAGCAGAGACAGCGCCGCCATTGACGCGCACCTCGGTGCCGGCAATCTCGCCGCGCAGCCTCGTTCTCATGATGAAATGCGAGACCGACGCGATGCTGGGCAGCGCCTCGCCCCGGAACCCAAGCGTATGGATTGCGGCGAGATCGTCGGCACGCTGAATCTTGCTCGTGGCATGGCGCTCGAGAGACAGCCGCGCATCCTCTGGACCCATGCCCACGCCGTCGTCTTCGACCCGAACGAGACGCTTTCCGCCCAGCTCGATGAAGACCTGGATACGCCGCGCGCCCGCGTCAATCGCGTTTTCGATGAGCTCTTTGACGACGGAAGCCGGACGCTCGACAACCTCGCCTGCGGCGATCTGGTTGGCCAGATCGGTTGGAAGAACGTGGATTCTGGCCATGTCCATCTAGGGATTAGGGACTGGGGATTCCCGAATCCCTGGTCCGTCAGCGTTAGTCCCCGACTTTCACAGAGAGCGCAGCCTGTGCTGCCGCGAGACGGGCAACAGGCACGCGATATGGCGACATCGACACGTAATCAAGTCCGACCTTCTCGAAGAAGTGAATCGACGAGGGGTCGCCGCCGTGCTCGCCGCAGATGCCGAGCTTGATGTCCGGACGGGTCGATCGTCCTTTTTCGACGGCCGTGCGCACGAGCGATCCGACACCGACGGTGTCGATGGTGCTGAACGGATCCTTGTCGAGGATCCTTTTGTCCTGATACGCGCCGAGGAACTTCCCGATGTCGTCTCGGGAAAACCCGAACGTCGTTTGGGTCAGATCGTTCGTTCCGAACGAAAAGAATTGCGCTTCGACGGCAATTTCGTCAGCCGTCAAGGCACCGCGCGGCACTTCGATCATCGTGCCCACGAGGTAGTCGATCTTGACACCGTGCTCCTTCATCGTCTCGGCGGCCACGCGATCGACGACGCCCTTTTGATCCTTCAATTCCTTCACGTGGCCGACGAGTGGAATCATGATTTCCGGAACGACCTTGAGCCCTTCCTTCTTCAGCTGAATCGCCGCTTCGATGATCGCGCGCGTCTGCATCTCGGTAATCTCGGGATACGTGATACCAAGGCGTACGCCCCGGTGGCCGAGCATGGGATTGAATTCGTGGAGCTGTTCGACGCGCGCCAGCAGCTTTTTCTTTTCTTCGAGCTCGCGCTTGTCGCCATTGGTCACCTCGAGCTTGGCGACCTCCACCATCAGGTCCTCGCGCTTCGGCAGGAACTCGTGCAGCGGCGGGTCGATCGTTCGGATCGTGACCGGCTGCCCCTTCATCGCCTTGAACACGCCGTAGAAATCGCCACGCTGCAGCGGCAGGAGCTCCAATACCGCCTTTTTCCGATCTCTGAAGTTGTCAGCAAGGATCATGCGTTGCACGATCGGGAGGCGATCCTCGCCGAAGAACATGTGCTCCGTGCGGCACAGGCCAATGCCGCGCGCGCCGAACGCGTAGGCCAGCTCGGCCTGATCGGGAAGGTCCGCGTTCGCGCGAATGCCAAGGCGCCGAACCTTGTCGGCCCACTCGAGAATCTTGCTGAAGCGCTGGTAGATGTCGGACTTCTCGGGGGCGAGCTGGCCGTTGACGACCTGGAGAATCTCGCTCGGCTTCGACGTCATCCGCCCAAGCTTGATTTCTCCCTTCAGGCCGTCGAACGAGACGTAATCGCCTTCCTTCACCACCTTGCCCTGGACCGTGAACTGCTTGTCCTTCTCCGAGATGGTCAACCGGCCGGCGCCGACGATAGACGGCTTGCCCATCTGGCGGCCGACGACCGCCGCGTGCGACGTCATGCCGCCGGTGGCCGTCAGGATGCCCTGGGCCACGTGCATGCCGTGGATGTCGTCGGGAACCGTCTCTTTCCGAACGAGGATCACCTGCTTGCCCTGACGCGTCCATTCAACGGCGTCATCAGCGGTGAAGACGACCTGGCCCGAGGCTGCGCCAGGGGATGCCGGGAGGCCTCTTGCCAGAATCGTGACCTTCGCCCACTCCTCCGGATCGAAACCGGGCGAGAGAAGCTGCGACAGCGCTTCAGGGTCGACTAGCAGCAGCGCTTCCTTCGGCGACACGATCTTCTCCGCGGCGAGATCCGTCGCGATCACGACCGCTGCGTACCCCGTGCGCTTCCCGCTCCGGGTCTGCAGCATGTAGAGCTTCTCGTCCTGAATGGTGAACTCGAAGTCCTGAACGTCCTTGTAGTGCTTCTCGAGACGCGTCGTAATCTCGCGGAGCTGCTTGTAGGCCTTCGGCAGTACCTTTTCGAGCTCCTTGATCTGCTGAGGCGTACGCACGCCCGACACGACGTCCTCGCCCTGGGCGTTGATGAGGAACTCGCCGTAGAACTCTTTGGCCCCGGTGGCCGGGCTCCGGGTAAAGCCAACGCCTGTCGCGGAGCGATCGCCCGTGTTGCCGAACACCATCTGCTGGACGTTCACCGCCGTGCCGATGTAATCGGGAATGTCGTAGATGCGGCGATACTCTTTCGCGCGCGGGTTCTGCCACGAGCGGAACACCGCGTTGCGAGACCCCTTGAGCTGCTCGATCGGATCCTGCGGGAAATCCTTGCCGGTCTTGTTTTTCACGACCTTCTTGTAGCGCTGGATCACTTCGCGGAGTGCAGCTTCGTCGAGGTCGGTATCGGCCTTTGCTCCCCGCGATTTCTTGACGGCGTCGAGCTCGTGTTCGAACACGTCCTTCGGAATCTCGAGCACGACGTTGCCGAACATCTGAATGAAGCGGCGGTAGCTGTCGGCCGCAAACCGGCCATTGCCGGTCTCCTGTTTCAGCGATTCGACCGTTTCGTCGTTGAGGCCCAGGTTCAGAATGGTGTCCATCATGCCGGGCATCGAGAACTTCGCGCCCGAGCGCACCGACACGAGGAGCGGCTGCTTCTTGTCGCCCAGTTTGCGGCCGGCCGATTTTTCGAGCTTCCGCAGGTTGTCGATCATTTCCTTGTCGATCGCGGAGGGAATCTTGCCGCCTTCCTTGTAGTAGATCGTGCAGACGGGAGTGGAGATCGTGAAGCCTGCCGGCACCGGCAGCTTCGCGTTGGTCATCTCCGCGAGCCCAGAGCCTTTTCCGCCAAGCAGGTCTTTCATCGTGCGATCGCCGTCGGCCTTGCCGTCACCGAAGTAGTAGACGTATTTGCCGGGCTTTGCGAGCTTCGCCACTTTCTCGGTTTCGATTTTCACAACTTTCTTCGCCATTCGACTGTTTACTCCGTCTCCGAAACGATCTCGGAAATGTCTGCGATTCGTAGGATTTGCTGTTCGAGACGCTTCATGAGGCGCAGGCGTGCCTTTCGCAAGGCGGCGTCATCTACCATCACGAAGATTTCGGTGAAGAATCGATCGACTGCAGGACCGTACTGGGCTGCCTCGACAAATGCGCGGCGCAAATTTTCTCCCGATTCCAGCACCCTGTCAATCTCTGGGCCACGGCGCTCGAGCTCGTGCAGGAGCGCAACTTCAGCGGGTTCTTTGAGCCAGATCCTGAGATCAGGATCCGAGACTTCGAGGCTGTCGAAATCGTCGCCAACCTCTCGTGCGATGTTTTTTACGCGTTTGAACGCGACTGCAAGCTTCTGGAAATCGGGCGACGCAGTAAACTCGGGCAGCACCTCGAGTTTTCGCTTTGCGTCAGCCGGGGATTCTTCAATCCTGGCAACCGCTCGAACGTTGCGGATGTCGTAGCCGCGCTGCTCGAGCACGTACTGATACCTTTCAACAAGAAAGGCCATCAATGCGGGGACGCTGCCCCTTTCCGGCCAGTTGGCGAATTCCCCGAACGGCTCGGCCGCTTTCTTCAGAAGCGGCATCAGCGTCGGCCGTTCCGCGAGGCCCGTTAGCTCCTTCAGATCAACCAGGACCTTGAAGATGCCGTGCGCCTGCCGCCTCAATCCGAAGGGATCGCGCGACCCAGTGGGTCGCTCGCCGGCGTAAAACATGCCCACGACTGTGTCGAGCTTGTCCGCCAGAGACACCGCTGCCCAGGTGACCGCCGCCTCGCCAAGCTGCTGGCGCGTCGGCGGCGCTTCAGCGCCGACCGTGTCGGGCAGATACTGGTAGTAGATGGCCTTCCATACGCGCTCGGGTTGTCCCTCTTCGCGCGCGTAGATGCCTCCCATCACCCCCTGCAACTCGGTGAGCTCCGCCACCATCTCCGTGGCCAGATCGGCCTTCGCGAGTCGCCCTGCCGTCGCGGCGGCGTCCGCAACTGCGGCCGACTTGAACGGCTCTGTCGCAATCCATCGCGAGAGTTTCTCCACGCGCTCCGTCTTTTCGAAATAGCTCCCGAGCTTCTTATGGAACCGGATCGTGCGAAGCCGCTCGATGCGCGCTTCCAACGGCAATTTTTGATCGGCGTCCCAGAAGAAACGTGCATCTCTCAGGCGTGCGGTGAGCACACGTTCGTAATTGCGCGCGACGACTCTTTCATTGCCAGCATCGGTGTTTGTGACCACGAGAAAGGCGGGCTTCAATCGCCCGGCCTCGTCGACGACCGGAAAATTATGCTGATGATGGATCATCGTCGTCGTCAGCACCTCTTCCGGAAGCGACAGAAATTCCTTGGAGAAAGTCCCGGCCATCACCGTCGGATATTCGATGAGATCCGGCACCTCCTCCAGCAGCGTCGAGTGCAGCATGGCCGCACCGCCGACCCGCCCGCCGAGGCTGCGCGCCTTCGACTCGAGGCCGCGTGCAATGCGGTCCTGGCGCTCCTGCCGGTCGAGAATCACGAAATGTTCGCCGAGGCGCGCTGTGTAGTCGTCGAACGTGCGCACCTTGACCGCGCGCCCCGCTCTGCCGCTCGTCGTCAGGAAGCGGTGGCCGTAGGTCACCGCCGCCGATACGATTTCCTGGACTGCGGAAGACTCGGCCAGCTCTGTGCGACGGATGGTGAACGGGACGACACGCCCCCCGTAGAGATACAGAATCCAACGGATCGGCCGCCCGAAGAGCAGATCACCCTTCCCGTCCTCGAGATACGCATCCCATTGCATCGCCTTGGGGAAGCTGAACGATCGCAGCGTGGTCGCCAGCACTTCCGGCAGCACGTCGACGGCGGCCTTGCCGCGCTGATGTCGTCGATAGCCGAGATACGTGCCTTTCGGGGTATCGACGCGTTCCAAGTGTGCTACGTCGATGTTGTTTTTCCGCGCGAACCCGACCGCAGCAGGCGTCGGAGCGCCAGCAGCGTCGAACGCCGCCGCAACAGGTGGACCGGTCAGCAGCTCTTCGAGATCGGTCTGACGTTCGGCGATCTTCGCGATGCGGGCGGTCAGGCGCCGTGGGGTGCTGTAGCCTTCAACAGGCGCGTCGGCCACGAGCCGGTGCGCCTTCAATGCGTCCGACAGACCATCGCCTACCTGCCGTGTCAGCCCCGGCAGCCACGACGCTGGCAGCTCTTCGGTGCCCAGTTCTAAGAGAAGTTCTCGTTCCATAAGTCTTGGGGTCTGACCCCCGTCCCTGTACGGGGGTCAGACCCCGTTGTCACAATTCCGTCCGTTCGCCTGTGTGTACGGGGGTCAGACCCTGCTGCTCCGCTCGAGGCTCTTCAGTGACATACGCCTGCGCAATCGCGATGGCAAGCTGGCGCACCCTCAGCACGTAGGCCGTGCGCTCGCTGACGCCGACGCTGCCGCTCGAGTCCAGAATATTGAAAACGTGCGAGCACTTCAGCGCGTACTCGAGCGCGGGCAGAATGAGATTGCTTTTCAGCAGCCGTTCGGCCATGCCGTAGTACTTGTCAAACAGGTCGCGGTGGAAGGCCGCGAACTCTTCGGCTGACATCCCGTCAACCTGTCCGTACACGTACTTGGACTGCTCGATCTCCTCGCGCAGCCGTACCTCGCTGTACTTCACGCCTCCGCCCCATTCGAGGTCGAAGATGTTGTCCACCTTCTGCAGAATCATCGCGATTCGCTCGAGGCCGTAGGTCAGCTCGGCGCCGACAGGTGCCAGGTTCACGCCGCCAACCTGCTGAAAGTAGGTGAACTGCGTAATCTCGAGACCATCGAAGAGCACCTGCCACCCGATGCCCCACGCGCCGAGCGTCGGCGATTCCCAATTGTCCGCTTCGAACCGGATGTCGTGCGAGCGCGGCTCGATACCGACCGCCTCGAGGCTCTGCAGGTAAATCTGCTGCACTTCGTCGGGCGCAGGCTTGAGAATCACCTGAAACTGATGGTGCTTGAACACCCGATTGGGATTCTGACCGAACCGGCCGTCATCAGGGCGCCTGGAGGGCTGCACGTACGCGACGTTCCACGGCTTCGGCCCCAGCACACGCAGCAACGTTTCCGGATGCGACGTGCCGGCGCCCACCTCGAGGTCGAGCGGCTGTTGAATGATGCATCCCTGCGAAGCCCAGAAGGCGCTCAATTTGAGGATGAGATCTTGAAGGGTCACAAGCGCGTCATGTCCTTTAGTACTTTGATCGATCGAGGCTCGCGCTCGAGGTGCGTCGCAATGATGCTGCGATGCAGCGATTCGAGCTCGCGCAGCATCGCGCGATCGGCGGCAACGCCGCCCAGGTCCTGGGGGCCGATCTTCCGCGCCATGGTCAGAAACGCCTGCGCCTCGGGAGACAAACCCGGCACGCGGCCTGCGGGATACACACCCTGCAGGCTGAGCAGCCAGTATTCGAAGTATCTCGTGAGCGGCTCTGAAGGCACGCCCGCTGCAATGGCATCGACCATCGAGACGCCGAGCCGATAGAGCCGCTCGTCTTCGTGGCTTTCGGCAGCCCACTCGTCGATGAGCTCGGCGAAATACGACGCGCAGCCGAGCCCTTCGATCGTTCCGGATGACAGGGCCGAGCGCGACGGCTCGGAGTAATTCAAATTGACGAGCTCCCGCCGCTCTTTTTCGAAATACGCCACGCGCGCGTGCGTCAGCGGCTCCAGGGCGCCCACGAAGTTCGACTTCTGGCGCCGCGCCCCTTTCGCCACGCCGCGCTTCTTGCCGCGATCGCGCGTCAGGAACACCACAATCCGGTCCGCTTCACCGAGCTTGTAGGTTCGGAGAATGAGGGCGTCGGCGCTGTACAGGGGCATCTTTCGCCTGCCTCGCCGTAGCTTCAGCGAAGGCGAGCCTTCATATTCTACCCTGCGCGTTGGAAGTACCGCGTGAACAGGGTGGCCAGCCCGAGGAACGATGCAAATCCCGCCACATCGGTAAACGTGGTGATGAAGACCGCTGATGCCAGGGCCGGATCGATCTTGAGCGCCTTCAGCCCCAGCGGAATCAGAGTGCCGGCCAGCCCGGCGACGAACAGATTGACGACCATCGCGAGCCCGAGGATGATGCCGAGCCGAGGGTCCCCGTTCATCACCGACGCCACCAGCGCCGCAATCGTCCCCACGACCAGACCGTTGCTGATGCCGACCATCAACTCCTTGGCGAGTGCTTTTTTCGAATTGCTCCAGGTCAGCTCTCCAAGCGCAATTCCTCGCACAATCACGGTCAGAGTCTGTGTGGCCGCGTTGCCGCCCATCCCCGCCACGATGGGCATGAACACGGCGAGCGCCACCCACCCCCTGATCGTGCTCTCGAACACGCCGACGACCGCTGCGGCCAGAAACGCCGTCGCCAGGTTCACGATAAGCCACGGCATGCGCTTCCGGAACGACTCGTTCGCCGGCGTAAACACGCGCTCGTCGCTCGATACGCCGGCAAGGCGATACAGATCTTCGGTCGCCTCATCCTTGATGACGTCGATTACGTCGTCCACGGTGATCACGCCGACAAGCTTGTTGTGCTCATCGACGACTGGAATCGCCAGCAGGTTGTAGGACGCGACCAGGCGCGCGACCTCTTCCTGGTCCATGTCGACTCGGGCGCTGATCGGATCGGCAGTCATGATCCGCTTGAGCGGCGTTTCGGGCGAGACGAGCAGCAGCCGGCGCAGCGAGGTGACGCCAACGAGATGACCCCGTGCATCGACGATGTAGAGATAAAACACCATTTCGACATCGCGCGACGCCTGCAGTGCCGTGATCGCCTCGCCGACCGTCAAGTCTTCGGCCAGCGCGAAGACGTGCGGGTTCATGATGCGTCCGGCCGTCTGTTCGGGATACTCGAGCAGGTTCTCGACTTCCCCGGACTCTTTCCGGCCCATCAGCTCGAGGACCGCCCTCGACAGCTCTTCGGGCAGGTTGTCGATCACCGCCGCCGCATCGTCTGAGGGCAATTCCTGGACCAGCTTGGCGATCTCTTCAGCCGATCGCCCTGCCAGTAGCTGAGCGCCGGTCTCGGGACCGAGCTCGCTGAGAGTCTCCATGGCCAGCCGGCTGTTTCGCTCGACCAGCACGGAAAAGGCCGCGATGCGATCGCGATCGGGCAGCTCGCTGAAGATCTGCGCGAGGTCGGCAGGGTGTTGTTTCTGAAGGAGATTCGACAGGTTTGCCGTAGCGCCCACTCTGAGGAGGCGCTTCACTGAGTCAAGGACGAGATCGACCTTCCGCTGCGGCGGCATACGAACCCGTTACTGTAGCATTCCCGACTAGGGATTGGGGACTGGGGATTGGGGATTCGGGGTCGAAAGGCGACAGTCCGTGTCCGGCTTCAGCCGGACCGTCACCATTGCCGGAAATCTAGAACGGCTCACGCCACCGCAAATGTGGGAACCGGGCGTAATCGCGATCGGTCGTAATCCACTCACAACCCGACTCAATCGCAAGGGCTGCGAACCAGGCATCCTGCACGAGATTGCCTTTCACGCGTGCCTGACGGCAAAGGTCCGTGAAGATGCTCCAGTGGCGGTCGCGAGGCTGGACGACCGTGCAGTTCGGCGCTTCGAGGATCGCGTTGCAGAACGCGACGGCTTCGTCGAGCCGGCTTGGATTGACGTATATGCCCGGATGCGTGCTGATTCGCACAAGCGACGCAAGCGTTTGAGGCGAGATGCCGAACGGGGCCTCGTCGTTGACGATGTGTTCGAGCCAGTCGCGGTAACCGGTATGCCGATCGGCGTCTTGCCGGAAGGCATAGAGCAGGACATTCACATCGGGCAGAATCATCGACCTTCGAGGCGGTCGGTCAACCCGCTCGTGTCGTTGAGGTCGACTCCGGGCCTGGTTCCACCTTTTTGACGCGAGACCGGCAAGGTGACTTTTCGCCTGCGGGGCGGCTTCCGGGCATGGGAGAGAATCAACCGCAGCCCGCGTTCGATGAGCGCAGTGACAGTTTCGCCGCGGCGGGCCGCCTCGGCTTTGACCTGCCGTAAGAGGCCCTCATCGAGTCGAACGGTTGTGCGCATGCCTCAGCGTACACTAGAAGACATATGTATGTCTATAACTGGCGCCGTGTCACGTCGGTAGTGTCCGGCTTCAGCCGGACCGTGATCACTTCTCGTGCGTCGCGGCCCAGTTCAGTGTTACGACTAACTCGTCCCTCATCTAAACAGCGACGGAAAAAAGTCCGTCGTCGGGCGTGACGGCGACAGGCCGCACCACTCCTCGTCCGCCGCCAACCACTGCGGATCCACCGCGCCAATCGGTGCTCCAGGCGGAACCTCCGGCATGGCGATGGGTGCCGACGGCTGAAAGGGCCGATCGATAAATCGCGTGATGTCGGCGGCTATCAGCCGCCCGTGCGCTTCATCGGGCCCCAACATCGCCTGCGCCCGCGCGCGCACGCCCAGAAGGCTCGCGGTGGCGACCGCCCGCACCTGCGCCATGGGCGCGTCTTTCGCGAGCGTCATGAGGCGTTCGACGAGCGCGCGCTCGACGGCCTGATTCACGAGCAGCTCGTACCGATTCGCCGGCTTGTCGTCGAACGTCGCGGCAACGAGCCGATCGATCACGCTGTTCAGCGACGGCAATGTCATGTCGCGGGCGTGTTGTGCCACCAGGCGAGCGGCCCTCTCAGGCGCGAGCACGAACTGAATCGTCAGATCGGCCGCGACAAGTCCAGGCGTAACGGGATCGAATGGCAAGCCGGTATGGCGGGGAAACAGCTCCCGATGACGCGGATAGCCTGACGGCCGCGGCGGCAGCTTGTCGAGCACAGCCGCCGGCACGACGAGCTCCGAGGCCCGCAGCGTCGCGGTCAGTGCGCTGAGCGCGGCGTTCTGCTCTGCCGCCGAGACTGGCTGCGGCGCTGGCTCGTTTGCGCCACGCATCGCATACACGTAGTGTTGACCGCCGAGCACCGACGCCGTCGACTCGACCTGATACCGATGATGCAGGAACACCGGCACCAGCGCTTCCTCCATCATGGCCATCGGCCACCCCTTGCGAATTGCCGATTCGCCAAATCGATTCAGCGCAGCCCGGCGCACTTTCATCACGCGCGTCAGCTCGGCCGCGGGATCCACTCCATTGGCCCATTGATCGGCGCGCGGTGTGTAATCGATGTCCTGGTTGCTCAGATACCGCAGATCGCTCGCCGCTGCGCTAGTCAACAGTGCTTCGCGCGTCTGCGCGGCATTCGCGCTTGGTGGAAAATGCCCATAGGCGTAGCGAACCGCGACCTTGTCCCATTCACCGATGCCGCTTGCGTACGCGTCGGAGAGGTCGATCGCGCCGTCCGGCCGCAGCGTGACAAGCGGATGCGGATAGTCCATCACGGAGATGCGCCCCGCTTTGCTGTTGTAGTAGTTGTGCCCGAATCCGAGCGTGTGGCCAACCTCGTGCGCCGAGAGTTGCCGCAGCCGCGCGAGCGCCATCTGCGCCAACGCCGGAGGGGTCTCGTTCCCCGTGGCGTACGGCGAGAGCAGCCCTTCGGCAATTAAATAGTCCTGACGCACCCGTAGCGATCCGAGTGTCACGTGCCCCTTGAGAATCTCTCCCGTGCGCGGGTCGGTTACGCCGGCGCCGTAGCTCCAACCGCGCGTCGATCGATGCACCCACTGGATGACGTTGTACCGGATGTCGAGCGAATCGGCGTCGGCCGGCATCAGCTCTACCCGGAACGCATTGCGGTACCCGGCGGCTTCGAACGCCTGATTCCACCATCGAGCGCCGTCGAGCAGTGCCGATCGAATCGGCTCGGGGGTGCCGCGGTCCAGGTAATACACGATCGGCTGCACGGGCTCGCTCACGGCCGCCGCCGGATCCTTTTTCTGGAGCCGATGGCGGGAAATGAAGCGTTTGGCAATCGGCTCGGAAATCGGCGTCGCGTAATCGAAATAGGAGATGCCGAACGCACCGGCGCGTGGATCGAATGCGAGCGGTTCGAAACCGGGACCGGGCAGCTCGACGAGAGAATGATGCTGGTGAAGCGTGACCGCTTGAGGGCTCGGCGCCACGTCAGTCAGCCGGCCACCGGCAGCGCCGCCTCCCGCTTGCGCCTCGTTTCCGCCGTCGCTCGTGAACGTGAGCAACACGTCCAGTTCCGTATTTTTCGGAAACGCCTTCGTGCGGTCCATGTTGATCGCGCTTCTCCGCGGATCGACGCGATAGGTCGCCGGCCGCAGGCGTTGGATTACCCCGTGCACATCGCGCAACAGGAACTCCGACGCATCGACCAGGACGCGGCCATTCGACTCGGCGGCGACCGCGAAACCCCACAACACCGACTTGGCGAACGCTTCCTCTACCGCGCGCCGCTCGTCGGCGCTGTTACTGACAGCGCGGAACGAATAGTTCGGCTCGATCATCAGCACCTTGGGACCGACGCGTTTGAACGAGACGATGTGCTCGCCGCCCAGTTGCCCGCGGTCGAGGCCGATGTCATTCGATCCAAGACCAGACGATAGTGCGGTCACGTAAAGCACTTCCGTATCGAACTTCGGGATCTCGAGCCACAACGTACCCGACTCGGAATCCCAATAAAGAGGAAAAAAGCCATCAAGCTTCTGCAGCCCCTGAGTTTTTGCCTCTATCGAAAGGGTGGTCGTCTGTGCACCGACTGGTGCCGCAACCAGCAACAGGACCGCCAACACCACCAGAATTTTTCCCATCGTCTCCTCTAATCCCTAATCCCCAACTCCTAATCCCTGCTCTTACGGAGCTCCCGTCCCAGCCAGGCCTTCGCGAGCTTCCAATCGCGCTTCACGTTCGAAGCGCGCGAGGCGCTCGGGATCGGACGTGAATTCCGTTGGCAGCTCCCCGCACACGGAGAAAATCGGACGGGATGCCGTGCTCGTCAGCCATCAGTGCCCGCTGTCTTTCCTTTCGTCATTCTCGCGTAGAGCCAGAGCCTTGCCGCTTGCCATTCACGTGTCACCGTCGCGCGCGAGAGATCGAGAACGGCGCTCACTTCCATCTCCGACAAACCGCCGAAATATCGCATTTCAACGATCTGCGTCTGGCGGGCGTTGTGGTGCGCAAGCTCATCGAGCGCTTGATCGAGCAGTATGAGGTCGCAGTCGTGTGCAGGCGCGGCGCCGGCGTGGTCCACGAGCGTGACTCGTACACCGGCACCTGGACGTTTGGCGGCCTGTCGCTCGCGTGCGTGGTCGACGAGGATACGCCGCATCATCTGCGACGCGATGCCGAAAAACTGCGCGCGGTTCTGCCACGCCACGCGATCCTGACCGACCAGGCGGACATAGGCCTCGTGCACAAGCGCCGTCGCCTGAAGCGTATGGTCCGGCCGCTCGTGCCGTAGGTAGGCACCCGCCCTCCGCTTCAACTCGCGGTACACGAGAGGCACGAGCTCTTCACGCGCCTGGACGTTACCTCGTCCCCACGCCCGAAGTAGCTGGCTGACTTCGCTCGGTTGATTGGCCATGACACGGTCCGACGCCCGCGAATAGAGAGAATTCGGTTCCCAGTTATATGGGCTAAGTCTCTGCCAGTCAACAGATAACCATGCCATGAGGCAGTTCGGCTGCCGTTTCCGCGTCTCGTCCAGCCGCCCGCACAGCGGGACGGCCGGAGGACGACATGCGGAACCGACAACCATGGCACGCGACGGGCCTGATGCTGGCGATAGCGGCAGCGCCGCAAACCGTGAGCGCCGATGAAGCGGCACGGCTGCACATCAGCGTTCATGTGGTTGCCGATGCGCGAGTGCCACGCGACGTCGTGGAAGGGGCAAAGCCGGAGACGGCGCGCATCTATCAGCACATCGGCATCGACGTGGTGTTTGTCGACGAGCCGTCAGCGGACACCATCACGGTGCGCGTGGTCGAAAGGCCGATGAAAGAAGCGAAGGGAGCCGCGATGGGCGTTGCGCCGCGCAGCGGCAGCCAGATGGGCCGCCTTGTGTATGCCTTCTACGGTCGAGTCGACGCGTATGCGCAGCAGCACGCGAAACCGGTGGCGCAGGTACTCGGGCACGTCATGGCCCACGAATTAGGCCACCTGCTGCTGCCGCACGGCTCGCATTCGAAAAGCGGCATCATGACAGCGGCGTGGGACCGCAAACAGATCGAACAGATTGGCAGAGGGTGGCTGTCGTTCACGAGAGAGCAAGAAGTGGCGATTCGCGCCCGCGTGACGAACCAAATCCCGAATCCCTAATCCCGAATCCCTACTGCCTACTCCCTGTTCCGAAGCCCCAGCTGATCGAGCAATCGCTCGTCTTCGCGCCACTGCTCTTTCACGGCAACCCGCAGGTCGAGAAACACCCTGTTCTGCAGGAAGGTCTCGATTTCATGGCGTGCAGCGGAGCCGATCTCCTTGATCATCTCGCCGCCGCGGCCGATGACGATCGGCTTCTGAGATTCGCGCTCGACGAGGATGGTCGCCCAGATGCGTGTCATGTGATCGTCGGCTGTGGGTTCCTGGAACTTGTCGATCAGCACGGCAGTGGAAAACGGCAGCTCGTCGCGCGTGACGCGAAGCACCTGCTCGCGAATCATCTCGGCGACCATGTCGCGCTCCGGCTGGTCGGTCAGGTAGTCGGCGGGGTAAAGCGCCTCGCCTTTTGGAAGGGCGTCGAGAATGACCTCCTCGAGGTGCGCGACGTTGTCGCCGGAAAGCGCGGACACGGGCACGACAGCGTGCCAGTCGCGCTCCCTGCTCAACTGATCGAGCACCGGCAGCAGCTTGTGTTTCTTGACGAGATCGATCTTGTTCACAATCAAGATCGTCTTCGCCTTCGTTTCCTTGACGAGGTCGAGCAGATATCGAAGGCCGCCGCCGGGTTTCTCCGATCCGTCGATGACCACTCCGACGACGTCGACCTCGCCGAGCGTGTCGACGGCGCTGTCCACCATGCGCACGTTCATTCTGTGCAGCGGACGATGAATTCCCGGCGTATCGACGAAAATCGCCTGGCCTTCCGGATAGTTCTTGACGCCCATGATGCGGTGCCGGGTCGTCTGCGGCTTGTCAGATACGATCGCGAGCTTTTCGCCGATGATGCGATTGAGGAGGGACGACTTGCCGGCGTTCGGCCGGCCAATCAACGAGACGAATCCCGATTTCATGTTAACGGCACCAACGCACCTCTCGCACCCAGCGCACCCAGCGCCCCTAGCGCCCCTAGCGCCCCCAGCGCCCCCAGCGCCCAGCGCCCCAGCGCCCCCAGCGCCCCCAGCGCCCCCAGCGCCCCCAGCGCCCCCAGCGCCCCCAGCGCCCCAGCGCACCCAGCGCACCCACGCAGCACCTAGCTATTCCCGCGCGTGTCCGATTTCTTCGGCTTCGTCGGCCTCCTGGCGCGGCGCATGCGAGATTCTGACCTTGCGCACCCGGCGTCGCTCGGCGTCAATCACTTCCACGTGGAGCCCATCGATGTCGAAGGTCTCGCCGATTGCCGGTACGTGCCCGAGATGGCTCAGCAGAAATCCACCGACCGTCTCGAACCCTTCGCGCTCGATCGGCACGTGAAGACGTTCCGCAATCTCATCCACGTCGGCGGCGCCGCTGAAGACGTACGATCCGTTGCTTTCCTCGACCACCGGCTCCGCTTCGACATCGTACTCGTCACGAATCTCGCCGAAGATTTCCTCTACGAGATCTTCGAGCGTCACGAGGCCAGCAGTGCCGCCGTACTCGTCGACGACAATCGCGCTCTGGATGCGGTGATGCTGGAACTCCCGCAGAAGTTCGCTCACGAGCTTCGTCTCGGGGACGAAGTGCGCCGGCCGAAGGTGATTCGTAATCGGAGCAGCCCCCTGCAGCGAGTCGCCGAGGAGAATGAGATCCTTCACGTACACGAACCCGAGAATGTTGTCGAGGTTGTCCCGGAACACGGGAATCCGTGAGTACTCCTGCTCGCGGAAGAGCGCGCGCAGACCGTCCAGGGTCGTGTCTGCCGGAATTGCGACGATGTCGGGCCGCGGGGTCATCACCTCGCGAACCAGCGTGTCGCCGAAATCGACGATCGATTTCAGGAGCTTGCGCTCGTCCTGGCCCGACGACGCACCGACGTCGCTCTTGGGTCCGCTGTTGATCACCTCTCCATCGTCGTTCACCTCGTCGCGGTTCACCGATACCGGCGCCGTGCGCTCCTTATGCGAGTGATTCAGGAGGTGCAGCAGTCCGTAGGTGATGGGCTTGAGCGGCCGGCTGATCATGCGGAAGGTCGGCAGCAGCACTTCGAGAACCCGCTCTGGATCTCTCGAGACGATCAGGAACGGCAATAGAAATTCGCAGACGGCGCCGAAGGCCACCATCGAGCCCGCCAGCAGCAGAAGAGAGCCTGGGCCTGAAACGCCGATGATCCGCGCCAGGAGCAGGACGACAAAACCTTCGATGAGGCCCAGCAGCGCTCGCAGCGGAAGGAACAGGAGCAGCGGCTCCTGCAGGTAGCGCTCGAGATCGGGTGCCCGTCCGCTGCCTTCGGCCAGAAGGCGCAGCGAGACGCGCATCAAGGCATTGAAGGCGGCCTGGATGGTGCCGAGATAAATGGCACAGCACGCCAGCAGGAACAGGGTTAACGGAATCATGAGGACCGTGCGATCAGCCCGAAAGGCAGCCGGGCTCTGCGCCGCAGCCGTGCCTCCACCCGAGCCATCCGCCCGTTGTCACTTTCGTGATCGTAACCGAGAAGATGCAAAAGGCCATGTAGGGCGAGAACCCTAAGTTCCGTCCTGAGCGAATGGCCCAGCATTTTGGCCTGTTTTCGAGCAATTCCGCGCGAAATCGCGATATCTCCTAGGAAATTGCCCGTTCCCGCGAACGAGAGGACGTCTGTGGCGCTGTTTTTGTGGCGATATTGGCGATTGAGCGCTCTGACCCGCGCATCAGGAAGAATGGCGATGCTCACCGTGCCGCGAGCCGACCGGGGCGCGATTCGGGCAAGCCATTTCCCCAATCCTTTCGCGCTCGACTCTGTTCTGCCTTCTTCGACCACGCTCACCTGGAGGCTCAGCTCTGCCCGCCTTTTCCGGTAAACGATTCGTAGGCCTTTACGATCTGCTGCACCAGCTTGTGGCGCACGACGTCGCGATCGTCGAAATGAATAAACGAAATACCCTCGATCTTCGAGACCACCTTCATGGCCTCGACGAGGCCCGAAATACGCCCCATCGGCAGGTCGATCTGCGTGATGTCGCCGGTCACGACAGCCTTCGAGCCGAAGCCCAGGCGCGTGAGGAACATCTTCATCTGCTCTGATGTCGTGTTCTGCGCTTCGTCGAGAATGACGAACGCGTCGTTCAACGTGCGGCCGCGCATGAATGCGATCGGTGCAATCTCGATCGTGCCGCGCTCGATAAGGCGCTCCGCGCGCTCGACTTCGACCATGTCATAAAGCGCGTCATAGAGCGGGCGCAGGTATGGATTGACTTTTTCCTGCAGATCGCCGGGCAGGAACCCCAGCTTTTCGCCGGCTTCGACCGCGGGCCGCGCGAGGATGATGCGCGTCACACGCTTCGCCAGCAGAAACGACACGGCCTGCGCCATGGCCAGATACGTCTTGCCGGTGCCGGCCGGCCCTATGCCAAACACGATGTCGTTCTGTTCGATCGCGTCGAGGTAGCGACGCTGGTTGACCGACTTCGGCGCGATGCGGCGCTTGCCAGACTGAGTCTGTGTGCTTTTGAGGAAGTATTCCCGGAGATCGATGTTCGGATCGCTGGCAATCAGCTGCGCGGCTGTTTTTACGTCCCCGTTCGAGACCCTGTAGCCTTCCTGGAAGAGGGCGCCGAGCTGTGTGAGAAGGCGCTCGACCTTGTTGACCTCGGCCGGCGGGCCGTCGACGATGACGTCGTGACCCTGCGTGCGAACGCGGACGCCGAACTGCGACTCGAGGTGTTTGAGATTCTCGTCGTATGATCCGAAGAGCGTTTCAATCCCGGATTCGGGAAGCGTGATTCTTGCCACGTGTATGTAGTCTAATCCCTAGTCCCTAATCGCCAATCCCTAGACGCGTTTCTTTTCTCGTATCTGGATATGCAGCTCCCGGAGCTGTTTCTCTGTAACCGGCGAAGGGGCTCCCATCAACATGTCTTCGGCGTTTTGCGTCATCGGAAACGCGATGACCTCGCGGATATTGGGCTCCTTCGCCAGCAACATCACGATCCGGTCGATTCCAGGTGCCAGGCCGCCGTGCGGAGGCGCGCCATACCGGAACGCATTCAACATGCCGCCGAAACGCTTTTCAACTTCCTCGGGCCCATAGCCGGCAATCTCGAACGCCCGCAGCATGATGTCTGGCCGATGGTTTCGAATAGCGCCGCTCGACAGCTCCACGCCGTTGCACACGATGTCGTACTGGTATGCCTTGATGGAAAGCGGATCCTGCGTGTTGAGGGCGTCGAGGCCTCCCTGCGGCATCGAGAACGGATTGTGGCTGAACGTCACCTGGCCCGTCTCGAGATCCCGCTCATAGAACGGGAAGTCTGTAATCCAACAGAACTTGTAGGTGTTCGATTCGATCGCATCGAGCTCGCGCGCGAGGTGCGCGCGCAGCCCATCGACCGGCCGCCCGATTTTCCCGGAGCTTTCCGACACGAAGAAGATCGCATCGCCACGCTTCGCGCCTGCAACCGACGCAAGTTCCGCCCGTTTGTCGTCGGATAGAAATTTGGCAATCGGTCCTTTCGCCTGCTCTGCGAGCACCAGATACGCGACGCCCGCGAGGCCGAGCGCCTGCCCGGCTTCGACGGTCTTGTCGAAGAAACTGCGCGATTTCTCAGCCGCGCCCGGTGCAACAATTGCGCGCACGACCTTGCCTTCCGCAACCGCCTTCGCGAACACGCCGAAGCCCGACTCCCGGAAGATGGCCGAGACGTCGACGGCGCGAATCGGATTGCGCAGGTCGGGCTTGTCGCTGCCGAACGCGGTCATCGCCTCTTCGTACGGAATCCGCGGAAAGGGCGGTGGCGTCACCGTCCAGTCGGAAAACTCCGAAAACAACCCCGACAACACAGGCTCGATGGCCTCGAACACATCGTCCTGTTCGACGAACGACATCTCGAGGTCGAGCTGGTAGAACTCGCCGGGCGACCGATCCGCCCGCGCATCCTCGTCGCGGAAGCAGGGTGCTATCTGGAAATAGCGATCGAACCCAGCGACCATGAGCAGCTGCTTGAACTGCTGCGGTGCCTGCGGCAGGGCATAGAACTTGCCCGCGTGAATACGGCTGGGAACCAGATAGTCGCGCGCTCCCTCGGGCGAGCTCGACGTGAGAATCGGCGTCTGGTACTCGAGAAACCCCTGCTCCACCATGCGCCGCCTGATGCTCGAAATCACCTTCGAACGCAGCACGACGTTGCTGTGAATCTTGTCGCGGCGAAGATCGAGAAAGCGGTATCGCAGCCGTTGTTCTTCGGGGATCTCCTGCGTCCCGGCAACCTGAAACGGCAGCACCTCAGCGGCCGACAGTACCTTGAGCCGATTGGCGACCACTTCGATGCGTCCGGTCGGGAGCCCGGGATTGATGTTCTCATCGGTTCGGGCGATCACCTTTCCAGACACGCTGACGACGCTCTCCAGCTTCACCAATTCGGCAGCCTTGAACGCATCCGAGTCTGGCGTGAACACCACCTGCGTCACGCCGTAGTGATCGCGCAAGTCGATAAAGAGCAGATTGCCGTGGTCCCTCTTGCGATGCACCCAGCCCGACACACGAACGTCCAGGCCCACGTGCTCGGGACGAAGCTCGTCATTCTTGTGGGTACGGTACTTGTTGCCTGCAGCTGTCACGTCATCCTTAAGGCTCGCGGGGCCCCACCCCCGCTCGCTGAAGACCCTCGCTTCGTGCTACGCACTCGCTCGGGCTAGTCCTCGTCTAGTTGCTTAGCGCAGCTTTGATAAACGATGCCGCTTGGGTCCTGGGCATCGTCTCTTTTGTTCGCGCCGCTACGTTCCTCACCGTAACCGTTCCCGCACCCACTTCATCGCTACCCAGAATAGCGATGAACCTCGCCTTGCGGTGATCGACATGCTTGAACACTTTGTCCATCTTCCTCGCGACGTCCGGATAGAGATCTACACGAAGGTTACCGACACGGCGCAGCTCAACTGCGGTTTCCATCGCGGCGGCGACTGCTCCTTCGTCCAGCGCGGCGACAACCACATCGACGGAAGCGTGCTCCACCTCCGGCGGAAACATGCCTCGCTCCTGCATGACCACCAGGATGCGTTCGAGGCCCACAGAAAAGCCGCACGCGGGCACCTCGGAGCCGAGAAACATCCCGATCAGATTGTCGTAACGCCCGCCACCCGCAATGCTGCCCGGCATGTCTTTGACGTTAATCTCCATGATGGCGCCGGTGTAGTACCCGAGTCCCCGCGCGAGCGACGGATCGATCCGCAGCTTGCCCGCGGCCACCGTGTTCGACGCCAGCCGGACGATCTCGCGCAGGTTGTCGAGGCCGCTGTCTCGGCTGCCGGCGAATCGGCCGGCAATCGAATCCAGCCACTCCGGCGCGTGATGCTCGCCGATCCAGCTCGTAATGCCGGCAATCTGCTCGTCCGTGTACCCCTTCTCGGCCAGCTCCTTCGACACGCCTTCTTTGCCAATCTTGTCCACCTTGTCGATCACCACCAGCACGTCGCCGAAACGCTCTTCCGCGACGGGGATCCGGCTCAACCACGCGGCGATGAACTTGCGGTGGTTGATGCGAATGACGAAGTCGTCGAACCCGAGCGCTGTCAGAATTTCCGACACGGCCGCGATTTGCTCTGCTTCGACGACGGGCGACGTGGAGCCGACACTGTCGATATCGCACTGGTAGAACTCGCGATACCGCCCGCGCGCTGGACGGTCGGCTCGCCACACCGGCTGAATCTGATAGCGCTTGAAGAACCTCGGCAGCTTCGACTGGTACTCGGCGACGACGCGCGCAAGCGGTACCGTGAGGTCGTACCGCAGCGCAAGATCGGCCTGTCCGCTTGCCTCGTGTTCGCCGCGCTTGAGGATTTTGTAGATCAGCTTGTTGCCTTCGTCGCCGTACTTCCCGAACAGCGTCTCCAGGTTCTCAGCGGCAGGCGTTTCGAGCGGCTCGAATCCATAACGATCGTAGACGCGCCGGATGATGCCGACCACATACTCGCGGCGGCGTACATCTTCCGGTAGAAAATCGCGCATGCCCCGCGCGGGTTGCGTACTCATTCTCCGCCTGCGCGCGACCGAGCCTCGGCGGAGGCGGACATGTAATCTTTGCGGTAGCCGACATAGCGCTCGGCATAGTCGCGAATACTGGCCACCTCTGTGTCGGTGAGCTCGCGCCTGAGCGCCGCCGGCCGGCCCATGAGCAGCGAGCGGGCGGGAAACTTCTTCTCCTCCGGGACGAGCGTCCCCGCGGCCACGATCGAGTCTTCCCCAATCTCGGCTCCGTTCAGCAGCAGCGCGCCCATGCCGATCAGCACGCGATCGTGAATCGTGCAGCCGTGCAGGATCGCCGCATGCCCGACCGTCACCTCGCGGCCGATTCGTGTCGCATGTGTGCCGCGCATCACGTGAATGACGGTGCCGTCCTGGATGTTCGTCCGATCGCCAATCCGAATGCTGTTCACGTCTCCGCGAATGACGACGTTCATCCAGACGCTGCTCTCCGGTCCGATCTCGACGTCCCCGATTACCTGAGCGCTCTCGTCGATATAGGCTGTCGGATGAACCTTCGGGAGAACGGACCGGAACGCGCGAAGCACGGGGAATTATAGCTTGGAGGGATTGACGATTAGGGATTGGGGACTAGGGATTGGGGATTAGGACAGGCATGCCCGCGCGTTCAGCGCGTTCAGGCCTAATCCCAAATCCCTGATCCCTGATCCCAGGAGGCTCAGTTCGTACTCTGCGATCCTGTCGGGCGGCGGGGGCTCGGGCCGCCTCTGAGAGTCATTAAGTGATCCCGAATGGCACGTATCTGCACCTCCGCATCGGCCCCAAGTTGCGGGAACGAAGACTTCGGATACGGCGGCGTCGGCCAGAACTGCGGCATCCTCGTGCCCGGTTGAATCCGCGCGGGGTTGCGCAGCCAGTCGAGAATCCACTCGGGTTTGAGGCGCTCGTGCGTCATGCGGAGGTCCGGCGCCAGGTTCGACAGCGGCTGATCTGCCGGGATAGAACCCAGCACGTGGCACTGCTGGCATCGCAGCAGGTCAAAAAGTTCACGTCCAGGACCAGCCATGCTCGTGAGCTCGGTGTGGTCGTAGGTCCGGAACGACCCGATTGAGTTGCCGGTGGCTTCGAAGTAGTCGATGATGGCGTTCCAGCGTCCGTCGTCGAGCCCGAACGTCGGCATGCGCACCTGCAGCCACGGACGAATCGTAATAGGTCCCTGCACGAACGCGTACAGCCAGTCTGGCTGCACTTTCGCCCCTTCTGGCGTCAGCATCGGCGGCGCCAGGGTCGGATCACTCACCGTCGTTCGGAAGTCGCCGCCGTCGCCCTCGATCTCGTGGCAACCAACGCAGTTCTGGCGCCGTACCAGCGCGCGGCCGCGTACGGTGTAGTCGCGCTTCGCCGTCCGGGCCGGCAGCGCCGACGCCGGCTGAACATCGCGTTGGAAGCTCATGATGGCCGTTCGCAGCCGTTCGTTCTCGACTTCATTGAAGTGGAAGTCGGGCATGCGCAGCTCCTCGAGCGGCTCGAGCACGCGACCCTGATCGAACGATCGCGGGTCTTTCAGCTTCTGGTGGAACCAGTCCAGCTTGGTGTGCTCGATGGGCACAAACGCAAAGTCGAGGCGCGTGACGAGCTTGCTGCCCTCTTCCGACAGATCGACGCCAATCGGCTGCGTCGTCTCGAACCCTTTGATGTCGTGACAGCTGAAGCAGCCGTACCGCGTGATGACGCGCTGCCCCAGCTCGAGTTGCTTCGCCGTCGCATCCATCTTGGCCATGCGCCCCTGCGCCTCGGCCAGCGGCATGAGGTTCCGCAGGTAATCGAGCAGCACGGCGTCAGACTGCGCCTCCGTCGGCGTCACAGGCGCCGCCGTCCCGGCCGGCCCTGTGAGCGTCATCAGATAGCTCGCGACGTCGGCCACTTGCGGATCGGTGAGCCGCATGTCGGGCATGTAAGTGCCCGGGTTGTAATGCTTCGGATCGCGAACCCAGCTGTAGAGCCATGCGTACGTCGTCTTGCTGCCGACGCTCTTCAAGGGCTGGCCGAACGTGCGGCGCGGGCCGACCGCGGCACGATCGCTCTCGTCGATGATGTGGCAGCCCAGGCAGCCGACCGATCGCACGATCTGCTCGCCCGCCTTCGGGTCTCCGCGCGGCGGCGACGCAACGGCAGGCGTGTAAGTTTCGCTGTTGGCGAAGAGGTACGCGACTGCTGCGTTGATCTCGGCCTCGTTGCGCGGGTGATCGGCCGGTGCGTTGCTGTTCGAGTTGTACCAGACCTTCGGCATCCAGGTGACGTTCTTGATCGCGCTCGGATCGCGCACCCAGTTCTTCACCCAGTCCTGTGTCAGCTTGCCGCTGATCTTCGTCAGCGCCGGTCCCGGCTTCCGGAGATTTTCGAACCCCCTCGTCTTGTGGCACGCATAGCAGCCGGCGCGCTCGAACGTCGCGTACGCGACGGCGAGCTTCGGCGCGTTGGGAACGTAATTCTCCTGGCGGTGGCACTGCACGCACGAGCTTTCTGCCATGTTCGTCGGCAGCATCGGGTAGTCCCACATGTGCGGCTCGTGCCAGTGGTACTTCTCTTCCCATTCCTGCCGCTGCTTCACGTTGCTCGGATAATGCGACGCGTCGTTGAAGCTCGTCGAGCCGCCGAGGCCCTGGTGACACACGGTGCAGCCCGTCGTTGCAAGCGGATGCGGTGAGTCGCTGCCGACGTAGGCCGACAGATTGGAGTGCGTGCGAAACGGCTGCGGGTATTTCTCGTAGCCGCGCCGATCGATGGCGAGGTGGCACGTCGTGCACCGATCCATCTTCATCACGCGCGCGAAGTTGACGTCATCGACGACGTTCGGCGTCACGACCTGACGCACGGTCAGCGTCGGCGCCATGAAGTCGAGCAGCGGCGCGTTGCGGAAGTAGTCCTTGACGATGCTCGGCTCGATCGTCTCCACCACGCGGTTCAGGCGGTTCTGCTCGAAGTTGATCTGGACAAGCTCCTTCTGCAGCCGTCCGACTTCGGACGTGTACTTGCCCAGTTCGGCCTGCAACGCGTTGCGTTCCGACTCGATCTTCTGCACTTCGAGGTTGAGCTCGTTCAGCCGCTGAGCTTCGGCCTCAATTTCCTTCTGGAGCTCGCCGACGCCGTCAGGGTTCTTCGTGCGCTGTTCCTCGAAGGCGTAGCGATTCACATCGTAATTCGCCTTCGCGAACTGCGCCGCCTTGTTTGCGCGGAAGAGACGCCGCTCCACCTCGGCCAGCCGCTCGTTCACGTCATCGATACGTTCGCGATTGGCTTCCATCGCCTTCTGCGCGGCCGCGAGCTGGTTCGTCAGCCCGGTGAGCTTCGCCTTGTCGATGGTGCCCGCATTCTGGGCGAGCTGCTGACGCGTCACCTCGAGCTCGAGCTGGGTGAACTGCCGCTGCGTGTTCTTCCACTCCCGATCGAAGTCGTCCCACACCATCCAGATCGTCGAGATGAAGAGAAAAATGCTCGACGCGGCAAAGACGACGTTCAGGAAGTCGATGTTATAGGCGTGCCCGACAGCCTTTTTTTCAGCCATAGCGTCTCAGATGTTGAAGAAGATCTCGGGAATCGCCACGATGTACTTCAAGTTGAAGATCCACCGAAGCAGCATCTTGATGGGCAGCGACATCATCATCAGGAACAGGAACACCGTCACGTAAAACCGCGGCGGGCCCAGCTTGTCGTAAAACGTCTTGAACGCGCCGCGCGCGAGCACGACAGGCAAGACCGCTACGTAGATGAGGCACAGAATGATGCCGGGCAGCTCTCTGATGAAGTAATTGGTCGGCAAACCCTGGCCGAGCATTCGCACCCAGAAGTACTCGGAGAGATCGACGTTGGTCAGCGCCTCGAGCTTGTGCGTGTCCCAGTACTCGAATGGCCCGAAGAAGTTCCAGTTCGGTCCGCGCAGGAACGTTCCGAGCACGATGAGCGAGGACCAGAGAACGACGAAGCCGAACAGGAACATCGTGATCTCGACCTTGCGCTCGGCGAACGTGTAGTACCCGTTCCCCTTCGGGTTCTTGTCCACATAGGGAATCGCGATGAGTCCGACGATGATCAGGCTTGGCAGCACGACGCCTGCGAGCCACGGGTCGAAGTACACGAGCATCTCCTGCAGACCCAGGAAGTACCATGGCGCCTTCGACGGGTTCGGCGTCACGGCGCGGTTTGCCGGCTGCTCGAGCGGCGCCTTCAGCAGGATCGACCACACAATCAACACCACGGAGCAGAGGATCAGGCAGATGAGCTCGGTGTAGACGAGGTCGGGCCACACCCACACGCGATCGGATTCGGCCTTCTCGATCGGTCCCTGCCCCTTCGCAATGCGCTGGTCGTTCAACACGGCCTCGCGCATCGAGTACCAGGTAAAGAACACGAGCAGGAAAATCAGTCCGACGATCGGCACGTTGTCGGGCTTCGTGATGATGAGCTGGAAGTTCGGGTCGAGGCCACCCAACGCGAAGAACAAGGTCAGGAAGATCAGCAGGCCATAGCCGACGGCTTTCGAGGTGAAGACTTCGCGCTTCCACACCATGAAGACGAGCGACAGCACCATCAGGAAGAAGTACAGCCGCGGATTAGCGAGAACGTTGAAGATTCCTTTGATGAAATCCATAGTTGTCCTACCAGCTACCGCCTAGAGTGGCCCGCTAATCCCGCCGTCTTTCCGCACGCGCCAGAAGTGCACGGCCATCAACACCCCGATGACCAGCGGCAAACCGACGCAGTGCAGAACGTAAAACCGCAGCAGCGCCCCTTCTCCCACGAACGTCCCGCCCAATAGCGCGAACCGCGCATCGTCTGCAGCGTGGATTAACTTGACGTCGCCGAGCGCCAGCAGCGCCGCGCCGGGGCCCTCGTGGCCGAGGAACGGTGTCGCGCGCGCCATGTTCGATCCGACCGTGATGGCCCAGATCGCGAGCTGGTCCCACGGCAGCAGGTAGCCCGTGAAGGACAAGAGCAGCGTCAGCACCAGCATGATGACGCCGATGCTCCAGTTGAATTCCCGCGGAGGCTTGTAGGACCCGGTCATGAACACGCGAAACATGTGGAGCCACACCGTGATGACCATCGCGTGGGCGCCCCACCGGTGCATCTCGCGCATGATCCCGAGCGGCACGTGCTCGCGCAGTCCGACGATGTCGCTGTAGGCGTATTCCAGCGTCGGGCGGTAGTAGAACATGAGCAGCAGACCGGTGAACGTGAGCACGAGGAACAGAAAGAAGCTGAGCCCGCCCATGCACCACGTGTAGCGCAGCTTGACGCCCGATTTGCGGATGCGCACCGGGTGCAGATGCAGGAAGACGTTCGACAACATCACGAGCACGCGGTTGCGGTCGGTGTCGGGCCTGTCGTGGCGGAACACCGACGTCCAGACCTGCGTTTCTGTCAGCCAGTTCCAGAAGCGCGTGCCGTAGCCTTCCTGCGGTTTTACTGTTTTGGTCTCGGTCGCCATACGACTCCAGATTCCAGTTTTTAGTTTCTAGATGTCAGATTCGCAGAAATGCATCCGCGTCGATCCACTGGCCCAGTTCGAACTGGAACTTCCGGCTCTTGTCGATCATGATTTGGCCGTCCTCGGCGAGCACGATGCGATTGCGCTCGAGCGGCCGCGGCGCCGGGCCTTCGAAATTGATACCGGTCGGCCTGAATCCGCTTCCGTGACACGGACATTTGAACTTCGATTCGGCCGCGAGGAAGTTCGGCGTGCATCCCAGGTGAGTACATGTGGTGTTCAGTACGTAGAAGCCGCTCGCGCGATGGACGATGTCGTCGTTCGTGCGGACAATCCACACGCCATTGGATTCCTTGAAGCGCTCGTCGACGCCCGCGCCGAAGTCGGCGGGGAAACCCACCTTGAACTGTTGCGGCGGCTCGTTCAGCACGTTCGGGAACATGAAACGGCCGGTTGCGGCGAGCGCGGCTGCGGACGCCGCAGAGAACGCGCCCCACGCCATTCCCAACCACACTCGGCGTGTGACGAGCGGCGAGCTGTCATCCGGGTCGCGCGAACTCACCTTGGCTACCGTCGCAGCAGCTGTCGTCGTTTTTCCGGCGAGATCCACCGCTGGAGGCGCAGGTACCTTTGGCGCTGCGGGCGCGGCCACCTTCGGTGCGGCAGGTGCAGCGCTAGGGGCGCCAGGTGCGCTAGGGCGCAGGGGCGTCGGGCTTGCCCGCCGTAGCGCCCGTAGGCGCGGAGGCAGGTGCGGAGGCGGAAGGTTTCGTCTCGTCAGCCATTATTCGTTTACCGTCTACCGTTTACGGTTATCGTCCACAGTTTGCGGCTACCGTTAGAGATTTTTCAGCGCTTCGACCGCGGCCTGTCTGACCTTGAGGCTGTGGTCGCCCGTGCTCAACGTTCTCACCTGATCCGACAAGTCTGCCGCCTTCAGGGCGGCGATCGCGCGAAGCCCGCTGATCATGACTTCGCCGACAGGGTCGACGTCGTCGCGTGCCTGCGGCTGGCGCGTGACGTTGCGTTCGACATACGCGCGGTCGAGCATCCGCCGCAGCACGGGCACGCCTTCATGACGGCCGTGGCGCGCGAGTGCAATCGCTGCATTCCACTGCACGTCAGGCTCGGGGTCATCGAGTGCCTTCATTAGCGTCTCGTTACCTGTGTCGACCGGCATCGATCCGAGCGCGTATACGGCCATCTTGCGCACGCCCGAGTCTTCCGACTGGTACTGCCGCTCGATGTCGGCCGAAACCGACGTCTCCCCGGTCGACCCGAGTGCCCAAATGGCGCTGATCCGGGTCTGGCTGTCGGCGTCGCTCAACGCGTCGATGAGCAGCTGCTTCGTTTCGGCTGGTAGGGGCGGCGTAAGCCGGCCCAGCGTCAACGCGAGATACTGCCGAACCCTGGGGTCTTCGCCTTTCGACTCCGCAAACGCCTTCGTAAGCTCCGGGGCCAGAATCCCTTCCTCGCGCTTCACGAATTCGGGATCGGACATCAGACGCGAGAGCTCGTAGGCGGCAGGCCATCGCCGGTTGCTCCCGCCAGAGCGGATGTCGGTGAGGTACTCCTCAACCGATCGATCCTCGCCCAGCAAACTGCGAAAACCGACGTACACCAGCACCGTGGCGCCGACGACAAGCAACGGGATGAGGAAGAACTGAACGGCGATCGCCGGCGCTGTACTCAGCGGGCTGCGAGCAGGCGCCTCTCGCTCGACTAGTTTGTCCATTTAGCGCGAAACGGAACCCTTGGGTTGTTCGGATGAAACCGCGCCAAATTTATATAAATGTAGGGAGTACGTCAAATTTTAGGGAGCGTCACGCCGGTCTGCGCCTGATATTTGCCCTTCTTGTCCTTGTACGACAGCTCGCATGGCTCATCGCTCTGGAAGAAGAGAACTTGCGCGATTCCTTCGTTTGCGTAGATTTTCGCCGGCAGCGGCGTCGTGTTCGAGATCTCGAGCGTGACCGTCCCCTCCCATTCGGGCTCGAATGGAGTGACATTGACGATGATGCCGCAGCGCGCGTAGGTGGACTTGCCGAGGCAGACCGTCAGCACGTCGCGGGGAATGCGGAAGTATTCGATCGTGCGCGCAAGCGCGAAGGAGTTCGGCGGGACGATACACACGTCGGTCTTGACGTCCACGAAAGACCGCGGATCGAAATTCTTCGGATCGATGACGGTGTTGTTGATATTGGTGAAAATCTTGAACTCGTCGGCCACTCTGATGTCGTAGCCATAGGAGGACACGCCGTAGGAGATGGCACTCCCCCGCACCTGGCTTTCGACAAACGGCTCGATCATCTGGTACTCCCGAGCCATCCGCTTGATCCATCGGTCGGATTTGATAGTCATCGTTTCGTATGTAGTGTCCGGCTTTAGCCGGACCTATCTTCGGAAGAACAACATCAGGAGCGTGAACAATATGCTCAACAAGATCGATGACGCCAGTGGAAAGAAGAACGTCACAGGCCCGCGCCGCACCGTGAAGTCTCCAGGGAGCCGAAAGAGCGGGAGGCCGGCCATGACGAGCAGGCCCAGGAGCACCAGCACGGCTCCCCCAACAACCAGCACTCTGCCCATAGGCGTTTCTTAGTGTGTCGCGGGGCCCCACCCCCGCGACCAACCACCTCGCGCTCGGCTCATGTTGCTCGCGCCCGGCGACTGTTCGTTACTCAATCAGTTCGATCCCGGCAAAGAAATAGCTGATTTCAAAGGCCGCCGTTTCCGGCGCATCGGAGCCGTGCGTGGCATTTTCGCCGATCGAGCTCGCAAACTCCTTGCGAATCGTGCCCGGGTCGGCCTTCGCGGGATCTGTCGCACCCATCAGCGTGCGCCACTTCTTTATGGCATCCGGGGCCTCGAGGACCATTGCGACGATGGGCCCCGACGACATGAACTCGGTGAGCCCTTTGAAGAACGGCCGCTCCCGATGGACAGCGTAGAAGCCCTCGGCCTCTCTCTTCGTCAAGTGCATCGTTCTCATGGCACGGATACTGAATCCGGCCTGCTCGATGCGTTGAAGAATCTTGCCCGTATAGCCCTTCGCTGTGGCGTCGGGCTTGATGATCGCGAATGTTCGTTCCATAGAAGCGGCTAATTATATAGCCCGTTCGACTCGCCGCCACATTGGCGGCTCGCTCAGGGCAAGGAGATGCGATGACCGCTCAACCAGTTCTCCCCAAACCGACTGACCCAGATCAAGACAAGGGTGCCGTGGAGGGTGACCGTCCCACGGACAAACAGCACTACAACCACAACGCCACAGCGCTTTCCGAGGACGGCATGCCGAAAGACCATGTGGCCATCGCAGAGGACGTCATCGGCGCGAACGCCGACAACACTCAAGGCTAGGGCTTGCCCGCCGTAGCGCGCTGCGCGAAGGCGGGAACTGACGCTGAATTGGGAGATTGGCAGATTGTCAGATTGGTAGATTACGACACGCTTTCAGGCCTCTCTCAGGGCGTCAGTGGGATCAATCCTGAGTGCGCGCCTGGCGGGACCGATGCAGGCGAGCAGACACGCAGCGAGCATCACTGCGGACGTCACTCCAAGGTATCCGGCATACAGCGGAACCTCCTCCATGGGTCGGACGACTGCGACGATCCACAGAAGCAGGACACCTCCGGCTGTGATTCCACTTCCCATGAGCGCCATGGCGCGCGACAGGATTCCGGCAAGCAGATGGCGCGGGCTGGCGCCGAGCGCCGCGCGCACACCGATCTCGCGCGTTCGCCGCGAGACGCTGACCGACATCAGCGAGAAGATCCCCAACGCCGACAGAAACAGGACGATCGCCGTCACCACCGCCCACACTCCGGCCGCCGTGATCAGGTGCATATCGCGCTGCCTGATCCATTCGCTGAGCGGCTGTGCGTCGCGGACCAACAACCCTGCATCGACGCTGGCCGCAATCGCCGGCAGGCGCGCGGCGAACGTGGCCGGATTGCCGCGCACGCGCACGTTTATCACAAGCGGAGAAATCGTTTCCGCCGGCGCTGCGTGAAACACAAACGCGGGTTCGCGGCCCAGGTCGTCTGGGTTGAGTCCGAAGTCGCGCACGACGCCGACGATCTCGAACCACGTGTCTGCCGCTGATGCGTCGTCCTGCCCGGATGTCGCGGAATACCGGAGGCGGGCGCCGATCGGCGAGCCGCTTCCCGTGTCGCGCGCAAACGCGCGTGCGAATGTCTCGTTGACGATCACCGTTCGGGCACTCGGACTGCGGTCGCCCTCGTTGAACGTACGCCCGGAGACGATGGGACGATCGAACACCTCGAAGAATCCCGGTTCCACCGCTGACGTGTTAAAGCCGGTTCTATACGCCGGTCCGGCCGTAGACGACTCGACCTCTCCCGATCGCGATCTCGACACCGACCCTGGCGCGTGGTCGGCGAACGTGACTGCGACCACGCCGGGTTCCTCCGCGATGCGCCGCTCGAGCTCCGCGAGCGTGTGCGCCTGGCCCATCTCGATTCGGGCGGCGAGATAGTCGCGGCTTGGAAATGCCGCGCGGATGTTCAGGTTGCGCATCGCTTCGGTCGCGTTCTCCATTGCGGTCGGGATGCCCATGGCCGTCATCGCGACCTGCGCGATCATCGCGGCCGTCCAGACGCGGCCGAAGCGCAGCGTGGCGCCGGCGGCGCCTCGGTTCGGGAGGTGCGATTGCACCGCGCGCGTGGCTTTCAGCGCGGGCATGAGCGACAGCATGGCAGCGCTGACGACCGCGAGGACACTCGCATACACGATGGTCGTGAGCCTCAGGCCCGGCGTGAACCAGAACGGTGCGTCGTCGAAGTTGCCAAGCGCCCACACCGTCGCCCGATCGGCAGCGACGAGACCGATCGCGGCTGCGGCCGATGCAAGCACGAGGGCTTCCGCGAAGAGCTGCCCGACGATGCGCGCGCGGCTTGCGCCGAGCGCCGAACGCACGGCGATTTCCCCCTCGCGTGTCGCCGTCCTCGCGTAGACCAGCGTGCCGACACTCGTGCACGCGATGAGGAGCACCAGCAGGACAGGCATGTTCTGCATCGCGAACTGCGCGAGGCCGCCCGGCATCTCAGGTTCTTCGCCGAGCCGCAGCACCTGCGGCCGGAGGTGTGCGTGCGTCGCCGGAAGCGCTGCCGTCGTCCGTTCTGCGAGCACGCGCAGCTCGGCGTTCGCCTGGTCCTGTGTGACGCCGGGAGCCAGCCGGCCGACCACGCCGATCGCGCCCCCTTCGAGCGCCTCATACGAGGTGCCGAGCGACAGGGGCGTCCATGCCTCGTGGTTAATCGGGTACCCGAACCCGTCGGGCATGACACCGATCACAGTGGCTGATGTGTTCCCCAGTTTGACGGCGGATCCAACGACGTCGCGCCGGCCGCCGAAGGAGCGCTGCCACACGTCGTATCCGAGCAGGACCACGCTGGGTGCTCCTGGCATTTCGTCGGAGTCGAGCAGGGCGCGGCCAAGCAAGGGAGCCACGCGTGCCGTGCGGAACGCGGCGGCGGTGAGCTCTGCCATGTGGATCGGCTCGGGCGCCCCGTTGCCGATGATGAGGTTTCGCGTGTCCTCGCGATACGCGCCAAGGCCGTCAATCGTGCGCAGCTCGCGCCGCCATTCAAGGAAGTCGCGCATGACGCGCAGCTCTGGCGCATTCGTCAACGTGTTTTGCGTATCGATCGTCACGATCCGGTGCCCTTCGGGCAGCGGGATCACCGGCGCCATGAGCTTGCCCATGACGTCGTACCAGCCTGCGCCGATGCCAATCGCGACGGCGAGCGCGAACCCGCCCGCGATCGTGAGGCCCGGGTATTTAAGGAGCATCCGAAGTGCGAGCTTGTAATCCTGCAGCATGAGGCCCTCGTTGTGATCCAGAGCCTGGCTCAAGCGGCGTGCCAGCCGGTCATGAAGAAACACAACCTAAAAAACGCAGACTGGTCCCGAACGAGAGGGCGCGCTGTTCGTTACTGGGACGTGGCGGTTCGCTTGCGAACTCTGTGAAATCGCGCGCTACTCAAAAACAGAACGCCCGGACATCGGAGGGATGCCGGGCGTTGAACCTAATCTACCAATCTTCCAATCTACCAATCTTCCAATTCTTTACCGCAGCGACTCCATGATCTCGTCGAGCGCGGCCTTCGGCGGCCGGGTCCGCTCCAGCGGCAGCGTGGCCAGCGGCTCGTCGACGACGTTCAACTGGCGCAGGAAGTCGTCCCGATCGGGCTCGATGTAGATGATGCCGGTCGCGAACTCGCCGCGGCGTGCCGTCTCGTGCAGCACCCTCATCGCCGCAAGCTTGTCGGTCGGG
Organism: Vicinamibacterales bacterium; assembly: GCA_963744405.1. Taxonomy (GTDB): domain Bacteria; phylum Acidobacteriota; class Vicinamibacteria; order Vicinamibacterales; family JAMQPK01; genus JAMQPK01. The sequence continues at coordinate 50,998 of CAVUTO010000012.1, forward strand.
TCGTAGGACTCCTCGAGCTTCTTCAACAGGAGCCTCGAACCATCGTGCATCTTCACTTCCTGCGTCGTGCCCGGATCGTAGTCGACCGAGATATCTTCGAAAAACGGCACGAAGCTCACCTCTTCGAGCGGGTCGTCGTGCTCCTTCGCGTAGGCGTAGCTCTTCGTCGAGCCCTCGTGATCGTTGAACGTCACGCAGGGCGAGATCACGTCGAGCAGGACTGTGCCGCGGTGGCTGAACGCCGCCTTCAGCAGCGAAAGCAACTGCTTCTTGTCGCCGGAGAAAGACCGCGCCACGAACGTGGCGCCGAGCTGGATGGCCAGCGCGCAAGTGTCGATCGGCTGCAAGTCGTTGACGACTCCGTTCTTCAGCTTGGAGCCGAGGTCTGCGGTCGGCGAGAACTGCCCCTTCGTCAGCCCGTAACAGCCGTTGTCTTCGATAATGTAGATGATGGGCAGGTTGCGCCGCATCAGATGCACGAACTGCCCGATGCCGATGGCGCCGGTGTCGCCATCGCCGCTCACGCCGATGGCGATGAGCTTCTGATTCGCCAGCATCGCGCCTGTGCCGACCGAGGGCATGCGGCCGTGCACGGCGTTGAAGCCGTGCGAGCTTCCGAGGAAGTACGCCGGGCTCTTGCTCGAACACCCGATGCCCGAAAGCTTGACCACCTGTTTGGGGTCGACGCCCATCTCGTAGAACGCGTCGATGATGCGCTCGGAGATGGCATTGTGTCCGCATCCCGCGCAGAGCGTCGTCTTCCCGCCTTTGTACAGCTGTGGTTCGAGCCCGATTCGATTCACCTTAATGGGAGTCGCCATGTATGTGTCTGTCCCCTAATCTTCCAATCCACCAATCTTCCAATCTACCAATTCCGTTACTCTCCCCCGGTCATCGAAGACGCCGAGGCGTGGGTTACGCGCTTCGCCACTTCGAAGCCTTCCTGCGCGAGGATGTCATCGCTCACGGTGCGCGCATCGATCGGTAATCCGTTGTAGTGCAGCACGTTCCGCAGCTTAGAGCAGCGCTCGGGCGACAGCTCGAGCTTCATCAGCATGGCAAGCTGCGCGTCGCGATTCTGCTCGACCACGTAGATCCGCTCGTGCGCATCGATGAAGTTCACGAGATCCTCCGTGAACGGATACGCGCGCACGCGCAGGTACGAGGCGCTTACGTTCGTCTCTTCGCGCAGCTGGTCCCGGCTCTCGGTAATCGCCCAATGCGACGTGCCGTACCCGATGATGCCGATCTTCGCGTCTTCCACGATCTCGACAACCGGCGCCGGAACATGCTGCCGGGCCGTCTCGAATTTGCGGCCGAGCCGATCGACGTTGTCCACGTAATCGTCGGGACGCTCGCTGTATTGCGCTTTTGTGTTGTGCCCTGAACCGCGCGTGAAGAATGCGGGCATTCCGTCGCCTGGAATCGTGCGGTAGGCGATCCCATCGCCATCCACATCCTTATAGCGGCCCCATTCGCCGAGCTTCTCGAGGATCTCCGGCGTCAACAGCTTGCCGCGGTCGATGGGCTTGGTCGGGTATTCGAACCCGTTCGACATCCAGTTGTTCATCCCGAGGTCCAGGTCCATCATCACGAAGATCGGCGTCTGGAACCGCTCGGACAAATCGAACGCCTGCATGGCAATTTCGTAGCACTCTTCGACCGAGCTCGGAATCAGGAGGATGTGCTTGGTGTCGCCGTGCGAGAGGAACGCGGTGCTCAGCAGATCTCCCTGCGCCGTACGTGTCGGCAGGCCGGTCGACGGACCGACGCGCTGCACGTCGAAGATCACCGCCGGCGTCTCGGCGTAGTACGCGAGGCCGGCGAATTCCGACATCAGCGAGATGCCAGGGCCAGCGGTTGCCGTCATGGCGCGTGCGCCCGCCCAGCCGGCGCCGATGACCATGCCGAGCGACGCAATCTCGTCTTCTGCCTGGACGATGGCAAACGTCGCCTTCCCCGTTTCCTTGTCGATACGGTACTTCCGCATGTAGCCGATGAGCGATTCGCACAGTGACGAAGACGGCGTGATGGGGTACCACGCCACCACGGTGACGCCCGCCATCATGCAGCCGATGGCCGCCGCCGCGTTGCCATCGATGAGAATCCCGCCGGCCGTCTCGTTCATCCTCTCGATGTGAAACGGATCCTGCTTTGCAAAATTCGCTTCGGCATAATCCCAGCCGGCCTTCAAAGCGCCCTGGTTCAGCGTCACCGCCTTCGCCTTCTTGCCGAGCTGCTTCGCAAGAGCCTGCTCCATCAGCGCCATATCGATGCCGAGCAGTTTCGCGAGCACGCCGTCGTAGATCATGTTGCGCACGAGACGGCGGAGCTTGGCATCGGGACAAACTGCCGTGACGAGCTTGTCGAAAGGAACAGGGTAAAACGTGAGGTCCGGACGCAACGCGTTCAGCTTGAGCGCCTCGTCGTAGACGACCGCGGCACCCGCTTCGAGCGTCAGCACGTCCTCTTTCGCCGTCTCCGGGTTCATGGCGACGAGGAAATCGACTTCCTTCTTTCTTCCAACGTAGCCGCGCTTGCTCGCGCGGATGGTGTACCAGGTCGGCAGCCCCGCGATATTCGACGGGAACATGTTCTTCCCCGAAACCGGTATGCCCATCAGGAGGATGGAGCGAAGGAGAACAAGGTTGGCGGTCTGGCTTCCAGAACCGTTGACGGTTGCAACCTGAATGCTGAAATCGTTGACGACTTTGGTACGCGCTGGGGTGATCTGCTCCTGTGATACGACGTCAGTCGGTGACATGCATGGTCCTCGAGAAGGGGGTATTCCCAACCAAGGATTATACCGCCAAACCGCTCAGATCAGGCTCTTTACAGCAGTTCCGATGTCTGCCGGGCTCTTTACAACTCGTACACCTGCCGATGTGAGCGCCGCCATCTTCTCTGCCGCTGTGCCTTTGCCGCCGGCGATGATGGCGCCTGCGTGCCCCATCCGGCGACCCGGAGGTGCGGTCTGTCCGGCGATGAACCCGACCACGGGCTTCTTGAAGGACTTCTGGATGTACTCCGCCGCCTCTTCCTCGGCCGTGCCACCGATTTCACCGATCATGACGACAGCGTCGGTTTCGGGATCGTCCTGGAACAGCTCGAGCACGTCGACGAATGAGGTGCCGATGAGCGGATCGCCGCCGATGCCGATGCACGACGACTGACCCATGCCAAGCTGCGTAAGCTGATGAATCGCTTCGTAGGTCAGCGTGCCGCTCTTCGAGACGATGCCGACGCGACCTTCGCGGCAGATGTGGCCCGGGATGATGCCCGCCTTTGCCTTGCCCGGCGAGATCGCGCCCGGACAATTCGGTCCGATGACGCGCGTCGGCTTGTCTTTCAAATACGTGAAGGCGCGCATCATGTCGAGCGTCGGAATGCCTTCGGTGATGCAGACGGCGAGTCGCAGCCCCGCATCGGCCGCTTCCATCACTGCATCGGACGCGAACGCAGCCGGCACGAAAATGACCGACGTATTCGCGCCTGTCTCTTTTACGGCGTCGGCAACGGTGTTGAATACCGGCCACCCTTCGTGCGTCGTCCCACCTTTGCCCGGTGTCACGCCCCCGACGACCTTTGTGCCATAGGCCGCAGCCTGCTTTGCGTGAAAAGTGCCCTCTTTGCCAGTCAATCCCTGAACAATGAGTCGCGTCGATTTATCTAAAAGTATCGCCATGTGCTCTCGACTCTTCCGACTCGAAGACTCTTTCCGACTCCGGGACTCTTTCCGACTCTAGCCACGCGCAAGCTCCACGACTCTTTCCGCGGCCTCGCCCATCGAATTTGCCGTCGTGAAATTCAGTCCGCTTTCCTTCAACATCTTCTTGCCCTCTTCGACGTTGGTGCCTTCCATGCGGATCACGATAGGCACGCGCACGCCGAGCTCTTGAACGGCCGCGATCAGGCCTGCCGCGAGGATGTCGCATCTCAGGATGCCGCCGAAGATGTTGATGAGGACCGCGCTGACATTCTTGTCCGACATGAGGATCTTGAACGCGTTGCGAATCTGTTCTTTGTTCGCACCGCCGCCGACGTCGAGAAAGTTCGCCGGCTCCCCTCCCGCCAGCTTGATGATGTCCATGGTCGCCATGGCCAGGCCGGCGCCGTTCACCATGCAGCCGATGGTGCCGTCCAGCCGGATGTAGTTGAGGCTGAACTTCGACGCTTCGACCTCCAGCGGATCCTCTTCTTCCAAATCGCGCAACGCTTTCAGCTCGGGATGCCGGCCGAGAGCGCTGTCGTCGAAGTTCATCTTTGCGTCGAGTGCGAGGAGATCCCCCGATTTCGTCACGATGAGCGGGTTGACTTCCAGGAGCGAGGCGTCCGTGCCGATGAATGCGTCATAGAGCGCCGTCAACATCTTCCCGAACTTGCCAATCTGATCGCCGTCGAGCCCCAGCGCGAACGCCAGCTTGCGCGCCTGAAACGCAATGAGGCCGGTTGCGGGATTCACATATTCCTTGTGAATGCGTTCCGGCGTCTTCTCGGCGACTCTTTCGATCTCCATGCCGCCGTCCTGGCTCGCCATGATGACCGGCTTGCCTGCCGCGCGATCGATGACGATGCCGAGGTACAGCTCTCGCGCGATCGGTAATCCCTGCTCGATGAGCAGCCGCGACACCTTGCGTCCCTCTGCACCCGTCTGATGCGTCACGAGCGTCATCCCGTGGATCTGACGTGCGAGCGTGCCGGCCTCGGCCGGGTTCGACGCGAGCTTGACGCCACCGCCTTTGCCTCGCCCGCCCGCGTGTATCTGCGCCTTGACGACAACGGTGCCGCCACCGAGCCGCTCGGCCACGCCTGTCGCATCGGCCGCGTTCATCACGGCCTCGCCCGCAGGCACCGGCACGCCGTACTTCGCAAGAATCTGTTTGGCTTGATACTCGTGAATTTTCATATGTGAGAAACAGGCAATCGTAGCGTCGGGTGTTTGTCTGCGTCAAGCAGTTGCGAATAGAATTCTGCTCATGACGGCCCGACGGAGCTTCCTCGGTTCGCTGATCACCACCAAGTTGATCATCGGCGCAACAGGAATTCTGCTCTTCCTGTATCTGATTCTTCACATCGCCGGCAACGTGATGGTGTTCCTCGGACCTGAGAAATTCAATACCTACTCGCACGCACTCATCAGCAATCCGCTGGTCGTTCCAGTCGAGATCGGACTGGTGGCCGTGTTCCTGATCCACCTCTTCAAAGCCGTCAGGATGACGTTCCAGAATCAGTCGGCGAGGCCCGCGAAATACGCGAGGAAGGAGTGGGCCGGCGGCGCCAGCCAGAAAACCCTTGCGTCCTCGTCGATGATCCTCACCGGTCTCGCAATTCTGATCTTCGTGCCGATTCACGTGAAGACGTTCAAGTACGGAACGTTCTACGACCTCGGCGACGGCGTGCGCGATCTGTATCGTGTCGAGGTCGAGAACTTCAGCTCGCCCGTGGCCGTAGCGTTCTACGTCGTGATGATGGTGCTGGTCGGCCTGCATCTGTGGCACGGCGTGCCAAGCTCGTTCCAGTCGCTGGGCCTGAACGGCCCGCGATTCACGCCGGTCATTCGGAAAATCGGGAAAGTGTCTGCTGTCGTCATTGCCGGCGGATTCATCGTCATCACCCTCTGGGCGTTCCTGGCGGGAGGACGGTCATGACGCTGGATTCCAGAATTCCGGCCGGCCCGATTGCCGACAAGTGGGAGCGCCGGAAGTTCGAGAACAAGCTCGTCAACCCCGCGAACCGCCGCAAGTACGAGATCGTCATCGTCGGCACCGGGCTCGCGGGCTCGTCGGCTGCCGCCGCGCTCGGCGAACAGGGATACAGGGTCAAGCTGTTCTGCATCCTGGACAGCCCCCGACGCGCGCACAGCATCGCCGCGCAAGGCGGCATCAACGCCGCCAAGAACTACCGGAACGACGGCGACAGCATCTATCGTCTCTTCTACGACACGGTCAAGGGGGGCGATTATCGCGCACGCGAGGCGAACGTGTATCGCCTTGCCCAGCTCAGCGTGGACATCATCGACCAGTGCGTCGCCACCGGCGTGCCGTTCGCGCGTGAATACGGCGGCTTGCTCGACAATCGCTCTTTCGGCGGTGCGCAGGTGTCGCGAACGTTCTACGCGCGTGGGCAAACGGGTCAGCAGCTGCTGCTGGGGGCGTATCAGTCCATGCTGCGGCAGGTCGACGCGGGCACGGTGACGCTCTTTCCACGACGCGAAATGCTCGACCTGGTCGTCGTCGACGGACAAGCGCGCGGCATCGTGACGCGCAACCTCATCACAGGCGAGCTCGAGCGCCACGAGGGTCAGGCGGTCCTGCTCTGCACGGGCGGCTACGGCCCGCTCTACTACCTGTCAACCAACGCGGTGAACTCGAACGTGACTGCGGCATGGCGAGCGCACAAGCGCGGAGCGCTGTTCGCCAACCCGTGCTTCACGCAGATCCATCCAACCTGCATCCCGGTGAGCGGCGACCACCAGTCGAAGCTGACGCTCATGTCGGAAAGCCTGAGAAACGACGGCCGCGTGTGGGTTCCGAAGAAGAAGCGCGACAAGCGTCCACCGGACCAGATTCCGGACTCGGAGCGCGACTACTACCTCGAACGGCGTTATCCGAGTTTCGGCAACCTCGTGCCGCGAGACGTCGCCTCGCGCGCTGCGAAGCAGCAGTCTGACGAGGGATTCGGCGTCGGCGACACGGGCCTTGCCGTCTATCTCGACTTCAAGGAAGCGATCGGGCGTCTCGGCATCGAGGTCATCAAGGCACGCTACGGCAACCTGTTCGAGATGTACGAACAAATCACGGCCGAGGATCCCTACAAGATTCCGATGCGGATCTATCCCGCCATTCACTACACGATGGGCGGCCTGTGGGTCGACTACAACCTCGAAAGCACGATCCCGGGGTTGTTCGTGATGGGAGAAGCGAACTTCTCCGATCACGGCGCGAATCGCCTCGGGGCGAGCGCGCTCATGCAGGGCCTGGCCGACGGTTACTTCATCGCACCATACACCGTCGCCAACTACCTCGCGAGCGCGAAGCTGCCTAAGCTGGCGAACGATCACGACGCTTTCAAAGAGGCCTCGAGCACGGCTCAAGCGCGGATCGACGCCGTATTGCACGTCAAGGGCAAGCGCACCGTGAGGCAGTTCCACCGGCAGCTCGGGCGGATCATGTGGGATTACGTCGGCATGGCGCGCAACGAACCGGGACTGAAGGAGGCGCTGCAGAAGATCCGTACGCTTCGCGGGGAATTCTGGCAGGACATCGTCGTGCCCGGCGACAAGAACAATTTGAACCCGATGCTCGACTATGCGGGCCGCGTCGCGGATTACATGGAGTTCGGCGAGCTCCTGACGCTCGATGCGCTTCATCGCAACGAGTCGTGCGGCGGACACTTCCGCGAGGAATTCCAGACGCCCGATGGCGAAGCGCTTCGCGACGACGAGCATTACACCTACGTCGCGGCCTGGGAATTTACCGGCGTCGGCGCAGAACCGAAGCTGCACAAAGAGCCGCTCGTGTTCGACGAAGTGCACCCCTCGCAGCGGAGCTATAAGTAGTGTCCGGCTTCAGCCGGACCTTGGAGATCGCGTGTCAGCAAAGACGATAACCGTCAATCTGCGAGTCTGGCGCCAGCCGGCGAAAGATAAACCGGGCCGCCTGGTCGATTACGTTGCGAAGGACATCTCCACCGACATGTCTTTCCTTGAAATGCTCGATGTCGTCAACGAAGACCTCATTCGTAAAGGCGAGGACGCGATTGCCTTCGACTCGGATTGCCGCGAGGGCATCTGCGGCGCCTGTGGTTGCATGATCAACGGCATCGCCCACGGCCCCGACGCGGGCACGACCACCTGCCAGCTCCACATGCGGCGCTTCACCGATGGCCAGACGATCGTCATCGAACCCTGGCGGGCCAAGGCGTTTCCGGTGTTGAAGGATCTCACAGTCGATCGGAACGCCTTCGATCGCATCATCGCAGCGGGGGGCTATGTCTCGGCCGGCGTCGGCGGGGCTCAGGACGCCAATAACCTCCTGGTGCCGAAGGACAAGTCGGACGAGGCCATGGATTCGGCTGCCTGCATCGGGTGCGGTGCTTGCGTCGCGGCCTGTAAGAACGCGGCGGCTCACCTGTTTACGAGCGCCAAGATCACGCATCTGGCACTGCTGCCTCAGGGTGAACCCGAACGCGAGCTGCGCGTCATGCGCATGGTTGGGCAGATGGAAGCCGAGGGTTTCGGAAACTGCTCGAACGAAGGCGAATGTGAGGCGGTCTGCCCGAAGCTGATTCCGATTTCGAACATAGCCAAGATGGTGCGGGAGTACGCAAGGGCGGTCTGGAAAGGAATCGATCTACCTCCGCCGGGCCGCTGACCGCTTCACCTTCGGGCGACCGCGAGTCCCGGCTTTGCGAGCGGCGGGTTTCTTCTTCGTCCGCTTTCGTGGCACGTGGCTACGGATAGCTTCGCTGCCACGCTCGAAGACGGGTTCATCAGCTTCGGCCGGAATTTCCGGCGCTGCGCCCCGCGAGACAGGTGCCTCGACTACCCCGAGAACGGTGCAAGCCGTCGCGTAGAACTTTCTCCGATCGTCGAGGCCATTGAACCCGCCATTGATGCGCCTCGTGATTTCGCGAAAGGCGTCCTGGGAAGCTCGGTCGGCGAGCTCATTCAGCCCTTTCTTCGACCAGTACAGACCTGCAATCCTGAACGCCAGTTCGGGAAGCGCGGCCTTCGCCGGCTCCGACACCAGATCCGCGCCCAGGAGGTCGCCGAATCGCCGATAGTTCGCGCGCCCTGTAATCTGAATCGGCCCGCGGCCCTTGAACCGCTTGCCATCGCCGACCTCGCTGTTCCCAAGGTTCGCGGCCAATGTGCTTGCAGGCTCGTAACGGCGCTGCGCGGGGGTCGGGCCCCAGATCTCTTCCATGAACCGGAACTGGCCTGACTCGTGCGCCAACTGGGCAAGAAAGGCCGCGGCTCGGGCGGGGGCTTCGATGGCAAACTCGGTCATCGCGGACTGCAAAAAAGGCAGCAGCGCATCTCTTTTTGTTGCCGGGAGTGTCGGCATGATGGCCTGCAACTGCTCAATGGTCAGCAAATCATCCTCCTACCGCGCGACGGCGGCTTCCAGGGGCGCCGCTGCTGCGGCCAGCGATCGCATCAGGCCGCCAACATGACGGCCAGTCATCGAATCCACACGATACACGCCTGCACGGCAATCGCCGAGTGTATCGGCCAGCAATTTTTCATCTGTCCGTCTGTCGATGACGAAGACGACACGCTCGAGGGGCACCATGCGTGCGAGCTCGCGGAGCTCGAACACGCAACCGAGGTTTTTTTGGGAGAACCCCCGAAGATCCATGAGCACCGCATCGCTTTCGCGCACCAGACGCGATAACACCATCTTCCACGTGTCGTCGTAGCAGAAGAAATCGTTCACGCGGAATCGCAGATCGCGATCGGGACGGGTATCGCGTTCCTGCAGCCGCTGCTCCATCACGACGGATCCGTCGATGAACCGGCGCGCCAGCTTGCCCGACATGAAATCGAGAAACTCGTGGGGCTCAACCGTCCTGCGCGCGAGGTCGACGCCCGCGATCATCTGAATACTGCCGACTCTTCTCCAGAAGCGGTCGACGATGTCGAAGAGCCGCTCGCCATCTTTCCCGATAGAGAACGAGCGCAGCACGAGGAGGACCGGACTCTTTTCGGCGCTTGCCAGGTCCCCTCCGGCCCATCTCAATCCAACGCGCGCGCACACCTTGTAAGCGGCGAACGCAACAACGCCCGCCAGCGCCCATAGCGGATGGCCGAAAACGAGATTCACGGAATGGGCGATGGCAAACACGATCCAGATGGCATCGATCGTCACCGACTCGTCGCTAATCTGCTTCGCCTGATACTGCCGCCGTATCCAGGCGAGCACTATCCAGCCAAGAATCCCGAACACCAGAAATCCGACCCCGAACATCATCAACAACGTGCCGACCGCGCCGAGCCCCAAAGGCTCGGTCACCGTAACAATCGCGCGCAGGTAACGGATGTCGCTTGCGGCGAGGGACGCAACGACGTTGCTTCCTGCAAGCGCAAGCACCATGAAGACAAGCACAAGCGGACCCACGGCACGCACCCCGCGCGACAGATACGTCAACAAGATCAGCGTCGGAGGCAGGTCATACAGCACCCATGCCTGCAGCAACTGCGTCCACGTCGCATCGGGGCTGTAGGGCAGTGCCGTTCCGCCGATCGCAAACAAGAGGACAAAATATGCGACGACCAAAGCGATTCTGACGACGCGTGTGGCCGCGGCCACGATGCTGGTCGTGAGCACCACCGGCCAGATAAAGACCCAGAAAAGAAACGAGAACTTGATGGGAAGAAATTCCGTCCCATCTGCGAGCAGCTGGGCTGGCGTTAAGACCAGGCCGTATGCGCACCCTGCCAGCGCATATACGAGCGCAGCCCGTCGAGGGCGCGCCATCAGATGGGACAGAATCGCGGCAGCTCCAGGACCGGACGTGGTGACAGGAAGATCGTACAGAGCAGCGCGACCCGCGGCCGGGTGGGCTTCGATGCCAACCACTGCCGCCTCCTCCCGCGGGCGCTCGTCCACCGGGGTCGTGCGCGCAGCGGAACGGCGCATCGATTGACGGACAGCGCGGGTGTAGAGACTCAACAGCCCCTTCGAGACCGGAAATGTGAGAAACGCCGCCAGCAGGAGGATGAAAGGAAATGCCCCAGTCAGTACGCTCGTGACCGGATCGACGGCATCAGTCATGAGCGCACGCTTCTCCCTATCCGTCCTAGCCAGTGTGCGCAACCGCGGAGGCGAACGCGTACGTGACGGCGTCGTTCGTCACGTCGCCATGGTTTTTGATGACCCCGCCCGAACCGTCGAGGTTGTTGATGACCCCGGTCTTGTACTCGTAGGCCGTTCCCGGTTTCCTGAGCGTGGAGCTCGCGACTTCGCTTGTCTTCAGCGGCCCGTTGCGCCCAATTCCACCGAACTCATCCGAGGCGTCTCCTATTCCCCTTGTGTTGTCGCGGGCCAGGCGCGACATGACGGCATATGCGCGCCCGACCACGCTGTCCTCCGCCGAAAACGTCGAGACGAAAGGACCTTTGACCACCTTGTTCACGATGACGTCCCTGAAGAACCCGGGCACTCCCCGGCCGTTGTCCGCGCTGAACCCGAAATGCGAAAACGCAGCCTCCAATAGCATCAGTGAGTCGACCTGAAGTTTCGGCGCCTCACCGAGGGCCTTGGCGCAGCCGGCCATCAACCGGCCGCCGAGGCTATGGCCGACCAGGTGGATACGAACATTCGGGCACGCGGCGTGGAGCTCTCGAACCGCGCGAGCCACCCCAGCGCTTCCGACGACACCCGACCGATCTTTCATGACATACCACGTCGTCAAGTTGAGAAACTGACCCACACCGCCCGCGACATCGCCGAGCACGTCGCCGATGCCCCGGGTGCCGGCGGCCGGAGCCGAAAGGCTCGCGAGCACCTCGGAACCGGAGCGGGTTCGGACCTGTGGTAAGCCTTCGGTGGTATCAGGCGGCGAGTCGTCGAGCAGCGTCAAGACAAGGTCCACAAATTCGTCCTGGGCCTTGGGACTGCTTTTGAGCTTCGGCAACAGTTTTATCGCCTTGTCGAGCTTGCGGCGCTGCGCGGGTGTGGCGTCGTGCTGCTTGAAATCCTCGAGTTGCGCCTTCGCATCCGCCATAGCTCGCGCCGGGTCCTGCAGCGCGCGTGTGCCGCTCTGGTTGTCGTCGCCTTCTCGAAAAGGCTTCGCTGGCCAGTAGACACCCAGCAACGACGAACCGCCTCGCCGCCACATCACTGAGTTCCGAACGGGAGAGCTGCGCCCTGAACGTCTTCAGGAAAGAGTCGTACAGCCTGGTCGCGTCGCCGACGTCGTTCCGAAAGCCGTGCGCGAGAAAGATGACGTCGGTGGCCGGCGGCGCCGTTTTCGCCCGTTCGATCATGGCGTCGAACTCACCGCGGGACTCCATCTCTCCATCCCGGTCGAACGTCAGCGGGAAGAACGCGAACCCATCAGTCATCCGCATAAACACCTCGTTTGCCATCGATATGCGGCACTATCGGCAACAGGAGACCGCGCCCGGCGAAACCGGTCAGGCCGTCGAGCCGCGAAAAAAACGCCTTGCGGAGCGCCGGAGCCGGCCGCAGCGCCCACAATACCTCGGCATTCGTCCACGCGGCAGCGCGTGCCGCCCGCACCTTCCACATGGCGATCGCATCGTCGACCTGGCCGGCGGCGACATCGACGAGCATTAGCAGGCCAGTTGAAAACTCGACTTTGATCTGCGCCTCGACCGCCTCAAGCAGCTCGTTCACCTTGCAGAAGTCGTCGTGCCGGGCGCTGCCCTCCTCAGGTGCGCCGCCCGCAGCCTGATAGCTCATGACGACGCCTTCGGGAAGGTCGCGGTTGATGTGCGCGTTCATGCCCGCGAGCGCGAACTGAATGGGCCGAATGCCGCGCTGATTGCGGCACTCGAACACGGGACGCCACGCCGATGGCACCCGCTGCTGGGTCGATGTCAGCTGCGGCGACGGCATCGAAATACAGGTTTGCAAACACGACGTCGAGCGTCGCAAGGAAGGCCGGGTCACGAAATGTCGTGGTCGTAACGGCGTCGCGAACCGCCACGGTGACCTTGCAGATAGAGGCGATTGAACCACTTCAACCCATCGGCGTCGGACAGGCTTCGGTCGAGGTCCGTCATGATGTCGATAGCCTCCGCGATCGTTGTCGCCCGGCGGCCCGCTACGAGATCACTCAGCATCAGTCGATTCCATGTCCGGATGGGCGAATGCACGGAGTCGCGATAACAACTCGGCCGCCGCCAATTTTTCGCGCCCGGTGACGCGGCCTCCGTAACTCGGAAGTACCAGGCAAGCCGTATCGTATACGGACGCCCACATTCGTGTGGCGGCGACACGCTTGTGCAGGTCTTCGAATGCCTTATAGAGCTGTGGATACGCCCGAGCGAGTTTCCGGCGCGCCAGGGCCTCGTATTGCCGCAACTCGATTTCGCCCACGACGCTCCAGAAATCGGCATCGTCGGCATGTTTCGCCGCAAGGCTGCGACGGACGACGGCTACAGTCGCCCGATCCAGTCCGCGCCAGCCACGCTTGCCGGCGTTCAGAGCGACATCGGCGGCGAGGCGATTCGAAGCCGGATAATAAACATCCTGGGCGCCGCTCGCGACGCCGACAGCCTGCGCGCGCTCGTAGCGCCTCTTCATCTGGCTAAGGCTTGCCGCCAAACGCCCACGCCTTCCCGTTGCTTCTTCGATCAGGGCCCGGCGCTTATAGACCGAACCGATAAGACTGACACGCTCGAGCGTTTCCTCGAGCGCCTGTAATTTGACGAGCAGCCGAAGTGCCCGCTGAATCAGTCGATCCGCCCGCCCGCCAGCTCTTGCGAAGGGCCCGCTCTGCGTCCACCCGAGCGCGTCGCGCGGCTGCGCGCTCCCGGCTCGACATCCCGGCTGCCTTCGCGCGTCGAATAGTCTTGTCGCGTTGCCGCTGCGCCTGATCCACGATTTCCCAGGCGAGCCGGCCACGGACATTGGCCAGTTGTTCAGACGCTCTCATCGAGGCCCGTCCATCTGCCGCCGCGACCGCGCGCTCATACCAGCGCAACCCTCGTTCGACGGCTCTGGCTTCGGCAAAAGCCTCGCCGAACAGTTCGGCGACTGCGCCGCTGCCACCCCATTTCGACTTGAAGAGCTCCTCCAGTCTCGTGAGATTGGCCACCTGCGCAACAGGATCGGCACCCTGAAATTTCGACTGCACGATAATTCGTTCGAGCGCCAGACGTAGCGACGTCGCTGAACCAATGCCGGAGAAGTCGTCGAGGGATGCAGTCCTCGCCTGGTTTGGGTCGGCCGGACTCTGCCTGAATACCCAATCGGGATCTCCATAACATTGGTATGCCGCCCACGTGTTCACGTGGGAACTCTGAAGGTAGGCGGCCTTGCGCGCTTCGTCTACCGCGTCGATGAAACGGTTTCCGCGAAGCAGCGACGCGTAAAACGATTCCGCGAACACACCTGCGGCCTCGTCGTCAACGGCCCAGCCCGCCGCGATCACGCACCGCACTCCAATCTCGATGAGGGCCCCAGCCATGCCGGACGCGAAACCCGCCCGGTCGTAATTGAGGAGCTGGTTTTCATCACCGCCGGCCAGGTGGCAGCAGTTCACGAAAACCAGCTCCGGGACAATTCGCATGTTGCGAATTTCGTCGGGGCCAAGGAAGCATCCTGTCGACAGCACAACGCCTCCCGCGCTTACCGTCGGAAGCGGGCATGCCATGGCCGGCAATGTGCACAATCCGCCACCGCTGCTCGAACATGGCGTTCAACACCGTTCGTGCATCGGGCCCGGCCTGGGTCGCGTTCTCACTGATGAGCGTACGGACGAGCGCGCCATCCAGACCGCCGGCACTCGTCAGAGCACGTCGCGCACGACCTCTGCCTCGCGGCGCGCGCCATATAAGCGGGGATACTCCGCCGGGCATGCCGGCTCTCCGATGACGAGCACGCTGTCGTCGGCGTCTGCGTCGGTCACTTGATCGCGATAGCGAGCGGTTTTCAACTTCCGCAGCAGCTTCACACGAAGAGCCCACGGACGGCGTTCGCTGGCATCGCGATCGAGCAGCTCCCACGGGATTCTCGCCGTCCCTGAATCGAGCTCGATGACCATCTCGCCGCTGGCCGCCAGGTACCCCTCGAGCTCGACGGGAACCAGCAAATTGAACAGGGTCCGCCCCAATTGCTGGTCGTGATTCTGGTCGCTCGATGCGGTCGCCACGAGGTCGCGAATCAGCGCGCTCTGCGTGCGTTGCCCTCGCACTTCGCTGCGTGCGCGCTTGCGTGTCGAGCGTGAAACGCGATTACCGGCTCGGCGCCTTTCTCGTTCTTTGTTTCGATCGTGACGAAGTCGTAGTTCGTCCCGCGATAGCCCGAATCCGGCGGCCGCTGCAACGGACCGGTTCCCTGCATCACCCGATCGACGATGTCGTACTGGCCCGGTTTCGACGCTTCCTGCATCCGAAGGGAACGCCATGCCTCGGTGGCTCTGTCCAGGTAGAGCTCGATGAAATGAAGATGGCTCACGCGCGGCCATTTGCCGTCGCCGCTCCGCTCGTCGGTGAGAATCGACGTTCGCCTCGCTCACGCCCTGGGCAATAAGGCGTCGCAGCCTCACCTGCCGTCACGCCGGCACCTCCGCTGCCGATGAGCGTGGTCGCCAGAGCGAAGGTCTCTGTCCTCCGCGTTTTTGTCCTCAGCCAATCGCTGGGACCATGCGATGACGGCCTGACGGACTGTGCTCGCCAGATGCAACGCCTGGAGGTCCCCTTCCTCGCCCAGGCCAACCACGACAACCGCCTTCGGGCGCGGCATGAACGTGCCTCGCTCGAGGTTGGGGCGGTTGTTGATGAAAATCTTGATGTGAGTCCGACCGACGAGGGGTAGACGCCCGATCGGAGCGCGTGGCTCATCGCGCCTCCGATCAGCCGGTCCATAACAGCTTCGGTCCCGGTCAGTCGCGTTGATCGGTAATGTCCGAGCAGCAGGACTTCACGCTCGAAAGTCAGGTCGCCGTTCGTCACCGTGATGCGCAGCGGGGCGGGAGCCAGCGGTTCCTTTCGTAGGGCGGCCGCGCGCGGGCGGGAGCGTGAACGTCCGCGGAGCATGGGCTGTGACGCGGCGACATCAGTCGCGACACGTATCACGCGGCGATCGGGTAGGTTCTTTCGCAAGTCAATGCGGCTGAGCGGCTGCGGGTGGCCCAACAGCCCATTGACAACGAAGTCCACAGCGGCCGGTTCTGAGAAGAACTGGGTATGCGTGACGGCGTTTCCCGTCAGGTTGCCGCCCGGTCCAAAGCAGCCAATGTGCGCTGCGGAAATGCCCGTAATGGAGCGATCGACACGCCAGCCGCCTTCTGAGGGAACGACCAGATCGTTCGCCGTCCCGAAAAACTGGTCGATGCCGGCATCCAGAAGCCTGCGCAGGGTCTCATCCCGTCGGATGGTAGTTCGATACCAATGCCGAGTAGGCGTCAGTGGGCGGGCCCGGCGGCGTCTGGATCGCGGCAATCAATTCGCCGTCGGCGTCCATCGAATGCAGTCCGGGAAGGTCGCCCGATGCGTGGTTGGCCATCCACACGAGTGCCGTTCGCGACAAACGCCGCTCCGGTCGTAAAGGGATTGTCGGGAAGCATCTCGAGGAGGTTGGCAATCCACCCGACGGTCTCTTCCCATCGCCGTGGCGTCGCGAGCGGGGTTCCCTCATTCGGCGTCGCAACCAATACGGCGCGTCCGAGCTTAAAGCGGCGGGCGCGAGCTCCGAAGCGCGTCGAGCGTTCGACAAGGTTGCGGAGGACGAGCCCGCCGCGTGAATGCGCCACGACGTCGAACGTGGTGGTCTGCTCCGGGAGGCCGTCGAGGATCATCCGCGCGTTCTGTTCGGGCGTCCGGCTGACGCTGAAATGGTCGAACGCGAAGATCCGATCGCCATACGCGGACGCGACGCGGTCGAAAAACGTCGAGTTGGCGAGCGCCCGGTATGCGGCCGCCGCGTTCGTAGAACGTTCCATGAATAAAAAGGAGTGAACGTTCCGGCGAGACGGGCCTGCCCGGTTCGAGCGCGCCGGCGGCCAGTGAATCTTTTGTGACCCTCAGCCAGCCTTCCTTGAGCCCGCGTTTCTTCCATGCGGCTTTCTCGAAGGCTTCGGCCAGTTTCGGAAGCGCCAGGCTGACAGCGTTGTCGGCCGCGATACCTTCAGCACCTCGATGATGATGGCCTTGAGAGCCTGGCCCACGAGTCCGCGCGTCGCGGAAGTCCTGACCGTCACATGGAATCGCGCCGTGGACGGACCGGCCGCCGACCGGGTCGTCGTCTGAAGCGGCCGATGAAACGTCAGCGCGCCCGACGGCATGCGCAAGGCGAGAATCGCGGTGTGTCGTGGTCGGACATCGCAAGACAGGTCGATGGTCTCCGAGCGTGCATCGAGGGCGAGCGTTCCCGACACGGGCTCGACAATGGCTTCGTCGGCCACGCGCGAGGACGCAGTCAGAAAGTCCGCTGGCAGGCCCGGCAATGCAGCGGCGTCCGCGCGCAATCTGCCACGCGAGACGGCGGCACGCTTGATCTTCCACCCTGATGAATTGACTTGGATGGGCATGGGCGACTTACGAAACGGATTTCCTTCGCTTCGCTCGTGCGCCGCCTGACCGGCGGGTCGGCCGGCGCGGCGTGGCGCCGCGCCTGGAAGAGCTGCGCCGCTTCGGGGACACTCGCTT
The DNA here is from genome assembly GCA_963744405.1 of Vicinamibacterales bacterium. Lineage (GTDB taxonomy): Bacteria > Acidobacteriota > Vicinamibacteria > Vicinamibacterales > JAMQPK01 > JAMQPK01. Next base: position 68,342 of record CAVUTO010000012.1, read on the forward strand.
CAGCGTAAGCGTCGGCGCGGCTCTCCGCGTGGTCTCGGGCGCGGGATCGAGAGCATAGCGGGGAATGATGCCCTGCGCGTAGAGCAGTGCATAGACCAGCGCCTGGTTCGTCTTGTGGCCCGGCCGGAAAACATTGTTTTCGAGCCACTCCTTCGCATGCGCAAGTCCACGCCCGAGATCGATGTCGACGTCGGCCGAATGCACGACAGACGACCCGCCGTTGGCTGGCGCCGCGTCTTTCGAAAACGACAGCTGGATATTCCCTTCGGCAAAGCGGACGTGTTTCCAACTGTCCGGATGATCAGGAATGTGCGGAAACCCTTGGGTGCGCGCGTGCCCGGGGGCGTCGGCAAAGTCGGTCGCGCGAGGCATCCGCGCCTTCAATTCCGGATCGCAGAGCAGGAACACGCGATCCACAGCCACGTGGTTTACCCCACGCACGAATGAAATCAGCGGCGAGCCGCCGAGCACTGTCTCTCTCAGCTTCGCTTCGATGTTCAAGAAACGCCATCTTCGCAGGATCGGCCAGTGCCTGGAACGTTTCTGCCGTGATCCCACTGCCCGGAAGGGCAAAGGGCGAACCGATCTGCTGAAGCCGCTCGAACGCATTCGGAAGGTCCGTCGTGCCGGGAGAGTCAGGGACGAGCATCAGCCGGAGAATCACATCGTCGACTTCCACCTGCTGGATGGTGCGAATGAAGTCGTTGCGACGAACGAGCTGCCACGCAGGACGGTGGCCGGGCGCCGAAAAGGTGAAGCCATAGACCTGGCCTGCGTCGAACGGCAGTTGCAGCCGCATCTCGATCGTAGACTCTTCACTCCGCCCCTCGTAGAGCGCCTTCGGACCGCCGGCAGCGAAACAGGTCCGAGATGCGCAGGTCCACTGGACCGCCTCGCCAGGTAATACGGTCGCATCCATAGAGGATGACCGTCAGGCGCTTCTCGCTCATGGCTCACTCCTCAGCTAGGGCGTGTTTTCAAACCGAAAAGAGCAGCTCGTCGAAACGGGACGTCCGCCCCTCGAGCTGCGGCACCTGCTCGAACTTCCTGGCTTTCAGCACCGCCGCCGCGCGATCGTGAAGCTGCCTGTAGGTCAGGCGGCCCTTGCCCTTCCGAATCGCGTCGACCAGGGCGAAGGTCAGCGCGCCGTTGAACCTGCCGTTTATGAATGCGTCGGCGGACGTCTGCGTGTCGCGGCATCCGGTAATCAGCACTTCGGGCAGCTCTGCATTGACGATGTCTCTTTTCTTGCGCGACGGACGTGCGGACCGCCGGAGCTCGCTCGTGACTTTCCTGGGCAGGCTTCGCCCCGATTCGGCAGCTGCCAGCCCCCAGGGACTCGGCAAGTAGCGCTGCTTCACCTTCACGTCCGGAGGCAAAATCGCGCGGGTGTTCGTTCCCGAATGGCAGCAATCCATGATTATCGTGAAGCTCACGCCGGCGGGCAGCTTGTCGAAGGTCGTGCGCAGCCAGTCGTCTCGGAGGGGGTCGTCCCAGTTGAGGTCGGTCGGACACAATATCTCGTCTCGCCCGTCGGCCTCGTCTCTGTTCTTCTCATCGTCCGGCACGTTCGAACCGTGGCCCGAGTAATGCAGAACGATGACGTCGCCCTCTTTCGCGCCGCGCACGAGCTTCTTGATGCCGTCCTTTATGGCTTTCTGCGTCGCGTCTCCGTCGAGCAGCTGTGCGATGTCGGATTTCTTGAAGCCGTGAAACTCGATGAGCGCCGCGCTCAAATCCTTCACATCGTTGACGCAGCCCCTGAGGTCCGCGCCGGGAACCTGATACTTGTTGATGCCGATGAGCAATGCGCGTTTGGCCATGACCGATCCTCCTGATCCATGTCTGGTGGACGTGCGGATTATAGTCGACCGAGTCGCGCTTCATTCGTCCTCCACCCCTTCCATTCACACAATTGCACGGGCCGAGCACGTTAGAATGGTCCGCACGGATGGCCAACCGCGCGCTCTGTGTCGGCATCAACGACTACCCGGACACGAACATGGACCTCAACGGGTGCGTCAACGACGCGAAGGACTGGCAGGAGGTTCTCGAGCGCCGAGGCTACCGGGTCGACGCGCTGCACAATCGCGACGCCACGCGGGCGCGAATCGTCGACGCCCTGAGAGCAGCTGTTGGGCAGACTACCGAGGACGACGCGGTCGTATTCACGTTTTCGGGCCACGGCTCGTGGCTGCCGGACGACGACCGTGACGAGCCGGATGCGCGCGATGAGATGCTTTGCCCTTATGACGTCATGAAGGAGCAATATCTGCTGGATGACGAGTTGCACGAGATTTTCTGCACGAAGCACCCCGGCGCCCGGATTTATCTAGTGGCCGACTCGTGTCATTCGGGATCCGTCTCGCGATATGCATCCGCACCGGCCGAGCCCGACCGCGCGCCCTTGCGGGCGAGGTTTCTTCCCCCTTACGTGTTCGCCCGCGGGAACCGGGTCTTCGAACGGGCGATCGATCGCGCCATCAACAAACCAGCGCCCACCAAGCTGCGCTATCCCGCAGTGCTCTTTTCGGGCTGCCGCGACACCGAGTTCAGTTACGACACCTCTTTCAATGGACGGCCGAACGGCGCCTTCAGCCGAGTGGCAATCGATGCCCTGCGGGATGTGACCATCAGCACACCCCGCGCGCTGTACGATGCGGTCCGGCAGAAGCTACCGGCGCCGTCATTGCCGCAAACCCCGCAGTTATTCGCAAGCCGCGACGCCAAGCTGGGCCGCCTGTTCTGATGGCCGACATCACCACTGACGCACCAGGCCGGCGAGTCCACGGAATCCAGGAATGGGCGACGCTGTTCTATCTCTGCGGCCACTTCAACCGGCCCGGCGAGCAGGACCCGTTCGTTTCCGCCCTGAACGAAATCCGCGCCGTCGGGGGAAGCGCGGCCATGTCTGCAGCCGTGTATCTCGATCTCGAGTCTGGCGCGCAGCGAATCGCGCTCCGCGCCGGGGAGCAAGCGGAGTCGGAATCTCTGGGCGCGGTCAACAGCGGCGATCCCGAAACGCTCGAGCAGTTCCTGCTGTGGGCGTTCGACGCCTGCCCGGCACGACGCTACGTGCTCGTGATGGCGGGCCTGGGCATCATGGATTCCGATTCGGTCGTCGGGCGTCCGCCATTCGACGCCGCCCGTCTGTTTGCCATCTGCGACGACCGTGCGACGAACGACGCCATCGAGCTCCACGAGTTGGGCGCGGCGTTGAAGGCGGCATTCCCTGCGGACGGTGCACGGCGCCTGGTTCTGCTCGCGTGCGACATGTACGCGATGCAGTTCATGGAGGTGTGCTACGAGCTCCGCGGCGTGGTCGATCTCATTGTCGGTCTTCAGCCCGACGACCATCAGGACGGCTCGGCGCTTCGGCATTGGCCCTACGCCAGATGCCTCCAGCGCTGGCAGGAAGTCGCGGCGAGTCCCGTCGAGAGCAAGGGACCGCCGCGCTGGCTATCAGAGGTGGACCCGCAGGGGTTAGTGCTCGCGAAAGAAACCGTCACCCTCCTCGCGGAACACTACACCAGCAACGAATCGCAGGGATCCCCGGTTACGGTGTCGGCGATCGATCTCGAGGCGCTCGTGCCCGTGGCGCAGGCGCTCGACACGTTCAGCGTCGTCTACCTGCAATGGCTGAGCAACGACGTCATTTGGCGTGCCCGCGAAATGGTCGTGACGAGCCATACGAAGACGCTCGAGCAATCGTGGAGCTACGACCTCAACGAAGTGGCGACGTCCATCATCGGCAATCTCAAAGTCGCCTCCAGGGAGGCCGTCGTGCGGTGGGCGGCTGAGGCCATCCCAGCCATGCCGTATCCTTCGCTCTCGCGAACGCTGCGTGTGATGGGCGCAACCGCGCGGAAACTCGGCGCAAGCGGCCCCGATGCGGACGTTTATCGTCGAATCGCGAACGACATTGCGGCGTGCCGAGCGGGTGTCGAGCGATTGCTCGCGGTGGTCGCCGACGAGACGCCGGACGGCAGGTTGCCCGAGCACGCGGGAGTGGATGCGACTGTCCGCGCCCTTTTCGCCGATCCCGCCGACCCGAATCGCGTTCGCGACCCGGAAGCATGGTCGGCGATCATCGAGCGCGCGCGGGACAGGTTCTCGGGCGCGGCCGCGCGCGAGCTCGCCGACGCGCTGGACGGCATCGAAGCCGCCAAACAGCTCGCACGACTGGCCAAGCGCGTCGCAGACCTTCTGAGCAGCGACTCCCAGCAACGGGCGATCGTCGCCGTCTGGCCTCCCAAAACTCGCTGCGGCCTGGCGTTGTACCGTCCGGTCGACCTCGACAGGCTTGCGGAATCGAACTATCTCGAGCTGCGGTTCAGCCGCGACCTCCATTGGACGGCTCTGCTGACCGCCGTGGATCTCATCAAGCACCATGCCCGCATGCTCTGGCGGCTTCTCGAATCGCAGTTGACCGCTGCGCCGCTCGAGGCCAGGTACCAATTAATGCGCCGTCTTGCCGGCGATCGCGCCCTGACCGGCAGGCACGCCGAACAACTGCGCGCGCTCTCGGCGCCAGACGCGCTGTTCCTCACCATCGATCCGTCGGACGATGATCCGGTTTTGCGTCCATCCGGCGCCATGCCCGGACAGGAGCCGCCTCAGAGGAAACCGGACGATCCGATCGTGACGTATTGCGTCAGGCTGTCGTCACTGGATCGATCGACGACAGTCGTGGAGCGCCGCAATCAGATCACGCGTGCTCGTCTCGACCGGGTGCTCGAAGAAATCGGCGAAATCGGCGGGGATGTAAACGCGCAGCCCTCACGCACGCTTCAGCGGCTGGCTCAATGCGGCAGTCTTCTGGGTGATGACGTGCTGTTCGGCATCAGCGATCATCTCGGCGACCTGAAGCCAACAGGGGACCGCGCCGTGCACCTGGTGCTGCAATTGCCGCGGGCGCTGATGCGGTATCCCTGGGAGCTTCTTCGCGATCGTCATGGCTGGCTCGTCGATCGTTTTGCGATGGGGCGTCAGGTGATTTCCGAATCGGGGAGCGCGCCAAGGTGGTCATCGAATACGCGGCACGGACCCCTGCGGCTTCTTGTCGTCGCCCCGTCAGTCCCGGGCCATGGGGCCGAGCTTGCCGGCGCCGGCAGCCTCGAGGGTCATCACGTCGCGGAATGTTTCGGGCGATTGCTCGAACGCCTGCCGGGCGTCATCGATCCGTCGAATTACAAGAAACGCGTCGATCAACCAGTCACCGTCGAAGATTTCCGTGCGCTCCTCCGCTCGCGGAAGTACGACATCGTGCACTTTGCGGGACACGGACGCTACGATCCCGTCAATCCAGACCGCAGTTGCTGGATGTTCACGGATGGCCCGTTCTATGCGTTCGAACTGCAGCAGACGCTGTCCAATGCCGAAGTACGGCCGTGGCTGATCTATGGCAGCGCGTGTGAAGGTGCGCAAGACGGCGGCACATCCCGCAGCTATCACGATGGCGTGTACGGGATGGCGACGGCCGCGTTGTCCCAGGGCGTCGCGGCCTATGTCGGACCGCTGTGGAAAATCAGCGACACCGACGCCAAGAATATGGCGGCTGCGTTCTACGAGGCGCTTCTCATTCGGCGCACGAGCCTCGGCGAGGCACTGGCATTGGCCCGACGCAGCGTACGTGAGGGAGAGCCGGACCTCGACGAGCTCGTCACCAGATCGACCCGGGGCTTCGTCTCGAGCCAGGAGCCCGTCACGCCTCGGAGTGCGGGATGGGCGGGAATGGTTCTATACGGCGACCCGACACCGACAGTCCTGCAGCGGCTCAGCCCGTCCGATACAAGCGACTCGGCACGGAAAGCCCCTACATCTTTATAACGTCGATCAGTTCCTTGACCGCGGCTGCCGACTTGTCGAGTGCCGCCTGCTCTTCGGGGTGCAGCTTGATCTGAACAATCTGTTCGATGCCCTTGGCACCGAGTTTGACCGGCACGCCGAGGAACTGTCCCCTTCACGCCATATTCGCCTTCGAGATAGGCCGAGCACGGCAGTATCTTCTTCTTATCCTTCAGAATTGCCTCAACCATCTCAGCCGCCGACTCACCAGGCGCATACCACGCGCTCGTGCCCACCAGTTTTGTAATCTCGGCGCCGCCGTCCGCGGTCCGCTTGCAGATCGCGTCGATCCGTTCCGATGAGAGAAGCTGCGTGATCGGAATCCCGGCCACTGTCGACAGGCGCGGCAGCGGCACCATCGTGTCGCCATGGCCGCCGAGCACGAACGCGTGGACGTTTTCCACTGAGACATTCAGTTCTCGTGCGATGAACGTGCGCATGCGGGCGGAATCGAGCACGCCGGCCATGCCGATGACGCGCTCGCGTGGAAAGCCGCTCAGTTTGTAGACGGCCTGACACATCGCGTCGAGCGGGTTGGCCACTGGCACGATGATGCAGTTTGGGGAGTACTTCACCACCTGCTCGGTGACGGCTTTCATAATGTTGAAGTTCACACTTAATAAGTCGTCACGACTCATGCCGGGTTTTCTCGGCACACCAGACGTGATGACGACGACGTCGGAGTTCGCGCTCTCCGAATATTCGGAGCCTCCGATGACGAGACTATCGGAGCCGATGATGGGGCACGTCTCGAAAATATCGAGCGCCACGCCGGCAGCTTTCTGGTCGGCAATATCGACGATGACGACGTCGGCCAGTTCTTTCTCGGCGATGCTGCGTGCGACTGTGGCGCCCACGTTACCTGCACCACCGACCACTGTCACTTTACGATTCATTTCTACTCCTGAAAAAATCGTTGAGCCATCTGGCATGAGAACGATCGCGCGCCGCGAACGATCGACAGTAAGCGGTGAACACGATTAGGTCAAACCACATCACAGCAGGAAAAAGTTCTACACAGAAATTGTGGAAAACCCTGTTGAAAAGATCGGCGAAAACCACATGGCGCTTCAACAATCCGAAGAAATTAGCAGATTGCACCATCGTGGTGCGATTGACGCGCGTGTGAACACTCTCGATGAAAGCCGACGGATTATACTGTAATCGCCAAATGAAAATCGTTATCGCCGACGGCCTTCCTGCTTCTGCCATCGAGATTCTTCAGCAGCCAGATTGGACGATCGACAACCGGCAGTCACGACCGCCTGCCAATCTCACGGCAGATCTCCATGATGCCGATGCCCTCGTCGTCAGAAGCGCCACGAAAGTAACGCGAGAGATGATTGACGCCTCGCCGAGACTGCGAGTCATCGCGCGCGCAGGCACTGGCGTCGACAACGTCGACGTTCCTGCGGCGACCGCGCGCGGCATTGTCGTCATGAATGCACCGGGCGCGAACAGCTTGAGCGTCGCGGAGCTCGCCATGGGCCTGATTCTCTCGATGGCACGGAATATTCCGGCTGCCGACGCGTCGATGAAGGCGTCGAAGTGGGAGAAGTCAAGATTTGCTGGAGCCGAAATTCGGTCAAAGACCCTTGGGCTTGTGGGACTCGGGCGAATCGGACAGGAGGTTGCCGCCCGCGCGCACGCGTTCGAGATGAAAGTGATCGCCCACGATCCGTTTATCTCGGCCGAGGTGGCGGCGACGCTTGGGGTGGAGCTCGTGTCGCTCGATGACTTGTGCGAGCGGGCTGATTACATCTCGCTGCACCTGCCAGCGCTGCCCTCGACCAGACACCTCTTTGATGCGGCGAGATTGGCGAAGTGCAGGAAGGGCGTCCGCATCATCAATACGGCGCGAGGCGAGCTCGTCGACGAAGGCGCGCTCGCAGACGCCATCGAACAGGGTCACGTTGCAGGGGCCGGACTCGATGTGTTCGACCCGGAGCCGCCAAAGAATTGGCGCCTGGCGATGCTGCCTCAGGTGGTCGTCACACCGCACATCGCCGCCTCGACGAAAGAGGCGCAGGAACAGGTGGGCAGCGAGACCGCCGCGGCGTTGCGGGATTTTCTGAAGGAAGGGATCATCCGTAACGCGGTGAACTTCCCTTCCGTCTCGCTGGAAGCCTACAAGCGGCTGCGGCCGTATCTGACGCTGGCGCGCTCGCTGGGGCAGGTTGTCGCCGAAATGGGTGAAGCGCGTATCAGCGCAGTTGGAGCGCGCTACTATGGCGAGCTCGCGGCCGACGACAATCAGCTGTTGGGGAGCGCCGTGCTCGAAGGTGTGCTCTCGACCATCCTTTCGTCCGGAGGCGTGACGCCGGTCAACGCGCGGACGATCGCCCTCGAGCGCGGAATCGAGCTTGTTGAATCGCGCAGCACGCGCTCGCGAAACTACACCAGCCTCATCTCCGTGAAGCTCCATACCGACACGGGCGAACGGTGGGTGGAGGGCACGGTCTTCGCAAATGGCAGCCTGCGCCTCGTCCTGGTCGACGGCGTCACGGTGGAATCCCCTCTCGAAGGTACGCTCCTCATCATCAGGAACAATGACCAGCCCGGCGTCATCGGCGACGTTGGCACGCTTCTCGGGCGCCACAGGGTGAACATCGGCAGCTTCGCTCTCGGCCGCGACCCGGAATGCCTCGTCGATTGCGCGATCGGCGTGGTGAAGGTCGACGAGCATCCGGAGACGGGTGCCGGCATGGTGTCGGATGAGGTGCTAGCCGAAATTCGGGCGATCCCGAACATCCGATCGGTATGGCGGGTCAGGCTCGAGAACTGAGCGGTTCTGGGTTCTCTAGGTGCTGGGGTTCTGCGGTTCTGGTTCCGGGTTCTGGGTTCTGGGTTCTGATTCTCAGGCGCGTTCGCCCGTAGGGCGCGACTTTGCCGGTAGGGCGCGACTTTACCGGTAGGGCGCGACTTTAGTCGCGCAAGCATGGCGCATGGGTCCCGCCTCGCCGCCTAGCCGGCGCCAACGACCATTGGACGCGCGACGCCGTGCTCTGTAGACTACCGCCCTCCACATCCCGGAAATGCCCTTACAGCCAGGCGAAGCGTTCGGCCCGTACAAGATAGTTGCGGCTATCGGCCATGGCGGCATGGGCGAGGTCTACAGCGCCCGTGACGTGAAGCTGCAGCGGGTCATCGCTCTGAAGGTGCTGCCGGATTCTTTCGCTGCCGATCCTGAACGGCTCGCGCGCTTTCAGCGCGAAGCTGAGGTCCTTGCCTCGCTGAGCCACGCAAATATTGGCGCGATTTTTGGTATTGAAGAAGACGCGGGACGGAGAGCGCTCGTCCTCGAGCTCGTTGATGGACCAACGCTGGCAGACCGAATCGAGCGAGGACGACTGCCGCTCGACGAATCGCTCGCTATTGCGTGGCAAATCGCGGCCGCTCTCGAGGCCGCGCATGATCGCGGAATCATCCATCGCGACCTGAAACCTTCGAACATCAAGGTCATGGACGATGGACGCGTGAAGGTGCTCGACTTCGGCTTGGCGAAGCTCGCTCAACCACTTGAGCAAGGCCGCGCGCCGGATCTGTCACAGTCGCCGACTATCGCCTCGCCTGCACTGGCCACGCACGCCGGCGTGATCCTCGGCACCGCCGCGTATATGAGTCCTGAGCAGGCCAAGGGGAAGTTGATCGATCGGCGAAGCGATATGTGGGCGTTCGGCTGCGTCCTTTGCGAGATGCTGACGGGAAAGCGCGCATTCGCGGGTGAAGATGCATCGGACACGCTTGCAGAAGTGCTGAAGTCCGAACCAGACTGGCGCGCACTGCCGGCGGACACGCCCGAATCGATCCGCCGTTTGTTGCGGCGGTGCCTCGCGAAGGATCGGAACGCGCGCCTATCAGACGCCGCTGCCGCGCGGCTCGAGATAGACGACGCAAAACGATCTGAAAACGTCGGTTCGCCGCCACAGAAGAACACTCAGTCGCGTGTTCTGCAATCTGCACATTGGGTTGCCCTCGTGTTCTTGGCGATTGTCATCGCTGTCCTGCTGTCGCGGCAGACCAGCTTCGAGAGTACCGCTAGCAGCCAAGCGACGCGATTCAGAATTCGTTTGCCTGGCGAGCTTCAGATGGCCGGCGGCGTGACCCCGCCTTCGCTGACGCTTTCGCGCGATGGTCGCAGGATCGCCTTCTCTGTCGGCCGCGACTCGTCTGGCGCGGACCGCCAAGTGTGGATACACGATCTCGCAGAGCTGGAAGCCACTCCTCTACGAGGCACTGAAGGAGCCGTTGGACCGTTCTTTTCGCCAGACGGCGAATGGGTTGCGTACTTCGACTCGGCCCGCGGCCTCCGAAAGATTCGGTCCGACGGCGCGGGTGCCGCTCCTGCCACCATCACAAACCTCGTCGCGGCCGTATTTCGTGGCGGTGCTTGGAGCTCCCGGGGGACCATAGCGTTCGCTACATCGGCCGTTTTCGGGTTAATGCGTGTGTCCGAGGCCGGCGGGGGCGCGCAGGCACTTACGGACCCGACCGATGAGGTGCACCGCGCGCCCTACTTCCTGCCTGATGGAGGGGCTCTCGTGTACGCTGCGCAGCGCCCGGACAGTCCATCCCGGATCATCTTGCACGTGCGTGTTTCTCCGCTGTCTCAGTCCGTTGGTGGAAGGCGATGAACCTCGAGTCACTTCGAAAGGCTTTCTAGTGTTTCGCCGCGCGGCCGCATTGTGGGCCGCGCCTCTCGATTTGCACCGACGCGCGCTGGCTGGTGAGGCGGTGCCGCTCGTCGATAGCGTCCGCGGGGGTGCAGGTGTCTTCGATGTCGCCGCTAACGGCACGCTCGTATATACCGCACCACGCGATGCGATCGAGCAGCGCAGTTTGGTCTGGGTCGATCGCCGCGGTGTCGAATCGTCAACCAACGCGCCTCGGAGAGCGTACGTTTATCCGCGCATCTCACCTGACGGAACGCAGTTCGCGCTCGACATCCGGGATCAACAAAATGACATCTGGATCTGGCACACCATTCGGGAAACGATGACTCGATTGACATTCAGTCCGGCTTTCGACCGCTTTCCGGTGTGGACACGAGATGGCAAGCGCATCGCCTTCACAACCGAGGGTACCGGGCTATCGTGGCAGTCGGCCGACGGAGCAGGCTTGGTTGAGCCGTTGTCGAATCCGCCCAAGTCGTTCCAAACTTTTCAGGGAGCCAACAAGCAAGAGGCCTTTCCATCGAGTTTTTCGGCAGATGGAGCCACGCTCCTGGTCTGGGGAGGCGGCTCGACCGACATTCACTCGCTACACCTTGGGACAAAAAGGGGTTCAGCGCTATTCGAGACGCCATTCAGCGAACGCAACGCAGAGATCTCACCGGATGGCCGCTGGGTCGCGTTTGAATCCGAAGAATCGGGGAGCGTGGAAGTTCACGTGCGACCCTTTCCCGAAGTAAATCGCGGCAGATGGCAGATCTCAACTTCCGGCGGTCTCCAGCCTGTCTGGGCGCGGAACGGTAGAGAGATATTTTTTCGTCAGCCATCTGGAGCACTCATGGCGGCGGCTGTCGACACGTCGGGTTTCTTATTCTCGTCGGGCGTGCCGAAGCGCCTGTTCGAAGGACCGTACTTCCGCAGCGCCGGGAACATTCTCGGGCGAACATATGACGTTTCACCGGACGGTCAGCGATTCCTTCTTATTAAGGAAGACGGCCGTCCCACTCAGACGAGTGATTACCTAATCGCGGTCGAAAACGCATTCGCTGAACTGAAGCCGCCCACCAAGTAGCTCACGACCAAGCAGGGCTGAAGAGCCCCTGCGCTACCGACTCAAATGCTTCGCTGATCGCGGTCCGGCTGAAGCCGGACACTACGTCCCGATCTGCAGGCGGGTGACGGCGATGTTCTGCGGCGCGGCGAATTTTGCCGGGGCCCCCAACGCGGCAACCGCGTTGGGGTGGCAGTGGATACTCAGAAACACGCGAGCCGCAAGCAGAACGTCGCCGACGCCCGGCTCATAGCGACACCATCACGGTCCGGCTAAAGCCGGACACTACCGCGGAAAAGACGCCGCGGAGAAGACGATCTTCAAGGAGAAGATCCTCCTAATCTTCTAATCTCCTGTTTTTCCTTTTCGTCTGGGTTTATTGCGGAAGGACGAGCCGCTGCTCGGCGCCAGAGGCGTCGCGAAGGAGAACGGCCTCCGGATCGATTGTGACGACCGTGTAGAGACCTGCCACCGAGTCGCCTTCGCCGACCAGATAAATCTGTCCAGCGCCGGTGATGATCGCTGTGCGCTTCCCGGCTTTCTGCGCAAGGCCCGAAAGCGTCAGCAACGGAGTGGGCGGAGCGGCAGGCACAGGCGGCACTGCAGCCGTTTCGACAACGCGTTCGCGTGTCGGCTGCGGATCGCGTTTCGGCGAGCTGAACCGGAAAGGATTGCGCGTCGACGGACCGAGCGTCGTCGCACGGCTTCGATCGCGCAGACGTACTGCCTGCGCGTTCAATTCTTCGGGCTGGCTCGCAAGCGCGGGACGTCGGACGACTGTGGCTGGCGCCGTCGCAGGCACACCATTATTAGGGGACACGGCGATCCACGTCGCGAGGATGCCGCCCCCGCCAACCCAGAGAGTTTTGAGCGCCGACCGTGTCATCACGACTGCTTCATCCTAGCACCGCCCTTTTGGGCCGGCAAACCTGTGTTACACTTTTCCGTGCGTCCCGCAGGTTGCTCGGAAAGCATCCGCGACCCCCTTCCAAACCATAAACATACTGTCGCTGTCATCCCTGCCCGCTATGCGTCTACCCGTTTTCCCGGGAAGGCACTCGCGGAAATCGCCGGGCGGCCGATGGTCGAGCACGTCTATCGCCGCGCGTCTGCCGCACGCAACGTCGACGCCGTGATCGTCGCGACTGATGATGAACGTATTGCCGGAGCCGTGCGAAAATTCGGCGGCGACGTGCGCCTGACGCGCGCGACGCACGCAACCGGCACCGACCGCATCGCCGAGGTGGCCGCGACCCTCGACTGCGACCTCGTCGTCAATCTGCAGGGAGACGAACCGCTGATCGAACCCGATACCATCGACGAAGCGATCGAGCCCTTCCGGGACGACGCAGGGCTGCTCATGACGTCGCTCTACCATCGGTTTCAATCTTCGGAAAACGCACTCGATCCGCACGCCGTCAAGGTTGTGATCGACCGCCGCGGCCGCGCGTTGTATTTCTCCCGTTCGCCCATACCGTTCGTTCGAGGCGCCGCCGCCGATCGGTCGGCGGGCCCTTATAAACATATCGGCCTGTACGTCCAGCGGCGTGAGTTTCTTCTCAAGGTCGCTTCGCTCGAGCCTACGCCGCTCGAGCGCGCGGAAGCGCTCGAGCAATTGCGCGTCCTCGAACACGGGTTTTCAATCAGGATGGTGGAGACCCGGCACGACTCGATCGGCGTCGATACGCCGGCAGATTTGGAACGCGTGCGCCGTCTGCTGACGGTGGACGCTCGCGTCTAGTCCGCCTTCGCAGGTGTCGCGATGGCCTGGTTCGGCGAGGCAAGGAGCCCGAACACATACGTATGGAGAACACTCAAACGCGTCCGGTGAAATACATCTTCGTGACTGGCGGCGTCGTCTCGTCGCTCGGCAAGGGGCTCGCCGCGGCTTCGATCGGGGCGCTGCTCGAAGGACATGGCTACAAAGTCACGCTGCAGAAGTTCGACCCGTATATCAACGTCGATCCGGGCACGATGAGCCCGTATCAGCACGGTGAGGTGTACGTCACCGATGACGGCGCGGAGACCGACCTCGATCTCGGTCACTACGAGCGCTTCACCAACACGCAGACTTCCAGGAATCACAACTGGACGACCGGCAAGATCTATCAATCGGTCATTCAGAAGGAACGGCGCGGTGATTACCTCGGCCGTACGGTGCAGGTCATTCCGCACATCACCAACGAGATTAAGGACAGCATCCGCGCGGTGTCGTCCGGCGTGGACATCGTGCTGGTCGAAATCGGCGGCACCGTTGGCGACATCGAAAGCCTCCCCTTCCTCGAAGCCATCCGCCAGTTCCGCCAGGATGTCGGCCGTGACAACACGCTTTACATCCACCTCACGCTGGTACCGTTCATCGGCGCGGCGGGCGAACTGAAAACGAAACCCACGCAGCACAGCGTGCGCGACCTGCGATCGATCGGCATTCAGCCCGATATCCTGCTGTGCCGGACGGATCGGTTTCTCGACGCCGATCTCAAGAAGAAAATCGCCCTTTTCTGCGACGTCGATCCCGAAGCGGTCATCACCGCCAAGGATGTCTCGACGATTTACGAAGTGCCGCTCGTACTCGGTGTCGAGGGGCTCGACCGGATTGTGTTGAAGCATCTTGGTCTGCCGATGACCGAGAAACACATGGAGTCGTGGGAAGAGCTCGTCGAGCGCATCAAGAACCCGAAAGATCGGGTCACGATTCACGTCGTCGGCAAATACGTGGGCTACGAAGACTCATACAAGAGCCTCAACGAGGCGCTCTATCACGGCGGCTTCGGACATCGACTGAAGGTCGACATCAAGTGGGTCGAAGCGGAGGCCCTCGAGCAGCCCGACGGCGAACAACTGCTCGACGGTGCCGATGGCATTCTCGTTCCCGGCGGCTTCGGCACGCGTGGGACGCGCGGCATGATGCGAGCCGCCCAGGTTGCCCGCGAGAAACGTATCCCCTACTTCGGCATCTGCTACGGGTTCCAGTGGGCGGCAGTCGAATACGCGCGTGGCGTGTGCGGGCTGACGGAGGCCGACTCGACCGAGTGCTCGCCCGACACCGAGCACAAGCTCATCTACAAGCTGCGCGATCTGCTCGGCGTGGACGACCTCGGCGGGACGATGAGGCTGGGCCAGTATGAGTGCGTGCTGACGCCCGGATCGCTCGGCCACAAGATTTACGGCGCGACCCACATCATGGAGCGCCACCGCCATCGCTACGAATTCAACTGCCTCTACGAGCAAACGCTCACCGACAAAGGGCTGCGCGTCTCGGGCAAGTCGCCCGACGGGAAATTCGTCGAGATGATCGAACTGCCCGGCCATCCGTGGTATGTCGCCGTGCAGTTTCATCCCGAGTTCAAGTCGAAGCCGCTCCGCCCGCATCCGCTGTTCGCGAGCTTCATCGAAGCCAGCCACCAGCACAAGACACAGTCAGGAGCCGCGCGACCGGCGGAGGCCGGCATCGCCTGATGCCCGACACAACGCGCGTGATGGCGGGAACGGTCCCTATCGGCGGCGGCGCTCCCCTCGCGCTCATTGCCGGTCCGTGCGTCATCGAAAGCGCCTCGCACGCTTCGATGATCGCCGAGTCGCTCGCCACGATCGCCGCGCGCTGCGGCGTTCCGCTCATTTTCAAGGCGTCGTACGACAAGGCGAACCGCACGTCGTTGAAGTCGTTTCGGGGCCCAGGCATCGAAGAGGGACTGAAGGTGTTGTCGGGCATCAAGGAGCGCCTTGGCGTGCCGATCCTCACCGACATCCACGAGGCCAATCAGGCCGCTCCTGTGGCAGAGGTCGCCGACGTGCTGCAGATTCCGGCGTTTCTCTCGCGCCAGACCGATCTCATCGTCGCGGCGGCGAAAACCGGGCGAACGATCAACTTGAAGAAAGGGCAGTTCCTGTCGCCCGCGGACATGAAACACGCCATTGCGAAGGTCGTAGACTCGGGGAACTCGCGCGTGTTCGTCACCGAGCGGGGCTTCAGTTTCGGCTACAACAATCTCGTCGTCGACATGCGTGCTTTTCCGATGCTGCGGTCGCTCGGCTATCCGGTCGTTTATGATGCGACACACAGCCTCCAGCTGCCGGGAGGAGGAGACGGCGTCACGGCCGGTCAGGCCGAGTACATCGAGCCGCTCGCGTCGGCTGCGGTGGCGGCCGGCATCGATGGGCTGTTCGTCGAAGTTCACGACAATCCGCCGCGCGCGAAGAGCGACGGGCAGAACGCGCTACCCCTGGAGCGCGTCGAACCGTTGCTGCGGCGCCTCATTCGCATCAGTGACGCACTCGCTGATCGGGGTCTGACCCCCGCGTCAGGTACGGGGGTCAGACCCCAAAGTGACAGGTTCCGCATGACACGAACCAAGGCTCCGACCGACCGCTCGCTTGCGCGCAGGGTCCTCCAGACGGAGGCTGCCGCGATTCTGGCGCTCGTCGACCGTCTCGACGAGAGCTTCGACCGGGCCGTTCGAATGCTCTACGAGTGCCAGGGGCGCGTCATCGTCACCGGCATGGGCAAGTCCGGCATCATCTGCCGCAAGATCGCCGCGACGCTGGCAAGCACGGGCACCTCGGCGTTCTTCCTTCATCCCGCGGAAGCTACGCACGGCGATCTGGGCGTCATCCAGCCGAGCGATCTGCTGCTCGCCATTTCGCACAGCGGCGAGACCCAGGAAGTTCTGCGCCTGCTCGAAGCGATTCGCCGGATCGGCGCGAAGATCGTCGCCATTACAGGGAATCCCGCGTCGACGCTCGCGCAGGCGGCCGACGTCGCCCTCGACTGCCAGGTGTCCGAAGAGGCGTGCCCTCTCAATCTCGTCCCCACCGCGAGCACGACAGCGGCGCTCGCGATGGGCGACGCGCTCTGCATGACGCTGCTCGTCGAAAAAGGATTTCGCGAGGAGGATTTCGCGAAGATTCATCCGGGCGGCAAGCTCGGCAAGAAGCTGATGCGCGTCGATCAGTTGATGCACAGCGGCGCCGACACGCCGATCGTCCGAACGGATACGCCGATGCGCGAAGTCATCTACGAGATCTCGAGGAAGGCGCTCGGAATGACCTGCGTGGTCAATGCGAAGAACGAGCTGGTGGGGATTATCACCGACGGCGATCTCCGTCGCTCCCTGGTCGACAATGCGCGGCTTGTCGAGATGACGGCAGGCGACATCATGACCCGGCGGCCCATCGTGATCGATCCGTCGACGCTCGCCGCGCAGGCGCTGCTCATCATGGAGCAGCGCAAGATTACGTCGCTCGTCGTCGGCGGCAACCGGCGCAGAGCGTCGCGGGCGTGCTCCACCTCCACAACCTCTGGCGGACAGAGCTGTTTTGAGCGCCTACTACCCTTTCCTCGCCGCGCTCGTCGCGCTTCTCATCGGACTGACGGTCGGGAAGGCGTGGGAGCGGTACAAGCTGCGAGCGGGCCGGCTGATCGATCGGCGCCGCGTGCCCGAGTCGCTCCACTACATCGTCGGCCTGAATTTTCTCGTCACCAACCAGATCGATCTCGCTATCGACGAGTTGAGCAAGGCGGCCGAGAGCCTCGGCGACGCGCTGGAAATTCACCTGCTGCTCGGGAGTCTGTATCGCGAAAAGGGGCAGGTCGCGCGGGCCATCAACATCCATCAGAGCCTGCTGCAGCGGCCGCGCCTGACCCGTCTAGAGCAGGCGCACATCCTGCTGTGTCTCGGCCTCGACTTCAAGCGCGGCGGCTTCGTCGATCGCGCCCTCGAAGCGTTCAACGAGGTCATCCGGATCGATCCGAACAACCAGTACGCGCTGCTGAACATCGAGAAGCTCCACGAAGATCAGCATCAATGGCAGGAGGCCTACAACGTGCGGCGCTCGCTGGGCAGCCAGGGAGGCGCCGAGGACGGCCGCAGCCAGGCGATTCTCGCGTTCCTCGAAAACGAGCTGGGGCTGCAGGCCGTGGCCCGCGGCGACTATCGCCGGCGCGATCGCGCGATTCGAGTCGGCAATCGATCTCGACGCCGGCGTCGTGCCCGCGTATCTGAATCTCGGCGACATCCACGCCCGCGACGACAAGATGGCGCAGGCTGCCGGCATCTGGGAGCAGGTCATCGACAAGGCGCCCGAGCGCGGCTACCTGACGTTCGACCGCCTCTCGCTGGCTTATGCGACGCTGGGCACGCCCGAACGCTTCTCGCAGCTCTGCCGCAAACTCATCGCCGGCAATCCACAGGACTGGCGGGCGCGCCTCGCTCTCGCCAAGCATCTCGAGAGCGGGGACGATGCGACGCGGCTCGCTGGAACTTCTGTTCGAAGCGCTCGTCCACAATCCCCACGCGCTGACGGTGCACCAGGCCATCTGGCAGGTGCTCTCGCGGCTCGAATTCGAGAGCACGCTCGTGCAGCGGTACGTGGAGCTCACACGCCACGCGGTCTTCTACATGGATCCGCACATCTGCGTGCGGTGCCGCTATCGCAGCACCGAGCTGCTCTGGCAGTGTCCGCACTGCCACGAGTGGAACACGTTCGTCGAAGATCGGATTGCGCCGGCGAAAGAGCCCGAGGAACTTGGCGTCTGAGACGCTTCCAGCGTCTGATTTACGACGCCGGCTGCGTAAGCCGCTGAAGCGCAACGACCAGCTCATCGACCTGGCGGTTCGGTGGCCTGCTTCGTACCGCCGGTGAGAATCACGAAATCTCCGCGCGCCGCCTTCTCGTCTGCCGGCATTTGCGCCGCGATTCGTTGGCGCGCCTCGTTCTCCGACATGCGGTCGCGCTCGAGCAGCCGCTGAAGCTGAACGTCCGGCGGGCAGACCGTCACGACGACGAAATCAAAATCGTTCTCGCGGCCGGTTTCATACAGCAACGGAATGGACGCCACGCCGATGGGCGCTATCGAGCGTGTCGAACCAGGTGCGGATGGACCGGTAGACGACGGGATGGACGATCGCCTCGATTTGCGCGGCGCGCGTCCGGATCGCTGAAGATCTTTACGCCGAGAAGAGTTCGATGAATGCTTCCGTCCGGCTTCAGAAACTCGCTGCCGAACCGGTCGGCGATGGCTTCTGGTGGTCGGACTGCCGGGGCCGAGCGCCTCGTGCACGATGTCGTCGGCATCGATGACAGGAATGCCGCGGTCCTTCAACCGCCCGAGCACGAAAGATTTCCCTGTCGCGATGCCTCCGGTCAAACGCCACCCTCGAGCATCGGCTACCGAATCCAGCGCGCAGCTCCGCCGCCGTGATCGTGTTCGCCATGAGCATCGCAATTGTCAGCGGCCCGACACCGCCCGGAACGGGCGTGAGAGCGCCGGCGACGTCGGCAACTTCCGGGTGCACGTCTCCGACCAGCACCGAGCCCTTGCGCTCGAAGAGCCCGCGGCGCGGATGACCTTCGTGAAAGATCGCTCTCGCCACCACCGGATCCACGACCAGATTGATGCCGACGTCGATCACGGTCGCTCCCGGCCTGACGAACGAACGTCGCACAAAACCGGGCCGGCCGAGCGCTGCCACGAGAATGTCGCCGGTCGCGGCAATCTTCGGCAGATCCTGCGTGCGGGAATGACAGACCGTCACAGTCGCGTGGCGGTGAAGGAGGAGCATCGACACGGGCTTCCCCACGATGTCGCTGCGCCCGATCACGACCGCGTGTTTTCCGGCGACGTCGATGCTGGCTGCGCCGCAGCAGCTCGATGATGCCAGCCGGCGTGCATGCAATCAGGTCCGCTCGATTCTGCACGAGGCGCCCGACGTTCGACGGGGTCACGCCGTCGACGTCTTTCGACGGATCGATGGCATCGAACACCGCCTGCATCGCTGCACGGCCCGAGCGAGTCGGGCAACGGCGCCTGCACCAGAATGCCGTCAGTCGCCGCATCCGCGTTCAGTCGGTGGACGAGCGACAGGATTTCGTCGAGCGACGCTGAGGCCGGCAAGTGCGACAGCGTCGCCTTCATGCCTTCGTCGCCCGCCGACTTCAGCTTGCTGTTCACGTAAATCTGCGAGTCGGGCTTGTCGCCGACGAGAACGATGCTCAAGCCCGGCTGTCGGCCGGCACGGCGCGCAAACGCCGCGGCGCGCGATGACAGCTCGCTTCGGATTTGTGCGGCGACGGCGGCGCCATCGAGGATGCGCGCAGACATGTGTTACTTCGCCGCCCGTTCCAGCTCTTTCAGCGTTTGCGAGCTGCCGAGCGCGATCAGGTGATCGCCGGCATGAAGAACCGTGCTGGCGAGCGGGTTGAATTCCATGCGGCCATGCGTGTGCTGAATGCCGACGACGACGACGTTCATTTTATCCCGCTGAATCACTTCAGACAGGGGCTGTCCCGCCAGCGCCGACCCGTGCCCGATATGAATCTCTTCGATCGACAACTCCAGATTGTCGGAGCTTGTCGCGATCTCCACGAAATCGACCACCGCCGGACGCAGCGCCGTCTGGGCAATCTGGACGGCGCCGATGCGGTACGGCGAGATCACGCGATCGGCGCCCGCCTTCTTGAGCTTCGAAATCGAGTCCTCGCCCTCAGCCCGCGCGATGATGAACAGGTCGCCTTTCAATACGCGCGCCGTGAGCACCGCGTAAACGTTCTCCGCGTCGGTGCCGACGGCCGCGACGAGGCCCCGGGCGCGATCGATGCCGAGTTGCCTCAACGTGTCTTCGCGGCTCGCATCCCCTTCCACGGCGAGATGTCCGCGTTGTTTCGCCTCGGCGACCTTTTCCGGATTGCGATCGACGATGACGAACGGCGTGTTCTGCCGCGTGAATTCGTTCGCGACAATCGATCCGATTCGCCCGTATCCGCAGATGACGTAGTGTCCCGAAAGATGGTTGATCATGCGCACGTACCGCCATCGTTCAACGTAATTGGGCCAGCCTCCCTCGACCACCACTGCTGCGAACGCCGAGAAGGCATACAACGCCGTGCTCACGCCGACGACGATGAGCAGCAGCGTGAACGCCTGCCCGGCGGGCGTCAGGGGATGCACTTCGCGAAAGCCGACGGTCGCGACGGTCGTGACCGTCATGTAGAGCGCGTCCCAGACGCTCCATCCCTCGATCAGCACGTATCCGGCCGTCCCGCCGACCACCACAACCACCAGCAGCATGAGCGTTGGCAGGAGTTGCGGTGGCTTCATGACAGCGCGCGCAGATACTCCCTGACCCGGGCCTCCGGGTTGCCGGTCGACAGCAGATCGGAGATGACCGCCACCGATGCCGCCCCCGCACGAATCACCTCGGGCGCCCGGTCGAGCGTGATTCCGCCAATCGCCACGATCGGGCTTTGGAGACTCGCCGCTTCGAAGAACAGCGGCCGCCTCGCTCACCAGCACCGTCCCGACCTCGCGGTATCCCGTCTCCTTCGTCGACGTGCCGAAGATCGGCCCTACGGCAATATAGTCCACCGGCATGCTCGCCGCCGCCCGCACCTGGTCCGATCGAGTGCGTCGAGATGCCGACGATCGCGGCGCTTCCCAGAATGCGTCGCGCCGATGCGGCATCGAGATCCTCCTGCCCCACGTGCACGCCATCGGCCGCACAGAGTCTTGCGATGTCGGCGCGATCGTTCACGATCACCATCGCGCCCGCCTTGCGTGCGCGCTCGACGAGATCCTCGCACATGTCGAGAAATGCGCCGCTCGCGGAGTGCTTGCTTCGAATCTGGATGAAGCGGGCGCCGCCCGCGAGATACGCGTCGGCGAGCGCCGGCAGCGTCCATCCCGACCGGCGAGTCACCTCGTCGTCGATGATGGCATTGAGAGGAGAGAGGTTCAGACGGCCTCGGCGCGCTGCTTGTCCTTGTCGGGCGTCGGCGCGAAGCGCTCCATGAACTTCGTGCTCAACCGTCCCGCGAGGAAATCGGCGTCGTTCAGGATGCGCAGGTGCATGGGAATGGTCGTCTTGACGCCCTCGACGACCGACATCTCCAGTGCGCGCTTCATGCGCACGATCGCTTCGTGGCGGTCGCGGCCGTAGGAAATGACCTTCGCGATCATCGAGTCGTAATACGGAGGAATGGTGCAGTCGGAGTGCGCCGCCGTGTCGACGCGGATGCCCGGCCCGCCGCCCAGACTGAAGACGCTGATGTGCCCGGGCGAGGGAACGAACGTCTCGGGGTCTTCCGCGTTCACTCGGCATTCGATGGCGTGGCCGTTGAACGTGATCTCTCCCTGCCTGAACGACAGGCGCTCCCCCGCTGCGATGCGAATCTGTTCTTTGACGATGTCGATGCCCGTGACGAACTCCGTGACCGGGTGCTCGACCTGGAGACGGGTGTTGGCCTCCATGAAGTAGAACCTCGCCTGATCGTCCATCAGGAACTCGAACGTGCCGGCATTGGTGTACTGCACGGCTTTGGCCGCATCGACCACCAGGTTGCCGAGCTTGCGCCGCTGCTTCTCCGTCAGCGCCGGCGACGGCGATTCTTCGAGCAGCTTCTGATGGCGTCGTTGAATCGAACACTCGCGCTCGCCGAGATGCACCACGCCGCCGTGATGATCGCCAAGGACCTGCACCTCGATGTGGCGCGGGTTCTCGAGGTATTTCTCGATATAGACGTCCGGCACGCCGAACGCCGCTTCGGCTTCGCGCTGCGCGGTCTTGATTGCATGGCCCAGCTCCTGCGCCGTGCGCACAACGCGCATGCCGCGTCCCCCGCCGCCCGCCGTCGCCTTCACGATGACCGGAAACCCGCACGTACATCGCGAACTTCAGCGCGGCTTCTTCGCTTTCCACCGGACCATCGGTGCCCGGCAGCAACGGCAGGCCGGCTTTCTTCATCGCGCGGCGGGCGCGCGCCTTGTCGCCCATCAGACGAATCACCTTCGGATCCGGCCCGATGAAACGGATGTGGCACGCCTCGCAGACTTCGGCGAGATACGCCGACTCCGACAGAAATCCGTAGCCCGGGATGAATGGCATCGGCGCCGGTGATCTCGGCAGCGCTGATAATCGCCGGCACGTTCAAATAGCTGTCGGCGCTCCGCGGCGGGCCGATGCGCACGTCTTCGTCGGCGAACCGCACGTGCAGCGCATGCTCGTCGGCCTCGGAATACACCGCGACGGTCTTGATGCCCAGCTCGCGGCAGGCCACGATGATGCGCATAGCGATCTCGCCGCGATTCGCGATCAGGATTTTCTTAAACATTGGGCTTTATGGCGAACAGCCGCTCGCCGTACTGCACGGGCTGGCCGTTCTCGATGTAGATCTTGACGACTTCGCCGTCGTACTCGGAGTCGATCTCGTTCATCAATTTCATCGCCTCGATGATGCAGAGCACCTGGCCCTTCTTCACCGTCGTGCCGACGTCGACGAACGGCGGAGCGCCAGGCTCCGCCGCACGGAAGAAAGTGCCGACGATCGGCGATTTGACGATCGCAAAATCGACTTCGTCGGACGGCGGCGCGTGCCGGACTCGGGCACCGCTTCCAGAGGCGGCGGGGGCGGCGCCGGCGCCTGTTCGGGTGGAGGTCCGGCGTGCTGCATCATCGGCGCCGCGAGCGGAACCGGGGCGTTTACCGCCATGCCCTTCTTGATCCTGATCTTGAAACCTTCGCGCTCGAGCTCGAACTCGTTCAGCTCGTGTTCGCGCATCATCTCCAGGATGCGGTTGATCTCGTCAAATTCCATGCGTATGTGTGAGGCTTGTTGGAACGTTTGTGAGCACTTCGACCCCGTCCGACGTCACCAGCACGTCGTCTTCGATCCGCACGCCTCCCCAACCTGGCAGATAGGCGCCCGGCTCGATGGTGAAGACCATCCCAGGCTCGATCGCTTCATCCGGTGGCGCCGGCGCGTCGCCGGCCGCCTCTCGTCGTGGTCCAATCCGTGGTATTTCGTGAATTTCTACGCCCAGACCGTGACCCGTGCTGTGCCCGAACGCCTCGGCCAGCCCGTGCCGCCCGAGCGTTAAACGGGCCGCCGCGTCGATATCACCCGCCCGAACACCGGGCTTGACGGCCGCTATGGCCTCCCTTTGTGCCTCGAGCACGGCCTGGTAGACCCGGACCATCTCTGCGTTGGGCTCGCCCAGAGCGACAGTCCGAGTCAGGTCGACGCAGTATCCGCCGTAGACCCCGCCAAAGTCCAGTACCACGAGGTCCCCCTCCCGAAGCACGCGGTCGCCAGCGTGGGCATGCGGCAAGGCCGAATTGGGCCCGCTCGCGACGATCGTCTCGAACGAACACCGCTCGAAGCCGGCCGATTTGATGCGCCAGTCGATTTTCGCGGCGAGCTCCTGTTCCCGCATTCCAGGCTTTGCGTCGTTGATAACCTCGACCGCTACCGGCGACAGCAGCCGCGCGCCGCGTCGCAGCATGTCTATCTCGTGTGCGTCCTTCACGAGGCGTAATCGCTCGACGATGTTGTCGGTAGCGACGAGCGATATTCCCTTCGTCGTCTTATCTGCCGCCGCGACGCCGGCAGTCAGGCTCCCCGGAGCCATCTCGGCGTCGATCGTGCGGGCGAGTTGATGCGCGCGGTTCAACGGCACGTGGTTGCCTTCGATGCCAAGACGCTTCGGCTGCAGCTTCTTGATGAGGGCCACGAGCGTCTCATCATAGGTCCGCTCGACCGGCACGATCTCCGCATCGGGACAGCCATACGGCGTATCCCAGTTCTCCTTTGCGGCAGACACGTAACGGAAGTCGAGCAACAGGTACAGGCGATCGCGCATGGCGACGGCGATGCCAGCGGTGCCCAGAAAATTTGTCAGATAAAAAACGTTCGGCAGGTGCGTAACGACGAGGCCATCGAGTTCGGCCGCCAGGACCGCCTGTCGAAGCTTCGCATGACGGACCGCCACGGTATCGCGAGGAGCAAGGTGCACAGGATGATTCTAGACCGCCTTCGCCCTCGCCCTTCGAGTATGTGAACGCGGCCGTCGCGGGCGGTGCGCCCACCGTTACTGTGTTCACCGATTGCGCTGTCTGGCCGACTTCGTCGGTGACCGTCAGCACGACGCTATATTGACCGGCAGCGCTGTAAGATTTCGATACCGGCGAGCCCGATCGTCTCGAGCCGTCGCCAAAGTCCCAATCGTAGCGGACGATGCTGTGCCCGGTTCCGGCTGTCGATGTGATGCCGTTGAAGAAGATGTTTTGACCGACCGTTGGACTCGAGGGACTGATCAGGAAGTTCGCCGTAGGCCCTGAGCCGCTATCCACTGCGATTGTCTGCGCGGCGCTCTGATTCGACGCCCCGTTGCTGTCGGTCACCGTCAGCCGCGCCAGGTACGATCCGGCAGCCGTGTATCGATGACTGGTGGTGATCCCCGTGCCGCTCGTGTTGTCTCCAAAATCCCAGACGTAGCTGGTGATGAATGCGCCAAGACCAGCCGTAGACGCCGAGCCATCGAAGCGCACATCGGAGAACGCCGCCGGAGCCGCGGGAAGATAGTTGAAACGCGCGACCGGCGAGCCCGCAATGACGCCCGGCATCACCAGCCTGACCGAAATGACCCGACGGACATGGCTGGACGCGTCCGTCCCTGTCGGCGTGACGCTGAGCTTCAAATCCGGAATCGCGCCGCTGAAAAAGGAAGGCGCCGTGTAGGTGAACGACGCGCGGCCGTTCGACGCGGTCACGAGCGTGCGAGCGGAAATCGTCCCGAAGTCGATTTTCTGCTCATCCGCGAGAATCTCGACGCGCAGCGGCACGTTCGCAGCCAGTTGGCCGTGCGCATCGCGCGCTTCGACCGTCACCAGTGTTTGCGACGAACCGTCGAGTGACAGCACATCGGGGTTCGCCGTAATAGTCAGCGACAGGCTCATCTCCGACGGACCCGCCAGCGGGGGCGGTTCGCTATCCGACATCATGCAACCGGCCCCAAGCGCAGCCGTCGTGAGCACGAGCACGCGTGTGATGTATTCGATCATGACTGTGTCCATCTCGACGTTTATGCGTTCTGAGTTCCTACTCGGGATCTGCGTAGTCGCTGAAGCTGACGCTCATCGTCCCTTTCACCTGCACGGTGTTACCCACCTGGTCGGCTCCGAAGAACGTGATCTCGGCGATCGTCGAGATGAACAGGCGCCCTCCGAAGTTCGCCAGCGCACGCAGCGGCTGTTCCAGCTTCTGCTGGTGACGAACGATCTCGAACGGCACGATGGTCGGAGTCGAGCCGAGCGTCGCCGTGACCGCACCGTCGACGGGATAAGGCACGTCCACGCCGGGCGTATTCCGTCCGTCGGCCCTTATGAACGAAATCCGGTAGCGGTTGATGGTCACGTTGTTCCACGGACTTGGCGCCATGCTCACGGCTCCGTTGCCCGCGTCCTTGGTGATGATGTGCATGGTGGCCTGCCCGACGTCGTTGAAGATGACCGGTACACGAACGGTTTCGCCATCGACCTGCCGCTCCACCAGGGTCTGCACGTCCGACAGCAGGAAGCCACTCATATTGCCGGGATCGGCGCCGGAGGCGGCTTCAACTGAATCGATGACGACGAGGACGGGCGCCCTGTCCTGGCGGACGACTTCGCCGCACGACACCGAGCCCATCAGCAGCGCGATGGCTGCCACTCCTCTGACAACCGGACGATGACTTGCGCGCATGTCCCCTCTGCTCCCTTTCAACGGCGCGCTAGCTCTTGATGATGCGCGGCGTGATGAAAATCAACAGCTCGCGGCTTTCTTCCGTGAATTCACGCCGCTGGAACAACCAGCCCAAGATCGGAATTTTGTAAATCCCAGGCGTTCTGTCGTGGGATGAATCCCGTGCATTGATGTAAATGCCGCCGATGACCGACGTCTGGCCGTCCGACACGAGCAGCGATGTCACCGCGCGCTGCGTATTGATGGGAGGAATGCCCGCGACCGCCCGGCTGAAGTCGGGAGATGAGTTCTCGAGGACAATCTGCATGATGACGGTGTTGGCTGCCGTAATCTGCGGCGTCACGTTCAGCTTGAGCGCCGCGTCACGGAATGACACCGTCACCGTGTTGTTCGCGACGGTCTGGATGGGCACCTGGACGCCCTGTGTGATTTCCGCCGCAACGTTGTTCTGCGTCGCTACGCGCGGCGTCGACAAGATCCGTCCGTTGCCCGATTCCTCCAGCGCCGTCAGCACGACGTCGAGATTCAGCGCTCCGTTCACCGATCCGAGAGCCAGGCCAATCGCGCTGCTGGCGGTCCCAATGCCGAGGTTCACAGCGGTCTGGGCATGGTCGACCGTTGAGCCGAGCCCCGACCCTTGTGTGAAGCCCGTTCTTCCGCCGACGCTAATCTGATTGGGAAACGCCAGATTCGTCGTGTTTCCGATGTCCTGCGCAGCGCGGCCGTTGATGCCCCACTGCACGCCGATGCGCCGTGCGAAGTCGCGCGTGGTCGTGACAATTCGGGCCTCGATTTCGACCTGCGGCTGCGGGCGATCGAGGGTGTCGATCAACTGGGCCGCACCCTGCAGGCGGCTGGCCAAATCGCGAATGATGATGGTGTTGGTCCGCGCGTCGATCTGGATATCGCCGCGCAGCGACAGCGCAGTGCGCGTCAACAACGGAGTCAGCTCGCTCGCCTTTGCATAGCTGAGAGGGCGCGTCAGCACTTCGAGCTCGCCCGACAGGGCACGCTCTTCGGCGAGCTTGCGGCGCTGCCCTTCCTCGTCGGAGAGCACGGTGAGCGGAGCGATACGGACGATCGTGCCCTCGACCGAGTAGCCCAGCTTGTGGTCCCGCAGGATGATGTCGAGCGCCTGATCCCACGGCACCTCGTGCAATGAGACGTCAACCGCTCCCTGCACCGACTGGTCGATGACGACGTTCAGCCCGCTGATGTCGGCGAACGTGCGCAGCACGGTCCGAAGATCGGCGCCCTGGAAATCGAGCGTCACCGGGTGGCCGGTAAAGCGCACTTGCGAGGCCGGCGTGGGCGTCGACGTCTGCGGCTGCAGCTGAGGAATGGCGCCCTGTTGCTGTACCTGCGCGAAAGGCCCTGCCTTCGCGCCCCCAGCGCCGGCAGTTTTCTCTGCAGCGGCGGCTTTGCCCGCGCGAAGCGGCGGAGGGCCAAACGCGTCGAGCGGCGCCGGGGCCCCCGTCGCGGCAGCCGCGATGGGGTGGCCTGTCAGACCCGCGGCCCACAAGGCTGCCAGGAGGAGCAGCAACGCGCCGCCCGTTCGGAGATGTGTGTTATTTGCCATCTTCCGCGGTCCTGAGTCCCTTTCGCACTTCGCGCTGCTTCACCAGCGAGAGCGGATCGTTGACTTCCTGCATGATGACAATGCCTTGCGCTGTCACACTCCGGATCACGCCGTCCAGGAGGCGATCGTTCACATGGACTGAGTAGGTTTTGCCGTCGGGTCCAGAGACCAGAGCGACATACGAGTTGCGGCTCTGGAGCACTCCGCGCAACATCACTTCTCCGGTCGTCATCCCGGCGAGCCCGGTCAGTTTCTTTCCGCTCGGCGGTTCGATGCCGCGTGACAGCAGGCTGACAAACGGATCGCGTCGCCCCGCCGGGTCGTAACGTGTACGCTTCGGGGACGGGAGACGGCGCTGCGGGCGTGGCCGGCTGCGCCGATGCCGGATTCGCTGGCTGAACGGCCGGAGCACCCTGCGCAGGCACCACGGCAACGCCGGCACCGACCAGCGCCGCCGCAATCACGAATTGTTGGATCGAGCTCGTTTTCAACTTTTCACTTTTCACTTTCACTTCCAGCCACACCTACCTCGCCTTCGCGGACGGCGCGGCCGGCTTCGGGCTCTCGAGCAGGACGAATGTCGTCGCCACGCAGTCGACGGAAATCGTCGAATTGAGCTCGGGCTTGTCTTTCGCGCGAATGGAGATGCCGCTGACGTTGATGATTCGCGAGAACTTGCTCACGCGGTCGAAGAACGTCGCCAGGTTGTGGTACGTCCCGTCGAGCTGCAGCGCGATCGGCCACTCCGCGTGGAGCTGTTTGGTGATCGATGGCGCCGGCTTGAAGCCGTGGATCGCCAGATTCGATTGCGTCGCCAGCGTCTGGATGCGCCGTAACAGGTCGGCCACGTCTTTCTGCTCCGGCAATACCGCCTTGAGACTCTCGAGCCGCCCTTCGAGCTCGGCGACCTGTTCGCGGAACTGGTTCAACTGGTTCGCAGTCGCCGACCCTTTGGCGATGGTGACGCGCAGCGCGGCGAGCTTTTGCTCGTGCGTGACTATCTCTGCCTGCGCCGGCACGGCGTAAAACCAGTAGAAGCCGCCGATGAGGCCGAGCCCCAGCACGACGAAGAGTGCGACCTGCCCGTACCACGGTAGCTTGTTGAGATTCAGGTCCATGCGCCTCAATCGGCCGCCGTCGCAAGCTGCCGCGCCCGCACCGAAAAACGAATCAACTCCGGAGACGACGTCGTTGCGGCCTCCACGCGGCTGTCGAGAATCTCGACGGGCCGCTCGAAAAGGTTCGAGGCCTCGAGCGCGCTCACGAAATCCGACAACGAGTTCAGCGACGTGCAGCGACCCTCGAGGGTGATGTCGTTGCCCGCCTGCCGCAGATCGGTCAGCCACATCGCTTCGGGCAGCGCTTTGCTGATCTGATCGAGCAGGTGCACTGGGCCGGTCTGCCCTTTACGGAGCGCCTCTATCAACGTCACGCGTTGCAGTAGCTGCGCGCGCTGCGCCTCGAACTTCGCGACCTGCTGAATGACGCTCTGGAGCCGCTGGGTCTCGCGTTCGGCCTCGGCAATCTGCTGATCGAGATCGGCCGACTGGCGTTGAAGCGACGAGAACCACCAGCCCACAACGAGCGCCGCGACAACGAGAATAAAGCTGCAGGCAACGGTGACCTTCTGCCCGATCCGAAATTTCGCCTTGCGCTTGGCGCGCTCGCGATCGACGGAGAGAAGGTTGATCCTGATCACCGATCACCCGCCCGTCTTACGGCGAGACCGACGGCCACGGCGGCGGTTGGCGCGATGGATTCGCGCTGGTCTGCAGAGAATTTCTTCGCATCGAGCGACACCTTGCGGAACGGATCGAACATCTCGACCGGTGTGCTGAAGCGCTCGTGCAGCGCCTCGGCGAAACCCTCGACGCGCGCGGCGCCGCCGCTCAGCATGATGCGGCTGATCTGATCGGTCGACGCGGTGGCCTTGAAGAAGTCGAACGTCTTCTGCACCTCGAGCAGCACGTTCTCCGTCATCGCGCGCAGCACCGGAAGCACGTCCTCGAACGTCGCGCCGTCGACAGGGGCACCTTTCTTGAGGAGCTCGGCGCTTTCGAACGGAAGGTTCAGCTCGCGCTGCACCGCCTCGGTATAGGCGTTGCCGCCGAGCGAGATGTCTCGCGTGAAGACGGACTGCCCGTTCGCAATGATGTTGATGTTGATTGCGCTCGCGCCGGCGTTGAGCAGCACTACGACCGTATCAGGCTCGAACCCGTAGTTCAGCTCGTATGCGTTCTGCAGCGCGAAAGCGTCGACGTCGACCACGACGGGCGTGCGTCCCGCCCGAGCGATGACACCGGTGTAGTCGGAAATTTTTTCCTTCTTGGCGGCGACCAGGAGCACTTCCATGGTGCCCTTCGATTCGGACCCGCTCCCGGCGCCCAGAATCTGATAGTCGAGGCTCACATCCTGGATGTCGAAGGGGATGTACTGCTCGGCTTCCCAGTAAATCGATTTGTCGAGCTCGGTGGCCGTCATGACCGGCAGCGTAATCTTCTTGACGATCACGGCACTGCCCGAAAGCGACGCGGCTACTTCCTTCGTCTTGAACGCCTTGGATTCGAAAACGCGGCGGATCGACTCGGCGACGGCGGCGCTGTCGATGATGGCGCCGTCGACGATGCTGTCGGGCGGAATCTGCTCGGTGCCGTAGGCGGCGACGCGATAGCCTTTGCCGGCGGGTTTGAGCTCGACCGCCTTCACGGCACTCGAGCCGATGTCGAGCCCGACGACGGATCGGCTTTTCTTGAACAAGGAAAAGGTCCTCACGGTTGGCACGCCTCGCTAGGGCAAGGTCGGTGCCACCTGTGCCCGCGAGATCAGCTACGAAAATCGGCTGCAGACCAGAAACGTGATCACACTTCTGTCGCAGAATCACAGACTTGTGATCGCAGTTTTTGCCGCCGCCCTGAGCTATCGGCGGCGGAGTGTGCGCCCCCTGATGGCTTGATGGCCTGATGGCTTGATGGCTGCACGGAGTTGTCGCGCTGTGCAAATAGGCGACACGCCGCTAACTTGACACTCGCGTCAACACCACGTAAGATTTGGGTTTACAGTTGTGCCCGTTTTCCCCAACCAACACCAGGTAAGCGCGTCCAGGGGATAGGGGCCCCTGGATTGGAAATGAAGGAATCCCACGTTTCATGCGGACGTATGTAGCCACTCCGAAAACTATCGAGAGCCGTTGGCATGTCATCGACGCCGACGGTCAGGTGCTCGGCCGGATCGCGACCCTGGCGGCCCGGCTGCTTCAGGGCAAGCACAAGGCCACCTATACCCCCTTTATTGACACCGGCGACCATGTCGTCATTGTCAACGCGGCCAAGGTGAAGCTGACCGGGCGCAAGGAAGAGCAGAAGCTCTATCGCCGCCACAGCGGATATGAGGGCGGCCTCCGCGAGGAGCGCGCCAAGACTGTCCGCCAGGCAAAGCCCAACCGCATCGTCGAAGAAGCGGTGCACGGCATGTTGCCCAAGACGACGCTCGGCGCGGCGATGTACCGCAAGTTGAAAGTCTACGCGGGCCCGGATCATCCACACATGGCGCAGAAGCCATCGTCACGCGAGGTCGCATAAGTTGCCAGTCACAGAATTTTACGCAACCGGCCGCCGGAAGACATCGTCCGCTCGAGTCTTCCTGAGGCCCGGCAAAGGTGCGGTCACCGTCAACCACCGCGAGTTCGAAGCGTTCTTCCCTACCGAAGCACTGCGAACCCAGATTAAGACGCCGTTAGTACTCACCCAGACCGTCGAGCAGTTCGACGTCGTCGCCACCGTGGCGGGCGGCGGCATCAACGGCCAGGCGGGGGCTGTGCGCCTCGGAATCGCGCGCGCGCTCGTCGAGTACAACGCCGAGTTGCGGAAGACCCTCAAGAAGGGTGGATTGCTCACGAGAGACGCACGGGCGAAGGAACGCAAGAAGTACGGCATGGCCGGCGCGCGCAAACGGTTCCAGTTCAGCAAGCGATAAGGGAGGCTACTTTTTGGCGGTCGCAATGAAAGATCTTTTGGAAGCGGGAGTACATTTCGGGCACCAGACCAAGCGCTGGAACCCGAAGATGAAGGAGTACATCTTCGGCGAACGCAACGGCATCTACATTCTTGACCTCGGCAAGACCGTCAAGCTGTTCAAAGAGGCCGAAGACTTCGTCACGTCGCTCGCCGCCGAGGGCAAGACGCTGCTGTTTGTCGGCACCAAGCGTCAGGCGCAGGATGTGATTGCCGAAGAAGCCGCGCGGTGCGGGATGTATCACGTGAACCAGCGGTGGCTCGGCGGCCTGCTCACGAACTTCAACACCATCCAGCGCAGCCTCGCGCGCCTCCGCGACCTCGAATCGATGATCACCGACGGCCGCTACGACACCTTGTCGAAAAAGGAAGTCGCGCGGCTCGAGAAGGAACGCCGCAAGCTCGAGAAGAACCTCGAAGGCATCCGCGGCATGTCGCGCCTGCCCGACGCGGTCTTCGTCGTCGACACCCGCAAGGAGAAGATTGCGGTCGACGAGGCGCGCAAGCTGAAGATTCCGATCATCGGCATTGTGGACACTAATTGCGATCCGGACGAAGTCGACTTCCGCATCCCGGGCAATGACGACGCGCTTCGCGCGATCAGGCTGTTCGCCTCCAAGATCGCGGATGCGGTGAACTCGGGCCGGGGCGCTCGCGAATCGGCCCAGGCCGAAGCCTCAGCCGCCCAGGACGACGCGGATGACAAGCGGGGCGCGCGTGCCCCACGCCGGGTCGCGGCGGAACCCGCAACCTCACCCGCCGGCGTCTAGGTCACTCTTGAGATAACCGGGCGCCGGTCGAAGCCGACCGGCGCCTTTTTTTTGTGTACCGGTACGTAGTGGCCGGCTCGAACCGGACCGTGGAGTATCACATGGCAATTTCTGCAGAGCTCGTAAAGAAGCTTCGCGACATGACGGGCGCCGGCTTCATGGAGTGCAAGGCCGCGTTGACCGAGGCGAACGGAGACATCGAGGCGGCGGTCACTCTGCTGCGCAAACGCGGGCTCGCGTCGGCGGCAAAGAAGGCCGGCCGCACGACCAGCCAGGGCTCCATCGGCAGTTACATCCACATGGGCGGCAAGATCGGCGTGATCGTCGAGGTGAACTGCGAATCCGACTTCGT
Source organism: Vicinamibacterales bacterium (assembly GCA_963744405.1). GTDB lineage: Bacteria > Acidobacteriota > Vicinamibacteria > Vicinamibacterales > JAMQPK01 > JAMQPK01. The sequence goes on from CAVUTO010000012.1 coordinate 101,135, forward strand.
GGCGCGGACCGATCAATTTGCGGCGCTCGTGAAGGAAATCGCGATGCACATCGCGGCCGCGGATCCGAAATACGTGCGCCGCGAGGACGTGCCGCCGGCAATCCTCGACAATGAAAAAGACATCTATCGCGCCCAGCTCGCGCAGTCGGGGAAAAAGCCGGAAATCATCGAGAAGATCATCGAAGGCAAGCTCGACTCGTACTACGAGCAGGTGGTGCTGGTCGACCAGAAGTTCATCCGCGACCAGGCGGTAAAAATTTCGCAGCTCATCGCCGACGCCACCGCGAAGATGGGCGAGAACATCACGGTCTCGCGCTTCGCCAGGTTCAAAATCGGCGAAGCGCAAGAGTCGTAAGAGTCGGAACACGAGTCGAGAAGAGTCTACGGAGTCGGTGGAGTCAGGGAGTCGACTCCCCGACTCTGAGTCGACTCCCCGACTCGTGTTGACTCTTATCGACTCCCGGACTCTTCAGACTATAATTCCCTTTCGACATGCCCCCTCCCCCCGTCTACAAGCGCATCCTGTTGAAGTTATCCGGGGAGGCGCTGGTGGGCGAGCAGCAGTTCGGCATCGATCCCAACATCACCTCCAGCATCGCCGCTGACATTGCAGAGATCAGGGGTCTCGGCGTCGAAGTCGGCATCGTGATTGGCGGCGGCAACATTTTCCGCGGCGTTGCCGCGAGCGCCAAAGGCATGGATCGCGCCACGGGCGACTACATGGGAATGCTGGCGACCGTCATCAACGCGCTCGCGATGCAGGACGCGCTCGAGCAGAACGGAGTGCTCACGCGCGTGGTCACCGCGATCGAGATGCGCGCCGTGGCCGAGCCTTTCATCCGCCGCCGCGCTATCCGGCACCTCGAGAAAGGCCGCGTGGTGATTTTCGCAGCAGGCACGGGCAACCCGTACTTCACCACCGACACGGCCGCGGCGCTGAGGGCGATGGAAATGAAGGCCGACGTCATCCTGAAGGGCACAAAGGTGGATGGCATCTACACTGCCGATCCGATGCTCGACAAGACGGCGACGAAGTTCGAGAAGATCTCGTACCTGCAGGTCATCGACAAGGGATTGCGCGTGATGGATTCGACCGCAATCACCCTGTGCATGGACAACCGCCTGCCCATCATCATCTTCAATCTCAGGACGCCGGGTAACCTGCGCCGCACCGTCATGGGCGAGCCGATCGGCTCCATCGTAACGGCATAGGAGCAACGCATGGATGTCAACGATCTGAAGGGATTGTTCGCTGAGGTCAACAAGCGCATGGACGTCGCGCTCGAGCATCTGAAGCACGAGCTTGCGGGCGTCCGCACCGGGCGGGCATCGACGGCCCTGCTCGATCACGTGCAAGTCGAGGTTTACGGCACGAAGATGCCCCTGAACCAGGTCGCCGGCCTGTCGGTTCCAGAGCCGACCCTTATCGTCGTGCAGCCGTTCGATCCCACGACGATCGCTGCGGTCGAGCGGGCCATCCGCATTTCCGACCTCGGTCTGAATCCCGCAAACGACGGCAAGGTTATCCGCGTCCCCATTCCCTCGCTTACAGACGAGCGGCGCAAGGAACTGTCGCGCCACGTGCACAAGATGGCCGAAGAGGGACGGAACACCGTGCGTGGCGTGCGGCGGGACGCAAACGATCGGTTGAAGAAGCTCCTGAAGGACTCGAAAATTTCCGAGGATGACGAGCGCAAGGGGCTCGACGAAGTACAGAAGATTACCGACCAGCATGTAAAGCTCATCGACGACACCCAGAAGAAAAAAGACGCTGACCTTCTCGGGCACTGAACGTCCTGACGCCATTTCGTAATCAGGCATCCAGGACGAAATCTGACACTCAGTGAGCGACTCGGGGGCTGTAGAAGCAATCGCGCGGAATTGGTGGCATCGCGGTTGCACTCTCCTCTGTCCGGAGGATCGTTTTTATGAGAAAAGTGTACGTGTTTCTGACGGTTTGTCTCGCCGTCAGCATGGCCGGCACAACCTTCGGACAGACCGCCAAGGACACGCACGACGAGATCGAGCAGACCACCAAGTCAGCCACAATCTTCAAAGCAGATCATGAGCGCCCCCGACAAGGCGATTCCGCGAGGCATCCTTGACGATGCCGAATGCATTGCGGTGTTTCCGCAGGTCATCAAGGCCGCGTTCGGTTTCGGCGGCCGTGGCGGCCGGGGCGTGGTCGTGTGCCGCAACGGCGGAGGCTGGAGCGCGCCGGCATACCTGAATGTCGGCGGCGCAAGCTTCGGCTTGCAGATCGGCGCCGAGGCGACCGACTACGTCATGCTCTTCATGACGCCGGAGAGCGCCCGCAGCCTTCTCGAAAGCAAGGTCAAGCTTGGCGGCAACGTCTCTGTGGCCGCCGGACCGATCGGGCGCGAAGCCGGAGGCCGCGACCGACCTGAAGCTGAACGCGCAGATCTTGAGTTACTCGCGCAGCAAGGGGTTGTTTGCAGGGGCCGCGCTCGAAGGTGCTGTCATCGAAACAGCGGGTGGAGACATGAAAGACGTGTACGGGCCGAACGCGACTGCCCGTTCCGTGCTTGTTCGGAGGCACGAACGCGCCGCAAGAGGTGACGGCGTCTTACAAAGACGATCGAAAGCTTCACGCCCGCGACGCGGTAGCGCTTCAACATGCCGATGCGCTGCGTCCGTCGCCGAACGTGATGCCCATTGCGCGCGCCGTGCGGATGAGATCGAAATCCGCCGGCACGCGCTTCTGCTGTCCAACCACAGCTTCGAGCGACACAGTCACGATGTCGGGGGGCTGCGAAGCCACCATGACGTCGAACTGTCCGTTGAGCACGCATTCGACGGCCTTGCCGCCGAACCGCGTCGCCAGAATGCGATCGTGACTCGTCGGGGTGCCGCCTCTCTGCAAATGGCCGAGAACGACATGCCGCGTCTCTTTGCCGGTCAGGTTCTCGAGTTGCCGCGCGCACGTCGCGCTGATGCCCCCGAGCCGCTCCGCCGTCCCCGCGTCTCCCGCTGAGATGAGCGACACGTTCCCGCCGATCGGCAAGGCACCTTCGGCGACGACGACGATGCTGAATCTCGCCCCGAATTTTTCCCGTTCGCGCAGCCGCGCCGCGACGACGTTCAAATCGAACGGAATCTCCGGCATCAGGATGACATCAGCACCGCCGGCCACTCCGGCATACAGCGCGATCCACCCGGCATGACGGCCCATCACCTCCACCACCATCACGCGATGGTGTGCTTCGGCTGTCGCTGTGCAGCCGATCGATGGCGTCGGTCGCGAAGTCGACGGCCGTGTCGAACCCGAAGCAGCTGGCGGTGCCGACGATGTCGTTGTCGATGGTTTTCGGAACGCCGACGATAGGAATGCCCTTTCCTGGACAGCTGGTGCGCGATCGACAGGGTTCCGTCGCCGCCAATGACGACGAGCGCGTCGAGGCCCAACTTGTGAAAGTTTTCGGTGACGCGCTCGGAGTAATCAACCTTGCCGTCCCTCGTGGACACGGGATATGCGAACGGGTTGCCCCGATTGGTCGTCCCCAGAATCGTGCCGCCAAGCCGGAGTATCCCGGTGACGTCCTTGGGAGCCAGCACACGCGTCCGGCCCGGCTCGATGAGCCCATCGAAGCTGTCTTCGATGCCCAGCACTTCGATGCCGCCGTTACACGCAGACTTCACGACCGCGCGGATGACGGCGTTAAGCCCCGGTGCGTCTCCGCCGCCGGTAAGCACGCCGATGCGCGCTGATTTGTGGCATGGGAGGGATTAGCTGGCTAGTCCGCCTTCGCCCTTCGGGCTATGGCGGACAACCTTCGCGCGAAGGTTGGCTCGCCAACCGTAGCTCAGCTCGAAGGTAGTGAGCGAAGGTTGGTGGACGGCACCGGGATCGAACCGGTGGCCTCCGCATTGCGAACGCGGCGCTCTCCCAGCTGAGCTAGCCGCCCACCTGCATGCACCGATCTCGCTCGGTGCAAACCTGGATTTTATCACAACGAAACCCTGTTGTCCGGCGATGCCGGCGAGGTGTATATTCCCGTCGCCGCCTCTTCTGGCGATTTCGGGCTCGAACCGATACGCGGTTTATGCACGATGCACTCGGCGAAGCGCTCGCGAATCGTCGCATGAGAGTCGTATTGCCGCATGTGCAGCGGCCGTCTCCTCGATGTCGGCTGTGGATTCAACGGGCTTGTCCGCCACTACGCAAACGGCGTCGGAGTCGACGTCCATCCCTGGCCTGGCGCCGACGTCATCGTCCCCGACACTGCGGCTCTTCAATGGGAAGCGGAGTCGTTCGACACCATCACAATCATCGCCGCGCTCAATCACATTCCGAATCGCGCGGCGGTGCTGAACGAGTGCCGGCGCGTCCTGCGACCCGGAGGCCGCGTCGTCATTACGATGCTGACGCCGCGCACGTCTCGAATCTGGCATTGGCTGCGCGCGCCCTGGGACGCCGATCAGCGCCAGCGCGGCATGCGGCCAGGCGAAGTCTACGGCTTTACCTCGGCACAGCTTCTCGAGCTCTTCAAGCACGCAGGCTTCACGTTGCTGTCACAGCGCCGTTTCATGCTGGGCCTCAATCGAGTGTATGTCTTCGGCCTTGCCAACGCGGCGCAATCGCCGAATCGACCGCGGTCGAGTCGAACGAACCCGCCAGCCTGGCACGGGTGTCTTAAGGGGTAAGGGGCAAGGGGCAAGGGGTAAGGGCGCCTCTCGCCCCTTCGCCCCTTACCTCTCTCTACCCCTCTCTTTGCTGCACCTCTTACCCGTCGATTCTCGTATTAGATACAGATGCTGACGGCCGTCACTTCCCTGCATACCCCTGCCCTGTCCGGGGATGAACTTCTGGCGCAGGCGCGCACCGGCAGTGAAAGCGCGTTCGCCGCACTCGTCCGCGAGCATCAGGCGATGGTGTTTGGGCTGGCGTACCACTTTCTGCAGAGCCGTGCGCAGGCGGAAGAGCTCGCGCAGGATGTGTTCCTGGCGCTCCATCAGAACCTGTCGCATGTGGAATCGGCGCGCCACCTCGTCTTCTGGCTGAGGCGCGTGACGAGCAATCGCTGCATCGACTGCGTCAGGAGCTCGCAACGCCGCCGCGAACTGCCGATCGATGGGTTGCGCGAGCCGGGGGTTCAGCCGCGATTGAACGATCCGCTGCTTGGAGATCTGCTGCGCGACCCTGGTCGCCGAATTGGCGCCGGATGCCCGGCTGGTGGTGACGCTCCGCTTTCAGGAGGATCTCGATTTATCCGAAATCGCAGACGTGATGGACATGCCGATGAATACCGTCAAGAGTCATCTGCGCCGTTCGATGGACGCGCTTCGCCGGAAACTGGCAGACAGAGGGCACGTCTATGAGTCTTGAACAGGAACTGCGTCGTGCGTTGAGCCGCAAAGATCCGCCGAGCGGGTTCGACGACCGCGTGGTGTCGAAGATTCTGGCGGGCGAAACGGTCCGCATGCCGATCGTGCGGAGCCGCTGGAGCCGCGCCTCGTTGCCTCTCGCGGCGTCTTTGATGCTGGCCTTCGGCGGGACCTACTACGTGCACGAACAACAGGAACGCGCGGCGCGCGAGCAGCGCGCTCAGACGGAGCAGGCGGCGCGCAACGTGGTGCTGGCCCTTCAGATCGCGAGCGAGAAGATTTCGGCGGCCCAAGCCAAGGTAGAGGAGATTACTCGATATGACCCCACGAACACTCATTAGCCACTGCCTTCTCATCGCCGCCGTTCTGATCCCCGGCACGGCACTGGCGCAGGGAGCCCGGCTGCAGCTCGATCATCTCAATAAGCTCGCCGAAAAAGCCACGGAGACCGTTGACGTCAGCGCCGATGCGGCCATGCTCAAGCAGGCCGCAGGCTTTCTGGGCAAGGGCTCGGACACCGAAAAGATGCACCAGCTGCTCGACGGAATTACCGGCATATATGTGAAGAGCTTCGAGTTCGATGCGCCCCAATGCGTATGCTGAATCCGACGTCGAGGCCATCAGGAAGCAGGTATCCGGCCCTGGATGGTCGCGCGTCGTCAGCGTTCGCGAGAAGCGCGAGCTGACAGAGATTTATTTCTGGAGGGAGAAGGAGACCAGTGGAGGCCTGGTCGTCATATCCGCAGAAGAAAACGAATTGACCGTCGTCAACATCGTCGGGCGCGTGGATCTGGCCTCGCTCGGGGCGTTGGGGCCGATGATCCCGAAGTTACCGGGCGCGCTGAATAAGGCGACGCCGAAATAGCTACTTCACCGTAATTTCGAACAATCGCGGCCACAATTTCCCGGTCACGAAGATTCGATTTTTCTGCGCATCGAACGCGATCCCGTTGAGCACGGCTTCCGAGCTGAGCTTTGCCATCGGCGCCCCGAGCAGCCCCTTGAGATTGATCCATCCGAGCACGCGGCCCTCTTTCGGAGAAATCCGCACGATGTAGTCGGTTTGCCAGACGTTGGCCCATATCTCCCCGCGGATCATCTCGAGCTCGTTCAGACGTTCGATCGGCACACCGGCATCCATCACCTTGAGACGCCGGCGCTCCTGAAATCGCGTCAACTCGAGAAACCGGAGCGTGCTGGTCCCGTCGCTCATCACGAGCCCGCCCGGCTCGTGTGTCAACCCCCAGCCCTCGCCAAAATAACTGAAGTTTCGGATGAACTTCAGCGTCTTCGCGTCGTAAACGAATCCGGTGCGATCCTGCCACGTAAGCTGGAAGACTTTGCCCTGCGCGATCGTGATGCCTTCGCCGAAATATTGCGGGTGCAGCTTGGTTTCCTGAACCACCTTGCCGCTTTCGAGCTCGACCTTCCGTACCGCCGAGCTGCCCTTTACCCCGGTGCCTTCGTAGAGAAACCCGTCGAAATATTCGAGGCCCTGCGTGTATGCCTTGGGATCGTGCGGATAGCTCCGAACGACGGTGTAGCCGTATTGCGGCGCCTTCGATCCGTCGGCGGAACGGGCCGCGGAGCCTGCGCCCGCAATCCGAGCGAGGCGAGACAGGTCAACACAGCGGCAAAAATGAGATGTCGCATGCCGCATGCTACTACAATGGCCCCATGGCCACGACGGCTCTCGCGCCCGGCAGCGTCATCGCGAGCGTCGCGTATTCGAACGGGCGGAAGATCGGCGAAGTCGCTCTCGACGACATCAGCGATGTGCTCGACCGTCCCGACACGTTCGTCTGGATCGGCCTCTACGAGCCCAACGAGCCGCTCCTTCGAAAAATGCAGGAGGAGTTCGGCCTTCACGATCTCGCGATTGAAGACGCGCTGTCCGCCCACCAGCGCCCGAAAGTCGAGCGCTACGACAATTCGCTGTTCGTCGTGCATGCGCACCGCGCAGATCGAGGATCCGAAACCGGACAAACCGTGCGACGTGCGGTACGGCGAGGTGCACATGTTCCTCGGCCGTAATTTCATCGTCACGGTTCGGCACGGGTACGCGACGTCCTTCTCTCAGGTGCGCACGCGTGCAGAATCGACGCCCGACCTGCTCAAGCAGGGTCCCGCCTTCGTGCTCTACGCCATCATCGACTTCATCGTCGACCAGTACTTCCCGATCGTCGACGCGCTCGGCGAAGAGCTCGAGTCGCTCGAGCAGCGCGTGTTCACGCAGCCATTCAGCCGCCGCACAACGACGCAGATTTACAAGCTGAAGCGCGATCTGATCGCGCTCAAACGCGTCGTCGCGCCCGTCATCGAATTGTCGGCGAGGCTAATCCGGCTCGACGATGATGACCTGATTCCCACGCAGGTGCGCCCGTATTTTCGCGACGTATACGATCACACGCTGCGCATCAACGACATGATCGACGGCGTTCGCGACTTGCTCGGAACGGCGCTCGAGGCCCACCTGTCGCTCATCTCCGTCTCGCAGAACGAAGACACGCGCAGGCTGGCGGCCTGGGCCGCCATTTTCGCCGTACCCACCGCCATCGCCGGGATCTACGGCATGAACTTCGACCTCATGCCCGAGCTGCGCTGGCGGCTGGGCTATCCGCTGGTCCTCGCGGTAATCATTGGCCTCTGCGTGACCCTTTACGTCAAGTTCAAGCAAGCCAAGTGGCTGTAGCGGGTTGCACCCGATATACGGGTCGCGAAGTGCCGCCAGCTTGACGATTCGTTGAGGCACGGCGAGAATAGCGCCGTGCCGGTCGAACGCATCAGCAAAGAACAACTGAAGGAACGCCTGGATCGAGGCGATACCCTCACGATTCTCGATGTCCGCCTCAAGTACGCATACGAGCACAGCACGGTCAAGCTACCCGGTGCTATCAGAGTGCCGCCCTACGCCATCGACTCGGTTGCGATCCCGAGCGGCGCGGATATCGTTGCCTACGATTCGGACCCGAACGAGCTGGTCAGCACCCACGTGGCGGCCGAGCTGATGCGCAAAGGCATCAAGGTACGTGTTCTCAAGGGTGGGGTTCCGGAATGGCTCGCCGCCAACTTTCCCATTGAAACGAAGGAAGCGCCACGATCGGCCCCACCCGAGCCAGGATCCCTCAGCAAGGGCTAGCCGCCGCATGTCTCGCGGCCGTCGCGTTCCTGTGCTACTACACAACGCTCGTTCCCGGTCTCGATCTCGGCGATAGCGCGTCTTTCCAGACTGGTCTCGGGTCACTCACACTGACTCCGCGCCATGCCTACCCGCTCTACCATGGCCTCGGAAGCGTCTTTACCTGGCTTCACCCGGGTGAACCCGCACGCGCGGCGAACCTCGCGTCCGCGGTCTTTGGCGCAGTCGCAGTCGGTCTGGCGGCCTCACTCGCGGCAAAGCTGGCCGAATCGGTCATCTCGGGTATAGCTGCAGGACTGTTTCTCGCGTTTTCGTACACCTTCTGGAGCCAGGCAATTACAGCCGAGGTCTACACGCTCCACCTGCTGGTCGTGGGCGCTGGCGGCCTCGCGCTCCTGGCATGGGCCGATCGACCCTCCGTGAGCCGGCTGGCTCAGTTTTATGCGGTTGTGGCGCTTGGGTTCGGCAACCACTTGAGCATGGTGCTGGTGCTGCCGGCTTTCGCGCTATTTCTCCTGATGCACCGTCGTCGGGGCCCAGGCGATCCACTGCAGCCGCGGATGCTGGCCATGTCCGCCGCCATTGCCACGCTCGGCGCCGTTCAATACGCGTGGAACTTTCGCGGCCTGTGGACAGAGCTCGAGCCACCCGCTTCGATCGGCGAGGCGGTTGTGAAATTCTGGTTCGATGTGACCAAAGAGGACTGGCGCCAAACGCTCGTCATGACGGTATCCGAGACAGGGCTTCAGTCTCGCCCTGAGATGTACTGGTTCGATCTCCGGCAGCAATTCGGCGTTCCCGGCGTGGTGCTCTCCGCAATCGGGTTCTTCTACGTCCTGTGGCGCTGGCCGCAGCGCGCTATTTTGCTTCTGCTGTTGTACGCCGCGAACCTGGCATTCGCGTGGACGTACAACGTAGGCGATGCGTATATTTTCTTTCTACCGTCGCACTACGCCGTCGCGCTCTCGGCCGGCGCAGGCACTGCGGCCATTGGCGTGCTCATAGCGCGTCTGTCCAATCGCACGGTCGCCGCGACCGCAGTCGCGCTGTTGTTGCTCTATCCCGCGTGGCGAGGATACGACGCGTTTCCTGCGCTGGATCGAAGCTGGGACACTCGCGCGGTGCAATTGCTCGACGAATTCGCCGAGGGCATCGGCGACTTCGACGCTCGACCGCAAGACGCCGTCCTTGGTCTCGACGCAAATTGGCAGGTTCAAAATACAGTCGAGTACTACATGCGCGAGCGCAAGCCGGAGTTGGTGTGGTTCACAACCGATCAATTCGAATGGCTGCTCGAAGGCGATCCTGTCGGGCGATTCCGGACATTTGTCTCCGACAACGCGGCGATCAGACGCAGCGTGATCGTCAGTGAGCGGACGGCAGAGAGAGTGATGAGCCCGCCGCCGTCGCAGTGGCTCGAAGACGTCGAACCGAATTTCGTTTCGAGTTTCGGCGGGCGCATCGAGACGGTGATGCCGGGAACCCCTTACGTGCTGGCAGTTCTGCGAACCGACAGCGAGTACACGCTCGACACCGCGGGGCTCGCTCGGGCATGGAAGTGGCTCGCGCCTGCGGTGATGACTCCGAACTTGCGGAACTACACGGTTGTGGCCGGCAGAGTCGGTGAACGGCCCGTGTTGGTCGAATCGGCGGATCGGCCCTACCGTGTTCGGTACGCGGATCGAGCCTTACGACATCGATATACGTATGGAATCGTGGCTTCCCACCGACACCATCCGGCGGGCAGGATTCGGCCACGTAATAGCGAATCGCGGTCACGTCCTCACGTTGGAACGCGGGATCAGCTTTGTCGCGTTGGGAGCGGGAGGCGCTCTCTTGTATGAATCCGGCCTGTTCGCCCCCATCCGGCGGCTTCCGGTCAGGCCTAACCCCTAGACCCAGAGCGTGTTATCGTTGAGCTGCTGTGATTGCTCGAATGCTCGTCATCGGCGTGGCTCTCCTGCTGACGGTCTCGATTGCGGCACAATCGCCCACAGCAGACAACGTTGCGCGCGACCTGCAGCGAAAGTACGACCGCGTTACCGATTTCTCAGCCGATTTCATCCACAGCTACAGGGGTGGCGTCTTGAAGCAGCAAGCGACCGAACGCGGCACCCTTCTCGTTAAGAAGCCCGGCAAGATGCGCTGGGAATACACGGCCCCTGAGAAGAAGCTGTTCGTCTCGGACGGCCACAAGATTTACTCGTATATCCCACAGGACAAGCAAGTTATCGTCGGCACGATGCCCCGCGGCGAGCAGGCGTCGACACCGGCGCTTTTCCTGACAGGTAAGGGGGATATCACGCGCGACTATACAGCCGCGTTCGACAAGGTGGCCGAAGCGCCGCCCGGCGCTATCGCTCTCAAGCTCAAGCCCAACCGGCGCGAGCCCGAGTACGAGTCGCTGACGCTCGTCGTCGACCCGAAAACGCTGACGCTCCAAATGTTGATCACCGTTGACGCCCAGGGAGGCCGATCTGCGTTCACCTTCTCCAATCTCAAGGAGAACGTCGGTGTGGCCGATAATCAGTTCGTGTTCAAGATGCCGCCGAACGTCGACGTCGTCACCGACGGAGGCCGATAGCGTGTCCAGCCGTTTCGAGCCGAGGCGCTGGATTGCCGCAGTGTCAATCGTCGCAACGCTGTCTGCATGCTTGACAAGCGCCTCCCTTCGGGAGGCGCGCCGAGCCGAAGAACGACAGGATTACGACGTTGCGGTTGTGGAGTATACCCGTGCCCTGCAAGATGATCCGGACAACCTGAATGCCCGAACGGGCCTTCAGCGCGCGCGTCTGCGCGCTTCGCAGGAGCACTTTACGCAGGCGCGGCGCCTGGCCGGAAACGGACGCCTCGAAGAGGCCGCGGCTGAATACAAGCTCGCCTCTGAACTGAATCCGGACAATCGCGTCATCGTCGAAGAGCTCGAGCGAACCCAAAATCAACTGCGCGCCAAGATTCCGGTCAACCGCGACGGCAAGACCGACCTGGAGGCGCTCGTGGAGCGCATGCTGGGGCAGCGGCTCCCCGGCCTCGATGTGCCCGCAGAACCGCTGCCCGACGAGCTCATCTTCCGCAACTCGCCGAATGACGTCATCATCCGCGCGCTGGCGCAACTGGCGAAAGTCAACGTCGTGTTCGATCCAGCGTTTCGGCCCTCTCCTATCTCGATTGAAATCCGCAATCAGACATTCGCCGAGGCTCTGCAGTCGATTACGGCGAGCACGCAGAATTTCTATCGGGTAACGGCGCAGCGGACGATCACTGTCATTCCGGATACTCCGGCCAAGCGGCGCGAGTACCAGGCAGACATCGTCCGCACGTTTTATGTCAGCAATGCCGATCTCAAAGAGACGATGGACCTGCTGCGTATCGTCATCGACGCGCGCAGAATCGGCGGCATGCAGGGCACTAACGCCATCACGATTACCGACACGGCGGAGCGCGTCGAAGCTGCCGGACGCCTCATCAGCATGATCGACAAGGCGCGGCCCGAAGTGATGACAGACGTCGAGCTGCTCGAGGTGAACCGCAACCGCTTTACCGAATATGGCTTGCAGTTTGCGTCGCCAGGCTCGGCGGGGATCAACGGTCTCGCCGACGTCAACAAGCCCGGCCTTACACTCGAAGATCTGAGAAACCTCAGCGATTCTCAGATATTGATGACGCAGGTCCCGGGTCTGTACTACCGCCTGCTCAAACAGGATCGAACCACACGGGTGTTGGCGAACCCTCAGCTCCGCTCGCAGGTTGGATACTCCGCGCAAGCGCAGTTCGGCGATCGTGTGCCGGTGCCGGTAACGACGTTTTCTCCGATTGCCGCTGGCGGCGTGAGCCAGCAGCCCATCACCTCGTTCAACTACGAGAACATCGGCGTGAACATCGATATCACCCCGCGCACGCACATGAACAACGAGGTGACGCTGGCGCTGACTATCCAGGTGACCAGCATCTCGGGCACAGGCTTCGGCGGGCTGCCGACTTTCGGCAACCGCCTCATCAAAACGACGATTCGGCTGAGAGACGGCGAGACGAACATGCTCGCGGGCCTGATTCGCGACGATGAGCGGAAGGTGCGTGATGGGATTCCTGGCTTGAGCGACATTCCGGGCATCGGCCATCTCCTCGGACACTCGAGCAACGAGCGGAATCAGACCGACGTCATCGTGATGCTGACGCCACGTATCGTGCGCGTTCTGGAGCTGTCCGAAGAGGACCTGCGCGCATTCCAGATGGGCCGCGACGCGAGCTCGACAGGCGCGGCGCCCGGTGGGCGCCTCGGCGGGCCAGCCGGTGGCGTCATGCTTCCATTGCCGGAAGAGCCGCTGGTCCCGGTCCCCCCCGATGTCCCTCCCGACGCTGGCGCGCCTCTGCCGGGCGTACCGCTACCGGCCAAGCCGCTGTTTCCGCCGGCGCCACCGCCACAGACGCCCCCCAGCCCCGGGCAAGCGCCACCGCCGCAGACGCCGCCCGGCCCTGAGCAAGCAAAGCCGCCGCGTTAGACATGCTTCCGGTTCTGCCTCCGATCGTGGCGCGTTCCTGCGCTCATGGCACACGTGTGGCTATCCACGACCGGAAGGAGTGCCACACGTACGAACAGCTCGATCGCGCGTCGGCGACCGTGGCCACGCGGCTTCTCGATGGCCGCGGCGACCTGAACGAGGCTCGCGTCGCCTTCCTCGTCACGCCAGGATTCGAGTGGGTCGTCACACAGTGGGGCATCTGGCGAGCCGGCGGTATCGCCGTACCTCTCCCGATGTCGCATCCGCTCTCGGAGCTCGACCACCTTGTTCGCGATTCTGATTCATCGATCGTTATCGCCGACGCAGACCACGCGGCTGTCCTCGAACCCTTGTCGAACTCAGCGGATGCACGATTCTGCCCTTGCGAAACTCTCACGGCCGAGCCTGCGGCCCCGCCGGACCACACCAACCACACAGACCCTGCAAACCGCAGGGCCCTTATCGTGTACACGAGCGGTACTACCGGCCGCCCGAAAGGGGTGGTGACTACACACGGCAACCTCATCGCGCAGATCGAATCTCTCATCACCGCGTGGGAGTGGACGTCTGCGGATCGCACGTTGCTGGCGCTGCCGCTCCACCACGTGCACGGCATCCTGAATATCGTCTGCTGTGCGCTGTGGAGTGGCGCGACGTTGGAGATGTTTCCGAAGTTCGATGCGGAAGCGACGTGGCGTCGTCTCGCGTCGGGAGAACTGACGGTATTCAGCGCCGTGCCGACCATTTATCACCGGCTCATCGGTTCGTGGGAGGATGCCGGCTGCGAGGTGCAGGATACGCGCTCGCGAGCGTGCAGGCGAATGCGGCTGATGATGAGCGGGTCGGCCGCTCTTCCGCGAACGATGCTCGATCGATGGCGCGAGATTACAGGCCACACGCTGCTAGAGCGCTACGGCATGACGGAAGTCGGCATGGCCTTGTCCAATCCGCTCCATGGAGAGCGTCGCCCCGGATTCGTCGGGCAACCGCTGCCTGGCGTATCAGCGCGTCTCGTCGATGGAGAGCTGCAACTGAAAGGCGCGGGAGTGTTCCGCGAGTACTGGGGGCAGCCCAACGAGACGCGTTCCGCTTTCGTTGATGGGTGGTTCCGCACCGGAGATGCCGCCGTGATCGAGGACGGCGCATTCCGCCTTCTTGGCCGATCGAGCATCGACATCCTCAAGACCGGTGGGCACAAGATTTCGGCGCTCGAAATCGAGGAGGTGCTGCGCAGCCACCCGGCCATCAGCGAATGCGCGGTCGTGGGTGTGGACGACGTGGAATGGGGTCAGCGAGTCTGCTGCGCCGCCGAACTGAAGCCAGGCATCACCCTCGGCCTCGACGAGCTGAAAGAGTGGGCTCGCGCACGCCTGGCGCCGCATAAGATTCCGAAAGATCTTGTCTGTGTAGTTCAATTGCCCAGAAACGCCATGGGCAAGGTCGTCAAGCCTGAGGTAGCGGCACTCTTTGCTCGACCTGCTCGACCTGCGCGCCCAGCATCTTGAGTCGGTCGACGAGCCGCCCGTACCCCCGCTCTACAGTTTCGATTGGGCTCAGGCGACTCTGCCCGTCTGCGGCGAGCCCAGCGGCAATCAGCGCCATTCCCGACCGCAGGTCCCGGCTGTCGAGCTTGCGCCCTTTCAGCTTGCTCGGGCCTGTCACGATGATTCGATGCGGGTCGCACAGGAAGAGATCGGCGCGCATGCCGCTGAGCTGTTCGAGCGCGAAGAGGCGCAGCTCGTACATCCAGTCATGAATCAGCGTGCGGCCGTCGGCCTGAGTGGCAAGCACCGTCACGAGGCTGACGAAATCGCTCGGGAAGCTGGGCCACAATCCCGTGGTGATCTTCCCCGCCGCGACCGGGCGGGATTTCCCGATGGTCATGAGGCCGTCTTCGAACGTGCAGTCGACATTCATACGCTTCAGGACGAATGCAATGCCCTCGACATCTTCGGCGCGGGCGCCTCGCACTTCGATTTCTCCGCCCGTCACTGCCGCCACCACCGCCCAGCTGCCCGCCTCGATGTAGTCGCCGTTGAGCTGGTGCGTGACACCTCGGGGACGTGTCGTTCCTTCGATGCGAATCGTCGACGAACCCGCGCCCGTAATGCCGATTCCCATGCTCTGCAGGAACCTGCAGACCTCGACAACGTGCGGCTCTGTCGCGGCGTGGCGGATTTCAGTGACGCCGTCAATAGTTGCGGCTGCGAGCAGGGCCGTCTCTGTGCCCGTCACCGACGCCTCGTCCAGGTACATCGACGCCGCATGCAGTCCATTCGGGGCCTCGAGCGCATGGCCCGTCGAAGGCAGCACCGTGGCGCCCAGATTCACGAGCGCGTCGATATGCGTGCCGATGGTCCGGCGCGCGGGGAAATCTCCGCCCGGCATGCCCAGGATCGCTCGGCCGGTTCGCGCAAGCAGCGGCCCGAGCAGCAGGACCGATCCTCGCAGCTTGCCGACGAGCTCGCTGCTGGGCTCGGACGTCCTGACGTTCTGGCAGCGCACGCGGACGGTGGTCGTGCCGAGACCGTGGACTTCGGCGCCAATTTCTTTCAGCAGCTTCGCCATCACCTCGACGTCGCCGATGCGAGGCATGTTCGTGAGCACACATTCCTCAGTGGTCAGCAGGCACGCAGCCAGGAGCGGAAGCGCGGCATTCTTGTTGCCTTCGACCTCGATGCGGCCTGAAATTGCGCGCCCTCCTTCAATCAACAGACTCGACATCAAAAATCTCCCACGTAAACGATCTCTTCCTGCAGAGCCACCCCGAACTGCTCGCTGACGCGCGCGCGACACAAGTCGATGAGGGCGCGAATTTCTGCCGCGGTCGCGTGGCCTTCGTTGACGATGAAATTTCCGTGGGTCGTTGACACGCGCGCATCCCCGCGCGCCGTCCCTTTCAGCCCGGCTCGATCGACAAGAGCGCCGGCGGACGCCGGTATGTCGGCGGGCACCACCGTCCGATCGGGATTCTGGAAAATGCAACCCGCGCTCGGCGTGTCGAGGGGCTGGGTCTTCTTGCGATATGTGAGCGACTGGCGCGCGACATCGCGAAGCGATGCGGGATCGCCCGTGGACACGCGGAAGACGGCCGACAGCAGCACCTCACCGGTTCTCTGCAAACGGCTTCGATCGTAGCCGAATTCCATTTCGTCGCGGGAAAGATCGCGCACGTCGCCGTGCTGCCCAGCCAGACGAACCGATTCCACGAGCTCGCCAATCAGCCGGCCGCCGAAGTGTGCATTGCCGAAGATCGCGCCGCCGACCGTGCCCGGCGTGCCAGCCCACGCCTCCAGGCCTCCGATGCCCCTCTGCACCGTCCATCGGACGAGGCCGTTGATGGTCGTGGCTGCATCCGCTCGCACGTGCCCGCTGTCGATCTGCTCGATGACCCCGCCGCGCGGTCTGAGAACGAGCCCCCGCACGCCGCGATCGCCGATCAGCACGTTGGACCCGCCTCCCAGGAGGGTGACGCGCACAGCGGCCGCCTGCGCAATGCGCAGCGCGTCCAGCACTTCGTCCGAACTCCTCGTTTCGAGAAACCACTCGGCCGGTCCACCAACTTTGAAAGTTGTGTACGGCGCAAGAGGTTCTTCGGCGCGAATCCGCTCCGCCCCGAATCGTGCGTTCATCCGTTGCTGAAACACGTCGCTACGCTGCGCCAAGTGCCGCCTCACGCAGCCGCAGCGCCTTGCCGGCGTCGTCGATCGTGCACGCTTCGAATTCCACCCAGTCCCCGGGCGCGAGCTGGGCGGCAATCGGAAGGTCTGCTGTGATGACCGCACCCGCAATGGCGTAGCCGCCGGTCGTCGCATGGTCGTTCATGAGCAATATTGGCTGCCCGCTAGGGGGCACCTGAATCGCACCGATGGGCACAGCGGTGGAGATACATTCACCGGGTGTGGCACCGATCGCCGCACCCTCCAGCCGGTACCCCATCCGGTTCGACTGCGGCGAAACGCGAAACCGGTGCGGCGCGACGTGCGCGAAGAGCTGCTCCTCTGCAGGGATGATCCGCAACGTGACGGGGGCAGGGGCAAAGGGTAAGGGGGCAGGGGCAAGGGGTAAGGGGTGAGGGGTAAGGGGTAAGGCATGCGTGTCAATTGCCCCTCGCCCCTTACCCCTTACCCCTATCTCAAGCGCGTCCCCTGCCTTCAACGCGCGGCCCTCATGTCCGCCCATCGTTGTCAGCACGTGCGTGGAGCGGCTGCCAAGTACTTCTGGAACGTCGATGCCACCGGCAACAGCGACATACGCACGCGCGCCGCTGACACGCGCGCCGAACTTCAAGACTGCGCCCGGCGACGCCTCGATGATCCGGCCCATCTCGGTCGGCAGATCATCGAGTGTCAATCGGAATGCCGCACCAGTCACCGCGAACGCGCCGTATCCCTCAAAGCGGAGATGCGGTCCCATCAGCGTGACCTCGAGCGTCGCCATCTGAGGATCGTTACCCAGCAATCGATTCGCCAGCCGGTGCGAGTACCAGTCCATGGCGCCGCTCACAGGCACGCCGCGCGACTGAAATCCCCACCGTCCGAGGTCCTGGACGGTCGTGAACATACCGGGGCGCAGAATGGACAGCGCAGGCATGCCTCTATGCGGCCACAAATTTGACGTGATCGCCGGCCTTCAAGAGAAACGGCTCAGCCCTGCTGGCATCGAAGACTTTCGTGCCGGTTCGACCGATGATGCGCCAGCCCCCCGGCGAATCGAAGGGATAAATTCCCGTCTGCGCTCCCGCGATGCCCACCGACCCGGCAACGACCTTGAGGCGAGGTGTGTCGAGCCGCGGCATGGCGATACGAGCATCGACTGATCCCATGTATGCAAAACCCGGAAGAAATCCGAGCATGTATACACGATACGGCGTCAGCGTATGGAGACGCACGACCTCGGCCTCGGACACGTGTGCAAACCCGGCGACCGCCGCCAAATCCGGGCCCGCGGCACCCCCATAGGTGACGGGAATCTCGAGCGTTCGAACCTCCTCATCAGACGCGTCAGTCGCTGTTGAGAGCTCCTCCAGACGTGCGCAGATCGACCGGCCGTCGGCGATGAACGGGTCGAAGTGCACCGTCACGGAGTTGTAAGCGGGCACGACGTCGCGCACGCCCCGAAGCGAAAGGCGGTCGAGTGCAGCGGCGAGCGCCACGCAACGTGCGTTGACGCCGGGATCGATGGCCGTTGCCAAATGCATGGCGACGCACGAGTCGCCGAGCATGACAACCGACCCGCGCCGCTCGCGGCTCATTCTTGGTCGCGGGGGCCCCTCGCCCCGCGCCGCGCCGCTCGCTTGCGGGGCCCCATCGCCCCGCGCCGCTCGCGGCTCATTGGCCGAGCGCCTTCAGCGTCTTCTGATGGATGCCGCCGAACCCTCCGTTCGACATGAACACGACGAGGTCACCGTCCTTCCGCTCCTTGACTATCGCCGTCACGATGTCATCAATCGAAGCGGCTGCCCTCGCTCGCTGTCCCGCACCTTTTAAATCGGATACCAGCTGCTGCGCCGACAGCCGCTCACCTTCCGGCAGGTTCGTTCGAAACACAGGCGCGATGATGACTTCGTCTGCGGGTCCGAACGCACGCGCAAAATCCTGTTGAAACACGCGGCGGCTGGACGACGCCGATCGCGGCTCGAAAATCGCCCATATGCGTCGATGCGGGTTTGCCGCGCGCAGCCCGGCCAGCGTCTCGGCGATGGCTGTTGGATGATGCGCGAAGTCGTCGTACACGGTGACGCCCCCGGCCTCGCCGAAGATTTCGAGGCGGCGCTTGACACCCTCAAATGTCAGCAGTCCTTCGGCAATGGTGGCCGCCGGTATCGACAGAGCGTGCGCCACAGCTATCGACGCCATGGCATTGCGAACGTTGTGCAGGCCGAACAACGGCACCTGCATCGTCGCGTATCGCGATCCGCCGTGCACGACATTGAAAGATTGCCCGGCCGCCGAAACCGTGACGCCGGTGGCACGCCAATCGGCTGATTCCGAAAGCCCGAACGTCTGCACCGGGCTGACTGCCGCTTTCTTCAGCGCAAACGCGTCGGGTGAATCCGCTCCGAGCACGAGCAGACCCGAACGCGGCACCAGGTTCGCAAGCCGGCGAAACGCGAGCCTCACCGCATCGATATCGGCGTAGATGTCTGCGTGATCGAATTCGACGTTGTTGATCACGGCGATGTCCGGTAGATACTTCAGGAACTTCGCGGTCTTGTCGAAATACGCGCTGTCGTATTCGTCGCCTTCGATGACGAAGTCCTTTCCCTTCCCCAACCTGTAGCTCGACCCATCATCGCCGAGGTTGCGGGCGATGCCACCGACGAGGATGCTCGGATCCAGCCCGGCATGCACGAGCAGCCATCCGGTCAGCGACGTGGTCGTCGTCTTTCCGTGCGTCCCGGCAATGACGATCGAGCGTGCGCTCCACAGGAAATGCTCGCGCACCGCCTCGGGCAGCGAGCAGTACCGCATCTTGCGCTCGAGCACCTCTTCCAGCTCGACGTTGCCGCGCGAAATTGCGTTGCCCACCACGACAATGTCGATCGCGCCCGTGATGTGGTCCGCACTGTAACCGCTGAGCGTGCGGATATTCTCGGACGCGAGAAAGTTGCTCATCGGCGGATACACGTTTTCATCCGACCCCTGCACGTCGTGACCCTTTTGTCTGAGGAGCGCGGCGAGCGTGGCCATCGCCGTCCCACAGATTCCGATGAAATGAATCGTCACGCGACGCCAGCCTCTTCGATAATCACGCGTGGATTCCCGTCCGCCACGACGCGGGCGCGAACGCCGAACGGGAGGGTGACCAGCGGACCGCGCGTGTGCCCCGAGGGAAAGCCATGAACGACCGGCCCGTCAAAGTCCTTCAGCAGATTCGCCAGCACCGCCTTCGCCGCAAGCGTGCCGCCAGGTTCATCACAATCGATGAACTCGCCCAGCATGATCGCAGAAGCACGATCCAGCACGCCGGCGAGCCGCAACTGCGTCACCATCCGATCGAGCCGGAACGGGCGCTCCCCCACATCCTCGAGAAACAGCACGTGGCCCATGGGCGGATCGAACGCGTATGGAGTTCCCAGCGACGCGGTCAGCTGTGCCAGCGTTCCGCCCATCAACGTCCCGGACGCCTCTCCCTTGCGGAACGTCTCGAGCTGCGGCGCAACGAGCTCACCAAGCGGCTCGGCGCGCGTCAGGGCGCTGATGAACGAGTCGCGGTCGTAGGCGTCGATGCCGCGGGCCAGTCTGCGGTCGAGCATCGGTCCATGGAATGACACGATGCCGCACCTTCCGGTCAGATACGTGAGCACCGTTGTCAGATCGCTGTAGCCGATGAAGGCCTTTGGCGTCCGACTCAGATCCTCCTTGTCGAGAAACGGCAGCAGATGCACGCTGCCGTAGCCGCCGCGCACGGCAATGAGCGCGCGCACTGAAGGATCGCGCCACGCGGTGAGAAATGCCTGCGCCCGCACGTGATCTTCGCCCGAGAGATACCCGCCATGTTGCGCGAACACGGTCTCCTCGAAAACCGGCTCGAACCCAAGCCGCCGAATCTCGGCGACTCCTTTGTCGAATTCTTCTCGGGCGAATGAGCTGGCAGGCGAAACAATCGCAAGCTTATCGCCGGGGCGCAGCTTGTGCGGCTTCAGCATCCGAGGTCAGGCGAACTCTGCCATCTGCGCGGAGATGGCGCGATGTTGTTCCGAGCCGATGAGAACACGGAGTTGGGCGGCAGTGGGCGGCCGAAACTCGCGCAGAAAGCGCTCTTTCGCCTGGCGATTGCGCTCGAGCGCGGCCTCGACGCGCTTGATCGGCAACCGATCGTCCTCGACAGCATGAATGACGGCTTCGAGCGCTTGCGCCTGGAGCTCGATCCCCCCGCTGCCGAGTCCGCCCATCAACAGCGCGTCGCATCCGGCGCTAATCGCGGCTACCGCAGCGTCACCCGGCGTGTATGTGTTCGCGATAGCCTTCATCTCGAGATCGTCCGAGACGATGACGCCGTTGAAACCGAGCTCTTCGCGGAGAATGCGCTGGACGATTTTCGGCGATAACGTCGCGGGCCGCTCGTCGTCGATCGACGGTACGAGCACATGCGCGGTCATGATAAACGCGACGCCGGCCTCGATGGCCGCCTTGAACGGCGCGAACTCGATGGCGCGCAGTCGATCGGGCGCGTGCTCGACGATCGGAAGCTCGACATGGGAATCGGCAGCCGTGTCGCCGTGGCCTGGAAAGTGTTTCCCGCAGGCTGCCACACCGTGACGCTGCAGCTCGTCGATGATGACACGGCCCAGCTTCGCCACGATCTCCGGCTTCTCTCCCAGCGCCCGATCGCCGATCACCGGATTTTTCGGATTGGTGCGGATGTCCAGAACGGGCGCGTAGTTGAGCGAGACGCCGACGGCGGCGAGTTCCGCCGCCAGTGCGCCGGCAAACTTCCGCGCAAGTGCCGCGTCTTCACTTCGACCCAGCACCGCCATCGGCGGCCACTCCGTAAATGGCGATCGCAGGCGCGCGACGCGCCCGCCTTCCTGGTCGATGCCTACCCAGGCCGGCATTTCGCGGCCGAGGGCGCGCACGTCGAACGCGAGGCCCGCCACCTGCTCAGGCGTTTCGATATTTCCGAGCCTTCCGAAGAACGTCATGCCGCCCAAATCGAACTCGCGCGCGAGCGCGCGCGCCTCGACCGGTACGTCTGATCCCGTGAAACTGCCGATGAGCAACTGGCCGACGCGACGGCGAAGCGGTTGAGGCGACACGACTTGTCATTATAGAGTTGATACCCAATCTATGGAGAAACCGGCCGGCGTAACCGATTCCGATCCCATCTGGGACAGACGCAGCCTGCCGGAAGTTCACGGGTCCATCACCGTTCCCGTTGGCGGCCCGGCCTGGAAGAAGATGCTCGCTTTTGCGGGCCCTGGGTACCTCGTCGCCGTGGGCTACATGGATCCCGGCAACTGGGCCACGGACATCGCCGGGGGCGCGAAGTTCGGCTACACGCTTCTCAGCGTCATCATGCTTTCGAATCTGATGGCGATCCTGCTGCAGTCCCTCGCTGCACGCCTCGGCATTGCGAGCGGACGCGACCTCGCTCAAGCCTGCCGTGATTCGTACTCGAAGCGAACGACCTTTGCGCTCTGGATCGTCTGCGAAATCGCCATCGCCGCCTGCGACCTCGCCGAGGTGCTCGGCGCTGCCATCGCGCTGCAGCTCCTGTTCGGCATTCCCCTCCTCTGGGGTGTGTGTCTGACGGCCACCGATGTCTTTCTCGTGCTGTATCTGCAAAATCGCGGTTTCCGGTACGTCGAGGCGATCGTCCTGACGCTGATTCTCGGAATTGCGGGCTGTTTCGCGATCGAGCTCTGGATGGCGAGGCCCGATCCGTTGGCGCTTGCGAGCGGCCTCATTCCGCGCGCGGAAATCCTTCGGAACCCCGAGATGCTCTATATCTCGATCGGCATCCTTGGGGCTACTGTCATGCCGCACAACTTGTATCTGCACTCGTCGATTGTGCAGACGCGCATGTACGGAGACTCGTTCGAGGGAAAACAGGAAGCCATCCGTTATGCGACGATCGATTCGACCGTCGCGTTGATGTCGGCGCTGTTCATCAACGCGGCGATTCTCATCATGGCAGCCGCGGTGTTCAATCCCGATCCGCAGTACCGGGAGGTCGCCGATATCGGCGACGCGTACCTGTTGCTCAACCCGCTTCTTGGCGCAACCGTCGCAAGCACACTGTTCGCCGTCGCGTTGCTGTTTGCGGGACAGAACGCCACGCTGACAGGCACGCTGGCCGGCCAGATCGTCATGGAGGGATTCCTGAACCTTCGACTGCGGCCCTGGCTGCGCCGCCTCATCACGAGACTGATCGCCATCGTGCCGGCCGTCATCGTCATTGCCATCAAGGGAGAAGAGGGATCGGGCCCCCTCCTTGTGCTCAGCCAGGTGATTCTCAGCCTGCAGCTGCCCTTCGCCATCTTCCCGCTCGTGCAGTTCACGAGCAGTGAGAGGTTGATGGGGCCGTTCGCCATCAAGTTCTGGATTAAGGCGCTCGCGTGGCCTGTCTGCATTATCATTGCGGCCCTCAACGTCTACCTGCTGTATCAGACCGCTGTTCAGTTTTTCGGGGCCTGACGTGTATCAGCACATCCTCGTCGCGGTGGAACACTCGAAGGCGGACGAAGCCATCCTCGAGCATATCGTCCGGCTCGCACACCTGGTGAAAGCGCGTCTGTTGCTCGTGCACGTGGCAGACGGATTCGCCGCGCGCCATTTCAACGATCTGCAGCTGCGAGAGTCGGAGGAGATGCGCGACGACCGCGCCTACCTGGCCAGGCGCACCGACGAGCTCCGGAAAGCCGGCCTCGAGGTGACCTCGCGGCTCGCGATGGGCGATCCCGCGACCGAGATCATCAAGATCGCCGCCCAGGAAGGCGTGGATTTGATTGCCATGTCGACGCACGGGCACCGATTCCTCTCGGACCTGGTTCACGGAACGACGGTCGACAAGGTCCGCCACACCGTTCGCGTTCCCGTTCTCCTGCTCCGCGCGCCCAGACATGACGCAGATTAGAACCTCTGCACCAACCAGAATCGACCTCGCCGGCGGCACCCTCGACATCTGGCCCTTGTATCTGTTTCACGAACATGCGCAGACCGTGAATGCAGCCATCAGCCTCCGGGCTCACGCAGAAGTGACCGGCCGCACGGATGGCAAAGTCCGGTTGGAATCGGTCGACACGTCGAAAGTTGTCGAGGTCGGGACATGGCAGAAACTGGCTGACGGCCAGGGGCTGCCGCTGCTGAGCAGGCTCGCCGCCTTTTTTCGTGCCGAAAACCTGACGCTTCGCACGCGAGGAGAATCGCCCGCCGGCGCAGGCATTGCCGGTTCGTCAGCGCTGAACGTGGCCGTCTGCGGAGCGCTCGCCGAATGGGCAGGTTTGAAGCTTGACGGCGAGAAGCTGCTGACGATTGCGATGAACGTCGAGGCGCAGGTCATCAATGTGCCCACCGGCGTTCAGGACTACCGGCCGGCCTACTACGGCGGGGTCGGCGCCATCGAGCTGCTGCCCGACGGCGTCAGACGCACAGCCATCGATGTCGATCCCGAAGAGCTGCAGCATCGCATCGTGCTTGCCTACACCGGCGCCCCGCACTTCTCGGGCACGAACAACTGGGAAATCATGAAGCGTCACATCGACGGCGACCGCCACGTCTTCGAGTGCTTCGATCGCATCGCCCAGGCTGCCCTTGGCGTACGCGATGCACTGACGCGAGGAAACTGGGCGGACGTCGCCGCGCAGATCAATCTGGAATGGGAGGCGCGTAAGCGGCTTGCGCCTGGCGTGACGACACCGATGATCGAGACGCTGATCGCGGGAGCGTTTGCGGCCGGCGCACGCGCCGCGAAGGTGTGCGGCGCCGGAGGGGGTGGATGCGTGTTCTTACTTGCGGAGCCGAAACACGTGCCGGCGGTGCAGCACGCGCTCAGCGCGGGTGGGGCCCGAATCCTGGAGTACCGTATCGAGACCGACGGTCTTCGAGTTGAGACCGTTTAGAAACATGGAAAACCTCGCCATCGCGCGCATCTTCTCGGAGATCGCCGATCTGCTCGAAATAAAGAGCGAGAATCCGTTCAAGGTCCGTGCGTATCGAAACGCGTCCGAGACAATCGCACATGCGACCGAGAAACTCGCATACCTGACCGAAGAGCAACTGCGCGCTATTCAGGGGATCGGCAAGGACCTGGCATCGAAAATCCGGGAGATTTCCGAGACCGGCGAAGCGCGCTATCACCAGGAGCTCCTCGAGCAGTTCCCGCCGACTATGCTCGATCTGCTCCACCTGCAGGGTGTTGGACCAAAAACGGTGGCGCTCCTGTATACCGAGCTCGGCATCAAGACGATAGAGGAGCTCGAGGCCGCGTGCGGCGACGGCCGCGTGCGCACGCTGAAAGGCCTGGGGCCGAAGAAAGAACAGCTCATTCTTCGCGCGTGCGCCGAGCGGAAGCAGCATACAGGCCGTCATCTGTTGCCGGATGCCGCCGAGGCGGCTGCCCTTTTACTCGACTACCTGCGGGCAGAATGCCCGTCGGTCGTGTTCGACACTGTCGGCAGCATTCGGCGCGGTGCCGAAACATCGGGCGACATCGACATCCTCGCGACTGGAAACGACCCGCATGTGATGTCGACTTTCACGATGTACAAGCTTGTCGAGCGCATCCTCGGTCAGGGAGAAACGAAGTCCAGCGTCCGCCTCTGGGGCGGCATTCAAGCTGACCTTCGCCTCGTCCCCGAAGCAAGCCGGGGTGCAGCGATGCAGTACTTCACCGGATCGAAATCGCACAACATCGCGCTGCGCGACCGGGCCATCGCTCGCGGGTTCAAGCTGAACGAATACGGCCTGTTTCGCATAGACGAAGGGTCCCTCGTGGCGGGACGATCCGAGGTAGACATTTACGAGGCGCTGGGCCTGCCGGAAATTCCTCCCGAGCTGCGCGAGGGGCACGGAGAGCTCGAGGCTGCCGAGCGTCGCGCTCTGCCACATCTGATCCAGCTCGAGGACATACGCGGCGACGCCCATTCACACACGACTGAAAGCGACGGCCGCGAAGACATCGAGACGATGGCGCGGGCTGCCAGAGAGACGGGGCTGCACTACCTGGCCATAACGGATCACAGCAAGGCTCTTGCGATGGCCAACGGCCTCGACGAGCATCGCGCACTCGCGCATGCCAAACGTATCCGCGACATCGGCGAGCGCCTCGAAGGCATCACGCTGCTCGCCGGTATCGAGTGCGACATTCGTCCCGACGGCTCGATGGATCTCGCCGACGACTGCCTCGCCGAACTCGACCTGGTGGTCGCCTCCGTGCATTCGGCGTTCAATCAGGACGGAACGCAAATGACCGAACGCATGCTCCGCGCCATCGCCAACCCGTTTGTCGACATCATCGGCCACCCGACGGGGCGCATTCTGCTGCGTCGCGATCCGTACAAGCTCGATGTCACTCGCATCATCGAAGCTGCCGCCGGCGCAGGTGTCGCGCTCGAAATCAACTGCCAGGTCGATCGCCTGGATCTCTCAGACATCAACGCCAGGGCCGCGCACGATGCCGGTGTGAACATCGTCATCAGCACCGATTCGCACGGCAAAGGTGCCTTCAGGTCGCTGAGATGGGGTGTGCAGATGGCACGCCGGGCCTGGCTGACGAAGGAGGACGTCCTGAACACGCGAGACGTCAATGAGTTCAAAGCTGGCCTGCGCCGAAACAGGAAACCATAACGAAGAACGAAGACCAAACAACGAATAGAGTCACGCATGTGGCGCAGCTCACGTCGCGCGCCTGGGGCGGTTATGATCGCTATTCGTTTTTCGCGTGTCGTTCTTCGTTTTCTGCTTCCCCATGCGTGCCCAGTCGGAACGCATCTGTGAGAGCCCATCCATGTAGACCGCGACGCGCTCCCGCTCCTCCTCGCTCGGCATCGACTTCAGGAGATCGATGGCCTTGGCAAAATCGTCTTTAATCGTGGCGCGAGTGGTCTGATAGTAGAGGCGCTTGATTTCGGCAAGCTTGTCGGCGGCCGAGAGCATCCGGATCATTTCTTTTCCTGGCCTTCCGCGATGCGCTTGCGGACGGCAAGTCGATACCAGCTTCTGCGTAATGCTCTGCGAGTCGGCGTCTTCGTCGGAACTTGCCGCCTCGCCGCCGCCCGCAGCCGAACATCCTTGGCAACTTCTCCACGCCCGAAGAAGTCCAACATCGGGCTGCGGAGACCGAGGTCCATCAGGGCGTGAAGAAGTCTTGAATGTTGGCGAGCGTGATGCGCCTGCTGACCACTTCGCCCGGCGCGCCGAGCGGCTTTCCGGGACGCCCGTTCAGTGTATAGACAAATGCACCGGCGTCGCCCACATTCAGCACAATTTGTTCCTTGGCCGTTACCGATCGTCTGTCGCCGGCGTGCATCAGACCGGAAAACGCCCGTTCACCGTCTGTGTTCACCGACACCCAACAGGTCGCCTTCGGCATCAGCTCCATCGAAAGTCCCGACGCCAACGGGGCGGCGGCCGGCACGCTGGCGGCCGCGGATGGCGGCGCGATGGGTTCTGCGGCCGGCTGCGGCATGGTCGACGTTTCTCCGGCTGGCGCAGGTGATTCGGCAACAGGTTCGCCTGACGGCGCGCGTCCGGCGGGCCCGCCGTACATGCCGTAGTAGATCACGAGGCCGATGATCGGCAAGCTGACAAGAGCGAGGCGCAACGCCGTGGCTACGGCCCTGCGATCGCTTTCCAGTTTTTCGCCGTCCTCCATCGCCACCGTGCGAGCGGTTGCAGTTGCCGCGTCAGGCGGCAGCTCTGCGATGAACTCCTGAATGGTGCGATCGGGATCGAGACCGACTTCCTGTGCGTAGGCGCGAATGAAAGCCCGCGTGAAGATGCCGCCGGGGAGACGCGAAAGGTCGCTGCGTTCGAGCGCCTCGAGCGACATCACGGAAATGCGCGTGCTGCTCGCGATCTGCCGGAGAGAGACGCCCCGCTTCTCACGTGCTTCGCGCAGACGGGCGCCAACCGTTCGGGCTGGGGAACCCAGGGGCATCAGATATTTGCCCGCCTTCGCGCGAAGCGCTTCGGCGAGGTCCCGCCGTAGCCTCGGCGGAGGCGGCGGTCATTGTAGGGAACGGCCTCGCACGTGTCAAACGATCGCCGCAGTTGCGGTGACAGCGCGCAGATGACGATCGCCTGACACACCCGGCGGAGGCACGAAAAGGCCGATCGCGGCGATTCCGGCGGCTCCGCAGCGAGCCAGACCTGCCGCTCGTTCGACCGTGATGCCTCCGATGGCCAGCACCGGAACGCCTGGGGCGGCGTCACACGCCTCTCGCAACTGATCGAAGGTCGCGACAGGATGACCGTCGTCTTTCGACGCCGGTCTGAAACAGCGTGCCGAAAATCAAATAATCGACGCCGGCTCGCGACGCGAGCCTCGCTTCGTGGGCGCTGTGAACCGATCGGCCGATGACCGCACCGTCGCCAAGCAGGACCTCGCGGCACGCACCCCGATCGAATCGCCCCGCAGATGCACGCCAGCAGCGCCCGTCGCCGCCGCAACATCGGCTCGATCGTTGACGAGTACTTTCGAACTGGCTCCCTTCGGCCGTCGCGAGACATCGCGTCACGAGCGCAACCAGCGCACGTGCGTCGAGATCGCGCTCACGGATCTGAACCAGATCGACGCCGGCGCGCACCGCGGCGTCGACCAGCTCGACGAGCCGATCGGCGGCGTCCGTCCCGGTCGACAGACGGCGGCGATCGGTGACAAGGCAGATCATGACTGCTCGATGGTTTCCATCGTTTCCATGCGACGGCGCGCCAGCAGTACCGACGCCAGTTCGTTGAAGCCCATCAGGAGGTTCACCACCCCCAGGCCGGACACAGCCCCGCGCACGTAGTTGTTGCGAATGATGTCGTGCAGCGCGGGAAATGCCGTGAGGAAATAGTTGCGCTCCCAGAACGGAGACCACGGGACAAGCACGAGCAGCAACCCGACCTCGATGAAGTACGCAACGAGCAGAAGGCGCTTCAGCATCAGCTGCCCATTTGCACTTTGAGCTGCATAGCCAGATCGAGTTTTCCTTGGCGGAGCAGCTTCTCCGCTTTGCGGAGCGTTCCCTCGCGGTCAAATGGCACAGGCAGCGTTCCCGGAAACAAAACAGGAGGTAGAGGGAGATTATTCAGTCAATCGTATCAAATTCCAGCGGCAGCGCGGGCGGACTGAACGATCGCCGATGCACTGCGGAATAGCCAAACTGCCTGACCGCGGCGAGATGATCGGCCGTCGCGTAGCCCTTGTGTCGATCAAATCCGTAACGCGGATCGTGCGCGTGCAAATCCCTCATCTGCCGGTCTCGCGTCACCTTGGCCAGAATCGACGCCGCCGCGATGGCCGCGCACCGCTGGTCGCCATGCACCACACCCCGCTGAGCCATCATCAGGTCCGGGATGCGAAAGGCATCGACCAGCACGAGGTCTGGCAGCGGCGCGAGCGACATCACGGCACGGCGCATCGCCTGCAGCGATGCCTGATGGATGTTGATCGCGTCGATCTCGACCGGCGAGGCCTCAGCCACCGCCCACGCAAGCGCACGCGAGGTGATTTGTGCGAACAGCTCTTCACGCTCGGCAGCCGGAACTGTTTTCGAATCGCTGAGCCCCGCGATGTGCCGATCCGGGTGCAGCACGACGGCACCCGCGACCACAGGGCCCGCCAGGCATCCCCGGCCCACTTCGTCCACACCGCACACGCGATTGAATCCCAGCTTGCGCAGGACGTTCTCGAGCGTGCGTGTTGCAGCAACCCGGGTCATACAAAAACAGGCGGTTCGAGCAAAAACAGGCGGTTCGAGGTTCTGGGGTGCTGGGTGCTGGGTTCCAGTTCTAGGTTCTTCGTTCCTGGTTCGCGGCATCAGAACCTGGAACCTAGAACCAAGAACCAGAACCCCAGAACCTAGCACCCAGAACCCAGAACCGCTGGTTCTATTTCGCCCCTTCGCGCATCCTCGCCGCCTTCCCCTTCAGATCGCGGAGGAAGTAGAGCTTCGCGCGGCGAACCTTCGCCGAGCGCACGACCTCGACCTTCTGAATGATCGGCGAGTGCAGCGGAAAGATGCGCTCGACCCCCTGGCCGAACGACACTTTCCGCACGGTGAACGACGCGCGCACGCCGCCGCGGTGCATGCCGATGACGATGCCTTCGAACACCTGGATGCGCTCTTTGTCACCCTCGCGCACCTTGACGTGCACTTTCACGGTGTCTCCGGCCTGCATCTGCGGCCGCTCGGTCATCTGCGTCTTTTCTAAGACTTCAATCGCGCCCATGGGCGACTCCCTTCTTCGCTTCCATCAACTCTCGCAGGATTTCCTGCTCTTCCACATCCAGTTCTGCATCGACCAGCAGATCCGGCCGCCGCACGAGCGTCAACTCGAGCGCCTGCCGCTTGCGCCACTTGCGAATCTCGGCATGATGGCCCGAAACCAGCACGTCAGGAACCTTCCACGCTCGAAACTCCGCCGGGCGCGTGTAGTGCGGGTAATCGAGCAGCCCGCGCGAAAACGAATCGCCCGCAACCGAGTCCTCGTCGCCGACGACGCCCGGGATGAGCCTGGCCACCGCATCGACGATGACGAGTGCCGGCAACTCGCCGCCGCTCAACACGTAATCTCCGATAGACATTTCCTCGGTCGCCAGATTTTCGCGCACGCGATCGTCGATACCTTCATATCGGCCGCACAGAATCACGACGCGATCGAGATCCGCCAGCCGCGCCGCATCGCTTTGTGTAAAGCGTCTGCCCTGCGGCGAGACCAGCACAATCGCCTGTGGCGGCTCCCGCGTCTTCCCGTATCGCGTCGACCGCCTTGAACAGCGGCTCGGGCTTCAGGACCATCCCCGGTCCGCCGCCATACGGCACGTCGTCCACGGTGCGGTGGCGATCTTCGGTAAACTCCCGCAAGTCTCGCGCGCGAACTGCAAGCATCTTGCGCTGAATCGCCTTCGCAAGAATCCCCTCGGCGAGCGCCGCCTCGATCATCCGAGGAAAAATCGTGACGATATCGAAGCGCATCAAAACCTGACCACAACCTCAAAATCTAAAATCGTTGACGTTTCGTCACATTCAAGTCCAGCAAACCGTCGGGAGGTGCGACCACAATCTTTCTGGCGGTCACGTCAATCTCGGCGCAAATGCCTTCCGCAATCGGAATCAGGACGTCGCCGTCGCGTGCTCTCGACGACGAGCCGGCTGCCTGCGGCGTCCCCTTCCACTGCCCTGACGCGGCCGATCTGCTCGCCCCGGGGCGTCTCGACCGCACACCCAATGAGATCGTGGTGGTAATACGAGCCCGGCGGCAGCGGCTGCAATTCATCGGCACTCACACGAAGCTCGCTGCCCGCGAGCGCTTCTGCCGCGTCCATCGTGTCGATTCCAGCGAAGCCGATAATCGGCCGACCGCGCTGGAACCGGACGTTCTCTACCCGGACGGCTTCGGTGGCGTCGCCCCGGCGGATGAACAGCACCGATCCCGCCTTGAAACGCTCGTCCGGAAAATCAGTCGCCGGATCGACAATGACCTGCCCGCGATTGCCGTGGGCCCGCGCAATGCGCCCGACGACCGCCATCTCGTCCCACTGGCCCATCGGTGCGGGATTTGCTAGTCCAGCACTTCGAGCGAAACTTTCTTGCCGAGCCGCTCACCGGCGAGCGAGGCAAGCGTGCGCATGGCCTGAATCGTGCGCCCCTGCCGGCCGATGAGCTTGCCGACGTCCGGCGGCGCCACCGACACCTCGATGAGCATCGTGCCCTGATGCTGCGTCTCCGTCACCGATACTCTCTGCGGTGCATCTGACAGAGCCTTCGCGACGGTCTCGATCGCGTCGCGGATCGACATTACGCAGGCGTCCCGGCAGCCGCTGCACTGCCCGATACCGGCATCGTGGCGTGCCGCTTCAACAACGTCCGCACCGTGTCGGAGAGCTGCGCGCCCTTGGCCACCCAGTGGTCGATCCGCTCTCGATCGATCTCGACTTTCGCCGGCTTGGTTCGCGGGTTGTAATGCCCCACGATCTCGACGAAGCTGCTGTCGCGCGCGATGCGCGAGTCGGTCACGACGACGCGGAAGAACGGCCGCTTCTTCGAGCCCATCTTTCTCATTCTGATCACTACCATCTACTACTCCTCGAAACTGAAATCTAGAAACTACAATCTGGAATACGAAATCTAGTTTTCAGTTTCTAGATTCTAGTTTCGAGATTCACCGCCTGCCCATGAGCGAGCTCAGCCTCGCGCGCGCTTTCCGATCCGGCTTGCCGCTGGCCATGGCGCCCATGACTTTCAGCATCTTGCGCATCTGCACGAACTGCTTCAGCAGCCGGTTCACTTCTTCTACGGTCGTCCCGCTCCCGCGCGCGATGCGCTTCCGCCGGCTGCCGTTGATCACTTCGCTGCGCCGCCGTTCGTGCGGCGTCATCGAGTTGATTATCGCTTCAATGCGCCCGATCTGTTTGTCGTCGGGCTTCTGCTGCGCGAGCTGCTTGATGTTCCCCATGCCGGGGATCATCCCGATGATCTGCTCGAGCGGCCCCATTTTCTTGATGGCCTGCAGCTGATCGCGGAAATCTTCGAGCGTGAACTCGTCCTTCCGGACTTTCTCTTCGAGCTTCTGCGCTTCCTCGATGTCGATCGCCTGTTCGGCGCGTTCGATCAGCGACAGCACATCGCCCATGCCCAACAGCCGCGAAACGAGGCGGTCGGGATAAAACTGCTCGAGATCTTCCAGCCGCTCCCCGCTGCCGACAAACGCGATCGGCACACCGACAACGGCCACAACCGACAACGCCGCGCCGCCGCGCGCATCGCCGTCGAGCTTGCTCAGGATGACGCCGCTCACTCCGAGCCGGCGATTGAACTCGCCCGCGCTCTTGATGGCGTCCTGCCCGGTCATCGCGTCGGCGACATACAACAGATCCGACGCCTGAGTCGTATCCCGAATCGCCTCGAGCTCGGTCATCAGCTCGTCGTCGATGTGCAGGCGTCCGGCGGAGTCGACGATGACGACGTCATAGCCGAGGTTCGTGGCTTCAGCCACCGCCCCCTTCGCCCGCGCGACGGGATCCATTTGTCCGGCCGGATCGTGCACCCGCACGCCGAGGCCGGCTTTCTGCGCCACCATATTCAGCTGCTGAATGGCCGCTGGACGCTTGACGTCGGTCGACACGAGCAGTGCGTGTTTGCCCTGCTTCGTCAGCCACTTCGCGAGCTTGCCGGCTGTCGTCGTTTTCCCGGCGCCTTGCAGCCCCAACAGGAGTATGACGCGCGGCCGCTTGTTCGACGGCTTCAGCCCGCCTTCGGTGTCGCCGAAGAGCGCGACCATCTCGTCGCGAACGATCTTGACGACCTGCTGCGACGGCGAAAGGCTCCGGAGCACGTCCAGGCCGAGTGCGCGATCGCGGACGCGGTCGACGAACGCCTTGACGACCTTGAAATTGACGTCCGCCTCGAGCAGCGCAAGACGGATCTCTCGGAGCGCCGCCTCCACGTTTTCGGGAGTCAGCCTCGTCTCGCCCCGCAGGGTCTTGAAAACGTCTTGGAGGCGATTGCTGAGTGACTCGAACATCTGACGGGTTCCGGGTTCCTGTTTCTAGTTCCACGTTCAAGGAGGCGCCTGAACTCCCGAGCGCATCCTCTTAACGTGAAAAAGAAGGCTTAATGTAAAAAAGACCGCGTCAGGTTCCAGCGCCCACCGCGAACGCAGAACTGGAACCGGAACGTTGAACCTTATGTGCGCTAAGCTGCTCTAGCGCAAACCCTTATCGTAGTTTAAGGTGGGGGATTCTGTCAATAAAACTGGACGCCGAGACGCCGGGATCAGGCAGAGGCTTGTTTTTTCCTCAGCGTCCCGGCGCCCCGGCGTCCAAGGTTTCATTTCGCGTTCTGCGCTTCGTAGGAATGCGACAGATCCGTGTAGCCGTTCATCGCCAGACGGCATGACGGGCCGGTGCCGGCGAAGCTGGCGAGATGGAACCGCATCTTGGGCACGTAAACGATGTCTCCCTGGTCGGCCTCGAAAACCGGGAGTCCCTCGATGTTGTAGCGAATCTTGTTGAGAAGAATGAACCAGAACTCGGCGCTCTCGGGGTGGAAGTGCCCTTTGTTCGTGAGCGGCGGCGGTGGAATGCCAGGGCCGAGAATGATGTTCGCAACCGCGCGATCGTCGTCCACGAACCGCCGCGTCTTGTCAGTGCCGGCGACCACTGCGTTGAAATCGACGAACGGCTTGTTGCCTTCCTCGTACGTGCCTTTCCCCGGCAATCGAACCGGAACGAAGTCGAAGCCCGTCACTGGAACCGGCTTCTCGTCCATGGGATACATCTTGCGCGCTTTCGCGATGTTCACCTCGAAACGCAGCGACGGCCGATCGCCGACAGTTTCCATCTGGTACATGTTGCGGTACGGCACCTGGACCAGATAGCCCTTTGAGGCGACGAAGGGCTCCTGTCCGTCGATCGTGAAACGGATCTGACCGTCCTGGATGATCCACCACTCGCGCGTATCAGCGTTCATCCTGCGCGGCGTCTTCTTGCCCGGTCCCATCGAAACGTAATCCGCATGCAGGTTGTCGTCGTCCACGACCGGCTCCACCCAGTCGGTCTGCCCTTTGTGCTTCGTGAGCACCTCGGACAACTTCGTGTGCGGCTTGTGTGGCGCGACATATTCGCTGAGCTTCACGGACTTGGGCGCAAGCACGAACTGCTCCTGCGGCGGACCGCCCGCACGCCCTCCGCGCGCCGGCGCTTGCGGAGCCTCTTGTGCCGACACGACCGCGAACCCGGCGACGACGAGAGCAAGACCGAGCAGACGCTTCATCATGGGCATCTCCTATGGGTCCGGCTAACGCCGGACACTACGTACGTTCCACTTTCCACTTTCCACTTTCTATTTTCTACTTACACCGAAGACAGCTTGTGCCCGAGCTTGTCCTTCTTCGTCTTGAGGTATCGCCGCGTCGATTCCGATGCGGGGATTTCCAATGGAATCCACTCAGAGATGCTCAAGCCGTAGCCCTCGATGCCAACCAGTTTGCGCGGATTATTGCTCAGTAGACGCATGGTGCGCACGCCCAGCTCGCGCAAAATCTGCACGCCAATACCGTAGTCGCGCTGGTCGGCTTTGAAGCCCAGCTTCTCGTTCGCTTCGACCGTATCAAGGCCCTGGTCCTGCAGTTCGTAGGCGCGAATCTTGTTCGCGAGCCCGATTCCGCGCCCCTCCTGGTTGAGATACAAGAGCACGCCTCGGCCTTCTTCGGCGATGTGGCGCATGGCGGCGTCGAGCTGGCCGCCGCAGTCACACCTGAGCGAGTGCAACACGTCGCCCGTCAGACACTGCGAATGGACGCGCACCATGATGCCAGCGCCATCGCCCACCTCGCCGAACACGAGCGCGATGTGCGTCTGCTTGTCGAGCTGGTTTTCGAACGCGTGCACGTCGAACTCGCCGAACTCCGTGGGAAGCCTGGCTTTCGCCACCTCTCTCACCATCGACTCGTTGTGCATCCGGTACTTGATGAGATCGGCGATCGTGATCATCAGCAGCTTGTGCCGCTTCGCGAACTTCGTCAGCTCCGGCACCCGCGCCATCGAGCCATCGTCGTTCATGATTTCGCAGATGACGCCGGCGGGATACAGCCCGCCAATCCGCGCGAGATCGACAGCCGCTTCGGTCTGACCCGCCCGCACGAGCACGCCGCCGGGTTGCGCCCGCAGCGGGAACATATGGCCCGGTCGGGCAAGGTCCGACGGCCTGGTCCTCGAATCGATCGCAGCGAGTACGGTGTTCGCGCGATCGCCCGCAGAAATACCGGTGCTCGTCGAGTGTTTGGCTTCGATGGTCACACAGAACGCCGTGCCCAACCGTGCGGTGTTCTGATTCACCATCAGCGGAATCTCGAGCTCATCGAGCCGCTGGCCGGTCATCGGCATGCAGATGAGACCGCGGCCGTACTTCGCCATGAAGTTGATGGCTTTCGGCGTCACCTTCTCGGCCGCGAGTGTCAGGTCCCCCTCGTTCTCCCGATCTTCGTCGTCGCAGACGATGATCATCTCTCCGGCGCGAAACGCTTCGATGGCGTCTTCGATGCCCGCGAACGGGCTGGACTTCCTGCGTTTTCTGGCGATCTTGAGCGGTGCCGTCATACCTTTGTCCCCATGAACTCCAGCGCGCGGACCACGTACTTGCCCACCATATCGCACTCGAGGTTCACGCGATCGCCGGCCCGCCTGCCGCGCAGATTCGTGTGCGACCAGGTGAACGGGACAATCTGGACGTCGAACGACGTCTTTTCGAGCGCGGCAATCGTCAGGCTGATGCCGTCGACCGCGATGGATCCCCGGTGAATCAGATACGAAGCGAGTCCGTCCGGATAACCGACAGTGAGCCACGAAAAGTCGGCTTCGGGGCGGATGGACTGGACCGTGCCGGTGCCGTCGACATGCCCGAGCACCATGTGACCGCCGAACCTGCCGTTGGCGGGCATTGCCCGCTCGAGATTCACCGCCGCGCCTGCCTGCAAGTGCCCGAGGCTCGTCACGCGAGCGGTCTCGGGGCCGATCTCGGTCGAAAACACTCCCGCACCGCTTGTGACGTCCACGACAGTCAGGCAGACGCCGTTGACGGCCACGCTTTCGCCAGGCCGCAGATCGCCCGCGATGTCGCTCGCGATACGCAGGTTGAAGCCCGCGTCAATCGCCTTCACTTCCGCGATCTCGCCGACAGACTCAATCAATCCCGTGAACATAACCTTCCATGAAAACGTCCGGGCCGAGCGGCGTCACACGGCGATCGAAAAGACCGGCAATCGACATCGTGTCTCTATCGAGCCACGCCACGGCTTCGTCTCCGAGCGTCATCGGCGCGACATAAAGATGCACGGCGTCGACGAGACCCGCTTTCCAGACTGCGGCCTGCAAGGCGAGGCCCCCTTCGAGGACGAGAGAGGTCATTTGCCGTTCGCCAAGCCGGCCGAACGCCCTCACCAGATCCCCACTGATTATCGGCTCCAACTGCGCGCCCGCCCGCTGTAAATCGACGGCCCGGAGTTCGTTCCTCTCGATGCTATCGGGCGTGGTGATGATTATTACCGGTCCCGCGTCGAGCGTCGAGAACACCCGTGCGGAGGGGGGGATCCGGAGGCGCCGATCGAAGAGCACGCGCGCAAGCGGACGGCCGCGATGCACCTCGCGCGCGGTCAAGAGCGGGTCGTCGGCAAGTGCCGTCCCGGAACCGACCGCAATCGCGTCGATTTCGGCGCGTACCGCCTGCGCGTGGCGAAGCGCATCGTCAGAACTGATTCGCGTCCGCTGCCCTGTTTTCGCGGCGATGCGATTGTCGAGGCTCGTCGCCGCCTTCATGACGATAAACGGCCGACCTTTCGTCTTGAAGGTGAAATAGGGGCGATTCAGCCGCAGGGCCCGCTCGCGCGCGGTGCCCACCGAGACGTCTATCCCCTTGCGGCGCAGAAAATCGAACCCGCGTCCGCTGACGCGCGGATCAGGATCGCCCGTGGCCGCAACGACGCGCGCGATGCCTGCTGCCGCAACACGTTCCACGCACGGCCCCGTTCGGCCGACGTGCGCGCAGGGCTCGAGCGTGCAAAAGAGCGACGCGCCGCGAGCCAGGTCGCCGGCTTCGTCGAGCGCGCGCATCTCCGCATGCGGTCCCCCGGCGCGCTCGTGATATCCCTGGCCGACGATCGTGCCGTCTTCGCGCACGATCACGGCGCCGACCATCGGGTTTGGACTGGTCGTACCGCGGCCCCGCCCGGCGAGATCGAGCGCGCGGTTCATGTACTCGATGTCAGACAACATACGGTTCTGGGTTCTCGGTTCTGGGGTTCTGGGGTTCTGGTTCTGGGTTCTGGGTTCTGGGTGCTGGTTCTGGGTTCGCGAACCGGAACCCCGAACCAAGAACCGGCACCCAGAACTCCAGCACCCATAACCTAGAACCGCTGTTCAAAGAGCGCGTCCACGTATTCGTCGACATCGAACGGAATGAGATCCTCGATCGATTCGCCAACGCCGACGTAGCGGATCGGCAGCTTCAACTCGCATGCGATCGCCACGGCAATGCCGCCTTTTGCTGTGC
Source organism: Vicinamibacterales bacterium (assembly GCA_963744405.1). Lineage (GTDB taxonomy): Bacteria > Acidobacteriota > Vicinamibacteria > Vicinamibacterales > JAMQPK01 > JAMQPK01. The sequence continues at coordinate 138,819 of CAVUTO010000012.1, forward strand.
CGTCCAGCTTGGTCAACACGACGCCGTTCACACCGGCAACGTTCATGAACTCGCGCGCCTGGCTCAAGCCGTTCTGGCCGACCGTCGCATCGAGCACCAGCAGCACTTCGTGCGGCGCGCCGGTCACCTCGCGCGCTGCGACTCGCCGTATCTTTTCGAGCTCGCTCATCAGGTTCACCTTCGTGTGAAGGCGGCCTGCAGTGTCGACGAGGATCGGGTCGCGCCCTTTGGCCTTACCGGAAGCAATGCCGTCGAACACGACTGCGGCGGGATCCGCGCCCTCGCGGGCACGAATCAAATCGACACCGGCGCGGCGGGCCCAGATTTCCAGCTGCTCGACTGCCGCGGCGCGAAACGTGTCGGCCGCCACGACAAGCGGTTTCTTGCCTGTCGACTTCAACAACAGCGCCAGCTTGCCCACCGTCGTGGTCTTGCCGGTTCCGTTCACGCCGACGATCAGCACGACATGGGGCACATGGCCGTTCGATCCGGCTGCGGGTGCGGCCGGCACCGACGCGAAAATCGCCCGGATCTCGTCCTTGACCGCCTCGCGAAGGCTCTTGCCGATTCGCCGTCTGCTGTTTGACGGCCTCAATGATGCGGCCGGTGGCAGCCACGCCGACATCGGCCATGATCAGCAGTTCTTCGAGCGCCTCGATCGTATCGACGTCGATCGGCCGTCCCTTGCGTGACGGCTCCTCGGCTGTACGACACGATTTCGTCGAACCGCTCGACGATCTGCTGTTTGGTTTTGGAGAGTCCTTCGCGGATGCGGTCGAAAAAGCCCATTATGTGACTTTTTTTTCGTTCGGTCTTCTGCGGGCGAAGCATCAGCTCCTCGACGGCCGCAGCGGCGCTGCGATGGCCGGCAAGGACTTCTGCCATCTGGGTGGTGATCGGCAACTCGACGCCGTGCTTGCGGCCGAGCGCGAGTGCGGCCGCCGTTGTCTTCACCCCTTCGGCCACCATTTTCATGCCGGCCACGACTTCGGAGATCGGCCTGCCGTGGGCGAGCTCCACCCCGACATGCCGATTGCGGCTGAGCGAGCCGGTGCACGTGAGGACCAGGTCGCCGAGCCCGCTCAATCCCGCGAGCGTCTCGCGGCGACCGCCCAGGGCGCACGCCAGCCGCGTGATTTCCGCGAGACCGCGCGTTATCAGGGCGGCGAGCGCATTCTGCCCGAGACCCAGCCCTTCGACCACGCCGGCGGCAATGGCAATGATGTTCTTCAGCGCGCCGCCGATCTCAACACCGACGACGTCGGTGCTCGCGTACAGCCTGAAATAGGCGGCACGAAACTCGCGCTGCACGTCTTCCGCCAGAACGGGATCCGCGCATGCGACCGACACCGCAGTCGGCAGACGTCGTGCCACCTCGATGGCGAAGCTGGGTCCGGAAAGGACGGCAACGGGCCGGGCGCCGCGCACTTCCTGCGCGATGACTTCCGAAACACGCAGCAGCGTATCCTGCTCGATGCCCTTGGTGGCGCTGACGAGAAGCGCCTGACGCGAAATGAATGGCGACGCCGATCGGATGACCGCGCGCGTGCCGTGCGACGGCAATGCCGCCAGGACAATTTCGGCTCGCTCGAGCGCTTCTTCAAGAGAAGCCGTCGGGGCGACGCCGACGGGCAGCACGATGTCGGGGAGATACACGGCGTTGGCGCGGCGCGACTTCATCTCGTCGATGAGGTCGGCATTTCTCCCCCACAGCCGTACTTCGTGGCCCACGTTCGCCAGATGAAACGCGAGCGCCGTCCCCCAGCTCCCCGAACCGAGCACCGCAACCTTTTATTCATGCGCTTTGTCCGATCCGCCGTTCGATACCCGCAAATACTCGCCGCAGGTTCGATCGGTGCCGTTGCACGATGATGGCCGCGACGATGACGGCCGCGATGACGGTGACCTCCGGTGCGCCGTACATGTAGGCAAGCGGCGCGAGAATCACGGAGCCCGCAACCGATCCCAGCGAGATGTACCGCGTCCACCACACGAGCGCGAGAAAGACCACCGTCGCGATCGCCGTCGCCTGCGGGCGCAAGAATCGAGAACACGCCGCACGTCGTCGCGACGCCTTTGCCGCCGCGAAATCCTAACCAGACGGGATAGATGTGCCCCAGCACCGCGGCGATCCCCGCGACCGCCGGTCCGGTCGGCCGCCCGGATCGATCTGCCGCGCCACCAGCACGCTCGCAATGCCCTTGCCGACGTCGAGCGCCATGGCGCTGACGCCGATTTTTTTCGTGGTGTTACGCAGCAGGTTCGCGGCGCCGACATTGCCGCTCCCGGCCTGGCGCAGATCGATACCGCGATGGCGGCGCGCCAGCAGATACGCAAACGGAATCGATCCGAACAGATACCCGACGCTCAGAGCGATGTAGGTATTGGCAGTCACGTCCGCAGGAGCGCTTCCGCCAGCGGGATATACGTTGGACCCGACGGCGAAAGGCGGCTTTCGTACAAGGTTACACGATCGATCCGCGAGGGCCCGGCGAAGGCAGGAATTTCAGCGATTTTGGCGAGTTTGGTCGCGCGGAATACGATCTTTCAACCGCGCCAGCGTGAGATGCGGCGTGAAAGGCCCTTCGTGGTCTGGCCGCACCTGTAATTGTTCGGCGAGGACCCTCTGAATGCGGCGAAGCGGTTCCAGGCCATCGCGAATCCCCAGCCACAACACCCGCGGCGACCCGCGCTCGGGAAAACACCCAAGCCCGTCAAACGTCACATCGAACGCCGATTCGCCGAGGGGGCGTGCCATCCCGTCGCGCGCACGCTGTTCGAGCGCCGCGTCGGCGCCGCCAAGGAAGTGCAGCGTCAGATGCATACGCTCGACATGCACCCATGAGGCCCTCGTCTGCTTCTCGACCGCTTCGCGCACGCCGGCCGAAACGCGACTCACCTGCTGCCGCGTCGCGTCGTCGATCTCGACAGCGATGAATAATCTTTTCGCCACGCGTCTCGTCTTCACGCCGCGCGCGGCGCGGCACTGCTACTCCGTCATCCACCGCCTCACCATGTCGAGCGCGGCTTGTGATGCCTGAAACCGGATCATCTCGCGGCCGCCGACGAAGTTGAATGTCCGCACGCGCGTGTCAATCATCCCATGCCGCGCCCAGGCGGCGGCAATCGCGACCATGCCAACCGGCTTCTCGGGGTGCCGCCCGTGGGCCCCGCGACGCCAGTGATGCCGAGGGCGAAATCAGTGCCCGCGATTCGCGCCATGCCGCTTGCCATCGCCTCGGCTACCGGCTCGCTGACGGCGCCATGAGCGGCGATGAGTGCCGGTGGCACGCCAAGCATATCGATCTTCGACTGGTTGCTGTAGACGACAACCCCGCGCTCCACGTAGTCTGAACTGCCGGGCACCTCGGTCAGCCGCGCCATGACGAGTCCGCCCGTGCACGACTCGGCGGCTGCAATTCTGAATCCGCGCGCGCGCAACAATTCTCCAACAATCTCCTGCATCGTCTCGTTGTTCGTGCTGAAGAGGTCGCGACCCAGCGCCGCGCGCACGTCTGCCACGGCTCCGTCGAGCGCACGATGACCGTCATCGGCATTCGACGCGATCGCCGTCAGATGGAGCTCAATCTGGCCAAGCGACGCGAGAATCGTGGTCGTAATCCTCGACGGAGCGGCGAGCCATTTGGCATACAGCGGCTGCATCTTCTCTTCGACGGACGATTCGCTCTGCCCGGTGATGCGCAGAAGGCGCCGGAAGAGCCGCGAGGCTCCGACATACCCAAGCAGCCGTTCCTGGATGACGGCGTCGAACATCGGCTTGAGCTCCCGCGGCGGACCTGGCAACAACACAATCAGCTTCCGCTCATGTTCGATCCAGAGTCCAGGCGCCGTTCCATTCTTGTTCGGCAACACTGCCGCGCCCGCGGGCACCATCGCCTGCCGCCGGTTGATGTCCGGCGTTCGCAGATCCGCGGGCGGCGAATCGCTGCTGGATCGCCTCGAAAATGGGCGCGTGATATTCGAGCGGCCGGCCGATGAGCTCTGCGACGACGTCGCGCGTGAGATCGTCGTCGGTCGGCCCGAGCCCACCGGTGAGAACCAGCAAGTCGCTTCTGCCGAGCGCGTCCGACACAATCGCCTTCAGCACGTTGCGATCGTCTCCCGCAATCGCCTTTCCCTGAAGGTCGATGCCTATCTCGTTGAGCCGCGCGGTAATGAAGAGCGAGTTGGTATCGACGTGCGTCGGCGTCAGCATTTCGCTGCCGACGGCAATAATCTCTGCTCTCACGACAACCATCCCGGCGCCAGGTGGTGCGCGCCGCGAAGCAGCAGGTTCGCGTAGACGGCAGCCATCGCATCGTCGGCCATGACGCCGAAGCCGCCGTGCAGCCGTTCGAGTTGCCGGGCGGGAAACGGTTTCGCCACGTCGAGCGCGCGAAACAGGAGAAACCCCAGGAGGATGCCGACCCATCCCGACAGGAATCATGAACAGCGTCAGCAGCATGCCCATGACTTCGTCTATCACAATCGGCCCTGGATCGACGCATCGCAGATCTTCCTCGCACGGCCGCGTCAACGCGAGTCCCGCAACGGCAAGCGCGACGATGAGGATTATCTCGATATACGGGAACGGCGAAGTGCTTCGCGGCGACGTAAACCGCCACACCCGCTGCCGAACCGACGGTGCCTGGCGCGATCGGAAAAAACCCAATGTATCCAAAACTGCAGACAAAAACCGCTAGACGGCGCATGGGCGGGCGCTACGTTGACGAGGGACGCACCACGCGCGTGTGGGCGAGGCGATCGTGCAGCGCGAGACGATCGGCGCCGAGGAGGCCCGGGAGAAAGCCGGCGCCGAGCGGCAGTGCCGAAACGAAATATGCGAGCGTGCGAAGCGTGGCGCGCCCGATGGGAACGACGCTCTCTTCCTGTGAGATGACTTTGATGCCGAGCGCCATCTTGCCGATGGACTGGCCGCCTACCGCGGTGAACGCAATGAAGTATCCGACGTTCAGCAGCAGCATGAACGCCACGAGCGGAAGGAGCGGCAGTTCCGTTACTTGAGAGGCCGCGAGCCCAAGCAGGCGAAGCGTGAAGTACAGAACGAGCAGATCCAGCGCGGAGAGCAGCGCGACGTCGATGAGGCCGGCGAAGATCCGCCTTGCCGGTGCAGCAAGCGTCTCGCCGCTCGCCGTCACAGACGGTGTAGCGTCGATTGCACGAGGCGCTTCAAACAGCATGTCCTCATGCGAGCGCGTTTTTGTCGGGCGAGCCCGCGCGCGCGGAATTTCCGGAGTGGCGCGCCTGACGCCGAGCGGCGCGCGCGGGCTGCAATGGCCCCGTAATGAGCGGCACATCGTCGTCGCGATTGAACAGGGGAAGGTCTTCCGGCTGCGTCTGCTCGGGGGCGCCAATCACGCGATCGAGATCGAGCGGCGGTCTCGATTCATCAGGGCCGAGATCCAGCGGTTGGTCCAGCGGATCCGACATGCCGACCGACAGCGAGAATTCATAACCGCAATTCCGGCACCGGTCGCCGCTTTCAAACCCCAGGTATCCACACTTGGGACATTTCATCGATTTACGGCGCCGGCCGGTCGGCAGTGCCTGGTGGAGGCGCCGGGCTTCCGAGGTCAGTGCCGCCGGGTAAGGTTTGAAAGGCAAGAAGATCGCGCTGAATCGCCGCCTTCAACTTGTCGGCGTCGCCGCGAAGCGGATCTGTCGGCCTGACCAGGTCGACGGCACGCAACGCGTCGTACGGGCGTCCCGATTCGAAGAGAGCCCGGCCGCGCTCGAGCGCCGTCTCCGAGCTTCGCGGCACGATCAGCGGCTCCTGCACGAGGCGCGCCGGGAGCAAGGCCTTCCGGGTGGGTGTTCAGAGCGGGAATCCACACGCGAAGCTGATCCCGCGAGATTGACGGCGACAGCCGCCACTGCCAGAAGGAGGACGCCAACGAACATGGCGTTCAACCACTGCGGCCCGACCGATTCGACGTCTCCGTGCGCGGCCGGAACGGCAGTTTCGATGGGGGCGCCGTCGCCGCGGGCTCCGTTGGCGTCGCGGCGTGAATGCGGTCGATCCGCGTGAGGAACGCGAGCGCAACATCGTGAGCGCCGCCGCGCTGGACCGCGGCATTCAACAGCTGTCGCGCCGCCTCGATCTCTCCACGCTCGAACGCCGCCACGCCGTTGTGAAGCAGTTCTTCCGACTCGCGCTGCTGTTCGGCCATCGCGCTGCGGGCGCGCTCGATGTACGCGCGCGCGCGCGCGTGCGATTGCGATCGAGAAACAGCGCGCGCGTCCAGATGTCGATCGCTTGTGCGTAATGGCCGCCGAAATACTGATCGAGGCCCGTGAGAAGAAGACTCTCGATTTTGGCGTCACGCTCGGTGTCGCCGTCGATCGAGGCCTGACTGTGATTGGTTGGATTCGTGCGGAGCGGATCAGACATGCTCGCGGAGAAATTATGCGGCAGAATCAGCTGTGATACAAGAGCCTAATGCCGATGATTGAGTGCGTACCCAACGTCAGCGAAGGTCGCCGCGCCGACGTCATCGCCGCGCTCGGCGCCGCGATCGCAGGACCCGGCGTGCACGTGCTCGATCAGTCGTCCGATCCATCGCACAACCGTACGGTGTACACGTTCGCAGGCGATGCCGTCCCAATCCAGGACGCCGTACTGCGGCTGTTCGCCGCCGCCGTCGACGCGATCGACCTGCGTGTCGCACGACGGCGTCCATCCGCGGATCGGCGCAGTCGACGTCGTGCCCTTTGTTCCATTGCAGGGCGCGACGATCGAGCAGTGTGTGGCGCTGGCGAAAAGCACCGCGGCGCTGGTCGCCGAACGCCTTGCACGTTCCCGTATTTCTGTACCGAGGAAGCAGCGACCGATGAGCGAGACGAAGCCTCTCGGATATTCGGCGAGGCGGAGCTCAACGGCGTGGCGCTCCGCATGAAGCAGTCGGCGTGGCGCCCGGACTACGGACCCCATCGGCCTCATCCGACGGCCGGCGCCACCGCCATCGGCGCGCGCCCGGTCCTGATCGCGTACAACGTGAACCTCGCGTCCAACCGCCTGGGCGTCGCCAAGCGCATCGCCTCGGTCATCCGCGCAAGCAGCGGCGGGCTCGCCCACGTCAAAGCGCTGGGCATGCAGCTCGACCGTGGCATCGTCCAGGTGTCGATGAACCTTACGAATTACAAGGAGACGCCCATGACCACGGTGTTCGATGCCGTGACGCGCGAGGCCGCGGACGATGGCGTGCGCGTGCTGGAAAGCGAGATCGTCGGGCTCGTTCCCAGGGATGCGCTCCCAGCAGATCCCGCGCGCAGGCTGAAGCTGCGCGCGGAAGACTTGGACAAGGTGCTGGAGATCCGCCTGAAAACGAAACACGAAGAGCGAACAACGAAAATCGAAGATCGAAAAACGAATGAGCACGTAAGGCGCAGCGGCGCACTGCTTTATTCGCTTTTCGTTATTCGTTCTTCGTTATTCGTTACACCGTCCTCTGCATCGGCTGTCAGTCCTCCGCGGGACGATTCCAAACGCTCTCATCTTTCTGTAGAGATTGCTTCTCTCGACTCCCAGCACCTCCGCCGTCCGCGAGATATTGCCTTGCTGATGCGCGAGCTCGCGAAGGATGTAGTCGCGCTCGAACTGGTCGCGCGCGGTGTAGAGCGGCATGGCCGGCGCCGTCGGGTCATCCACCGGCCTCTCGCCAAGCGAATCGCCGGAGAGAAACGCCAGATCGCGTTCGGTGATCTCGTCTTCCGGCGCCATGATGACGACACGCTCGATCACGTTCCGCAGCTCGCGCACGTTGCCGGGCCAGCGATACATCTTCAATCGCGCCATCGCCGCGGGAGTCACGGTCTTCGCGCGCTTTCCGTACTCGAGCGCGAAGTCGGCGACGAAATGCTCGACGAGCAGCGGGATGTCTTCGGCTCGCTCGCGGAGCGGCGGCACGAAAATGGGGATGACGTTCAGCCGGAAATACAGGTCCTCGCGAAATCGCCCGCCGCGGATTTCTGCCAGCAGGTCCTTGTTCGTGGCGGCGAGCACGCGCACATCCACCTGCACGCGCGACGTGCTGCCGACCGGCTCGGTGACCTGCTCCTGCAGCACGCGCAGCACTTTCGCCTGCGTCTTGATGCTCATGTCGCCGATCTCGTCGAGAAAAATCGTCCCGGTGTGCGCCGCTTCGAACCGCCCTTTCCGATCGGCCACCGCGCCGGTAAAGGCGCCTTTGACGTGGCCGAAGAGCTCGCTTTCGATCAGCTCCTCCGGAATGGCCGCGCAATTGACCTCCACGAAAGGCTGGTTGCGGCGGCGGCTCAGCGCATGCACGGTGCGCGCGACAAGCTCCTTGCCGGTGCCGTTTTCGCCGAAAATCAACACGCGTCCGTTGGTGGGCGCCGCCATGGCCACCTGCTCGCGGAGCTGCCGCATGATGACGACTCTCGCCCACCATCCGGCCGTCGCGATCGACGCGGGCGCGCAGCGCCCGGTTCTCCGCTTCGAGGTGCCGCTGCCGCAGCGCATTGCGAACGACGAGCACCGTTTTCTCGAGCGACAGCGGCTTCTCGACGAAGTCGAACGCACCGGCCTTGATGGCCTTCACGGCCGACTCGATGTTCCCGTGGCCCGAGATCATCACGACCTGCGAGTCCACTTTCATCTGCCGCAGGCGGCCGAGCGTCGCAAGGCCGTCGAGCCCGGGCAGCCACACGTCGAGCACGACGACGTCAAATACCTCGCGCATCGACGCGATCGACGCATTGCTCCCCGCTCTCGACGGCGTCGACGGTGTAGCCCTCGTCGCGCAGCACGCCGCTCAGCGCGGAACGCACGCCGGGCTCGTCATCGACGATCAGAATCGATGCTTTGTTCACTGTCTTCTATGCTTCACCGCAGAGGCGCAACGACGCAAAGAACGTTTTTTCTAAAAGGGATTTCCTGCGTCTTGGCGTCTTTGCGGTGAGGCTGACAAGATCAGCATGGCAGTTCGATTGTAAATTTGGTGCCCTTCGGCTCGTTGTCGCCGACTTCAATCGTCCCGCCATGTTCGGCGACGATGCGCCTGACAATCGCGAGGCCGAGGCCGCTGCCGCGCCGCTTGGTCGAATAATACGGCATGAAGAGCTTCTCCCGCTCCGCCGCGGGGATGCCGGGGCCGTCGTCGGTGACGACCAGCCTGACGAGCGATGCGCTCGGATCGTGCTGCGTCTCCAGCGTAATGACGCCGGAGCGGTTCATCGCCTCGATCGCGTTGTCGACGAGATTGATGATGACGCGGCGAATCTGCTCGCCGTCGGCTCTCACTTTCGGCAGCTTCTCCGCGAAGCGGCGTTCGAAGCGAACGTCACCGAGCAGCCCCTGATACAGCGCCAGCGCCTCATTCAACAGCGCGTGCAGATCTGTCGGCACCGCGCGGGGCGCGCGGCATGCGCGCGAACTGCGAGAACTCGTCGACGAGCGCCTTCAGCGAATCGACCTCGCCGACAATCGTCGTCGTGCACTCTTCGACGAGCGCCAGCGTCGGCCCGGCACTGTTGCTGAAGTGGCGCCGCATCCGCTCGGCGCACAACTGAATGGGCGTCAGCGGATTCTTGATCTCGTGCGCGAGCCGTCGCGCCACCTCGCGCCACGCGGCGACTTTCTGCGCGCGGATCAGCGGCGACACATCGTCGACGACCAGCACCATTCCGTCGGACCCTTCGGTGCCGCGCAGCGCCGTGGCGACCGCCGCCAGTTGCAGCTCGCGATCGTCGCGCGTCAGCGGAATTTCCTGCGCCGACGGCTCGGTCCTGCCCGCGCCCGCGGACCGCAGCAGCGCGCCGAACGGCTGGAGATCTTCGCGGCCGAACACGTCCGCCAGCGGGCTGGCCGACGGCGGCCTGGCTCAGCCCGAGAAGCCTCATCGCCGCGCTGTTGAGCGTGCTGATTCGCCCCGATGGCATCGATTGACACCACGCCGGTGGCGATTCGCTCGAGGATGGTTTCGATGTAGCGGCGGCGTCCTTCGACCTCGAGGTGCTTGCGTCCGAGATCGACGGTCGAGCGCTCGAGGCGCCGGCGGCTGTTCCCGACTTCGCTCGCCATGCTGTTGAACGCCTCGACGAGCGATCCGAACTCGTCGTCGCTCACCGTTCCGCGGTCGACGCGATAGTCCAGATGGCCGGCTTCGATTTCCCGTGCGGCCGTCGCCAGCCGTTGCACAGGCTCGGTAATGCGCTTGGCGAGGTACAGGCCCATCCACGTGGCGCCGACCAGAATCATCAGCGTCATCATCAGAAAGAACGACAGATATACGCCGTAGAGCGGGTCGCGCAGCACCTGGAGCTGCGTGTAGTCCTCGTACGCATCCTGAATACGCCGCGCCCGTGACGCGAGCTCTCCTGTCAGGAAGTCGGTCGCAATCACCACGGCGACGGGCTCCGTTGTCCCGGCGCGCCGGACAACCGCCGCTGCGCGGATGAGCTCGCCCGCGCCCGGCAGCTGCTCTGGCGTCGGCGGCTCGACCTGGCCTGACGCCGCGTGCGCGGCCATCCGATCGGCGAAGGCGCGCGCATACCCCCTCGGCATGTCTGGCGCCGCGACGTCCACATAGGGCGCCACCTCGGGCGGCTGTGTGCCCGGGGTCACGCGATACACCTCGACCATCTTCACGCGGCCCTGGGTTACCTCTGGCAGGATGCGATCGCGCACGGCCTTGATGTCCGCGCCGTTGAACGCCGAGCCCCTCATGATCTCGGCCAGGCGCTGCGCCTCGGTCGTGACGCGCGCCTGGCGATCGCGGTAGTAATCGCTCGCGATGAGATCGGCGGAGGTCAGCACCTCCTCGACCGGCGCGTTGAACCAGCGATCGACGCTGTTCCGGATCAGCTCGCTGCCGACCAGCAGCACCAGCACCGCTGGAATCAGCGTCATGCCGAGCAGCACGGCAACGAGCTTGCCGCGGAACCGCGCGAACGGCAGCGCGCGCCGGCGCTCGACGACCAGCTTGATGACGTTGCGCGCGAGGACGAACGTCAGGCCGAGCAGAATCGTGAGATCCGCCGCCCACAGGCCGTACAGAACGAATTCCGTGAGGAAGTCGGGAGAAAGGCCGGCGGACCGGTTGGCGAGCGCGACGATCCCGGCGAGCGCGGCGAGCAGGACGACCATGCCCGCGAGGATGAGCCGCGGATTGTCGCGCAGCGGGCGGCGCGCGGAGCCATCGTCATTCCTTCGCGTTCAGCAGATCCTTCAGCTCCGTCATGAACTCGCCGATATCGCGAAAGTGCCGATAGACGGACGCGAATCGCACATAGGCTACCTTGTCGAGCTTCTTGAGCTCCTGCATGACGAACGCGCCGACCTCGTTGGTGCTGATTTCCTTCTCCGAGCGCTCCTGCAGCGTGCTCTCAACCCGATCGGCGACGGCCTCGAGAGACGCGACGCTGACAGGGCGTTTTTCGCAGGCCTTCAGCAGGCCGGCGATCAGCTTCTGCCGCTCGAAGCGTTCGCGGCTGCCGTCCTTTTTCACCACCATGTACGGGATCTCGTCGATCCGCTCGTAGCTCGTGAAGCGCTTGCCGCAGCCGAGACATTCGCGGCGCCGCCGGATGACTTCTCCCTCGCGGCTTTCGCGCGAGTCGACGACCTTGTCTCCCAGGTGGGCGCAATAGGGACATTTCATTTATCGGTACCGGAAAACAAAAGTTCAGGGACCAGAAGATTTCTTGCTCTTTGGGAAGGACCTCCTGATCTTCTGATCTTCTGTTCAAGGCTCCCCCTCTGCGGCCGCATGCGCGAGATTACGGATGCCGCCAAATCCAAGCCCATCCTGAATCACGAAGAGAAAACCGAGCACCATCGTCGGCAGCAGCGAGACCGCGTGGAGCACCAGGGCCGCCCCAACTGCGCGGTCGTTCGGCACGGCGTAAAACGACGTCAGCCCAATCTGAACCGCCGCTTCAAACCCGCCGACCCCTCCCGGGGTCGGCACGGACACGCCGACGATGAGCAGCGCTATCAGCAGGAACGAACCGGTAAACGGCATGTGGATGCCGAAGGCCCGTGTCACGGCCCAAATACCGAGACCGATCGAGAGCCATAACGGGAAAGATAGCAACAGGGCCGACGCCAGTCGACGCGGCGTTCGCACGACCGCGAGGCCCTCGGCGAACTTCAGCAGCACCACCGCGAGCTTGTGCGCGAGGGTTCCGGGCAGCAGATGCTCGAGCTTGTAGGCCCATCGGCCGACCGCCTCGGGATCGCGCGCGGCCACGAACATCGCGCCAAGCACCACGAGAGCCAGCGCGCCGACGGTGATGCCGCCAATCTCGACCAGCCAGTACAAGCGGCTGTCGGCGCTGTCCATCCCCGGGTCGAAGAACACCACGAACGACGCGAGCAGCATGACGCACGTGACAGCATCGAGGACCCGCTCGATGATGATCGTGGCAAACGTCGCAGTGGCGCTCAGTCCTTCCTGACGCGCGAGGAGATACGGACGAATCACCTCGCCTGCACGCGCGGGAAGAACCGCGCTCGCCGCAAAACCGATGGTAGTCGTGCGAAAGGCGGACGCAAAACGCGCGTGACCAATCGGCTCGAGCAGGTATTGCCACCGAAGAGCCCGCAACACCATTGTCAATACCGTGACGGCAGCGGACAGCGCGATGAGCCAGGGGTTCGCGTAGCGGATTTCCGTCCAGACCACTTCGAGATGGGCGCCGCGAAGAAAGACCGCGAGCAGGCCGATGGAAAGCAGAACGATGACGACAGTGCGAAGCGATTTTTTCATCAAGATGACGCCGAAAACGGCGGGTCTACTATAAGGGGGGTTTGGGCGAATGCCAAGAACGCATTAGTAGTGGTGTTGCCACCCATTCTCTTCCTCGATAAGATCGGCGTTTTTCGCCTTCACTGAGGTTCTCCCATTGCCATCGTCGCGTCTCACTCTCGAAACATCTCTCAACGGCCTGACTCGTCATTCACAAGGCAAGGTTCGCGATATCTATTCGTTTCCGGACGACCCCAACGTCCTTTTGATCGTCGCGACCGATCGCATTTCCGCTTTCGACTACGTGCTGGGATCTGGCATCCCCGACAAGGGAAAGGTTCTGACGCAGTTGTCGGCGTTCTGGTTTGGGAAGACGAGTGACATCGTTGCCAACCACATGCGCTCGACGCACGTCGAAGACTTCCCCGCCGTCGCGCAGCAGCACGCCGATGTCCTGACAGGCCGGTCAATGCTCGTTCGTAAAACGGAGCCGTTTCCAATCGAATGCGTCGCGCGCGGCTACCTCTCGGGCTCGGGGTGGAAGGAATATCAGCAGACCGGGTCGGTATGCGGCGTCAAACTGCCCGGCGGGCTGCGCGAATCCGACAGGCTGCCGGAGCCGATCTTCACGCCCGCGACGAAAGCTGCGAGCGGACACGACGTCAACATCAGCGAAGACGAGGCCGGCCGTATCGTCGGGCGCGAGACCATCGAGAAGCTCCGCGACATGACGCTGCGGTTGTACTCGCGCGGAGCCGCGCATGCCGAACCTCGCAGTATCATCGTCGCGGACACCAAATTCGAGTTCGGGCGTGTGCTCGATGGTCCGAACAATGGCGAAATCATTCTCATCGACGAGGCGCTGACACCTGATTCGTCGCGCTTCTGGCCCCTCGACACCTATACCCCTGGCGGTCCACAACCGAGCTTCGACAAGCAGTTCGTGCGCGACTACCTGGAGGCAATTCGCTGGGACAAGCAGCCCCCGGTACCGGCGCTTCCGGGCGATGTGATTGAGAAAACGCGCGAGAAATACGTCCAGGCATTTCGTCTGCTCAGCGGTCTCGAGCTCGAGTAAACGGGCCCAAGCGGCGGGCGGGGTGAGGGGTCCCCGCGACTCATGAACGAAAAGCTCGATCGGCTGATAGAGGAAATGGTGCAGCGGGGCGTCCGGTTTCCGGAGGCGACGCGCGAATTCGAGCGCCGGTTCATCGCCAAGATACTGGCGCACTCCGACGGCAACCTGTCCAAGGCGGCCGACGAGCTCGGCGTGCACCGCAACACCCTGAGCCGCAAAATGGCTGAACACCGGATAAAACGGCGCCCTTAGCACTCTCCCCTTGACAGCGCTAAAGGCGATTGGCTAAATTAGCACTCTTGTAGGGAGAGTGCTAATCCGCCTGGCGCACTCACGCGCTGGCGGGACGAGCTGCCGGGCATGTCCTCTCACGTAAGAAGTAGAAAAACACGTCATTCACTCACACAGCTGGAGCGACCTATGAACGCAAGACCGCTACACGACCGCATCCTCGTTCAGCGCATCGAGGAAGGGGAACAGAAAGTCGGCGGGAATCATCATCCCCGATTCCGCCAAGGAAAAACCGCAGCAGGGCAAAGTTGTCGCCGTCGGCAACGGCAAGGTCAAGGACGACGGCGGGCGGATCGCGCTCGACGTCAAGGCGGGCGATCTCATTCTCTTCGGCAAGTATTCGGGACAGGAGATCAAGCTCGACGGCGAGGAGTATCTGATCATGCGCGAGGACGAAGTCCTGGCGGTGATCGATTCGGGCAGCGGCAAGAAGAAGTAGTGCCGACCAGGTCGGCCTAAAGACTCAACAAGAAAAACGGAGCACACGATGGCAAAACAGATTATTTACGGCGAAGAGTCCCGACAGGCGATTCTTCGCGGCGTCAACCAGCTTGCCGACGCCGTCAAGGTGACCCTCGGCCCGAAGGGGCGCAACGTCGTTCTCGACAAGAAGTTCGGCTCGCCCACGATCACCAAGGACGGCGTGACCGTCGCCAAGGAAATCGAGCTCAAGGATCCGCTGGCGAACATGGGCGCGCAGATGGTGCGCGAAGTAGCCAGCAAGACCTCGGATATCGCCGGTGACGGCACCACGACGGCGACCGTCCTGGCGCAGGCTATTTACCGCGAAGGTGTGAAGAACGTCGTGTCGGGCGCCAACCCGATGGACATCAAGCGCGGCATCGATCGCGCCGTCGAAAAGGTGATCGAAGGACTCAAGAGCCAGTCCAAGCCGGTGACCGGCAAGATGATCGCGCAGGTCGGCACCATCTCGGCCAACAGCGACGCCGAAATCGGAAAGTTCATTGCCGACGCGATGGAAAAAGTCGGCAAGGACGGCGTCATCACCGTTGAAGAAGCAAAGACCCTCGAGACGTCGCTCGACGTCGTCGAAGGCATGCAGTTCGACCGCGGCTATCTGTCGCCCTACTTCGTCACCGACCCCGAGCGCATGGAAGTGGTGCTCGAGAACCCTGTCATCCTGATCCACGAGAAGAAAATCAGCTCGATGAAGGACCTGCTGCCGGTCCTCGAGCAGGTCGCCCGCATGGGCCGCCCGCTCCTGATCATCGCGGAAGACGTCGAGGGCGAAGCGCTCGCGACACTCGTCGTCAACAAGCTGCGCGGCACGCTGCAGGCGGCGGCCGTCAAGGCGCCGGGCTTCGGCGATCGCCGCAAGGCGATGCTCGAAGACATCGCGACGCTGTCCGGCGGTCGCGCCATCACTGAAGACCTCGGCATCAAGCTCGAGAACATCAAGGTCGAGGACCTCGGCAAGGCCAAGAAAGTGACGATCGACAAGGACAACACGACGATCGTCGAGGGCGCAGGCAACTCGAAGGACATCGAAGGGCGCGTCAAGCAGATCCGAACGCAGATCGACGAGACGACCTCAGACTACGATCGCGAGAAGCTGCAGGAGCGGCTGGCGAAGCTCGTCGGCGGCGTCGCGGTCATCAAGGTCGGTGCGGCCACCGAGACCGAGATGAAGGAGAAGAAGGCGCGCGTCGAAGACGCGATGCACGCAACCAAAGCGGCCGTCGAAGAGGGCATCGTGCCCGGCGGCGGCGTTGCGCTCATCCGAGCGGGCAAGGCGCTCGACGGCATGAAGCTCGACGGCGATCAGCAGATCGGCGTCAATATCATCCGCCGCGCGATTGAAGAGCCGCTCCGGTGGATCGCGACCAACGCCGGCATGGAAGGGTCGATTATCCTGGCGAAGGTCAAGGAAGCGTCCGGCTCGACCGGCTACAACGCGCAGGACGACAAGATGGAAGACCTGATTGCGGCAGGCGTCATCGACCCGACCAAGGTCGTACGCTCGGCGCTGCAGAACGCATCATCGATCGCATCGCTGCTGCTCACCACCGAAGCGCTCGTGTGCGAGCTTCCTGAAGAAAAGAAGGAAGCGGCGATGCCTGGCGGACACGGCGGCGGCATGGGCGGGATGTACTAACTTCGCATCTAAGTGAAAGTCAAGTAGAAAGTAAAAAGGAAAAGGCCCGGGAGGAGCGATCCTCTCGGGCCTTTGTTATTGCGCACGCGACCTACGAACCCTACGCGACCTGCCTCCGCGCTTCGGCGCGGCAGGCCCTACCTCAGGGTGAATGCGATCGCGATCGTCACGAGCACCGGGACCGGCTGGCCCTGTTTGGTTCCGGGCGCGAAACGCCATTGACGTGCGGCCTTGATGGCTTCCTGATCGAGCCCGAATGAGGAATCCAGCGAGCGCACGACGCGAATGTTGCCCACCGAACCGTCTGGCTGGACGATGCATTCCAACAGCACTTCGCCCTGAATTTTCGCGCGCATGGCCTGCGCCGTGTACTGCGGTTTCACTTCGCGAAGCAGCCGCGGCGTTTCTACGCCATTGCCCGGGCGATACGCCCCTCCGCCGGTGCCGCCGCCCCATCCCTCGCCAAGCCCGGACCCGCGGCCTGAACCGATGCCCGTGCCCTGCCCTGTACCTGACCCGCCGCCGCGGCCAAGGCCAAGCGACTCGGACGTGGGAATTCCCTCCATCGCGCCCGCCTGCGCGAGATCGGCCGATGCGAGCGTCTGCGCAGGAATCGTCAGGTTTTGAACGGGATCTTCCGGCGGCTTTTCTTCCATCGCCGGCGGCTTCTCCACCGGCACGGTAAGCTTGTCTTTACCCTTCAGCTCGACCTGCTTGACCGGTTCCGGCGACTCGATTACCGCCACCACCACCGCCACCCCCGGGCCCGGGCATATCGAGCCATACGATCTGATCGTTCAACTTGTCGAATGCCTGCGTGAGCGGAGCGACATCGGCGTTCCGCGCAACCCAGAAAGCCAGCGCAAACATGGCCGACATGTACAGCAAACGATGTCGCCAGGGCCCCACTGGATCGCTTTCGCGATTCCTGGAAGAGAAATCGAACTTCAGCCGGTGCGTCTGCGCGAAGATCACTCATGTCGTGGAAATGGGCCGTAGGCCGTAAACGTGGCCCTGAACCTATTTTGCGCCCGGAACCCGCATGGCGCAAGGTGCAAAAGGGGTTCCACGTTCCCGTTCCCGGGTTCCGGTTCCTGGCCCTGGTTCATGGTTCCCATTTACGACGTGCGACAGACCTACGCGGTCTTGGAAATAACGCTGAACGCTGACTGAAGCGAACCAGAAACCGTGAACCACGTCCGGGAGCGGGAACCGGAACCGGGAACCCGGAACCAGAGGCGTCAGTTCACACCCGTCCTGTCCAGGCTCCAATGGCCGCATTTCCGCCGCCGTACGAGTGCAGTACTGCCAGGGCGTCGGCAGCCCTCGGCTCGCTGTGAATGGCGACCAGCACGCCGCCTCGGCCCGTCAGCACGTGAAAAATACGGCCGTCATGCGGCTGAAAGCCGACGCGGCGCATCGTCCCCGCGATGCCCGCTTTGCTCAGCCCCTGGTCGCTGCCCTGCAGCGCGTTGACGAGCGGCCCACGTGCCATCAACGGGCCGAGATCGCGCACATCAACGGATTGAGGGGCGCCGAGCGTGCGCTCGATGAAGGCCGCCATCTCCGGCGAAGCCTTACCCAGAATAGACAGCGACTCTATGGCAAGCCCCTGCCTGCGGAGCGCGTCGATGCCCTTCTCGGCCCACGCGATATCCTGAAACACCCCGACGGTAAACCGTCCCGCTTCTGTCTCGACTGCCATGTCTGTCCGATCCTTTTTCGTTTTCGTTCTTCGTTTTTCGCTTTTCGTTTTCAATACCCGGACTTGCACCTCAGTCTTCCCACTCCGTGTGCACCACCGGACCGACGCCATTTTTCGCCAGCAGGATTTCGATCTCAGCAGCCCGTGCGCCGCGGACGTGCACGCCAAGCAGGATAGCCCGGCCGTTCTCAATCTGCGCGCGCCACTCTTCGGCGTCCGCGTCGGTCATCCCGGCCTTCATCAGCGTAGCCTTCAGGTCGCCGGCGACCTGCCCGGCGACGTGGCCTGCAACTTCGCCCAATTCGGCAGCCAGCGGTCCTGCCGCAACGACGGCGCCCGTACCGGGGAGGCCGATGGCGATCGCCGCCAAAATGTACCCGCTCAACTCGCCCAGCAGTGAGGCGGCCGGCGAATCCTCGATCTCCGAGCCCGGGCTGGCGTCAATTTGATTCCCGATCCGATCCTCGTCCTGATGATCGCGGGCGACAACCGACAAGTCCGCGCGGTCGACACCCAAGGCATGCGCACCGCGCGCAGCGGACGCGGCCGAAGAGACATCACGAAAAAGCGCCATCAACAACGGATGCGGCATCAGGCTGTAATCTATATCAGGTTGTGTCACCTGGAGTAGTGTCCGCCTTCAGGCGGACGAACGAGTCCGGCTCAAGCCGGACACTACAAATGCGATGAAGGTCGCGATCATCGGCGCGGGGCCCGCAGGCGCGATGGCGGCGTTTTGTCTGGCGCGCGCAGGCGCGTCGGTCACGCTCTTCGATCCGAGCCACCCGCGCGAAAAGCCGTGCGGCGGCGGGTTGACTGGCCGGGCGCTCGCGCTGGTCAGCGACGTCATCGACGTGGGCTCGCTCCCGGCTGTCGTCGCCAAGTCGGCGACGATCGAAAGCCAGGAGTGCGCTGCGCGCGTTGCGCTCATCGATCGCGGCGTCACTCCCGGTAGCTCGCTCCTCGTCGTCAGCCGCGCTGTGTTCGATCGCGCGCTCGCAGATGCCGCAGCCGCCGCGGGCGCGCGCCTGGTTCCCGAAAAAGCCGTTGATATCGCTGCCCGCCGTACCCACATGATCGTCAGCACCGATCGCGGTGATTACCAAATCGACCACGTGCTCGGCGCCGACGGCGCCAACAGCCTCGTGCGCAAGAAGCTGGCTCGACCGTTTGCACGCGCGCGAGCTCTCGGTGGCCGCGGGCTACTTCGTCTCTGGTTCCTCCTCAACCGACATCGTCGTCAAGACGACGCGCGAACAGCCGGGATATCTGTGGTCGTTTCCGCGGCCCGATCACCTCGCAGTCGGTATCTGCGCTCCAGCTACCCACCATGTCACGTCAGTCGATTTACGCCTTCAATCGGCGGCCTGGATCCACAGTCACGGCCTCCATCACGGCGCGCAACTCACGCCGTACGCCTGGCCGATTCCGAGCATCGGGTACGAGCCTCGAAGGCAGATTTCCCTTGGCGGCGAAGGATGGATGCTGCTTGGAGACGCGGCCGGGCTGGTCGATCCCCTGACCCGCGAAGGCATCTACTATGCGCTGCTGTCGGGTCAGCGGGCAGCCAATGCGCTGGCGACGAGCTCCGGCCTCGCGTGCGGCCTCCCGTTACGGGGAAGCCATGCTTGGCGATATTCAGCCCGAGCTCGCTCGCGCCGCGCGGCTCAGCAGCCTGTTTTTCAATCCCGGCTTCTCATCGCTGCTCGTGCAGGCTCTCGAAGAGAGCGGGGGTATCCGAGATATCTTTGTCGACCTGGTGGGCGGCCTCCAGCCCTATCGAGGCCTGCGGCGGCGGCTGCTCGCGAAACTGCGGTGGCCGCTCGCCGCGCGGGCTATTCCGATGCTCCTGCAGCCTGGATTTACTGGTACAATGAGAGGCGTCGCTTACCCCCTGGAAATGCAACAAGGAGTTAGACATGGGTCGGATTGGCTTGCCTGAGCTCTTTATCATCCTCTTCATCGTCGTGCTGATTTTCGGCGCGAACCGACTGCCTCAGCTCGCCACGGGCATCGGCAAATCGATTCGCAGCTTCAAGGACGGGATGAAAGAAGGCGACGACAACAACATCAAGAAAACCTAGCGGCGCCCGCGTGTGCCTTTCTGCCGTTCGCGGCGGCCCGGCCGCTGCTTACGGCGTTTCGTGGAACTGCGCTGCTCATGTTTGGGCTGCGCCTTGCTGTGCCGGGGTCCCCGCCGCCGCTCGTCGGTTCTGACAGTCTCCAGAATTTCTACCAGCCCAAGATCGATCTGACGCCGATCCATGTCGACGCGGACCACTTGCACTTCGACGCGATCGCCAAGCTGATACACCTTGTGCGTGTTCTCTCCACGCAGCGAATGGGTCTTCTCGAGAAAGCGGTAATAATCGTCGGCCATGCTCGACACGTGCACGAGTCCTTCGACGTAGTGCTCGGTCAACTGCACGAACAACCCGAACGCGGCCACGCCGGTGATGTAGCCTTCGAACTCGTCGCCGACCTTGTCGGCCATGAACCGCACTTTCTTCCACTGCACCAGCTCGCGCTCGGCATCGTCCGCACGCCGCTCCATGTCTGAGCAGTGACGCGCCATTTCCGGCAGATCGGCCTCGAGCTCTTCGACGCGCTCCATGTCGATGCCCTTCTGTCGCAGTTCGCGAAGCATCCGATGCACGATCAGGTCGGGATAGCGGCGAATGGGCGACGTGAAGTGCGTGTATGAATCGGCTGCGAGGCCGAAGTGGCCGAGGTTGCGTTCCGCGTACCGCGCTTTCTGCATCGTTCTCAACATCAGAAAGGCAATGGGCCGTTCCTCGGGCCTGCCGCGCAGCTTCTCGAGCAACCGCTGAAAGTTGCGCGGCCTGACCGCGCCCGGCGGCGCCGCCAGCGAATGGCCGAACCCCGAGATGAACTCCTCGAACTCTTCCACCTTCAGCACGTCGGGCTGCTCATGGATGCGAAACACGCACGGCATGCCGCGCCCTTCGACGTAGGTCGCGACGGTCTCGTTGGCAAGGAGCATGAACTCTTCGATCAACTTGTGCGCGATGTTCCGCTGCGCCTCGACGATGGATTCCACCTTGCCGGCGTCGTCGATGATCACCTCTGCCTCGGGCAGATCGAAGTCGATCGAGCCGCGGCGCTTGCGGCGGCCGTTCAGCACGTGAAACAACTGCTCCATTGCCTCGAATTTCGGCACCAGGTCGCGGTATTTCTGCATCAACTCCGGCGGCTTGGTCGTCAGAATCGCGTTCACGTCGGTGTAGGTCATTCGCGCCGCGGTGTTGATAACCCCATCGTGAAACTCGTACCGAACGACCGAGCCGTTGGGATCGACCTCCATCAGGCACGTCTGCACCAACCGATCGACGCGCGGATTGAGGCTGCAGATGCCGGTCGCCAGCTCGGACGGAAACATGTGGACCGCGCGCTCGGGGAAGTACACGGACGTCGCGCGCTCGTATCCCTCCTGATCGAGCGCGGTGCCTTCTGTCACGTAGTAGGCGACGTCGGCGATGTGCACGCCGAGCCAGTAATGTCCGTTTGGCAGCTTCTCGATGCTGATCGCGTCGTCGAAGTCGCGCGCATGTTCGCCGTCGATTGTCACCGTAACGGTCTGGCGAAAGTCGGTGCGGCCGGCGATGTCCTTTTCGCCCACCGGTCCGAAGTTGAGCGCTTCCTCAATCGCCGCGTCGCCGTGGACGTCGGGGATGCCGTACTTGCGAATGATGATCTCGGTGTCGACACCTTGCTCGTTGACGTCACCGAGCACTTCGATGACCTTCCCAACGGGGCCACGGGCCGCGGTCGGCCAGGTCGTGATTTCCACCACGACCATCTCGCCTGGCTCCGCCTCGCCCCACTGCCCGGACGGCACGTGCACATCCGTCACGATGCGCCGGTCGAACGGCTGGACGAAGCCCAGGCCCGAGTCGTCGACATCGAAGCGGCCCACGAGAGTCGAATTGCCGCGCTCGAGAATGCGAATGATTCGCCCCTCGAGCCTGTTCTCGACGGTTCTGCGCTCGATGCGCGCGAGCACGCGATCGCCGTGCATCGCCTCCTTGATGTTCGCAGCCGACACGTACACGTCCGGCGCATCGCCACCGGCCTTATCGGGGATGACGAAGCCGAAGCCCGCAGCATTCATCTGCATGCGCCCGACAACGAGGTCCATCTTGTCGGGCAACCCGACGCGGCCGCCCTTGGTCTGCACGACCTCGCCGGTCGCGACGAGCGACTTCAAGAGCCGGCGAAATGTCGCCCTTTCTTCCTGCTGGATTTTGAGCGCCTTGATCAGCTCGCGAGGAGTGGCCGGATGCGTCACTTTCTCACGCATCAGCTTCAATATCTGTTCTCTGGAAAGCATCAATCTGAATATATCCGGTTCTATGTTCTGGGTTCTGAGGTTCTGGGTTCCGGTTCTTCGTTCTGGGTTCGGGGGTTCGGGGTCGGGGAACCAGGAACCCCGAACCGGAGCCCCAGCACCCAGAACCGAGAACCTTGAACCGTAGTGTTAGTTGAAAAGGATGATTTGCAGATCGCCGACGTTCGTTGTTGAGGGTCCCGTGATGATGAGATCGTCGATCTTCTGGAAGAACGCGTAAGCGTTGTTGTCGGAAAGGTAGGCCGCGGCATCCATCGAATGCCGTCGGGCCCGCTGGATTGTCGTCGTATCCGAATACGCTCCAGCCGCATCCGTTGGACCGTCGATGCCGTCGGTGCCGACGCTGCCGAGCGCAATTTCCGACGGCTCCTGCGACAGGGCCTCTGCGACCGACAGCGCTATCTCCTGATTGCGGCCCCCCTTTCCCCTGCCGACGACTTTGACCGTCGTTTCGCCGCTGGCGATGACGGCAACGGGCCGCGTTCTGCCGGCAGCAAGCGCACGGGCCTTGTCGAGCACAACCGGCCCCATCGTCCGCGCGTCGCCGACAATTGGCTCATCGCTCGAGACAACTTCGTAGCCCAGCCCGCGCGCCGTCTCGGCCGCGCCGTTCATCGCGTTGAAACGGCCACCGATGACACGCGTAACGGATCGCTCCAGGCGCGGATCGCCGGCCTTCGGGGTCTCCGCAATCGCTCCCTCGAGTCCGCCACGCAGGTAATCTCTGGCAGCCTGCGTAATCAGCTCCTCCACACCGAAGCGATCGATGTAGTTCCACGCGTCGCGATAGGTAGACGGATCGGGCACGGTCGGGCCGGAGCCGATCACGCTGAGATCGTCTCCGACGACGTCGGAGATTGCGAGGCAGACTGTTGGCCCTGATGCCGCTGCCGCAAGCCGTCCGCCTTTCACGGCTGACAGATGTTTGCGAATCGTATTCAGCGCCGTGATGTCGGCGCCCCCCTTGAGAAGCGCGTTTACCGCGGTTCGCTTGTCCTCGAGCGTCAGCGTGCCCGCAGGCACCGCCATCAGCGCCGACGCACCGCCGGAGAGGAGCACGACCAGCGTGTCGGCGCTGTCCGTGCGTTGAGCCACCTCGAGTGCACGCCGCCCCGCGGCAACGCTGCGAGCATCCGGCAGTGGATGACTCGATTGCATCCACTCCAGCTTTGGAGGCAGCGTAATCGGCAGGTGCGTGCCGATGACAATGCCATCGCGAATCCGATCTCCGGCAATCTGCGCGAACGTCTCGGCCATGAACGGCGCCGCTTTGCCGACCGCAATCACCCGAAGGTTCCTGTCCTGCAAGCGTGAGTCGATCGCCGGATCGCGAAGCGCGCGTTCGATGAGATGGTGTGGGGACGCGGCTTCGATGGCGCCGCGAGCAATTGTCAGAAAGTGATGGCGAAAATGCGACAGAAGCGAGGTCTCAGTGAACGTTCGTCGGATCGGTCCAGCCCGACAGTCCCGTGACGACGTTGAATTTCCGGAGCAGGCGACTTACGACCTGGTCGGCGTCTTCTTTGGCTGAGAGATGTTCGAGCTGGGAAATGATGCGGGTGAGGGCGGCTTCGACCGATGTGATGGCGCTGTCTGAGTAATACTCGCGCTGTTGCTCCAGACAGCGCCGATGTTTGAGGAACTCCTCCCGATAGAAATCGGTGAGGTTGGACCCGGGCCTCGCCTTCGAATGTGTCATTGAGGAGTAAATCCAGTCTACGAATCGCACGGCTCAGTGTCAACGAAAAATCATCTCGTCTGCCTGGGATGATGCGTCTCGATCAAATGTTCAACTCTCTGCGCAGGAGCTCGTTCACCAGTCTGGGGTTCGCCTTGCCGCCGGTCGCTTTCATGACCTGGCCCACGAGAAACCCGAACGTCCCCGTTTTGCCGCTGCGGATCTGCGCGACGGCGTCCTGATTGGCGTCGATCACGGCGCGCACGCTCGAGAGAATGGCGCCCTCGTCGCCGATCTGCGCGAGGCCGTCGGCCGCGACGATGTCTTCGGCGCTGCGGCCCGTGTCGTACATTTTTTCGAGCACGCTCTTTCCAATCGACGCGCTCACGACGGACTTTTCGACGAGCGCAATCAACCCTGCCAGCGCGCCCGCGGTCACCCGCTCACGATCGAACCGCTCGCCAAGCTCGTTGAGTTTACGCGCCACCTCGCCCGATACCCAATTGAACGCCGCGCGAGGCTGCCCTGACGCCCTCGCCGTCTCTTCGAACAGGGGCGTCAGCTCGGTATTTTCGAGCGCGGTCACTTCGGCCTCGGACAGCGCGTACTCGATCATGACGCGCCGGCGCCGCGCCTCGGGCAACTCGACGATTGATTCGCGGATCCGCTCGATGCGATCGCGCGCGAGGCGAACGGGCGGCAGATCCGGATCCGGGAAGTAGCGATAGTCGTGCGCGTCCTCTTTGCTGCGCATCGAAAAAGTCTCGCGCGCGGACGCATCCCACAGGCGCGTTTCCTGCACGACGGTTCCGCCCCGCTCGACGACCGCCACCTGCCGGGCGATCTCGTATTCGAGCGCCTTCTCGAGGTAGCGAAACGAGTTGATGTTCTTGACTTCCGTTTTCGTGCCGAGGGTCGTCGTCCCCGCCGCTCGCACCGACACGTTGGCGTCGCAGCGCAGGCTGCCCTCCTCCATGTTGCCGTCGTTCACGCCGAGCGCGATCAGTATCTCGCGCAGCTTCCGGAAGGCGTCGGCCGCGTCTCCCGCCGAACGAAGGTCGGGCTCGGTGACGATCTCGATGAGCGGCGTGCCGCTGCGATTGAAGTCGAGGTAGGTCTTCCGCTCCGAATCGGGAAACCCCTCGTGGAGCGACTTGCCGGCGTCTTCTTCCATGTGCACGCGGGTGATGCGCACCCGTTTCGCGGCGCCGCCCGCGATGAATTCGAGGGCGCCGGAGGTGGCCAGCGGCAGCTCGTATTGAGAGATCTGATATCCCTTCGGCAGGTCCGGGTAGAAATAGTTCTTGCGGGCGAAGATCGACTGCTCGTGGACGGTGCAGTTGAGCGCCAGGGCCGCCTTGGCGGCAAAGTCGACGGCCCGCCGGTTCAAAACCGGCAACGCCCCCGGAAATCCCAGGCACACCGGGCAGACGCTGGTATTCGGGGCATGCCCGAAACGCGTGCTGCAGCCGCAGAAAATCTTGGTATTTGTAAGGAGCCGGGCGTGTATTTCGAGCCCAATGACGGGTTCAAATCCCACGAGGTGTGATGCTATCATCTAATGCGTCGTTTTCCCGGCCGAATCCCTCTAACCGTCTGTAAATGAAAGGCCCGCATAGTCGTATCCATGAGTAGGCACGATCAGATGGCAGCTGGCGGCTCCGCTCTTCCCGCTCCGGTCGACGGAGCTGGCGGCGACAATTCTCTCGCCGCCCAGGTATCGTCCCGGCCGATCGATGTCGAATCCACCATCGCCGGCCAGGTGCAGGATCTGCTCGCCGCCGGCAACGATCATGGAGCGCGCGACGTGTTCGCGCAAATCGTCTCGCGCCAGCAGCGGCGCGCCACGCGCATCGCGTGGCACTACCTGCGCGACGTGGCCGATGCCGATGAGGCCGTGCAGGATGCCTTCGTCAAGGCGTACACGCACATCAAGTCATTCCAGCGGAACCTCTCGTTCGAGGTGTGGCTGACGCGGATTCTGATTAACGGGTGCCTCGATCGCCAGAAGGCGCGCACGCGCAGGGCGCGTTGGATGCTTCCGGTGGCCGACGCGGGCCGCCGCGATCAGGACACCATCGAGCGCGCCACGCGGCCGAGCGATCGATCGCCGGAAGCGCAGCTCATGGCGCGCGAGTGGCGCGAGCAGCTGGTTGCCGCTGTGCAGAAGCTGCCGGACCGACAGCGCCTTGTCTTCATGCTCTGCCACTATTCCGATCATTCGACGCGCGACGTCGCCGAGATGACCGGTCTGAACGAATCGACGGTCAGGGTGCATCTGTTCCGTGCCATCCGCAAACTGCGCACGGCCATGGAAGGACAGCGCCATGCGATTTGACAACCGCATCGTTAATTTCGGGGACACGCATGTGACTGCACATTTGAGCGATGACCAGCTGATGGAAACCTACGTGCTGGCCGGCGACAATCGCCACCTCGCGACCTGCCGGCAGTGCAAGACCCGCTTCGACGAGCTCGTCCGCTCGCTGCAGCAGATACAGGAGGCAGCGGTCCACGAAGCCGACGCGGCGTTCAGCGCCGAGCGCCTCCACGACCAGCGCGATCGCATCATGCGGCGTATCGAGCGCCACGATCATCCGGCCGAGGTCGTCGCGTTCCCGCATCCTCATGCGCCATCGCATCCCGCGGTCCATCGTATGCTCGGCCCTGCACGGCGCTGGGTAGCGGGCGCCGCCGCCGCGGGCCTCGCGGCCGGCGTGTTCCTCGGGTTCGCGATGGATCGCAGCAACCATGCCCGCACGATCGACCAGGCTCTCGAGCGCTCGAATGCGTCGATTGCGCTGCAGGCCGACGCAGACGATCGCTTCTTCATCGAGATCGACGAGGCGCTCATCGGATCGCGCGCGCGCGAGATGCGCCCCGACCTCGACGCAATCGACGTGATGACAACCCCGCTCGAAATCCGCGAAATCAGCTACGTTCGGGAATGAGCTGCGAGCGTCGAGCGGCCCGAGGGGTCCCCGCGGCAAAGTTATGACCTCCTCGCTCGTCTTCCGAAAGGGCCTCGACCTGAAAGCAGCGGTCGCGGCCGAGCTGAATCAGAACTACTACAGCGACCTCGTTCAACAGATCAAGGCCGACAATTTTCAGTACCGGTCCGGCCGCCTGACGGTCCATCTCGCGCGCGAGTTCGGGTTCTGCTACGGCGTCGAACGCGCTGTCGACTATGCCTATCAGACCCGCGAACGGTTTCCCGACCGCCGCGTATTTCTGACCGGCGAGATTATTCACAACCCGCACGTCAACGATCGGCTTCGCCGCAAGGGCGTCCAGTTTCTCAACGACCCGCAGGACGGCGGCGAGCCGCTGGGTCCCGACGACGTAATCGTCCTGCCGGCGTTCGGCGTCACGACCGCCGAGATGCAGCGTTTCGCCGAGATAGGCTGCGTGATGGTCGATACAACGTGCGGTTCGGTGCTGAACGTCTGGAAGAACGTCAAGCGCTACGCCCAGGACGGGTTCACGTCGATCATTCATGGCAAGGTGTGGCACGAAGAAACCCAGGCGACCGCGTCCCAGGCGCTCACCTTCCCCGAAGGCCGCTTTCTTGTCGTCCTGAACCTCGACGAGACCCGCGAGGTATGCGACTACATCCGGCGTGGCGGCGATCGCGATCGATTTCTGGCACGTTTCCGCGATGCCGTGTCGCCGGGATTCGATCCGGACCGCGATCTCGGGCACATCGGGCTGGCCAACCAGACCACGATGCTGATGTCCGAGTCGCTCGAAGTGCAGGAACTGTTTCGTCAGGCCGTCTCCGATCGCCATGGCGCCGACGAGCTTCAGTCGCGGTTCCGGGCGTTCGACACGATTTGCAGCGCGACTCAGGATCGTCAGGACGCGGTCGTCGTACTGCTGAAGGAGACTCCGGTTGATCTGATGATCGTCATCGGGGGCTACAACAGCAGCAACACGTGCAATCTGGCGCGCATCTGCGCGGAAAAGGTGCCCACGTTTCACATTGCCGACCCGGAGTGTCTCGAGTCCGCAGAAACCATTCGCCATAGGCCGGCGGGGGGCAAAGGCGAGGTGCGGGCCGTTGGCTGGCTGCCCGGCGGACCACATCTGTCGGTTGGCCTGACCGCCGGGGCTTCGACTCCAGATAATCTCGTCGGTACGACCGTCAATCGATTGGCGGAGCTCTGCGGGCCTGCTGTGCCGTAACCCGGGCGAGGCCTGCCGGGCGGAGCCGCGAACCGGCGCGCCGGTAAACACCCCGTATACCGCCGTCGTATTTGGAGTTAGTAGTCGGTTGAGGTCATTCCAATGCACACGATTCTGATGTTGGCGCTCCTATGCGGCGCTCTTGCCGCGCCTGGCGGCCTGTCCGCTCGGCTCGAGGCCCGAAGCTCGCAGCAACAGCAGGGTATCGCGCCCGGAGCGCACCCTCCCACGCGCCGGCCACCGGACTGGTGGAAGACGCCGAGATACATGCAGGAGCTCAAGCTGACCGCCGAGCAGTCCGCGGAGCTCGACCAGATCATCCAGGCCAGCCGGGCCCGGATGACCGCCGATAAGGAAGACCTCGACCGCGCACAGAGCGACTTCCGCGCGCTGATGGAACGGCCTTCAGCGAACCAGCGTGAGCTGTTGAAGGCGGCCGAGCGGCTCGAGATGGCACGCTACTCCATCGCGAAGGAACGAACGATGATGGGCGTGCGCATCCACAGCCTGCTCACACCGGAGCAGCGCAAGGGGCTCGATGCCATCGCGAGACGGCACCAAGCCGAACAAAATCAAAAAAAGTAACCTCAGGAGTAGATCACTTCAATGGAGTTCGAGATGTTAGGAAGAAAGCTTGTCGCGGCGGCGGCGTTCGTGATGTTCGTGTCTGGCGCGGCCTCCGCGCAGACGGCAGGGTCTGATGCGAAGCGGACCGAAGATCTCATCAAGCAGGCGGTCGAACGATATACAGCAGGACTCGAAGCCTCGCGCCTTCAGAGCCCACAGAGCCCACAGGACGCGACGTCCGGTCCTTCCGTCCCGCTGACGCTCGAAGACGCGATTCGCCGGGCGGTCGACAACAATCTCGAAATAGCGGTCGAGCGGCTGAACCCGCAGACCTTCGACTTCACGCTGGCCTCGCTGCGCGCCAACTACAACCCAAGTCTCACGTCGAATCTGGGTCGGCGCGACAACGTCCGGCCGCCGACCAACCTGTTGAATCCCGGAAGCCCGAACGTCTCGACGATGACCTACAACGGGGGCCTCACGCAGAACGTGCAATGGTTCGGCGGCAATTACGTGCTCTCGTTCAACAACAACAAGGTCGTCTCCCCGACAGACCAGCTGGCCCGATTCGATCCGCAGTACAACAGCTCGTACCTCTTCAGCTATACACAGCCGCTGCTGCGCGGGTTCCGCATCGATCAGACGCGCCAGCAGATCCAGACGGCCGTCATCAACCGCGGCACCGCAGAGCTCAATCTGAAGGCGCGCACCACCAACACGCTGGCGGCGGTCCGCGCGTCCTATTGGGACTACGCCTTCACGATTCAGGCCGTCGACGTCGCGCGCCAGTCGCTCGCGCTCGCCTCGAAGCTGCTGTCGGACAACAAGATTCGCGTCGAAGTCGGCACGATGGCGCCGATGGACGTCGTGCAGGCCGAAGCGGAAGAGGCGACGCGCCTGCAGATGCTGACGACCGCGACAGCCACGATGCGCACGGCAGAACTTTCGCTCAAGCGGTTGATCGTGAGCGGCACGAACGATCCGCTGTGGTCGCAGCGCATCGACCCCACCGATCGGCCCGACTTCCAGACGGCGACGATCGACGTCGAAGCGGCCGTCCGGTCGGCTCTTCAACAGCGCACCGACCTGCACATCGCGCGAAACGCGTTCGAGTCGAACAACGTGTTGTTGAAAAGCCAGCGCGACCAGTCGCTGCCCGACGTCGACGCGCTCGTCACATACGGCGCAGCGGGTCTCGGCGGCGTCCAGTGGAACCTCGCCGGTTCGGGACTCGACCAGCAGCGGACGGGCGTTCTCGTCGATGGCGGCTACAACAATGCATTGCGGACGCTGTTCGATCGCGATTATCCGAACTGGCAGTTTGCGATTGCCGTGAACTACCCGATCGGCGGCAACCCGGCCGAAGCGCAGGCCGCGCGCACGCGCCTGCTCATTCAACAAAACCAGGCGCAGATTCGCGCCACCGAGCTCACCGTGGCGACCGAAGTGACCAACGCGGCGCTGCAGGTGACCAACAGTATGGAATCGCACGCCGCTGCGCGCGTGGCGCGGGATCTCTCGCAGCGCCGGCTCGACGCGGAGATGAGCCGGTTCGATGTCGGCATGTCGAACAACTATCAGGTCGTGCAGATGCAGCGCGACCTGCGCGAAGCGCAGAACGCCGAACTGCGCGCGCTGCTCAACTATCGGAAGGCTCTTGTCGAGTTCGACCGCGTGCAGCAGGCAGGCGCGCGCTAGGCGGGGTAACCCGGATTCATATGCGTAAATACGGACTCATCCTGGCACTGCTCGTCGTCGTAGGCGGAGCTGCGGCGTATTACTTCCTGGGAGACCGCTCGGCCAGCGCGGCCGGCCAACCCAGCGCGCAGGACATCGCACGCGAGCGGCGTCAGCAAGGCGGCGGCGGTGGCGGCGGCGGAATGGGTGGCGGCGGCTTTGGCGGAGGCGGCGGCATGTCTCGCGGCCCACGGCCGCCGATGACCGTTGAGCTGGCGCCCGTGACGCGCAAGGACATGATCGACACGATCGTGGTCGTCGGCAACCTCGTTGGCGCCGCGACCGTCGACGCGGTACCCCGCGGCCAGGGCCGCCTCGACGCGGTGTACGTCAAGCTGGGCGATCCAGTCCGCCGAGGCCAGGCCATTGCGAAGATCGAAGATCGCGAAATCGTCGAGCAGATCAAGCAGGCGGAGGCGACCTACGCCGTGTCGCAGGCGACTATCCGCCAGCGTCAGGCAGACTTGAAGCTCGCACAGAACAACATGGAACGGTCGAAGAGCCTCTTCGAGCGCGACCTGCTGCCTCGCCAGACGTTCGACGATACCGATGCTCGCTACCAGGCCGCGCAGGCGCAGCTGGAGCTCTCGATGGCGCAGCTCGAGCAAACGAAGTCGCGCCTCGACGAGCTCAAGATCAATCTCTCGAATACGGTCATCAGCGCGCCGGTGGATGGGTTCATCGGCAAGCGCACGCTCGATCCTGGCGCGAGCGTCGGCGTGAACACCTCGTTCATCTCGGTGGTCGACATCCGCACGGTGCGACTCGTGATCAACGTCGTCGAGAAGGATCTGCGCCGGATTCACGAGGGCACTTCGGTCGAGGTCGAAGTCGACGCGTACCCCGGCGAGAATTTCAACGGCCGCGTCGCACGCCTCGCACCCATTCTCGATCCCGCCACGCGCACGGCGCAGGTGGAGATCGAGATTCCCAATTCGAGCTACCGGCTGAAGCCGGGCATGTACGCGCGCGCACGATTCACGGTCGAAAAGCACGACGGCGCACTGGTCGTTCCGACGACTCGCCGTCGTCGACCTGCAAGGCAAAATCGGCCTGTGGCTGCCAGCTGACGAGGGCGACTCTCCGGCCTTCAACCCGGTGACCATCGGCATCGAGCAGCAGGACTTCACCGAAATCACGAGCGGCGTGAAAGAAGGCCAGCGCATTATCACGACGGGCGCGGCCGCGCTGCGGCCGGGGGATCGCATCGTGATGGCCGGCCAGCGCGGCGGAAACCGCGCTGCGGGCGCCGGTCGCGGCCGGCGCGGCGGCGGCGCGGCTGCCGCACCCGGTGTGAATGCGAACCAGGCGCAGACGCCCGGAAAATAGGTGGTAGGTGGTAGGTGGTAGGTAGTCAGCAGGCAGACCGTACACGGCGAACTGCACACGGTGAACGGCTAACGGTAGACGGAGCAGACATGAGTATCCCGAGAATCGCAATTGCACGGCCCGTGACGATGTTCATGATCAGCGCGATCATCATCCTCCTGGGCGGTATCTCAGTCACCCGCCTTCCCGTCGACCTGTTGCCGGACGTGACCTATCCGACGGTCAGCGTCTTCGTGCGGTATCCGGGTGTAGGCCCGCAGGAGATCGAGCAGCTCATTACACGGCCCATCGAGCAGACCGTCAGCGCCGTCGCCGGCCTCGACCAGCTGAACTCCCAATCGTCCGAGGGCGTCAGCCGCGTCTCGCTCTCGTTCGCGTGGGGCACAGATCTCAACGAAGCGATGGACGACATGCGCATGCGGCTCGATCGTGTGCGCGGGCGCATGCCGATCGACGCCGAGCCGATGCAGATTTTCCGGCAGGACTCGAACGCGATGCCGATCATGAGCCTCGGCATCGAGGGCAACTACGACCGCGTGACGCTGCGCGAGATGGCCGAGAACCAGATCGGGCCGCGGCTCGAGCGGGCTGAAGGCGTCGCGGCGGTGACGACACAGGGCGGGCTGCGCCGCCAGATTCACGTGCAGCTTTCGAAGGAGAAAATCGCGGCGCTCGACCTGCCCGTCGACCGTATTTCCGCGCTGCTCCGCTCGGAGAACACGAACACCCCGTTGGGCGAAGTGAACCAGGGAGAGCGGACCTATCTGCTGCGCAGCCAGGCCCAGTTCCAGAGCCTCGACGAAATCCGCAACCTCGTGCTGATGACCCGCGGCGGCGTGCCGATTTACGTCCGTGACGTCGCGGAAGTCGTCGACACGACCGAAGACGTGCGGTCGCTCCTTCGTATCAACGGACGGCCCGGCGTGCGTCTCTCGGTGCAGAAACAATCGGGCACGAATACGGTGCAGGTCGCCGATGGCATCAGGGCCGAAATCGAGCGCATCAACGCCGAGATGCCCAACATCAAGCTGAACGTCCTCGACGACAGTTCGGTGTACATCAGCCGCTCGATCCACTCTGTGCAGGAACACGCGATGATCGGGGCAGGCCTCGTGACGCTGATCATCTTCCTGTTCCTCCGGAGCTTCCGCTCGACGCTCATCGTCTGCACGTCGATTCCGATCTCAGTGGTCGGCACGTTCGCCCTGCTCTACTTCGCCGGCTACACGCTGAACATCATGACCTTCGGCGGCCTCGCGCTCGGGATAGGCATGGTGGTCGACGCAGCCATCGTCGTGCTCGAGAACGCGTACCGGCACATGGAGCACGGGAAGGATCGGGTGACGGCGTCGATCGAAGGCAGCGAGGAAGTCTGGGGCGCCATCGTGGCGTCGATCCTGACGCACATCGCCGTGTTCGTGCCGCTCCTCTTCCTGACGGGTATTTCGAGCATCCTGTTCAAGCAGCTGTCCGTGGTCGTCATCTTCTCGCTGCTCATGTCACTGCTCGTTGCCGTCACGCTCGTGCCGGTGCTGTGCGCGCATCTGCTCAGGCTGCCTCCGCCAGTCGAGCAGCGCACCGGAATCGGCGGGCGCCTGTTCACATGGAGCGAGAACCTTCTCGAGGGAATGGACGACGCGTATCGGCGGTTCCTGCACAAAGCGCTAGTGCATCGTCCGATCGTGCTGGGGATTGGCGCCGCGTCGGTCGTCGCGGCCGTGCTGATGTTCCCGCTGTTGAATACGGAGCTCGCCCCACAAACCGACGAAGGCGTGGTGCAAGTGTCGGCTGAGCTCGCCGCCGGGACTCGCATCGAGCGCACCGACGCGATCATGAGCCGCCTCGAGCAGATGACTCAGCAGCTGGTACCCGAAGCGGAAACCCTTATCGCGAGCGCCGGTGCGGGCGGCGGCGGCGGTGGCGGCGGCGGTTCGGCGGCGGCGGCACGAGCCGAGGTTTCATCCAGTTGTTCCTCGTGCCGAAGGATCAGCGCGAGCGTTCGAGCGATCAGATTGCGTTCGAGCTGCGGCGCCAGCTGTCCGGCATACCCGGGGTCATCGTCCGCGCCAACGCGAGCGGCGGCAACAACCAGCTCAACCGCTTGATGTCGGGCGGCCAGGGGAACGACAGCCGCATGGGCATCGAAATCCGCGGCGAAGATCTCGAAGCCGGCCGTAAACTCGCGCTGGAAGTTCAGGACCTGCTCCAGACGACGCCGGGCATCGCCGATCCGCGCCTCGCCCGTGACGAAGCGCGTCCCGAGCTCGCCGTGCAGATCGATCGTCCCAAAGCGGCGCTGTTCGGCCTGAACACGACGCAGGTCGCCAACACGATCCGCACGAACGTCGCGGGCACGACCGCCGCGCAGTTCCGCCAGGGCGGCTACGAGTATCCGATCATCGTCCGCCTGAAGCAGGAAGATCGCGAGCAGGTGTCGGACGTCAACGACGTGATGGTCACACACCGCCAGCGGCGTGGCGCTGCCGGTGAGAAACGTCATGGTCATTCAGTCGCAGCTCGGGCCGAGCCAGATCGAACGGAAAAATCAGGAGCGCATGGTGATGGTCAGCGCCGAGCCTGAGATTCCGCTCAGCGAAGCGGTGAAGGCCGTCACGGCGCGCCTGCCCGAAATCAACCGTCCTCAGGGCTTCTCGATCGGGTTTGGCGCGGAGGTGGAACAACAGGAAAAGACGTTCAACGAGCTCCGGCTCGTGCTGATCCTGGCGCTCATCCTCGTCTACGCCGTCATGGCCTCGCAGTACCAGTCGCTGCGCGATCCGTTCATCATCATGTTCTCGGTGCCGACGGCAGCAATCGGCGTCGTGCTGGCGCTCTATCTCACCAACACGTCCTTCAACCTGCAGGCATATCTCGGCGTCATCATGCTGGGCGGCATCGTCGTCAGCAACGCGATCCTGCTCGTGGACTACACGAACATCCTCCGTCGGCGCGACGGCATGGAGCTGCGCGAAGCGGTCGAAGTGGCCGGGCGCACGCGCCTGCGGCCGATTCTGATGACGTCGCTGGCCACGATGCTTGGCCTCGTGCCCAATGGCGCTGGGGATCGGCGAAGGCAGCGAGCTGCAGGTTCCGCTGGCGCGCGTCGTCATCGGCGGGCTTCTGACCTCTACGTTCATCACGCTGGTGTTCGTGCCGACGGTCTACACGCTCTTCGAAGAGGGGTGGAAGGGACTGTGGAAGAAGCACCCGCACCATGAGGCCGCGGCCCACTAAACCTGCCTGTCACAGAAGTTTCACATGGGCGCGCTAAACAACCTTAGCGCGCCCAACGTCATATATACAGATGCGAAAAACACTGCTCGTCGTCGTCGCCGTCGCACTCATCGGAGCCGGCGGGTACGGCTACTACCGTTACACACAGAAGCCCGTCGCCGCCAACGATCACGACCGCGCGGATCACGCGCGGCGATCTCGCCGAGACAGTCGGCGCGACGGGCGCGCTTCAGGCCGTCACGACGGTGCAGGTCGGCACGCAGGTGTCGGGAAACATTCAGGAGCTGAACGCGGATTTCAATTCGCTCGTCCGCAAGGGGCAGGTGCTGGCGCGCCTGGATCCCGTCGCTCATTCAATCGCAGATCGAACAGGCGCGGGCAAACCTGATTCGCGCCGAAGCCGACCTCGAGCGGCTGCGCGTCTCCCTCGACGACGCGCGAACGAAACTGGTGCGCGCGAGGGAACTGTCGGAAAAGAAACTGATCGCGCAGACCGAGCTCGAGGCGGCCGAAGTCGCGGTGCGCTCTGCCGAAGCACAGCTTCGATCACAACAGGCCGGGGTCACGCAGTCGCAGGCATCGCTCAGGCAGAACGAGGTCAACCTGGCGCACACCGTCATCGAGTCTCCAATCGACGGGCTCGTGATCTCGCGAAACGTCGATGTCGGCCAGACGGTTGCGGCGAGCATGTCGGCGCCGACGCTGTTCGTGCTCGCGGCGGACCTGACGAAGATGCAGGTGCTGGCCAGCCTCGACGAGTCCGACGTGGGCCGCATTCGCCCGGGACAGCTCGTGCGGTTCCGCGTCGACGCATTTCCGACCGAGGAATTCATCGGCAGCGTGACGCAGGTTCGCCTGCAGCCCACGACGGTGCAGAACGTCGTGACCTATCAGACCGTTATCGACGTGCCGAATCCCGGAATTGAAGCTCAAGCCCGGAATGACGGCGAACGTCAACATCGAGATCGCGCGGCGCACTGACGTGATGCGCGTGCCGAACACGGCGCTGCGGTTCCGGCCGACGGCCGAGATCTTCACCGCGCTCGGGCAGACTCCCCCGCCGGGGGGCGTGGGCGGCGGGCGGGGACGTGGCGCCGGCGCGGGTCCGGACACGCGCAACGCCCAACCGGCCCCTGCGGCCGTTGCGTCACAGCAGACGGGGGCCAGTCAGCAGGCGCCTGCCACGCAGCAGCCGCGGCGATCGGCGCAAGCCGGACAAGCACGCGAAAGTGCGCCGCCGGAAACGGCGTCGCAGGGCGAAGGTTCGGCGCCGCAGGCGGGACGCGGCGACGGAGCCGGCGGTGGGCGCCGGGGCGGCCGGGGCAATTTCTCGGAACGGATGGCGAACATGACGCCCGAAGAGCGCGAGCGTTTCATGGAACGCATGCGCGCGCGCGGCTTCACTCCGCCCGCAGACGGAACGACGGCGGCAGCGCCCGAACGCGGCGGCAGGGGCCAGGGACCTGGCGCACAAGGTCGAGCGCAGGCCACACGACCGGCAGCGCCTCCTGCCCAGGGCGGCGCCACCACCTTCGACGCCCTGTTTGGACCGCTGGCCCCTCAGGAATCGTTCGGCCAGGCCTGGTTGAATGTCGACAACAAGCTGCAGCGCGTGCGACTGCGCCTGGGCATCACAGACGGCCAGCAGACCGAGCTGATTCAGGCGCTCGACGGAGATCTGAAAGATGGCACGGAGGTCGTGACAAACGTCATCACCGGCGCAGTACGCCAGGCACCGACGCCTCCAGGCGGGGCCGCCTTCCCCGGACTTGGCGGCGGACGCGGGTTCGACCGCGGCGGCGGCGGCGGTGGCGGCCGAGGCGGTGGACGAGGCCAGTGATGCCGGTCATCTCGGTTCGCGATCTCGTCAAGACCTATTCGGTCGGCGAAGTGAAGGTGCACGCCCTTCGCGGCGTGTCGCTCGACATCGAGCCCGGCGAGTTCGTGGCCGCGACGGGGCCCTCAGGCTCGGGCAAGTCGACGCTGATGCACATTCTCGGATGCCTCGATCATCCGACGAGCGGTCAATATTTTCTGGACGGGCGCGACGTCGCCAAGCTGAGCCGCAACGAGCTGGCGGAAGTGCGCAATCGCAAGATCGGGTTCGTGTTCCAGGGATTCAACCTGCTGGCACGAACATCGGCGCTGGACAACGTCGAGCTGCCGCTGCTCTACACCGACAAGGGGATGAAGGCGTCCGAACGGCACGCCCGCGCGAAAGCCGCGTTGAAGGCGGTCGGCCTTCAGCGAACGCGCGCATCATCATCCGAACCAGCTCTCAGGCGGTCAGCAGCAGCGCGTCGCCATTGCGCGGGCGCTCATCAATCAGCCGTCGCTGATTCTCGCCGACGAGCCGACCGGCAATCTCGACTCGCGCACCAGCGTCGAAGTCATGGGCATCTTTCAGCGCCTGAACGCTGAACAGGGCATCACCGTACTTTTGATTACGCACGAGCACGACATCGCGGAGTACGCGACGCGGATCGTCGCGTTTCGCGACGGCCGTATCGTAGGCAACCAGCCGGTCGACGAACCGCCGGAACGCCGACACGGAGCTGGCCTTGATGCCGGTTTTGGTCTAGGTGGTAGGTGGTAGGTGGTAGCCGGTAGTGAAGATTCCAGATTGTAGATTTCAGTTTCGAGGATCATCTCATGTCTCCTGTCATGACGACGCGGATCGCTCTGAAGGCGCTGGCACGCAACAAAATGCGCACGGCGCTGACCATGCTCGGGATGATCATCGGCGTGTCGGCCGTGATTACGCTCGTCGCACTGGGCAGCGGGGCGCAGGTGATGATTGAAGAACAGATCAAAGCCGGCGGCACCAACATGGTGACGGTGATGGCCGGCAACTTCACCATGGGCGGCGTCCGCGGCGGCGTGGGCGCTGCGTCGAGCCTGAAGATCGAAGACGTCGAAGTGATCAAGAAGGAAGTGGCCAACGTTCAATACATTGCGCCGGGTGTGAATCTCCGCGCGCAGGTCATCGCTGGAAACCAGAACTGGTCGACGCGCCTCGAAGGCACCGACGTCGACTTTCCGCTCATCAGGCAGTGGCCGGTGAAGTACGGCGTGTTCTTCAGCCCTCAGGACGTCAGCAGCGCGTCGAAGGTGGCCGTCCTGGGCAAGACGGTCAGCGAGCAGCTCTTCGGCCCGGAGGTCGATCCGACCGGCCAGATGATTCGCATCCGGAATCAGCCCTTCAAGGTGATCGGGATGATGGACACGAAGGGCCAGGCGGCGATGGGCAACGATCAGGACGACACGATTTTCGCGCCCTTTACGACCGTCCAGAAGCGCCTTCAGGGGCAGCAGAATATTCAGAACATCACGATCTCGGCTGCGAGCGCTGATTCTGTCAGCGGGGTGGCCGATGCCGTCGCGGTCGTGATGAGAACGCAGCACAAGCTCGTGGCCGGCGATCCGGACGACTTCACCATCCGCACGCAACAGGAGATCGCCGATATCAGGACGGCGACGGTCGATACGATGACCAACCTTCTCGCCGGCATCGCCGGCGTGTCGCTGATCGTCGGCGGAATCGGCATCATGAACATCATGCTGGTCTCGGTCACGGAACGGACCCGCGAGATCGGCATTCGGCTGGCCATCGGCGCAAAGGGGCGGGATGTGCTGCTGCAGTTTCTTGTGGAGGCCGTCGTCATCAGCCTGCTGGGAGGTGGCGTGGGTATTGCGCTTGGATTCGGTATGGCGGACCTGGCCACGCGCATTTGGCTGTTTCCAACTTCGGTTCCCGCCGGGGCTGTCGCGATGGCGTTCGGCTTTTCGGCCGTGACCGGCATCTTCTTCGGTTTTTATCCGGCCCGGAAAGCGGCGGCGCTCGATCCGATCGACGCGCTGCGTTACGAGTAACAACCCAAAACAAAAGATCAGAAGGTCAGAAGATTTCCTTTCAAAAAGCTTTCTCCTGGTCTTTTGATCTTCTGTTCAAAAGTTCAGCGATCGTTTGTCGCGTGACTGGATCGATCATATCTGGCGCGATCTCGGCCAGGGGCGCCAGCACGAACGCGCGCTCCCGGAAGCGCGGGTGAGGAACGGCAAGCCCGTCTTCTTCGATGATTTCATCCCCATAAAGAATCAAGTCGAGGTCGAGCGTACGCGGGGCCATCGGATATGGCCGCACTCTACCCCTCTCCTCCTCTATCTCGAGCAGACGTTCCATCAGCATGCGCGCTGCGAGCTCCGTCCGCCCCACGACGACCGCGTTCAAATACGTGCCGTGCTCCGGGCCGACGCCAACGGGCTCTGTTTCCTGAAATGATGAGACGGAGATATCGGTGAGGTCGAGCTGAAGTGCGTCGATGGCGTAATCCAGATGCGCGCGCCGGTCGCCGAGATTGCTGCCTACGGAAATGGCGACGCGCACCGATCCTCTAGTTTCTGGGTCGGACCGCCATGACTGTTCCGCGCAGGACCTTGCCATCCGAATGGCGGCCCAGCAGATCCGAGCGGCTCTCGGCGGCCTGTTGCAGAACGCGCAAGTGCTCTTTCATCTCGCCGAGAATCAGCTCGAGCATCTTGCGATGGCGCGCGTTGCTGACGGCGGCGACAACGGGTGTCCAGCGACCGATGAACGCCTTCTGGCTCGCTGCATCACGCTCGATGAGCGCCTTGACACTTGGCGTCGGTAGTTTGCCGCTCGGCGGTTCCGCCGATTCCGAAACTGTCCCGCCCAGCGCAGCGATCGCATCGTCGAGCCAGCGGAGGTGCACTTCCTGCCTGCCGAGCACCTGCTGATAGCCGTTGTTCGCGTCGTAGGCCGCGACCGACTGCGCGTTTATCTGCCGCTCCTCGAGGAAGTCGAGCGTTTCCCGATAAAAGTCGTTGAGCAGATCGAGCAGCTCGGCGGGCGTCACGAAGCCTGTTTCGCCTTGCAGGTAATGCAGACGCGCGTCCAGGGAATGGCGTTCAGGCGGGCTTCGGCAATCGGTTCGCCACAGTCCCGGCAGACGCCGTAGGTGCCCTTCTGAATGCGTTCGAGGGCCTCTTCGATGGCCTGCAGAATCTTCGCATCCGTCTGCTTCAACTTCAGCTGGATGTGGACTTCATTGTTGCCGGTTGCCTGATCGGCCAGGTCGCCCTGTCGCGTATTCGTGTCGAGCGTCACGGTGAGCGGGTCCCGGCCGCCGCCGGAGAGGATATCCCCCCGTTTCCGAAGCAGCATCTCTTTGAAGGGTATTACGTCCATAGGCAACTAGACATTTTATCTATTCAGCACGCAGTGTCGCAAGCGGCTTGCGCTTGAGGACGTCCGCGCTTGCGGCCACACCGATAACCATGATGAGCAGCGACGTTGCGATCGTACCGACAAGGTTTTCGTGAAGGACCGGCCGCCAGGGGATGTCGAGCGCGTAGCGGCTGATCCCCCAACCCAGGGCCAGCGCTCCAAACGATCCCACCGCGCCAGCGATGGTCCCCAGCAGGCCATACTCGACCATCAGCATCGCGGCAATCGCGCGCGAGCTGGCACCCAGCGTCTTGAAGATGGCGGCCTCATAAACGCGCTGGAACTTCGTGACGGCGACAGCGCCCACGAGAATCAGGCCGCCCGTCAGAATCACGAGGCTGCCGACGACGTCGATGGCCACAGTGACGACCTGAAAGACCTTGCGCACCGACTCGAGGAGCTCGCGGAGGTCGATGACGGAGACGTTCGGGAAGCGCACGACGAGATCGTGCGTGAATTTTCCGCGCTGCGCCGCATCCTGAAGGCTCGCGCGCACGGGCGCAAAATACCAGTGCGGAGCGCCTTCGAACGTACCCGAGCCAAAAACGAACATGAACCCGCCGCTGCGCCCCTCGCGCCACTCGACGCGCCGGATGCCGCTTACCCGCGCATGAATCGCACGGCCCAGCACATCGAAACGCATCACGTCGCCGACATCGATGCCGAAGCGCTCGACAATGCCTTCCTCGATCGAGACCTCTGGAAGGTCTTGGGGTCTGACCCCCGTACCGGCACGGGGGTCAGACCCCACTGAGCGTTTCGGAAAAGTTCCTGCGAGCAGCGTCTCATTCGATTCGAGATGCCCGCGATAGGTGATTGTGTACTCGCGCGACAGCATGCCCCGCCCTTGCAGGTCTTCTACCTCGTCGAGGTTCCCTCCCTTGCCCGTCACGCGAGCGCGCAGCACGGGAATGAGAAGTGGTTGGGACTCGGGGGGCAGGCGCTCGGCAAGAAACGCCTTCATGTCGGCCGCCTGGTCCTGCTGAATATCGACGAGAAACATGTCTGGCGTGTTCTCGCCGATCTGAAGGGCGAACTGGTTCAGCAGATTCATCTGCAGCCCGCGCACGCCCATAATGAAAAACGTGCCGAGGCCGACCGTCAGAAGGATGACGCGAGTCTGGTTGCCGGGACGGCTCAAATGCAATACCGCCTGTCTCATCGGGAACCACGTCGAGCGCGCGAGCGGCCGCGTCAGCCGCGTGAGCAGCCAACCGACCCCCTGCAGCACGAGCGTGAGACCGATGAATCCAACGCAGACGCTCAGGCCAACGCTTATCGACGCCGCCTGCCACGACGCAAGCACCACGAGCGCACCGGCGACAACCACCGTCGCGCCAATCTGGAGCCAGTCGCGCCGCTTTCCCGTCGTCTCGTGGCGAAGCAGGAGCGACGGCTTGACCTGCCGCACTTCCAGCAAGGGAACCATCGCGAAGAGCAGTGACACGAGCACGCCAACGCCCATGCCCTGCGCGGAGGCGGACCACGACAGCCCGTAGGCCACCGAGAGCGTCCCGATTTGATTCATATCGTCTGGAATCAGGGCGATGGCAAGCCAGGCGAGAGCGACACCAATGAGGCTGCCGATGATGCCGAGTGCGAGAGATTGCAAAAGGTACACGCCGAGAATCTGGCGGCTCGTGCCGCCGACGCATTTCATGACGGCGATGCTCTTGATCTTCTGGCGGACGAACACGCGCGTCACGCTCGAGACGGCGATCCCGCCCAGTACCGACGATGACGAGGCCGACGAGGCTGAGATAGTTCTCGGCGCGCTCGAAGTCCTCGCCTATCTGCTCCTGCCGATCACGGTAGGAGCGCACGCGCACGAACTGCGGTCGGTACTCTGCCTGAAGCTCGCGCGCCAGCGCGTCGACCTCCGACTCGGGCACGCGCAGCAGCATCTGGCGCGAGACGCGGCTGCCAAACGTGACGAGACCGGTCTCCTCGAGATCGTCGTAGTCGATAAACACGCGCGGCCCCAGGCTGAATGCACTCAGCGAGCGGCCGGGCTCGAGTGAAATCACACCGCGGACGGTGAACTGCGCCTTTCCAATCGAGATGGCATCGCCGACCGAAAGCCCGAACTGCGCGAGCAGCTCCGGCCGCACCAGCGCGCCGTTGTTCCGAATCAACGCGTGCGAGTACGGCCGTCCGTCCTGCAGGGTGAGGCGGCCGTAAAAGGGAAAGCCTGGCTGCACCGCGCGGAGCTCGACGACTTTGGTAATCCCCGCTCTCTCGTCGACCGGCCGCGCCATCGTCACCATCTCGATTGAATCGATGCGTGCGGCATTCGGAATACGCGCGATGCGCGACGCAATCCGATCCGTCGTACCGTCCTGCCACGGTCGATCGGTCGACACGAAGATGTCGGCGGCCATCAGCGAACGTGCTTCGGTGGAGAGAACCAGGCGCACGCTCTGAATGACAGATCGCAGCGCGACGATGGCGCCCACGCCGATGGCGATGCAGACGAAGAAGAAAACCAGCCTCTTCCATGCCGAGCGCGTCTCGCGCAGCGCCGTCATCAGAACGAAGCGCATCTAAAGCCCCACCCGCTCGGCGACCTTGCCGTCGCGCAGATAGACCCGCGCGTCGGCTATCGCGGCGATTTCCTGGTCGTGGGTGACGACGACGAGCGTGACGCCGCGCTGCCTGTTGATGGCGAGCAACAACTCGATCACGTGGTGGCCGGTTGCACTGTCCAGGTTGCCCGTCGGCTCGTCGGCGAGCACAATCACCGGTTCGTTCGAGAGCGCGCGGGCGATTGCCACCCGCTGCTGCTCGCCGCCCGACAGCTGCGACGGATAGTGATGGCCACGATCCTCGAGCCCTACCTCGACGAGCAGGCTTCGCGCGCGCGCGGCGGCATCGCGCCGTCCCGCTATCTCCATCGGCACGAGGATGTTCTCGAGCCCGGTCAACGAC
Source organism: Vicinamibacterales bacterium (assembly GCA_963744405.1). Classification (GTDB taxonomy): domain Bacteria; phylum Acidobacteriota; class Vicinamibacteria; order Vicinamibacterales; family JAMQPK01; genus JAMQPK01. The sequence continues at coordinate 182,015 of CAVUTO010000012.1, forward strand.
GGGATGAGATGAAAGGACTGGAACACGAAGCCGATCTTCTCGCCGCGCAGGCGTGCCAGCTGATCCTCGCCAAGCTGGGTGATGTCGGTGTCGTCGATCAGGATCGAGCCGCTCGACGGCGCGTCGAGCCCCGCGATCAGCCCGAGCAGCGTCGATTTGCCGCTGCCCGACGGCCCGACGATGGCGAGGCGCTGGCCCGAGGGCACCGCGAGATCGACAGGATGCAGAATCGTCAGTTGATGGTCGCCGCTCGTGACCGTTTTGGAAACTCCGCGCAGCTCGATCATTTCCCGATCATCGTCTTTACGGAAGGCCACAGGTGGTCGGCGATGCGGGCAGCGCCGGCGCTGGTGGGATGAATGCCATCGGATTGGTTGAGATTGGGCACGCCCGCGATTCCTTCGAGCAGGAACGGCACGAACGTGACCTTGTTCTCGCGCGCGAGATCCTGGTACACCTGACGAAAAGCCGACGCGTATTGTTCCCCGTAGTTCGGCGGCGCTTCCATCCCTGCGAGCAGCACTGGAATCCCCCGCTGCCGCGCACGATGAATGATGCTCTGGAGGTTCGACTTCATCTGCCCTGGGGGCAGCCCCCGCAACCCGTCATTGGCGCCGAGTGCGAGAATCATCAGCCGAACGTCGCCTTCGAGGGCCCAGTTCGCACGGCGCACGCCGTCGGCGGTCGTATCGCCGGAGACACCCGCATTGACGACCTCGAGCGCGATTCCAGCTTCGTGCAGCCTGCGCTGCAGTACGGCTGGATAGGCATCCTCTCGCGGGATGCCGAGGCCCGCAGTCAGGCTATCGCCAAGTGCCACGATTCTAGGGGCGCTGGGTGCGTGGGGCGCTAGGTGCAACAGGCTTGTCGCGCCGAAGCTCTTCCGCGTGAGCGGGAGCGGAGGCGGATGCGTCAGGTGCGACGGACTTGTCCGCCGTAGCGCTTTGCGAAGCGGGCGCCGTTGATCCCCGCACGAAATCGCCGCAAGCACCACGAGGTAAAGGAGAACGCGCGTCAATCTTCTCTATCTTACTGTCGTATACTCCCGTCCGTGGTCACCATGGCCTTTCAGCCGGCGCTCGCGCGGGCGCGAGCGGCACTGGAGCGTGGGCGCCATACCGACGCGATAAGCATCCTCACGCAGGCCCTCAAAACGTCCGGCCTCAAGCACGAAGACGCGCTCGGGCTTCGCTACGCGCTCGGCGACGCCTGGCTCATGGGTGACGACATCGCGCAAGCGTCGGCGACGATTGGGCGACCACCCGATCGCGAGGATCTTCCGCCCGCGTTGCTCTCGACACTGTGGCGGCTCCACGGCCGCATCGCGTTTGCGAAAGGCGACCAGTCGCGCGCCATCGCGCTGCTCGGCCGCGCCCTCCGGCATGCGGAACAGGCGCACGATTCGGAAGCGATCGGCCTCGCGCACTACGAACTGGGTCTCTGTTACAGACAAGTTGGCGACACGGCGATCGTCCGCGAGCACATCGCGAAGGCCGCGCCCGCATTGCACGCTGCGGGCAATCGGCGCTACCTCGCCCTATTGCACTCGATGTCTGGTGTCGTGCTCGCTCAGGGCGGCCGTCTCGAGGAAGCCATCGCCGCGCTTAGGCAAGCCGAGCGGCTTGCCGCGTCTGTGCAGGCTCAGGATGTGCTGGGCATCATCAGCAACAACCAGGCGAACGTCGCGCTGCTGCAGCATCGTCATGAACAGGCGCTCGCGCTGGCCGAGCAGAGTGCTGCGATACAGGAACAACTCGGTCCCGGCCGCGGCCTTGCGATTTCGCTTGCTACACTCGGACAGATTCTCGTCAGGGTCGGCAAGTTGCAGCGCGCAGAAAAAGTTCTTCTCCGCGCTCTCGAGTCGAGAGGCCAGACGCAGTTCAACGAGATTACGGGAGCCGTCTACGACACGCTAGCGCAGATAGCGCTGATGCGAGGCGGCTACGAATCGGCGGGCGATTATCTGCGGCAAGCCGGCGAAGCCTATGGCAGCTACGGCGCCCAGACCGGGCCCTGGTACGAATGGTCGATTCGGGTGCTCGAAGCCAAGCTGGCAGCACGGCGCGGAGCGACCGAAGATGCTCTGAAGCTCGCCGACGAAATCGTCGCCAACGCACCGCCGGCAGAGGCCATTCAAGCAGATCTGATTGCGTGCGAAGCGATGCTCGCAAGCGGCCGCGCGCTCGATGCCGAAGCGCGAATCGGGAGCGTGGCCACCCGCATCGATGCGCGTGCCATGCCTGGCGCGTGGGGAGAGTTCCTTCGCCTGCGGGGAACGCTGCACGGATCGGCTGACCGCCTGTCCGAGGCGTACCACGACATCGCGCAAAGCGCGAGCGTCTTCGAATTAATCGGAGAGGGGTATCAGGGCGCGTTGAGCCATCTCGCGCTGGGCCGCCTCGCGAGCCGGGCGGGCGCCCGCTCGCAGGCCGAGCACCAGTTCGCTCTGGCAGCATCGATGTTCGAATCGCTTGGGGCCGCGCGCGACCTCGTCGAAACTCAGAAGGCCGCGTCCCAACTGCCGTCGGTCGAAGCCACCGACTCTCTTTCATCCATCGATACAGACGATGCGGTCGTGCGGCGGCTCGTCGATGCGGCAGCGTTTCCCGAACTGCTCGGGTACGAGACGGCCGCGGCCATTCGCGACACGCTCGACGCTGATTGCGCCGTGGTGTTCGTCGCACCTGAGGACGGCGACCTTCGACTGGTCGCGTGGACAACCGGCGATGCCGATCGCGCAGGAGCAATCGCCATGCGTGCCATCGGCCGATCGCACGGCACCGGGTGGGTAATTTCCCAGCAGACAGGACGGGACGTCGATGGTCCCCGGTTTGTCGCGATTCTCTCGCCGCGGCCGGTGGCCGATTCGCTACGGCGGCGCATGCGAATGATTGCCGCGATCGCAGCGCAGGGCTTCGACCTGTGCGCTGCCCGCCAGCGCCCTGCCGCGCCGACAGAGATCGTGCACGAGCAGCCACTCGAGCCGCTGCTTCCGGGGTTCCTATGCGCCAGCCCGGCGATGATGCGCGTCGTCGAACAGATTCAGCGGCTTCAAGGCAACGAGCTGACTGTGCTCATCAGCGGCGAAAGCGGCACGGGCAAGGAGCTTGTCGCGCGCGCGATTCATGTCGGCTCGCTGCGCAGCTCGGCCGTGTTCCTTCCGTACAACTGCACGACGACCACGAGGGAACTCGCCGATAGCCAGCTGTTCGGCCACCGGCGCGGAAGCTTTACCGGCGCCGTGAACGATCAACTCGGCATCGTGCGGACGGCCATCGGCGGCACGCTGTTCTTCGACGAAATCGGAGACTTGCCGCTCGACGTGCAGCCGAAGCTGCTTCGCTTCCTCGAGCAGGGGGAAATCATGCCGATCGGCGAGACACGCCCGCAGCGTGTCGACGTGCGCGTGATTGCCGCGACCAATGCCGACCTCGAACAGCGCGTGGCCGAGGGCAAGTTCCGGGAGGACCTCTATTACCGGCTGACGGTCATTCGCATTCTGATTCCGCCGCTCCGCGATCGCCGCGAGGAAATTCCCCATCTGACCAGCTTGTTCCTGCGCGAGATCTCGGAGCGGCTCGATAAGCCCGACGTCTTTCTTACGCCGGAAACGCTCGAGCTGCTGGCGCAGTACTGGTGGCCGGGCAATGTGCGCCAGCTGCGCAACGAAATACAGCGGCTGGTGGCTCTCAGCCGCCCGGGCCAGGGGATTGGCCCGGAGCACCTCTCGCCGGAAATTTCATCTGCGGCCATCCGGCAGCAGTGCGATTACCCAGGGGCCGCGCCGCGTCGCGCGCCTCCCCGTCACGTCTCTCGCCGAGGCCGTCGACGGCCTCGAACGCGAGATCATCGAAGCAACGCTGCACCAGAGCAGCGGCAATATCTCCGAAGCGGCGCGAACGCTTAGGTCTGACGCGGCGTGGACTCTATCTAAAGTTGCGTCGGCTTGGCTTCGACAATGCGCCCTTTCGATAGATGATCCAGGTGATACAAAGTAGCCACTTACAAGTTTGAATGGATACTTGGTATCCGTGCACAAGGCCTTCGGGCGTGCTGACAATTTGAGCGTCTACTCTCACATAAGCTTTTATTTGATATAACTTACCGAGTTAGGCTAATTGCTGCGTGGGCGGCTAACTGGTTGGCCTATCGATTGTAATACAGTCCGCCGACGGTTGGTTTTCTGGAGGCCAAATGCAGACGCTAAGCATCGCCGAAAAGAAGACAGTGGTCACGCCGCGTCAGGTCTGAACGCCGTTCGATGACGCTGCCCGGGCGCGTCACATGGAAAGACTCCCGCGGCACGATGCGGTTTGCCAGCGTCGTGACACGCGATGTCAGCGAGACGGGGGTGTTCATCGAATGGAGCGAATCGACATCGATACCGCTCTATCGCCTCGTCACCTTCCAGCTCGAGCGCGATGCGCGCCATATCAATGGCCTGCCGCAGGCGCTGCGCACTGGAAAAGTGCTTTCGGCCGTTTACCGTGCCGGCGAGTTCCAGAAGTCGACCGGAACGCCCGACGGATACGGACTTCGCCTCCTGGTGGAACCTTCGGTGTCTTCGCTCGTCTCGGCAGAACGAGTGGAAGCGACAGCGTAAGACTACAGCTGCCGCTTATCCGATGGCAGCCTGAATCGCGGCGGCCATTTCCTTCGTGTTCGCCTTCCCGCCCATATCGGGCGTCTTCGTGTCTCCGCTCGACAGCACTTTCGTAATCGCCGCGACGATCATGTCGTGCGCCTTGTGCTCGCCCAAGATGATCGAGCATCAGAGCGCCGGCCCAGATCGCGCCGATCGGATTGGCAATCCCCTTCCCTTTGATGTCGGGCGCGGAACCGTGAATCGGCTCGAACATCGACGGATACTTTCCTTCGGGATTGATGTTGCCGCTCGCCGCCAGGCCAAGGCTGCCGGAGATGGCGGCTCCGAGATCCGTCAGGATGTCGCCAAAGAGGTTCGACGCGACGATGACGTCCAGCGTCTGGGGATGCGTCACCATGCGCGCGGCGAGCGCATCGACGTGGTACTTCTTGAAGGCGACGTTCGGATAGTCCTTGCGTACCTCGTCGACCACCGTATCCCACAAGACCATCGAATGCTGCAGCGCGTTCGACTTCGTTGCGCTCGCCAGCTCGCGCCGCGGGCGTTTTGACGCCAGCTCGAACGCATAGCGCGCGATGCGGCTGATGCCGTGGCGCGTGAACAGCCCTGCCTGCTCCACAGCCTCGTATGGCGTGCCAGCGTGGATCTTCCCGCCAATGCCGGCATATTCGCCTTCGGAGTTTTCCCGCACGCAGATCATGTCGATATCGGCCGGCCCGCGATTCGCGAGCGGCGAGTTCACGCCTGGAAACAGCCGCATCGGCCGGAGGTTCACGTACTGATCGAAGCGCTGCCGAAGCGGAAGTATCAGCTCCCATACGGCGACATGGTCGGGCACCGACGGATCTCCCACGGCGCCGAAATAGATCGCCGGAAATTCGGCCAGGCGGTCGAACGCGTCGGCGGCCATCATGCGGCCGTGCTTCGCGTAGTACGCGCAGCCGTAAGGAAACTCCACGAGATCGAACGCGAAGCCGCCGCGCGAGGCGACCGCCTCGAGCACCGTCAACGCCGCGGGTATGACTTCCTGACCGATACCGTCGCCTGGGATCACCGCAATGCGGTGTGTCGCCGCCATGTACGCTCCTTATGCGGCCGGCCTGAAGGTCGCGCACTACGTTCAGGTTATTCTGTTATTCGTTTATACCGTTGGATATCCCTCGCCGCGGGATATCCAGGAATGCTCGTGGCCTGCTGCACGGCGCGCACGATGGCCTCGGCCATCGCGTCCGCTGCGAGCGCGCCGACCCGGGACACCTCGGCGCTCTCGATCGCTCCCGTGGCGAGCGCGAAGATCGCGTCGCCATCCCCCATCGTATGGGCGGGATAAATCGCTCGCGCAAGCCCGTCGTGCGCCATCTGCGCGACCTTCGTGGCCTGAACCTTCGTGAGACGCGCGTTGGTGGCAATGACCCCGATCGTCGTGTTCTGTCCGGCCCGTATCGGCGCAGCCGCCGCCCTCTCTCAGCAGCCGCCGGGCATCCGCCAGGCCTTTTCCATCTGGCGTGCGGACGCCCGCCACAACGCTGCCGTTGCGGGGATCGATGACGTCGCCAACGGCGTTGACCGCGACGATCGCACCGACGATGAGCGTCTCGGCGCCCGCAGGAACCGCAATCGATGCCGTTCCCAGTCCGCCTTTCATCGGCGCCGCCGCCGCCCATCTTGCCGATCGTCGCGCCGGCGCCCGCGCCGACATTCCCTTCGGCAACCGGGCCGCTGCGTCGCGTCGGCTGCCGCACGATATCCGCAATCGGCCGTCGGCCAGATGTCGGGCCGGTTCCCCACCCCCAGGTCGAACAGGATGGCGCCCGGCACGATCGGCACTTTCGCGACCCGGGTCTCGAATCCGATTTTCCGCTCGTAAAGAAACTTCCGCACGCCAGTCGCCACGTCGAGGCCGAACGCGCTGCCGCCCGACAGGAAGACCGCATGCACCTGCTGCACGAGATTCACGGGATTCAGCAGATCGGTTTCGATCGTTCCGGGCGCCGATCCCCGAACATCGACACCGGCCACGGCTCCAGCTTCGGCAAGGATGACGGTGCAGCCTGTCGGTCGCTCCGTGCGAGTCACCTGGCCAACCTTGATGCCCGGCACATGCGGTAATGCCGCCGCCGGCGGAGGTTGTTGAGCTGATACGTCCCTCCTGCTGGCCGGCGTGCGCACCGGTGGAAACAGCCAGAAGCGCAGCCGCGGTTGCGGCCGCGTGCGTTCGTCGCATCGCGACATTCTAACGTGGTTGGTGGTTGGCGGTTGGTGGTTGGTGGCAATCTCGCCTTACCACGAACCCGAACCACTAACCATGAACTACCAACCACCAACCACGACCACTTGAAATACGTCCGGTGTAGGTGTCAGATTCGTAGCAGATGCCGGATCAACTCGCGCGGCAGCGAAGCACCACGCTGCTGTTCTATGGTGCATTCTTCTCCTCGGCTACCTGCTCTATCTGCTCTTCGAGCCGTTCCTGAGGCCTCTGGCGTGGGCGGCCATCTTCGGCGCGTTTTTTCATGCGCGGCACAAGCAGCTCGAGGCACGCTTCGGCAGGACGGCTGCCGCTTCCATCAGCACCGGCGGCGTGACGCTCATCATCGTCGTGCCGTTCGTCCTCATCGTGATGGCCTTCATCGAAGAAGCGACGCAGACGCTGGGCTCGATCGACCTCGCGGCCGGAGGCTCGCGGGGGCTCGAGCGCGCGCAGCGCGCGTGGAGCTGGCTGCAGCGGCAGCGATTCGGGCGTGACATCCCGAATCTCGACGTCGTGCTGAAAATGGGCGCGTCAAGGATCGCCGGGCTCGTCACCGAAGGCGCCGGGCTGGTCGCGCGAAGCATCGCCGTACGTTTTCGTCAACGTCATCATCATGCTGTTCGCGCTGTTCTTCTTCTTTCGCGACGGCGACGCCATCATGGGCCGGCTTCGCCGGGTGCTGCCGTTCGATCCGTCGTTCCGTGAAGGGCGCATCCGCGAAACAGCCGAGCTCATCAAAGCCAGCATCAGCTCGGGACATCATCGTCGCGCTCGTCCAGGGAGCGGTGGGCGGCTTCACTTTTGCGATGCTCGGGCTTGGCGCACCCAGTCTTCTGGGGCGTCATCATGGCGTTCTTTTCCCTGTTGCCGCTGGGGGCGTGGATTGTGTGGCTGCCGGTCGCGGTGTGGCTGCTGCATCACGGGAGAGATTGGACGCGGCATCGCGCTGCTCGCGATCGGCGCCGGCGGCATCAGCCTGATCGACAATTTCCTGCGGCCGATGCTGCTGGCTGGCCGTACCCAGATGAACGGGCTGCTCGTGTTCATCAGCCTGCTTGGAGGCATTGCGGCATTCGGTTTGATTGGTCTGGTCCTCGGTCCGGTGATCATGGCCACCGCGATCAGCTTCGTCGACGCCTATGCCACGGAACGAAGAGAGTTGACCGTCACCGATGACCTTTCCACAGACGAGCGATCGGCGCGGCAAGGCTTGAAGTCCCGGTCTTCGAAGAAATCGAAGCCGACCGCACGGCCACGAGCCAGGCGCTGATTGTCGTCGTGCTGTCGAGTCTGGCGGCCGGCATCGGCCTGACCGCGGGCGTCTACAACGCGCCGGTGCTCCATCGCGTCGTGCTTGCGCTGCTGCTGTGGGTGTTCTGGGCGATCTCGACCTACATCGTCGGCGTGTACCTGATGCCGGAGCCGCAGACTCAGACCAGTGTCGGCGAGCTGCTGCGAACGATCGGATTTGCCGCGTCGCCGGGAGTGCTGCGCATCCTCGGCATGGTTCCCGTCATCGGGGGCACCATTTATGTCATTTCAACTGTGTGGATGCTCGTGGCCATGGTCATCGCCATCCGGCAGGCACTCGACTACAAGAGTACGGGCCGCGCTGTCGTGGTGTGCGTCATGACGGGCATGATCGGGGTTCTCATGGCCGCGCTATTCGGCGCGCTGCTCTTCCTGCTCGCGGAAGAGGTTGTATTCTGATGTGTGCAGCCTGAATGACCGACATCGCCGCCGAACCCAGACAAACACCGAAGCCCGTCAAGACGTCTCCGCAGCCTGAAGATCGCATCCTGCTCGAGGGGCCCCACTCGCGCCTGCGCGAGGTGCGGCTCATCCTGAAAGCCGTAGGGGAATTCATCGCAGGCTTTCGCGCGTTCCACTTCTGCGGTCCGTGCGTGACGGTGTTCGGCTCGGCCCGGATCCGCGAAGGGCATCCGTACTATCAGCTCGGCATAGAGTTGGGGAAAGGGCTGGCACGACTCGGATTCACCGTGATGACCGGCGGAGGGCCAGGGCTGATGGAAGCCGCCAATCGCGGCGCGCGCGAGGCCGGCGGCCGATCGGTAGGAGTCAATATCGTTCTGCCATTCGAACAGGCGCCGAACCGCTACTGCGACCGCATTGTCACGTGCCGGTACTTCTTCGTGCGCAAGGTGCTGCTGTTCAAGTACTCGTACGCATTCGTGGCGCTACCTGGCGGCCTGGGAACGCTCGACGAGCTGAACGAAGCGCTCACGCTGATTCAGACCAAGAAAATCCTGCACTTTCCCGTCGTTCTGATGGGGGCGACCTACTGGCGCGGGTTTCTGGCGCTGCTCGAGGACATGGTGAAAGCCGGCACCGTAAGCGCGACCGACCTGAAGTTGTTCCTGGTGACCGACAGCCTCGACGAAGCGCTCGCGCACATCCGCAAGCACGCGATCGAAGAGTTCAAGCTGATGAAGAAGCCGCCCATGAAACCGTCGCGTCTGCTGCGTGAAGACGTGTATTCGGGCGTCGCTACAGATCGCGGCTGAGTGTTTCGCGGATTTCGACACAGAGGCACAGAGGCACAGAGGTCACGCTCATCGGCTTCGCGCTGGGCGCGCGGGAAAAAGAAAAGCCGTGAATACAAGAGCTGGTGAGTTAATGCTCTTGATATTCACGGCTTGTCTTTTTCCCGCGTGGGCCGCAAACGCGGCCCACGAAGTCGATGAGTGATCGCGCGGAGCGGTCACACTGCTATCGTGCATCGCATTTATCGAGTCACGTTTTGTATCCGGTTTTCTCTGTGCCTCTGTGACTCTGTGTCGAAGCAGCTACTCTTCGAGTTCGTCCTTCTCTTCAAACGGCTGAACGGCGCTGTTCAGCGCCGACAACGACACGCTGCGCTGGAAGGCGGCCCACACGGCTTTCGACAGCAGCGTGCGGAACCCTCCTTTCTCGAGCTGATACAAGGCGTGTGCGCTGGTACCGCCGGGCGAGGTGACGAGATTGCGCATCTCCGCGGGGTGCGATGGGCTGTTTTCGGCATAGATGGCCGAGCCACGCACGGTCTGGGTCACGAGCGTGCGCGCGTCCTCGCGCGAAAATCCAAGATGTACCGCCGCGTCGATGAGCGCTTCCATGAACAGGAACACGTAGCTCGGCCCCGACCCGCTGATGGCAGTCGCCATGTCGAGAAACGCCTCGTCTGCAACGTAGAGCTCTTTGCCGAACGCGCGGAGAATGGCCTGGGCTTCGGCCCGCTGCGCCGGCGTCACAGCGGTGCTCGCCGTCCAGACCGTCATCCCTTCGGCGACCTGAGCCGGCGTGTTGGGCATCGAACGCACGATGGACTCGTGCTTCAACCCCTGCGTCATCGACTCGACCCTCGCGCCGGCAACAATCGACAGCACCAGCGCGTCCTTGCGCAGCTTTCCGCACAGATCCCGGAAGACGAAGCGCAGCATCTGCGGCTTCACCGAAAGAATCACGACGTCGGCGTTCTTCGCAGCCTTCAGGTTGTCGCTGGTCGTCGCCACACCGAAGCGCCCCTCAAGATCCTTTGTGCGATCGGCGTGCGGATCGCTCGCGGTCATCGCCTTCGCCTCGACCGCGTGCGAATTCAGCAGGCCGCCGATCATGGCGCCGGCCATCGCACCGCCGCCGATAAAGGCGATCGATCGGCCACTCAGCGCGTTCGCCGCTCGCTTCTCCGCCATATTTGCAACCTTGTCCATGCGTGACTCTATTAGTTTTTCGTATTTCGTACTTTCGTTACGGCCGCACCTGCCCGGTGCCCTCAACGATCCATTTGTATGTGGTCAACTCCCGCAACCCCATTGGTCCCCGCGCGTGCAGCTTCTGGGTCGAGATCCCAACTTCTGTTCCCAGCCCGAACTCACCGCCGTCGGTAAACTGCGTGCTCGCGTTGACGAACACCGCGGCTGCGTCGACCTCGTTCAGGAATCGAGCTGCGGCCTTCGAGTCTGCCGTGACGATGGCTTCGGAGTGACCGGAGCCATACCGGCGGATGTGCTCGATCGCTTCGTCGAGACTGCCGACGATCTTTACCGCTGCCACGAGCGACAGGAACTCCTTGCCGAAATCCTCCGGGCCTGCCGGCACCGACGGCGCGCCCGCCGCGCCGAGCACACGCGATGCTTCAGGGTCGGCGTGAATCTCTACGCGCCCCTTGCTCCACTCGGCGGCCATCCTGGGCAACCACGATTGCGCGATCTCCCGATGTACCAGCAGTGTGTCGAGTGCGTTGCAGATCGTCGGCCGCCGCACTTTCGCGTTGTACACAATGCTGACCGCCATGTCCGGATCGGCGGCACGATCGACATACGTGTGGCAGACACCGGCACCGGTCTCGATGACCGGGATCGTCGCGTTTTCGATCGTCGCCTTGATCAGCCCTTCGCCGCCGCGGGGGATAATCACGTCGAGATATTCGCGCAGCTTCAGCATCCGCTGCACGAGCGCGCGATCGGTCGACGTAATCAGCTGCACCGCCGTCTCCGGTAGCCCAACCTGTTTCAGCCCATCCTGAACGGCCGCCGCAATCGCGCGATTGCTCGCCAGCGCTTCGCTGCCTCCCCGAAGCACGACCGCGTTGCCTGTTTTCAGACAGATCGCCGCCACATCGCTCGTCACGTTCGGCCGCGATTCGTAGACGACTCCTACGACACCCAGCGGCACACGTCTCTTCGAGATCTCGAGTCCATTGGGCCGCGTCGTCTTGTCGAACCGCTCGCCGATGGGATCGTCGAGACGCGCAACGGACTCTACATCGCGCGCCATGCCGGCAACGCGCTGGGGCGTTAGACGCAGGCGATCGATCTCGATACGCGGCGACGCATTCGAGCAGTCCTGCGCATTGGCGGCAAGAATCTCAGCCTCGCGCGAAGTTATCGCGGCCGCGATCGCCATGAGCGCGCGATTCTTCAGCTCCGTCGAAGCCCGGGCGAGCTCAATCGAGGCGGCTTTTGCTCCAGCCGCCTTATCAACCAGCTCATCAGTCGTAGCAGGCATTCCTATCCCCATCCCTAATCCCCAATCCCTAATCTCTAATCCCTGTTTCTTTAGAGCATGACCACATTGTTTCGATGGATGACCTCGTCGCCGAAGTTATACCCAAGAATTCCCGTAATCTCGGCCGACCGGCATCCTTTGATTCGCTCGAGATCGCCGGCGCTGTAGTTGGCGACGCCGCATCCGACTGCCTTGCCTTCGGGTCCGACGATGTTGACGCTGTCGCCGCGGTCGAAGGGACCCTTCACGTTCACGAGCCCCGCCGGCAGGAGCGAGCGCCCGCGTCCGAGCGCCATGACAGCGCCCGCATCGATATGCGCCGCGGCTTTCCCGGCGAGCCCGGCGAGAATCCACCGCTTTCGGCTCTCCATGCGGGTTCGATTGGACGGAAACCGCGTGCCCACCGATTCGCCGTTCACACACCTTACAAGAACATTGTCGGTCGTACCGCCTGCCATCAGTACCGGTGACTCCTGATTCGGTTGCGAGACGGGCGGCCTGCAGCTTGGTCGTCATCCCGCCGGTACCGCGCGAGGTGCCCGCTCCAGCGGCCAGCGCGATAATCTCGTTCGAGATGACAGGAACCTCGTGAATGAGCGTCGCAGTCGAATGGCGCCGGGGATCTGCTGTGTACAGCCCCTCCTGGTCGGACAGGAGGATCAGCAAATCGGCGTCGATCAGGTTCGCGACGAGGGCCGACAGATTGTCGTTGTCTCCGATCTTGATTTCTTCGGTCGCCACGACGTCGTTCTCGTTGATGATCGGCACAACCTGCCGTTCGAGCAGCGCGAGGAGCGTGTTCCTCGCGTTCAGATAGCCCTGTCGATCGGCCAGATCGGTACGCGTGAGCAGCGTCTGGGCCACAATCAGATCTTCTTTCGAGAACACCTCGTCCCACATCTGCATCAACCGGGTCTGCCCGACGGCGGCCAGCACCTGCTTGAAAGGGATGTCCTTCCCGTTGCGCGTGACCGACAGTGCCTGGCGGCCGGCGACAATAGCACCGGACGAAACCAGCGCTACCTGGTGACCCTCGCGCACCAGACGAGCGATCTGGCGCGCGACGCCCAGCATGGCAGACCGCTCGAGGCGGTCCTCGCCTCCGGTCAGCGTGTTCGTCCCGACTTTGACGACGAGGCGCTTCTTCGTCCGGTCTCCCATCTTTGCCGGTGTCATTTTATATCGAGCTATAATCGGCCTTCTTTTCACTGTCACCACGGTTCTGGGTTCACGGTTCTGGGGTTCTGGGGTGCCGGTTCTCGGTTCTTCGTACTTTGGTTCGGCGAACCCAGAACCCAGCACCCGGAACCGGCACCCCAGAACATCTGAACCCGAGAACCGAGAACCGCTTTAAGGAGATCCGCATGCTGCGTAAGCTTCTGACTATTGGCGCGCTTCTGTCCGCGGCTCTGCCGCTTGCGGCGCAAACCGGCGCACGAAACGGCGAATGGCGCTCGTATGCGGCAGAGCCGGGAAGCACGAAGTACTCGCCGCTCGATCAGATCAGCACGGACAACGTCAAGAACCTGCGCATCGCGTGGCGCTTCAAGACAGACAACCTCGGTCCTCGGCCCGATTTCAACATGCAGTCGGTCCCGATCGTCGTGAACAACGTGATGTACGTGCAGGCCGGCACGCGCCGAACTGTCGTCGCGCTCGATCCCGTCAGCGGCGAAATGCTCTGGATGTGGCGGATGGACGAGGGCAAACGCGGCGCCGGTGCCCCGCGCCAGGGGTCGGGCCGAGGGATTGCTTATTGGACTGACGGCAAGGGTGATGAGCGCATCGTGACCGTCACCCCTGGCTATCACATGGTGCAACTCAACGCGAAAACGGGCGTGCCGGTTGCGTCATTCGGCAGAAACGGCGTCGTCGATCTCAAGACAGAGATCGATCAGCCTGGCATCGATCTCGAGACCGCCGATATCGGGCTGAACTCGCCGCCGGCGCTCGGCAACAACGTCATCGTCGTCGGCGCCGCTCATCTGTCGGGCGGTGCGCCACGTGCCAAAGAGAACATCAAAGGCTACGTCCGCGGCTACGACGTCCGTACCGGGAAGCGTTTGTGGATCTTCCATACGATTCCCCAACCAGGCGAATTCGGGAATGAGACGTGGGAAAACGATTCGTGGTCCTATACAGGCAACGCCGGCAACTGGGCGCCGCTCACAATCGATGAAGAGCTGAACCGCGTCTACCTCGCGACCGAGGACGCGACAGGCGATTACTTCGGCGGACACCGTCCGGGCAGCAACCTGTTCTCCAGCACTGTCGTCTGCCTCGATCTGAACACAGGCAAACGCTACTGGTATTTCCAAGCCATCCACCACGATATCTGGGACTGGGATTTCCCCGCGCCGCCGATATTGATGGACATCACCGTGAACGGCAAACCGATCAAGGCCGTTGCGGTTCCGTCGAAGCAGGCGTTTCTCTACACGTTTGATCGTGTAACCGGCCAGCCTATATGGCCGATCGAAGAGCGGCCTGTTCCGCGCGGCAAGGTGCCGACGGAATGGTATTCGCCAACGCAGCCCTATCCGACCAGGCCGGCCGCGTACGACATGCAGGGCATCCGTGAAAGCGACGTCAACGACTGGACGCCGGAGATCAAGGCCGAAGCGATGCGCGTGCTCAACCTGCACAAGTACAGCGACAACCTGTTCGAACCTCCGATCGACCGAGGGCAGGACGGCAAGTACGGCATGCTGATGATGCCGGGCAACAATGGCGGCACCAACTGGGAAGGCGGCGCGTTCGATCCCGAGACGAAGATCGCCTACATTTTCTCGTCGACTGAGTTCAACCGCCGTTCGCTGATCAACGATCCAGCACGCTCGAACATGAACTACATCGACGGCGGCGGAGGTGGAAGAGGCCGGGGAGCCGCGCCCGCCGCAGGCGGCGGTCCCGCAGGTGGCGGTCCCGGCGCTGCGGCAGGCAGTGCGCCGGCGGCCGGAGGTGGACGCGCCGGCGGAGCGGCCGATGGCGCACCCCCAGTGAATGCGTTCGGCCTTCCGCTCATCAAGCCGCCATACGGCCGCGTCACCGCCATCAACATGAATACAGGCGACCACGTGTGGATGGCGCCAATCGGCGGCACCCCCGAGAACATCAAGAACCACAAGATGCTGCAGGGGGTGACCATTCCACGGTACACAGGCCGCGCCGGACGCACGGGGATCATGCTGACGAAGACGCTGCTCTTCGCCGGCGAGCGCGGCCCTCTCGATAACGTCGATGGCCAGACGGTGTCGTGGTTCCGCTCGTACGACAAGGCGACCGGCGCCATCGTCTCCGAGATGCAGATTCCCGCCAATGTCACGAACGTTCCTATGACTTACATGGCGGGCGGCAAGCAGTACATCGTCATCGCGGTAGCGGCTGTAGGAAAGCCAGCCGAGTTGTTGGCCCTGGCGCTGCCATAGCGCCAATTGCGGTTCTCGGTGCTGGGTTCTGGGGTTCTGGGTGCCGGTTCGGGGTTCTTCGTTCTGGGTTCCCGCGCCCGAACCGGAACCAGCACCAGGAACGCAGAACCGGCACCCCAGAACCCAGAGCACCAAGAACCTAGA
Organism: Vicinamibacterales bacterium; assembly: GCA_963744405.1. GTDB lineage: Bacteria > Acidobacteriota > Vicinamibacteria > Vicinamibacterales > JAMQPK01 > JAMQPK01. Next base: position 197,451 of record CAVUTO010000012.1, read on the forward strand.
ACCGTAACGCCTCAACTCATATAATCACGCTCTCACTCCCAACAGGAGGCTATTGAATGGTGCGCAAGTTCCTCGCGCTCGCAGGTGTGCTCGCCGTCGCGGTGGCGTCCCTTGCCGCGCAATATGGCACGACGAACGGCGAATGGCGATCGTACGCCGGCGAGCCGGGCAGCACGAAGTACTCCCCGCTCGATCAGATCAACAAAGACAACGTCAAGAATCTGCGCATCGCGTGGCGGTTCAAGACCGACAACCTGGGCGTGCGGCCCGACTTCAACATGCAGGTGACGCCCCTCATGGTGAACGGCGTCATGTACGCACAGGCGGGAGTGCGGCGCGCGGTCGTCGCGATTGATCCCGAAACAGGCGAACAGTTGTGGATGTGGCGCATGGACGAAGGCAAGCGTGGTGAAGGTGCGCCGCGCCAGGGGTCGGGGAGAGGCGTCGCGTACTGGACCGATGGCAAGGGTGACGAGCGCATTCTCAGTGTGACGCCCGGCTATCACCTCGTTGCGTTGAACGCGAAAACCGGCGTGCCCGTTCCATCGTTTGGCCGGAACGGGATCGTCGACCTCAAAACCGAGCTCGACCAGCCGGGAATCGACCTGACGACGGCAGATATCGGACTCAACGCGCCGCCGGCGGTCGGCAACAACGTCGTCGTCGTCGGCGCTGCGCACACGCCTGGAAGCGCGCCGCGCACCAAAGAAAACGTCAAGGGCTACGTCCGCGGATACGACGTACGAACGGGCAAGCGCCTCTGGATCTTCCACACGATCCCGCAGCCGGGCGAGGAAGGTAACGACACGTGGCTGAACGATTCGTGGTCGTACACCGGAAACGCCGGCAACTGGGGCGCGATCACCATCGACGAAGCGGCAAATCGCGTGTATCTCGCGACAGAGATGGCGACCGGCGACTACTACGGCGGCCATCGTCCCGGCAACAATCTGTTCACGGACTGCATCGTCAGCCTCGACCTGAATACGGGCAAGCGCTATTGGTACTTTCAGGCGATCCATCACGACATCTGGGACTGGGACTTCCCTGCTCCTGGAATCCTGATGGACATCACGGTCGACGGCAAACCCATCAAGGCGATCGGCGTGCCGTCGAAGCAAGGCTGGATCTACACGTTCGATCGCATGACCGGCCAACCGGTATGGCCGATCGTGGAGAAGCCCGTTGAAAAAGGGAACGTGCCGAGCGAGTGGTATTCGCCGACGCAGCCGTTTCCGACCAAACCGGCGCCATTCGATCGGCAGGGGGTTTCTGAAGCGGATCTGATCGATTGGACGCCCGAGTTGAAGGCCGAGGCGCTGCGCATCGCCGGCCTGCACAAGATCGGTCCCATCTTCACGCCGCCCATCACGCCCGGCGAAGGGGGCAAAGCCGGCACTCTGATGTTGCCCAACGCCACAGGTGGAGCGAACTGGGAAGGGGGCGCGTTCGATCCCGAGACCGGCATCGTCTACATCTTCTCGACGACGAATCCGACACGCCTCAGCCTGGTCAACGACCCCGCGCGATCGAATATGAATTTCATCCAGGGCGGTGGAGGCGGCGGGGGTCGCGGCGGCCGTGGGGGCGGTGCGGGTGCCGAAGGGGGGCCAGGGGCGCCTGCGGCAGCGGGTGCAGCGAGTGCTCCAGGTGCAGCGGCTGCGGGCGCGGCACCTGCGAGGGGTCCGGCGCTTCCTCCGACGACCGTTTTTGGGCTGCCGCTGATCAAGCCGCCGTACGGACGCGTCACCGCGATCAACATGAACACCGGCGAGCACGTCTGGATGCAGCCGATCGGCGACACGCCCGACGAGATCAAGAATCACGAGCGGCTCAAGGGTGTGACGATTCCGAGGACGGGACGCGGCGGGCGCCTCGGCATCATGCTGACGAAGACGTTGCTCTTTGCCGGAGAGCGCGGTCCGCTCGTGACGGTGGGCGGGCAGCAGGGCTCGTGGTTCAGGTCGTACGACAAAACCACGGGTGAGATCGTCTCGGAGACGCTGCTGCCGGCGAACACCACTGGCGTGCCAATGACCTACATGGTGAACAAGAAGCAGTACATCGTGGTTGCCGTCTCGGCCGCGGGCCGCCCAGCCGAGTTCGTCGCCCTGACACTGCCATAAAGCACGAAGGGGCCGCGTGAAATCACGCGGCCCCTTCGTCTGCATCTTTAGATCTCTAGTTCTACCTATCTATTCCCATAGTCGCGCACGTCGTCATCGTTCAGATTGAAGTCGACCGCCTGACCACCAACCGTCACTTTAAACGGCTCGTACAGGTCCACTTTCTTCGACAGTTCGACGAGCCCCTGAATCTGTTCCCCCTTGGCCACCTTGCCGCCGGTGAAATTCTTCATCGGCGTGACCTTGCCTGGGAGTGTTTCGCCCTTCTGGGTGACCGTCACCTCAGGCTTCAGCTCGAACTCCTTGTTCACGGTGCCCTGGATGAAAAAGACGCTCGTTATGCGCGCCTTCGTGCGAAATGCCGCCTTCGCGGGCGATGCGCCGAACAGCGCCTCGACCGTGCGATCGTTGAGCAGGATCACCTGCAGGTTGCCCCAATCCGGGCGCGCCTGGGCCGAGAATGCCTGCAACATTTTCGCGTTGTCGGCCTGCTGCGCTCCGGCAAACACCGGAAGCGCGCACGCTGCGACAACGAGGAGAGCCAGCACCTTCTTCATCACGTTTTCCCTTCAAGAAAGAGTTACGACCCGGAGAGGCAAGTGTACTGGAAGTACTGGCGGTTGGAAAGCACGCGGCGCGCTGGACGTGCCGGCGCGCAACCACATATCAGGCGGCCTTGCGGCGCTGCCGGCGCCGCCGCGCCCGCAAGGTGTTTTCGTAGCACTCGATCGCGCGGACGAAGATTTCGAGACGCGACAAGCCGGTCGTGCGCGTCAGCGAAGCGAGCTGTGAGTACAACTTCGGCGGCACGCGAATGCTGACTTGCGGATAGTCGCGCACTCGTTGTCCATCGATTCCTCCGGGGGGCCGGCCGGCTTTTCTGACGGTTTCCTGTTTCCTTTTCATTGACTCATCCTCATCAACGCACGAGAAATTTGTGCTCACACAAATCACTCCGCGTGAACACGAGGTAGCCGTAGCAAAGAATCTGCCACCTCAAACTTTTGAGGAGATCAGAAGGCCCGCTGGATGATTTGAGCAATAGTTCGTGAACAGGTGGAACGTTTTACTTGCAGATGACGGCTTTTTGGACACGCGAGCGTACCCGGTTTCAGTCCTCGCTCCTGTTGGAAGGAGAGGCCGCCGGCGTGCGGCGGCCTGCGTTCTAGTCAACGTTTGCTGAGGATCAGCAGCTGCCCGGAGAAACCTGAGCCCTGAAGCGTACCGGTTAGTGTGGTGCCGTCCGCACTGATGCTTCCACGGTAGTAAAAGTCGCTAAACGAACCGACTCGCACTTTGAACCGCAGCTCGAATTGCCCGTTTGCCTGGATCATTCCGGGTTCGCCTGCCGGACCAATCTCGCCGACGCCGCCGATGCTCGGCATCTGCCATGTGCCATCCACGAGGCCACCCAAGTACTGCGTCATATTGGCCGTGATTGGAACGCCGCCGAAGGTCCCTTGCCACTCACCACCGATGCTCACAGATCTGACTGAGAGCGTTGTCGACACGGTCTGGCCACTAGAATCGCGCACCGTCAACACAGGCTGATAGGTCAACGTATTCGAGTTGATATACGTCACCGACGCGCCCGAACTGTTGCTAATCGTGCCGTTGCCGAAATCCCAGCTATACGTGAGCGCATCCCCGTCCGGATCGGAGGCGCCGGCTGAAAATGCATAGGTTGTGAGTGTGGAAATCCCCGATGCTGGCTGAACCGTTGCCGTTGTAATCAACGGTGGTCGATTGGCTTGTGGAGGGGTCTGTTGCGAGGCTCCTGGTGGGGTCGGAGATAGAGGCGTTGACGGTGTAGATTTACTCCCGCAAGCAACGTTTCCAAGTGACGAAATGGCGACCACCGCGACGCACACTGCCGAACGGTGCATAAGTCCTCCTCTAGCGCAGGCCAGTTTCGAGGGCCGACGCTTGCTGCCTGTCCCAACGACGACACCCGCGAAATTGAACACCTCGTCAAGCGACAAGACGTCTGGCTGGAAAAGAAAGGCGGGCGCTCGGATGAGTGGGAAGCGATCTTTAAGCTGTTTGATACGATTAAGCCGTTGCCCTGCGCCGGGGTGGCGGAACTGGCAGACGCACAGGACTTAAAATCCTGTGATCCGAAAGGATCGTGCGGGTTCGATCCCCGCCCCCGGCACTTTTAACTAAGTCCCTTCGGACACTACTGTCTCGTCGCTGTGAAGCTTCCGACGCCCGCCTTTGTTTCACCGCTAGAAATCGTAAAACTGCCTTCGATCATCGTCGCCTTCGCGTTGAGTGTGCCTGTCAACACGTAGGTCCAAGTTTGACCATCTGGCGTGACGACACGCCACTGACAGCTAAAGCGGTCGCCCTCAACGTTCCCGCCGGTTAGTTCTGTTTCACTGGAATCCCCGCGTGCTCTGCAACTGCCGCTCAACTGCTGACCGTTTTGGGAAAACGTGCAGACGAGGGCTGGGATGGTAGTCCAATCCGCCTTGAGATTCATGTTCCAGATCCCAGATACGTCAGCAGCCGAGAGTGGGACCGTGAGAGCCAGCATTATCAACAACAGACGGACCCTCATCATTTCGCACCTCACTTCTGGCTTGCCCTTTCGGAATCACACCGTTGGATCTGTGCGTCTAATCTAATCGAATAGATACGAATTCCACGCAGTGGGTGATAGCGCAACTCTCGAGACGCTCGACCCCACGCCTGACGAGCAGGAGTCCGGTGTGCAGAACCTGACCGAAAGAATTGGTGTGGTCGACTTGCCTTCGATTTTCAATCCGCGTGCTTCTTCCCTGACCCGCGCTTGATGGTCTGGCTCTGTTCCAGCACTAGAGCCACCTTCATCGTGTCACCATCCAGCGTCAACACGTAGACTGCCCAAATCGGGAGGCCGTTTTCGAGCACCGGGCGAGGGCCGTCGCGACTGACCGTGAGCACCAGCATGTTGCCGTCCTTGACGATGCCGGTCACGTCTATCGCCGGAGAGTTCCCAACGCTCGCGGCGACAGCACCGTTCCTCTCCCAGATCTTGACAGTCTGGGTGGCCCTCATTGCCTCGGTTATCTCGATTACCCACGTTCCCATGAACGCGGCTGCCTGTGCGGGAGTGACCGCCGACCCTTGCGCACTCACCGTCCGTGCCATCAAGACAACTAGGGCCGCCATCGGGAGCGACCGTCGGTGCGCCATCATCTTCTTGACCCTCCCTACTTGAAGCGGCCCCCAACGTCAGGTCCTTTGCTTTTAGACTCCACGCGTCCGCGGTTGCTCCAGTGACGATTCAGGCGTAACTTGCGTTGAGTGACCGCCCAGCCGAGGGCCACGATGGGCCCGAATCGCCGCGTTCTGAGGGAAACTCACATGACCAAACCCGAAATTTCCGGCATTGCGCCGTTCTTCATCGTCAAGAATGTCCCCGCCGCGCTGTCGTTTTATCGCGACCGTCTCGGGTTCGACATCACGTTTCAAGGGCCCAGTAAGGACGACATTTTCTTTGGCATTGTCCAGCGGGGTGCGGCGATGATCATGCTGAAGGACGTCGGTGTCGATCCAGTGCCGAACTACACTCGAGATATCAAAAAAGGCATTGCCCGCTGGGACGCGTATCTTCATGTCCCAGATCCTGATGCACTGGCGGCAGAATTCTTGTCGCGCAATGTCGAGTTTTTTCAACCACTCAAGGATGACGATGATGGTTTGCGGGGATTTGAAGTCAAGGACGCTGACGGCTATATGTTGTTCTTCGGGCGTCCTCGTACATGAGGGCTGATTCAAATTTCGAATATTCGACTTTGGGAGGGACGCCAATGGCTCAGGTCATCGCTCGCCGAATGACCACTCAGATCGAAGGAGATTTCGTTGTGTTCTTGATCGGCATGCGGATCAACAAACCGTGGAAGCTCCACAAGTGGATCCCTGTGTTTCTGGCCATGCCGAAGATGCTGAAGGAGCTCGAACGCCACCCCGAGTCAGGGTTCCTCGGTCACATATTCGGCTCGAAGGTCATTGTGCAGTACTGGCGTTCGTTCGAGCACCTCGAACGTTACGCCCGCACCACCGATCAACTTCACTGGCCGGCATGGGTCGCCTTCAACAAACGAACCGGGAACAGCCGCGAGGATGTTGGTATCTGGCACGAAACATATCTGGTGCGAGCTCACGAGTACCGAGGCAGTCTACAGTGGCATGCCACCATTTGGGCTTGGCAAAGTCGGTCCGCTCATTCCAGCCTCCGGCCGCAACGAGACGGCGCGCGGCCGCATTGAGAAGTCTGGCGATCACGAAGTCACGGCTTAAGGGCGTCGCTACCCTCGGCCGACGAACGGCATCTTGGTTGCCATCACCGTCATGAACTGCACGTTCGCATCGAGTGGCAGGCTCGCCATATACAGCACCGCTCGCACGACGTGCGCGACGTCGAGCCGCGGCTCTGGGCTCGTCTGACCGTTCGCTTGCAACACGCCATTCACCATCCTCGCCGTCATCTCCGTTGCGGCGTTGCCGATGTCGATTTGCCCGCACGCGACGTTGTATCGCCGGCCATCCAGCGCCGTCGATTTTGTGAGTCCGGTGATCGCATGCTTTGTCGCGGTGTACGGCGCGGAATGCGGCCGCGGTGAGTGCGCCGAGATCGATCCGTTGTTGATGATGCGCCCTCCTTGCGGATGCTGATCCTTCATCATCAGGAAGGCCTGCTGCGTGCAGAGAAACGCGCCGGTGAGGTTCACGTCGACCACCGACTTCCATTCTTCGAGCGTCAACTCCTCCAGCGGCACGCCGCGCGCCGCCACACCGGCATTGTTGAACAGCAAGTCCACGCGCCCGAACGCCTGCCGGGTCGCCGCAAAGAGCGCCAGCACCGAGGCAGGATCGCTGACATCCGTCGGCACGACGAGCGCATGCGCACCGTGCGTCCCTGCGTCCTCCGCCGTTTGCTCGAGCAAATTCGGGCGCCGGCCGGCCAAGACGAGAGAGTACCCGTTTTCGAGGAGTCCGATCGCAACGGCTCTGCCGATGCCGCTGCCCGCTCCGGTAACAATCGCAATCGTGGAGGCCGTGTTCACGTGCGCACCGTAGCACAGAACGAGCGGAGGCGAGCACCAGGCAGTGCTCGTGCGGATTTGTACAAGTCGGGCGGCGAGGCGTTCACTCGTACTTCAACGCGGACAGCGGATTGACACGCGCGGCGCGGCGGGCGGGAAAATAGCAGGCTGCTGTGGCAACCGCTGTCAGCAATACCGACACGACCGCCAACGTCGCCGGATCTGTCGCGGTGACGCCAAACACCAAGCTCGAGAGAAACCGGCTCAACCAGATCGAGCCGACGAGGCCGAGTGCGAGACCGCTCAAGCTCAGCGTGAGCCCTTCACGGAGGATCATCCGAAGGATGTCGCGCCCCTCGGCACCCACCGCGATGCGAACGCTGATTTCGCGCAGCCGCGTGGCCACCGAATATCCGACGAGCCCGTAAATGCCGACTGCAGCCAGCAACAGGGCAATCAGCGAGAACGCAATCAGCAGCGACGTCTGGAAGCGTCGCTGTGCGGTGAACTCGCCAAGGCGATCCTGCAAGGTCGTGACGCCGTACACCGGCGCATCTTTCGCGACACGCCGGACAGAGGCTTGCACCTCTCCCATCATCTGGCGGGGATCGGTTGACGTCCGCACGAGCAGCGTCACGAGGCGCGACGGATTTTGCGCGAGCGGCTCGAACATCTGCGGAATGGGTTCGTGTTCCAGACCCTGGCGCCGCATGTCCCCCGCCACGCCCACAACGGTGAACCACGGGTTGTTCGAACCCGTCGAGCCAGGCCTGAAGCGTCTGCCGACCGGATCCTGGCCGGGCCACAAGCGGCGAGCCATCGCCTCGTTGATGATAGCGACGCTCGGACCATTCACCCCGTCTGCCGTCGAGAAAAAGCGGCCACTGATCAACGGCGTACCGACGGTAGCGAAAAAATCAGCGGTGATCTCGTCTCGCCGGAATCGCACGCGCTCTGCGCCGCCCCGCGTGCTCCCTTCGACTGTTACCGTCTGCTCGGGGCTTCCGCCGACGAAGAACTCGCTGGCTATCGCGGCGCTCTCGACACCACCGACCGCTTTCGCCTGGTCGAGCGCACGCTCGAAGTAGTCAACGCGTTGAGCTGTCGAGGGAAACACCGGGCTCGCAAGCTGCATCGACAGCACGCGCTCCGTCCTGAACCCGGGATCGACGTTGTGGACGTTCAGCAAGCTGCGCGTGAGGACACCCGCGCCCACGAGCAGAACAATCGCGAGCGCGAATTCGGCGACGACGAGCACTCGGCGGACGCGGCGCGCGGCGGCGCCGGCCGAAGACCCTCGCGCGCCTTCATCGAATGCGGGCTTGAGATTCCGTCGCGTCGCGGTGATGGCCGGGGCGAGGCCGATCAAAATTCCCGACAGAAGCGAAAGCGTCAAAGTCCAGCCAAATGCCCAGGGATCGAGAGCCACTTCGTCGAGACGCGCGAGGCCTCCGGGCCTCAGCGACAAGATCACGCGAATGCCCGCCAGCGCGACAAGCAGGCCTGCCAATCCAGAGATGATGGCAAGCGTCACGCTTTCGATGAGCAATTGCCGCACGATATGCCCCTGGTTGGCGCCCAATGCCGACCTGATCGCGATCTCTCGCTCGCGCCCGGCACTTCGCGCCAGCGACAGCCCCGCGACGTTGGCAACCGCCATCAGGAGCACAAACGATACCGCGCCGGTCAGCATCCACAACGCCAGGCGCGTCGTCGATCCCGTGACGTACAAGCTCAGAGGGACGACGCTGATGCCGCGCTGCGCCGAGACATCCGACTGCTCGTTGAGACGGCGTGCGATCGTGCTCATCTCTGCCTGAGCCTGCTCGAAGGTGACATTCGGCCTGCGTCTGGCAATGACGAACCACGACCCGTTGCCGCGCGCAATTCGAAGACTTTCCCAATCGGGAAACAGCGTGTGCGGCTCCCATACCTCGGTGTCATCCAACTGAAAGTCGGCGGGAAGGATTCCAATGATGCGCGAGGGAAGACGATCTATGACGAGGGACGTGCCGAGGGCGGTGGGCGATCCGCCGAAGCGCGCCTGCCAGAAATCATGACTAATGAGCGCGAGCCGCTGCCGCTCGTCGGCCTCCTCCACCGAGAAAGTGCGGCCGTATGCGGGCTGCACGCCAAGAACAGAAAAATAGTTGGGCGAGATTCTCGCCACGCGAACCTGTTCCGCTCCGGTCGCGGTTATGAGCGTCGGCCGTACTGGATCTATGACCGCCATGTCCGCGAACGTCTGGCTTTCTTGCTGCCATCGCTCGACGTCGCCATACGCCGACCTGCCCTCTCGCAGCCCCTGGGTCGGGATTTCCGAGAAGAGCATCGCCAGCTGTTCGGGGGCGTGATACGGAAGAGGCCGCAGGAGCACGGCGTTGAGAACGCTGAAGATCGCGGTGTTCGCGCCTATGCCCAGCGCCAGCGTGAGCACGGCGATCGTCGTAAAGCTGCGCTGTTTTCGCAGCCCGCGCAGGGCGTACCGGAGATCCTGGCCGAAACCGGGCATGTCGCAACATTATCAACCTGCATGCCGTCAAAGCAGGTCGAATTGGGCGGCTTTACCTGTTCGACACGGCCGTACCGTGGGATTGGGGTTCCCACCGGCGGACGGTTCAGTGACACCAAAATGCGTGTGGGGCGGCGCAACGTGTGTCCCCTCCGAAAATATTTCCACGTTCGGAAAATATTTCCCTATATCGAACGGCGGAAACGGCTTGTGACGAATTCGTGCGCGCGCTAGTCCAAGCCGGTCTATCACTTGGAAGCGCGCCGTTTTCGCCTCCCCGCGCCCGCTTCTTGCTGTGGCATCTCGCGATGCCACGCCTGGAAGCGCGACGCGCCTGCCGTCACACGGTCAGTTGGCCGGCACAAGTGCGTCCGATCGCAGAATCCACGTGGCATCCGGGGCAAGTCATCAATCTGAGCGTGACCGGCGTTCTGCTGCAGACCGAACGGACTTACGAGCTCGGCGAGCGCGTCGAGGTAGAAATCGACTTTCTGACGAAGCCCGGATCGAAGACGGTCGTCACGGGCGTCGGGTACGTGGTACGGGAGCAGCGCGGCGAGCCGCCCGGCGCCGCCATTCACTTCGGCTGCACGCCCAAGACCGAGCTCTCCTAGCCCTGTCTCGCCAGCCGTGCACGACGCGCGGCCTTGAACGACTTCACACCCAGCGCGACATAAATCCCCATCAGCACCATCATCGCCAACTGGGCGAGCACCGCCGCCGGGCGATTGAAGTCGCCGCGGGCCAGCGCGGGAATGACGCGCAACGTGCCGAGGAATCCGACCAGACCAAGCGCAACAGCCGCATGCATGGCGTGTTTGCGCGCCGGCTCGCTTCTCGCGATCAGCGCCAGGATGACGAATGCGGCGCCGAAGAACGCCGGAATCAGCGCCGTCATGCTGACACGGTCCGTCAGGAAGTAGCTTGCGAGTCCCAGAACAATCAGAATCAATCCAAACGTACGTGTCGTTGCGGGCATGACGATAAGTCTAGCCGAACAGCCGACTCGCATCGCGGTGCACTCGCATCCACCGATTTTGCGATTCGGGGACTATCGTCGGCTTCCCGGTGGACTTCTTGACGCACACGTACAAAATGGCCGCAAAATGGGGCCTCAGAACGGCTCAGCAATTGCTAGGAGCCCGCGCGGAGGGGTCATGCAGGTTCCTTCGCCCGTCCGGTTGCAAATGGGCGTTCTCCTTGTGGTATTCGCCGCGGCGACAGCGGCGACATCCCCTGCTGACGCCGCACCGATTGTCGTCAGGTTCGACGCAACCCTCGCAGACCCGGATTTTGCTCTGCTCGAAACGGATGCCGACCTGGATGTGGTGGCCGGCTCCGAAATTACGCTGGCGAACGGCACCAATGTCGGGTCCTTCTTCTTCGACGATGAGTTCGTCGATGTCTCGAGCACCAGTGCACTGAGCCTCCTTCAGTACCGCCTGCAGGGTGGCGGCGGCGCGCATCCCGTGGATCCCGCTTATTCGCTCACTGGATGGGGCCCGCTCGCGACTCTCGCATTTTCAAATTTCGAGCTCGACGTCGCCGGCGCTATCACAGCCGTGACGCTGTCGGTCGAGTCCGTAAACGACACCGCGCTTGTCATCGGAGCGGCTGGCGGCGCGCTCGTTCCCGAAGTGGATTACCTCTTCGATCCGCTCGACGAATCGCTGACGATCTACCTTGGCGGCCTCGGCGGTACTTGACCTCGACGCGCCCGCGTTGGGCTCGTTGACGTTCACGCTCGCGCTCGAAGCCGACGACCCTCAGGAACCGCCGGTCGCCGTACCGGAGCCCGCGTCGTTGATGCTCCTCGGCACCGGGCTCGCCGCCGCCACTGGCGCAGTAAGGCGTAAACGCGCGAGGCGGCGCGAAAACATCTGATCGCGATGACTCTTGACGAGCTGACGGGTGACACATTCCAGCCGCATCTGGACAGCACGTTTCAGATGCGCGCGGATTCGGGCGTCATCGATGTCATTCTCATCTCGGTCGATCGCCGCCAGGCAGGTCAGGCGGCAAGGAGCCAACCGTTCTCGCTCGTGTTTCGAGGTCCGAACACGCCGGTGTGGCCGCAGCGAATCTATCGCCTGTCGCATGCAACTCTCGGTGAGTTCGATATTTTCTTCGTGCCCATCGGGCCCGATCAACTGGGCATGCGATACGAGGCGGTCTTCGGATAACCCGCGTACCGACTGTGTGGAGGTTGTGATGGCCGAGCCGTTCTTCGGCGAAATCAGACTATTCAGCTTCAATTTCGCGCCGCGTGGATGGGCGGAATGCAACGGACAGCTTCTGCCGATCAATCAGAACCAGGCGCTGTTTTCGCTGTTGGGCACGAGCTACGGCGGCGACGGCCGCGTCAACTTCGCGCTGCCGAATCTGCAAGGTCGAACGCCGGTTCATGTTGGGGGGCACGATGTCGGCCAAACGGGAGGTGTCGAGACCGTCGCGCTGACAGAACAGGAAATGCCTGCGCACGGCCATCTTCGCGCCACGACGAATCAGGCGACATCGGGCACGCCGGTCGCCAACGTTCTGGCCAACGCCCCGCGGCTGGGCATTGCGGCATATGCGCAGCCCACGAGCGGCGTCATCGCGTCGAGCGCCGTCAGTGTGGGCGGCGGACAGGCACACAACAACATGCAGCCGTTTCTCACGCTGCAATTCGCCATCGCGCTGATCGGAGTGTTTCCCAGTCGGAATCCAAACTGACATGCGGGAGTCAAAACATGGCACAGCCCTATGTCGGAGAAATTCGCATGTTCGCAGGCACCTTTGCCCCGCTTGGGTGGATGTTCTGCAACGGACAGGTACTGGCGATTTCTGAGAACGAAACGTTGTTTCAGCTGATCGGGACGACGTATGGAGGTGACGGACAGCAAACCTTCGCGCTGCCGGATCTGCGCGGGCGAGTTCCGATCCACGTCAATACGGATCCAACCGGCGTTCCGCGCGCGCTGGGCGCCACTGGAGGCCGCGAGAAAGAGACCCTGACTGAGAATCAGCTGCCGCCGCACATGCACCGCACTGCGACGTCCGCACCTTCGTCCAAAACATCACCAGTCGCCAACCTGACAGGCGATACCGGTCTCAATCTGATCTATGCCGATGGCGCCGGCGCGGCGCTTGCCAGTTCCAACGCGACCGCTCCGGCCGGCGGGTCGCAGCCGCACGACAACATGATGCCGTATCTCTGCGTGCACTTTATTGTCTCGCTTTTCGGTATCTTTCCGTCACCGCAGTAATCGAAGGAGCCGGACATGGATCCTTTCGTCGCGGAAATCAGGCTCGTCGGATTCAACTTCGCCCCAATCGGCTGGGCTTTTTGCAGTGGCCAGATTCTTCCTATCGGACAGAACACTGCGCTGTTTTCGCTGATCGGCACAACCTACGGCGGCGACGGCAAGACGACCTTTGCGCTGCCCGACCTTCGCGGCCGCGCCACGATGCATCCCGGCACTGGTGCCGGGCTTACCCCGAGAACGCTCGGCGAAGCCGCGGGCGAATCCGCTGCAGTCTTGAATCAATCGCAGATACCCGCGCACAACCATGGGCCGATGCGGGTAATCAACGCACAGGCGACCAGTGCCACGCCTACTGCCGTCAGGAGTCTGGCGGTCTCGTCGAAGCGAATCTACGGGCCTGGCACCGCACAGCTTGTGCCGATGGGCGACACTGCCGGCGAAAGTGCAGCGCACGAGAACCGGCAGCCGTACCTGACCCTGAACTTCATCATCGCGCTGCAAGGCGTTTTTCCGGCGCGGCCCTAGTGAGAGAGACGCTGTCGAACGCGACGATCGTGTGCCGGCCGGTTACGGCGGCCGACGAACCGTTCCTGCACCGCGTATATGCGAGCACTCGCGAACGCGAGCTGGCGCTCGTTCCGTGGTCGGACGAGGAGAAAGCGGCATTCGTGAACATGCAGTTCGATACGCAGGCGCGCTACTACCAGGAAGCGTACGCCGGGGCGTCGTATGAGGTGATCGAAGTCGACGGAATGCCGGCCGGGCGCCTGTATATGACCACCTGGCCGTCCGAAATACGAATCGTCGACATCACGCTGCTTCCGGAACATCGCGGCCGCGGCATCGGCGGCGCGCTGCTGCGCCAGGTGCTCGAACAGGGACGGGCTTCGGGCCGTTCCGTCAGTATCCACGTCGAGCTCGAGAATCCCGCCCGCCGGCTGTACGAACGCCTCGGCTTCGCGGAGATCGCGCAACGGGGAATACATGCACTCATGGAGTGGAGGTCGCGATGATGGAACGCCGCATATTTCTTGCTGGAATGTCGACTGCCATGGCCGGCACGGCTGTGTTTTCGCCGTATGGGCCGCTCACAGACGCCCATAACCGTGCGCAGACGTCCACTCGCGAACTTCTTGCTGATTGGCTGGGAGCGGAGCTTCGAGTCTACGATGCCGACGGCCGCTTCGTCGACAGCGCGCATCTATCTACGATCGAGGAAGGTCCGTGCTGCGCAGGACTCGAACAGTTCTCCGCAGTGTTCGAGACCACTCGCGGCGAAACGCTGCCGGAACGCATCTTCCGTTTCGTCCATCCTGCTGGCGATGCGATGGATATCGGCCTGACCCCGCTCGGAAGTCGGTCCCGGCGCTATCGCGCGATCTTCAACCTGCTCGCGTCCGCGTAACCACGACCGGCCCTGAGCGGTTGCTCGCGGATACGCGCGCATTGTAGCCTCGGCTGATGCCCCCGCGCCCAAAGCCGCTCAATGTGTTCGTGCCCGTGGGCATTGACAACGCCGAGGTGAGGGCCGGCGGCAAATCGGTCCGCCTCACCAACCTGCGCAAGCCGTTCTGGCCCGAGCTGGGCATCTCGAAAGGTGACCTTCTCCGGTATTACGCGGCGGTCTCGCCGGCGCTCCTGCCCCACATCAAGGCGCGCGCGATGGTGATGAAGCGATATCCTCACGGCGCGCACGGCGAGTTCTTCTTCATGAAGCGAACGCCGTCGCCGCGACCCGCATGGCTGAAGACATGCCCGATCGAGCACGAATCGGGCAACATCATCGATTTCCCGATGATTCAGGATGTCGCCGCGCTGTTGTGGGTCGTCAATCTCGGATGCATCGACCTCAACCAGTGGTACGCGCGATGCGACGACGTCGATCGGCCCGATTATTTTCATTTCGATCTCGATCCAGGGGAGGGAGCGTCGTTCGAGCAGGTCCTCGAGGCGTCGCTGCTCCTGCGACAGGCGCTCGACATGCTGAAGATGCCGTCGTACCCGAAGACGAGTGGCTCGAAGGGCCTCCACGTGTACGTCCCGATCAAACGCGGGCCGACCCAGAAACAGGTATGGACGTTCACCAAAGCACTTGCCGTGACCCTCGCCGAGCGCTACCCCGACATCATGACGGCGCAGTATCGGGTGGCAAAGCGGCCACGCGGCCGGGTGCTGGTCGACTATAACCAGAATGCATGGGGGCGCACGCTCGCCAGCGTCTACTCCGTCAGACCGACAAGAGTCGCCAGCGTCTCGACTCCGGTGACATGGGACGAAATCGAACGCGGCATCACCTCCGAGCAGTTCACCATGGACGTCGTCCTCAAGCGCATCGTCCGCCACGGCGATCTGTTTGCGCCCGTGCTGAGCGGAAAGCTGAAGCTGCCGATGTGAGTTGTCTCGCTTGTCTCAACACGGGGACACGGGGACACGGAGGGCGCGTATCGACTTCGGGGGCCGCATACGCGGCCCACACGCGCGAAGTCGATGCGCACCTCTGTGTCTCTGTGCCTCTGTGTCAGAGACAGGCGTTTTTGACTAATGGATTGATGTCGCCGACGAGGCGGGCGCGTGTGCGATGACGCGCGAGATCATGTCTTCGAGGTGTTTCTTGTCGATGCGGAAGGGTCCTGATACAGCCGCGCCGGTCTGAATCTCGATTGCCACCACGACACCGTTGTCTTCGAACGGATTCACGATCCAGCTGAACCCCCTCAGGAAAACCGGAATATCGGTCGCGCTCGGATTTTTCGCGCGGTGAATGGCCAGCAACATCGCCTTCAGCAATTTCGAGACGTCCTGATCGGTCCATGCCGCCGGATCCGTACCGACGTCGGAAATGGCCTGCGTCTTGGCGAAATCAGTGCCGCGGAGCCACACATCTACTTGTAGTTCCATTTCAGTTATCGGCAGCGATTGTACGAGACAGCCGTTCGGCGAGTCCAGCCGGATCCATTACGGGCTCGCCGCACGTAAAGTCGTGGCACACATACGCCGTCGGCCGTCCGTCGCGCATGGTCATTGCGCTGACGAACGGCATCGTGCGCGCCAGCTGTGCCTGCGCATCTCCAGGCTCGACCGGCACGACAACGCTGAACGGATCGTATTTCGCTGCCGCCTCTCTCATCAGCTTGTCCGTCGCCACATCGTCTTTCGCACCGACGATGACGATTTGCGCCACCTTCGCGTGATAGGTCGAGAGCGCGGCCATCATCATCGGCACCGCGCGCGCAGCCTTGCCGATTTGCGGACCGAACATCTTCAGGGTTCTGTCGATGCGCTCGAACAGCTCAGCTTCGTTTGTCAGGTGCGCCATCATCAGAAGGTTCAGCACCGAGATCGAGCTCGGCGAGGGCTCGGCGCCGTCGTAATCCTCTTTCATCCGCAGGATGACGCTGGGATCGGCCCCCGTGGTGTTGAACCAGCCCCCATTGGCAGCGTCCCAGAACTGCTCGTCCTGTCGCCTTTGCAGCGTACGCGCCCACTCGAGCCAGTGGGGGTTTCCGCCCGCCTGGAACAGTTCGAGCAGACCGAAGATGAGGTACGCGTAGTCCTCGGCGTACCCGTCGATCGCCGTGTCTCCCTCGCGGTAGCGTCGCCGAAGGACCTGCCGGTCCGCATCCCACATGTGCCGTTCGAGAAACCGCGCCGATCGCTCGGCCGCGCCGAGGTAGCGGGCGCGCGCCTCAGCCGACGGCAATACGCGGCCAGCTCTGGCGAACGACGCGAGCATCAATCCGTTCCACCCGGTCAGCACTTTGTCATCGAGATGCGGCCTCGGCCGCGCCAAGCGCGCCCGAAACAGCTGCATGCGCGCCCGCTGCAGTGCCGCGTCGACATCCTCGCGTGACTTCCCTGTGCGCTCCGCGACTTCTTCGATCGTGCTCGCGACATAGAGCAGATTTTTGCCGGTGAATTCTCCCTGCGGATCTTCGGGCGCATTGCCGTCGGGCCGAATCCCAAAGCGATAACGGAATACATCGAAATCGGCCGGGAGCAGCGCCTGCAGTTCGGCCTGGGTCCAGAGGTAAAAAGCGCCTTCCGTCTTGTGCGCCTTCGGATTCGACGCGTCTTCGGGCGGCACGCTGTCCGCGTCTTCGGCTGAGAAGAAACCGCCTTCGGGGCTTGTCATCTCGCGCATTACGTATTCGAGCGTGTCTTCCGCAACCTCGGCGAAAAACCGGTCCGCCGCCAGCTGATATGTCTCGAGGCACGACAGGGTAATCTGCGCCTGGTCGTACAACATCTTCTCGAAGTGCGGCACGCGCCAGTTCGCGTCTACCGAATAGCGATGAAACCCGCCACCTACGTGGTCGCGCATGCCGCCGAGCGCCATCGGCTGCAGCGTCTTGGCGACCATGAACGCCGGCGTGTAATCGCCCGTGCGCGCCGTTTCGCGCAAGAGGAACAACAACTCGCTCGGCCGCGGAAACTTCGGCGCGCCGCCAAAGCCGCCCGTGTCTGATCGAATGTCTGCGCGAACTGCGCCACACCTTCTTTGAGCGCGCCCGCGTCGGGCACCTCGCCGCCTGGAGACACCGATCGCAGCCCTCGTATCTGTTCCGTCAGGTTCTCGGCCGACAGCTGCACCTTGGCGCGCTCCTGCTGCCACACCCGCACAATTTCTCGAAGAATCTCGGGAAACCCCGGTCTGCCCCAGCGCGCGTCAGGCGGAAAGTAGGTGCCACCATAGAAGGGCTTGAGATCGGGCGTCAGCCAGACGCTCATCGGCCATCCGCCCGATCCCGTCGTTGCCTGCACGAACGTCATGTACACGCGGTCGACGTCGGGACGCTCCTCGCGATCGACCTTGATCGAGACGAAATCGCGATTGAGGATCTCGGCAATCGCCTCGCTTTCGAACGATTCGTGAGCCATCACATGACACCAGTGACACGTCGAGTACCCGATCGACAGAAAGATTGGACGGTCGAGCTCGCGCGCCCGGTCGAATGCTTCCTGTCCCCACGGATGCCAGTCGACGGGGTTGTCGGCGTGTTGCAGCAGATACGGGCTGCGCTCGGCGGCAAGGTGGTTACTCATTTGGCTGTGCTCCAGCTGCCCGAATGTCGCGCCGCATCTTGCTGTACGACGCCGTGAACTCCACACCCCAGAGCAGAATGACTGCGGAGAAATAGATCCAGATTAAGAACACAATCACGGTCGCGATCGATCCGTGAATGCGCGTAAACCGCGAGACGTCGCGGACGAACCACGCGAAACCTGTGAAGCCCGCATCCCACAGGAGCCCGGTGACCAGGGCGCCAAGCCAGACGTCCTTCACAAGAACCTTCACATTGGGCACGAAGTAGTAGATCAGCCCGAACACCAGCGCGGGCAGCAGCATCAGCAGGTTGCGGATGAGGTAGCCCTGCATCACGCGGAGCGCCGGATAGTTTTCGGACACACCGGCGAACCAGCGGGCGCCGATAATCTGCGCTGCGGTCGCACCCAGCAAGCCAATCATTAACATCAGGCCCGCGGCCAGCAGCATCAGGAACGAGAACATCCTGTGGCTCCAGAAGCTGCGCGTCCGCTCTACTCCCCATGCATGATTCACCGCGGTGCTGATGGCGCCGAACACGCCGAGCGCGCCCCAGACGAGCAGGACCGCGCCGCCGACGCCGAGGCGGATTGGATTCTGGCGAAACGCGTCGAGCTGCGTGGTAATGAAATCGAACTGTCCGGGAAAATAGCGCAGCGCAAACAACAGCACTTTCTGCCGCGTCACGTCGTCGGCAGTCACGCTGCCCAGAATTGAGACGGTGATGAGCGCAAAAGGAAACAGCGAGAGCAACGCGTAATAGGCGACCGACGCCGCGTAGGTCAAATTGTCTGCTTCGTAAAACTCCACGACCGCCCGCCACGCAGACAACCGCGTAATGCGCCACGTCTCTTTGAATTCCGCTGAAAGGTCACGCCCTTTCGAAAACACCGTACCTTAATCTTAGTCGCGCCCCTCGACTTTCGCTCGGGGCGCCCTGAGGCTCTCGAAGGGCGTGAACCCTCTTCCCGCTCTTCGCCGCTATAATCGCCTCGATGGCGGAGACACCCAGGAAAGACGCGATCACCCCGGTCAGATCTGCGCTCGATCCTCCCAAATGCGATACGAAAGACGATCAGATGGTGTGCGAGCGCTGCGGGGCTGAGATGTATCGCATGCACGCAGTCTGGAGATGTGCCGGCTGCGGGTTCAAGACGGATTGTTGCGGGTGGTAAGGGGTTCCGGTTCCAAGTTCCGGTTCCAGTTCAGGTTCCGGTTCGAACGCGGAACGGGAACAGGAACCTATAGCGAGGCCGCAGCAGACGTGGTGGTTTCTTCTTTCTCCGAGTCTTCGAGCACTTTAACCACCAGGTCGAACGGCATCATGTTGATGGCGTCGTAATCGGGTGGACAGCCGAACTCACGTACCTGCGGGGCGGTGGGGTTGCCGAGCGTGACGCACAGGCCGCAGCCAATGCAGAGATCCGCGCGCACGGCGCAGACCAAGCGGCCATCCCGGTCTTTCTCCTCGACGATGCAGCCAGCGACGGGACAGGCGGCCTGACAAATCGAGCACGAAAATGCGCCGAAGCATCGATCCGGGTCGATTACCGCTATCGTTTTCGGGGCCTTCTTTCGCGGCCCGCTCATCATTTTTGTCCACATAAGATGCTGGGATTATAGCGGTTCTGGGTTCTGGGTGCTAGGTTCTGGGTTCCGGTTCCAGGTTCGCGGTGCTCGGTTCGCTCGCATTTTCCGGGACGCGGTCCAGGTAGTGTTCCGCGTCGATCGCGGCCATGCAGCCGGTTCCGGCCGCTGTAATCGCCTGCCGGTAGACGTGGTCCTGCACATCGCCGGCGGCGAAAATGCCGGGGATGCTCGTGCGCGTTCCGTGGTGCGTCACGATATAGCCGTTCGCGTCCATCTCGAGCTGCCCTTTGAACAGGCCCGTATTCGGCGTGTGGCCAATCGCGACGAAGACACCTTCAACCGGAAGCTCCGTCTTTGCATCGGTGACTCTGTCGCGAAGAACGATCGCCGTGACAACACCCTTTGAGACGTCGAGGATGTCCTCGACCTCGCTGTTCCACGCGAACTCGATCTTGGGATTGGCGAAGGCCTTCTCCTGCATGATCTTCGACGCGCGCAGCGTGTCGCGCCGGTGCACGACCGTCACCTTCGACGCGAACTTCGTCAGGAAGATCGCCTCCTCCATCGCCGAATCTCCCCCGCCGACGACGGCGATGGGTTTGCCGCGGAAGAAAAATCCGTCGCAGGTCGCGCACGTCGAGACGCCATGTCCGAGCAGCGTGCGCTCCGACGGCAATCCGAGCAGCCGCGCCGACGCACCCGTCGCGATAATCAACGATTCGGCATACACCACCTGATCGCTCATTTCGATCTTGACCGGGCAGCGGTTCACCTCGATCTTCGACACGTTGCCTTGCACGATTTCCGTGCCGAACCGCTCGGCCTGCGCGCGCATGTCGGCCATCAGCTCGGGACCCATGATGCCGTCGCGGAAGCCCGGGAAGTTCTCGACCATGGTGGTCAGCATGAGCTGACCGCCGGCTTCCACCCCTTCGATGAGCAGTGGCTTCAGGTTGGCGCGGGCGGCGTAGAGCGCCGCGGTCAGTCCGGCGGGGCCCGACCCGATGATGACGACGTTGCGATGTGGGGTCATGTTAGACGTGCTTGTCGATGAGCTGCTTGAGATGATCCTTGTCGGCCATGCCGACGATAGACTCGACAATCTCGCCGCCTTTGAAGATAAGAATCGTCGGAATACCGCGGATGCTGAACTGCGCCGCGGTATTTGGGTTTTCGTCCACGTTGAGCTTGCCGACGGTGATTTTGCCGTCGTAGTCGCTCGCGAGTGCGTCGACCGTCGGCGCCAGGCGCCGGCACGGGCCGCACCACTCCGCCCAGAAATCTACCAGCACAGGCTTGTCGGAATTGACCACGGTCTGTGCAAAGTTGCCGTCAGTGAAAATCTGAATCTTGTCAGAGGCCATCGTTTCTCCCAGTGAAGTCCGCCTGAAGGCGGACGCTACCGAAGCACTACCGAATCACCGTTCCGATATACGCCCGGGGGCGTCCCCTCGCGCTCTCATACAGTTTGACGTACTCGCGAGCCGATCGGTCCCAGGAAAAATCCTGCCGCATTCCCGCAACCTGCAATCTGTTCCAGTTGCTTGGGTTAGCGAAGGCCGTCTTCGCCCGTTCCATCGCCTCGACGAGCGCCGCGGGTGTGTACGGGCCGAACTTGAATCCTGTGCCTCGTCCGGTGGCGGCATTGTAGTCCTCAACGGTATCTTCGAGCCCGCCGGTCGCCCTGACGACGGGGACAGTACCGTAGCGCATGCTGTACATCTGATTGAGGCCGCACGGTTCGAAGCGCGACGGCATGAGAAAAACGTCGGCAGCGCCTTCGATGAGGTGCGCGAGCGACTCGTCGAACCCGATCTTCACGGCGAACCGGTCGGGAAAGGCCACTGCCAGGTCGCTCAGCAGCTTCTCGTAGCGCGGATCGCCGGTTCCGAGCACCGCAAAACTGCCGTAACTCAACAGCGTGGGGGCCAGGTCGGCGAACAGATCGAATCCCTTCTGATCGACGAGGCGCGACACAATCCCCACGAGCGGGCGCGCGAACTGCTCGATCCCCATGCCTGGGCACAGCAGGTCGATCAGCGCGCGTCTGGCCGCCTCCTTTTTTTCGAGGCTGTGCTCGTCGTAGGGCTCGGGCAGAAACGGATCTTGCTGCGGATCCCAGCGGTCGGTGTCGATGCCATTGAGAATGCCGTGCAGGTCTGCCGCTCGCGTTGCGAGCACGCCATCGAATCCAAATCCGTACTCTTTGGTCTGAATCTCACGCGCGTAGGTCGGGCTGACCGTCGTAATGCTGTCCGAAAAGACGATGCCGCCTTTGAGCAGGCTGACCTGCCCCCAGAACTCGAGGGCGTCCATCGACATCAGCTGGGGGCCCAGCTCGAGCGGCGCAAGCCAGCCGGGCGGAATGTTCCCCTGATACGCGAGGTTGTGGATTGTGAAGATGGCCGTCATGCCGCTCAGCCGCCGCTCGTCGGCGTAGCGGGTGCGCAGATATACGGGCGCCAAGCCGGCCTGCCAGTCGTGGGCGTGCAGGATATCGAACGTCTCCTCTGACTGGCGGGCATACTCGAGCGCGGCCAGGGAGAGAAAGGCGAACCGTCTGGGGTTGTCTGGGTAGTCACCTCCCGCCCCATAGAGCGTGTCGCGGTCGTACAGCTCTGGGCGTTCGACGAGCACGGCCCTCACATTCTCGGCCAGCGGTTGTTCGATTAGCCGCGTCTCCGCAACCGCTCCGCCGACGCCGGAGACCTGGATGGTGCGCACGGTGCCGTGCACCTGGACGCCTCGATATTTAGGAGTAACGAGAGTGACACGATGACCCAGTTTGCCGAGCGCGAGTGGAAGAGCGCCGAGCACGTCGGCGAGCCCCCCTGTCTTTGAAAATGGGAGCGCTTCCGACCCGACCATTAGAATGGAGACACTCATGGCACGCACGCCTGCTCTGAACAGCGTACGAGGATACTATTGCATCAGTTATGAGCACTGAGCCACAATCCTGAGCGTGACCTCTCCCAAGACAGAATCCGCCGGCCGCCGGGCGCCTCGAGCGTCCCGCGCGCACCGAGTCGCGCGAGATTCGGGAGCTTCGCGAGCTCAAGACCGCTCAGCCCGACCTGGCGTCGGCCGCGGATATGCAGATTGAGCTTCTTGGCGCGCAGCGGCGCGTGCAGGCTCGGGTTCCTCTGCCATTTGCAACCTTCGATCGCCGTAAGCCCGACCACGATGAATGCCGGCCGGCACTGCAGTTCAAGGACATCCCCATCGACTGGTCCGACTTCCGCCTGATGGTCCGACAGACCGCGGACATCCTCCGCCGCTTCGAAACGCTCGAGGCGTCTGACTACGACCGGATTCAGGGGCTGGCGCGAGACGGCCAAATCGAAGCGGTTGTGGCAACCTGGTATAACGCCGCAATGGCGCCCTCGCGCCGAAAAACGGACGCGCGCAGCCACGAGCGCGACCTGCTCGATCAGGTGTTGCTGCTGGCAATGAGACCCTTCCTGGCGCGGTGCGCCGAGGCTCTGCTGCCGAGGCTGGAGCTGAGCGACTGGCATCAGCCGTGCTGTCCGCTTTGCGGCGGCGAGCCAGAGTTCGCGTTTATCAACCCGGCCGCCGAGCGCCTGCTGATTTGCGGGCGCTGCACCGGGCAGTGGCGCTACGACCCGATTACCTGCCCCTACTGCGAAAACAACAATCGCAACCGCATCACGTCCTTCACGAGCCGCGACGGACGATATCGCATCTACGCCTGCGACGAGTGCCACCGCTACCTCAAGGCCTTCGACGGCCGCGACGGCAGCCGCCCTGCCCTGCTGGCTGTCGACTCGATTGCCACACTGCCGCTCGACGCCGCCGCCATCCAGCGCGGCTACCAGAGCTGATCTCACCGCCACGGCGCAAAGACGCTACGAATTCCTTTACAGAAGAAAGAGCGCGGAATAGCAAGATCGAACGAGAGCTTTTGCGGCGTAGCGCGGTTCCGCGGGCAGGTTCTGCGCTTCACTTGGCTGTGGCTACGGCCGCATACAGAGCCAGCGATACCCGCAGCGGCCGCGACGTGCCGCCAGGCGCTGCCGCGACCGCTGGCGTACGTCGACTCATTGCCAGCTGCCGCTCGACGCCGCCGCCATCCAGCGCGGCTACCAGAGCTGGTTTTCTACGCCTCACCGCAGAGACGCGGTGACGAGGGACGTTTCAAAAAGAAAAAGAACTCTGCGCCCCTGCGACTCGGCGGTGAGACTTGGAAGGGATTACTTGGCTGTGGCTACAGCCGGCGTAGAGAGGCTGAGCGAACCCGCGCGCTCGGAGAGCCACGTCATGAGGTGGCGCGTTTCCCAGAAGCGGCCGAGGTTCGACGTAGCGCCCAGGACCACGACCGCGAGCGACGGCCCGCCGGAGGGCATCTTCAGAAGCGTCGCCAGGCAGTAACCGGCCTTGCTGATGAAGCCCGTCTTGCCGCCGAGCACGTCGATGTCGCCGTTGCGAAGAATCTGGTTGGTATTGCGGACGGTTATCACCCGCGCAGCTCTGCGGGGCGCTGGAATCGTCCGGAACGAGTATCCGGCGTCCGCATGATGGGGCCGATCCGGTCGTCTTCCGAAGCAAACGAAATCAGCCGCGCCATGTCGTAGGCCGACGAGATGTTGTCGGCGTAGAGGCCCGACGGGTCGGTGTAGGCGGTGTGCTCGAGGCCAAGGTCGTCGGCCTTCTGATTCATTCTCGCGATGAAGCCGTCATAGCCAAGCGGCGAGAGACGGGCAAGTGCCCGGGCAGCGGCGTTGTCCGACGGAATCAGCAGGAGATGAAGCAGGTCCGACAGGCGCACGCGGTCGTTGGTGCGCAGATAAGTTGTCGATGCCCGCAACGTGTCCGAGCGAAGAATCTGGACTTCCTCGTTGAGGTCTGTTGCCGTCTCGAGAAAGACAATCGCCGTCATCACCTTCGTGATGCTGGCGATCGAGCGCTCGTCCTGGGCATTCTCTTCGTAGAGCACTTTGCCGGTCGCAGGGTCGTAAATGATGGCCGCCGCGGCACGAATATCGGGCACGACATTTCCCGCATCGTCTGTGCGATATCGTGGGGTCTTTGCCTCGGCTAGCGCCCTCGCCGACCGCGACGACCTGGCGCGGGCTGCGCGGATGCGCGCGGCACGAGCGCGGGCGCGCGCCGTCGCCGACGCCGCCGACGGCTTTTTCGCCGGTGCGGAAGCGGACTCGCCCGCGGCCGGAGCCGCCTGAGCGACAGGGGTCGGAATGGTGGTCGCGTCTGCGCCCGTGGCGAGAAGGCTGACGCCGAGCCACAAAACGGTCAGGCGTGTGATGCCGATGAAAGTCCTGAAATTAGACAACCTTAGGTTCTCTAAGATGTTTCATCGGTATTTTAGCAAAGCCTCGATAGTGCTCCAAGCGAAAAATAGCTTCAAGGGACTGAAAATGGACAAGATATCGTGCGAAATCTGTAAGGAACCCTCATGAACCTTGGTTCCGGGTTCTGGTTCAGGGTTCTGGTTCCAGGTTCTCGCTCCGACGGCCGGATTCGAAAAAGGCACTGAAACCGGAACCAGGAACCGGAACCAGGAACCTATACGCGCGCCAGCGCGTGTTTTGCTCTATCGGCAGTGCTTGCGGGCGCGCAACGCGCACTCGATCTCGCTCGCTTCCGCAATCCCGCGAACGAGCGATAGCCCATCGCCATCTTTCCTCTCTTCATCCAATCTCCAACATATTGGTTTCGCGCGCCAAAATTACTCACGTCGTGGCCAAACGACCATATCGACCGGAAGCGATGTCCCCGCGCGATATCAACGAAATCGTCGAAAGTGTTCCAAAAAGTTCGATTACCTTAACGTCGTCGTTATCAGTTTGTAGCAAGTGCGCGGTATTGTCCTCGGTACGGAAATTGCTGTTGCGGTGTCTGGAGGCTGAGAATGGGCGGTTTTGTTCGGCTCCTCGGATTTACGACCCTCGGCTGCGGCTGCATCGTCGGTCGCTACCGCGACCTCGCCACCAATCGGGATGTGAAGTACGTCGAGGAGAAGGGCGATGCGTGCACGACGCACGGCCACCGGCGAAATCACACCATCGCCGACCGCGCCGCGGGTGCGCCCCTGATGACGGCGGTAAAAACAGCCTGAGCTATTGTTTGCCCTTGGCCGCTGCGGCCCCTGGCTTGAGCGTGTACTCGCGCCTGTAGACCACGTCGAGATTGTTTCCTTCCGAATCCTTCTTCTTCAGCTTGATTTCAATCACGCGGCGGCGCTGCGTCGGGTCTGGGTTGGTCGAGTAGTAACCCAGCACGTAGTAGTCGCTCGTCTCGGCGTCAATTCGCTTGAGGGCCTTGCTGTGGTCGTTGGTGTTGACGACCGCGATTCCGCCGGTCAGCTCCGCGAGTACCCGCAGGCTGTCCTGCGACTTCCTCAGATGCTGTTCCCACTCGACCGGATCCACCGGCTCGTCGATATCTCCACCGGCCACCAGGCCCCGGGGATCGAACGTGTAGAAGGTCGCATTGGCCCGGTTCGCCTGACGCGTCAGCTCGGCGAGACGCATCGACAGTTCCGCGTCGTTGAACTGATCCCCCTGCCGCATCTGCGCAAAGCTCGGATTGTTCGGATCGACATTGCGGTTGTTCAGGAAAACGCTGTCCGCCGTGCCCGCGCGCGAGGACGCAAACGGATCGAAGTCGTAACCGTTGCTGATGAGCACAACCGCCTTGCGGCGATGCTGTGTCTGCTGCAGGTTGTTCAGCATGTCGTAAACGGTCTCGAACGCGACGTTCGCGCGATGCATGACTTCCTGCGGCGTCTCGCCCGTAGCCGATTGCTGGATGACATCGGACGGCTTCAGCCCGCCACCGGTGATCTTGTTGGCGGCTTCTTCCATGCGTGTGCGGTCGTATGTCAAATCGATGGCAATCGAAGACGTGCCCGTCGAGACGATGCCGAAGAGATCGCCGTCGTGAATGAGCTCTTTCGCCATATCGCGAAACAGGCGGCGCACCCGGTGCGTGTCGCGGAATTCGAGGTGGAGATCGTCGATCACGAAGATGATGATGCGACCCGCGGCGTCATTGACCGGACGCGCCGGCGGCAGGATGATGCCCTCGCGTACCGGTGCCACCGTCGCAGCTTGCGTCTGGTACACACGACCGCCGTGCACGAGCGTGAACGAGTTGAGCTCCTGCAGCACGCCGTCCTCGTAGACTTCGAAATCCTCCTTGGTGAGATCGGCCTGGAACTGCCCACGCCGGTTGCGGACGATGACGTCCGAACTGACCAGGTTGACGGATGTGCGAAAAGTCGGGGTCGCCGGGGCAGGAGTGGCCGGCGTGGATGGCGTGGACGGCACCTGGGCTGGCGCAGCAGGCTGTTGTGCTTGCGGCGCTGCGCCGAAGAATGGGACCACGGCCAGAAAACCCGCGACGAGCCAGGACGCCATACTCTTGGTTGTCATAGTTGAAACTCTATTGAAACTCTGAAAGCAGTATAACAAGGGGTGAGGGGCAAGGGGTAAGGGGTAATTACTCCTCGCCCCTTGCCCCTCGCCCCTTACCCCTTACCCCTCGCCCCTTTCGTCAGTGCCCTCTCCACGCCGTCGCCGCCCCCCGCGGCGCGACCGGCGCCGGCGTCGCAGACCGAGCGCGGCGCGCAAATCGCGAATCCTCGACTCGAACAACTCGATCCCTTGGCGCACTTCTTCGCCGGTGACCCACGCATCCGGGTTGAGCGACTCGGCCTGGGATCGAAGCGCTTCGATCCGCTCGGGGTCTCCGCCGCGCTCGGCGATCCGAGCAAGCAGCTCCGCGTAGCGCGCGCGCAACCGTGTGAGTTGCTCGTGTCCGACGTGCTCGATCGGTAGAGGTGGCGGATCTATTTTCTCTTCGGCTTCCGGGTGGGTTAGTTGTTCGAACGCTTCAACGGCCAGGGGTTCCAGTTCCGGTTCCAGTTCGGGTTCCAAGTCTGGTTCCAGTTCCGGTTCCGCTGGTTCCGTCGATTTCAGAAGCTCCTGATCGGAAGGTTCCGTCGCTTCCGGGGGTGGTGGCGGGGGCGGTCGTACTCCATCAGAGGGCCGGGTTCGATCGCGGCGTCCGCGGCGATTCTTCCCTTCGTCGGCCTGCCTCGCTGAAGCCTTGCCCGAGGCGGGCGTCGGGGCGGGCGGTTGAGCCTCGAGAATTTTCGGCCAGTCGAACTCGATGTCCGGGTTGTGTTCTTCGATCCAGAGGATGGCGTCCTGATCGAGCGCGGGACGGCCAACCTTGACTCCGGGCGGCGTCCGAAACCAGTAAAGAATGCGCTGGCGCGAACGTCCGCCACGGCGGCCGGCATGGACGAGCGAGGTAGTTTCGTACCCGCGTTTGTCGCGGGTGAACCGCAGAAATGGCAAAGCTATTTGCGTTTAGGTGATCGCCCGGTTTTTCTGGCCGGCTTCGCGGCCGGCTTCTTCGGCGCTGATTTGGTTTTCGGCCTCGCTTTGGCCCCCTTGGCACCCGCCGATCTCGTTGCTTGCCTGGCGGCCGAAGGACGTGCGGCCGTGCGTCCATCCGCCGGCGCTTTGTAAGCAGGTAGAAAGCGCATTTCGTCGCCGATCCAGTGGTAGGTGTGAATCTCGGCCACCGGAACGTGAGTATCAGAGCAGAGGCGCTTGGCGACGTCGACCATCGCGGCCGGCACGTACAAATGGAAGGGAGGCTTGAGGCGTCCGAACGGCACCCATTCGGCCAGCGCCTCGAGGTTGTTGACCGACTCGACAGTCTCGACCTCGATGACGGCCATCACTTTCCGGCCTCTGTCCTGCGAGACGAGCACGACGTCCGGATAGAGCGCCGAGACGCCAAATCCGACAGCGCTGTTTTGCTCGGCGCCGGGGTTGATTCCGACATCGAAGCGACGGCGAAACTTTGCTTGTAGAAGCCGGATAACGCGGTCGTGTTCGAGCTGCTCACGGACCGGCCTGACGAGGATGGGGCTCACGAAATCGCGACTATAACATGGATGTCTTGTAAAGGAAGGCCCAAGTTTACATGGATTTGCCCAAGTCGTTGCCCATCGACCGAGCCTCGCTCGGCCGATAACTGCCTGAAGAGTTACAATGGCAGTCGAGACGCCCAAACAAACCTCCAGCGTGGCTGTATCAACGCCAACGGCAACCCGAACAATACTCATCGTCGACGACGACACCAGCGTCACCGAGACGTTTGAGAGGATGCTGCGCCTCGAGGGCTACCACGTTGTGACCGCCCTGTCTGCGGAGGCCGGTCTCGACCAGGCTGAGCGCTCGCACCCGAACGCCATCATCCTCGACTTGCGCATGCCGCTCGTCGACGGGCTTCAGTTCCTTCGCACGCTGCGCTCCAAAGACGAACTGTCGAAGATGCCCGTTGCCATCGTGACGGGCGACTATTTCCTCGACGACGGCGTGTCGCGCGAGCTGCGCAGTCTCGGCGCCGAAGTGCGCTTCAAGCCTCTGTGGCTCGAAGATCTTCTCGCGCTTGCGAGGAACCTGTTAAAAGCATAGCGGTTCAAGGTTCTTCGTTTCTGAGGTTCTGGGTGCGTGGTGGCGCCTGGATCTCGCGCGCATCTTTTTCTCTGAACCCAGAACCTGAACCAGAACCAGGAACCGGAACCCCAGAACCCAGCACCCCGAACCGAGAACCGCTTTGTAGTACGATCCACCGCTCATGAAAGACCGTTTCCTGAAAGCGTGCAGGCGGGAGCCCGTCGACCGCACGCCGGTGTGGTTCATGCGGCAGGCCGGGCGATACATGCCCGAGTATCGCGAGATTCGCAGCCGCCGCTCGCTGCTCGACATCTGCCGATCTCCCGAGCTGGCCACCACCGTCACAATGCAGCCGGTGCGCCGCATCGATGTCGATGCGGCGATTTTGTTTTCCGATTTGCTGCTGCCGCTCGAGCCGATGGGGATCCCGTTCGATTTCGTTCGCGGCGAAGGACCTGCTATTGAAAATCCTCTCCGCTCCGAAGCAGACATCGATCGACTGAAGTGCTTCGAGCCACGCGAGGCGCTGGCGCACGTGATCGAAACGATTCGAATGATTCGGCGCGAGCTGGACGGCCCCCATGGCGTCCCGCTGATCGGCTTCGGCGGCGCGCCGTTTACGCTCGCGTCGTACGCGATCGAGGGAGGCCACTCGCAGAACTTCGCGCTCACCAAGGCGCTGATGTACCTCGAGCCCGCGCGCATGGCACCGCCTGTGCGACATGCTCGGCACAATCATGGGCGAGTACATGAAGGCGCAAATCGAAGCCGGCGCGCAGGTGATTCAGATCTTCGATTCGTGGGCCGGCGCGCTGAGCTCGGCGGATTATCGCGAGTTCGTGCTGCCGCACTCGCAGAAGATCTTCGAGGCGATCCGCGGGACCGGCGTGCCGACCATTCATTTCGGCACTGGCACGGCGAACATCCTTCAGGATCTTCGCGAGGCCGGCGGCGACGTCATCGGCGCCGACTGGCGCATCCCGCTCGACGAAGCCTGGGATCGAATCGGCTACGATCGCGCTATCCAGGGCAATCTCGATCCGACGCTGCTGCTTGCGCCGCTCGACCGCATGCTCACCGCCGCCGATGACGTGCTCGAACGCGCCGGTGGACGCCCGGGACATATCTTCAATCTCGGCCACGGAATTCTTCCCTCGACGCCGGTCGACCACGTGCAGGCGCTCGCGCAGCACGTGCACCGATACAGACTGGCGCATGCATAACAGTCGTGCCTGAAGAATTCGACGTTGCGGTCGTTGGCGCCGGGGTCTCGGGGCTCGCGGCCGCCTACGAACTGCGCAAGCGAAACCGCTCGGTCATCGTCCTCGAGCGCAACGAGCGGCCGGGTGGAATCATCGTCACCGAACGCGTCGGCAAGTTCATCATCGACGCCGGCCCCGACTCGCTGCTGGTTCAGAAGCCCGCGGTGGTTGCGCTGTGTAACGAACTGGGTCTCGGCGACCGGCTCTTCCCTACCAAACTTCCGCGGACGGCCTTCGTGCTGCGTGGCGGCGAGCTCCATCCGCTGCCAGCCGCGTCGATCCTCGGCTTTCCGACGCGCCTCGAACCACTCTTCAACAGCACGCTGTTCCGGCTGCGGGCGAAGTTGAGGATGGCGGCCGAAATAGTCATCCCGCGGGCGCGCACAACAGACGACGAGTCGATCGCTGGATTCGTGAGACGCCGGTTCGGACAGGAAGCTGTTACCTACATCGCCGAGCCGCTGCTTGCCGGCATCCACGCCGGAGACGCCGAGCGGCTCTCGATGCGCTCGCTCTTTCCGCGACTGGTCGAAGCCGAAGCCAGGGCCGGCAGCATCATCAAGGCGTTCCGGCGTCAGCACGGGCCGCTCAACCCGGACGGTGTGTTCCGGTCATTTCCGAATGGCCTGGCGGAGCTCGTCGACGGCCTGATGAAATCCGTGCCGAAAGACTCGGTGCGGTGCGGATCGAACGTCACCGGCATCGAAGAGGCGGACGGTTTCACGATTCACGTCGCAGGGGCGCCGTCGGTCCGCGCGCACGCGGTCATCCTCGCCATTCCCGCATTCGCGGCCGCCGAGCTCCTGCGCCCGATCGATGCGGAACTTTCGGCCGCATGCGCATCGATTCGCTACCTGTCGACCGCGACGGTCGTCTTCGCGTTTCCACGCGATGCGGTTCGACACGATCTGCAGGGCACCGGCTTCGTAGTGCCCCGCGGCGAAGGGCTCAGCATCACCGCCGGAGCGTGGATCTCGTCGAAATGGCCGCACCGGGCGCCGGAAGGACGAGCACTGCTGCGGGCATTTCTGGGGGGCGCGCGCGATCCTGACGTGCTGTCGAGAACCGATGCCGAGTTGATCGAGACCGCGCTCAGCGATCTGACAACGATTCTCGGCATCCACGGACTGCCAATCATGACGCGTGTCTACCGGTGGAATCGGTCGAGCCCACAGCAGGAAGTCGGACACCACACGTTGATCGGCCGCATAGACGCGAGGCTTTCTGCCCATCGCGGTCTCTTTGTCTCGGCGGCGGGATTTCGCGGCGTGGGCATTCCCGACACCATCGCCGACGCGAGGCAGACCGCGGGCACGGCGGCAGCATTCGTGCAGTAATGCCTTCCATGTCTCACCGCAAGGACGCAGGGACGCAAAGGTCTTCTTCTAAAATGATGCCTATGAAACGAATCGCACTCGCGCTCGCTTTCTCACTCGTGCTGCCCTGCGCCTCGCTCGCGCAGGCTGTTCCGCCGCACGTCGAGGCGCTGCTCAAGCAGATCAAAGCTGCCGACAAAGACCAGCTGGCGGTCTCCGAAGAAGACGGCCGGTTTCTCCGGCTGCTCGCCGTCACGCGCGGCGCAAAACGTGCGCTGGAGATTGGCGCGGCCAGCGGCTACAGCGCCATCTGGATGGGACTGGCGATGCGGGAGACCGGCGGCAAGCTGGTAACGATTGAATACGACAAGGCGCGAGCCTCCGAGGCGGCGGCCAACATCAAGAAAGCGGGTCTCTCCGACGTCGTACAGATAATTTCGGGCGACGCGTTTGCCGAGATTCCCAAAGTTCCGGGCACCTTCGATTTCGTGTTTTGCGATGCGTGGAAGCGCGACTACCAGAAATTCTTCTCAATGGTGTTCCCGCGCATGGACAAGGGAGGCCTGTTTCTCGGCCATAACGTCATCAATAAACGGGACGAGATGGCGGATTTTCTCGAGACTATCAATACCAGCCAGGCCGTGCTCACCTCGATTGTCGCGCCCTCTGGCGAGGGGGTCTCGATCACTTTGAAGAGATAACTTGCAACGGCCGATAAATAAAAGGATGACATCGTCAGCGTCGCCGCTGGTGCTTTTGGTCGAAGACGACCACGGCGTCCGTCGTCCGCTCGAGAAATTTCTTCAAATGCACCACTTCAAAGTGGTAACTGCCGAAACTGCAGACGACGCGATCGACGCGATTCATCAGCATCGCCCGGTGGCCGCCATTGTCGACTTGCGCCTCGCCCGCGGCTCCGGACGCGAAGTGGTGGTCTCGATGCCGGCCGGCACGCCGGTCATCATCTTCTCGGGAGTGCCGTCCGAATCGGCAGAGCTCGAGCGCCTGCGTCCGCAGACTCGCCTCATAGAGAAGCCGTACTCGCTCACCATGCTCGTCGACTCGCTGAAAGAGATGCTCGCCGTCCAGAAGATTCCTCAGGACTAGCCCTCCCGCGCTGAACCCTTCGATGCGGCAACCCTCTCTGGTAGAATTCGGTGTTTGCTGCCGCGACCGGGTAGCTCAGTGGTAGAGCAGCGCACTTTTAATGCGCGGGCCGCGGGTTCAATCCCCGCCCCGGTCACTTAAAGTCATGGATCTCTCGATTAACGAAGGTACCCTGGTTGTGACGGGCGGGCCGGGCGATACGCTTCAGAGGGCCATCGCCATTAAGAAGACGCCGCGCGGCCTCAGCGCGGCGGGCGCCGAGCACATGCTGATCGGGATGTGGTTCGGCGAACGCGGCAAGGACTGGACGCTGCAGCAGCAGGACATGCTGCAGGTTGAAGGCCGAACCTACGACGCCTACGCCGTCGTCCTTACCGACGGATCCGAGAAGCGTCTGTTCTTCGACGTCACCGACTGGCTTTCGAGAATCTCCCGCACATAGAATAATCGCCGTGTTCTCAAAACTCGTGCGGCGCACGCACATGTACCTCGCGTTGTTTCTCGCGCCATGGATGATCGGCTATGCGCTCAGCACCATCGCCATGAACCACCGGATGCCGCGCCCGACGGTCTTCGTCACAGAGCGGGATGAGCACTATCCCAACGTGTTCGAGGCCGGCACGCCTCCGCGCGAGATCGCGCGGCAGATTCTGTCGGACCTCAATCTCGACGGCGCGTTCGGCGTGCAGGGGCCGGCGCCGGACGGCAGGCTCATCATCAACCGGCAGGGCATGTTGTCGCCGCGCCGCATTACATTCAGTCCGCAGGATCGCCGTCTCGTCGTCGAGAGCATGGATCTCGAGACGAGCGGCTTCCTCAACCGGTTTCACCGGCGCCGCGGATACCAGCAGCCGTACGCCGCCGACCTTGCGATGGCGGTCAGCGTCGATGCGGTCATCGTCGCGATGGTGTTCTGGGCGCTGTCCGGGTCTGTGGATGTGGTGGGAAATGCGGGCCACACGATGGTGGGGACTCGCCTGCGCCACCGCAGGCGCGGGCATTTTCGTTTTCTTCGTGCTGACGATATGACATTTGCGCATTTCGTCCGCCGCGCGCATCTGTACGCGGGGTTGTTCCTTCTGCCGTGGGTCATCATGTTCGGCGTCAGCACGATTCCGATCAATCACCAGTCGCCGGAGCCGGCACAATGGACACGTCTCGCCGAGCGGCCATTCGACGCGCCCGTGCCCGCAGCGTCGGAGAACCTGCGGCCGCTTGGCCGCCAGATGATGAATGCCGCCGGCATCGAAGGCGGTTATTACGTGTACCGCGTCAATCCGCGCCAGGTGCAGGTCGGCCATCCCGACTTTCTCGCGCCAGTCCGCATCAATTACTTCCCTGAGGACCGCAGGCTGGTCGTCGAGCGGCGCGCCGTTTTCGCTGCGCCCGTTCCTCTCGGGCATGCACACGCGCGGCGGCTACGACATGGGCGGCTTCTGGGACTCGGTGTGGGCGCGTGTTTGTCGATATCGTATCGGTCGGGCTCATCCTCTGGATCGCCAGCGGGATTTACATGTGGTGGAGTCTGCCGTCGACGCGGCGATGGGGATGGGCTGGCTCTCGGCGCGGGCGTGTTCTGCTTCGCGGTGATTATCGCGACGCTCTGATGTTCGGTGGCCGGGCGCCCTGCACGGCATACAACTGCTTGCCTGCGCCCGACGAAATCAGATCCATGTCGAGCGTCTGCCGCACGTAGTCGACGAGCTCGGGCGACGCCGTGGTTGTATCGAGCACGAGATAGCGGAACGGCAGCGCAATCGGAGCGTCTTCTTCGAATCGCGTCTTCTCCGTTCGAGAGCCTCAAGAGATTCCCGACAACGGGCATCGCTTCGTAGGCGTTCGCCACATTCGGCGGCATGCGGCCGATGTAGCCACCGACAACGGGATGGCCGTGGATCGTCGCGTGGTAAAGCAGGCGCCGTTCCTGGCTTCCCCGCCCGGTCGACAGCCCATCGCCGATGCCGAACGGCACTTCGATAACCGCGCCGTTGTCGGCAATCGTCGCGAGCTGCTCGTAGACAGCGGGTCTGTCGAGCGCGGTCAGCGGGATGGGCGCGGAGAGATAGTCGAGTGCCAGAAGCAGGAGCAGCGCCCATTGCGCGGCGGGCCTGCCGAGGGCCGACCTGAAGGTCGGCACTACGTATTTCGTAGTGCTGGCCTTCAGGCCGGCCAACCCCGCCAATCGCAACGCCATCAACACACCGAGCGCGAGATACACGCACACCATCGCGCGGCCCGGCATGCGCGCGTTCTCGACGAGCGGCACGAAGCGCGCGAGCGCCTGCGGCAGCGGCAGTCCCATGTCAAACCCCGCAACCGTCAGAAATGGTCCGAGCGCCCAGATCGCAAACACGGCGAGCACGACCTTCCACCGGCGCGCCTCTTCGCCGTCGCACCACTGCCCTCTTCCCATCAGCAGCACGACGACGGGAACGATGCCGAGCCAGCCGACCGCTTCGATTCGGTCGAGCCCGAGATCCGTCGTATAAGCGCGCTGACGCGCGCCGCCGTACAGCGGATGAAACGGATTTCCCGCGAACGGCGCGAGCGCATCGATGCCGCGCGGTGCGCTGCGCCAGAAATAAGTCTGGCTCACGTAACGGCCCGATAAGCGCGAGCCTGAACGCTTGCGCGATGAGCGGCAGACACGCCAGCAGCAAACGTCGCAACGGTAATCATCAGCGCCTGCGCGCCTCGCCAGAACGCGTCGGCCGACGGACGTTGAAAGTGAAGCGCGATGCGCCACTTCGTCAACAGCCACGCGAACACCAGCAACCATAGAAGCAACAGCGGATTCTGGATGGTTCGCACCGAAACCGCGATGCCGGCGATGTCGACGACGTCGCCGCCGGACAGCACAATGACGAGGATGAGGAAAGCATCGAGCGCCATCAGCCCCATGAGCACGAGCCGTGCCGTGAACAGCGACTGCGTCTGGGCGCGAGGCTCGACGTGCACGCGAAACACGCGCCACGACGCCAGCGTGTACGTCACCGCGAAGACCGCGAGATACACGACGTGGTAATAGGCCGCGTACGCGGCGACAGCTACGCAGAGGCCGCATCCAATCGCCGGCGCGCGATGCCGCCGGTTCGCAGCGCGCGCCGCAGGCACAGCGCGAACAGCGGGATGACCCACGCCGTCAGCAGATCGAAATGCCCGAGCAGATGCGCGGCGACGTACGGCGATCCGCCGAACGCGACGCCCGCGACGAGCGACACGCGCCGATCGCGGACGATGTCGAACGCGAGCGCGTACGCGCACACCGCGTTCAGGAACACCGACAGGATGATGTATGGTTCTCCGCCTGGACGATGGACATACCCCGCGAGCACGGTGGCCGAGATGAAGCCCTGCAGCGCCGTATGCGGATGGTTGATGAGATCGACGCCGAACGGGCTGAACAGATATCTCGACTGAAAGAAATCGAGCTCGGGCGCGCTCAAGCGCCTTCCGCATCCACCAGAGATTCCACAGGAAGCTGTAGTTGTCGCCGCCCAGGCCGGGAATGTGATCGCTGAAGTGAAGCGCAAGCGGCCACGTCCAGATGATGGACATGGCCGCCAGCAGTGCGAGCGGCGCGATGTGAGCTCGCAGGGGCACGCCCGAATTCTAGTCTGACCTCAACCTAGTGGGCCACTAGGCCGCGAACTTGTCGGAGCTGCGCCGCATCTTGTCGAGGCCGTCCCAGAACACCTTGACGCCGTCGAGCATCTTGACGCCGGCGGTAAGAAACGGTGCTTCGCGGAACTTCGGCGACTCGTAGCACTCCCGAAGCTCATCCCAGACGTGGGCTTTGTGCTGCTCCTCGATCTTGTCGTGCCAGGTGAAGAACGCCAGCGGCATTTCCGGCACCCGCGTTGCCTTCATTCTCTCGAGGCCTGCAATCAGCTCCTTCCAGAACCCGGCGGCGGCCCAGTTCTCCACCGCGAAGGCGGCACCCATGGCCTCGTTGTAATCGTCGCTTCCGTAGAGCCGGAACAGCTCGTCGCAGAAATGCAGCGTGCTCGGGCTGCCGTGCCGGCGCTTGCCCATGTCGTCGAACGTGAGGCCGAGCGACTGCCCGAAGCGCAGCAGCCACTCGAAGTGCGCGGCCTGAAAGCGGAACTTTCCGCCGTCAACCGTGCCTTCAGTCGACACAAGCGCCGGATCGCCTTCCTCGTATCCGGCAGTCGCTCGGCATTCGCCCGGCCGCTCGGCGTCGAGCGGTGCCGTTTCGCCGTTGCCGTCTTTGTTGTAAATGACGCCGAGCTCGTTCATCAGAATTTCCTTCGACTCCCGCGCGGCATGCAGCGAGTCGGCGTTGATCACTCTGTTGAGCGCGGCCAGCAGAAACTGATTCGAGAAAACAGAGAACTCAATCGCAAACCGGCGCAGGTGATCGACCGGCATCTCACCGCGGGCGAACCACTGCGTGTAGCCGTTGCTCGTCACCGACCGGATGGTGCATGAACCGCTCTTCGATGGTCTGCTTGAACGCGTCGAAGTTCTTGTCAGCCATTCGTGTCTCCTCTCCAGCTGAATGGGTAGCTCTGGTCTTCCATGGCGACCGCATGAGTCGTGAGCGCGAGCGGGCGGAACGTGTCGACCATGACCGCCAGCTCATCGGTCCGTGCCTTGCCAATCGAGCCCTCGTAGGTACCGGGATGCGGCCCGTGCGGGATGCCGTTGGGGTGCACGGTGAGCGCCGCCGAGTCGATGCCCCGGCGCGACATGAAGTCGCCCTTCACGTAGTAGATGACTTCGTCCGAGTCGACGTTCGAGTGGTTGTAGGGCGCCGGGATCGAGAGCGGGTGATAGTCGAACAGGCGCGGCACGAACGAACAGATCACGAAGCCCGGCCCGTCGAACGTCTGATGAACCGGCGGCGGCTGGTGCACGCGTCCGGTAATCGGCTCGAAGTCTTCGATGTTGAACGCGAACGGCCACAGGTGTCCGTCCCAGCCGACGACATCGAGCGGATGATGATCGTATAGATGTAGCGCGCGATGAACCCGCGCGCCTTGACGCGAACCTCGAACTCCCCTTCCTCGTCGTGCGTCGCCAGCGCGTCGGGCGGGCGGATGTCGCGCTCGGCGTACGGCGCGCTTTCGAGAAACTGTCCGTATTGGTTGACGTAGCGCCGGGGCGGCTCGATGTGGCCGCCCGCGCTTTCGATGACGAGCATGCGCTGGTCGACCTCGGCATCTGGAAGGATGCGCCACATCACGCCGGTCGGAATCACCAGATAGTCGCCCGGCCCGTAGTGCAGCGTGCCGAACTGGCTTTCGAGACAGCCCGGTCCCTTCGTGAACGAAGATCACTTCGTCGCCGTGCGCGTAGCGATACCAGTACGGCATCGGCTGCTCGCGGCCGCGCCACCGAAATGCACACATCGCTGTTGGCCATCAGCGGCACGCGGCCGGTCACGGCATCTCCGCTCGACGGCAGCGTCCGCGGTGCGCAACAGCCGGTGTTGAACCGGTCCGGGCTCGGCGTAGGGAATCTTCACTTCGCAGCCGCGATCGATCTGCGCGCACGTCGGTCGGCGGCCGCAGGTGGTAGAGCAGCGACTTGTCGCCGACGAAGCCGCGGATGCCCATCAGCTCTTCGTGATACAGCGAGCCGTCGGGCTGGCGGAACTGCGTGTGCCGCTTGTGCGGAATCTGCCCGAGCTTGTAGTAGTAGCTCATACGAGATTGCCTCGCCTCGCCTGCTCCCGCTCGATCGCTTCGAAGAGCGACTTGAAGTTGCCTTCGCCGAATCCGCGGCAGCCGTGCCGCTCGATGACTTCGAAGAACAGCGTCGGCCGGTCCTGGACCGGCTGCGTGAAAATCTGCAGCAGATACCCTTCGTCGTCGCGGTCGGCGAGAATGCCGAGCTCGGCGAGCTCGTCGACCGGCTCTTCGATTTTGCCGATGCGGCGATCGAGATCCTCGTAATAGGTCGGCGGCACGCGCAGGAATTCGACGCCGTTCTCGCGCAGGCGGCGCACCGTCGAGACGATGTCGTCTGTCGCACAGGCGATGTGCTGGACGCCGGGACCGCGGTAGTAATCGAGATATTCCTGAATCTGCGACTTGCGCCTGCCGGTGGCCGGCTCGTTGATGGGGAA
This sequence comes from Vicinamibacterales bacterium, assembly GCA_963744405.1. Lineage (GTDB taxonomy): Bacteria > Acidobacteriota > Vicinamibacteria > Vicinamibacterales > JAMQPK01 > JAMQPK01. Next base: position 236,238 of record CAVUTO010000012.1, read on the forward strand.
TTTCACGCGGCCGGTGCCATCCTGCATCACCTTCGACATCAGGGCCGAGTACTCGGTCGTAATCGTCTTGTCGTCGAAGTGCACGAGCTGCGTAAATCCCATCGTCTCTGCGAAGAAGCGAACCCACTTCTCCATCGCGCCCAGCTCGACGTTGCCGACGATGTGGTCGACGGCTCTGAGCACGCCGCCTGCGGTGAGCGAAGTCGAACTGCCGTTCGAGGGCGCGCCCGTAGAAGGGCGGAACCCGGGCGCAAAGGTTCCCACGTAGTCGTCGCGCTCGACAAATTTGATGAGCGTGTCGCCATACAGCTGAATGGCCGCCGTGCGAAGAACGCCCTTCTCGTCGCGTGATTCGTCGGGCGGCGATGCCGGCTCGGCGCCGCGCGCCGTCGTTTCGCGGAATGCCGCTGCTGCGTCGGGCACCTCGAGCGCGATGACGCCGACGCCATCGCCATGCTGTTTGATGAAGTCTGCGGCGGGATGATCGGGGCCGAGCGGGCTGGTGAGCACAAACCGGATATCGCCCTGCTCCAGCACATACGAGGCCACGTCGCGGGAGCCTGTCTCGAGCCCTCGATAGGCGGTCCGGTGAAAGCCAAAGCAGGTCTCGTAGAACACCGCCGCCTGCCTGGCATTGCCGACGAAGAACTCGAGGTGATCGATGCGTTTGATAGGGCAGAAATCCGCGCATGGTTCTCCTCCAGGTGCAAATCAGAACCATTTTGGCAATAAAATGAGCTATATTTGCAACCTATACCATGAAAAAAGCTTTGAATCGTAACTACCCTGTCGACTCGCCAGCCCGCGGACCGAGCTGGATGCCCTGGACAGGCGGCTGCTCGGGCATCTGCAGCAGGATCGCGGCTGTCCACGGCCGAGCTGGCCCGCCGCCTGGAGCTGTCCGGTCCCGGGCTCCAGAAGCGCATGCGCAAGCTCGAGCAGCAGGGGGTCATCCGGGGCTACGTCACCGTGGTCGATCGCGAAGCGGTGGGCCTCGATCTGCTCTGCTTCATCCATGTGACGCTGGCCCACCACCGCCCCGCCTCGGTGAAGCGGTTTCCCGACAAGATCAGGAACATGCCGGAAGTGCTCGAATGCCACTTCCTCACCGGCGAGTTCGACTATCTGCTGAAGGTGGTGGTCGCCAATCACGACCACCTCGAACGATTTCTTTTTGGAACGCTGATGAAAGCCGGCGGCGTCGATCGCACCCGGACGAGCATCGTCGTCAAAGAAGTCAAAACATCGACCGCGCTGCCTCTGTGACAATCCCGTCCCCGACTCGCGCGCTGCTCGCGCACATCGTCGACTACGCCGGCACATTTCCGCCGGCGAGTCTGGCGCTGGACGCTGCGGCGTCGACCTACGCGCGCGAGCAAGCCGGGCCCGACGCATGGCTGCTTGGGCGGTTCGTGATTCGGGGCGCAAAGCCTCGACGCGTTGGACGCGATCGAGACGTCTCCCGTGTCGCAGCTCAGCGTCATCGCGGGGCCTGATGCGCGGCGCACTCGGCACAGGTCGACGCATTCAATGCGCGATGGGCGGGACGTGCCCGCGTCGCGTCGATCGAGTTCTCGCCGGCGGCGCCGGCAGACATTGCCGGCCTGATGCGTCTCGCGGGTGTTACTGGCGGCCCCATCGAGGCATTCTTCGAGGTCCCGCTCGATGCCGATCTCCAGCGCGCGGCTCGACGCGATTTCCTCCGCCGGCGGGGCCGCGAAAGTTCGAACCGGCGGCACCACGCCGGCCGCCATTCCGAGCCCCACTGCCCTGGCGGATTTTCTCTACGAGTGCGCGCAACGCGGACTGCCCTTCAAAGCTACCGCCGGCCTGCATCACGCGGTGCGAAGCTGCTACCCTCTTACATATGAGCGCGACAGCGCCACGGCTGTGATGCACGGCTTTCTGAACGTCATCGCGGCGGCGGCACTCGCCGCAAGCGGGCGCACGTCCGAGCGATATTGCCGCAACACTCGCGGAATCCATCGGCGAACGGCCCTGATGCAGACAGCGCTCCGTCACGATCCCGCCGCGACGCGGCGTTTCTTCCGTTCGTTCGGGTCGTGCTCGTTTCGCGAACCGGCCGAGGAGCTGGCGCGGATTCTGGCCGACCTGAAGGTCGGCACTACGAATAGCGTGGACTAGCCCTCAACGAGACGCACGACCCCGCGCGGCGGAGCTGGGTCGAGACCGCGAATTCGGCGACGACCGACTTCCCCATTCAAAATCTGCCGCTCGGCGTCTTTCGAGCGGCCGGCGGCGCCGGCGCGCCAACAATTGGCGTCGCGATTGGCGACCAGATTCTCGATCTTCGCACGTCCAGCAGAGCTCGGCCTGCTGAATGGATTGCCAGGCGAGCTGCGCGCCGCAGCCAGCGCATCGACGCTGAACCCGCTGATGGCGCTCGGCCACGAGAGCGCGTCATTGTTGCGGCAGCGCGTCAGCCGGATGCTTGCGGCAGACAACCCTGCCCCGATCCTCGCGTGCTGGTGCCATCCGGCGACGGTCACGCTCGACGTGCCCGTCGCGATTGGGAACTACACGGATTTTTACGCGTCGCTCGCACACGCCACGAACGTCGGAAGGCTTTTCCGGCCGGACAATCCGCTGCTGCCCGAACTACAAGTACGTGCCGATTGCCTATCACGGACGGAGCCTCGTCCATCGTCGCCAGCGGCACGCCGGTGCGCCGGCCGTCGGGTCAGGTGAAGGGTCCTGACGGCGTGCCTCGGTTCCGGCCATCACAACGTCTCGACTACGAGGCCGAAATCGGATGCTTTTGCGGCCCGCGGCAACGCCCTGGGCGAACCGATTCCGATCGAGACCGCTGAAACCCATCTGTTCGGGTTGTGTCTGGTCAACGACTGGTCGGCGCGCGATATTCAGGCGTGGGAGTATCAGCCTCTCGGGCCGTTCCTCGCGAAGAGCTTCGCGACGACGGTGTCGCCATGGGTGGTGACCTACGAGGCGCTCGCCCCGTTCCGCAGTCCGGCGGCAGAACGCGCGTCTGGCGATCCTCGGCCTCTGCGATTACTTGTCGTCGCCGCGCCAACGAGGCGTCGGGCGGTTTCGACGTGACTGTCGAGGTGCTGTTGCGAACAGTCGAGATGCGGCGGCGCGATATCGCGGCGCATCCGCTCAGCCGGTCGTCGCTGCGAGACATGTACTGGACCCTCGCGCAAATGGTGACGCACCACACGAGCAACGGATGCAATCTTCTCCCTGGCGATCTCATCGCCACGGGCACGGTGTCGGGATCAACGCCAGGCTCGTCTGGCTGCCTGCTCGAGTTGACCCAGGGCGGCCAGGTGTCGATGACGCTGCCGGACGGCGAACCGCGAACGTTCCTCGCCGACGGCGACGAGGTCATCATGCGCGCGCATCTGCGAGCGTGACGGCTACACGCGCATCGGTTTCGGCGAGTGCACAGGCGTCATCGTATGAAGCTGTACCAATTTCTCTTCGACCAGTTGCATCAGGCCGGCGTCAGACAGATCTTCGGCATTCCCGGAGACTTCGTGCTGAACCTGTATAACGCGCTGCAAGACGACCAGCGGTTTCGGCTCATCACGCTCAGTCACGAGCCGGCAGTCGGGTTCGCCGCCGACGGCGCCGCGCGCATCACAAACGGACTCGGCGTCTGTCTCGTCACGTACGGCGCCGGGGGGTTGAACATGATCAACTCGGTCGCGTGCGCCTACGCCGAGGAATCGCCGTTGATTGTCATCTCGGGCGGACCCGGCAAGCTCGAGCGCGAGGCCGGCCTGCTCGTGCACCACGAAGTCAAATCGTTCGAGTCACAGTTCAAGATCTACCAGGAAGTCGTCGAATGGGGTGCCATCGTCGACGATGAGCCGACGGCGGCCGGGATGATTCATCGCGCGATCGATGTCGCGCGCAAGTTCAAACGGCCGGTCTATCTCGAAATTCCACGCGACATGGTGCTCGCCGACATTCCGATCCCGGCGAGCTTCGACGAAGTCGAGCTCCAGGTCAACGAAAGCGCGGTTGCCGAAGCCGCCGACGAAATCATCGACCGTCTGTCACGCGCCGAGCGGCCGGTGCTGATTGTCGGTGTCGAGGTGCACCGCTTCGCGCTCATCGAGAAGGTGATTCGCCTCGCCGAGCGCATGCGCATTCCGGTGACCTCCTCTTTTCTGGGCCGCGGCATCTTTCCCACGCGCCATCCGGCAGTTCATCGGCACCTACCTCGGCGCGGTGAGCCCGCGTCCCGATGCGGACGCTCGTCGAGGAGTCGGATTGCCTGCTTCTGCTCGGCGAGCGGCTCAGCGACGTCAGTCTCGGCGTGTCGGCCGATCTGCTGCGCGGCCACGATCTCATGACCGTCGTCGCTCGCGACGTTTACATCGGGCATCACCATTACGAGCACACGCCGATCGAGCTTCTCGTCGATCGACTTGCCGACGCCCCCGCTCTTCCAATGGCGCGCGATCCGATCAAAGCGATCGGCACAGACGTCTCCCCGGAAGTGTTCGACCCGTTCAAACAGGATGAGACGATCAAGATGCGCCACGCGATCAACGTGCTGAACGAGTTCGTCAGAGAGCACGACGAGATGCCGCTCGTCGCCGACACCGGCGACGCGCTGTTCGCCAGCGTCGACATCCGCGCGAATCAATGCATCGCCCCCGCCTACTACGGCACGATGGGATTCGCGGTTCCGGCGGCCCTCGGCGCGCAGATTGCCAGCGGGCGGCGGCCGCTGGTGCTCGTCGGCGACGGCGCCTTTCAGATGACCGGCAGCGAGATCTCGCACGCGCCTCAATACGGGTGCAATCCGATCGTCGTGCTCTTCAACAATCAGCGCTGGGAAATGCTCCAGGCGTTCTTTCCTGACGCGCGCTACAACGAGACCGTCGGCTGGCCCTTCGCAAAGCTCGCCGATCTGTGGGGCGGGCGCGGATTCCGCGCGTTCACACCGCGGCAGCTTCGCGACGCGCTGAACGCCGCATACGAAGAGAGCCGGTTCACGCTGATCGAGGTGGGGCTGAAGCAGGGGGACATGTCGCCCATCCTCCGCGGGTTTGTCGAGGCGTTCAAGAAGCGTGTCTACGTCTAGGGATTAGGGACTGGGGATTAGGGATTGGGGATGAGGGATTCGAAGTTCGCGTGGCAACCAACGCCAGACGTCATCGCCGCGAGCCAGCTGCGGCGGTTCATGTCGCAGCACGGCATCGAGCATCTTGCCGAATTGCAGCGGCGCTCGGTCGACGATCCGGAATGGTTCTGGGATGCGGTGCTCACCGATCTCGGCATCGAGTTCTACAAACCATACAGGCAGGTCATCGACACATCGCCCGGATTGCCGTGGACGCGCTGGTGCATCGGCGGCGAGATGAACATCGTCCACAACTGCCTCGACAAATGGATCGGCACGCAGACAGACCATGCGGCCATCCGATGGACGACCGAGGCCGGGCGAAGCGGCGTGCTGACGTACGGCCAGCTGTGGCGGCAGGTCAATCGCGCGGCCAACGCGCTCGCGCGCGCTCGGTTTGACTCGAGGCGACGTGATCGGCCTCTGCATGCCGATGACGCCTGATATTGCCGTCGCCTTCTTTGCCATCATCAAGCTCGGCGCGATCGTGCTGCCGCTTTTCTCCGGCTTATGGCGCCGACGCCATCGCCGCGCGCCTCGCCGATGCCGGCGCAGCCGCGCTCATCACCGCCGACGGCACGCGGCGGAGAGGCCGCACCATTCTCATCAAGCCGGTCGCAGACGAAGCGGTTGCACGAGTGCCGTCGATCAGACGTGTCATGGTGGTACGGCATGTCGGCGAGGCTGTGCCCATGCAGCCCGGCCGGGATTTGTGGTGGGACGAGATCGTTCGAGCGCGAGCCCGCCGAATTCGCCACTGCACGCACGGCCGCCGACGAAACGTTCATGCTCATCTACACGTCGGGCACCACCGGCAAGCCCAAAGGTGCGGTGCACACGCATTGCGGTTTTCCGATCAAGGCTGCGCAGGACATGCAGCATGGCTTCGACGTGCGTGCCAGCGACACGATGTTCTGGGTCACGGATCTCGGATGGATGATGGGCCCATGGGAGCTGCTCGGCACAACGCTCCTTGGCGCCAGCGCCGTGGTCTACGACGGCGCGATGGATTATCCGGCGAGCAATCGACTCTGGACGCTGATTCAGGAACATCGCGTCTCGATTCTCGGCGTGTCGCCAACGCTCATCCGCATGCTGATGCACGCACGCGACTCGGCGATAGAGGCGCACGACCTGTCGTCGCTGCGGATCCTCGGCTCGACCGGCGAACCATGGAATCCTGAGCCGTGGCAATGGCTTTTCGAGGCGGTCGGCAAGCGCCGACCTGCCGATCATCAATTATTCAGGCGGCACCGAAGTGTCCGGCGGCATCGTTTCCGGCAACGTGCTGACGCCGATCAAGCCGTGCGCGTTTGGCGGGCCGCTCCCGGGCATGGCAGCCGATGTCGTCGACGCCCAGGGGCAATCGATACGTGGTGCGGTCGGCGAGCTGGTCGTGCGGCGTCCGTGGATCGGCATGACGCGCGGATTCTGGCGCGATCCCGATCGCTATCTCGCCACTTACTGGTCGCGATTTCCTGACGTGTGGGTGCACGGCGATTGGGCCGTCGTTGACGAAGACGATCAGTGGTTCATCCTCGGCCGATCGGACGACACGCTCAAGATTGCCGGCAAGCGTGTCGGCCCGGCAGAGATCGAGTCGGTGCTGGTCGCCCATCCCGCAGTGGCAGAAGCCGCCGCGGTCGGCGTGCCCGACGACATCAAGGGCGAACGGCTTCTGTGCGTGTGCGTGCTTCGCGCCGGCGCGACCCCGGGCGCCGCGTTGGAACAGGAGTTGAAGGACTGGGTGCGAGATGCGATGGGACCGGCGCTGAAACCGGATGCGGTGCGGTTCGTCGATCGGCTCCCCAAAACGCGGAATGGAAAAGTCATGCGTCGCGTCATTCGCGCGATCTGCGCGGGAGAGGATCCCGGCGATCTGTCGGCGCTCGAGGACGCGGGCGCGCTGGATCAGCTTCGATCGGTGTGAGTGATCGACGAAACCTTGGACCGGTTTTCACAATGATGGCGCGGGCCCAGGCTTGCGGTAGTGTCCGCCTTCAGGCGGACCGAGCACGGTCTGGCTGAAGTCTGGCTGAAGCCAGACACTACATGGATACAAAAACGCTCCTAGACCACAGTCTGGGCGCCGGCAGCAGGATGACTGCTGCCGCCACCCATATCGATGGCAGTGCCCACGCTATCAGCGCAGGGCCTTGCCTGTAAAAGTCAGCTTCGCAAGCTGCCCTTCAGCGTCTCGGTCAGGTATTTCTTATGCCGGTTCATGTCATCTTCGACGGTGCCTTCGCCCGGTCGCGGCATATCGAAGTCCATCGTCACCCACCCGTCGTAGTTTCGCCGGCGAAGTTCCTCGAAGAAGGCGACGAAATCGACACCGCCGCTGCCCAGCCGCTTGTACAGATTGACGCTGATTGTGCTCTTCCTGGCTCGGCGCCGGCCCGCGCCATCCCTTCGCCGTGCTGTACTTCGCTTCGGCATCCTTCAGGTGGACGGAAGCGACGCGGGAGTAGTAGTCGCGCAGAGTTTTCACCGGATCGATGCCGCCAAGCGTGGCGTGACCGGTGTCCAGCACCAGATAAACATATTTCGGGTCCGTCAGCTCCATCATCATGTCGAGCTCGGGCTGACGCTCGACGAGCGTCCATGCGTGGGGATGGAAGGCGAACTTAATCCCCGCGTCCATCGTCCGCTTCCCCACTTCGTTGAGGTTACGCGCGAGGATCTTGCCGTTTTCGGCGCTGAGATTCTCGGGGCCGACGCGCTGGCTGAGGTTTACCTTCAGATGCTTGCAGCCGAAGTGCGAGATGTATTTCGCACGATCGGCGTTGCTCTGGATAGTCTCCTGCACTCGCGCCGCGTCGAGGTACTGTCCGCCGCTCCCGACTGTGCAGAGCGCGATGCCGGCGTCGTCCAACAGCTTCTTGAAGACTTCGGGAGGTTGCTTCAGGGTACTGCGGCATGTCGTCCTGGAAGGGCTCGAGTCCGTGGTAGCCGTATTGCGCGGCCATCTTGATGCCGGTCTCGGGATGCGGCTTCAGGCCTCGGAACTGATGTCCGCTCATGGCGTAGCGCATCTTGTCGCCGGGCAGCGCGAACGCATGCGTGGCGACCGCGGCGCCGAGGCCGGCGCCGATAAACTCACGACGAGTCAGCATGATCATCCCTCCTCCGTTCGACTTTTTACTTTCCACTTTTTACTTTCCACTTTCCTATTTCACCTGTGTCGTCATCGGCTGATCCTTCGGAAACACGAACGTCGCGATCAGTCTCGTCGTCACGTCCCCTTTATTCATACCTTCGTGAATTTTTCCTGGCTCGACGGAAAACGTCTCGCCGGTCTTGTACGTTACCGTCGGCTTTCCTTCGTAATCGAGCGTGAGGGCGCCTTCCTTGACATAGGCGACAAGAGTGCCGGAATGCGTGTGCCGGCCTTCGCGCGCGCCAACCGGCAGCTCGACCGAGACCAGCGTCGCGACATATCCGCCGGGCATGGGAAGCGCCTGGGTCATCAATGGCGTGCGCGTCACGGTCGGCGTTTTCGGTGCGGCCGGTTGCTGCGCGGCCACAGAGACCAGCGCAACGGTGAAGGCGACAACTGACACAACGAACGATTTCGACATGTTTTCTGCTCTCCTTTGAGACTGATGCGGCAGCATGTTACACCCGCCGCTACTCGGCGCGAAATGGGGCGGATCCGATTCCCTTGTTTTTGCGCATTATGAGATATGGGGTGGAGTGTCTTGTTGTTGGCCGTTATGGGGCTCGCGGGTGCCGGCCTGCTCTACCAGGCCATCGGGGCGGCGCGTGACAGGCGAATGTTCGCGCCGCCCGGCGCGCTTGGTTCGGTTGGAGATCACCGTCTCCACTATCGGTGCCTGGGTGCGGGCGGGCCTGCCGTCATCCTCGAAGCAGGCATCGCCGCGTCCTCACTGTCATGGAGCCGGGTCCAGCCCCGCGTGGCACAGTCGACACGCGTGTGCAGCTATGACCGGGCCGGACTGGCGTGGAGCGAACGTGCCTCCAGCGCGCGTTCGATCGCCGTTCTGGTCGACGAGCTGCGCCGCCTGCTCAGCCATGCCCACATCGCGCCGCCGTACGTGCTCGTCGGACATTCGTTCGGCGCGCTCGTGATCCGGGCGTTCGCCCGCGCGTACCCCACAGAGGTCGCAGGGCTCGTGTTCGTGGATCCGCTGCATCCTGAGGAATGGTGCGACCCCTCCCCTCAGCAGCGTCAGATGCTTCGCGGCGGGATTTTCCTGTCGAGGGTGGGCGCGCTGCTCGCTCGTCTCGGTGTCGTCCGCCTTTGCCTCGCGTTGCTGAGCGGTGGCGCTCCGGGAGCGCCCCGGCGATTCAGCCGTGTATTCGGCCGGCGCGCGGCGGAGCTACTCGAGCACATGGTCGATGAGGTGCGGAAACTGCCGGCCGACGTACTGCCCTCGGTGCAGGCGCACTGGTCGAACCCGAAAGCGTTTCGAGGTATGTGGCAGCATCTCGCAGCGCTGCCTTCATGCTCTGCCGATCTCGCGACCGAACCGACACCTATGGCGACGTGCCCGTCTTCGTGCTGTCAGGTGGGGCGCGCGACGCGCGCTGGCTCGCCGCCGATCGACAGCTCGTACGGGCCTCGTCGAACGGACGTCACATTATCTCGTCGCGGAGCGGCCACTGGGTGCATCTGGATGATCCCGAGCTCGTCATCGATGCGATTCACGAGGCAATCGAGATTTCGCGGCGGCGGTGAGCCGCTGCAGATTCGCCGAGTGACTACCGCGAGGAATAGTCGAAGGGGCCGACGGCCATGTACTTTCCCGAATGATCGTAGGCAACGCCGTGCGACACGCGGAAGCGCGTCGTTGCGCCGAGCTCTCCCTGCTTCAGGATGATGCCCTCGGGCAGAGTGATTCCCGGATGCGACTCCGCTCCACTCACGGGATTCCTGATCGGTTCGCACTCCACCTCGACGTAATCGCCGCACTTTGCGCGGGTGCGTACCCCATCGAACACGAGGTCGTACGCGACGGCATACGGCCCGTGCACCTTCGGCCATGTCCAACCGAGCGTTTCCCATGGCCCGCCTATCTTTCCTTCGAGCAGCGTCTCGATGGCCGCACGCTGCGCCGCGTCGGCGCGCTCGTCGAGAAGAATGAGCGCTTCGCCGTTTCCCTCGTGAATCGCGCCCGGCCAGTTCGCGTAAACCGACAGACACAAGCCGTCGAGGCGGACATCGCCGTAGTGACCGCGCTCGACCTGCCACGTCCACCCTCCCTCGCACTTGCCCGTCGTCGGTCGCGCGTTGAAGTTGCAGGGGCAGCCCCAATCGCAATTGCAGGCAACGAGTACTTTCCCCGCGAGGTGCCACTTTTCTGCCATGCCTGCCTCCGTCACAGTCTGGCTCGCATCGACTGCTCAATGAAAATACGCCTGGAAGCCGCCACGTCTGAACGTCTGATAGTTGCCGTTGGCTGCGAGCACCACGCGCGGAACGACTTCCGGGTCGTCAGCCCCATGATAGATGCAGATGGCGAGTCGCGGCTTATGCACCGCAAGCAGCCGCCGCGCACCCGCCAATGCGTGGCGCTCTGCCCCTTCGATGTCCATCTTGATGAAATCCACGCGGTCAAGTTTCAGCTCGTCGATCATGTCGTCGAGTGTCACGGCCCGCACGGTCACCGCTCGATCGCTCGGTGACTCAGAAACGCGTCCGGTCTGGCTTGCGCTGCCGGGCTCGAACGTCAGCGACCCCTGCGAATGCCACGCCGCCGCAACGACGAGCCGCACGCGGCCGGCGGCGATCTCCGGGGCGAACGTTCGCGCGAAGCACGCAGCATTGACCGGATCTGGTTCGACGGCAACGACCTGGCGCGCGCCGTGCCGCAATGCGATGCGAGTAAAGGTTCCGAGGTGTGCGCCGACATCGATCACGACGTCGCTGTCGCGGACCGCAACGGCTCGCTGCTCGTAGATGTCGCCGCCGGCCTGCTCGAGCATGAGCAGATCGAGCTCTCGCGCATCCCGTTCGGTCCCCCAGAATCGGCCCAACGGCGTCTCCCACAGGACGGGACACGGCGCGGCGCCGCGACCAACCTCGCGCGCGACGTCGAAGCGCGCACGCTGCGACCATCCGGGACCGACGCGTCGGAGGGCCTCCGGCCAGCTTGTCTGTGGAATGTCTCCGCGGATTTTCAGCTCGAGAAACCAAAGCCGCGTATCGAGCTCGTAGAGAGTGCGGAGTGAGACGGTCTGGCGAACAGCAAGAACAGCCGCGGCGCCGGCGAGCAGAACAACGCCGGCCGCCAGAATGAGCTTCGCCGGCGACATAGTGACCCCAGAGTATTCCCGCGCGCTTCCTTCGGCAAGACAGCGCTCCTGATGCAACATCCGTAGTGCTTGCTGCGACCGACGACGAGGTATGCGAAACTAAAGCGGCAATGAAGCGCCGGGCGCCGCGCTTTTGCACGACAGCGCTTGCCTCGCGCCGGTCCATCACGCTTCTTGCGCCCGTCATCCTGTTCGCGTGCGGCGGCGGGTCCAGCCCGGCCGGGCCAACGCCGAGTGCGGGGACCGGCCGGTCAGGTCCAACGCTGTCACGCCTCGAACTGTTTCCGGCCGAGCGTGTAGCCGTGGTCGGCGACACGCTGACGACGAGGGTCATCGCGCGCGATCTCGCAGGCGCCGATGTGCCGAATGTCGTGCCGACCTTTTCCAGCTCGAATCCTGGTGTGGTGCGACTCGAGTCTGACGGGCGTGTGCAGGCAATCGGCCCTGGCACTGCAACTCTTCGTGCTACCTCGGGCGGGCAGACTGCCGAGACGATGATACACGTGGGCCCGGCGACCTACGATCTCGGGCAAGGGCCGCTTCAGGTGCTGAGCGCGAACTACATCGACCTCTCGAAGGTAGAGCGCATCTCACGCTTTCGTTCGGCGATCGGCCACAGCTATGTCGATGGGTCCGGCGAGAGCTGCCGAAGCATGAAGCACTACTATCAACCGAGACAGTCCGTTGACTGGCGAACCGTCGACATCTACGCCCCGGCGTCAGGCACGATCTGGCTAATCGCCACCGACGGCGCCGCGGGCTTTCGCATCCTGCTGCGGCCTCGCGATCTGCCTGCGCTCGAGGTCGCGATTTTTCACGTCAACCTCGATCCTGGAATCGTGAGGGACATCTGGGTGAACGCCGGCGATCGGATCGGCCGTCATGCGTCGCCCTTCACGATGTCCGATATCGCGACGAGCATCGGAGGGAAGGAACAGGGAACGCTCATCTCGTATTTTCAGACGATGACCGACGCCGTGTTCGCGGATACCGGGCGCGTGGCGTCGCCTCGCGCGACGCCACGATCATCACCAGAAACGAGCGCGACGCCGACCAGGTCCCATGCACAGGCGAGTCGCAGTTTACGGTGCAGGGCAAACTGCCGAACTGGCTTGTCCTCAACTAACGCCGGTCAGCAAGACTGCAGACTATCCCGGGACGTGTCGTGAGTCCGACACGGCTCGTTGACATCGAGCAGCTGCTGGCGGCCTCGGCCTAGGTTGAGAAGGCGGCGCGAGAGATTCCCGTGCCGCCAGCGAATTTCCCGATCAGTCGATCTGTCCGCGAATCTCACCTGGGGGGAACTGCGACGTGTGAACGTTGACGTACGCGCCGCCGTTTTGCATCGCGGCGATGAGATCGGTCAAGGGTTTTCCGATGAGGGATCCGACCAGCGACGCTGCCGTGATCTCACCTTCTCCAAGAGTGCCCTGCGAGCGTCCCGGGATCAGCAGCGAAGGCGGAGCGGCAGGATACAGCCAGGCAACGATGCCTCCGTTCATTCCTGCCGGAGCGAGATGAATGTGCGCCTGCGTCACGTTCTCGATGTTTGCCACGACGAGCCTGTAGCTGATCGCGGTGCCTTCCGGATTGACCTGGAATATCGCCTGGCCTTGCGCGCTCGTGTCCCTGACAGGCACCTCTTCGGCGCCGCTCAAATGTGTGCGGTGATTGTGTGGAGCGAGTTGGGCTGATCCGGATCCCGCAGCTTGCGGGAGGCCCGCGCGCGGCTCCGACTCGAGCCGAACCGGCACGTTGATCGAAGGTTGAGCGGGTGACATCGGCGATTCTGTGCAGGCGCCGACGAAGACGCTCGCGAACAATGCTGCCGCAAATGGGATGCGCATGACTGACACCTCCTCGAGAGTTGGAATTGAGCAGATTTCTGGCGCGTTCGCCCAAGGCAAGGCCGATGCCACGACGTACCAAGCAAAACTGACCGGAAAGTGTGACGCGGGAAGCTGACGCAGTTACTCTGCGCGTAATTGTTTACGCGGCAAGAAAGCAAGTGACTGCGCTATGCGTCGAGGTGCCGAAGACACCTCGACGCCATAATGCAGCGCAAGGAGGTTCTACGTGATCTCGATGCTGAAAATATAGCCGGTGTGCGGGCTCTCCCCGCCCTTCCATCCCGGATGGATGCCCGCATCGCAGCTGACGAGTCGTCCGTCGTGCCAGTCGAGGCCGTGTGGATCGCACGATCCGGGCGCGAACTCAACCGTCATCAGGAGCTGCCCGGTCTTACCGTCATATTTGTTGAGGCCGGCTCTCCCTTCGGCGTAGCTGGTGCTGTTGTTGCCGGTCACGACCCAGATATTGCCTTCGTTGTCGAAGCACACGTCGTGCAGCCGCGGCCTTTCCTCGGAGCTCACGCGGATGAGTACCTCGGGCACCCAGGTCTTCGGATCGACGCGCAAGATGCCGCCGAGGCGCAGGGCGGCGATCCAGAGCTTGCCGTTGTTCCACTTCACGCCATGTGTCCCGCCACCTCTGCCGTCGATGCTCAGCGGAATCTGGCGATGGCTGATTTGCTTCGAGTTCATGTCGACCTGGAAGATCCCGTAGGGCTCGGCGTTCGCGCCCATCCAGACGCACCCACCTCCGTACGCCATCCCCGACGTGTTGCGTGCATGCGTGTTGACCGTCTTGACAAGCTTGCCGTTCCAATCGACCAGCCACGCGGCTTCATCGGCGTTCGGATCGATCGGGAGCTTGTAGGTTTCCGCATTCGAGGCCGTGACTTTCTGTTGGCCAATCCACAGGCCGCCTGGCGCATCGGTCATGACGGCCAGCGCATTGGGATACAGGCCTGGCGATTTGAACATCCGCGTTGTCTTTGCCGTTTTGTTCGGTATGGCGCCTCGGCCCCGGCCGCCGCCACCCGCGCGAGCGGGCGCCGCGCCGCCACCCTGCTGCGCCAGCGCAACCGCCGCCGAACTCAAGGTCAGTGCACCGGCCGCGAGAAAGTCTCTTCGTTTCATGCTCATGGCGTCACCTCTCAAGGGTGTTGAGATTCCGCGGGAACGTTCTGTCGGAGTAGCGGACTTATACCACACAAACTCTAAGGCCTGAATCCTTTCAGCAGTTCGCGCTTTCGCTGCAGAATTTCCTCGTCCGTCGTGAGCCCGGGATACAAGGCCCGCTCCCAACTGCCGTACATCGGGTTGGGAAGCAGAATCCAACTCCTTCCCCACCGGTCGGCGTACTTTTTCGCCAGCTCGACGCGCTGAAGCGGGGTCAACTTGGCCGTTGCCACGAAATCATTCATGTCGTCGCCTACGAGCAGCAGCACGCGATACGACCTGGCGATTTCGGCGCGCCGGGCGGTCTTGTCTGACGTCCACCCGTCTTCTCCCGGGGAGAGAACCGTTTCGTCGGACGCCGTAATGCCCAGCGTCGCCAGATTTTTCAGTGTGGCAGCTTGCTCGGAAGCGCCCCGGTTTGTGACGAAGAACACCCTGACGCCGCGCTTCTCGGCAAACCCGATGAACGACTGGGCGCCCGGAATGGCGGCCGCCGCCATCTTCTCGACCCAGGCGTTCCATAGATCCTGCTGATAGACCGTGCGTTCGAGCGCGACCTGGGCCTGCGCCGGCGAGTTGTCCAACACCGTTTCGTCCAGGTCGAGGATCACCGCCGGTGGCAGACTCTCGGAGCCCGCCGCCTGTTCGAGCGCCGCAGACCACGATTTATCAGAAAGAGCCCGCTCGAGCAGGACTTGCGCGCCGTTATAGGACGCTGTCGTCAGAGCCCAGAACTCGGCCGACGTCTGCATCCACAAAACATCATTCAGCCCTTCGTGAGTGTCGCGCCTTGCAGTTGCTGCGCTCGGCGCAGTGCTCGCTCCGGTCGAGACACTACCCGAACTCCCTCCAGGTACTCGCACAGCCTGCGGCAAGAACAACACTCAACGCGACTGTTCCCATGCGCCTGTGATAATTCTTCATAGGCCCAATGATAGTCAGTCCATGACCAAGCACCGCATTCTCGCGTGCCTGAAGGGAATCGCCATCGGCGACGCCATCGGGAAACAGACCGAGAACCTGTCCCACGACGATGTGCTCCGATGGTATCCGAATGGCGTTCACGGATTCGA
Organism: Vicinamibacterales bacterium; assembly: GCA_963744405.1. Classification (GTDB taxonomy): domain Bacteria; phylum Acidobacteriota; class Vicinamibacteria; order Vicinamibacterales; family JAMQPK01; genus JAMQPK01. Next base: position 251,732 of record CAVUTO010000012.1, read on the forward strand.
GGGAGTGGCGGGAACACCGATCCCGCGATATCTGAGGAACCGGAAACGCGAGTGGCTCATCGGCGAAACGACTGACGATACCGAACGCACACTCGCGGTCGCGAGGGCGATTGCGCGCGACGGCGAGGTACGTCACACGAGCGTCGGCCGCGAGCTGCTCACCTGCGGCAAGTGCGTGCACCCGGGCCTTCCGTCGCTTTGGGAGTTCCACGAGGCAGGCGATCCCGCACGCGTCGCCGAGCGGCACGATGGATGCGGCGCAGCCATTCGCGTCGCGCCCGTGGGCATCTTGTATCGCCTGGGGCGCTTGCCAGATCTTGTCGGCGCCGCTCGCGAAGCTTCGATCCCGACACACGGAGGCGCCCTGGCAATAGCGGCCGCCGCCGCAACCGCCGCCGCGGTATCGGCCGCCGTGGACGGCGTGTCCCCGCCGGAGATCATCGAGGCCGCCGAGCGCGCGGCGGCGATGACCGAGAGAGACCGCCCCGACGCCGCTGTCCGTTTTGCTGCGGCGGTGCGCGACGTTTACGAAGACCTGAAACTGCGGCGCGAGCTACGGCCAGCCGAACTCGCGGCGAAGTTTTTCCCGAACAGCCCGCTCACGATCGTGCCGCTCGCACTGGGTCTCGCGACGAACGCAGACTCTGCCAAGGTGGCCATCCTGCTGGCGACCAACATCGGCGGCGACAGCGATTCCGTCGCATCGATCGCGGGTGGAATACTCGGGGCCAGATATCCCGCCAGCCTCCCGGACGAATGGCACTCGGTTGTGACAACGATCAACGGGCACGATCTCGAAGCCGTGGCCGAGTCTCTGAGCGCGCTGCGTCGCTGATCGAAAGACGCCGAGGCGCCGAGGAACGCCGAGACTAACCCAGGAATTTGGTTTGTTCTCTGCGATCCCGGCGACTCGGCGTCCCGGCGTTGAGACGAATCCGGCGGCGTCGGACGCGTGCTCCGCAATCCCGGAGGTACTCCGTTTTCTCGGAGGCACTCTGGCCAACCATCGGTAGCCTGCGTCCGAACCTGCTGAAACGTAAGGAATAACACCAACTTCCCTTCCCACAACATCGGCACAGGCTCTGCACAGACGGGCATACGCCGGCGTGAGCAGGCACCGCCGAGCCCTACGGGGATCCCCGCGCCTTGAGACCGGAGTGATGTGATGAGGACTTCTCTTGTTGTAACAACCGCCCAGCTACGCACGCTTCTGCTCGCGACTCTCACGCTTGCAGTGACGTCGGCGTGCGGTACTCAGGATGCCTCGGCCCCCGCGGCTCAGACCGCCCAGCCGGCAGCGGCCGTTCAGCCGGCAGTCCCGAGCGGACCCACGCGCATGGAGCGAGATCTTCTGGGCGAAAAGGCCGTTCCGTCCGACGCGTACTACGGCGTTCAGACGGCCCGCGCGCTCGAGAACTTCCAGATTTCGGGCATCCCCATCAATCACTATCCGGGGTTCGTCGAGGCGTGGGCCATCGTGAAACTGGCGGCGGCGCGCGGCAACACCGACGTCGGGGCGATGAACAAGGAAACGCTCGCGGCCATCGAAAAAGCCGCGGACGCCCTGATGAAAGGGAAATACCACGACCAGTTCAAGGTGGACTGGTACCAGGGTGGTGCGGGCACCTCCACCAACATGAACGCCAACGAGGTGATGGCCAACATTGCGCTCGAGCTGAGCGGGCACCAGAAGGGCGACTACAAGATCGTCGAGCCGCATGACCACCTGAACATGTCGCAGTCGACCAACGACTCGTATCCGACGGCGATCAAAGTGGCGCTCCTGCTTCGGAACGACAGGCTCACCGCGGAGCTCGCGAACCTGGCGGCGTCGTTCCGGAAGAAAGGCGAAGCCTACATCAACATCGTGAAGATGGGGCGCACGGAGCTGCAGGACGCGGTTCCGATGACCGTCGGACAGGAGTTTCACGCGTGGGCGGCGTCGCTGGAGAGCGAAATCGCGTTTCTCAAAGAAGCCGAGAAACATCTGTACACGGTCAACATGGGCGCCACGGCGATTGGAACAGGCCTGAATGCGCCCGAAGGTTATGCCGCACGGACCGCTGAGCATCTGGCGAAACTCACAGGCAAGCCAATCGTGCCGGCGAAAGACATGCTGGCAGCCACGTGGGAGCAGCAGGGGTTCGTGATCTATTCCTCAGCTCTGAAGAGCACGGCCATCAAGCTGTCGAAGATTGCCAGCGACTTGATCCTGCTCACGTCGGGTCCACGCGCTGGTCTGGCTGAAATCAACCTCCCCGCTTTGCAGCCAGGCTCGTCGATCATGCCCGGCAAGGTGAATCCGGTCATTCCCGAGCTCGTCAACCTCGTCGCGTTTCGCGTGATGGGGAACGACTATGCCGTCACGCTGGCGGCGCATTCCGGACAGCTCCAGCTCAACGCGTATGAGCCTCTCGAGGGCCTCGCGATGATGGAGTCGCAGCACCTGCTGTTCACCACCTCGAGGACGTTCCGTACGTCCTGCATCGACGGCATCACGCTCAACGAAAAGGTGCTGACGCGCTATATGAACGAGACCGTCGGAATCGTGACGGCGCTCAACCCCGTCCTCGGATACGAGAAGGCGACCGAGCTCGCCAATGAGGCGTACAAGACCGACAAGGGCATCCTCGAGATCATCCGCGAGAAGAAGCTGCTGACCGAGGCGCAGATTGCCGAAATGCTCGATCCGGCCAAGCTGACCAACCTTGGCAGGAGCTCGTATCCCAAGCCGAAGAACTGACAACCATCGCCTGATTGCCATTCATTAGAGGAGCAACGTCATGAAGAGAACGAGAAACACATCGATCGGAATCGCAATCGTGGCCCTGGCCTTGATCGCCCAATCTGCTACGCAAGCTCAGGGCAAGAAGCCCAACATCGTGATCCTGGCGACCGGAGGCACGATCGCGGGTGCCGCGGCGACAGGCACGCAGTCCGGCTACAAATCAGGCGCCGTCACGATCGACGCCATGCTCGCCGCCGTGCCGGGCATTTCTGACCTCGCCACCGTGAAGGGCGAGCAGATCTCGAACGTCGGATCGCAGGACATGAGCTTCCAGATCCTGCTCACGGTCGCCAAGCGCATCAACGAGCTCACGAAATCAGCGGACGTCGACGGGATTGTGATTACGCATGGCACCGACACGATGGAGGACTCTGCCTTCTTCCTGAACCTGACGGTGAAGACCGACAAGCCTGTGGTGATGGTCGGATCGATGCGTCCGTCCACCGCCGTCAGTGCTGACGGCCCCCTGAATCTGTTCAACGCCGTCGGCGTGGCCGTCGATCCGAATTCCAAAGGGCGAGGCGTGCTGGTTGTGATGAACGACGCGATCCACGCGGCGCATTCGCTGACCAAGACCAGCACGACCTCGGTCGAGACCTTCCTTTCGCCGGTGCGCGGCCTGGTGGGGGTGGCGTCCTACGGCAAGAACGACTTCTACTTCAAGCCTGAGTGGAGGCACACCACGCAGAGCGAGTTCGACATCTCGCAGGTAACCCAGATGCCGCGCGTCGATATCATCTACGGATATGTCGACATGCCGGGAGACCTGATCGACGCAGCAGTGGCCGCAGGCGCCAGGGGCCTCGTGATCGCCGGCGTCGGCAACGGCAACATGACCAAGGCCGCCGTGACCTCCGCCGCCAATGCGGTGAAAAAGGGCGTCATGGTGGTCCGCGCCTCGCGCGTGATGACGGGTCTCGTAGGGCGGAACGTCGAACTCAACGACGATGAACTGGGCTTCGTCGCGTCGGACGAGTTGAATCCGCAGAAGTCACGAATCCTCCTGTCGCTGGCGCTGCTGAAGAAGCCAACAGCGGCTCAGCTGCAGACAATGTACCGAACGTATTAAATCGCCAGTCATCACACGCCCTGTTCCCATGCCCATACCGGAGACGGTATGGGCATGGAACTGGAGGATCCACGCAAGCCAACCAACAGCGAGCCATCAGGGCGGTGAGGAGACAGGTGTGCAGCGAGTGATCGTTATCGGAAGCTTGCTGGCGCTGATCGTTTTAGCTGGCGCGTCCCACGTCGCGGCCCAGCAATCCTCTGCGCCCCAATCTGCGGCTCCTTCCCAAGCCCCGGCAATCGACGACACGATGGAGGCCGGCGAGGCCGAGGCCGAGGTTCCCCGCCGCAGGATGGTCAGCTTCAACGAATACGACGGGCCTATCGGCACGATCCGTGTGGGGTTCGGCTTTCTAACCGACTACGTGGCCTACAGCCAGGACGCAAACAGCCAGGAACAGTTCCCGGATCTCTCGCCCGAATGGAAGGTGCGGGACTCACGAATCCTGTTTCACGGAAGTTTCAAGACCAAGCGGCCGATCAGCTGGAGCGCCGGGGTCATGTACGACTGGTCGGCGGAGAAGTGGGTTTTTCGTCAGACACACGTGATGATCGCTGTACCGGAAATCTGGGGACATATCGCCGTTGGCCGTACCAAAGAAGGCTTCTCGATGAACAAGGTCATGATCGGATATGGAGGCTGGACCATGGAACGCCAGCCAATAAACGACGCGACCCTGCCCATCCTCGCTGACGGCGTCAAATGGCTCGGCTACGTGCCGAGAGCAAGGATCCTCTGGAATCTGGGTTTCTATGGGGACGCAGTGTCCGAAGGGGAAACATTCTCGACATACGAGAACCAGCTCTCCGGGCGATTCGCATGGGTCCCGATTCTCTCGACCGACGGCGGAAACCTGCTCCACATAGGTTTCAGCCATCGCTATGGCAAACCGAACAACGGCAAGATGAGATTGAAAGCTCGTCCGGGAGCTTGGGCGGCTCCGTTCTTCGTCGACACCGCCGAGTTCGCGGCGAGCGGTTCGAGACTCAGTTCGATTGAGACGTACTGGCGGCCGCATTCGGTTACCTTGGGCGGCGAGTACTTCTTCCAGAGGACGAACGCACCGGAGTCGGGCGACCCGTTTTTCCACGGAGGCGAAGCGTTCGTGACGTGGCTCATCACCGGCGAGACGCGCACGTACAACACCCGCGGTGGCTACTTCAATCAGGTCTCCCCCTCCCGGCCGGTCTTCGCCGGCGGGCCTGGCGCATGGGAGATCGTGGCGCACAGCACGTTCGTGGACCTCGACGACAAGGCGATCATCGGTGGCAAGTACTGGCGCCTGACGCCCATGCTGAACTGGTATCTCTCGGATCACGTGAGGCTCGAGGTCGCCTATGGATACAGCTCGCTCAACCGATTTGGGACCGTCGGCAAGGCGCAATTTTTTCAGACGCGCATTCAGTTTCAACTCTAGATAGCTGTCAGCGGTAGTGTCCGCCTTCAGGCGGACCGAGCACGGTCTGGCTGAAGCCCAGACACTACACGGATTTGACGAGTGCTCTAGCGGCCCATCGGCACAATCCACTCCACGAAATCCCGATCGGTCGAGCTTTCTGTTCGAAGGCCCGGCGAAGATGCGATCTCGCCCCACGTAAGGCGGCCATGCACGCCATACGGGACGACGCGCACCTGATTTGCGGATCGTTCCACCCGCACTTCGACGAAGCTCTGGAAAAACGGGGCAACGTTGTAGTCGAAGATGCCGGAGAGCCATTCGGGTCCAAACGGCCACGCGTCGAATTGCCTGACCCAGAACCACGCCGGCCGCTTCCACCACGGCGTCCTGGCTTCGATCTTCCCTGCGACCGCTTCGCGATTCGGGTAGTACGCCCAGTCGTCAATCGGCGGGTGGGCGGGCCACGCCAAGGCAGTTCCGAAGCTGAGGTAGGCGCCACCTCCGCCATTCACGAAGTGATGGGTAGCCGGGCGTCCGCCGGCTCCCGGCTCGGCGTAGTACTCGAGGTCGTGCGTGTCGCCGGCCATGACAATCGGCACTCCGCGCCGAATCAGCTCGGTCTTGAGACCGCGGAATGACTCGTCGTCGAGCGTCGTGTCATGTCCTCCGGCGAAAAACGGATGGCCCTGGATCACCATTGTGAACTTCCCCGCGGATCGATCGAGCGCGCCCTCGAGCCAACGCTGCTGAACATCGTCCAGGTTCCGCAGTACTCCCGTGTCGACTGCGACGAGTGCAAACCGATCGGTCTGGACCTCGAAGAACGGCGCCCGCTGGAACCCCGTGGGCACCCGATAGAAGTCGCGCAGTCGTCCCGCCTGGTTGATGAGATCTTCGACGCGCGCGTCGGTCGTGCTCGTCACGCGCAGGTCGGTTTCGACTCGAGCCCGGATGGCAGCTCGTGCGGCGCGAGGCTCGAAGAACGTGGCCGCGAAGCCCTCGAGTGCGTCGTACCAATCGTGATTGCCCGGAACGGCATAGACCGGTTTGGAGATGCCTTTGAAGGGCAGCCAGAACTTCGCCTCGTAATCCTTCATTTCCCCGCTCGGGTAAATGACGTCGGAAGACACCACGACGAAACGCACATCGTCTCTGCCCGCAACCGAAAGCAGCTGATCCCGGAGCACATGCTGCGAGGCGTCGCCTTCGCCTGTGTCGCCGATGACGATGAACGAAAAATCGCCGCTGTCGATCCCGGGAGGAGCAACAGAGAAAGTCGACGGCATCGCTGCCCCGCCGTTCTGAGAAAGCACCGCGGTCACCATGGCCTCTCTCCAGCGGTTCGTCCTCGAAGCCGCCCAGGAATTCCACATGCCGGAGGCCCAGTTTTCCGTATCGAAGTACCAGCTCATGCCCGCCAGCGGGACGGTCGCCGCGATAATGGCTGCAGCGGGAAGCCCGCGCTGAAGCGACTGGGAAAGCGCCGTTGGAAGCGAGTACCGTGCAGACCTCATGCGGATGGCAAGCGCGAGACTCCAGCGCAAGTACGCCTCTGTTGCTCGGGCGATCCATCGAGGCGCGCCCGCGCGGCGCTGCCGGAGATACCAATCCCAGATGCGCCGCTCGATCCAGCGAACGGGTCCGCGAAAGAGCACGTAGGCAGGAGTAATCAGCAGAAGCGAGACCAACACCGCAATCAACATGTCGCCGGCGACTGCAACCGCTGGAGACGCCATACTGAGCAGCGTGCGATCGGTGGTCATTCGTCCTATATGAATTGCGAAGAGGGTCACGATGAACGCGACAGTCCAACCGCGATCGACGGACGCACGCGCCGTTTCCGCCGCTTCCACCTCTGCCGCAATCGACATGGCTTCCGGTTCATCGACGAGGCCAAGCTCGGTGGCGATGGTTTGATCGGCGTCGCTCGTCTCGTAGATCCGCGCTGTGAGGATGTTCCAGGCAATACCTGCGATGCGGGCCGCGCCCGCCAGTGCCACGACCCATGACGACACCAAGGCGCGCGGCAGCACCACGAGCAGAAGCACGACTGCGTTGCCCAACGCCGCAGCTGCCGCGAGTCGCCGCCCGCTGCGATCTTTCTGTCTGATCGCGTCGATTGCGTAACGCACGACGTCGACGGCAAAGAAGAGCGCGACGAACAATCGCAGCGTGGGAAGCGAGACGAATGACGCGTTGATGAGTGGAAACGCGATCAGCAGGCTGATCAGCGCGCTCGTTGCGGCCTGCCGGCGCGCCCGAACCCTTGCGCGCCGGAGGCCGTGCAGCATCTCGATCGCCGCCGCGAACACCAGCAACCACCCGACGCGCGCTCCGGGGGATTCGGCGCTAACCAGCGGCGTGATCAGGGCGAGTAGCGCGAGGCCGGCCGTAATCGCCGCCAGCATGCCGGCACGCGCGGGCGGTTCCGGCTGCTCCATCCGTATTTCTTATTTCGCCAGCGGACGATGGCCGGAGTTTCCGATGACGACGCGGATGTTCTTGGCCTTGGCCTCGAGCGTTGTCTGCGACGTGTAGCTGGTGCCGTCGGTCAGTGTGGCGAAGCGAACGTCGAGCGTCACCGTATCCTCGGGCTTCTCGAGATAGGTCGCAACGTTGAGGGCAGAAAGGAGCGCGGCCTTCGCGTCCACGTCGATGTTCATCATGTCTTTCGGCTGAACGTAGTCCTTGAACGCGAGGCGCACCTTCCCATCCGGTTGCGGGGCCACCGTGAGGTTCTTCGCATCTTTTGCCTTCTGAATCTGCGCGGGGTCGGGCGGGACGTATTGATCGATCAGGGCGCCGGCCTTCTCCATGTACTCCACCATGTCATCTATCTTGTTCTCGATGATGTTCTCCTTGATTCGTCCACCGCCACGGCGGCCCCCGCCGCCTCCGCTCGGCGCTGCCGCCGGCTTGGGCTCGCCCATTGGAACCTTTGTCAGCTTTCCATCGGCGCCGTAATAGACCCGTTGCTGTTTACGCGACTTCTCTTCGCCCTTCAGGCTGATGGCCGTCGTCTCGATCCACTCGTACTGGCGAAGTTTCTTCTGGCTTTCGGCCAGGTTCTGCTTGAGCGCAGCCACGAGCTGATCGGGCGAGGGCGGGGCCTGAGCAACTCCGCGCGTTACCGCCGTCAGCATTCCGATGGCGATCGCCGAGAGCATGATGGTCTGGTTCATCTTCATGTCGCCTCCCTGTTACTAGTGGTAGTTAGTCCGAGCCTGTGCACACCAAGAGACACAAACGGGAAGGCAAGGAGCGAGCCATCCGCCTAGAGCAACGATGGGGAAAAAGGGCCTGATTTTCCGCGCCAGCCCGAGCTCGTTACGACAGGTCGTGAGCGCCCACGGGGCACGGTGGGAACGCCGCTGGCGACTATTGTCGTTGCTGTGCGGTCTTCGATTCCCGAATCGATCGACCATAAGAGATTTCACGATGACATTGGCACGTGATGTGCTAGCTTCGGTCGACCCGTGGTCCATAGACTGGAGTGAAAATGATTCGGATCGTCTTGCTGCTGGTCGCGTTCCTGGTCTCAGCGCTGCCCTTGCAGGCCGCACCGATTGTCTCTCACGCCGGTCTCAGCGGTCCGGACGAGTCGCCGGCGAACGCATCCCCAGGATCGGGGTTCGCGGTGGTGACGATCGATGACGTTACTGGCGTCATGCAAGTGCGAGTGCGGTTCTCGGATCTGATCGGGCTCGTCACGGCCTCGCACATCCATGTAGTTAACGGGCCCGGCGACGCCGACACGACAGACACGCTTGGCCCCGTTGCCACGAGCGTGCCGACGTTTCTCGGGTTTCCTTCAGGCGTCACTTTTGGCAGCTACGACCGTATGTTCGACATGACCGACGTCGCCAACTACCGCCCAGGTTGGATCACAGACAGCGGCGGGACCGAATTTCTTGCTCTTCAGGAACTGTTTGACGGGATTACGGAGGGCAGGGCGTATCTGAATATCCACACGAGCGTCTATCAAGGTGGCGAAATTCGCGGCTTTTTGCAGCCGCAGTTGCTGGTTGGTCCCGAGCCGGCCACTTTGCTTCTCCTGGGCTCCGGTCTTGCCGCCATTGGTTGCCGGCGGAGGCGGCAGCGCAGCTAACACTCTGCCTGCGCAGTCGTCAGTTTTGCACCGGGTCGGCTTTCGGTAAGGTCTTTCTCATCAGGAACTTTCTGTGGCCGACCGGGTAATCCTCCTGCACAGCGTAGACGCTGTAACCCAGCTTTTCGTAGAAACCAAGTGCCTGAAACTCGAAGGTATCGACCGCCACGTGCAGACATCCTTGTTTCTGCCCCTCGCGCTCCGCTACGTCGATGAGCCGCCGACCGATCCCGGTGCGTCGATGAGACTCGTCGACCCATAGCCAGTCGAGACGCATCCACTTCCATCCCGGTTGCAACCCGACGAGGAGGCCACCGATGATTTTCTGGTCGCCATCGCGAGCGACAATCGTGAGAGAGGTATTCCCCATCGGCCCCGCGAACTGCTCGTTGTAGCCGAACAGGCCAGACAGAACTGTCCTGCGCACCTCTTCCACGGTGCCGGATTCTATTCGTTATTTGCACCGCGGAGTGGTCGGGCCCCGCTGTCATTTTGTTCGCTTGTAGGTAACGGAGATGCCCTCCCAGCTGGCTCTGTCGATCGTCGTCTTCTCGGCGTCAGGCAGGGTGTTCAGATGCGCGAGAAATTCGCGGATTCCACTGCCAACGAACAGGCCCGACACGTTGTGCGCCGTGAAGCATCCGCCGGCGACGAGTTTCGGCCACACGGCAATCAGGTAGTTTTTGTACCAGTCCTTGTCCGCGTCGGAAAAGACGAAATCGAAAGGACCGGACAATGCGGGTACGATTTGGTGAGCGTCTCCCAGCCGCGCATCGATGTAGCCCGCCAGCCCTGCTTCCTTGAAGTTCGCGAGCGCCGTCTGATGGCGGCCAGGATCGATTTCAACCGTCGTCAACCTGCCGCCTGTTTTCGCGAGCGCCCAGGCCATCCACACGCCAGAGTGCCCGGTGGATGTACCGATCTCGAGCGCGCGCGTGTACCGACCTTTGAGGATCAGGTTGTGGAGGACACGGCCGTCGGCTTCGGGAACGTTCAGATCGTGCCAGGTGCCGCGGTGGCGCTCCAGGAACGCCTGAACCTGCTTGTCCAATTCGGCGAGGCGATCTTGCGCTCGTGCGGAACCAAACGAGGCAGTTGTGAGGAGAGCGACAGCGCAGGCGCTCAGGATAAAGTGCCGCATCACTGGGCGAGAGCCCGGTAGGAGGCGAAGTCCTGCCATATCCGTTCGATCATCTGCGGCTCGACCGTCCGGCTGTCTTGCTTCCCCGGCTCTTTCTCTGAGTACAGCAAGAACGTGACGGACGTGCAGTGCGGCCCGAACGCCTGGGGATCGAAGATGTAGAGGCCTTCGCGAATGGCGTCGGTCTCGGACACGCGCGTCTCGAGAGTGAACGGGTGGATGGGAGGCACTTCGACATCCTCCGCACAAGGCGCGCAGCCGCGAAAACCCCGGCTTGAAACGCTTGATCGGCGGCAAGTCGGCGCCCTGCGTATACGCGGCGCCGCGAGCGACTTTCATCCAGAAGCTCTCTGTCAGCTTCGGCGTGACGCGAACCGCGAGGACTGGCGGAACGTCCGCAAAGTAATCCGACCAGCCGCCGAAGTCCGTGGCCGCGACCTGCTTTCCCTGCTGTGTGTTGTGCTGCGCGCCGTGGACCAGCCCGGGCGTGAGGAAGATGATATCGAAGTCGGAAGATGACATCCGATAGGAGCTCAGGTCGCCCTGGCGGCGCTGGGCCGCCGCGTCGAGCGCGCCGGCGCGAATAGGCAACGGCTCCACGGGAAGACGCGTGGCGACCGGCCGCTCGGCGCTCTTCATCGCCTTCTCCGCAGACCTGACCACCTCGCAGGCATCGTCGACACGGACAATGCGGGCGTCCCTGCGCCTGCTCTCATCCTGGTCGTCCATCACCGAGGAAATTCCAACGACGTCGCCAGCCGTGCTGAAGACCGGTCCACCAGTGCTGCCGGGTGTAAGCCCGAAGTCGGCCACGCTGCCGCGAGGCTCGACGCGGACCACCTCTCCAAATGACAGGTCCTTCTGCCCGCGGAGCGGCGCGCCGATGGTGACGACCTTCTGCCCGTCTGCAAGGGTCCGCTTCGAGCCGTCCGCGCAGTCCAGCGGAATCGGCCGCACCGATGCGGCGGTCTCGGGATCGATCCAGAGGACCGCGACATCCCGCACACGATCGGCCACGAGGACGCGCGCCGCGACCTTGACGGAAGGCGTGAGCTGCACGTCCACCGCCGTTGAGCTGCCGATGACGCGTTGGCTCGTCACGACGAGGCCCGCGGCATCGACAACAAATCCCGACGCGCGCGAGGTCGGCGTCCAGACGGCGAAGACGCTGTCCTTCCATTGGGGCAGGAGGAGCCACGGGTCGTTCTCCTGCGACGCCGGGGACGAAGATGGCGCGGGTGCGACGCCGACTTCGGCGTTCTCAGCGGTCAGTTCGAGGACCACGTCGCGTTCGGCCGTGATCTCCACTATCTGCGTCCACCAATAGGCCTTGCCCTCGAATGCGACGGGCTCGTCCGACTCCACGATGTAGCTCCCATGGCGAAGCCTGACGACGACGGTGCCGTCCGGCGACACGACGACCCGCCTTGGTGAACTGGTAGGCGGATTGTCACTGATGAGCAGCGCGTGGCGTGGGACGGGTATCGACGCCAGGGCAGCGTCGGTCAGCGTGACCTTGATGTGAAGTACGCCCAGCACCTGGCTCGACGCGACGCCCGACAAGGCGGCAAAGAAAGTGGCCAGGGTCAGCACACGGAACATCAACCACAGCGTCTCTCGCATGAGCGGTGGATGTCAATGCGGTAGGATTTGCTACATGGGTCGCAGCCACGAAGTTCGGCGAAAACGCGCCCGAGTTTTCACGGAACGCCGTGTGGAGGAACACCGACGACGTGCGATCCCCCGCGCGCAAAGCACTGGCGATTTGCGCGGATCATACAATGAGGCCCTGTGAAAACACTTGACAGCTTTTTGCACGCAACTGGCCATCCCACGCTGCGCGTCTGTAGATTGCCTCTGAAATTGACGACGTGAGCACGGGCCAGCACGGAATCGCTCCGGCACAGTAGAGAGCCATCCAGCGCGAGATCGCGCACGCTGAAGCCACCGCGGGTGTCCAGAAATGGCGTGGTATATCGGGAAGTATGACAACCACACTCTCGTCTCTCTCGGACGGCGATCTGCTGGCGCAACTCGAACAGGTCTGTGCGCAGGAACACCTGGTCACGGCTCAGCTCGTCGCGCTGCTCATGGAGGTCGATACGCGCAAGCTGTACGCGCAGCAGAGTTGCTCTTCTTTGTTCACATACTGCGTGCAGGTGCTCCACTTCTCGGAGCATGCCGCGTATCTGCGCATCGAAGCGGCTCGGGCCGCGCGGCGCTTTCCGGTGATCCTCGATCGCCTGGCCGACGGCACGCTCCATCTCACGGCCGTCAGCCTCCTGGCGCCGCACTTGACGATCGCCAATCACGGCGAGCTTGTGGACGCCGCGCGGCACAAGAGCAAACGCGAGGTCGAGCAGTTGATTGCAAGCGTCCGGCCCCAACCGGACGCGCCGACTGTTGTGCGAAAACTGCCACCGCCACCGAACGTCACTGCTGCTGGCCAGGTCGAATCAACAATTGACATCACTGAGCAGCCTCAAGCGGGCGGATGCACGTATGCACCGATCGCTCTTACCGGTCTGACGGCAAAACCGCCTGAGATCAAGCCGCTTGCGCCGGAACGCTTCAAGGTGCAGTTCACGGTGGATCGCCACACCTACGACAAGCTGCGACAGGTGCAGGACCTGCTGCGGCACAGCATTCCGAACGGCGATCCGGCGGCAATTTTCGATCGCGCCCTGACGCTGCTCCTCGCCAATCTATCGAGGACAAAGTTCGCCGACGCAGATCGCCCGCGCGCTGGTCGCGAAGCAAAGCGAGGCTCGCGACACGTACCTGCAACAATCAGGCGCGAAGTGTGGCGACGCGATGGCGGCCAGTGCGCGTTTCATGGGGACAAGGGTCGCTGCCGCGAAACTGGCTTCCTCGAGTTTCACCATGTCGTACCCTACGCCAGGGGCGGCGCAACGACGACTGCAAATCTTGAATTGCGCTGCCGCACACACAACGTGTACGAAGCGGAGCAGCAATTCCCGCATCAAGCGCCGCCGTTATTCGCACGTGAAACACGCGCGGACCATGGAATCCGGCCGCTGACTCGGTCCGGACCGAGCGATCAGGCCCGTTGCTCTCACGTATGAGCTTGCGGCCCGGCGTCGTCGAGGCCGTACGAACTCGTCGCGCAAGCACGGCGCGCACGACATCGTGTCACTGCTCGGGACAGGCGGGATGGGCGAGTGGCCGCGCTGGCGCGCGGCATTCCCTGATTTTGATTATCAGATTGTCGATTCCCAGATTACAGAATGCCGGCTTGCGTGATTTCGGCGGGAAGCCGAGCTGCTGACAACATCGAACACCCAAAGATCGCGCGGATTCGTGGACTCGAAGAGCGGGCGCTCAAGGCGACGCACGAACAGGGCATCATTCATCGCGATTTGAAGCCCGACAACATCAAGAATCTCGCGTCACATTCCGGCCGCGGTGAAGCGAACCGTCTGGCAGTGGGACGGCGGGCGGTGTGCCTTCGAGCGGGCGCACGGACGGTGTTTATCGCCACGCCGCTCGATGAGCATGCCGCACGCTATAATCCCGCCGTGGATGCCTCGCTGGAACAGCGCATCGCCGACGTCTTCAGCCCACGGTCGGACGTGATGGCCGTGTACCTGTTCGGCTCCACTGCGCGCGGCACCGCGCGAGTCGGCAGCGATATCGATGTCGCGGTGCTGTTCGACTCGCCGCCACCCCGAGCACTCGGCGGCCCGCGGATGGTCATCGAGGGAGAGCTCGAACAAGCGCTCGGGAGACCGGTCGACCTCGTGGTGTTGAACAATGCGCCTGTGGATCTCCGCGCGCGCGTACTCCGCGACGGGCGCCTGCTTGTAGAACGAGATCCCTCGGCGCGCATCGTATTCGAGGTCCGTACTCGAAACGAGGCGTTCGACCTCGAACCAGCCCTGACCCGGTACCGGGGTTCGAGAGCGGCGGGTATGGCGGACCCCGCGCTCATGGCCAAGAAACTGGCCCTCATCGAATCCTGCGTGTCCGACCTCCGCCGGCTCGCACAGCCCGAGGCGTTGGCGACAGACGTGCGCGAGCAGCGGTTCGTCGAACACACACTGCAGCTTGCCATTCAGGCGGCGCTCGATGTCGCATCACACATCGTGTCTGACCGGCGTCTCGGTGAGCCGCGCACGAACCGCGAACTCTTCGACTTGCTGCAGCGCGACGCCTGGATCGAGGACCCGCTTGCCAGCACACTGCGTAACATGGCCGGATTCCGTAATGTTCTCGTGCACGGATATGACGACGTCGATTTGGCAGTCGTGCGCGATGTGCTCGGCAATCACCTCAGCGACCTCGAGACGTTCGTCGAAGCCGTGCGTCGCAGGCTCAAGGCGGATGTGAATCTAGAATCTTAGGGCTAATCGAAGGGATCACACATGCGCTGGCTGCTCGCTTTCGTCCTCGTTTGCGGTGTATCAGTCTTCGCCGAAGACTATCTGGCCGAAGGTGTGGACAACGGGCGGACCGGATGGTTGAAGAACGAAAAAGTCTTCACCACCGCCAACGTCGGCTCGATGAAGCTGCTG
The DNA here is from genome assembly GCA_963744405.1 of Vicinamibacterales bacterium. Taxonomy (GTDB): domain Bacteria; phylum Acidobacteriota; class Vicinamibacteria; order Vicinamibacterales; family JAMQPK01; genus JAMQPK01. The sequence goes on from CAVUTO010000012.1 coordinate 266,772, forward strand.
TGGAAGATCAAGGTGAACAGCACTCCACGGCAGATGCACAACCTCTTTGCGCCGCTCACCGTGTCGGGAGTCACGACAGCCCGAGGCGCGCGAGAGCTGGCGATCTTTGCTGGCATCTCGGACGAGCTGTACGCAGTGGACGTCGCCACAGGCGAGATGATCTGGGAGAAGAAGTTCGACAGCATCTATCCGTCGGTCACGACCGGCGTCGGCAGCACGTTATGTCCGGGCGGGCAGACCGCCGTGCCTGTCATCACGACGACTCCTACGAAGGGAAAGTACACGTTGTACGCGGTCTCATGGGACGGCCGCCTTCGTACCCTCGACGTAGCCACGGGCGCCGACGTGGCGCCGCCCGATAAATTCGCCGGTCCCAACGGCAAGCCGTACGCGCTGAATCTCTTCGATGGCGTCATCTATACGTCCACGGCCCAGGGATGCGGAGGCAACACGAACGCGTTCCTCTCGTACGATCTCGCCACGAAGAAGTCGAGCATTTTCGCGCCAGCCGGGGGTGGCATGTGGGGCCGCCGCGGGGTCGCGATCGATCCGGAAGGCCGCGTGTTCATGGGGACCGGCGATGCGCCGTTCGCCGCCGAAACCAACAGCCTCGGCACGGCGATCGTCGCAGCGAAGCTCGACGCCAACAAACAACTGCAGTTTGTCGACTACTTCGCCCCCCCAAACGCCAACTGGCTGTTCCGCCGCGACCTGGATCTGAACGTCTCGCCGATGGCCTTCGACTATCGCGGCCGGAAGTTTCTCATCGCCACGAGCAAGGAATGCAAGCTGTGGCTGCTCGATCGCGATGATCTTGGCGGTGCGGACAACCGCACGACGCTGCAGACGACTCCCCTGCTCTGCAACGACGCGCAGGCGTTCGACGCGAAAGGCATCTGGGGAGCGCTCGCTGCGTGGCAGGACGCCAAGGGACGTCAATGGGTCGTCGTGCCGTTCTACGGACCCGTCAGCCGCGCGTTCAAGGCCCCAGTCGAACACGCACGGCCGGTCAACGGCGGCGTCGCGGCCTACACGCTCGAGGAACGCGATGGGAAGTGGCAGCTCATCCCGCAATGGCTCTCGCGCGACATGGACATGGCCGAACATGCGATCGTCGCCAACGGCATCATCTTTACCTATGCCAGCGGCGAGGACGCATCGCAGATTGTCCCTGACCGTGCGTTCGACGATCCGGAAGGCCCGCAGGTTGGGGGCGCCGTCAGCAATGCCGGCGTTCGCCGCATTCCGACCTCGCGACGCGCAGCGCTCTACGCGCTCGACGCACTGACGGGACGCGAATTGTGGAACAGCGGCAACGAGATCACGTCGTGGAGCCATTACAGCGGCCTGACGATCGCGAACGGCCGGGCGTTCCTCACGACGTTCGACGGCACGATCTACGCCTTCGGTATAAAACGTTAGGAGCCAGGGATGCGCAGCACCGCCCGCAACTGTTTGCTCGTCTTGACCTGCGCGCTCGCAAGCGCCATCGGTTGGGCCCAGGGACGAAACGTCGGTTTCGACTGGCCCGCAACCGGCGCCGATGCCCAGCGCACGGGGTGGCTTCGCCTCGATCCCAACATCTCCGTCGAGAATTTTTCGAAACCCGGCTTCGAATTCCTGTGGCGCGAGAAGCTCGACAACGCGCCTCGCCAGTCCGCATCACTCAGCCAGGGCGTCACCATGAACGGGCTCATCGGATTTACGCCCGCGTCATTCGTTACCGGCGCATCGAACAACGTGTTCGCCATCGATAACGACACCGGCTATCCCGTGTGGCATCGCAAGCTCGAAGCACCACTTCCTGCCCCAACGGCGCAATGCCCCGGAGGCGTCACCGGCGCCGCCGGCCGCGTCGTCAGCCTCGTTCGCGAACCGTTGCAGTTGCCTGCGCCCGCGACGCCGGGCAGGGGCTACCGCGGCGGCATCGGCGCGCCCGGCGAAGGTGTCCCGATGGAAATCGCGCGTCGCGATGGGGGCGCCGCGTTGCGTGGCGCGTCGCCGATCCCGGCTGCTCGTGGCGGTGGCGGAGGTGTTTTTGCGGGGCGATATACGGGACCAATTTACGTCGTGTCGAGTAACGGAACCCTTCACGCCCTCGGTCAGGTCTCTGGTATGGACCTCGAGAAGCCGGCGCCGTTTCTTCCGCCGAACGCTCGCTACTCGGATCTGACAGCGATCGGGAACATGTTGTACACCAGCACCAGCCGCGAGTGCGGCGGCGTCGCGAACGGCGTCTGGGCGATCACGCTGGATCCGAAGAACAAGACCGTGAGCTCGTGGAAGACGAACGGCGGCAGCCCCGTCGGCAATCTCGCGTTCACGGCAAGCGGAAAGATTCTCGTGGCAATCGGTCCAGGCACGACGACGGCCGGTGGACACGCCAACGCCATCGTCGCGCTCGACGCGAAGACCTTGCAGCCGGTCGATTGGTTCACCAGTCCATCGGCCGAGTTCGTGACGACACCCGTCGTCATCAGTCACGCCGGTCGCGAGATCGTCGCCGCTGTGGCACGCGACAGCATTCTTCTTCTCGACGCAGCTGCGCTCGGCGGCGCCAATCACTCCACTCCCCTCTTCAGCCTGAGTGGAGCGAACCTCTCGCCGGACGCGCTGGCAGCATTCGAGCAGCCTGCAGGAACGCCGTGGCTTCTCGTCCCGGGTCCGAGCTCAATCGGCGCGTTCAGGATTGTGGATGAGGGCGGTAAAACGACCCTTCAGCGCGGATGGACTTCACGAGATCTTGCAGCACCTACCGCTGCGATCATCGTCAATGACGTCGTCTTTGCCGCATCGAGCGGGCGTCCTCAGGGATCCGCGGTCTTGTATGCGTTCGACTCGCGGTCTGGCCGCGATCTCTGGAATAGCGGAAAGACGATGACGTCGTATGTTCCGCCCGGAAACTTGTGGGCCAGCAACAGCCAAGTGCACGTCGGGACGTATGACGGGACCGTGTACGTGTTCGGGTACGTGCTCGAGCGGCGGTAGTTCAGAAAAGACGTCATCTCTTTCTTATCCAAAAAAGCTTTGCGTCTTAGCGTCTTCGCGGTGAGACGACAAGCGGGTTACCTGGTCGCGTTCTGAAAATAGCTCGGGAGGTCTGCCTTCGTATCTCTGAGGATTTCGATGATGGACTGCCGGTCTGCGAGCGACAACGCGGACAGGTACCGTTCGCCGCGTTCCTGTCCGGACAGAACTTCCCACAGACGTCTGTAGATGGGGTCTTTCGCGCCGGGCGGCAGCGCATCGAACGCCGGCGAGTGAATCAGGTAGCTGCACGGATACTTCATCAGGCGGCGGTTCAAGTCGAGCTCGTGCAGCGAGCGTCCCTTCCGGTCGTGCGGCCCGATTTTCGAGAATCGCTCGGCGAAACCGGAGGCGCCTCGAACGCGCCCGGTGAGCTTCACTTCGTCGATGAACAAGAGGTAATCGACGACTTCGGTTGCGACGCCGTACATCATGCTGGCCACACGGGCATCTTCTTCGGGGCTGGACGTGAACGGGGGGTGCTGCAACGGATCGGCGGCACGCGCTTCCGAGCTGGCGCGCGTCAGCAGATTCGTCATGCCTGCCTGGTGCGTAAACACCAGGTGAGCGACGATATCACTCGACATCACGCGGTAGCCATCCGCGTCGAACAGCCCTTCCGCCGACGCGAGCTCGACGCCTTTTCGTCCCTTGAGCGCGCCAACGTCATTCCCCAGGTGCGGCGACGACCCCGTACTGCCGGTCACGAACCAGCCTCCAAATCGGCGTGAAAAAGGGTCGCTGTGATCGATACGGCGTGGGAGGCCAGGCCCCTGAGACGGGTCGAGATGTGTCGTGCTGAACATCAGCAGACCTGGCACGCCGAGCGTATCGCCAGACGAGTGACATCCCAGGCATCGGACGGCCCGCATGAACTGCGGCGGCCTGTTCGGAGGGCCGGAACGCTGTTCGAGCGTGTAAAACACCACGCCAGCGGATTCGTCATGAGCGGCGACTTCGATGAATTCGCCATCACGCACCCAGCCGAGCGCGATGCGATCGCTGAAGTAGAGCGCACGGGGATTCTGTTCGTTGATCAGCTTGCCCTGCAGGCTGTCCCGCGAAAAGACCAGCAACTGCGAGTCGATTGGAATCTCGAGTGCATCGAGCGCCGACTTCAGGAATCCGCCGCGGCCCTCGTACGTGAGCTGGATGGTTCCCTCCTGCAGCTTCCTGTTCGCGTCGACGACGGGGTTGTTCAACGGCGCGGTTGAATAGCGGATCGCCGGATCTTCGGACGATCCCATGAACGACCTGGCGCGCTGGGCGTCGAGGGTTGCCCAGATGCCGCCAAGAGCGTTCAAACACAGAACGAGTGCGAGAAGAGTGTTTCGGCGCATCAGGACACACAGGATTCTGTGCAGCCTGCATCCTGCCGTCAAGCGTTCAATTCGCGGGCGTACGGATTCTTTGACGCGTTGACATGCATATTCGACGGGTCGATGATAAGCGCCATGAACACGCTTGCCCGTTGCATCGCATGCATCGTTGCGATTCTGGTGGTGACCTCCGCACGGACGGCCAATCAGGGCACCCCGTCGCTCACTCGCGTCGCGGGCGCAACGCCGCGCAACGTCATCTTTGTTCTCGTCGATGACCTTCGCTTCGACGCTGCAGGATTCATGGGCCATCCATGGCTCGAGACACCACACCTCGACGCGCTTGCGAAGCGCGGCGTCCACATGCGTAACGCGTTCGTCACGACGGCGTTGTGTTCGCCGAGTCGCGCTTCCATTCTCACGGGACATTACGCGCACCGCCACCGTGTCGTCGACAACACCACGCCGGTTCCCGCGGGCTTGACCTATTTCCCCCAGTACTTGCAGCGTGCCGGCTACGACACCGCGTTTATCGGGAAGTGGCACATGGGCGCCGAGAGCGACGCGCCACAGCCGGGCTTTGATCGCTGGGTCAGCTTCCGCGGACAGGGGACGTACCTGCCGAGCAAGAACGGCCTCAACGTCGACGGACGCCCGGTGCCACAGCGCGGATACATCACGGACGAACTGACCGACTACGCGATCGACTGGCTGCAGCAGCGCCGCGCGGATCGGCCGTTCTTCCTCTATCTGTCTCACAAGGCGGTGCACTCTGATTTCGTGCCCGCCGAACGTCACCGCGGCCGCTACGCGAATCGGCCGTTCACGCCACCCGCGTCGATGGCGGACACACCGGCCAACTACGAGGGGAAGCCGATGTGGGTGCGCAATCAGCGAAACAGCTTCCACGGCGTCGACTTCCCGTATCACAGCACGCTGGACATTGCCGACTACTACCGGCGCTATGCCGAAACGCTGCTTGCCGTCGACGAGAGCATGGGGCGGATCGAGTCATTGCTCCGCGAGCGCGGCCTGCTCGAGTCGACGATCGTGATATTCATGGGCGACAACGGCTTTGCATTCGGCGAGCACGGACTGATCGACAAACGGACCGCGTACGAAGAGTCGATGCGTGTGCCGCTCGTCATGGCTGGCGGGAGATTACCGGCGGGGCACAGCGTGGATGCCGTCGTCGCGAACATCGACATCGCACCCACGATACTCGAGGCGGCTGGGCTTGCACCGCCGGCCATGGACGGCCGCAGTTTTCTGGCGCTCGCGCGCAGCGAATCGCTGCCGTGGCGCGATACGTTGCTGTACCAGGTACTACTGGGAGCGCAACTTCCCGCACACGCCGACCGTACATGCCCTGCGCGGTGCGCAGTACAAATACATCCGGTATCACGGACTGTGGGATACGGATGAACTCTACGATCTGCTGGCCGACCCGAAGGAGATGCGGAATCTGATTCGGGATCCACGCCACCAGGAAGTCGTCACGCGCATGAACGCAGCGCTGTTCGAGACGCTCGCTGTCACTGAGGGTCTGTCGATCCCGCTCTCGCCGGATCGCGGCCAGCGTCAATCGCTCAGGCGCCGATCTGGTTCGCGTGTGGCTGATTTTCCGGATTCGGCCTTCGCGCCGGAGAAATGACCGGAAGCTGATCTTGGTGTCCCCACCGCGACGACGCCACTGACTTCGACACAGCAGGCACAGAGCGTCGAGTTCGACGGCCGCCAGGCGGCCGTTGCGACTGTGGCGCGAACTCGACGTTCAGAAACGCTCCTAATCTCATAGCCTCCTGTTGTATCTCTGTGCCTTCCTGCCTCCGTGTTGAGATCGCTCCTGGAATGCTCTTGGTGTCCGTGTAGTGTCGGCTTCAGCCAGACCGTGCTCGGTCCGCCGAAGCTTTACGCGAAGGCGAAAGGCGGACACTACGCCATGCCATCGTTGTGAAAATTGCATCTCAGCGTCCTAGCGTCTCCGCGGTGAGACAAAGAGGATCGAAGGATCATCGAGCGAGATCGATCAGCTGATTCAAATCGAGAGAGATCTCCACTTTGAGACCGCTCCTGGAGCGTTCTTCGTATCCGTGTAGTGTCTGGCTTCAGCCTGGCTTCAGCCAGACCGTGCTCGGTCCGCCGAAGCTTTACGCGAAGGCGGAAGGCGGACACTACGCCATGCCATCGTTGTGAAAATTGCGTCTCAGCGTCTTAGCGTCTCCGCGTCTCCGCGGTGAGACAAAGAGGATCGAAGGATCATCGAGCGAGATCGATCAGCTGATTCAGATCGACAGAGTTCTGAGACTCGACGCCGCGTGCGGTCTTCGGTGAAATGAGCAGCGCCTGCGTGCGATCTTCGAACCAGACGAGAAAAGACGCTTCGTCCGCCCCGGTCAGCCTCATCTGGTTCAACCAGGTGTAATACGCTCCCATATCGGCGTCGACGAGCGCGCCTTCCGCATCGAGGACGGGCGACGTTCGCGACTCCATGAGCGCTTCGTTCATGGATCGCTCGGTGAGGCGTGGAGCAAATCGAGCGACGAGCGTCACTGGCTGGGCCCGCCGCAACACTTCGCGCGCGGCCCATTGCACGAACGTCGTGCTGAAAAACTGCGTTCCCGAGCCGTCAGACAGCACGGCGACCTTGAAGTAGTTGACGACCCTCTCGTGTCCTTCGCCTTTGAGGCCGACGTCCTCCGGAGTGAGCTGCATCAGAGCGCTTCGTCTCGCTTCGGTGCCCGCCCCGGCGCGGATCATGTTTCGCAGCTTCGCGACCACCGAGTCGCGGACAGCATCCAGTTGCCTGTACGCCAGCAGCTCCATTCCCTCCGGAGGCGGCGAGGCCGGAGTGCCGCCGTCTATGTACCAGTGCGCGAACGGAAGAGGGTGCGCTTTCGCGCGCGCTGCGGCGCGCTGCATGACGCTGCGCAGTCCGTTTGCCGGATCCACCTGCGAGAAGTACGTGCCGTGCGGACGCAGCTTGCGGAACAGCGGATAGCTGCTCTCTTTCGCATCTCGCCCGATCACCACAATACTCAGACGCGGCACAGCCGGTTGCGGTGGAGGAATCGCGGAACGCACCGCGTTCAGAAACTCCACGGCAGCCTCGCGAAAATCGGCAATCTGATTGGTCGTCCAGAGGTGCGCAGACAGCCGCTCCGAAAATTCTCCCGGGCGGCCGACCCAATCGACCTCTTCCAGCTCCCGAGCGAGGCTCAATCGCTCGAATCGCGACATGACTTCCTTGAGGCGCGGCAGTGAGAGCGCGCTCATGAACGAGAACTGCGCGTCCACCTCCTGTCGCTCGGCCGGAAACTTCGAATCGTAGGCGATGACTTCACCCAGCAGCAGAGGCACGAAACTCAGAGGGAGCCGGCGCAGCACGTCCAGTCCGCGTGTGGCGACTTGCCGCGCCAGCGGTGGATACGCAGTGAAGTGTTCAGCCGTCAGTTGTGATGGCTGCATGGCCGCAGATCAGAAGAGCTCCGCAACGGGCCTGCCTTGCGCGAACCGGGGCGAGAACCCAAAGTAAGACCCGAGCGTCGGCACGAGGTCCATCGAATCGATCGGGCGATCGACGAGGACGTTGTCGCGGATATCAGGACCCATCGCCAGCATCCACGTCGTCCGGGATCGCGCATCTCCCGTGCGATGGTGTTGAAATCCATTGCCCCCAGGGGTCTCGTCCGAATCGCGGCCGAAATCTGGAAGGACGAACAACGAAGTTCTGCCCGCGTATTCCGGCTCGCTCTGAATCATCTTCCAGATCTCGGCGCACAGCCTGTCGGTGCGCCTGATCGCATCGACGTAGAGCGAAAACGTCCCGGCGTGAGCGATGTCGATGTCGTGCAGCGTGATCCACAGAAGGCTCGGCGCGAATTGCCGCATGAGCCTGCGCGCGATGAACACCGACAGCTCGTCCGGACTCTCCAGGTTTCGCGCGCTCGCAAGGAAGTCGGAAACCGACACTTTCAACAGACCCGTCAACCGCTCCAGTTCGATGTCCTGGCCCGCTTCTGGCTGGTACAACGGCGATTCGTAGTTGTCGTGCAGCAGCGACTCGTAATCAGCGCGCGCGCCCGCGGGCACCGCCGACGCCAGCAGTCGCTTGGGCAGCACGACATTGGCACCCAGACCCGGTCCGTACGCGGAATGGTGGCTCTCGCCGATGCGCTCGAAGCCGATGCTCGGCGCAATCACCCAGGCGTCCGAAGATGGCCGGTTCAGGTCCTTGCGGAAGTACTCGAAGACCGTCGGGTGCTGCGGTGGCGCAGCAATGAAATTGTTGAGCGTCTCGTAGGCGCCCGTCGCCAGGCTGGCGTTGGCGACGTAATGACCGAGAATCCCTCGATTGACGACCTGCGTAAAGAACGTGGCTTGCGGGAGCAACTCTTTCAAAAGAAGCGGAATGTTCTCGTGACCGCCCGGCATGAAGGTCTCGTCATCGCGCGCGCCTCCGCCGAACGTGATGATCACCGCCTTGCGATTTCGTTGCGCCTGAGCAGCCCGAGCATGCGAAGGCATAAACGAGGCGCCCAGGCACGCACCCGTAGCCTCGCGAATGAATTGACGACGACTTCGCGACACCGCCGCTGAAGTCTGTCGATCCCAGGTCACGGGAGTCCAAATACGAAGAGCGAGTTGCTCGCGCTGACAGCCACGTATTGCCTGCCGTTCACGGAGTAGGTCATCGGGCCATTCTGTGTCGGCCCACCCAGCTGGATCTTCCAGAGCAGGGAACCGGTCCTGGCGTCGAGGGCGAAAAAATAACCTTCACGACCGCCGGTGAACAAGACGTCCGATGCCGTCGTCAGAATGCCGGCATCAGTCAGGTCGCTCATCTTGTATTCCCATTTCCACTTGCCCGTCTGGGGCTCGAAGGCCCGAACCGTGCCGAAGTTCTCCTCTTCCATCCTGAGATTGGGCCGTTGCTGCGCGCGCATGCCGGCTGCAATGCCTCGCCCCGGATAGTTCGTGGTGAGCCGCCCCTGCGTATAGCTGGAGCCCTGTGTGTACGGCTGATCGGTGCGGGCAAAAATGTGGTGGGTGTTTTCCCAGACGTTGACGTAGAAGAGCCCCGTGCGCGGGCTGTAGGAAGGGTTGAACCAGTTTGTCGCGCCCTGATTGCCAGGATAGATCAGCACGCCCTCGTAGCTCGGTGTTGCGTTGAGGGCGCGAATCGGCCGGCCATTGTCAAATCCGGCGTTCCAGTTTTGTTTCGCGATCGGAGTTCCCTGAAGGAACTCACCGGTTATGCGATCGAGCACGTAGAAGAACCCGTTGCGGTTGGCCCACAACATCGTCTTGCGCGGCTTCCCCTGCCATGTGATGTCCGCGAGCACCGGAATCTGCACTGCGTCCCAATCGAATTCGTCGGCCGGCGTGAACTGATAGTGCCATTTCAGTTTCCCGGTATCCGTATCGAGAGCGACGACGGAACAACTGTAGAGGTTGTCTCCGGGCCGGGTCTTCGCGTTGTAATCGGGGCCCGGGTTTCCGACACCCCAGAACGTGAGATTCGTCTCTGGATCGTAGGAACCGGTCACCCAGATCGATCCGCCGCCGGTCTTCCACCCGTCGCCCCACGTTTCATGTCCTGGCTCACCGGGCAGCGGAACGGTATTGAACCGCCAGGTTTCCTTGCCCGTCAGCACATCGTAGGCTGCGATGAATCCGCGAATGCCGAATTCTCCCCCCGCCGTGCCGACAATCACCTTGTCCTTGACCACCAGCGGCGCCGATGTCATCGAGTACCCGGCAGTCGCATCGGCCACGATCTTGTTCCACAGCGGACGGCCGCTTCGCGCGTCGATGGCAATCAGATGGGCATCGATCGTGGCCAGGAACAAGCGTGTCGCCGTGAATCCCGAGGCCGCGAGTAATCCGACCGCAGCAGAACCGGGCGTCAGAAGCCGGCGTGTAGGGATAGATCCAGAATATCTTTCCGGTCATCGCATCCAGCGCCACCACGTCGTTGCCCTGCGTGGTGTACATGATGCCGTCGACCACGAGCGGGGTCGCCTGGTTGTAGTCCAGCCATCGTGCCTGGAACACCCATTTCAACTGCAGATCCTTCGCGTTCGTCGTGGTGATCTGCGTCAGCTGGCTGTAACGCTGGCTGAGATAACTGCCCGAGTATGTGAGCCAGTTGTGCGGCTCCTTCGGCGCATTCAAGATCCGCTCCGGGGACACCTGGGCAACCAGCGTTTCGGCGAGTGCCACGGCCATGACGAAGATGACCAGCCGGCGTGCAGTCATTCGGCGGCGACTCCTTTCAGCGTGCTCAAGTACGCGATGACGTCGGCTAGTTCCTGACGAGAGAGCTGCTCTCGATACGGCGGCATCTTCGATCCCTTGACGAAGCCATGCTCGCGCAGCTCGGACTTCTGAAAGCTCCGCAGCTGCTCCTTTTCATCGAGCAGCAGGACTTGAAAGGTGTCGAGATTCAGCAGCCTTCCAGTGGTGGCAGCGCGGTCCCTTGAGACGACGCGGTAGAAACGATACTCGGGAAGAATCTCGGCGTCTGGCTCGAGGAGCGACGTCATCAACTGTTCGGGGGTGCGGAGCGTCCCCACGTCAGTCAGGTCCGGCCCAAGGCGTGAGCCCTTGCCATACACCCTGTGGCACGTCAGGCACGTACCCTTGCCGGCAACAATCGCAGCTCCCGCGGCTGCGCTGCCCACGTCAGAACCGGGCTGTGCCCAGGCCGCCGAAGCGGCCAGGGCAGCGGTCACGACCAGCCCGAGCGTTCGCATCGCGTCACGTTTCAGAAGTAATACTTTAGCGCAAGCTGAACCTGTCTCTGATCGTTGGGGCCGAGACGGAGGGCGGTGATCTTGCCGAAGTTGGCCGTGTTGCTGAAATCCAGCACGCCCGGTGGCGGGGGCAGACCGGCGCCGCCACCCGAGAAGCCCGGCACGCTGAAGTTGTGCGTGTTCGTCAGGTTGAAGATCTCGGCGCGGAACTCGAACCGCTGGTTGCCCGAACCGCGGAAGCTCTTGAACACGGACAAATCGAGCCGCTTGAAATCGGGACCTCGCACTTGCGTGGGATCGCCTCCCAGAGGCGAGAGATCCGTCTGACCTACCGTCGTGGCGACAGGAGGATTTTTGAATGCCGCCGGGTTGAGCCATCCCTGGAAGCTGCGGTCTTCGCGGTACAACGGCTCACCGGTCAGCACCGCGTTGCAGCCCTGCCCCGTCGTCGTCGCGGTGTTACACGGAATGGTGAACGGCGGACCGCTCGAATACGTGAAGATGGTGTTGACGCGCCAGCCGCTGATCAGCTGATCGACGAGACCCGTCGCGTCGCCGCCAAGCTGGTGACCCGCACCGAACGGCAGATCGTAGCCCGCGCTGGCGCTGATGATGTGCGGCGCGTCGGAATCGCACAGCGCCCAATCGGGTCCGAGCAGCCACAGGGACCGGTAGTTCCCGATGTTGTTGACCAACCCCTGGCGGCCCTGGGTGCGACATTCGGAAAGGGTGTAATTGAGACGCGCGGCAAAGCCCTGGGTAAACAGCTTGTCGTAGGTCATCTGCAGCGCGTTGTACTCGGACTTGCCGATGTTGCGAATCTGGCTGATGTTGTTGAAATTGGGAAACACCCGGAAGGTGTTGGCGTTCGCTCCAGGCGGCACCATCACTTTCACGGCGTTGTAGCTGTACGAGCTGAAGCCGAGGTCCTGATTTCGGCTCTGGCTCCCGACATAGCCCACCGAGACCGACTGCGACGGGCTCAGTTGATGCTGAACGGTGACGTTGTATTGCATCGTCACGGGAACCTTCCACGGGCTCGGCACACCGCTGAGCGAGACGTTGAACGCGTTGAACGCCGTTGGATCCTGGACGTTTATCGGTGCAGGGCCCGATTCGAACGTGCCTCGGCTGCCGTCGCCGTAGATGATGGGTGCCCCCGGCGTGGTGCTGGTAATGGTGACGCCGTACGCGTAGGGATAGCCCAGCTGTGTGTGAACGAGGTTGTTGCCGCCGTTCCGCCCGGACGTGCCGCTCGTCAGATAAAACAACCCACCGCCTGCACGGACGACCCAGTCGTCGGTGAACGCGTACGACAGCCCGAGGCGCGGCGCGAACATGTCCTTCTGGCTCGTCACGAGCATGTTGTCCTCGTCGCATTCGATGGCGATGCCGTCGGCGGCGGCCTGCGCGATGAACGAGGGCGAGAGACCCTGCTGGCACCGATCCGCCGCCATCATGTAGCGCGGCGTCGGCTCGACGAGGAGGTTCGCCGCGGCTCCGTCCGGTGCTTCGGCGTTGCGCTGAAAGTCGTACCTCAGTCCGAGATTCGCCGTCATCTTCGGGGAGATCTTCCAGGTGTCCTCGATGAAGCCCGACCAGACCTGCCAGGTGGCGCTCGGTACCGGCTCGGGAATCCTGTTAACGTTTATAGAGTTGGGTCCGCCCACGAAGTTCGCCCGACAGGGCGCGACGGCGGCCGTAAAGCTGCAATCCTGTAAACCAGTCAGCGTGCTGGCGATCGGGTTCAGCAGCATCTGCGCCATGCCCGTCCCGCCGCCGGTCGTCGTGGGAACGTCGGTGAATGCCCCGGAGTAGCCGTAACCTCCCCGCGGCGCGGCCGGCTGGAAGAATTCCGTCATCGGTCGCGAGAACTGGAAGCCCCACTTCCAGCTGTGATTACCCGAGAGCTTGCTGAACGTCGTGCTGATCTGATACGTGTTCTGGTACTGAATACTCGGCAGGTTATTGGGGACGCCGAACTGGCCGATGCCGTCAACGGTATACAACGGCAGCCCACCCATGAACGGGTAATCCGGATCCGGAACGTTGAGGCCGAACCGGGGGGCGATCGTGGTGTCGGTGGCATTCAGCGGAAGCCGCGCGTGACTGATCGACGAATACCCGAACCGTGTCTCGCTGACGAGCGTCGGCGAGTAGATGCGGGTCCAGCTCAACGCGCCGCTGTACACGTCGACGGTCTGGTCGCCGCCGCCGAACTGGGAGCCGTCGATCACGCCGCCGTACGGTGCCGGGACCAGCGTGGCGCTCTTGGCTATGCTGAAGCGGCCAAACATGGTGTTGGCCGGGTTGATGTACTGATCGATTCGGATGTCGCCCTGATGATTGCTGTCATCCGTGATGGGATTGACCGCGTAGTTCCCGGCGAGCACGTCGTTTCTCGTCGCGGCGGGAAATTCCTTCAACAGCCGGAGTGCGTTCTGATTCATGCGGCTGGCAGGAATCTGGTTGTTGCCGGTCGGATCGAGCGGATCGCGAATCCACGCCGCCGCGCCGGCGGTGACGGTGCGGCCGGTCACGGGGTCGACCGCGCCCGCTGCGATCAGCCGTGTCGTCGCGGGATCGAAGATCGTCCCGAGCGGGAACGTCCGGCCGAGCCGGTCTGTGCGCGTCCCGCCCTGGAGCCGAATCAAGTCCGACATGTCGGTGAAGTTGCTCTGCTGCATGCGGGCGGTCGGGGCCGTCAGGATTGAGGTGACCGCCTGGCGGGCAATGGTGCCCTCGTAGTTGGTGAAAAAGAATGTCCGCTTGTCTCCGCGTCGAAGGAAGGACAGCGGACCACCGAGGGTGAACCCGAACTGGTTGCGGCTGAACTTGCCTTTCTCCAGCCCCTGGTACTCGTCGAAGAAGTTGATCGCGTCCATCGCAGAGTTTCGATAGAACTCGAACAGGTTGCCGCGGTACTGCTCGCCGCCCGATTTCAGGCTGGCATTGAGCACGGCGCCGCTCGCCCGGCCAAGCTCGGCGCTGTAGCTGCTGGTCTGCACCTTGAATTCCTGCAGCGCGTCCACCGACGGCCGGTACACGTAACCCGCGCCGTTGACGAAGTCGACGAGGTTGGAGTTGTTGTCCACGCCGTCGAGCAGGTAGTTGTTGGCGAAGCTGTTCTGGCCGTTCGCGGAAAAGCTGCCGTTGCCTCCCATGCCGCGCGTATCCTGCTGCGCCTGCACGACCCCGGCGTTCAACTGGGCGAGGAATGTGTAGTTGCGACCGTTCAAGGGCAGATCGTTGATGGCCTTCGACTGAACGACGCCGCCAAGCGACGCCTCCTGGGTCTGGAGCGCGACCGCATCGCTCGTGACGATGACGGTCTCGGTAATGTTGCTGGGCTTCAGCGTGAAGTCGGCGACGTAGCGCTGCTGGATGTTGAGCGTGATGCCGTCGCGCGTCGAAGGGGCAAAGCCCGTCGCTTCTGCCACGACAGTGTAGTTGCCAATCCGGACAGAAGGAAATTGATAGATTCCGACCTCGTTCGTCGTGGTCTGGAACGAGACCCCCATGTCCACGTTGATCAGCGTGACGGCTGCGGCGGGTACGACGGCTCCCGTCGCATCGCGCACGGTTCCCTGGACGGCGGCTGTGTCGACTTGTGCGAATGCTGACGACGAGATGAACAGCATCAGCGCGGCGAGCGCGACCTTCATCACTCTCTCCTTCGGGCCAGGCGGCCCTCTGAGCGTATCGATTATCGATTGCGGGATGGTGCCAGCAAGCTGCGCAACTGTCAAGTCGCGAGATTTCGCCAATCGAAACGCGGTTTCATTTACGAGGCTGCGCCTCTTGGTTGGTGGTTGGTGGTGGGTGGTTAGTGGCCCTTCTATCGCTCACTCTCCAGTCGTTCGCGCATCGCGCGGGCCTGCTCCGGCGTGAAGAGCAGCGCGCCGAGTCTGGCATTCCGAAAATCTGATTAATCCGATCTCTCGCTGCGGGAACTGAAGAGAGGCACGTAGAAAATGCCCTATTTGCCCCGTGCGCGTCGGAATGCCTTCACTTCAGCGTGCACGGCATCACCGGCCTTGACGGCAGCGATGGTTTCGAAGCGGCCAGCGATTCCGACCGCCCTCTCGCGCGTGTAGAACATGAACATCGTCGCGCCGCTGGTCACCCAAGGCGCGCCCAGCACTTCGATCGTGTGCCTCAGTTCGTGACCGATCGATGCCATCACGTCACTGTCGGCCTTGTTGACTTTGACCTTCACCCACAGAATTCGATGAGTGGCCGTGGGCGTGATGTTCATGAAACATGCCTGGGCTCCTCGACCGCACGCGCCCTCCTGGACGTAGACAACGCTATCGCTGGCATTGATGGTCTCGACCATGCTGCGGAAGGTCGCTGACTGCTCGGTCGCCTTAACGATCAGCGCTCTGATGGCTGGACTGCTGGACCGCACACGCAGTGAGCTGTCTGTTGAGGCCGTCTCGCCTGCCGCTTCTGCCATCCGCGGATCCTCTGCCAACCTTGTCGCCATAAATGCGATCGCCATCAAACACCGAGTGGCCTTCGTCATGTCCCGTTTCCCCTCGGTTAGGAAGACGGAAACGGGGCGCTGAAACTGGCAGACCGGCGTTAAACTTTTTGCTGTTTAGAATCAGCTACTTACGGGCAGGTGCCGGATGGATGTGCCCAAACTCGGCCCGCATTTTCAGTTCTCCCCTCCCCTCGCCAGCGCCCAGAGTTCCTCCATCCGCTTGATGACCTGCGGCACATCGGCAGACAACAGGTACCCGGCCTTGACCAGCGAGTCGGCATGCTCTCTCGCTCGCGTCACGTACTGCTCCTTCGACGCGTAGCGCACGGCCAGCGAGCGACGAGGATCGCCCGGCTTTCTGGCCGCGTCGGTTGCCGCGAATGGAATCGACGATCCCATCAGCGAGACCGGTTCCTTCGGCGCGCCAATTGCGGCGCTTCGAAAGTTCCAGCCCGTGTAGGTTGCGACGGGCACAGCCTGCTCCACCGATCTGATGCCGGCTCGTTCGTTGCCGTCATCGTCCACCTGCGGCACCAGAAGCGGCAGAGGCGTAGTGCCTTGCTGCGCGGACTGAATGAGCCGGGGCGACTCAACGCCCGGAATCGCGGGGAACGTGACGGCGTCGCGCCGAACGAGCGTGCCGTCGCTCAACTTTGGATATTGGCTGGCCGGAGGCGCACTGCCCTGCCGCACCCAGTTATCCATGGCGGTGAGCAGGGCGCGAAGCGTCCACCAGTACTGCACGGGATTGTCGAGCTGCTGGCCGGTGGTTCGTCTCGGCGGGAACTGTCCCGGCGAATGCTGCGTTCCCGTGAGGAAGTAGATGCGAGTGTTGTCGGGCGGTGTGACGTCAGTCTTGCCGTCGGGTGTCGTATGCGTGAGCGCGGCCGCGCGGGTGTTCCAGTATTCAACCGCGCTGTTGGTGAAGAAGATTTTCGGTTGGTTCTGCCGTGCGCGATCGTTGTCGAGCAAACCCTCGGATCGGCCGCTGATCGGATCGCGCGCCGCAGTGTTGGTGAACGGAAAATTCGTTACGTTCGACGCACCGGAGGCATTCGGCGTCGCCCCACGCTCGTTGATCGAGATACGCCCGGCTCCGGCGATGTGAGCCATGACGCCGTCGTAGACCATCCGGTTCTTCTCGTCGCTGTTGAAGCCGTAGTACAAGAAGGTGCGGAGGAACCGCCCCGATTGAGACGAGCCGAAGGCGTACGCGTAGCGCACGCGAGCGGCCGCGTCGGGCTGGTGTTTCAGCCAGGAAGCCGTATCGCGGAACGCCGCGAGACCGGTCCCCGTCACAGGAAGATCACTCACACGGTAGGACAGCTCGTACGTCCTGCCGGGTTCGAATCCCGAGGTGAAGGTCACCGTGTTCCCGCGAAGCTGCCACTGGGCGCGCCCCACCACTTCCTTCCGGCCGTACGCGGCGTCTCGCACCGTCAGAGTGGTGTCGGGGGCGGAGACGTCCGCGGGGGTATATCGTAAGAGATCGACGAAGGCCGCCTCGGTCACGCGTTCGTTCGGCGTGAAGTCCGCGCGGACGATGCCGGTGGTGCCGGCGGCGCTGGGCGCGTGAAGTTTTATGCCGTCCTCGGCTGCCACGTCGAACTGCCAGCCGACCCAGACAAGCGTGTAGCCCTGGGCAGTCAGGAAGCCGTCGCCGAGGTGACTGTCTGTCGTTGGATCGCGGCTGCCCGCCGCGCGGGCGAATCCCGACAGCAGGCCCTTGTTGCCGCGATTCGACACTTCGACCAGCGCGACGCCGTTGCGCCGGGCAGCGTCTTTCGGCTGCAGGATATAGAGGTCGGCGGAGAACTCGACGCGCCCCTGGCCGTTCTTTGTCGCCTTGTCGAGATCCGCCACGACGGCGTTGCGTGGGTTCGCTGGATCGACGGCGAAATAGATCGTCCCGACAAGCTTCTCGTAACCGGACGTGCCGACATCGGCACGCCTCGCGATCTCGACGCGTGTGACTTCGGCCTGTGCGGGGGGCGCCACGGCCAGCAAAATCGCGAGGGCGAGAACTGTGTTATTCATGATGCGGGCAGTATACGGCTGTGCATCCGCAATACTGGGCATAAAATGCTCGGGTAGGGCGCAACTTAAGTTGCGCACTACCGACGAAATATGACACACCGACAGCTCGGCAAGAACGGCCCCGTCGTTTCCTCGATTGGCCTCGGGTGTATGGGCATGTCCGAGTTCTACTCGGGCCGCAACGATGAGGAGTCGATTCGGACGATTCATCGGGCGCTGGATCTGGGCGTGACGTTTCTCGATACCGCCGACGTGTATGGCCCGCATACCAACGAAATCCTGGTCGGAAGGGCCATTCACGATCGCCGCGCCTCGATCGTGCTCGCGACCAAGTTCGGGAACGTGCGCGACGCGACCGGCGCGAACATCGGAGTGAACGGCTCGCCGGAGTACGTGCGGCAGTGCTGCGACGCGTCGCTGAAGCGGCTGGGCATCGACGTCATCGACCTCTACTATCAACATCGCGTGGATTTGGACGTGCCGATCGAGGACACGATCGGGGCGATGGCAGATCTCGTGCGCGCGGGCAAGGTGCGCTATCTGGGAATGTCGGAAGCCGCGCCCAGCACGTTGCGGCGAGCGGCGGCAGTGCATCCTGTCGCTGCTCTTCAGAGCGAATATTCGCTCTGGACGCGTGACGTCGAAACGAATGGCGTGCTCTCCACCTGCCGGGAGCTCGGCATCGGCTTCGTTCCCTTCAGTCCGCTCGGACGGGGGTTTCTGACAGGCCGCTTCAAGGCGATGGCCGACCTGCCCGAAGAGGACGTACGACACACCTATCCCCGTTTTCAGCCGGGCAACTTCGAAAGCAATATGGGGCTTGTTCGAAAGCTCGAGGAGATGGCCGCGCAGAAGAAATGCACCCCGGCGCAGCTTGCCCTGGCCTGGCTGCTGGCGAAGGGCGACGACATCGTGCCCATTCCCGGATCGAAGCGCCGGTCGCGCGTGGAAGAAAACGTGGGCGCTGCGGCAGTCGCGCTCTCGGCGCAGGACGTCGCCATGCTCGACGAGATCGCGCCGCCCGGAGTCGCTGCCGGCGAGCGATATCCGCCGCGGTCGATGTCGACTGTGTACCGCTGACCTTGGCTTGAGGCGTCCCACCGCTACGACGCTACGACGCTACGACGCAACGCTTGACCGGTTTTTACGTCTCACCGCCAAGACGCGAAGGCGCAGGGCAATTCTCTCTTGAAGAACTTGGCATCTCGGCGTCCGTGCTATGCTCTGCCGCTCCCAAACAGGAGGTCAAAGGATCAGAAGATCCAGAGATCATTCCCAATGAGAGTTTCTCCTGAGCTCCTGTGCTCCTGTTCAACTTTTTGCGCGGATCAGTTGCGGGCGGCATCGGATGGTCCGGAGCTACGCCATCACAACGCCCTTCGTCACCACTCGCGTCCTCACGGCGATTCCCGCGATAGGTGGTGGAGGTAAGCGGATCTCCCTTTCGTAAAAAGCGTTGCGTCTTCGCGTCGTTGCGGTGAGACGACTGTCCCAGCGTCTTTGCGGTGAGACGACCCGGCTTCAGAACTTGAAGCCGAACGCGTTCGACCAGCCGTAGTCGTTGCTGGAAAATCCCTCCGGCGGCTTGCTGTCGTAGTTGTCCCAGAACCCGAGCCGGAAATACCAGTCTCCCGGCAGGTTGAAGTCCAGATCGAACCGATAAGCCAGCCGGTACCGATCGGAAATCGTCAGGCTGGGATACCACGTGAACCGTGTGATGAGGTCGGTGATCTTGAGCTTCTCGGTCATGAACTCCGTGCCGACATAGGCCTCTGCCGAGTCCTTCGTGTCCAACGCAGGGTCGGTGTAGTTCTCATTCGTCCATGCCAGCCCGCCGCCGAGCGCCAGGTACTGCGACGCCGTGCGCGTCAGGTATCGGCCACCGCCGCCGCCAATCGTCGTCCGTAGATCCAGGCCCTGCTCTTCGCTGTTCAGGAACTCCTGGGAGGTGTTGGCGTACCAGCGGCTGCCCAGGAGGCGGCGGAAGTCATTCGCAATATCCCACCGCTGTGTCTCGGGAGCGTTCTCCTGCGAGCTGCTGAAGACGTTGGCGAAGACGACATCGACGTAGCGCTCATCCCGGTAGGAAAGGTTCGCCCCGAGCGAAAGCTGTTTCGCCGAGTTCGCCCGCGTCATGCTGTAGCCGAAGTCGAGAGCCGTGTCGAACCGCGACCAGAACGTGCGTTCGTACGGCTGCACTGCCGACACGTCTGACAGCTGCACACTCGTCGTGCCGACCTGCACGGCCAGCTTCTTCGCCGGGTCCGGCTTCATCGAGCCCGTCACACGCCTTCCGTCGAACGTCTCCACCAGGAACTGCCGATCGCTTGCAAGCGAGACGACATCCTCCCACTCGATCTTGAAATCGGCGTCCGAATAGGGCGTCTCGAGCGTCAACACGTCCTTTTCGACGCTCTTGATCTCGCCCACCAGCTTGTCACCGTTGGTCGTGATCACCACGTCCTGGGCGTGTGCCATACCGGCACTGCCGATGAACACGGCAAGCCAGAGGGACGCCGCTCCGATGCCCGCGAGTTTGCTCATACCTCAGAGAATAATCTTGCCGAACATAGGTTGACTACTGTCACTACTCTCAGGGATTGCGCTCAGGTTTCTGGCGCAACGCGGCTATGACGGTACCCGGTTCCACGGCCACGCGCTCGTGGGCGCGGCGATCGCGAGCTCGCCTGAGCCCTGGTGGCGATAACGGCCATTCCTGTGCGCACAGACGGCATCGGTAAGAGTGGACGTGGCTCGAGTCGGTCACCAGATGAACGTCGCTGGCGCCACATGCGGGGCACGATATGAAATCTTCGGCAACCATGCCACTGTCGGAGAGGCAAGCTGCGTGCCCGGTCCTGCTCGACTAAAACCCGAAGGAATGTCGAGCAACACGGGCGCGACGGACGGAAAGATGTCCCCACTCGGGAAAAAATTTCCAGCGCTTACCCGACTTTCTTCCCGTCGATCCTCGTTGCGGTCGCGGGGTCGTTACGATCCGCCCGCCATGTCGGGTGACTGAAGTGAATCACGAAATCGCCGTTATATGAGGCGACGGCGTCCTCGAACGTCAACGTGCCTGCCCGGCGCCAGTTGCGGAACGTTCGCCGCTCCTCCACTGCCGGCCCAGTGGTTTCGCCCTCGTCGGTCAATTCGATGTCAAACGTGAGGCGACGCTTCGGTGCCGGATCGCCTCGATCGAAGATCTGCGCCATGATCTCGTCGCGAAAATCGAGGCCGTCTCCAGCGATCCGCGGCTGATCGCGCGACACGAGCAACCGCATGAACTCCGGTGCGCGCGTCGGCTCACCTGCGGGTTTGCCGAGCTCTGCGATGGGATACAGCTGTCTGATGCTTGGCTGCGCGTCGACGAGATTAAACGTGAGACCGACGTGCAGCAGGGTGGGAGCGCCCAGCCCTCGCCGCGACAGCGTGGTGTCCGGTGCGTTTCGCAGCTCGATGTCGTTGATGAACTCGGTTTTGGAACCGCCGATGTCGTCCTGCGTCATGAAGTTTGCCGTTCGCATCGGCGCCGCATGATCGGGATCGGTCGTCGGAAAGAGCTTGCCGACCATTGAGAGTGAGCGCATATCGCCTCGGCGCGTTTCGGTACAGCACGTCGAATATCGCGCGATAGCCAGCGCGGTGCGGCCCTTGGCGAAATAGCCGGAGTACCCGGTGTCTGCCGTGATCTCCCATCGTCCGATCAGGCAGATGCCGTTGGGATGCACGAGCCGTCGAGTCCCTTTGCCATCGGGACCCCATCGAAGATCGGCACCGGAATCGAGGGTACGTTCCGTCGCTTTGTGAAAGTGAGGACTCGCAACGGTCGGGAACGTCACCTCGTAGATCGGCAGTGGCGGCTCGCCCGCCCGGCCCCACACGTTCTGATATGGATTGGCGCGGAGCGCGTCGACGACCTCTCGGAATCGAGAGCCGGCGTACGCGCGATCTTCATCGGTCAGCTGGGGCGTGCCGAAGTTGAATCCAATGGTCATGAGCTACCTCTTTACGATCGTCTGGACGCAATCTTTTCAGTGTAGAAGAAGTTCTTCCTTCGAAGCCAGATGCGCAAAAGATCGGGCCGCACGAAGTATCCAATCGTGTCGCCGGTCTGCTGCTCGCCGAGGATCTGCGAACTGGTCAGCAGCTTCAGTGCTTGTGAACAGTCATCATGCGTGAGGCCTGCGCCAAACGATTCCTCGCACACTTCGACGATCTTCTCCCACAAGACGATTTGGCGTTCTGTTTCGGCCAGATTCGCAACTGAGAGAAGCAGTCTCCACGGAACCCCACCTTCCAGTTCCTGGAAATCGTCATACAGCAGACGCACCTGCGGTTCCTGCACGACATCGACCACGGCAGCGACATCGTCGCGTGTGATGATCGATCGGCTCTCGTTCCGTGCTTTTTCGACGAGCTCGTAGCACAAATATTGAACGACGTATGGATACCGCCCGCTCAAGGTCAGAATGTGATCGACCGCCGCCGGTTCGTATGAGAATCTGCCGAGCACCGGCTCCTCGATGAGACGCCGTGCGCTGCTCTCATCGAGAATGCTCAGTTCGATGGGCACCATCAGTTTGAGGAGCTGCGTGTCGAGCTTGCTGTCCAGCAGCTGGATCTGGTACCGGCCGCAACACAGGAGCTGCAGGTGCCCTTCTTTCACGAGCGAGCCCAAGTACCTGATGAATCCTGAATCCAGCGGATGCCGCGTGGTTTTCTGGCGCTCGGCTTTCTCGAACGCTATTCGGATGTCCTGGAATTCGTCGATATACAAGAGTGCCCGTCCGTACCGGCTCGCGAACCCTCGCAATAGGTTCCGCATAAGGCCCCGGATCGCTCCCGGGTCGTTACCTGTTCTCAGGACCTGCCGCGCCTGCTCACGGACCTTCTTGTAATCGACGACGTTCAGATCGTCGCAGAATCGATCGATCATCGTTTCGAAGAAATCGATGTAGCTCGTCAAGGTCTCGCAGGACTCATACATATCGATGCGGATGTCCCGCAGCCGGGCGTTGGATGGCTTGAGCTCGCGGTCGAGCGCTTCTTTGACGAGCGATGTCTTGCCCACGCGCTGAAGGCCATACACAACGACGCTTCGGCCTTCTCTCAGCGCGTTGACCAGCCTCGTCATTTCGAGTTTGCGCCCGAAGAAGTGTTCCCCGATGGCCGGGCGCTCGAAGATATACGGATTGGCCAGCTCTGTCGGTTCCGCGAGAGGTGCGACAACGACAGATGAAGCCGCGCGGCTCTCTTTCGTCCCGGTGATGCCCCAGATCAATCTTTCGAGATTCGCGTCGAAGGTGGTGTCATCCAGGAACTCGACCCAGTTCCGGGTCGACAGAAATCCGGGCAGTTCGGCTTTTCCAAGGATGACCGGGATAAGCTGAAGCGGGCGATCTTTCTGCTTCGCCAGCGTGACAGCCCGGTGATATTCCTTCGATACCCATTGAGAGCGAATGGCATCGGGCGACACGACCAGCACGTACGACTTGCACAGCTCGAGACCAGCCTCGACATCTGCGACGATCGAGTCACCGGGTCGAATCTGCTCTCGATCGAGCCAGACGCTCAACCCGCGCTCCTCGAGCGCCATCTTCAGCCTGATCGCCCAGTCGCTGTCGGTCGGTCCGTAGGACAAGAACGCGTCGAACTCGTACTTCCTGGCCACTGGTCGAGCGACTGGAACCTTCCGCGCCCGTTTATTGCCCTGGCGTGGAGCCTTCAGCGCGTCTTCGAGTTCAATTCGCGCATCGCCGATATCGCGCAGCCGCTCGCGCGGATCCTTCTTCAGACACCGGCGAAGCAGCTCGCCAATTCGCGGCGGCGTCGATGTCGGCAGCGCTGCCCAGTCCGGCTCGTTTGTCATGACCGCCACGAGAAAGTCCGCCAGATGTTCGCCGTCGAAGGCGCGTCTGCCCGTCAGCATCTCGTACAGCACGCAGCCGAAGGCCCAGATATCCGCGCGTTTGTCGATCCGTTTTCCGCGCGCCTGCTCCGGGCCCATATAGGCTGCGGTGCCGACGATCAGGCCTTCGTCCGTGCTCTCGAGGTCGAGCGTCGGTGCCTGAGAGCGTTTGTCATCTTCTCCGTCGCCCCTGACCGCCTTCGCAAGGCCGAAATCGAGCACCTTGACGACACCCCTGTCCGTGATCTTGATGTTCGCCGGCTTCAGGTCTCGATGGATGATCCCGTGCTCGTGTGCCGCCTCCAGCGCCTCGGCGATCTGCCGCGCGATCGGCAGCGCGTCGGCGATCGGCAACGGCCCTCGTCCGATCAGACCGGCCAACGTTTCACCTTCCACCAACTCCATGACCAGCCCGCAGATGCCGTTGGCTTCTTCAAGGCCGTGAATGACGGTGATGTGGGGATGATTCAGGGCTGCCAGCACGCGCGCCTCGCGCTCGAATCGACGGACCCGTTCCGGATCGGACGTGAAGGCTCTCGGCAGCACTTTGATGGCCACCTCGCGCCCAAGCTTCGTATCCCGCGCTCGATAGACCTCGCCCATCGCGCCCGCGTCGAGCAGAGATTGAATCTTGTACGCGCCGAGTTGCAGACCAACGAGCGGTGCATCCACGGGGGGCGCGACGAGGAACCCTTCCACGGTTTTCTCATGCACAAGCAGCGATTCGACTTCGTGCCGCAGCGCGACGTCGCCGGCGCATTCGTTCGCCAGAAACGCAGCTCGTTCGGGCGCGCTGCGTGCCAGCGCAGCGCGAAACAGTCGCTCGATGTGTTCCCAGCGGTCACGCGTCATGAGGTACATGCACCAATCAGCGAGACGAATGGTCGAGGAGAAGGTGAATTATACGGTATCCTTCAGGTTCAATGAGCACTTCAGGAGGTTTCATGTCTTCGCGCATGATGTTCGTCGTCGCGCTCGGCGCATTTGCACTGTTCAGCGGTTCACACACGTCAGCTCAAGGAAGGGGCACTCCGCCTGGCCCGCTACCGCCGGGACAGACGAACGAGCCGTTTCCGCAGCCGATCGCCCGCACCGAGGGCGTCATTACGGTCACGCTTCGCGAATTCGCGTCGCTTCCGGATGTCGATGGCGTCGCCGCGCGCATGATGACCCTGGTCGAAGAGCCGTCCTCGCGGCGCCTGTTCGTCAGTGATATGCGCGGCCCGTTGTATGCCGTGAGTGCGGATGGCAAGACCGTGACTCTGTACCTCGACACGAACGATCCGAAGTGGAGCGTCCCAGTGCAGTCGCAGGGCCGCGAGCGCGGAGTGCAGAGTATCGTGCTTCACCCACAGTTCGCCCAGGCTGGCACGCGAGGATTCGGCAAGCTCTATACCTTCGCGGACACCTCGAACCAGACCCCGGCGCCGGACTTCACGACGCCAGGCGAAAAAACCACGCACGACACAGTGTTGCTCGAGTGGACGGCGAAGACGCCGGGCGCGGCGGCCTACGACGGCGAGGCGCCGCGAGAGCTGTTCCGGCTGCGTCAGCCGTTCGGCAATCACAACGGCGGCATGATTGGGTTCAATCCGATGGTGCGTCCGGGCGCCGCCGACTTCGGCCTCCTGTACGTCGGCATTGGTGATGGCGGCAGCGGAGGCGACCCGATGAACCTCGCGCAGAATCTCAGCTCGGCGTTCGGTAAAGTCTTCCGGATCGACCCGCTCGGCAACAACAGCCGAAATGGCAAGTACGGCATCCCCGCCGCGAACCCGTTTGTAAAGACGGCGGACGCCCTGCCGGAAATCTTCGCGTGCGGCATCCGCAACACGCAGCGCTTCGGCTGGGATCCCCAAAACGGTGCGATGTACATGTCCGACATCGGCCAGAACATCGTCGAGGAAGTGAGCCCGATGAGCGCCGGCGCGAACCTCGGCTGGAACATCTGGGAAGGCAGCTACCGGTTCATCAGCCGGCAGGCCGTGAGCACGGAATCGCCGCGCAGCGATCCGAAGATGACCTATCCGATCGTCGAATGGGATCAGCTCGATCCGGTCCTCTTGCCCAGCAACTCTTCCTCCTCCGTTGGCGTGATTGTCTACCGCAGCACGACGATTCCGCAGCTCACGAACCGGCTGCTGTTCGGGGACATGCCTGCCGGTGAGCTGTTTCACGTGAGTGCGGACGATCTGCCGAAAGGCGGACAGGATGCGATTCGGCGCGTGCTCTTCGTGACGGCCGCTGGCCGAGCGCCGCGCACGTTCCTCGAAATCATCCAGGAGAAGAACGGCGCGCAGGGCAAAAAGCCCGCGACCCGCGCGGACCTGCGATTCGACGCGAACGCGGCAGGACAGATCTTCCTGCTGAACAAAGCGGACGGGACACTTCGAGTGATTGAAAAGTAAGGCGCGTCTACCGCCGTCGGGGGTGCGCTTGCATTGCGATTTCAATGGGCTCTGCACAACCTCTCGAATCGACGTTCAGGACGAAAACGAAACTATCCCGCGAAAAGACCTGGGAGAGCGGCATCTCGAGATCCTGTCGATCGCCGTGTCCGAGCGAAACACGTTGGTTCGCCCTGCTGGACGCCAATCCAACCTCGCACGCCGAGAGCGATTTCACGCCGACTGTCACTCCTTCCAGCAGCTGCGGCGACCGCACCAGCAGGCTCGAGGTCGCGCCCGGCCGCACGGCAATCCAGCCACGCTGACCCATCCCGCTTCGCTCGTCGAGCAGCGCAACGAACAGCGTGGGCGCGCGTCCTTGCGGAATGCGGCTTCGCCGCCCATCGAGGATGACCGGAAAGTCCGATGCATTCGTCAGCTCCAGCGGTAGCGCCTCGAAGATTGCCGCGCGGGTGGCCCGCCACGGCTGCTTGACGACCGTAAATGGGCTGGAGAGTGACGGCCACACAAACAGCAGGCCCAGCGCGGCGACTGCAGCCGGAACGAACGACTGGATCCGCGGGGCCAGAAAAAATAACGCCGCCGCGACGCTCAGGAAATAGCGGTTTCCAACGGGTCCGCCGCCGCCCGACCACGTATACGGCATCCACAAGATCGTTCCGAGCGCCACAGCGGCGGTCGCGGCCAGGAGTGCCCACTGCCACCACATCTTTCGGCGTTCGCCCACGGCCCACCAGAAGATCACAACGAGCCAGGGCCAGCCAAACGGAAGCAGACCAAAATGGCGGCCGAAGATGAAGTACCCGATATTTGCCGCAAGCGATGCGGCTCGACCTTCGGCGCCAGCGGGAGTCAGCGCGTCGGTTGCCAGGCTGATGCCTGCGCTGTCGAATGTCGTCCCGCCTTCGTCGTAGGGAAACGTGCCGTAGAAAGTCTTGCGGTCGCCGCCCTGGTAGTTCACTTCTCCCGTGATCCCGGCGTTGATAGCGAAAAAGACGGCGACGGCGGCGCCGATGGCGGCAAGCGATCGGATTGTCGGCACCAGTCCGCCTCTGCCGGCGGCCATCGCGAGCGGCAAGGCAAGAGGAAGGTTCAGCGGCTTGGAGAAGACAGATGCCGCGAGCAGGACGAAGCCGAGCGCCCGCCATTGCGGCGGTCGAAGCGGCTCGCCGGGCGGTGCGACCGCGCACGCGAAGGCCATGAACACCAGCGCGAAGTTCAGCGCATCCGACGTGAGCCAGAACGCGTACAAGGGCGCAATCGACGCAGCCAGGAAAGCGAGAGTGAATGCGAGCGCGGCCGCGTGCCGGGATCCCGGCCGCAGCCACAGATACCCGGCGCCCAGGAGAAGTACGAAACAGGCGAAGTTGAAGACCAGCAGTCCGCCCGGCCCACCGGCCAACGCGAACGGCGCGGCCAGCACCCCATACAAGTAGGCCTTTCCGAAGTACAGCTGACCATCCGTGCCGCGCTTTAGAAAAATGCCCTGCGGTCCGCCTCCGTACCACTCGCGAAATCGTTGATAGTCTTCGGGTCCGTAGGTGAGATCGCCGTCGAACCCCGCACTCGCCGCGAGACCGATGTAGGTGGCCTCATCGCCTTTGAATCCGCCACCCATTCCGGCCACATCGACGTGACTCGCGGCCACGCAAGCAACGGCGAGGGCACCGAAAACCGCCAAGACACGCAGAGTCGAACGCATGTGGGCTCTCAGTGAACCGAGTCGATATTACATGGGATGCGCGGCGCGTCGTAAAGAAGGCTGTCAAGCCCGCTGATCGCTCGTCCGTTTCTGCGCCGCCGAACGCTTCTGCTTCCAGACCCCCGTGAGCCGATCTCACGGCGTCCGGCGCATCTGACGGTCAGGAGGCAGCATGACAACTCGATTCGGTCACGGTGCTGGGCCGGCAAGCCGACGCGCGGGAACCGGCCCGCCACGTACCTTCACCTGAGGCACGCGCCATCGGCATTTCTGAGCACCCAACATCGGTTCCTGAAACCAACTCGCCTTAGAGGAGGCCACTATGCGTCGTTCGCTTGCGTGCGTCGCCGTAATCGCAGTCTGGTCGTTCAGCAGTGCTGCATGCGGAAGCAAATCTACAGCCGCAACACCTGTTGCACCGACTCCCCCACCTCCAGCGTCTGAATCCCAACCAGTCACTCCCCCTGCCAATCGAGCGCCTATGATTACTGCAGCAACGGTGACGCCAGCATCGGGAATTTCAACACTGACCACATATGCATTTTCAGCGAGCGCATCAGATCCCGACGAGGATGGGATTACGTACTTTTGGGATTTCGGCAACGGCACGAGCAGTGGTAGTTCAGGTGCAACCGTGACTTAATAACAACCTGAACACGACAACCTTTCGACCTGTGTTGACAGTACGCGACTCTCGCGGCGATACCGCAACGACAACACTCTTGGTCCGATCCGTTAGCATCACTGGTGAATGGCAAGGGACCCTGAGTGGAATTCCGCTCACAGCGACCATGACACAGTATCTGGGTGGCGTCGTAGATGGAACATGGCAAATGCCGGCCATTGGAGCGGTCGGAGAAATTGGCCCAACGGGCGAACCAGGAAAAATCCTTGCGACCGGCCAATTCGAGCTTCGCTTTAAAGGTTCGCGTGGGTTCGTATACTGATTTTTACTATCGTGGAAACATCAACGCCGACGGAACCACACTAACTGGCACGCTTCAGGGATCGGGCTTTACCGGGACCTCAATGATTCTCAATAAGCGTTGATGGGCGCTCAGACCGAGTCAATGCGAGCCCTCGAATCCGGTTCCAACGTGTTTCGTGCCGCTTAGTCGGAGTGAAACAACTGAGCCGTCACATTGCGTGACGGCTCAATTCAATTCTGACGCGGGACCAAGGATCCTGCCGGAATACGCATTCGTTTGACCCAACTCGCCGCTACGAGCCGTAATCAGCAAAGTGTACCTGGCTTTCAGACCTCTGTGAGCCGATCTCACGGCGACCGGCGCATCTGATGATCAGGAGGCAGCATGACGGCTCGATTCCTTGCGATGACGGCGATGGTTGCGGTGCTGGGCGGGCACGCGGATGCGCAGGAACTCGCCAGTGATCTGAATCAACTGCGGGCGCTTGTGAAACCGGGCGATGGTCTGACGGTAACCGACACGGATGGCAAGCGGGTGAAGGGCAAATTGACGCAGCTCGACGACCAGCGGATCGTGCTCGAAGTTCGAGACAGGAGCGGCGTCGTCGTCACGAATTGTTGCGAGTTCGACGGCCATATGCTCGCCACGATCAAAAGGCGAGACTCTCTGTGGGATGGCACGCTCATCGGGTTCGCCGCCGGCTTGGGGGGAGGTGTCTTCGGAGGAGTCGTAGCCGAGGACATCTATATGGTCGTGGGACTAGGAGTGGGCTTCAGCATTATCGGTACGGTCGTTGGGGCCGTCATCGACGGCCTGAGCCAGCGCGAGATCTACGCAAAGTCCAGAACCACGGTCAGTGTCGCCCCGGTGATCGGCCATGATCGCAAAGGGGTCGTGTTCACGCTACGGCGCTAATCGGCTTCTGCCGCTCAGGAGGCACCCTATGCGCTGTTCGAGACGCCTCGTCCTCGTCGTAGTATTGCTGGGATGTATTACCGCAGGCCTGTCTGCCCAGAAGCTGAACCTGGCGCCTGATCAGAAGCACGTCTCCATACTCGCCAACCAGGCGACGAAGCTTCAGACCGCTCTGGGACGAGGCCACCGGTGCGGGATTCGAAGTCGTGTTGGGGTACGGGCAGGGGTTGTTTCTGAAGCGCACCACCGAAAGCGGCGCACAGCCGGCCTACCGCGCGATCACTGTACACCTTCGTCACTCCCTCACCTGAAGCCGGAGTAGCATTATTCTCGAACGCGCGCAGTGAGACAACGTGCTAGCACAAATGCGGCTTCACGAACTACACGTCCAAATCTCGGCCTACGAGCCTGCAATCAAGTAACTCGACCGGCTCTCCAGACCTCGAGTGAGCCGATCTCACGGCGGCCGGCGCATCTGATGATCAGGAGGCGCCATGACAGCTCGATGCTTGGCAATGACGGTGATGGTTGCGGTCCTGGGCGGGCGAGCGGACGCGCAGGAAATGGCCAGCGATCTGAGTCAACTGCGGGTACTTGTGAAGCCGGGCGATGTTCTAACGGTAACCGACACGGGTGGCCAGAGGGTTCAGGGCAGGTTGACGCAGTCTCGACGACTCGGGGATCGTGCTGGCGCTTCGAAGTAATCAGACGCGGCAATTCGACGGCCAGATGCTGACGACCATCGAAAAACGAGGCGGCGATTCTCTGAAGAATGGCGTGCTCATCGGGTTGACCGCCGGCGGCATCCTGGGGGCCCTCGGGGGCGTCGGATACGCCAACACCTACGATGGGAATTACGCCGGTTGGGCGGTGGCATACGGACTGGTCTACGGAGGTCTCGGTGCGGCGATCGGGACCGGCATCGATGCCCTGATTACAGGCGACCGTGTGATCTTCGCCAAATCGAGGACGACCGTAAGTGTTGCTCCGTTGCTCGACCGTCATCGCAAAGGCGTCGTATTCGCGCTGCGGCGCTAGAGGGATCGGCATCAGGGACAGCCGCGCCCAGGTCGCCCCGCTCAGATAGCGGTCGACGAGGCGGACGGCCACCAGTTCTGTATCGCGGACGACGGCGTGATATTCGGTAATCGTCTGAAATAATAATACCCGGTCTTCGCGCTCAACGGTTACAAGCAAGGTGTCCGGAACCAGAACCCTTGCGGGCGGCACAGACGCCGCCGCGTGTGAACGTCGCGAACGGTCTGCCTAGTCGGCGGGTTCTGATCCTTCAACAGGAGATAAGAGATCAGAAGTCCAGAGGTCATTCCCTAAGAGAATTTCTCCTGGTCTCCTGCGCTCCTGTCGGCTTTTTCTGGTAGAAGCTGCGCTCTTTTCAGGGGATTCTGGCCTTGAGCGCGACTTCGAGGACTGGGTCCACAGCGGAAATCGAACGTGTTAACGCTAGTTATCGTGGCGTGAGGTCGATGTCGAGGCTCGTGGTCGTGCGAATATCGACCGTGACGTAACGAAATAAGCGCGGGATCCAGAGTTCGAGTCCATACTCCCGTCCACGCCACACAGGAGGTACCGACCAGTCGCATCGGTAACAGTGGTCGCGCTCGGTCCCCATCCGAGTCCTGCGCTGAAATCTCCAATGATCTGCACACCCTGAACCGGGCGGACACTTCTAGCGCACGTTCGAAGACCGTCCCCGACAGCGTTGGTTGAATGACCGGCATCGACGCAGGCACACCGTGTAGCGCAAGGGTTGCGTCAGATACGACGTACACGTCCATGACGCTCTCGGCGTTGAGGGCCTTAGCCGCACGGCATGGCTGGCTATAGCCCGCTTTCTCCACTCGCACGTTCCACTTCTCTAAAGACGATCCGAAAAAGCGATACTGCCCGTCGGCGTCAGTTGTCGTAACTGGCGAACGTTGCTGGTAATCGACTGAAATATCGAGTGGTATCCCTGCAAGTGGTCTGCGTCCCTCTCGCGTGGCTTCATACACCGTACCAGTGAGCGTAGGCATCCGCTCCGCTGATGGCACCGCAGAATCGGCCGCTGGCGAGGTTGAGGGTGTGATGGGAGTGCGAGTGTCGCAACCGGGCGTCAACGCGATTATCGCCAGCAACGCTCCACGAATTACGGCTGCAGACATGGCATCCCCTTCATGGGACAACGACGGCATGGCTACCGATCGGTAAGCCCCGTTGTGAAGCCGAGAATAGGGCGCGCCAAGCATATACCAGTCGGTCGCAGCTCCGGAACTGCAACCGGAGCCCTCCAGCCGGAGGATACTTACAGCTATCGCAGAAGGACGTCGTACGGGTTTCGTGGCCCGTGGTGATTTGACCGAAGCGGAGCGGAGGCCGGGATGTCGCTCGGCGCCGTGCTGATGTGCGGCATGCTCAGGGGCGGTGTCCGAAGACGCGACGCGAAGCGTACGGATTCTAGACAGCTACGACGCCGACGTCCCGGAATCAGCATCGGATGCGGGGGCGGCTAGCGGGCGGCCGTTCGGCCATTCATTGAGATGGCGAGATCTACTCTTGGCCTCAGCTTCTCTGCGAAGACTGACCGTCTCGGCGTGGAGCTCCTGGAGTTGCTCTTGTAAACGTTTGAGACGTTCGATGAGGGCGTCGTGAGTCATATGTCCTAAACCCATGCCGTCGGACAGGCTCACAAGATAGTGCTAGCAGAAATTATGCCGAACGGACGCCGTACGTTGGTAGTCTCATTGATTCTCATCGCGTCGAGCGATGTCGTTTTCTCTCAATCTGCAAGTGTCGCCGGAGTCGTGTCGGATGGGAGCGGTCGGGTGATTCCGGGTGTTACCGTGACGACGATTCCGGAGTCTGGCGGCGTTTCAAGAGACACGACGAGTGGCAGCGACGGAGCGTATCGGTTAGAGGGACTGCCGGATGGCACGTACCGAGTCGATTTCGGACTTCGCGGCTTCGACGTGGTCCGTCGTAATCATGTTCGCGTCCGTCATGACACGGTGGCAACGGTTGATGCCTCACTGCGGGTGCGCCCGCATTGCGAATGCATCACCGTCGAGCCGCCAAGCCCCTGGGCACAGCGTGCTGGTCAGGTCGTTGACAAAAGCGGACGTCCGCTTCCATATGCGCGCATTCAGCTCGTTGGTCGTGAGGTGGCGTATGCCGACAGCAATGGGCGCTTTCTCATCCGTGTTCCTGTGAACGAAAGATGGCCGCTGACGGCATCCGACACCGGCTTCCGGGCGGACACACAACAGATCTCCGGTGCAGACGCGGCGTCCGTCGTGTTAAGCCTCGAGTATGTCGACACAACCGGTGTACCCGACGTCGAACGTTTCGGCCGATGCGACTGTCATACGTACTTGCTTCCTTATGGCGGACCCTGATATTTCCAGACAGACAGTTCGATCTGGACATCCCCGACCAACCGAATAAGATCCACAGCGCGTGCAGGCCAGGCTGCCTTTTCACAGGAGGGGCTCTTCGATGAAGCTCAGTCGATCGATCGCAATCGCTGTTGGCGCGTGTCAGGTGCTGGCGATGTCGGGGCCTCCCATAGCCGTGCATGGGCAGGAGCCTTCGCAGATCGAGGTCTGGACGCCGCTGCCGGTGAAACCGAATCCCTTCGTTCCACCGCACAAGCCGTGGACCAAGCTTTCGGAGGTGCTCGCGAAGCACAAAGGTCAGCAGAACTGGTCTGAGCTCATCGTCGACGACAATCTCTTCCACGGCGAGTACATCTCGATGGCGCCAGGCGCGAAAACGCCGCGGCGATTCCATCAGGACAACCGTGCGTTCTGGATTGTGCAGGATGGGCAGATTCGCTTCACCATCGAGGGGCAGGAGCCGTTTGTTGCGACCAAGGGCTTCCTCGTGCAGGTGCCGAAGCGGCTGGTTTACAGCATGGAGACCGTCGGCGACAGGCCGTCGCTGCGATTCGAAGTGCTGATGGCGAATGCTCAGACGATGTATCCGGCCGATGAGACGCCTCCACCCACTCCTGGAATCAGGTTCGAGAAGACGCGCGTCGCCAGCAGCAAAGGGTCCTACGACGAAGCCAACGTGCCTTACATCGACTACAACCTGACGATCGCCGGCAAGCAGAAGCCGAAGAAGAACCCCACGCAGTTCATCGGCGACGCCCACGATGGCAACTACGTGAACGTCGGCATCGCGAATATTCTTCGCGGCGATCCCAAGACTCAGAAGCCCGCGGCGCCAGGCGACAAGGGCCACCTGCACGTCACCGGTCCGGAGTTCTGGTTCATCCTCGAAGGGAAGATGGAGTGCACGATTGGCTCAGTGCCGACCTTCGTCGCCGATCAAGGCGACATCGTCTACGCACCTGCGACTGTGTGGCACCAGCTGCGATTCGCAGGCACTGAGATGGCTACGAGACTGGCGGTCGTGGGTTATGCGTTTTCGCACGTGTTTCCAGGGGCAGGAGGCGCCGACAGCGCGTTACCGACTGCTATCGCTCCGACGAAGCGCTGATTGCCAGGGCGGGTCGTATGCGTAGGGCGGGTCTTATGCGTAGGGCGGGTCTTATAAGACCCGCCCTCCATCTGGCGCGCCTGAACGCAATGCTGCCGAAGTAGACTACGACGCGCGGCGGCGGCGTGCCGCAACGGCCAGACCTATGCCGAGGCTGAGCAGTGCAAGGGAGGCCGGTTCCGGTACCGGTTCCGCCACTGCAGCGGCGAAGGCATTGCCGAGCACCTGGTGCGCGCGGGTGGTCGGGTGTACCGTGTCCCAGAACACGTACGAGCTCGGGTCGGCGCAGACCGCGCCGCCATCCAGCAGGTTCCCGGTGACGCAAGGCGTCGAGGTGGTGCTGAAGCCAAACGCAGCCGGATTCGCGAGAATGGCGTTGAACAGACCGAACGTATCGAACACTTCGATGTCGATGCCGGGTAGGCCCGAGAGACCGGTCACTGCACCAGCCAGGCCAGCGTTAAAGCCGATTGAGAGCGCCTGCAGTCCGGCTCTCTCAGCTGGTGACAGACTAAGTCCGGATGGCGTCAGCGAGAGATCGGGCAGGTTCGGTACAAGAAACTGCCGGGCGCCGTTGCCGTAGAGCAGGCTGATGACGGCCGCCAGATTGTTGATGGCGTCGCCAACCGTCGCCGCACTCGGATTGATGAAAAGGTCGTTTGCACCTCCCCACACGAAAAACAGCGCGCCAGGATCGGCGATGGGCCCCATGCCCAGAATGACGCCCGTCTGGCTCAGAAGACTAGTACCTTCGAGTGCCGCCTGGCCGTACAGGAGCGCCGCCACGTTTTCCGTCGTCAAGGGCGGTGAGGAAGGAATCCCCACAGCGCCGGTCGCGGCGCCCAGCACGGCGTAGTTGGTACCACCTGTCGCAAACGGCGCGAGCGGGACACCCAGTGCAGACGCCAGGTATTCGACAGCCACGGGACCGTTCGACGCGCGCTGATCGTAGGGTGGCGGAGGGAACGTACCGCCGGTCAAGATAAACCCATTGCCCTCATCCGACAGGCTGTCTCCAACGACGTGCAGAGAAGTGATAGGCGCCGCAAGCGCCAAAGCCGGCGCCAGCACCGCCGCCAAAATGTAAGCGAGTAGCCTCCAGTACATTCAGCCCTCCGGCCAGAAGGATACGACCATCACTCCAGTCGTGCGCAGTTTATTTTTGAACACTGGTAGACGTTCAGCGTCCCGAATATCGGAGGGTGGTGCATGACGGTGCTGAGCGCGAGGCCTTCATTACTGCAGAGCAGCTGACACAACTCCTCTGGTGAAACTGGCCAAGGTTGCTCATGTGCGCATATTCGCTGCCGTGTTCGGACTGCCCCGTCTAATTGGCGGCAACCGGATTGCCTGGCAGACCTACTTCCCGGCCGGCTGCTCGGTCTGGAAATAATGAACCTGGCCTTCCTTGCTCCGCGGTGTCATCGCCATGCGTATGCTCTTGCCGGTGTTGGGGCAGCTGGTGGCACGGTGCCAGCGCTCTTCATTGGCATTGATCACGTCGCCCAGTTCGCCATGGACCACTCCCACGCCGGAGATCAGCGCACAGACGTTGCCGTAAACATTCACCCAGAGCTCCACCATATTGGCGTGCCAGTGGCCCCAATTAGTGGAGGGCGGCAGTTCCTTGAGAGGCGTCCCAAGGTTCAAGTTCGAGGAAGTATGGCCATCATAGAGGAAGCGCTCACCCGTACGCGTCGAATCGCCATATTCCGACACATTGAAGAACGGCACGTTGAATGAGTCATATCCGCCGGTCGAGGTGATCCTGGTCTTGATATACGTGTAGCCGGGAACGGGCGTGGGCGTTTCGCTTTCCGGATAAGACGGCACCTGCCCGGCGGGCGTGGTGCGGTAATACACAACCGGCTCGGTGCCGACATTCTCCATGCAGTAGGACAGGCGTGGCGCCACGTTGAACACCCAGCCCTTGGGCAAGATCTTTGGCTCCTGGCCGTCGATGGTGATCTTCACGGCGCCGCTGTAGACCCAGCCGAAGACGCGATCATCGGCGTAGAACATGCACTTGGCTTTGTCGCCCGGCGCCATCTGGACGTAACGACCGTCGAAGTCGCGTGTCAGAATCACTTTCTCTTCCCAGCGCGCCTCCCCCTGATGCGACTTGAGAATGTCGGCGATATGCCAGATCGGCTTGTTGACTCCGGTATAGGGCGTTTCCGGCGTCTTCTGCGCCGCCCAGACAATGCGTTCCGGACCGGCCTCGCCGCCAGCCTGAGACCACCAATTCGTCTGAGGGACACGGGCGGGTGACGTAGCAGGGGCCGGGGTCTGGGCCAAGGCGGGCGCCGCGGCCAAACCCATGGCCAGTACGATCAACGTGTTGAGTGATCTCACGGAAACCTCCCTGTTGTGTTTTTTGGCAGTATATACCCCGGCCCACATGCGGCGGTGCTGGCCCGCGTGGAATACGGCTAAAACTCGATCAACAACCCAGCTGACGGGATGATCGGAAACAATTCCTCGGTCAGGCCCGATACCCTTCCCGTCCTGCCGTTGATGTCACCCCCCGTATATCGATGATTCGCCCGGTTGTAGATGTTTGTCACTTCGACAAACAACGTGAGCCGCCGCTGTTCCCACGTGTACGTGCGGTTCGCGCGCACGTCGAGACGCGAGTAGGCCGGCAACCGAACCTGATTACGACGATCTCCGAGGTAATACACCTGCATCGTCAGCGGGCCGAGAAACCCGCCGCCGCCGAAGCTCTCCTCTTCCTGACGGAAATATCCAGGAATGGGAAAATTCGACGACCCCCGGAACTTCATCGTGACGCTGGTGCGATTCGAGAGGCGCCACGTTGCGTTGGCGCTCACGTTGTGGCGTTCGTCAAAGTCGCCCGGGAATCGATCGCCAGTCCGCCGGTCGGTATAGTCGATCTTGCCGAACGAATATGCGATCCACCCCGAGATGCCCGTCGCCGCCGCGCGGTGCGCCGACACTTCAATGCCGCGAGATCGGCCGTCGAGGACGTTGCCAAAGGTCGCATTCGACGCTGGCGGAATGATGACGTCGCCACTCATCCGAAACTGCCCGTCGGGGAGATCGATGACGTCACGTTCGCGCCGCACATAGCCGCCCAGCCGTAAGCGCACGCGCCCGCGAATCGCGTGCTCGACGCCGGCGTCGACGTGCTCGGCCATCTCAGCGTCCAGGTCGGCATTGCCATGTGCGCCGAAGACGTGCGCAAACTGCGGCGCCTGCCGGTAAATGCCGGCGCCGGCGACAACCTTCGCCGCGTCGGTGAGCTTCCACTCGGTGTTGATCCACGGCGACACATCTGTTCGGTCGACGGTCGCCCATCGATCGACACGCACGCCGGGAACGATCACGACTCGCGGCGAGGGCGACAGGCGCGCCTGCGTGTATG
Organism: Vicinamibacterales bacterium; assembly: GCA_963744405.1. Taxonomy (GTDB): domain Bacteria; phylum Acidobacteriota; class Vicinamibacteria; order Vicinamibacterales; family JAMQPK01; genus JAMQPK01. The sequence goes on from CAVUTO010000012.1 coordinate 304,155, forward strand.
CACCGAACGCCACACGCGACTGGTCGAACACGTCCTGCCCGCCTGCAGATTCGGTCGTTTGGTTCACGTGTCCGCCGGCTTCGATGAGCGTTGACGCCGATGCGGCGTAACTGATGTCGGCGCGATAGCCGAGATCGCGACCGGTGGCGGTGCTCAGATCGACGCGATCGCGATTGACGTTCCGATATTGGCCGCCGGTTCCATAGACCTGCTGCGAGATGACGAGGCCACCCGGCCGAACGTAGCGCCACTGAATCGCGCCGAGCCATCCGTTCAGACGCGCCTGAAACAAATCGTTGGCGCCAAGGTTCTCGTCGTGCTCGTTGAAGCGCGACTGGCCGCCGAGGAGCGTTGCGCGAAGTTGATGGCGGTTGCCGAGGTCGCGCACGAGGTAAGCCTGGACGTCTTCGAATCCGAACGTGAAGCTGGGATCGTCGAATACCTGCTCGAACAGCAGGTCGAGGTAACTCTTGCGCCCCGAGACGAGCCACGACCCGCCCTTGTCGGATCCGAGCGGACCTTCGGAGACGAACGAGACGCTGCTGCCGCTGATGGCGAGACGCGACGACTGGCGATCGCGTGACCCTTCGCGCTGCTCGAACGCCACGAACGCGCCGGTGCGTCCCCCGACGCGTTGAGGATAAGCGCCGCTCATGAGCGACACGCGTTCGAGCACGTCGCCGTTGATCATCGCGGTCGATCCGCCGCCTTCGACTGCTTCAACGGTATGCAACACGTATCGCGTCGGCACGCCGTTGAGCGTGAAGCCGATGTGATTGAAGCCGCTGCCGCGCACGGCGAACACGCCGTGTAGGTCGTCGGTGGCGCTCACGCCCGGAAGTGCCTGCACCGCCCGCAGTGGATCGTCCACCATCACGCCGCGTAAGTTCTGGAGCTCGGCGCTGCCGAGCGTCTGCTGTGCCACGACTGCCGACTCTGCCGGCGCCGTCACATCGCCACGCACTGTGACATCTTCCCGGTATGTGCCGGTCCCTTGGGCAAGCGGAATGGTGAGCTCGACGGTCTCTTCGGCCACGATCGTGATCTCACGCGTCGCGAGGATGTAGCCGACGATCGAGACCGTCATGTGATACCTGCCTGCAGGCACCGGTGCCGCCGTGAACCGGCCCTGCTCGTCGGTGACGAGCGAGGATTTCAGCTCCGTGATCTGAACGGCTGCGCCGGCGATTGGATCGCCGCTCTTCTGATCGACCACGTGACCTGTAATCGCGCCGTGGCGCGACACGGTCTGTGCCGACGCGGCGGCGATCCACCAGCCAGACGACACGAGGATTGCGACACATATCCGGGCGAGATAGCACATAACGACCTCCCGAATGCAGGCGCTGGCGCGCTGGCATGCGGCTTCATCGTTTGACCTTGCGTTCTTCAGCGATCATCTGCAGCGTGTCCGGGTGTTCGAGCAGGGCGCGCACCCGTCGCAGCACATCTGCAGCAGCGGTCATTGCCTGGCCGGGCACATCGATTTTCAGCCGCGCGCGGAGCGTGCTTTCCAGCTCGACGATGTGACGCACGGTCTTTTCACCTCTTGGAGTCAATTTCACGAGCGGCGATCGCTTGTGAGCCGGGTTCGCGACGTATGCGAGCGCGCCTTCTCTGACGAGCGCGTTGACGAGCGGTTGCACGCGCTGCCGAGGTTCGCGCCGCCCACGGGCGATTTGCGCGACAGTGAGGGGACCCGTGCGTGAGAGGGTGACGAGCAGCGTGCGCCGCGGCCCGGAAAGCTGGCCGTGACGATACATGAGCGCGGCAGTGCGGTTCAGGCTGAGATAGAAATGGACAACCTCTTCAAAAAGGCGCGCGAGCTCGGGCCGGGCGTCGACAACGGCCATTTGACAAGATCTTGTCTAGATGACAATGACTTGTCAATTGGCCCGTCGCCGGAGAGATATCGATACGCCACCACGACGGCGATCGCGAGGGCCGCGCCGGCGAGCGTGTCGAGGACGTAGTGGAAGCGCCCGTACACGGTGGCGATCATCACACTCGCCGTGATTGGGACGAGCAGGTACGCGAGCCGGCGCTGGCGCCGCCACGCGACCAGGCTCACGACGACCGCACCCGACACGTGCGCGCTGGGAAACGCGCCGCCGCGCGCGCCGCCGCGCGCCGATACCTGGTGAACGAGATCGAAGAAGAAGTGGCCGGAGAGCGGCGGGCCCAGGCGCTGCGACAGGTAATACGGGCTGTCCACCGGCAGCAGGATGAAGAACAGGTAGCTCCCCAGCAGCACGGTCGAGAGCAGCAGCAGCAATTCGCCGAAGGCCGCCCTCCGCCCGCTGACGTACCAGTACGCGGCCACCGATGGAATGACGATCACGTAGGACAGATAGGAAAAATGCAGGTACTCGGACAGCGGCACGAACGCCAGCCGTTCGCTCAGATACAGGCTCGGTTGCCCGGCGAACAGCGCCGACTCCCAGGCCGGAATCGCCGCAGTCAACCGCCAGTTTCCAAGAACCGGCGCCAGCAGCTCCACTTCCTTGTAGAGGAGAGGAAACAGCATTAGTGGATGCCAGTCGCGAATCACGCGAAGGATCCCCGCCGACGGCCTCGCGCGGTTCAGGATCAGCAACGACCCGGAGAGCGTCAGGTGCCCCGCAACCAGCCAGACGCGGCCTGGAACGGTCGTCCCGAAGATCGCGATCAACGCGGCCGTAATCGCCAGATACGACGCCGTCAGCGTCGTCGTCCAGCGCGCAAAGTCAACTGACGGCATCTGGCAGTATCATCCTAGTATGCCGCGGCCGCAGCGCATGCTCCGAACTTTCGACCGCAAATGGAGAGAGGCCAGAATGGTGGCGCGCGGCTTCCAGTCCGCGAGTCATCCGATCCTCGCGCAGATCGTTCCGATCCGCCGTTGCAACCTGGCGTGCACCTACTGCAACGAGTACGACAAGCACTCTCCGCCGGTGCCACTGGCGACCATGCGCGGGCGCATCGACCACCTGGCCCGGCTGCGCACGGCGAACATCGAGATCAGCGGCGGCGAGCCGCTGCTGCACCCTGACCTCGACGAGCTCATCCGCCACATCCGCGGAACCGGCGCGCTGGCTGGACTGATCACGAACGGCTACCTCCTCAACGAGAAGCGCATCGAGGACTTCAACAACGCCGGGCTGGATCACCTGCAAATCAGCATCGACAACGTGACCCCTGACGACGTGTCGAAGAAGAGCCTGAAGGTGCTCGACGCGAAGCTGCAGCTGCTGGCAAAGCACGCCGCGTTCAGCGTCAACATCAACTCTGTGCTCGGTGGCGACCTGGGTAACCCCGAGGATGCACTGACGATCGCAAAGCGGGCGATCGAACTGGGTCTCACGGCGACGGTCGGCCTGATCCACAACGGTCGTGGCCGCCTGATGCCGCTGACGCCGGAGCAGCAGCGCGTCTACAGCGAGATCACCTCGCTGACGGCGCCGTTCTACACGGTACAGAACCAGAACGATTTCCAGCGGAACCTCGCGTTCGGGCGCCCGAACGACTGGCAGTGCGGGGCCGGCGGCCGCTATCTCTACATCTGCGAGGACGGCCTCGTGCATTGGTGCTCACAGCAGCGCGGACATCCAGGGATTCCGCTGGCCGAGTACACCACCGAGGATGTGAGGCGCGAGAGCACGAGCGAGAAGAGCTGTGCGCCGCTCTGCACCGTGTCGTGCGTGCACCGCGTGGCGCTGCTCGACCGCATTCGCACGCAGCCAATCAAGACGCTCGACGAGATGATGCCGGCCGGCGCCCGCGGAGCCGTCAGCGTGCGCGTGCTCCGCTGGATGTTCGTGACCAGCCCTCATCACGATCGCTTCCGCGCCGTCGCTGCACGCCTGCTCGGTTCGCGCTCGGAGAAGCTTACGGAACCACATTGAACAGCGCTTCGCCGCCAGCCTGTCCCGCCGCCCACATCACTTCGAGCGACAACTCCTCGCGTTGCTGAACCCGTTCGAGCAGGGTCGCCGCGTCAGTCAGCTCGTAAAGTCCGGTCCGAATTACTACGTAATCAACTCGGCGGCGGCGAAGGAACGCAATCGAACGATCGTCGGGAAAGCCGCTCATCAGCTCACGCATCTGGTAAAACGACGCAGGCGCGTACCCGCTGTACCCATTGAGCATCTTTTGAAAATGCGGCAGGCCCTGATACATGTAGAGCCAATCGAACGAGCCCCAAATTCCCCCGGGCGATTCCAGCGGCAGCTCGACGATTACGGCCGGTGGTTTCAGCGCAAGATAGGCGTCCACCTTCGAGGGCGTCGGCACGGGAACGAGCGAAGGCGTCGAGGCAAATTCTGTCATCAAGAGCATCACGACGGCAGCCGTGACCCCGACCCTCCGCTTTGCCGATCCGATCCTGTCGAGCAGAGCGGCCATTCCGTAAGCGCTCAAGACAGCGAGACAAAGAACGACGAGGATCCCGAACCGCGCCGGCGATCGCAGCGCCCGAAAGAGTGGCACATGTTCGAAGAGCCACCCATGAAGCACTCCGTTCGCGCCAGCCGTCATGACAATAGCGAAAATCAATCCGACAACATACGGGTACCGCGACCGGGACTTACCGGCGAAGACGCCGGTCAACGCGAGCAGCACTGTCACCACCCCTGGAAACAGATTCATCTCGCCAGCCACGATGGGGTCGGTGATCGCGGTACTGCCGTAGAACCTGTTCATCTGCGGCGCTGACAGATAGCTCGTGAGCGAGGCGCTGTAGAGCCGGAACTGCTCGATGCTGCGGGTTCCGACGGTGTCTCTGGCGCCCATGTACGCATACGCATATGGCAAGGCCAACAGCACAGTCATGACGCCGGCGGCCATCAATGGCTTGAGCGAAGCTCGGAACCGGCGCTCACCGATCACCGCCAGACAGGGAACAAACACGACGCAAAACATCGCGGCAAAGATGCCGGCATAGATGCATGACAAAAGTTGGAGCCCCAGGATCGCACCGAACAGAACACCGTCGCGCACTGTTGGCAGTGGTAGTGAGCGATGAATGATGACGAGCAGCAGTGGAATCCAGAACACCAACTGCAGCTCCAGATGCATGTAATGAGTAAAACGGTATGGCGCAAAGGCATAGATCACGCCGGCGACGAGCGAGGCGCCGACATTGGCAGTCACCAGACGGGCCAATGAAAATGCCGTGAGTCCAGATAACGTGAATGCCGAAAACAGTGCAAGGTTGTAGATGATGACGGGACTCGTGCCGGCCCAGAACAACGGCGCAAGGACGACGCCCGGGAGAAGCATCGCATCCGAATACGCGAGAGTCAGTTGCTCCGGATAAAAGATGTTCGCATCGAACATCTGCCCAGGTGCGTTACGAATCGCGTGCGCGACCCAACCAAGACGCCACATGCTGAAATACGGATCGGAGTGATACGGAACAGACGTGGCGAACTCGCGCACCTGGGGATATGTGAGGAGTGCGGTGAGCCCGGCGAATGTGACGACAGCGGCGAGGTTGGTTAATCTCACAGAGTCTGCTGCCAGATCCTCGCGAGAGCGCAGTCTTGAGTCAAGCCGCCCACTGTCGCGATCGAGGCAGAGGCACGCGAAGTCCTTCAGCACGGACCGGGCGGAAGCTTGCCGCATTTACGATTTCTGTCACGCCGTTTACGGGCGCCGTAATAGTTCTGCGGCATCCCTGCCAAGAACAAAGAGGTACATTCGAACGCATCCTGGCATGTAGTTTGCTCCAGTCCCTTTCTGCTCCCCCAAGATCACGTTCAAGGAGGAGCTATGTCACAACGCACCGAGGCTGACGCAACCCCTATTACTCGCCGTGAGTTCACCCTCGAGTCGGCTCTGGCACTGTTGAGCACCGTCGTCATAACAGTCTCCGGCTGCGATGACGACAGCACTCCGACGACACCCAGCACAACCCACCGAGCAACGTAACCGGAGGCATCTCGGACAACCACGGGCACACGGCCATGATCACCGGCGCGCAGATCTCGGCTGGCACCGCGCTTTCGCTGAACATTACAGGCACGGCGACGCACCCGCATACTGTGGCCATTGCGCAGGCCGATCTGATGGCGCTGCAGAACAGGCAGGCCGTGACGAAGACGTCGACAACCGATAACGGCCATTCGCACATGGTCACCTTCACGCCCTGAGTTGTTCGATCCGGCTGGTATGGCCTGAGGTCGGCGGTATGGGCTGACCCACCACGCTCGATGTGTCGGCAGTCGACGTGTCGGCAAATGGGAAATCGTTGCCGTCACAATGAGGCGGCCGTTACCGTTCGATCCCGGCGGCGGCGAACACCGCCTGGCCGTCAGAGCTGCCGAGATACCGCACAAAAGCCCTCGCAACCTCCGCATTGGCTCGGGCGGTCATCGGGACACCGACGTATAACGTATAGTTCTGCACTTCCGCCGGCAACGGGCCGACGAGCCGCAGGCCTTTGTCGCGGTAGAGTCGAATCTCGGTGAGCTGGCCGAAGCTCACCTCCTTGCCCTTGCTCTTCAGCACGTGCTCGATGGCTGACTCGCCATCTTCATAGCGAGTGATCTTGCCCTCCACCTGCTCGTAGAGGCCCATCTTCTTGAGGAGCGCCTCGAAATACACACCGCTGGAACCACGAGTGAATACCACCGATTCTGCAGCCAGCACCGAGCGCTTGAGTGCCTCGACATTCGAGATGTCCGGCACGGGCGCGCCGGCGCGCACCGCCACACCTATCCCCACCCGTCCAAGCATGACGCGTTCGTTCTCAATCTTGCCGGCCTTGGCGAACTCGTCGAGGACGGCGGGCGGAGCGATCACGACATCCCACATCTCTCCCGCGGTGATTCGCGTGCGTATCTGCGGCGCCGGAGCAAATGAGATCTTCACGGCGTGACCCGTCCGTTTCTCAAACGCCACCGAGGCGGGTCTCAACCCCGGTTCGACGGCGCCCGCGCTGAGAACGGTGATTTCGCCCGCTGCTGTCGCTTGCCCAAGCAGTACGCCCGCCACTAGCCCCAAGATGGCCATGCTTTTCATCATGCGATGCCTCATCGTATTCGCCGGATTTCTCCTGGGAAACATAGCCGGCCGGTGGACATACGCCACCGGTCGGCATGAGGCGCGGTCAGCCGACGTTTCACTCCGTCCGTTATCGCTCAGGCGCCCATTGCGCGATGAAGCCGTGCGTCCTTCCCGCTGCATCAACGTATGTACCGACCATATCGCCACCGGCGTTTATCCCAAAGACACGCGTGGCCGAGGCGCCGGGAAAATCGACGTCACCGAATGTCGTGCCGTCGAACTGGAACCCATGGAATCGGCCGTTGGCGTCTCGATAGTTGCCCACCGCCACGCCGGCTGGATTCACGTCCCATCCAGCAGTAAAGGTGGCGCCCGGTACCTCGAATGGCTTGAAGCGGCCGCGATCCACGAAATAGGCCTTGCCGCGATTGTCCATCATGTCGGTGAACAGTCCGACGATGAGGCGCCCGTTTGGTGTGGCGCCATTGTGCATCGACATCTCTTCTGGAATGTCCTCGAAACCAGCCCGCGATAACATCATTCCGTGCATCGATCCCATGGTGTCGTTGTCATGGTAGCAACCCAAAATGGTACCGTCGGGCAGGATCCGCTGTGCGATGGTGTTGATGTGTCCCGGGTAATCAATCCGGGAAAATTCACCACGATTGCTCAGCAGAAAACCATGCGCGGGCACTCCACCCGATTCTGTCTGAGTTTGATAGGTGCCGACAATGTCGCCCGCTGGTCCGATTCCCCTGGCGTTGGTGGCACGCGCCCCTGGAAAGTCGATTGACCGGAATTGGCCGCCGCTCAATAGGTATCCGTGCGTCCGGCTTGGCGTGCCGGCGTCGTTGTAGGAACCGACGATTTCTCCGCCAGCGTTGATTCCCTGCGCGTTTGTCAGCACAGCTCCGGGGAAATCGATGGATGTATACACGAGTACGCGCTGGGCGCCTTGACCAGTGATGGTCATCGCTGCGGCAAAAGCGGCTGCCATCACCATTCTTGTGGTTGCGGACATGAATCTGCTCCTCCCCGCAGTCTCGCGGGCAACGCCAGTGATAGATTGAACGGTGTTTGAAGGCCAGACTTTACAGCAGTCTTTTGCGGAAGGGCGAAGGTTTTCTTAAGTTTTTTTCAGCAGCCAAGGCGATTTCGGCTTACCACCCAACCTTAAAGTCGACTTCATGGGCGCAAACAGCTCGTCGCCAACTGGCAGCGGCCCATACGAGTGTGGACATCTCGCTATCGGAAGAGTTCGTGCGCAGATGGGTGCCCAATCCTGCTGTCCTGAGCGGGCGGCGCTCCGTGTCGACGCCAGTCGAGCGCTCCGTGCGTGACCAGATCGACAATCACATCAAGCAGCGCTTGTCCTGATACATCCCTGCAAGCGGCCGACGTTGCGAGTTCGCTCAACATATCCAGGCGAACCCTGCATCGGGCGCTGGCAGCATGTGGCGAAGCGTTCGGGGCGATGCTGATCCAATCTCGCGTCGCTCTCGCCGTACGCATGCTTCAATCGCCGCTGTTCGATCGCATGACCACGGCGGAAATCGGGCGACGCGCCGGATTCTCGGACGCCTCCCACTTCGTGAAGGTCCTGCGCAGGCGTACCGGCCAGACGCCGCTGCAGTCAGCCGCTCACGCCGTCTAGCCGGCGGCTTGACACGAACCCATTGGAAAGGTGCTCTGCTGGTTCAAGACGTACAGATATGTCGTCAGTTCGTGGTAGCAGGAGAGGCTGTGCTTTATTTGCGGGAGGATCCTGGAATCAATTTGCTCGCCGGTGTTCACCTGTTCATAAGGCGGCGGCAATTTCGGCACGATGTCAGGGTCGTTGAACACGCGGTAGCTTGCGAGCACGTTTGCGGCGAAGCAGTTGACGAAGTCTTGGTCGCCCGTCCTTGGCGCTGCTAGTGTGTAAAGCATCAGGTGTGCGACCGGAGCGTTGATCGCCACGTCCAACGCCAACATGTTGGCGACGGCGCCGCCGAGGCTGTGTCCAGTCACGACCAACGTCCCGTTGGTTGCCTGCTCCTTGATGAAGGTGCGCACATCGGTCACGTCGCCGTTGGGCAGAACGCCATTTAGCGTCTTGTAAATGCTGTAGAACCCATCGTCGACTTTACCTCCATTCGGTACGGCCGTGAATGATGTCGGCACAAATTCCGCATCAATCAACCATTCAATGAGCTTTTCGGTACCTCGAATGGCGGCGACAAACACGCTGGCGTCCTGCGTGGACTGTGCGATGAAACCGAATGACTTTCGCTCGGATTCGACCATGAAGTGGTCAACCGCGGTCAAGTACAGCACAAGCTTGTAATTCGCCGGAAGAATGCCAGGTGGAACAGGCGGGGTCAGGCTGCCAGGCGAGGCAGAATACATTTGGTAGGCCACTTCGACGAACGCCCCGTAGGTATAAGCGTCCATGGGTTGATAACCGTGTGTCAGCGTCATGCCTTCCCCCCCGTTGCAAGTCCTAAGCTCGATCTCAGCATGGTCGTAGTCGTGTCCACGCGACCATCAGTCCTCCATTCTCTGGCGGGAGAGCAAGTGTAAGGCGAGTGCCGGAGAGCACGATTCCTACATCTTGGGCGGTGACGCCACGCCCGTACCAGCGGTTCCGGCTGGCGTTGTCGTCGATGATTGGAGCGAATCGAGCAACTCGACGACACCATCCACGAGGCTGCTCAAAGACGTCGGATACGCGAATCTCAATTTCGGTCCGCAGGTCCCAGCCAACCATCTTCAGGCCATCGGGCAGGCGCGGTCGTCTTGCACGAATGGGCAGCGTCTATCGCCGTAGGAGCAATACACGCAACAGTCTCCTTGCTTCGGTTTCAGGATGGTGTGACAGCCCAGGCATTCGTAGGCGAACACACATCTGTTCCAATGGCATTCCTCTGCCGCAGAGTGCCCGCATGTAGGACAAACGACGATCACGTTGAGTTCAGCCATTCTTCTAGTCTGCCTTAGTCTGTTTTTTCGCTACAAGAGAGGGCTTCATGAACGAGACCTCCACAGCCCCAGTGTATGCGTGTCCCGATTGTCCCGGTCAAGGCAACCCCTACAAGAATCGAAACACACGGGAAATTTTAACATTTACGTCCGATGTTCCCGGTGCAACCTCGCGTGGACCGTACAGGTCATCGTCATCCGAGGGCGGGTCACGGCCTTTTCTGCCCTCCCAGCCTCGTGTCGAACGGTCGTAGTTGAAGGGCCGCTCCAACATCGCCTGCGCCGGCCCAAATCGGCCTCAATTTGACTCCTGGTTTGCGGTCGAGCATCCTAGACCTGTGATTTCGGTCGTCAAGCGCCTATCTGCCCTCGCGCTCGCTTTCGCCTTGACGGCTGGGAATGCTGCCCTCTGCGCGGGGTGGATGTCGAGTCCAGAAGCTCGAATGGCGTGCTGTTCCGAGGGCGGCGCCTGCCCCATGCACAAAGGAAACTCGCAAGGCGGCGGCTCGGGCCGTGTCATCACCCAGGCGCAGGCGGACAACTGCTGCGCCGACTCTGAGCGCGAGAACTCCAATCAGCCGAACCTCACGTTCGTTGCCGCAATCCCAACGCGGTGCTCGGCACAGGAGTCGTCGTGCCGACCCATGTCCCGGCTTTCGTTTTGAGCGACGGGTGGCGCACGACTGTGCCCATTCCGACCGCGCTGCCTCCGAAGCACGTCCTCCTCTCCGTCTTCCTCGTTTAGCCACGCACAGTCGTCGTGTGTCTGCTCGGACATCGGACGTCCGGGTTCGTAGGCTCGCGCGTGTACGCGCGCGGCATGACGAGTGTCGTGGCTCATGATCAATCGACTTATTGACGTTGCGCTAAGGAACCGGTTCATCGTCGTCGTCCTGTACCTCGGCCTCGCAGGTTGGGGCTGGTGGGCGCTGACGTCCACGCCGATCGACGCGATTCCTGATCTCTCCGACAACCAGGTGATCGTCTTCACGGACTGGCCTGGGCACAGCCCGCAGGAAGTCGAGGACCAAGTCACGTATCCGCTCACCACGAACCTGCAGGGGCTCGCCGGTGTTCGAGTGGTCCGATCGCAGTCTGCGTTCGGCTTCTCGATGATCTACGTCGTCTTCGAGGACGACGTCGACCTGTATTTCGCGCGAACTCGCGTCCTCGAGCGGATGAGCCTCGTCGCGAAGAGCCTGCCCGACGGGCGTCATCCCGACGCTCGGGCCGGACGCGACTGGCGTCGGTCATGTGTTTTGGTACACGGTCGAAAGCCCGACGCATTCCCTCCGGAGTTGCGCGCGCTTGCAGGACTGGTTCGTCCGATACCAGCTCAATGCGGTGCCCGGCGTCGCGGAAGTCGCGTCGGTTGGCGGCCATGTCCAGCAGTACCAGGTCGACGTCGATCCCAATCGACTCAGGACCTACAACCTGCCACTCAGCGCGGTGGTGTCGGCCGTCCGCGACAGCAACCTCAATGTCGGTGGCAATGTGCTCGAGTCGAACGGCGCGTGGTTGATCGTGCGCGGTGTCGGTCTGATCACATCGGTTGACGACGTCAAGCAGATCGTCGTTGGCGGCTCGAACGGAGTTCCCATCTACGTCGAGCAGGTGGCGAACGTCCAGATCGGCAACGCGTTCCGTGTCGCCTCGCTCGTCAAAGGGACACAGGAAGCCGTCGGCGGTGTCATCGTCGCGCGCACCGGCGTCAACACGAAGGACGTCATCGACGCCGTCAAGGCGCGCATCGCGCAAATCGAGCCTGGGCTCCCGCAGGGCGTCACCATCGTGCCGTTCTATGACCGCTCGGACTTGATCGAGCAGGCGGTCGACACATTGCGGACGGCGCTGATCGAGGAAATCGCCCTCGTCACCCTGGCGCACGTCATCTTCCTGATGCACTTCCGGTCGATTCTGATCGTCACCCTTCCGCTGCCGCTCGCGGTTCTGCTGTCGTTCCTGGGCATGTACTACGCCGGCATTTCCTCCAACATCATGAGCCTCGCCGGCATCGCCATCGCGATTGGCGTGCTCGTCGATGCGGGCATCGTGGTCACCGAGAACGCGTTCCGATTCATCGAGCAGCGCGGAGTCGACGCCAGCGACCGGAGGCGATCTGGGAGACCGTCCGAGATTCCACGCGATTGGTCGGACGGCCCGTGTTCTTCTCAATGGCGATCATCCTGCTCGCCTTCATTCCGGTGTTCGCGCTGACGGGCCAGGAAGGCAAGCTCTTTCACCCATTGGCCTTCACCAAGACGTTCGCGGTGCTCGCGGCAACGGTCATCGCCGTCACGCTCGTCCCGGTGCTTTGCACGTTGCTGCTCGGGGGGAAGTTCCATCCCGAAGAGGACAACCCCGTCATGCGTCTGCTTCGCGGAGTCGTACCGGCCTGTGCTGCGGGGCGCGCTTGCACATCGGGCGCTCACCATCACGGCCGCAGCAATCCTCTTCGTCGGCGCGCTGGTCCTGGCGCGTGGGATCGGGAGCGAGTTCATGCCGCCGCTCAACGAGGGTGACCTGATGTTCATGCCCATCGCCGATCCCAGTATTTCGCTCGAAGAGAACACGAAGATCGCGGCCCGCCAGAACGCCGCCCTGATGACGTTCCCAGAAGTCGCCTACGTCGTCGCGAAGGTCGCGCGGGCCGACACGTCAACCGATCCGGCGCCGCTCAACATGACCGAGACCATCGTCCACCTGAAGCCGAAGGAACTATGGCGACCTGGGATGACACTCGATCGCCTGCGCGCCGCGATGGGACAGGCGGTGCAGCTGCCCGGTGTCTCCAACATCTGGACGATGCCCATCATCAACCGCATCGACATGCTGACGACGGGTATCCGATCGGAAGTCGGCGTGAAGATCTACGGCACCGACCTGACCGTCCTCGAGGAGTCGGCGCGGAAGGTCGCCGACGCGGTGCGCCGAGTACCGGGCGCGAGCAACGTCTACCCCGAACAAGTCACCAGTGGGCAGTACCTGAACATCGAGATCGACCGTGGCGCCGCCGCGCGCTACGGCATCGGCGTCGGGGACATCCAGCAGGTGATTGAGACGGCCGTCGGCGAGACCACGCTGACGACGACGATCGAGGGTCGGCAGCGATTTCCCGTTCGAGTTCGGTATGCCCCTGGTACCGCGCCGATCCTCAAGCACTGGGTCAGGTCCTCGTGGCGTCGTCCAATGGCGCACAGATCCCGCTCAGCCAGGTCGCTCGGATCGAGCACGCTCGCGGTCCCGCGATGATCTCCTCGGAGAACGGCCTGCTGCTCGCGACGGTGCTCCTGAACGTGCAGGGCCGTGACGTCGGGGGCTTCGTTGAGGAAGCCCGCGCGACCGTCGCACGGGATGTCGCGTTGCCAGCGGGGTACTACGTCGGCTGGAGCGGCCGATGGGAGAACCAGGAGCGCGCGCGAGCCCGGTTGCAGATCGTCCTGCCGATCGTGCTGCTCGTGATCTTCGTGCTTCTGTACTTCACGTATCACTCGGCACTCGAAGCCGCCCATGTCTCCTGGCGGTGCCCTTCGCATTGACTGGAGGGGTCTACCTCCTGTGGCTGCTGGGCTACAACTTCTCCGTCGCGGTGTGGGTCGGCTTCATCGCACTGTTCGGCACCGCCGTGCAGACCGGTGTCGTGATGGTGATCTATCTCGAGGAAGCCGTCGAGCGAAAGCGACGTGAGCTTGGCGGAACACTCACGCGGGCCGGACTCATGGATGCCGTGATGGAGGGCGCATTGCTGCGTCTCCGGCCAAAAGTGATGACGGTCTCTACTGTCATCGCAGGACTCCTCCCGATCATGTGGAGCACGCGCGCCGGCGCCGAGGTGATGAAGCCGCTCGCGACGCCGGTGCTCGGCGGCATGGTGTCGTCGCTGCTCCATGTGCTGATCGTTACGCCGGTGATCTTCTTCTGGATTCGTGAGCGGCGCCTGGGGCTTCAGCGCGAGCCACTGCCGCGAGACGAGCACGTACGCGGCAGTCCCCGGCGCGTGGCGATAGCCGCGGGAGTCTTCGCCCTCATTGCGGTGATCTCGTTCGTGGTGTGGCGGACGCGACCAGACGGCCGCGAGCCCACGACTCAGAGTGCCGGTGCGGTCGTGCAAACGGTTCGAGCAGGCGACCTCGACATCGTGCTGTTGTCTCCGACTGGTTCGCTGCGACAAGGACGGAACGATTTCACCCTCGAGTTCAGGCGCACGGGCACCACGACGCTGGTCGACGTCGGCACGGTGCGCGCAACCGCCAACATGACGATGCCAGGCATGGTCATGTCTGGTGGTCTCGAAGTCGCGCCGACGGGCGTTCTCGGCCGGTACGCCGCATCCGCAGAATTTGGGATGGCCGGTGCATGGCCGATGACGATCGAGTGGAACGGGCCGGCAGGACAAGGGTCGGTAAATTTCCAGGGAGGCGTGCAATGACCACGCGAATTGTGTTGAGCGTCCTCATTGCGACGCTAACGACCAATGTGTTTATCTCGGCTCAATCACCGGGCACGCCAGGCGCCGCTTGCGGCTCAGTTCGTGGATCTTGCGAACGGACTCTCCCTCGAACAGGCCATCGCGCGCGCCATCGAGCAGGAGCCCTCACTCCGGGCAGCGCGTAGTCAGATTGACGTGGCGCATGGCGCAAGGCAGCAGGCATCACTCAGGCCGAATCCATCGGTATCGTTTGAACGCCGCGATGAACCCGGTGGCACCGACAACCTGACGACCTTTGGCGTCGAATGGCCCCTCGAGCTGTTCCGCCGAAGCGGGCGCATCGCCGTCGCCGATCGCGAAGTCGCAGCGGCGCAGCTCGCCGCCGCAGATCGCGAGCGACTCCTGGCGGCCGACGTCCGCACGCGGTACGGCGACGTCGTGACGACGATACGCGATCTCGCGCTGTACGATGAACTCGTCGCGGCGGTTCAAAAGCAGCACGAGCTGTTGCGGGCTCGGGTGGAGGAAGGTGCCTCGCCGCCGCTCGAGCGCGATTTGCTGGCAGTCGAGCTTCGACGCGTGCAGGCCGACCGGCTGCTTCAAGGCGCTCGGACTGAGACCGCCATGTTCGAGTTGAAACGACTGTTGGGCATGAAAGCCGATGCCATGCTGGCCGTACGCGACACGCTCGAGGATCTGGTTCAGCGCGAATCGGGAGCCGCACCGCCGCTTCGCGACGCGGCGGCGGTCATTGAACAACGAACGGACATCCGTGAAGCCGCAGCGCGGCAGGAGGTGACCGAGGCGAAAATCGGTCGCGCGGAAGCCGAGGGACGCTTCGATGTCAGTGTGTTCGCGAACTACATGCGGATGGACGCGGGCTTCCCGCAACGTGGGTTCGCCCGGACGGCGGGCTCGAGCGCGTCCGGGGGCAGTTTAACTACTGGTCCGGTGGCGCGATGGTGACCGATTCCGATCCTCAATCGGAACCAGGGCGAAGTGGCCGTGGCGCGTGCCGAGCTGACGGGCGCGGCCGCTGCATACGATGCCGCGCGACTCGCCGCAGAGGCCGAACTGGCGTCGGCTCGCGTACGCGACGAGCGCGCGAAGGAGGCCGTGATGCTGTATACGGGCGGCGCGCAGACACTGGCGCGTCAGAACCTGACCGTGGTCCGTCAGAGCTACGAGCTTGGGCGGGTCACGATCTTTGAAGCCCTGGCAGAACTGCGGCGATACCTTGATGTAGAACGATCGTATACAGAGACTCTCCGTGCCGCCTACGACGCCCGAACAGCACTCAATCGGGCCCTCGGAGAAGTGCGATGATGAATAACACACGCATGACGATAAACCGGGGCTCAGCGGTGCTCTTCGCCGCTGCTCTTGCTCGCAGCGGGGGCGGCCACGACGTACGTGTTCATGCGAAGTGATGCTGGCGCCGGTGGACACGGCGCGGGCGTGGCAACTCCTTCAAGCGCGCAGCCGTCTCCAGCCGCGCCAGCCGTCTCGAGGGCGACTCCGCTGCCCGATGTGGTCGTGCAGCTCAGTCAGGATGCTGTGAAGCGCGCCGGGATTACCGTGGCGCCAGTCGCAACAGGCAGTTCCGCGACAGAGATTCGTCTGCCCGGCGTCGTCGAGCCCAATGCCTATCGGCAGGTCGTAGTGACGCCACTCGTGGCTGGCCGCGTCACGAAGGTCGGTGCGGCGCTGGGCGACCATGTTCGTCGCGGGCACACGCTGGCGGAGATCTACAGCCCTGCGCTTGCCGAGGCGCAGACTCGATACGTCTCTGCAAAGGCGATGCTCGACGCACATGATCGCGAGCTGCAGCGGACGCAGAAGCTCGTCGAGATCGGAGCAGCCAGCCGGCAGGAGCTGGAACGGATTCACGCCGAGCACGAAGCCCAGACTGCGGCAGTCCAGAGCGCGCGATCCCAGCTCGAATTGCTCGGCCTCTCCGCGTCGACGCTCGACAGCATGGCTCCCGGCCACGCAGTGAGCGCGACGACCAGCGTGCCTGCGCCGATTGACGGGGTCGTGACAGAACGCGGAGCGAATGTCGGACTCAACGTCGATACTGCGACACGGCTGTTCAGCGTCGTGGATCTCTCGACGGTCTGGATCGTCGCGGCCGTGTATGAGAAGGACTTCTCCCGCGTGCGCGTCGGCAGCGAGGCTGCGATCACCACGTCAGCCCTTCCCGGTCTCACCGTGCGTGGACGCGTCAGCTATACAGATCCGCAGGTCAGCGCCGAAACACGAACCGCGAAGGTGCGCGTTGAGGTGCCCAATCCTCGCGGCGAGTTGCGACTCGGCATGTACGCCGACGTCGTGGTGAGCGGAGCGTCAGCCGCGTCGATGCCGACCGTCCCACGCATCGCGGTGCAGAACGTCGGTGACCGTACGGTCGTCTATCTCGCGAATCCAAAGGAGCCTGGGAAATTCATCGAACGAGAGGTCCGTCTGGGTCCGCCCTCGGGAGAACAAGTCGAAGTTGGTTTCGGCGTGCAGCCAGGCGACCTCGTCGTGACTGAGGGGAGTTTTTTCGTCCGAGCCGAGCGCGAGCGTCTTGGTCTCAGGCCCGTTGTCGGCACAACATCAACGGATCCAAGTCGAACGCCGTCACGCTCGAACGCCGGCGGCGCCAACGAAGCCGTGCAGACGGCCACAATCCGCGTCAACGAGCAGGGATTCGAGCCGGCTACGGTCACACTCCGTGCGGGCGTACCAGCTCGCCTGACGTTCGTGCGGACGACCGACAAGACATGCGGGACCGAGGTCGTGTTCCCCTCATTGAAGATCAAGAAGGCATTGCCGCTGAATGAACCCACGTTGGTCGAGTTCACACCGGAAAAGGCGCGGCGACATCGCATTCGCCTGCGGGATGAACATGCTCCACGGCACCGTGATTGTTCAGTAGGTCAAAATGTGACTCGGACGCCTCCGTTGACATTGCGTCCTTCGAACCCTGCCCGGCGGCGGCGATTACTCCGTGACTGGCCTCGCCGAGAGAGCGATGGACGACGAACAGGACCTTTCCTCACGCTTCCGATTGCCAGGCTGTGCGCGAAGAGGTCGAGGAGCGCGCTGCATCATCCAGTTCGACGCGCATCTTCCGCGTGGGCTCGCTACCCGTGCTGCCGTGTCTGCGCGCGTGACCGCAACCAAGAAGGGCAGATGATCCCATCCCGTGCCGAAGTGGATTCACCTTGGCCTCGCAGAGAAGCAGCGACTTCAGCAGGCCCTGTTCCCTGAAGGGCTCTGTTTAGACGGGGAGAAATTTGGAACTGCTGTAACCTGCTTGGCTTTCAAGAAGTTGGACGGAAGCGGCGACTCAAATTCAGGAATGGCGTCCCCAGCGGGAACCG
>CAVUTO010000013.1:0-255788 GCA_963744405.1 Vicinamibacterales bacterium
GCGGCGCGTCAAGGTGCTCTGCACCCGCGATGAAGTGAGACTCACCCAATCTCTACCTGGATGACTCCTCCGTCGATCTTGACCCTAAAGGTTTTGATGTCGCACACGCTCGTATGCTGCATGAGCATCCCGAAGTACCCCATGTAGCGCGCCCATCCGGCCGGAAGCGGCTCGTCGATGTGTACAGGAACAGGTTGACTCAACGCCTGGCCGTTCGTCACATCGAATTGGACGTGATGCATCGGGCAGGTGACGATGGTGCCGTCCAAGGCACCCATTTCGAGCGGGCCGTTCATGTGGCCACACCGCCGGTCGACCGCATAATACCGGCCATCGCAATTGCACACGACGATTTCTCTCTCGCCGGCTCTCACGAATTTCATTCCGCCCGGGGCGATCTCACCGGTCTTCGCGACTTCCAGGAGCATCCTTGGCCTTTCTGAAATCCTCATACGGTATTTGAGGGAGGCTATCGGGGTCGGTCACATCCTTGTGAACAAACAGCCCGCACCAGCACCGTTTCATGTAGTCAAAGTGATCCCGATGGAAGGGAATGCAAGGGCAGACGATCTTCATGTTCTCGTCGTGGTTCTGCGTTCGTCCCTGGCATGGGCAGAACGGACTTCCATGTGCGGCCTCGAGATGGGTCTCCTGCTCCAGCAGGTAGTCGGCAAGCTCCTCGTCCGGCGTGAACTTGTAGCCAAGCGGCTCCACAATCTTCGCGAAGAAATATCTCAGCGATCGTTTTCGCGCGTCGACGTCCATCGCTAGCTCGTCTTACTCAGCGCCAACAGTTCGTCGTATTTCGCAGGATTCCAGCCGACGACCAGGTCGTCGCCGATGAGCACCCAGGGAAACGAAAGCGGACCTCCTCGTTTCTTCATCTCTTGTTCGATCCTTTCCTGTTCCTGCGCCGGCTGGAGATCGTAGTCGACGTAGTTGAACGGGATACTGTGGTCAGTGAAGTACTTCTTGGTCTTGTGGCACCAGGGACAGGTGCTGAGCGTGTACATAGAGACTTTTTTCATCGCTCCTCCAGCTTGACATGTACCTTTCCACCTTCGGACTTGCACAGATAGGTCTGGACTTTAATCTCCCTTGCGGCGAGGAACTCGCCACTGGTGATGTCGAACTTCCACTCGTGACAGGGGCACTGCAGCGTGTAACCGTCAAGCCGGCCCCCGGCAAGCGTGCACGACATATGAGCGCATCGGTTTCTCAACGCGAAGATCCGCGCGTCTTTCTTGATGAGGATGATGGACACGCCTTTGGGCGAGACCAGGTTGATGGTCTCCTCCTGGAGGTGTGATTCGTCCAGCGTGGGCACCCAGACATCGTCTTCCATTCCCGCCCCTCCTGCCATTCTTATGCTTTCTAAATCGCCTTGTCAGCAATAGAAATGTCTCGCAGGGCTGGCGCGACACGTGTGCCGACCGCTTCGATGGCTCGCACGAGCGTGGCATGAGGCAGGGACGCGACGTTCATTTGAAACGTGATGCGGGAGATGCCGCCCAGCGCTTCACTGTGCCGAACGATTTTCTCGACCACTTCGTCGGGACTGCCAATCAGCAATGCTCCCTGAGGGCCAAGCTGTGCATCGAATCCCGCGCGGGTGGCAGCAGGCCATCCGCGCTCCTGGGCAACAGACGCGATGGCGCGGGCATAGCCGGGAAAGAAATCATCGGCCGCCTCCTGGGTCGTCTCTGCGACGTAGCCGGCGCAGTGCCGCAGCCTGCGAACATCTGCCGGGACTTGCCACGCATCGCCATGCGCGATGGCGGTTGACGACGGCGAGTTCCCGGCGTTAGCATCGACTTCTCACCACTCGCCCCGTCCTGCGCCGGCCCGCGCGGAGGGACGCATCCAAACTCAAGAGCAGGTACTGCGTATTCATTCAGCTGCCCGCCTCCGCGTGCCAGATATCAATGCACGCTACGGCGAGGTCATGCCGTAGTTCGCATGAGTGCCTGGCGAACGAAGGCGGCCCAGTTTTCAACCGGCGGTGCCGGAGTGCGAGCTGATTCGAGGTTGCTCGATTGTCACAGACACGAGCGGTCACACAGAGCCGCTGAACCCGAGGGCGGCTCCGACCCCACCAGGCGATCCCCGCACAGCGGCGAACGCTCGGCCCTCTCGAGGACACCTCGGATTTCCAGGAGCAGGAACATGGCATCAAGAGACGTTGCCCAGGGACCGATCGTCGAGCCCCGCTATTTCGATGTGAAGAACGCCGCGCGGTATCTCTGCATGAGCCAGCATGCCCTTTACCACCGCGTGAGCCGTTGCCAGATTCCATTCGCGCGGCAAGGTCGATCGCTTTTCTTCGACCGGCATGCGCTCGATCGATGGATGAGCAAAGGGGTGAAGCATGGCTTTACGGAAGAGAGGCGGAGTCTGGTACTTCCGGAAAATGATCAACGGCCGGTTGTTCCGCGAGTCCACGGGGTTCGCCGACAAGAAGGCCGCCGAGCGGCGGGCCAACGAGATCGAGCTCGACATCCGCGCCGGCGTTCACGGGTGGAAGAGCATGATCCCGAGCTTCGCGGAATGGTGGGCCGTGTATCGCAAAACGTACACGCCGCTGAAGTCGGCCAAGAACCGTGACGCGCAGATCGTCGCGCATTTCCTGCCGCACTTCGGCGCGAAGCGGCTCGACGAGATCACGAAGTCGGACATCGTCCGGTACCTGAACCTGCGACGGACGCAGATGACCAGCAATCCGGGACACAAGAAGCGTCGTCTCGTCTCGGAGAGCACCGTTCGCCGCGAGCGCGGCCTGCTTCAGTCGATCTTCGAGCGCGCGATCGACGAAGGCCACGACATCCGTAACCCGTTCCGCGGCATCAAGCGCGGGAAAGACAAGCCGCGTACGCGCGTGCTCAGCCTGGATGAAGAAACGAAACTGCTGGACTCACTGCATCCGCGCTTCCAGCGCTTCGTCCGCTTCGCCCTTGGCACGGGCTGTCGCCTCGACGAGATCCGCGGTATCGATTCGGAGCGAGACATCGACTGGACCCGCGGTATGGTGCACGTCACCGGCAAGTTTCGGAAGGAGCGTGACGTGCCGATGCAGCCCGACGCGCGAGCGGCGCTCGAGGAGCAACTCGAGGAAGAAGACAAGCTCTGGATGCAGAACCCTCAGCGGCTACGCGAGGTCCTGGCCGAAGGCACCACGCGCGCAAAAGTGCCGCCCCTGACGCCGCACGCATTGCGCCACACCTTCGGAACTCGCTGGCTCCAGGCCGGTGGCGACATCTACAAGCTGTCGAAGATCCTCGGCCACTCCAGCGTCGCTGTCACCGAGCAGCACTACGCGCACTTGCTGAAAGAGGATCTGGTGGCCGCGAGCCAGCAGGTCAAGATTCCGGTCGCGCCGAGGCCGGGCGGGAACGTGATCACGATGCGACCGCGACGAGGCGCGGTCGAAGCCACGCTACGACAATGACGAATCATCCAAACATCAGGATCGTGCTGGAGGTGCGGATGATCAAAACAGTTGGGCTCGTTCGTCGTGGCGACGACCAGTTCGTGCTCCTTCCAGTCGACCTGCACCTGCAAACTGATCGTGTGCGCGTTCGGCGGCACGGACGCGGAGTGTTGATCGAGCCGGTGTTCAGGATGTCAGGCAGTGGTTCGCGGAACTCGACAGCTTCGGGCCAGAGCCGTTTTCCGATGTTCGGTCAAACGAAGGGCGCAGACGGAGATGAACTGCTACGCGGGAATCTCAACGTAGGACGACGAGCTGCTCGGCTCGGGGATGGCCAATGCCTCGGCCTTGAGGCCGTCGAGATGAAACGCAATTGCGTCCTTCATCTCTCGCTCGACTTCCTCCCGCGTGCTACCGGTCGCGATGCAACCCGGAAGGTCCGGCGAGTAGGCGGAGTAGCCGGTAGCGGTGCGTTCGATGACGATCAGGTACTTCATGGTTTCGGCCCGGCCTGCTCAAGCGACGCTGACGCCGCGAATGGGGCGCCTCCCAGGTCGCCGCGACATGGGATCAGGGCGTACAATACCCCCATATGGCGTACACGCGAATCACCACTGACCCTGGTCAGATGGGCGGCGTTCCGTGCCTGCGCGGGCTCCGGATTCCGGTCGCGACTATCGTCGCCCTCGTCGCCGAGGGTGAGACGACCGAGAGCATCCTGGCGCTCTATCCCGACCTCGAAGCCGACGACGTTCGAGAGGCACTGCTGTTCGCGGCTGAAGCCGTTCGGGAGCGGACCTTGCCCCTCGCCGCCGGCGAATGAGGTTCCTCGTCGACAACGCCTTGTCGCCCGCACTCGCGGCACTCCTCACCGAAGCGGGCCACGACGCTGTCCACGTACGATCGCTGGGCATGCAGCACACGCAGGACATCGAGATCTTCGAGCGAGCAGCTGCCGACGACCGTGTCGTCGTGTCTGCCGACACCGATTTCGGCACGCTGTTGGCCACGCGTTCCGCGCGGAAGCCTTCGGTCGTCCAGTTTCGTGGCCCTGGCAGTCGCAAGCCGGATACGCTGGCTCGTGCTCTGCTCTCGAACCTCTCGCAGTTCTCGGAGGCGCTGGAGAGCGGAAGCATCGTGACTTTGGAACCATCGCGCATCAGGGTGCGTTCGCTTCCAATCGGCGGCACGACGAACGAATCGGCGTAGTCGGAGGCTTGCACTCACTTGCCTCGCGCATCCAGGCCTCGCCGCTCGGGTGGTCCCAAATCTGGTCACACCTTCTGCCGAACGCTGCAAATCATTCGAGAAACAGTACTTCTGAAGCTCTCCTCGGCTTGCCTTGGGCGCAGGGGGTCGCTGGTTCGAATCCAGTCGCCCCGACCACTTTTCGAGTTCGTAGGTCACATATAGGTCACATCCGGTTGCCACTTTTCCGGCAACCTGCTGGATAACTCACGTAGATTGCACGAGTGCCAGCACCCCAGTGCTCCGAGTACCTCCTCAGCGCGCCGACCGAGCGCATGCTGGTCAGACGTGGCGATCCCCTTGGGTTACGGGCCGCAGCAGATGCTTTCGCCGACATCCTTGCGCCGGGACTTACAAATCGCACGTACGACGCCCGCTGGCTCACTCTCCTCTCGTGGATTCTTGTCTCTGTCGACGATGCGCGACGCAACTTGCACCTCGATCACGATGAGGTTGGGCTCGCTCGGCAACGCGCTATCTACGAGTGGATCAGGCCACTCGAACTCATGTGGATAGAACTCGCGGTTCGGACGTTTGGGGATCGCAGGCTCATGAACGGGCGCCAATTGCCCGGGCGCAACGCACTGTTGCGATTCGTGGGTAACGAGAACGGGCTTCTGTTCGGAATGACCGACGACCAGCTTCGCAGGTACCGATTCACCGGGCCCCACGGAGCGTACCGCAGCATGCTGGGAACACTCGCGGGCATGACCATTGAGGGCGACGGTCATCGGCCGGGGCCGCTGGCGCGTCGTTTGGCCAGGTTGATTACCGCGCCATCCATACATCACCCGCGGCGGCGCAAGGGACGCAAGCCCACTCCCGTTGCATATTGGAAGGACGCCTGGAAGGGCCGTGTCCGAAGGGGTGGGACCTCAGAGCGGTGGTTGCCTGGGCGATGGAACTCGAAGCCGAATCTCTTCGCCGAGGAAAGTCGGGTCATCCGGGCGGCTCTTTTCGACGGTCCCGGTGATCCTGAACGTCGGCGCACTGTCGCCAACGCAGCAGTGCGTTCTGAGGCGAGTGAGCACGCGGGACTCTGCCGCGACGTCGTCCAGGCGCTACGTCCGGTGCTTGACAAAGAAGATTTGCTGCGGTTGGCTCCAATTGTCCCATTCACGAGGCTCGCAGACACTGGAGTCGATGCGATGGTGGCCATCTGGGAGGCGGTGAGGTCCGCGATCCACGGCCCAGCAATCGACTTGACGGATTTGTCGAAGAACCGCGGGGTCAAGATAGCGATGGGCCGCCTCGTGCGCAGTTGCGAGCGCTGGCGCAAGGATGCCAAGCATGCTGGCGCGACACTGCTGGTTCCCGCCCACACTCTAGCGGCCGCCATCGAAACGAAGAAGAGTCTCCGGATGCAGGTGGAAGCGCTCCTTCTGCATCATCTGAAGCAAGGTGGCGGGCGGCGCTGGTTCCAGATCGACGGGGTCAGCGTGTCACCCGACACTCCGACCGGTGGCCATGGCGCAGCCCCGTACCGTTTCCGCCTATGGAGCCTCGCACGACTTGCGTGGCAAACCGGCCTAGTCGAAAGGATGCCGCGCGCATTCAGTGACACGGATGAACGCGATGACGAGGAGCCGGAGGAGGGCGGCGCATGAGCCGACTCGATCGGCCTGAATGGCAACTTCCTTCATCGAGTTCTCTCACTGAGAGCCTCGGTTTGTTAAGGGCGGCGCTACTCACGACATTCGACCCACCAAGTCCCGATGTCTTGGTTGAGGATGTGCTCCCGCTCTGGCTGGGCGTCACGCGAGAGCTCGTCGACAGCGGTCCGGCACGGACGACGTTTCTCGTGGAGCTTCAGCAGCGGGTCAAGGCACTTCGGGGCAAGATTACCGTCTTCGCTTCGGGAGGGACGATCCAACCGCACTGGTTGTGGCGTGACGTTCACGTTTGTCAAGTCGGAAGTGCCGGTAAGGCGGTGCAGCATGCCAAACTCTGGCTCCTGCACCGCGGGCCAGACCCTGACACTGACACTGACGAGTCCCTTGAGGTCGTGGTCAGCTCCACGAATCTCACCCGGTCAGCACTGCAGGGACAAATCCAAGCTGGATGGCGCGTGGTCATTCCACTTGGGAAGGCAGGTGGCAACAATCGGCGCTCGTGGGGAATCCTCCCCGAATTCCTCAAGGAGCTTGGTCGCCATTCCGGCCAAAAGGGTGGGGCGGCAGTTCAATACTGGATCGAAGATGTGTTGCCTCGCGCCAGGTGTCCCGATGTCACCTTCATTGCGAGTGTGCCGGGCCGCCACACCTCGGCGACCCTCCGGCGCGCTGAGTCGGCGTGGGGTGTCGCTGGACTCCGACAGCTTCGTCCTATCGCCAAAACACGGCGCGTCGATTTGATCACCCCATGCGTCGGCACCTTCGACGCCGGTGGGCTGAGTCAATGGGCCACGCAGGCAGGGACCTCCGTCGGCCGCCTGTCAGTGGCCTGGATCCCCAAAGGACACGCTTGGGGCAAGCGAGGCTGGTCAATGCCGACTGAGACGGCTGCGGCTTTGCGCGAGACTGACGTCACGGTCATGGCATTCCCGGACCCCGAGGAAGCGAGGGAAGCGTTCCACGAGGAGTGGGATCGCACACTGATCGCTGGGTCCACAGCAAGCTCTATTGGATCCAGGACGCGCATCGCCGGCGGTTACTCGTGACGTCGGCGAACTGGAGTCAGGCAGCGTGGGGAAAGCCTCTGCGGAACAAGGGGCTCTCGATCGAGAATTTTGAGTTCGGGGTCTCCTTCAATTGCGCGTGGTGTCCATTCTCGTCAGCCACTCCTCTTGATGGCGATCTCGACGCGGGACAACCAGTAACGCAAGAGCCCGAATCCGCGATTTCGTGGAGCGAAGCTATGTGGGACGGGAAGACGATTCGTCTCGCGGCAAGATTGTCGTCTCCGAAAACGCGGCTGTTGCCGGCCATCGAAGTCGTCTCGCGTGCCAAGTCGATCAAGAGGACAGCGCGCTGGCGCCCTGAGAATGCCCGGGGCCTTCAGGCCATGGTCGATTGGCCGCCGGTGCGCGGGATCCCGGCGTACGTCGTTTTGTGCTCCTCAGGCACACATCAAGAAAAGATCGAAGTGACCGTTTCGGACATGCGCCCAAACATCGCCTCAGCCGAAGAAGACTTCGAGGGAATCGATCCTGAAGAAGCCGAGAAACTCTTGCTTCGCTTACTGGAGGAGCGCTACGGCGGGCCGTCGGCGGACGATCCACAACGAGATGGCGGCAAGCGGCGGCGCCGTGCGCCAATTCCTCCTGCCAATTACAGTGTTCAAGCCGTGGAGCACGCGCGAGAGAAACTCGCGATCGTGACGAACTGGGCGGAGAAACTTCAGGCGATTTCGGACGAAGACCAGAACGGTGCGCTCGCAGTTGTCGAAGACGGCAAGCGCCTGGTGAGATTGTGGCGGAGCCACGAGAATACGGCGGAGGGCGCGGTGGGCCTTGCCGCCCGAGTGGCTGTGGGCGAACTCGTTGCGCGTCTGAAGAGGTTCCAATAACGATGGGACTCTCCGGACTGGGAATAGCGGCAAAGCACTGGAGGTTCCTGAAGAAGCCCGCGGCGTATCAAGATAGGTATCGCAAGGAGTGGCCTGGCGAGTATCCACTTCTGCCAGAACCCACGCGCCGGCAGTTCAAAACTGCCGCTCAAATCTTGAGCCGGCTTCGCACGCAGAAGGGGCTGCTGCTGGCGGACGATGTTGGGCTCGGTAAGACGACAGTCGCCGCACTCGTCGCGGGCGTATTCGCCGGCAGGGGGAAGCGCGTCCGCGTTCTGGCTCCGAATCCCGCGATGGCCCGCCGCTGGCGCAAGGAGATGGATCGTCAGCTAGCGCTTTTGCTAGTAGCGGCTCCAGAACTAAATGGCACCCACCTCGAAGACGCGCGGCGCCGCCTCGAGCGTATCGCGAAGCTGCAAGCCGGCGAGATCCAGGTGACAACCCATGGCCGCACGGCACCCCGACACGATAGACACGGGCGTGCTATCGATTGTGATCTCCTAATCGTCGACGAGGCACACCGCGCGCGATCGGAAGCGAGCCGCTTCGGTTCGTTTCTTGACCGAAAGCGAGACCGTTTTGGTCGGGTTCTCCTGCTGACCGCGACACCTTTCAGCCTGCGCATCTCAGAATTGAACCGTGCTCTGCGTCTGGTGGAGGCCGACGATGACACGCGCCAGGCGGCTCGACGTTTTGGTCGTCGTCTTGACGAACTATGGTCCGGGTCCTTCGGTGATCCACGCGAGTTCGGAAAGTCGCTCGGTGAGGACGGAGCTACCGCAGTAAATGCCTTGAAGCCGTGGGTCATCCGGCATGGAGTGGAGCATCTGCCGGAGGAGCGCGATCGATATGGCGTGTGGAAACCTTGGGACCTCCCTGTGCAGAAGGCCTCTGAGCAGTCACTTGAGGTGCTCGTTCGCGCAATAAGGACTCTCGACCTGGCGAAGAAGACTGGGACGTGGACTCAGTCAAGAACGAACGATCCCAGATTTCACCAAGGTTGGCAGCAACTCGCCGATGAAATAGCCCGGCTTCCTTCGGGCCGTGACAATGGGCCGCGGGGTACCCACGTCCCAGCACTCGAGCATCACCGCCGCTGGGTGAAGCGTGTTCTCAAGAACCGGGCGAACCATGAGAAGGTCGAGGCAGCGGTCAAGGCGTTGGAACAGGTCGTGATGTCCGGCGAGAAGGTGCTGGTCTTCTGCGACTACCACGCGACCGCTCAAGAGTTGGCCTGCGCAGCCTTCGCCGGCATGACTCGCCGAGGGATCGATGATCGCCTCTCCGAGGCAGAATGGCGAAAGGCATGGTCTTCCGTCCTCGTCGACAGCAAGCCGCAGACATTGCGAGAGGAAGAGCGATTCGATCAGTTCGTAAGGTGGCTGGCCTGCCGGGGCATGCGCCAGCAGTTGTTGGCTTGGCTGCCGAGGCCGCCGAAGTCGAGCGACGACTTGGTGAAGATGCTCCGTCGAACAGCGGCCCGAAGAAACAAGGCAGCCGAAACAATCCAGAAAGCAGCAGCGCACCTTTTCCGCGAAATGAACCACCCTGACTCGCCTTCGACGCGAGCCGTCCTGTCGTTGGGCGCCCCACACCTGCCGGGCTGGGGGTCAAGCCGTCGGCTCGTAATGTCGACGGCGCGGGCTCCGGAGAGCGCAGCACCGCCGAACGTCTTCTTCGAGGCCCAACCCGACACCGTGATGGCGATCTTCAATAGTCCCTTCGGTCCCGACGTGCTCGTAGCGACCGACAAGCTTAGTGAAGGGGTGGACCTCCATCGCTCGTGCCGCCACATCATGCACTACGAGTTGGATCCGAGCCCGATTCGTACCGTTCAGCGACGGGGGCGAATCCGGAGGATTGGCTCCTGGGCCTCGGAGACGCGCAAGCCAATCATGGAGGCCTATCCCACGTTCGAAGGAACAAGAGACAGAGCCCTGGTCCAAATCATGAGACAGCGCCTCGACCATTTCGATCTTCTCTTAGGTGGAGTCGGCGAGATAGACATGGACTCCGGTGACGAGGACGCAGACGCCCCTCAGCGCGAGGCCCTCGAGATCGTTCGTACCCGACTTCAGAAGCTAACCCTAGCGGTCGTGCCTCGTGCGGGTAAGTGAGCCCGTCTGCAGCGCCTCTGCACCGATGTTCTTGGGACCGGGAGCGAAAACCTTTTCGCGAGTGTCTTGAGCAATGCGACTGTTCCAAGCCGAGGCTTGTGTAATGCTCACCCAGAAGCATCTGGTCCCATTGGTACTGGTCGAACTGCACTCACGAATGTGCCCTCTAGCATGGCCGGAATCAACCGAGACGTCACGCTGGTCCCTGACGGTCAACAGCGTATAACGTCATTTTTCGTCGGCCTACGAGGTTCCTACAGGTACTTTTTCTATCGCTGGCGCAAAACGCAGTTGTACCTGAACCTCCTAAAGCCGCCGCTACCCAACGAAGATAGCCCAGAGGAGCTCACCTACGAGTTCGCGTTTCGCGAAAACGCACTCACGAATGGAGACACGCCGCAGCTCTGGTATCTGGTCGGGCGGATCCTCGACTTCAAGGATGCAGCAGTGAGTGATAACTGAGTGTCCACGCACAGCGGAACGTGCTTCGGGTGAACAGGGCGGAGGACGTAGCGCGATTCGAGTGCTTTGTGAGCAACTCTGGATGGCGGTTCGCGAAGACGTACGTCGAAGGCAACGTGATCACTTTGAGATCTTGACCGCTGCGGCCACCAAGGCCTTGGCCCACTGAGGCGTTTTGGACAACTCGACCATCTCCAGGATCTTCCCCTTCGCAAGGTGAAGAATGAGCGTTGGCTGGGGAGCGCGTCCGGAATGCGGGTCGGCGTCAAAACTGTTGTCGAAGACCCGAAGCTCTGTGAGTCGCGGCATCAACTCAATCAGATTGATCCGACTCCGGTCGTAGCGCTCCCGAATCTTTTCTTCCGGGATGTCGTGTCCGCCTCGAGCCACCCTGGATCGGACGCGCGCCATGTGCAGTTCGGGACTACTCAATCCCACGAACCACATGCGCACTTCGATTCCAGCCGCCAACGCTTCGTGCAGAAGAGCGCTGATGGTGTGCCCGCCAAGCGTCGTTTCGAACGCGAAGTCCAGGCGTTCGGCGATCGCTCGTTCCAGGAGGCGTTTCCCCTCGTGCCAGGCAGCGCTGTTCGCTTCTGCCGTCGAAATATCAGGATTGGCGGCCAGAATTCGGGCGGTCGCTTCGTCAGGATTGAAGTAGTCTGCGCCGGCCTGCCGAAACATCGCGCCTGCGACGCTGCTCTTGCCGGCACCGTTGGTTCCAGCGACCACGTAGATGCATGGTCGACGCCTCGAACTAGCCACGCGAGCGCGCCGCAGCGACCGCAGCCTTGCCCAAACGCTTTCCAGACGCGGCGAACGCCGCCTTCATTCCGCGACGCGCCTTGGATGTTTGCATCCGCGCAAGGAGCGCATCGAATTCGCGGCTGAGCGTATCGAGCTTCGTCTGGGCTGCGCCCGATAAGGCGTTGAAGTTCTCGACGGAAATGAGGACGGCCTTGGGCGAGTCGTGCTTCGTGATCACGACGGCGTCGCCTTGAATGGCCATCTCCAAGACGCGCCCAAACTCACTCTTCGCCTCGCTCGCGCTCACTGAAGAGGGCTCGAGTGTCTCACCGCGGCTGTTTCGGAACGACGCGACGCGACCCGCCCTGCGTCGTGGTCGGCGAGCAGGCGAGCCTGACTCCGAGTCCGCTTTCCCGATCTTCGCCTTCATGCGTCTATTTTGTCCAATATGTACCAAACAGTCAAAATGCGGCCGCTTGCTTGCTCGCTGCGAACAGATTCACTTCCGGATAGCGCGAGCAGCCATCATTGGCTCGATGAAGCGTCCGGATGAGCTTGGGGTGCCGCTGTTCTTGCCGGAATGGCTTTGCTTTTGAGATTATTTCGCCATCCTTTCGCCCATGAGGAGCCAGGAGCAACGAGATGGGTTCCACAGCCACCATTCTCCACGCGGACCTCGACGCCTTTTATGCGTCGGTCGAACAGCTGCTTGACCCTCGCCTGCGCGGCAAGCCGATTGCGGTCGGCGGCGGCGTCGTTCTCGCGGCCTCCTACGAAGCGCGGGCCTTCGGCGTACGAAGCGGCATGCCTGGACGGCGCGCGCGGCAACTCTGTCCCGACCTCGTTTTTGTCGGCGGACATTTCGACGAATACCAACGGCTCGGCGACGCCGCCATCAGAGTACTGAGCGATTTCACGCCTTCCATCGAGCGCATCTCCATCGACGAGGCCTTCGCCGACGTTGCAGGGTGCACACATCTCTTCGGTTCGCCGGCAGAGATCGCAAGGACGGTTCGGGCTCGCGTGCGCGCCGAACTTGGCTTGCCGATGTCAATCGGCGTGGCGCGTACCAAGCACCTGGCGAAGGTCGCATCGCAGGTCGCGAAGCCGGATGGATTGGTCGTCGTCGATCCAGATACTGAACTCGACTTCCTTCACAAACTGCCCGTCGCGCTCATGTGGGGCGTGGGCCCCGCCACCGAGGCGCGGCTCGCCAAGATCGGCGTCACCACCATCGGTCAATTGGCTGAGAGCTCTCCTGAATCCGTGGAGCGATTGCTTGGGCACGCGGTGGGAAGAAAGTTGACGGCACTCGCCTGGAACCGCGATCCGCGGCAAATCCAGACGCGCCGGCGCGCGCGCTCCGCCGGCGCACAATCGGCGCTCGGACGACGGCCTGCGATCGAGCGCGTCTTCAAACCGACGCTCCATCATCTCGCCGACCGCATCGGCGCCCGGCTCCGCGCCAAATCCCTGGCGGGCCGGACGATCACGGTCCGCGTGCGCTTCGCCGATTTGCGCTCGGTCACGCGCTCGCTCACGCTGTCAGCGCCGATTTCTGCAACGAGGGCTCTCGCTGAGATCGCCGAGGACTTGGTGCGCGGCGTCCTTGCGGATCACCTTGACGAAAGGACGATCTCGCTGCTGGCGATCTCCGTCTCACATCTCGAAGCGCATGCGATCGTGCAACTGGAGCTGCCGCTCGGGCTTGCCGACGAAGGATGCCGTCCTGGCACAAAGAAAGGCCTGGCGCGATCGCGCGCAGACCGGGCCGTCGATGCGATCCGCAAGCGCTTCGGAGGAAAAGCGGTGGATTATGGGTCAGCATCGCGGGATGCGCGCTCTGTCCCTGACGAGTTCCGACGCCTTGCCGAAAGAGAGCTTTGAATATCGCCAGCGCCCGCTGCAACTTCGGTCGGCAGCGCGTGGGCGGTCGTCACTCAAGGCCAAAGTGAGCCATCTGCTGCGGCCGCTGTGAAACGATCGAGCGGCCAGACATCGATCCCGTCTTCCGTTCTCAGCTGACGCTCCCCGAGGTACACGAGGATTCGTCGCGCGAGCCGCGGCAGTTCGCCGATCGCCCGCAGTCCCGCCAATTGCGGCGTCGAGAATCGCGGCTGCGCCTTGACTTCGACGGCGAGAAACTCGCGACCGCGCCGCAACAGGAAGTCGACTTCAGTTTGCCGCGCCTGGGCAGGCGCCCAGTACGACACCTCCTCGAACAGCTCTGAGTCACCGTTGTGCGCGCGCAGGATCGTCAGGATGAGGCCTTCGAGCAGCGGACCGCGTTCTTCGGCGACGACCGGCCCCAATTGTTGCTTCGTGGCACGAGCCAGTCCTGGATCGACCCAATAGAGTTTCGGGTGCTGCCGTTCGCGCACGCGCAGCTTCGCCTCGAATGCGGGCAGCAGTGTCGCGACGAGCGTGTCCTGCAGAATGCCGAGGTATCCCTCGACGGTGGTCCGGGCCGTGGCGGCATCGCGCGCCAGACCCGCAATGTTGATCACCTGACCGTGGAACAACGCAGCCACGGGGAGAAACCGCAGGAATGCCGGAAGGTTGCGGACGAGCGCCTCGATCCGAATCTCCTCACGCACGTACAACTGCACGTAGGCTTCGAGCGCCGCGCGCGGATCGTCGGCCTGCCACACCACGGGGATGCTGCCAAACCGCAACACGCGCCCAAGATCGAAGTCCTTCCCCAATTCAGCTGGCGCGAGCGGATACATCGTCCGCAGCGCCGCGCGCCCAGCTAGCAGGTTCGTATCGGCGGTCTTCAGCCGGCGCGCGCTCGATCCCAAGAGCACGAACCGCCGGCGAGTGCCTTCAATCGCGCGGTGGACCTCGTTGAGGAGCGCAGGGACGCGCTGCACTTCATCGAGCACGACGACTTGATTGGCCGGCAGGGTCCGCAATTCCAGCCCGAGCAGTGCGGGGTTGGCCGCAAACGATTGATACCGGCTCTCGTCGAGCAGGTCGATGATGTGAGCATCGGGGAAGGTCTGACGCGCCCACGTGCTCTTACCGACGCCGCGCACGCCATACAGGAAGAAGCTTCCCCGGGGCGGGGTTAGAATCCGTCGGTATCGGCGCATTGCCACCATGTCGTCATTTTACCATGCAAAATGACGGCATGATGGCATGGGCTCCGTGTCAAGACTGTGATCGTCGGTGTTAATTTGTGTACATCCTGACACAGGACGTCGGCTCTCGGGCGGCACTCTTGCTCGACCACTTCGCCGGAGTAAAGTGGAAGCGGCGCGGCAAGAGCGCATGAAGCGCGAAGGCTAGAATACGAAGGAGTTCGCGCGCGTGGCGGGCCTGAAGTCGGAAGACTGGGCGGCTTCTCGTCGCTGAGACACACGACATCGACCTCATGGACCTGATCTCGGGGCCTGTCGATCAGACATCGTCGCCGCAGGCGAAGATCGCCCTTTTTCGGACGCTCTTCCGAGGTCGTGAAGACGTGTACCCGCGGCGATTCGAGAGCCGCAAAACTGGCAGGTCTGGGTACGCGCCCGCCTGTGCCAACGAGTGGGTCCGAGGCGTGTGCGAGAAGCCGCGCATCAAATGCGCTGAATGTCCCAACCGTCGGTTCCTTCCGGTCACTGATGACGTTATTCGTTGGCACCTGTCAGGTTGCGACGCAGAGGGACAGCCCTTCGTCGCTGGCGTCTACCCGTTGCTTCAGGACGAGACCTGCTTCTTCCTTGCCGTCGATTTCGACAAGGCCGGCTGGCGCGACGATGCTGCGGCGTTTCTTGAAACGTGTCACCACCTCAATCTCCCAGCCGCGCTCGAACGATCACGCTCCGGGCGAGGCGCGCATGTCTGGTTCTTCTTCGATGAGGCCATTCCGGCCGCGCTTGCCCGAAGACTGGGATCGCATGTCCTCACCGAGACAATGGAGAGACGTCCGGACATCGGGCTCGATTCGTACGACCGGCTGTTTCCGAATCAAGACACGATGCCGCAAGGAGGATTCGGAAACCTGATTGCTCTGCCGCTCCAGAGGGCGGCGCGCAAACAGGACAACACGGTCTTTCTTGATAGCGCCTTCGTTCCGTGGGCCGACCAGTGGGCATTTCTAGCGAGCGTTCGCAAGATTGGGAGGCCCCAGGTTGAAGAGATCGTCGACGACGCTGAACGACGAGGCCGCATTCTCGGCGTACGGTTGCCACCGCAGGACGATGGAGAAACAGAGCCTTGGACTGCGCCTCCGTCACGTCGAAGAGAGGCTCCGATCGTCGGTGATTTGCCAGCGACGTTGGAACTCGTCCTTGGCAATCAGATCTACATCCCCAAGCAAGGACTGCATCCGGGACTTCGAAACCGATTGCTTCGGCTCGCTGCGTTCCAGAATCCGGAGTTCTACAAAGCGCAGGCGATGCGGCTTTCGACATACAGGAAGCCACGCGTCATCGCGTGCGCCGAGGATCTCGCTCATCATATCGGGCTGCCACGCGGCTGCCTGGATGACGTTCGCAAGACGCTCACCGATCTTGGTGTTCGCACGGCCATTCGCGACGAACGTCGCGACGGCAGTCGTTTGGAGATGAAGTTTCAAGGCGAGCTTCGGCAGCAGCAGAAGGCAGCAGCGGACGCGATGTTGCGTCATGAGACTGGCGTATTGGCAGCCACAACAGCGTTCGGTAAAACCGTCGTCGCTGCATGGCTCATTGCTCGACGCGGCGTGAACACGCTCGTGCTCGTTCATCGACGCCAGCTGCTCGATCAGTGGGTCGAGCGGCTATCGACGTTCCTCGATATACCGCCGAAATCAATCGGTCGAATCGGAGGTGGCCGAAGTCGACCGACTGGAAAGATTGACGTCGGCATCATTCAGAGTCTCGTCCGGAAGGGCGTGGTCGCTGATCTCGTCGCCGATTACGGCCACGTAATCATCGACGAATGCCACCATCTGTCGGCGCACAGTTTCGAGCAGGTGGCACGCCAGGCCAAAGCCCGATTCGTCGTCGGATTGTCGGCAACAGTCGCACGCAAGGACGGCCACCATCCGATCGTCTTCATGCAGTGCGGTCCGGTTCGACATCAGGTAAATGCTCGCGCACAGGCCGCGTCTCGCCCCTTCGAGCACTTCGTGCTGGTTCAGCCGACGTCGTTTCAGCCGAACAGAAACCCTGATCCGGACAAGCGCGTCGAATTTCAGACGCTCTATCAGGAGTTGATCGACGATCAGACGCGTACTCGGCGAATCTGCGAGGACGTTGTCGACTCCGTTCGCAACGGGCGTTCTCCGTTGATCCTAACGGAGCGCAATGAGCACCTCGACCGCTTCGAACACGAGCTCGCGACGCGCGTCGATCACGTCGTCGTCTTGCGCGCCGGCATGGGCAAGAAGCAGCGGCAGGCAATCAATGAGCGTCTCGCGGCCATCCCGCGCCACGAAGGGCGAATCATCCTCGCGACTGGCAAGTACGTTGGCGAGGGATTCGACGAGCCACGTTTGGACACGTTGTTTCTGACGCTTCCTGTTTCATGGCGAGGAACAGTCGCCCAGTACGCCGGCCGGCTGCATCGTCTCTACGACGGGAAACGCGAGGTGCGCATTTACGACTACGCCGATCTCAACGTGCCGATGCTGGCGCGAATGTTTGATCGGCGATGTCGCGGGTATGAGGCTATCGGCTACACGATCCTTCTTCCGGCCAGCGCCGTTCCAGGATGGCCTGCCGATGTCGTTCTTCCGTCCGATCCGGTCTGGAAGCGCGATTACTCCGGTAGCGTGCGAAGGCTCATTAGAGACGGCGTCGACACGCCGCTGGCAAGCCTGTTCGTGCACGTCGCCCGGGCGATGCCGGAAGACGCCGAGGGTGCAGCGCGGGCAAGAAGTGCAACCGAGGCGTTCTTCTACCGGCGACTGGACACGCTGACGGAGACCAGTGGACGCTTCCGTCTCAACGTGGCGCTGCCGATCCCGTTCGACGGCTTCGGAACACTTGAAGTCGACCTGCTGTGCGCCGACGCGCGCGTGGTCATCGAACTCGATGGCGGACAGCACCTCGCGGATCCGGTCGCGTATCGTCGCGATAGGCGGAAGGACCAGTTGCTGCAGGAGAACGGCTACTTCGTGCTGCGCTTTCTTGCCGAGGACGTAGGCAAGGACCTGGATGCTGTGCTCGATGCGATCCTGAGGGTGCTTGCGCGGCGTCGCCAGTCAGCAGGCGAGTCGAGCCTCTCAAATTCGTACGGCGAGGCAAGTGAATGACGTCGCTGACGGCCTGGTAGGTGCTCGGGACCTCGCATGTGGCTTGACGAACACGGTTGCCGGAGCGCGGTCTTTCACAGATCAGCGGCCTCCGGGCTACACTTCCAATATGGAGTTCAAGAGGATCACGACCAATCCCCGCCAGATGGGGGGAGTTCCGTGTCTTCGCGGTCTTCGGATTCCAGTTGCGACTGTCGTTGCCCTCGTGGCTGAAGGGCAGACCACAGAGGGCATCCTTGCGCTGTACCCCGACCTCGAGGCTGACGACGTCCGCGAAGCACTGCGCTTTGCGGCCGAAGCCGTCCGCGAACGAGCGCTGCCCCTCGCCGCCGGCGAATGAAGTTCCTGATCGACAACGCTCTTTCGCCAGTGCTCGCTGCTCTCCTGCAACAGGCCGACGAACCTATTCCCACCCGTACGTGCGGACGATGGCCGCGGCGATCTCTCCCTGGAGGGCGCCGCCCTGATCCCCGTTGGTGATGATCGCGTAGCCGGCCTTCTTCTTCGGAAACCCTTTGAACGTGCACTTGAAGCCGCGGTTTGATCCGCCGTGGCCGAACTGCTCGTCATCGGTCCCCTGGCCGGAGACCGGCATGCCGAGCGAGTCGCTGATCAGCGCCTGATACCGGGTGTCATCGATCAGCTCCTGCGACCCGATGATGCCACCTTGGTTGATGGCGATGACGAACCTGGCCAGGTCACTTGCCGTGGTGTAGAGGCCGGCGGCGGCGCTTTCCGGGTGGCGGCGCCGTTTGCCGGTGATGACCTCGCCGTTGTCGTTGTGACCGGAGGCCGGCGGGCCACTGTGTGTCGGCGCGATGAGCGAAAAGGTCGATCGGTTCATTCCCGCCGGACCCAGGACGTTGGCCTGCATCCACGAACGGAAACTGGTGCCGCGCTGCTCTTCGAGCAGCCGCTGCATGAGCGTGAAGCCCTCGCCCGAGTAGGCGTACATCGACCCCGGGTCGTACACGAGCTCCACGGCGTGCGAGTTGACGTTCACGCCCGGGCGGCTCGACGTGCCGTTGAGCACTTCCACGGTCGTCGGCACGTTCACACCAGGCACATCCTCGTAGCCGCCGAAGCCGCCGCCTGCGTCGTCGTTGTCGAAGTTACTGCAGCTCGTCTGCGGGTTCGTCGCGTCTCGGCCGATGATGCCGCCGCGGTGGCGCAGCAGCCGCCGCAGCGTCACCTTTGCTTCCCACGACGCCGGCGCGCACGACCGCCGGGGCAGGTCCCACTCCAGCGTACCGGTGATGCCCTCGTCCAGGCCGATCAGGTCGTCCTGCACGAGGCGCAGGAAGCCGATGCCGGCGATCGGTTTGCTGCACGACGCCGCCTGGAACACGGTGTCCGCGTGCACCCAGTGGGCGCTGCCGGCTTCGACGCGCCCGTAGGTGGTCGCCCACCACACCTGGTTGTTCCGCACCAGCGCCACCGTCACGCCCGGCACCTTGTAGGCGGCCATCCTCTCGGTGATGCTCTTCCAGTCGCCGCCGATCTGGATGATGTGCCCTTCGAGCTCGCGCAGCAGATCGGTGGCCAGCGCCGTCCGGCCGGTGTTGCTGATGATCGACCAGCCGCCGTCGAACTCGAAGTTGACGTGATCGATCTCCCAGCCCTGACCGATCTCGCGCATCTTGTCGTAGCACTCGTCGGGGATGCGCCGCGCGAAGAAACGGTCGCGCGCCAGGATCACCCAGCCGTTCTGCGGCGTGAACGCCACGCGCACGGCGGGCCGCAGCCCCTGGGCGTAGTTGCACAGCAGCTGATAGCACTCGTCGTCGATGTTGCGGCAGTAGAGCGACTTGCCCGCGAGGATGGCCCAGCGGTTGCCGCCCGGCGACGGGAAGGCGACGCACGTCGGCTTGGCGCCGGCGTTCCACATCACGCCGAGGCGGTCGTAGCACTCGTCGGGAATGTTCCGGGCGAAGTAGGTGCGGTCGGTGACGATCAGCCACCGGTTCCCGCCCTCGGGCGGGAACGCGACGACGCGAATCTTGTGGCCGTCGCCAACATAGGCAAGGAGCTTCTGGTAGCACTCCTCGGGAATGTTGCGCGCAAACAGGCCGCCGTTGGTCACGATGACCCAGCCGCCCGACGGCGTGAACGCAAACGCCTGCACGCCCGCCGGCCCCAGGTCCTTGATCTTGTCGTGCGCTTCGTCGCGGATGTTGCGATTGAAACAGGTGAATGCCATGGCGCGCGATTATATGCGCCGCCATGGCAGCTCTTTTCACAGTAGCAGATCTCAGTCGACGATCGACACGTCGAGCTCGCCGAGCCGCGCCGGATTGCCGATGACCTCGATCTCGGTGATCTTGCCGTTCGCGATCGTGAAGCGGAGCGGCTGAGAACAAGACCAAGCCAACCGATGCCAGCGTCGAGGAGTACATAGCCTCTCGGGCCAACGAGGAACAGCGCGCGGACTGCAAGGCGCTGATGTCCATCTTCAAGAGAATCACCAAGCAGCAGCCAAAGATGTGGGGCCCGAGCATTGTCGGCTACGGCTCCTACCGCTTCACCTACGAGAGCGGAAGAACAGGGGAGATATGCCTCGCGGGCTTTGCCATACGCGGGCGAGAACTCGTTGTCTATCTTGTCGCCGAAGGGAGAGAGATCTCATTCGACGATCGACACGTCGAGCTCGCCGAGCCGCGCCGGATTGCCGATGACCTCGATCTCGGTGATCTTGCCGTTCACGATCGTGAAGCGGAGCGCTCTCACCAATCGTCCCCGCGGCGCCACCACGACGCCGATGGCCCCATTCACGAGCGCGGGCCGCGTGAGCCGCGCGAGGTGTCCGTAGGCGACAGCCCCCTTCGCCCAGACGGCCGCGCCGCGGATTTCAGTCGGCGCGCCGGACATATCCGCACGAACCACGAGATCCGGATCGAGGACGGCGAGCAGGCCTTCGAAGTCGCCGGCGCGTAATGCAGCAAGAAAGGCCTCGACGACCTCGCGCTGCCGAACGAGATCGGGGTCGGGCGCCGCCGCGCCGCCGCGCACGCGACGCCGCGCGCGGCTCGCGAGCTGCCGCGTCGCCGTGACGGAACGGCCGACGATCGGCGCGATCTCCTCGAACGGCACGGCGAACATGTCGTGCAGCACGAAGGCGAGGCGTTCCGCCGGCGTCAGCCTGTCGAGCACGACGAGCAGCGCGAGCCCGACCGAATCCGCGAGGAGCGCTTCGTGCTCGGGGCTGCTCCCGCGCGTGCCGGTCGCGACCGGCTCCGGCGCGTCCGCGGTGAACGGCTCCTCGCGCCGCGATTGGCGCGACCGCAGCATGTCGAGGCACACGCGCGCGACGACCGTGGTCAGCCATCCGCCAAGGTTGTCGATGCCCGTGGCATCGGCGCGGCTCAGTCGCAGCCACGCTTCCTGAACGGCGTCGTCCACCTCGCTCAACGAGCCGAGCATCCGGTACGCCACGGCGCGCAGGTGGGTTCGGTGCTCTTCGAATCGCTCGGCCAAATAATCAGGTTCGTTCATCGGTCACACTTTCTCGTCTCGTTCCGTCATAGCACTGACGGACCAACGGTAAGCCATGTGACATAGGAGAGAACCGATGAAGATCAAATTGTCCAGCGTGCACGTCGACGACCAGGAGAAGGCCTTGCGCTTCTATACCGAAGTACTGGGTTTCGTAAAGAAGGCCGACTTCAGCCAGGGGCCATTTCGTTGGCTCACCATGGTCTCACCAGAGGACCCGGACGGCACGGAGCTGCAGATGGCGCTCAACGACAACCCGGCGGCCAAAGCCTACCAGCAGGCGATGTTCCAGCAAAGCCAGCCCGCGGCCATGTTCTTCACCGACGATGTGCAGGCCGATTACGAGCGGATGAAAGCGCGCGGCACCGAGTTCACCATGCCACCAACGGACGCGACCGGCTCCAAGATCGCCATGCTGAACGACACCTGCGGCAATCTCATTCAGGTCACGCAGCTGAAGCGCTGGTAGGCGGCGATCGAGACCTGAACATGAGCGACGAGATCCTGTCATCGCGTGACACTAAAGGTGCCGGCCCAGCACTTCTAGGGCCGGACCCGCTCGTGACCGGCAAGCGAGTGCTCGTCGCCCTCGGGCTATGGCTGCTCGCTGCGGTCGTCATCGGTACGGCGACCGTCTTCGCCGCTCGCAGCAGCGGTGCAGCCGCCGTCACGGCGATCGTGGTCGGCGAGGTCTACACGCTGCTCATTGTCGCGCTGATGATCGTCTTTCGCCCGCGCACGGCACAGGCTCTGGGGCTGGTCCGTTGTCGCCGCGCCGACGTCGGCCTTGCATTCGCCGCATGCGGCGGTGCGTACCTCATAGCGGCGGCGATTCAATCAGCTGATGGGCCGTGGCCCTGGTCGAGCTCCATCACGATCTTGAAGGCGATGGGGTCCGATGACGGTCGCCTCGCGGCGGCGGAGCCCGCCGTGGCCGGGATCATTGTCATTCGCGCCTGCTTGCTCGCCGCGCTGGGAGAGGAGGCGTTATTTCGGGGCGTGCTGTACACATGGCTCCGGCAGCGGCTTCCGGCGAGCGCTGCGATCCCCGTCTCTGCCGCGGCCCATGCCGCGATCCATGGCTTCCCTCCGATTCTTCCCCTCGCTTTCATCATGGGGCTCGGCTTCGGTTGGGTGCGTGAGCGATCCGGTTCAACGGTGCCAACGGTCATCGTTCACGCGGTTCACAATGCCGCGCTGATTGGGTGGTCGTACTACGCCACCGGCTGGACTGCGCGGCTACCGACGTGGGGAAGCTCGTGAGCAACGACAGATCGAG
Organism: Vicinamibacterales bacterium; assembly: GCA_963744405.1. GTDB lineage: Bacteria > Acidobacteriota > Vicinamibacteria > Vicinamibacterales > JAMQPK01 > JAMQPK01. The sequence continues at coordinate 22,509 of CAVUTO010000013.1, forward strand.
CCGGCTGGCGTGGGCATCGGTCACATTCCTCCGTCGCGATCCGTCATGGTGAGTACTGTTGCTTGCGCCGGTGCCGGCGCGGCTCAAGGAGTGGGCCTACGCAGGCTTCGCCATCACCCTCGGCTCTGCGCTCATCGCCCACCTCGCGTGGGAGATGGCCCGGAGGCATGGGGCTTCGCGGCGGGCACGTCAGTGCTCTGGGGACTCTCGTGCTTCCTCTGGCGCCGCCTGGAGGCTATGCCCGCAAGCGCCTAACCGTGCGGTGAGCGGAGTGAACGCATTGGCGGGCAAGACGTCCACGAAGTCGACGAGTGCTGCACGACGAACCGCTACCGAATGTCAGTCGCGTTGCGGTTTGGCATAGCGGCGACGCAAGGCGACCAGGCCTGTGAGGCCCGAGCCCAGGAACAGAAGCGTGGTTGGCTCCGGGACGGTCGTGGGAGGCACTTCCCGCGGATCGACTCCGAGAGGTCCCGGCTGAAGGGTAATGCCCTCCGACAGCAGGTCGCCCGTCTTCTCCCCGTCGGCGTTCACGAAGCGCGCCTTGATGGAGGCGTCGAGGAAGCCGGTCTCCAGGTCCGACGGATCTACCAAACCGACCCAGAGAAACACGAGGGTTCCGCCCACGGGTGCTCCGACGCCGGCGCCGACCCAGTCTTCGCAGAAGAATCCATTCCCGCTGCCGTCACAGCCGCCTGCGTTGAGCCCTCCGGGCAGTTGGTCCCAGCTGGCCAGTCCCCCTGGCGCCGCAAACAGGTTGAACCCGACGACCCACGCATCATTCTGTGCCGTCGTCTTGACGGCAACCGAATCGATCGCGAAGGCCGGATCCGGTGCTGTTATCAGCCCTGCGGTGTTCATCGTCAGCCGGATCGCGTACAGATCCTCGGTTGGGTTGTTATCCAGCAGGAACGATTCGAGTCTGAATGTTGCCCCCTGACATGTGTCGCAGTCCGGTCCGATTGGATCCGCTGCGGCTTGCTGAGCTCCGAAGCCCAGCAATAGCCCCGATGCGACGATCAGAACCCGAAGCCCCGTGTAGACCATGTTCATACACTCCTCCGCCACCTAAAAGTCCGCCTGCCCAGTCATCAATGCGTCAGGGGGGCCTATCCCAATCCGTCGTGGTCCCCAAGCTTGTCTTCACGAAGCAATGCATATGCCTCGCGGATTTTTCGATCCTGCGAACACTTTTGTAATGAGCTTGGGACGGACTGGTACTGTAAAAAGACAAGGTGGCCTACATCGGCCTGCAGCGTGTCTTGATGGCATTCAGATACCCGCCAGGAAAGCGTGCGCGATGAGGCTCGGACTAAAGTATGGAGGTGGACGTCATCGAGTGGCTGCTCGAGTCGGATCCGTCAATTCGGTGGCAAGTGATGCGCGACCTGATCGGCGAGTCAGACGCGACCGCTGCGCATGAGCGATCGCGTGTGGTGACGGAGGGTTGGGGGGCTCGTCTGCTGGACCTTCAAGGGCCGGATGGCCATTGGGGCGGCGCGGCGTTGGTACCGCACGCTTGGATCTCGACCAAGGACACGCTCCAGCTGTTGCGAGATCTCGGCGTCGACCCAACGAGCGATCGAGTGCGAAGGGCCATCGGCCAGGTGCGCGACCGCTGCACCTGGGGCGAAGGGTTCGGCAACTCGCCGTTCTTCGAAGGCGAGGTCGAGCCCTGTATCAACGGACGGGTGCTTGCGATCGGTGCGTATTTCGGCGAGGCAAGCGACCGGCTCGTCGATCGACTGCTTCAGGAGCAGTTGAGCGACGGCGGCTGGAACTGCGACGCCCCACCCAGCCAGCGGTCGTCATTCAATTCGTCGATCTGCGTGCTCGAAGGATTGCTGGAGTACGAGAGGGCGAAGGGTCCGGTGCCCGACGTCACCGCCGCTCGCCTTCGCGGACAGGAGTACTTCCTCCAGCGCCGCCTGTTCCGATCGCGATCAACGGGACAGATCATCGAACCGGCATGGACCAAAATTTCGTTCCCGACGCGCTGGCACTACGACATCCTGTGGGGACTGGACTACCTGCGACGGTCCGGCGTCCCACCCGACGAGCGCATGGCCGAGGCGATCGATCTGGTGCGAACGAAGCGCGACGAACACGGGCGCTGGCCGCTCGAAAACCCGCATCCGGGTCCGGTGCACTTCGAGATGGAAGGCCGCGCCGGCGAGCCGAGCCGCTGGAACACCCTTCGAGCGCTCCGCGTGCTGCGCTGGGCGAATGCCACTTGAGACTTCAGACTCATTCAGCGGTGAGAATGGGCCGGTGTCCATGATAGAAAAGGCACTACCTAAGAACAGCGTGGCCGCAAAGAATCCGTCCGGAACGACGCTGCGGCAATGGGTCCTGCGCCGGTGGGTCCCTTATGCGCTCTTCGCGCTTGTAAGCGCACTTGCGGTTGCAGCCAGCTGGTATGTGGCGCGTACGACGGATGCTCGAATCAAGGCGACGCATCTGACGTTGGAGGCGAAATTCCTCGCCGAGGCGGACAAGACGCGTCAACAGATTCAGGTACGGCTCAACACCAACGTTGAGATCATTCGCGCCGGGGCTGCCCTGTTGGCCGCCAGCAACGAAATCAGCCATGTGGAATTTCGAACCTTCGTAGAGGGTTTGCACCTGCGTGAGCGCTATCCCGGCATGGAAGCTATCGGTTTCGCGCCGCGAATCCTTGCAAAGGAGCTCCGAGAGTTTCGTCGCGCCGTCGACCTCGACGGTATTCGCAGTCTCCGCTCATGGCGGCCTCCGCCACAACGCGAATACCACCCCGTTCTGTTTCTCGAGTCCAGAGACGGAACACAGGGCATGGCCGCCACCTTCGACATCACCGGCGATCCGATTATCCGCGAGGCAATGGAACGTGCACGTGATACCGGGCAACCGGCAGCCTCTGGGAAACTCGGCGGCGACTCCTCATTCAATCAAGAAGGAACGGCGATGTTTGTCGTGCTGGTTCCTGTGTATCGGATCGGATTGCCGGTGCACTCCGTCGCAGCGCGGCAGCAGGCGCTCTTTGGATTCATTTTCAGTCCGTTCAGCGCCTCCGAACTGTTTCAGCATGTCGCCGCGAACACTTCGACGCCGATCGGTTTCGAAGTGTATGACGGCACAAGCGCGAGTCCGGTGAGCCTGCTGGGCGGTCCGACCCGTCCGACGAGTCCTGTCACATACCAATCGGCCGGCGTGGTGAACGTCGCGGGCCGGGACTGGTTAGCCGTCGTGAGCTCCACAGAGCCCGCTATCATCGACGGTTCACGAGCGGCTGTCACAACTCTTGGCGTTGGCCTGCTGCTGTCGTTGCTGTTGTTCCTGACCATGCGCGCACAGGTACGCGCGTGGGAGGCTACGGCCCGACACGAGATGGAGCTCCTTGCTTCGCAGAAAGCACTCCGCGAGAGCGAAGCATTGGCGCACGCCGCCGATCGGGCCAAGGACGAGTTCCTGGCGACGCTCTCTCATGAACTCCGAACGCCACTGAATACGATTTTGGGATGGGTCACCATGCTGCGCGACGGGGCCGTTCGCGCCGAACGACAGCCTCACGCGCTCGCAGTGATAGAACGCAATGCTCATCTCCAGGCGGAGCTCATCGAGGAGCTTCTCGACATCTCGCGCATCGTGACGGGCAAAGTGCGGCTCCGGCTGCGGCCGGCCACTGTCACTCCGATTGTCGCTGCTGCCGTTGAATCTCTCCGACCGAGCGCAGAAGCGAAAGGTGTCGAGCTTCACACACATTCCACAGTCGACAGCCCCGTGGCCCGCGTCGATTCGCAACGCCTGCAGCAAATCGTCTGGAATCTCGTTTCGAACGCCATCAAGTTCACACCCCCTCAAGGTCGTGTCGACGTCGAACTGTCAAGAGATGACGGCCACGTCCATCTGTCGGTGCGCGATACGGGCATCGGCATTGCGCCGGATTTCATCCCCCATGTGTTCGAGCGCTTCCGTCAGGCGGACAGTTCCTCCACTCGTCCCCATAGCGGCCTCGGCCTTGGTTTGTCGATAGTGCGTCACCTCGTAGAACTGCACGGGGCCACGATCGAGGCCTCCAGCGACGGACTGAACCGTGGCGCACAGTTCGTCGTCCACTTCCCAGTGGCACGAGGCGCCGGCACCGATTGGCCTGTCGCTGTGATCTCTCGAAAGCTTGTGCCGTCTGAGGCGCTGCAGGGAATTCGAATTCTTGTTGTGGACGACGACCCCAGTGCGTGTGAGTTACTCAGCGAGGCGCTTGGCGTCGCCGGCGCAACCGTGAAATCGGCAGAGTCCGCATCAGAAGCGATTCAGTCGCTCACCAGGGAAAGCTTCGATGTGCTCATCAGCGACATCAGCATGCCTGGCGAGGATGGTCTGTCCTTGATACGGAAAGTCCGTGCGATGACTAGCCCTTCTGCCCAGATTCCTTGCGTCGCCCTCACTGCGCTCGCGCGCGCTGATGATCGAGACCGCGCTATCGAGGCGGGGTATCAGCTGTACCTGGCAAAGCCGGTCGAATTGACCCAACTTCAGACAGACCTCGCAGAGCTCCTGCAACGGTCGGACGTCTCGCGAGCGTGACAGCCCGCCGCGATTAACCCCACGTTGATAATCTGATGCCAATGGGCCTGATGCGAACCGCGTTGCTCGCCGGTTCCGAAAGCGCATGGCTGCGCCGACGCGCGCCGCACCTCCCCTTTGTCAAGAAAGCCGTCACGCGATTCATGCCCGGCGAGAGGCTGGAAGATGCGCTCGAGGCCGCCAACGCTCTCCAACGACAAGGCATCGGCGTGGTGCTCACAGAACTGGGTGAAAACGTATTCGACGCGGCTCAGGCCGATGCCGCCACACGTCACTACGCGGATGCGCTGGAGCAAGTGCGCACGCGCGGACTGGACTGCCACATCTCGGTCAAGTTGACCCAACTCGGCCTCGACGTCGACAGAGAGCGCTGTCACGCCAACCTCCGCACGCTCGCCGCGGACGCAAAAGCACGCAACAACCTCGTCTGGATCGACATGGAGCAACACAGGTACGTCGACGCGACGCTCGAGCTGTATCGCCGCGTGCTGCGCGATTTCCCGAATGTCGGCGTCTGCCTTCAGGCATACCTGTATCGCACGAAGGACGATCTCATTTCACTCATTCCACTCGGCGGCGGCATACGCCTCGTGAAAGGCGCGTATCGCGAGCCGCCCGATGTCGCGATGCCCAAGAAACGTGACGTCGACGAAAACTTTCTGGCGATGGCAAGAATCATGATGAGCGGCGATGCTCGAGCCTCCGGCCTGCGCGCTGTGTTCGGCACGCACGACCGGCGCCTTGTCGCAGCTATTCACGAGCAGATGCGCGCTTCGGGGCTGGCCCGAGAATCGGTCGAGTTCCACCTGCTGTTCGGTATTCAGCGCGAAGAGCAGGCCCGGCTGGCGCGGGAGCAGTACCGCGTGCGCGTGCTCATCAGCTACGGCGCACAGTGGTTTCCGTGGTACATGCGGAGGCTGGCCGAACGTCCGGCAAACGTGCTGTTTGTCGTGAAGTCGATGCTGTCGAAGTGAGCGCGACTACTTCTGAACGGGCGGCAGCCTGGATTCCGGGATCCCGAGATGGAGAGCGATATCTCGCAGCTTGCTCTGGACGCCGCGCACGTTCTGCGGGCCCATGCGAAGAAGCTGTTTCTGCGCTGCCGACATCTCCTGCAGGCGGGGATCCGCGAACGCATACACGATTCCATGCGGCTCCAGCGCCACGTCTCCTTCCACGACGGGCACGCTGAGCAGCTCGAAGATGGCGCGCTCCAAGGCGGCGTCGAAGTTGCCGTCACTGGGGCCCATCCTCCCATACGCCTCAGTCGTGCGCGGCTTGAGCGTCGCATACAACTGTGCCGTGCCGCGCGCGTCGAGCGCCGAAACAGCCTCGGCAAAGCGGTCGTACCGCCGATAGCTCGACCGATCGATGTAGAGGTTGTCTCCTGACGTCCGAGTGCTGAAACGCGGCATCGGACGCAGGGCTTTCAGCTCGATGACCGGCGTCTCCCCGTTCGCGATCTTCGTCGTCACTACTACGAAATTGAGAAGCAGTCCCTCAGTCGTCAGCCAGGCCGCAACCGTAGGGTGCGACGAAAGCTTCTGCACGAGCTGACGAACGATCGGATCCGTTTCGTCGAGCGGCGGAAGCGTAATCGGCTCGCCGGCTTCTCCCCGCTTCACCGTCGGCTGAACGGCGGGTTTCGTCGAGGTTTCTGGTGGAGGGGCCGGGACCTGCGACAAAAACACATACGCGACCCCCAGCGCCAGCAGCAGGATGCCGGCACCCACCCACAGCCACACCCGCGGCCCATTTTGCGGCGGCGGAATCCCGGGATCCGGCGGAGGGCTGGGGCTGCCGAGATCGAGATCGATATCGGCAGGGTGCTCAGTCATAACCTGAGCATCCCACAACCCGCGACGCTCCGCCATCCCGGCCACACCGGAATATCTTTGCTGCTGCCTGTTAAACTCTCCGTCTCATGCCGTCGGCCATCACACATCTCCAGTGTTCGCGCGAAGCCTGCGCGAAAGTCGTCTCGCACTCATCTCTCGCAAAACCTGTGCGGCGTCTGCAAGTCGCCGCTGCTCGCGCGGTACGACCTCTCCGCTGCCAGGCAAACGCTTGAACCTCGAAACGCTGCGGACACGCGCGAACACGATGTGGCGATACGAAGAAGTCCTGCCGGCGGGGCCGCCGGTCAGCCTCGGCGAAGGGCATGACGCCGCTGATTCACGCACGGCGCCTTGGCGAACGCCTCGGGCTCCGCAGCCTGTACATAAAGGATGAAGGACTGAACCCCACGGCGTCCTTCAAGGCGCGGGGACTCTCTGCCGCCGTCACCGTGGCGAAAGCGCTGGGCGCCCGGACGCTCGCCCTGCCGACAGCGGGCAACGCCGGCGGCGCAGCCGCGGCGTACGCCGCCAAAGCGGGTCTCGCCTGTGTCATCGCGATGCCGTCCGATACGCCCGCGGCGAACATCATCGAATCGCGCGCGTTCGGCGCAGACGTGCGGCTGATCGACGGACTCATCTCCGACTGCGGCAGGTTCATCGCGGAGAACGCGGCCAGGGAAGGATGGTTCGAAGTATCGACGCTGAAAGAGCCGTATCGCATCGAAGGGAAGAAGACGATGGGGTACGAGCTGTGGGAGGAATTCGGCGGCGCCTTGCCCGATGTGATCGTCTACCCCACCGGCGGCGGTGTCGGCCTGATCGGCATGTGGAAGGCGTTCGAGGAGCTCGAAGCCATGTGGCTGATCGGACCCGAGCGCCCGCGGATGATCTCGGCACAAGCTGCCGGCTGCGCGCCGATCGTCAGAGCGTTCGAACAGCACGGAGAAAGCTCCGAGTTTTTCGCCAACGCGGCCACCGTCGCATCGGGACTGCGCGTGCCGAAACCGCTCGGCGATTTTCTCATCCTCGCAGATCTCTACGCGAGCGACGGCGACGCGGTCGCCGCCACGGACGAGGAAATGCTCGCAGCGTGCCGCGACATGGCCGCACTCGAAGGCATCTTCGCGGCGCCCGAGGGAGGCGCCGGCCTAGTCGCGATCGACAAGCTGGTAAAAGAGAAAAAGATTCGGGCCGACGAGAGGGTGGTGCTGTTCAACACGGGCAGCGGCTACAAGTACCTCGAGGCCTGGCAGTCGGCACTGGGAAACTAGAATGAAAACCTTCGTTGCGCTTATCGCGTTGCTGCAACGGGTCTATGACGCCATCGACGGAAAACTGAAGTGAAAACGGTCCACCTGCTCGGTGGGCCGCTGGTATTTCTGCTCCTCCTGCTCGTCCCAGGATCGTGGCTGGACTATCCGGTGCGCGGCAGCCTCGGCCTGCTCGTGTGGATGTCGTGGTGGTGGATTTTCGAGCCGGTCAACCTCGCCGTCACCGGCTTTCTCCCGCTGGTCGTGCTCGCCATCTTCAATTTCCTGCCGGTTGCCAGAATTCTCCCGTCGTATTCCGAAGAGCTGATTTTTCTTTTGCTCGGAGCCAACATCCTCTCCACAGCGTGGACCCGATGGGGACTGGATCGGCGTATCGCGCTCGTCTCGCTGATTGGAGTCGGAACGGGCACGCGGCGTCAGATCATGGTGTGGTTTGCCATCGCCACGGTGTTGAGCGCGTTTCTGCCTAACACGGTCGTGGCCGCCGCAATGATCCCGATCGTGCTGGCGATGCTTCGCTTCATCGGCATCGAGGACATCGGCAAGAGCGCATTCGGCTCGGCGTTGCTGATTGCAATCGCCTGGGGCACGAGCATCGGCGGGTTCTGGACGCCGCTCGGGGGCGCGCCGAATCTCCTGACGATCAAACTGCTTCAGCAGACGGCCATCACCCACGAGTTCCTTTTCATGACGTGGGTCACGCGGCTGCTCCCGCTCGCAATTGCCGTCGCAGCCGTGTCGTTCGTCTTCATGTGGTTCGCCTTCAAGCCGGAGATAACGCGCGTCGACGGCACGCGTGATTACTTCGCGCAGGAGCTGCGCTCGCTCGGATCGATGACAGTGCCCGAGAAATGGGGCTTGTTCTTCTTCCTTGCGGCGACGACGCTGGCGTTCACGCGCCAGTTCTACGCGTCGCGGCTGCCCGGATTGAATCCTGCGTTCGTCTTTCTCGCCTTCGGAGTGTTGTGCTTCGCCGTGCGCCACAACGGAGAGCCGCTGCTGAAGTGGGACTACGCACAGAAGCACATGCAATGGGGATTCTTTTACCTTTTCGCGGGCGGCGCCGCCCTCGGCGAGATCCTCAGCCAGACGGGCACGGCGAAGCTCGTTGCCGATCTGCTGGTTCCGTTCGCCGGCGGCGGAGGCTTCCTCGCGGTGCTGATCTTCTCGCTGATGACCATTATCGTGACGCAGATTACGAGCAATACCGCCGCGATCGGCATCATGGTGCCCATCACGATCAGCACGTTTCAGAGCCTGGGAATGAACCCCATACCGTTCGTGTACATTGTGGCGGTCGCGGGCAACTGCGGCTTGATGCTGCCCTCTTCGGCGGGCGGTCCCGCGGTCGCCGCAGGGTACGGGGTGAATCTGAAGACAATGTTTTCGCGCGGGGCCTGGCTGGCGGCCCTGCTCTGGGTCGTTATCGCGCTGCTGGGATACGCGCTGGCCGCCTACTGGCCGGGATTTGGCATCGCCTAGCCTCGCGTCATGAACGATCGGGTGTATTCCGCGATGCGAAAGACCATTGTGAGTGTCGCGAGCGAAAGTGCCACTCCGAGGGTCATCGACCCGGCGATGAGAGCGACCGCTACCATTACTGAGTGGTATCGGCACGAGCTGCACACTCCATCAGCGGGGCGACCGAACAGGGTGGGGGCTTGCTATAGTGTAAGAGTATGGGTATGCGGAGACGATTTTCGTATGCGTTGACGGCAGGCGTGCTCTCATCCGGAGCGCCTGCAGGGCTGCTTGGGATACGCCTGGCGCGCCGCGAAGACGAGATGTCGTTGCGCCGAGTGCGCAACGAGATTGCGTCCGACCGCACCGCCTACATGTACATCGGCGGCGCGACGGCGCTCATTTTTGCACTCTTCGGTTACGTTCTCGGACGGCACGCCGACCAGCTTGCCGAGCTGTCCGAAACCGATTCGCTCACTCATCTGTTGAACGCTCGCGGGTTTGCGTCGCGCCTGCGTGCCGAGATCAGGCGCGCGAAGCGCTACCGCGAACCGCTCAGTGTGCTCTTCCTCGATGTCGATGGCCTGAAGGGCATCAACGATCGGTACGGCCACCGGGCCGGAAGCCAGGCGTTGCGCGAGGTCGCCCGCGTCATCCGCGCCGAGCTGCGCGCGACCGACACGGGCGCCCGCTGGGGCGGCGATGAATTCACCGTTCTCGCGCCGAATACGAGGAGGGATGAAGCCGTCGCGTGCGCAGAGCGTATCCGCGGCAGCATCGCTCACCACATCGCCGATTGGCCGATGACCGCATCTATCGGCATCGCCACCCTCGACTGTGAAGACGCGCGGGCGCGTGGTGACGCGCGCACGATGCTCCACGACGCCGACGAGGCCATGTACGAAGCCAAGCGGCGCGGGAAGAACACCGTCGTCGCCGTACAAACGAACGGCGCAGCCGAAGCCGCGCCGTTTCGTCTGGCCTAGAGTTGCGGTAGTGTCCGCCTTCAGGCGGACCGCACACGGTCTGGCTGAAGCCAGACACTACATCGAGACGACACCTACCAGTACAACTTCAACCCCAACTGCATCTGACGCGGCGAATTGGCCGTGCTGGTGATCATGCCGAAGTTGTTGTTGGTGAAGTCCGTGTTCGGCGCGCCCCATACGGTCCGGTTGAGCAGATTGAACGCCTCGATGCGGACGTCCATGCGCAGTGCATCGGTCATCCCGATGGTCTTCGCCACGCTGATGTTCTCGGAGAGATTCCAGAACCGCCGCACATCGCCGTTGATGCGGGGCGCGTCCCCGAGTTGCCCGACCGGCTGCACGAACGCCGCTCGATTCAGGAAACGATCGACGCGTGGATCGAACTCGTCTCCGGCGATCGGAGCACGCCAGTCCTCGCCGGTCACGTTCGGCCGGTTGGTGCCGTTGAAAATCAGCAGCGGTGCCGCCGTGGTCACGCCAATGGGCAGCCCGCTCACATAACTCTGGACGGCCGCAATCCGCCATCCCCCGAGAATGTGGCTCATCGCGCCGCCGCTGTTGAGCCATGGCTTGCCTGGACCCCACGGCAGTTCGAGCACCGTGTTCAGCTTGATGCTGTGCGTCTGATCGAAGCGCCCGATCGAGTACTCGAGGTCGGGCTGCGCTGTGTCCATCGAACCGGTACTGCCGCTGAACGCATCGGCATTGGTCATCAGCTTCGAATACGTGTAGCTACCCTGGAACATGAATCCGCCGGTCATCCGCTGCGTCACCTTCAGCACGCCCGCGTGATACATGGATCTGCCGGTCTTGTCGCCGCCGCCGTTCGTCGTGTTGATGTTGTTGTACTGCGGAAACGCCCGCAGAGCCTGCGCGACGTTTCGATTCAACTGAATCGAGGGGTTTGTGAAGTTCGCGTAAGGAATCTTGATGCCTGCGGCCACGGCGGCCGGCGAATTCGCCGGCTGGCTCATCAGCGTATTCGCCGCCTGCGTTCCCAGCCTCGCGATCAGGTCGTTCATCACCGACAGAGGGACCTGATTCATATTGAGCAGATTCGCCTGGAGGTTCGTGCCTTTCGATCCGTTGTAGTCCACTTCGACCGTCATGCCTCGTCGCACTTCACGCTGCATCGAAATGGTCCACGTGTCATACGTCGCGGGACGCATCGCCGCATCGCCATTCCAGTAGTCGATGTCGCTGTTGTTGGAGAACGCCGGATTGATTTGCGGCGGCAGTGGATACGCCGGGAGTCCCTGATCCAGCAGAAATGTGGGCGTCACGCCCGAATCCGTATTGTTGAAGGGATACTGGCCGATGAACCCTGCGAAATGGCTCGTGCCGGAGATGACGGTCACGCGGCCATACGATCGGCCGACGCCGCCGCGAATTGTCGTCTTCTCGTTGATCGCGTATGCCCCGCTCACCCGCGGCGCCCACGATCCGTAGTACCCGGGGATAAGGCTTCGCACTCCTTCGCGCCCTTCGCCCTCGCCGGCGAAGATCAAAGCGCCAGGATAGCCGTTGACGCCCGGATTCGCCAAGGCGGGATCCAGCTCCGAGTACTGATCGCCGCCCGCGACGGGCGGCTTCGTAAACTCGTAGCGCACGCCGTAGTTCAACACGAACTTATCGTTCAAGCGCCAGTCGTCCTGCGCGTAGAACCCATAGTACGGATATATCTGCTGCAGGTAGCGGATCGTCTCGGTTCGGCCGGAGTTGGCATGACCGAGCAGGAACGACGCGAACGAGCTGCCGCCTGCTGTAGCGAAATTCGTGACGCCCGGCACGCCCGTGTGCTTGAAGTCGAATCCGGCCCTGCCGCCGTAGTCCTGCTGGCCGAAGCCGTTTGCCTGCTGCCGGTCGTACGTGAAGCCGGTCTTCATCGTGTGCGAGCCCTTGATGAACGTCACGTCATCCTTGACCGTGAAGCGGGGCTGCTTCGTGCCGTTGTACGATGAGCCGCCCCACGTGGAGAACTCCGAAAAGGAGATGATCCCCATGTTCTGGTCGCAATCGACGGCATTCTTGATGCACACCTGGCTCGCCCAGCCCTGATCGACGTTTGGCGAGAACGCGTTCTTGTTGAACGTGTTTGCGCCGACGGTCAGGTGGTTCACCATGTGAGAGCCGACCCAATCCCACGATCCGCGGTGCAAATCTCCGTCGAACGTGTTCGTCTGAAATTCGCTGAACGGCGCCGGCAGGCCGGTCGCGCCGTTCGGCCCCGGCTTCAGTTCATTGGCCGTACGGTTGAACATGTACGCCACGCGGTTCGTGTTGTTGAGCGTGTGGTCGATCTTCAAACTGTACTTGTTCGTCGTCTCGATCGTGCTTCGGTCCTCGGAGACGTAGTTGTTGTTCACGTAGCCGAATGTTCCCGGAGCGCCGCCCTGGTTGGGCACGAGCACCGATCGCGCCATGGCGATATAGTTTTTCGCGGTCTGGCTGAACCGCTCGACTGGAATCCTGTTGTTCGGGAACGGATCTCGGACGAGTGCGCCGGTAGGACCGACTCGCTGCGTCGCCGGATCGTAAATCGTGATTCGTTGGCCGCTGGCGTTGACCCAGTTCGAGAAATCGCCATCCCACATCTCCGGAGTCGGCACGCTGCGGAACGCCGCGTTGCTGCCCTGCTTGTTGTAGAACCCTTCGTACGATGCGAAAAAGAACGTGCGGTTCCGTCCGCTGTACAGGTTGGGAATGGACAGCGGCCCGCCAAACGACCCACCGACGTCGCTCTGCTTGTAGATGCCTTTGGTCGCCTCGAAGAATCCCTTCGTGTCGAGCGCGTCGTGGCGGAAGAAGCCGTAGGCCGAGCCAGACAGGTTGTTCGTGCCCGATTTCGACGCGAACGTGATGCTGCCACCGGCCGCCTGACCGAACTCGGGCTTGAAGCCGTTGGTCTCGACCTGGAACTCCGTAATCGCCTCGAGCGACGGCGTCAGGAATGCGGTCTCGGCCGTGTCGGCCTGACGATTGGTGTTGACCGAGATGCCGTCGAGCGTTGCGCCGAACGCACCGCCCTGTCCGCCGCCGAGCGATGTGCTGTTGCCGCTGCCGCGAGCTTCGGGAACGGTCGTGAGCAGATCGAACGGGCTGCGCATCGCGCCGCCGACAACAAGCGGCAATTCATCGATCAGTCGGTTCGACACCGTCGTCGCGACCTTCGCATCTTCGGTCTGCACGACGGCATTCTCCGCAACGACGAGCACCGACTCGCTGACCGATCCGAGGCTCAGCGTCACGTCGACGCGAGCCGTCGTGCCCGCATTCAGGGTGACGCCCTCCACTTTCGAGGTCTGAAATCCCTGCAGCGTCGCTTCGATGCGGTACGTGCCGGGTGGCAGGTTCGCCGCACTGTAAGTGCCCGATTCGGACGACACGACGTTGGTCGCAGCGTTCGTGGCGACGTTGACGACCGTGATCGACGCACCGGGCACCGCAGCCTTCGACGAATCCATGACGACGCCGGTGATGGTGCCGCGTTCTGTCTGAGCAAACGCCACGAAAGGCAGGGCGAAAACGACAGCCGTCATGAACGACGCCGTCAAGCGATTGAGGCTCATGTTTCCTCCAAAAAAAGGCGAATGAATGTGGGCACATGCTGGCACACGCGCCCGGCTGCGTCAACGAAACTCGGTGGGAGTTCCTACTGATTTTTGGATCGCTTGTACAGTTACAGAAAGCCGCTGGCGCGCATCCAGTTCGCCAGCACTTTCGGCCATTCCGACAAGACAGTGTCGTTCATCGGCATGCCGACTCCGTGCGGACCCTCTTTGAAGATGTGCATTTCTGCGGGCACCGCCGCCTTTCGCAGCGCAAGAAAGTAGTGGACGCTGTTTTCGACGGGAACGGCCGTGTCTGCATTGGTATGGAACAGGAACGTCGGCGGAGTCTCCGGCGTCACGCGCGTATCTGTAGAAAGACCCCGCGCGAGATCGGCATCGGCTTTTTCTCCGAGCAGCATGGTGCGCGAGCCTTGATGCGTCCACGCCTCCGTCAACGTGATCACGGGGTATCCGAGGATGGCGAAATCAGGCCGGCTGCTCGCGCGATCGATCGGATCTATCGGGGTCGCGCTGCCGCGATCGAATTGAGTGGAGGCGTGCGACGCCAGGTGCCCGCCCGCGGAAAAACCCATGACGCCGATGCGGTCGGGCGCGAGGCGCCATTCGGCCGCGCGCGAGCGAACGGTCCGTATGGCGCGCTGCATGTCGCCGAGCTCGATCGGATGCCGGTATTTCGGTCCGAGCCGGTACTTCAGCACGAACGCCGCGATTCCCAGCGAGTTCAGGTAGTTCGCAGGGAGGCGCCCTTCCTTGTTCATGGACAACGTACGATAGCCGCCGCCTGGAGCTACGATCACAGCCGTCATCGGCCCAGTCGTGTTCGGTGGCATGTAGATCGTGAGGGTCGGAATATCCTCGGGCGCGTCGCCCACAGCACCGGGAGCCTTTCCGTCCCATAGCGGAATGGTCTGCGGCTCCTGCAGAATCGGCGGTGAATTTTGCGCGACCGCAACGGCACTACACGCCGCGATGAGTGCCACACCGAAGAGCGCTCGACGAGACGCAGCCATCCCAGCCTCCAGAAAGTTATTTCAGGCGCTTGATTCGAAGATTCCTGAACTCGATGAACGCGCCGGCAGGATCTTCCGGATGTGCGGACTGCAGGCCGATTGCGCCCGTCGCTCTTCGCGAATCGCGCACGTCGACGACCTTGGCGCCGTTGTAGAGCACGACGATGTGATCGCCGGTCAACGTCGCCTCGAATGTGTTCCACTGACCCGGAACGATCGCGGTGCCCTCGGGCGCGTTCTGCACGTTCACGATGCTGCCGGTCAGGTAGCTGCCGCCGGTGCGATCGGTGAGCAGCTTGTCTCGAATCTGCAGTTCGTAGCCGGCCGGTTGCGGCCGGCCCTGCCTCAGCATCAGCGCGGAGTTCACGCCAGGATGCGCGCGGAACTCGGCTCTCAGCACGAAATTTCCGAAATCTTCCTTCGTGAGGATGGTCGCGCCGGGCGCGGCCTGCTCGTTGCGAATGACGCCGCTCACGACTCTCCAGACCTTCGCCTGATCCGGCGGGACGATGAACTTGTCCAGGCTCTTGCCGTCGAAGAGCAGTTCGAAGCCTTCCTTCTGCTCGGCTGCCGTGAGAGTATTCGGCGCACTGGGCTGCTGCGCCGCGAGCGGCACGCCCGCGATCACCGAGAGAGCGACGAATCCGGTAAGAAGAATGATGCGCATGCGCACATGATACGCCCACGCCGGTTCATGCCATAATTCCCGCCCCTATGCGCCTGATAGCGGTCAAGTGATCTCTATGTCTCACCGCAGAAACGCAGAGACGCAGTTTATTTCATTCGGATCTCGGCGTCTCAGCGACTCTGCGGTGTCGCATGGAAAGGAACATGCAGCGGATAAAGCTTACGCCGTCGGGTTCTGTCGGCCTCGATTTCGGCACGACGAACAGCGCCATCGCCACGCTCGTGGGCTCGCAACCCACGCTTGCTGAATTTCCTTCTGCGAGCGGCGCCACCCACACCTTCCCGTCGGTTCTTTATTTCGAGCGCCGCAAAGAAGGCACGCTGACGCGGCTTACGTCGGCCGCGGGCCCTCGAGCGCTGCAGAACTATCTCGACGCTGAAGACAGAGGGCGGCTGATTCAGTCGCTGAAGGCCTATCTCGCCGATCGGCGGTTCGACGGCACCGGCGTGTTCTCGAAGCATTACAGCCTCGAAGACATGATCGCGCTCATCGCCCGCCACCTGCTGATCGGATGCCCGCGGTCTGGCGCCCATCCCTTCACGCGTCGTCGTCGGCCGACCGGTGAATTTTTCCAACGCGCAGAATCACGAAGACAACGACTTCGCGCTGGGACGTCTGCGCAATGCGATCGCGCAGTGCGGGTTCACGGAAATCGTGTTCGAATACGAGCCGGTCGCCGCCGCTTACAGCTACGAGCAGACGCTCGATCGCGACGAGCTCATCCTGATTGGAGACTTCGGCGGCGGCACGAGCGACTTCTCCATACTGCGCGTCGGTCCGACCGAGCGCCGCCGCGAGCGCGCTCGCGAAGACATCGTGGGCACCGACGGCGTCGCGGTTGCCGGCGACGCGTTCGACAAGCAAATTATCCGAAAGCTCGTCGCGCCCCGGTTGGGGCTGGGATCAGAGTATTTCTCGCCACCCGCAAAGTTTCTGCCGATCCCGAGCTGGCCATACGAACGGCTCGAGCGCTGGCATCATTTGTCGTTTCTCAATACCGCGAAGAATCTCGAGATGCTCGAGCAGCTTCGACGAAGCGCGCTGATTCCCGAACGACTGGAGGCGTTCGTACACCTGATAAAGAGCGAGATGGGATATCGGCTGCACGAGTCCGTGCGCAGGGCCAAATTCGACCTGTCGGTCAGTACGGAAACGCAGTTCGAGTTTCACTGCGAGCCGGTGTCGATTGCCAGAAAGGTGACGCGGCTGGAGTTCGAGAAATGGATCGCGCCGGAAGTGGCGTCGATGGCGGGATGCGTCGACAGGCTGATGGGCGCGACAGGCGTCTCTGCGCGCGATATCGACCACGTCTTTCTCACGGGCGGGTCGTCGTTCGTTCCCGCCGTGCGCCAGATCTTTGTCGAGCGATTCGGACCAGAGAAAATCACCGGTGGCCACGAGCTGACGTCTGTTGCGACAGGACTGTCGCTCTGTGCGGCGAAACAATGGCCCGGATGACTGGCCCGGGGAACCATTGCGTCTTCATTTCAGACACAGGCCCCGCTAAGTTCGCGATCCATCATTTTATCGGTGACGTGCGTGATATGCTGCCGTGGAGACGCTCGTCGGGGATATGCCGCAGATTTTTCATCGTAGCGCGAACACGATAGCCAGGGTCAGCATCTTCGGTGCGCTCTTCTTCGTCGCCGGGCTTCTCTACCTCGCCTATCAGATCGATCGATCTCCGTGGGTCACGCAAGTCAACGTGGCGCGCGAGCAGCCCATTCAGTTCAGCCACGAGCGCCATGTCGCCGGCAACGGCATCGACTGCCGCTACTGTCACACCACCGTAGAGACGTCGAGCTTCGCGGGCATTCCGGCGACGAAAGTCTGCATGAACTGTCATTCGCAGATCTTCGCCGACGCGGCGTTCCTCGAACCGGTGCGCGAGAGCTTCCGCACGGATCGCTCGATTCCGTGGACACGCGTCCACGATCTGCCCGATTTCGCCTACTTCGACCACAGCATCCACGTCGCAAAAGGGGTGGGGTGCGCGACCTGCCACGGCCCTGTCGACAAGATGCCGTTGATGCGCAAGCAGAACTCGCTGCAGATGGAATGGTGCCTCGACTGCCACAGGCATCCGGAACGGTACGTGCGGCCGCGCGAAGAGGTCTTCAATATGAACTACGAGCCGCCCGCCAACCAGCTCGAGCTGGGACGCAGGCTCGTTGCGGAAAATCGCATCCGGAAGATGACGGACTGTAACGCATGTCACCGATGAAGCCCTTCGGCTCCTCAGGACAAGCCCGTAGCGCGCCGGAGTTCTGGCGGACGCTCGAAGAAAAACAGGGCGCCAACCTCGACGAGCTCGTCGGCGACGAGTTCGCGTCTCGCCTGCCCGAGCCGCTCGATGCGGTCGAGCGCCGGTCGTTCCTGAAGTTGATGGGAGCGTCGCTCGCGCTCGCCGGCATGGCGGGCTGCACGCGCCAGCCGCCCGAGCAGATTCTGCCGTACGTGCGGCAGCCCGAAAATGTCATCCCCGGGAAACCGCTTTTCTATGCAACCGCGATGACGCTGGGTGGGCGTGCAACCGGGCTGCTCGTCGAAAGCCACGAAGGACGCCCGACCAAGATTGAAGGCAACCCCTCGCACTCCGCCAGCCTCGGCGCGACGGATGTGTTCGGCCAGGCGGCGCTGCTCGATCTCTACGATCCCGACCGCATGCGAACGCTGACGCACGTGGGCGAGATCTTCCCCTGGTCGGCGTTCATCGGCGCGATGCGCACGGCCTCGATGCTGCAACAGGCAAATAAGGGCGCCGGCCTTCGCATCCTGACCGAGACGATCTCGTCGCCGACGCTTGCAGCGCAGATTGAAGAGATCCTCGCGCGCTTCCCCGCTGCGATGTGGCATCAATGGGATCCCTGCAGCGAGATAAACGAAGCCGCGGGGTTGCGTATGGCGGCCGGCAGCGATGTGTCGGTGCATTACAACGTCGAACGCGCAGCCATAATCGTGTCGCTCGACTCCGACTTTTTCAGCTGCGGCCCAGCTCATCTCCGCTACACGCGACAATTCGCCGCGCGACGCCGGCCCGAGGGCGCGGGTTGCCGGTTGTACGCGGCAGAGACGATGCCGTCGACGACGGGCGCAAAGGCTGATCATCGCCTTCCACTGAAGCCGAGCCAGATAGAGCTGCTGGCGCGCGCGCTGGCCGCCGACGTCGGCGTCGCGGGCGTCAATCGCGGCGGCGAGCTTCCCGAAGGGGCCCAGTCATGGCTCTCTGCTGTTCGCGAGGATCTCGCCGCGAATCGCGGCTCGAGCATCGTCGTCGCGGGCGAAGGTCAGCCGCCGGTCGTGCATGCCCTCGCGCACGCGATGAACGCGGCGCTCGGCAACGCCGGGCAGACGGTTCTCTATACGGATTCGGTGGAGCCGCACCCGGTCGATCAGCTGCTGTCCATTCGCGCGCTTGCGGCCGCGATGGCGGCCGGTCAGGTCGACACGCTTCTGGTCATCGGCGGCAACCCTGTTTACACGGCGCCTGCAGATTTGCAGTTCGGCGACGAGATGAACAAGGTGCGGATGCGCGTGCATCTGAGCTCGCACGCGAACGAGACGTCGGCTGTCTCCCACTGGCAGATTCCCGAGGCGCACTTCCTCGAAGCATGGAGCGACGCGCGCGCATTCGACGGCACGGTGTCGATAGTGCAGCCGCTTATCGCGCCGCTCTACGGCGGACGCTCCGCACACGAAGTGCTCGCGACGCTGACCGATCGGCCGGAGCGATCGGGATATCAGATCGTGCGGGAATTCTGGCAGGCACGACTGGGGGCGCCAGGGGAGCTAGGTGCGCTGGGTGCGCCAGCAGGGCGCTGGGTGCGCTAGGGGCGCTGGGTGCGCTGGGTGCGAGGGGTGCAAGCGAAGACTTCGAGAAATTCTGGCGCAAGACGGTGCATGACGGCGTGATGGCGAACACCGCTTTGCCGACGCGCACAATCACACCGGCGAGGGCGATCGCAGCATTCGCCGCGGTTCCAACGGCCGAGAGCGGCATCGAGATCGCGTTCAGAACCGACCCCACGATTCTGGACGGCCGTTTCAACAACAACGGCTGGCTCCAGGAGCTGCCGAAACCGCTGACGCACCTCACGTGGGATAACGCGGTCCTCGTCAGCCCGGCGACGCTGGCGCGGATCGGCGGGACGGCGCGTCCGGACTTTACGGGCGGCGAGCGCGGCCAGATTCATGGTTCGGTTGTCGAGATTCGTTATCGAGGGCGAACCGTGCGAGGCCCCATGTTCCCCGTCGCAGGTCATCCGGATGACACGGCGACTCTGCACCTTGGTTACGGGCGAGCGCGCACCGGTCAGGTCGGAGCCGGGCGCGGATTCAACGCGGGCGCGTTGCGAACGTGGGACGCACTGGGGTTTGGAACCGGCGCGCAGATCGCGCTGACAGGTGATTCGTTTCCGCTCGCGTGCGTGCAGTATCACCACCTGATGGAAGGGCGCGACCTCGTCCGTGCCGTTTCCCGCACCGAACTGACATCGCTGAAGAAAGACCAGCACGAGCTGCCGTCGCTATGGCCGTCTCTCACCGACGAGCAGGAAAAAGCCGGCGGCTACAAGTGGGGCATGTCGATCGATCTCAACGCATGCAACGGGTGCAACGCGTGCGTCATCGCATGCCAGGCGGAGAACAACATCCCCGTCATCGGCAAAGAGGAAGTGATGCGCGGCCGCGAAATGCACTGGCTGCGCGTAGACACCTACCATCAGGGTGAAGTCGAAAATCCGAAGACCTACTTCCAGCCGGTTCCGTGCATGCACTGCGAAACCGCGCCGTGCGAGCCCGTGTGCCCGGTCGGTGCAACGGTGCACAGCAGCGAGGGCCTCAACGACATGGTCTACAACCGCTGCGTCGGCACGCGCTACTGCTCGAACAACTGCCCGTACAAAGTGCGTCGCTTCAACTTCCTGCAATACCAGGACTGGGAGACGCCGAGCCTGGCGATCGGACGCAACCCGGACGTGACGGTGCGCAGCCGCGGCGTCATGGAGAAGTGCACCT
This sequence comes from Vicinamibacterales bacterium, assembly GCA_963744405.1. Classification (GTDB taxonomy): domain Bacteria; phylum Acidobacteriota; class Vicinamibacteria; order Vicinamibacterales; family JAMQPK01; genus JAMQPK01. Next base: position 42,917 of record CAVUTO010000013.1, read on the forward strand.
ACTGCGTGCAACGCATCAGCGCTGCGCGCATCGACTCTGAAAAGGAGGGCCGGCGCATCCGGGACGGCGAAGTAAAGACCGCGTGCCAGTCGATCTGTCCTGCCGAGGCCATTGTGTTCGGGGATCTGAACGATCCCGACAGCCGCGTGTCGCAGCTGAAGTCCGAGCAGCGCGAATTCGCCCTGCTGCACGAGCTGAACACGAGGCCGAGAACGACGTATCTCGCCGCCATCACCGAGTCGAACCCGAAACTGAAATGACGCCGATGCCGGACTCTCCCACCTCGCAGGAGGCGCAGGCGCCGGTAGCCGGTGCGGGCCGCGTTCCGCCGCCGGTCATCGCGCCCGGCCACACGTTCGCGACCGTCACCGACAAGATCAGCGCGATCGTACTCACGCGCAGGACAACGCTCGGATGGTGGTTCGGGTTCGCCATCGCGTTCGGGCTCGTGAACGTGCTGATGATGTCGATCGCTTATCTGCTGTTCGTGGGCACGGGCGTGTGGGGGATCAACATGCCGGTGGGGTGGGGATTCGCCATTATCAATTTTGTGTGGTGGATCGGCATCGGCCACGCCGGTACGCTCATCTCGGCCATCCTGCTGCTGTTCAAACAGACATGGCGGACGTCCATCAACAGGTTTGCGGAGGCGATGACGCTGTTCGCCGTGGCCTGCGCGGCGATATTTCCAATTCTCCACACCGGGCGGCCGTGGCTTGCCATCTACTGGCTCTTCCCGTATCCGAACACGATGGACGTGTGGCCGCAGTTCCGCAGCCCGCTGATCTGGGACGTGTTTGCGGTCTCGACGTACGCGACCGTCTCGCTGCTGTTCTGGTTTGTGGGATTGATTCCCGACCTCGCAACGCTGCGCGACCGCTCGGAATCGAAGGTCGGACGCGTGATATACGGCGCGCTGGCGATGGGATGGCGCGGCTCGGCCCATCACTGGCACCGCTACGAGACAGCATATCTGCTGCTCGCCGGGCTCGCGACACCGCTCGTCGTGTCGGTGCACACGATCGTGAGCTTCGACTTCGCGGTCTCCGTCGTCCCCGGATGGCACGCCACGATCTTCCCGCCGTACTTCGTCGCGGGCGCCATCTACTCGGGGTTCGCGATGGTGCTGACGCTCGCGATTCCCATTCGAGCGATCTATGGGCTGCAGGACTTCATCACCGAGCGCCACCTGAACAACATGGCGAAGATCCTGCTCGTGACGGGCCTCATCGTCGCCTATGGCTACATGATCGAGGCGTTCATGGCCTGGTACAGCGCCAACACGTACGAGATGTACATGATGCGCAACCGCATGAGCGGACCGTACGGGCAGTTCTACTGGGCGCTGATTCTCTGCAACGGCCTTACACCGCAGCTGCTGTGGATCAAGAAGATTCGCATGAACGTGGTGCTGCTCTTCGTCATTTCGCTCATTGTCAACGTCGGCATGTGGCTCGAGCGCTTCGTCATCGTCGTCACGTCGCTGCATCGCGACTTCCTACCCTCGTCTTGGGGCCGCTATTCGCCGACGGTTTGGGACTGGGGTTTATACATCGGCACGATCGGCTTGTTCCTCGCGCTGCTGTTCCTCTTCCTGCGTTTCCTGCCGATGATCTCCATCTTCGAGATGCGCACGCTGGTGCCCGATGCGGCGCCGGTCCGGCTGAAGCCGGACACTACTGGAACAGGCGATAGCGGTAGTGTCCGCCTTCAGGCGGACCACGGAGGGTCTCGATGAAGGCCTCCGGACGCCCGGCAATTTACGGTTTGATGGCGGAATTCGAGACCTCGCATGCGCTCGTCGAGGCCGCCCGTCGTGCGCATCACGAAGGCTATCGCAAGATGGACGCGTACTCGCCGGTGCCAATCGAAGAACTGCACGACGCGCTGCACATGCACGACAACCGGCTGCCGAAACTCGTGCTGGCGGGGGGCATCCTCGGCGGCCTCGGCGGCTATGGCCTGCAGTACTACGTCTCTACGATAGCGTATCCGTTGAACGTCGGCGGCCGCCCGCTGCACAGCTGGCCGATGTTCATTCCCGTCACGTTCGAGACGACGATTCTTGCGGCTGCGTTGACGACGGTGCTCGGCATGCTCGCGCTGAACGGGCTGCCGCAGCCGTTTCATCCGGTGTTCAACGTTCCGCGTTTCGCGCTCGCGAGCCGCAACAGGTTCTTCTTGTGCATCGAGTCGCGGGATCCGAAGTTCAACATTGAATCTACGAAGCAGTTTCTGGAAACGTTGGGCGCTCGTGAGGTCACTACCGTTGAAGACTAGGCAGGGATTTGGGATTAGGGATTGGGGATTAGCAACCGCGTTGCTGGTCGTGCTGACGTGCGCGGCCTGTAGGCAGGATATGCACGACCAGCCGAAGTTCACGGCCCACGAGCCGTCCGATTTCTTCGCCGATCGGCGCTCCGCGCGTCCGCTCGTGGAAGGCACGATCGCACAGGGGCACCTGAACGAGGACGAGCTGATGTATACGGGCCGCGTCGCCGGGCAGCCAGCGACCGTATTCCCGTTCGCCATCGATGATGCCGCGATGCGGCGGGGCCGCGAGCGCTACGACATCTTCTGTTCCCCGTGCCACGGCCTGACCGGCGAAGGCGACGGGATGGTCGTGCAGCGCGGCTACCGCCGTCCGCCATCGTTTCATATGGATCGCCTCCGGCAGGCGGCGCCAGGGCACTTGTACGACGTGATCACGAACGGCTTCGGCGCGATGCCCGACTATGCGGTCCAGATTCCAGTCCGCGATCGCTGGGCCATCGCCGCCTACATGCGGGCGCTGCAGCTCAGCCAGAACGCGAGCGTGGCGCAACTGCCGCCGGACGCGCAGGGGCGGTTGAAGTGAGCGTGAAATTACGAGAAATCGGCGCCGAGCTCGTTCCCGAGCTCGAGAAGCTGCAGTCGAAGCTGCTCATCGCGGGCGGCATCGGCGCACTCGTGTGCGCGATCGGTCTTGTGATGGATCCGGCGCAGTTCGTGCGCTCGTTCCTTCCCGCCTACATGTGGATGCTGTCGATCACGCTCGGCTCGCTGGGCCTTGCGATGGTGCACCAGGTATCGGGCGGCGCATGGGGAGTGGTCATTCGACGCATCCTCGGCGCCGCAACGAGGACGCTCCCCCTGCTGACGGTCCTCTTCATTCCGATCGCACTCGGATTGCACTCGCTCTATCCGTGGGCCGACGCCGCACACGTCGCCGACGACCCGATCCTGCAGTGGAAGCAGCCGTACCTCAACGTTCCATTCTTCCTGGCGCGCGCGGTCGCCTATTTTGCCGTGTGGAACGTCATCGCCTTTCTGCTCAACAAATGGTCGCTCGAGCAGGACGAGACGGGCGATCCGACGATCCCTAAAAAGATGCAAGTTCTCAGCGCGGGCGGACTGCTCGCGTACGGTCTGACGATCACCTTCGCGGCATTCGACTGGCTGATGTCGCTCGAGCCGCACTGGTTCTCGACGATCTACGGCGTGCTCATCATGGGCGGGCAGGCACTCTCGGCGATGGCGTTTTCGATTGTCGTCCTGGCGTGGCTCGCGCGACGCGCGCCGTTCAACGAGTTGATCACCGCCGATCACTTTCACGACCTCGGCAACCTGATGATGGGATTTACGATGCTGTGGACCTACTTCGGGTTCTCGCAGTACCTGATCATCTGGGCCGCGAACATCCCTGAAGAGACGGAGTGGTACCTCCATCGCACGGGGCACGGCTGGCAGTACATGGCCCTTGCTCTCGTCGTTTTTCACTTCGCCGTTCCCTTCATGGTGCTCCTCCATCGAGCCATCAAGCGCAACGCGGCAATGGTGTCGAAGGTGGCGGCGCTCATTCTCGTGATGCGGTTCGTCGATTTGTACTGGCTGAGCGCGCCGGCCTTCGCGCACGGCGGCGAACCCCATGTCCACTGGCTCGACGTGGCGCTGCCGATTTCGCTCGCCGCGATCTGGCTCGGCTATTTCGCCTATCAGCTGCGCGGGCGCGCACTGCTGCCGCTGCACGACCCTGAATTCCGCGAGGCGCTGAAGCATGTCCGAATTGCGTGATCAGGACAACGTCGGAGTCGTGCACGAAGAAAGCGACGTCAACGTCGGCGCCATCATCCGCTACGGCGTCGGCCTCTTCGTCCTTGCTGCGATCGTCCACCTGTTTCTCTGGTGGCTCCTTGGCGTGTACGAGGGGCAGCACGATCGTGCCCAGACGCAGGCATATCCGATGGCCGCGGGTCAGCAAGATCGCCTTCCGCCGACTCCCCGGTTTCAGGAAAACCCGCAGCACGAGTTGCAGGAACTTCGCGCGAAGCAAAAGGCGCTGCTCGAAGGGTACGGCTGGGTGAACAAGGAAGCCGGCGTGGCGCGCATCCCCATCGAAGAAGCCATGAGGATGGTGGTCGAGCAGGGATTACCGATTCGCGAGGCCGCAAAATGAAGATACCCCTCGTAGGGTCCGCCTTAAGGCGGACTCTACCGTTGTTGTTCATCGCTTCAACGGCCTTCGCTCAGCCTGGTGCGCCGGCAGCCGAAGTGCCGGCCCAGCTCAGACAGGTCGGGTTCGATCAGCACCTCGATCAGATGCTGCCGCTCGACGTCGAGTTCAAGGACGAACACGGCCGTACGGTCAAAATCGGCGATTACTTCGGCGAACGTCCCGTCGTGCTGGCGTTCGTCTATTACGGCTGCCCGATGCTCTGCCTCCAGAGTCTCAGCAGCCTCGCGGCGACGCTCAGCGTGCTGTCGGAGGATCCAGGCAAAGACTTCGAGGTCGTCAACGTCAGCATCGACGCCCGCGAGACGCCGGCGCTGGCGTTCGAGAAGAAGGCGCATTACGTCGAGCGTTCGGGCAAACCCTCGATTGCGAAGGGCTGGCACTACCTGACGGGAACGGAGACGAACATCCAACGACTGACGAAGGCCGCCGGCTTCCGCTATACCTGGGATGCCTCGACTCAGCAGTTCGCGCATCCTGCCGGCATCGTCATCGCCACGCCGAAAGGGAGAGTGGCCCGTTACCTGTTCGGCATCGATTACGGACCGCGCGACCTGCGGCTCGCTGTGCTCGACGCCTCTGAAGGCCAGATCAGCTCGCCGATCAAGAAGGCACTGCTCTACTGCTATCACTACGACATCGCCAGCGGCAGATACAGCCTCGCGATCATGCGTGTCGTGCAGCTCGCGGGCGCCGTCACGGTGTTGTCGCTCGGCACGCTGATCGTCGTCTGGACGAGGCGCGAACGAAGGCAGGTTAGTTAAGCGACATGTTCGGCATCCCATTGTTCCCCGAGCGCGCATCGACCATCGCCGGCGAGGTCGACGCACTCTATTTCTTCCTGGTCGGTCTGTCTGTTGTGATGTCTGTCCTCATCGCGACGATGGTTGTCAGCTTCGCCGTCAAATTTCGCCGCCGGCATGCTGATGACGTAGGCGCGCAGGTGCACGGTGGGCTCATGCTCGAGCTCGCGTGGACGTTCGTCCCGTTCCTGATCACGCTGGTCATTTTCTTCTGGGGCGCGAAGGTTTTTTTCGTGATGGCCAGCCCTCCTCAGGAAACGCTGAACATCTACGTCGTGGGCAAGCAGTGGATGTGGAAAGTGCAGCATACGACCGGGCAGCGGGAAATCAACGAGCTGCACGTCCCGGTCGGGCGGCCGGTGAAGCTCATCATGACGTCCGAAGACGTCATCCACAATTTTTCGATTCCGGCGATGCGCGTCAAATCCGACGTCATTCCCGGCCGGTTCGTCCAGATCTGGTTCGAGCCGACCAGGCCCGGCACGTATCAGATTTTCTGCGCGGAGTACTGCGGCACGCGGCACTCCGGCATGATCGGGCAGGTCGTCGTCATGGAAGCGAACGCATATCAGACCTGGCTGAGCGGAGGCGAAGCAGAAGGCTCGCTCGCCTCGACCGGCGAAAAGCTGTTCGCAGACCTTGCGTGCAACACCTGCCATCGCCCAGACTCGCGCGGGCGGGGCCCGGTGCTGCAGAACGTGTTCGGCCATCCGGTGCAGCTCCACGATGGCAGCGTCGTGACCGCCGACGAGAACTACCTTCGCGAGTCGATTCTCACGCCGGGCGCAAGAATCACGGCTGGATACCAGCCGGTGATGCCGGCATTTCAGGGGCTGGTCAGCGAAGAACAGCTGCTTGCGCTGATTGAGTACGTCAAGTCGCTATCGACCCGGCACCCCAACGCGGGTGCCGCGTTGGGGGCCCCGCGGCAGCAGGAAAACGCGAATCCATAATGCAGGCAGAGTTTCCGGCCAAACACTATCTGAACGACGGCTACGGCATCACGTCGTGGCTGCTGACCCGCGATCACAAGCGCATCGCGCTGCTCTACCTCGCCGCGGTGACCTTCTTTTTCTTCGTCGGCGGCGCCTTCGCGGTTCTCATCAGGCTCGACCTCGCGACCCCCGCCGGCGATCTCGTGAGCGACGACACGTACAACCAGCTGTTCACCATGCACGGCGTCGTCATGGTGTTCTTCTTCCTGATTCCCGCGATTCCGGCAATCCTCGGCAACTTCCTCGTGCCGCTCATGATCGGCGCCAAGGATCTCGCGTTTCCGAAGCTCAATCTGTTGAGCTGGTACATCTACATGCTGGGCGGGCTCATGGGCGTGTACGTCCTGCTGACCGGCGGCCTCGATACCGGCTGGACGATGTATGCGCCATTGAGCACGAAGTTTTCGACCACACGGGTCGTCCCTGCCGCGCTCGCCATTTTCATCACCGGTTTTTCATCGATTCTCACCGGCCTCAATTTCATCGTCACGATTCACCGCATGCGGGCGCCCGGCCTGACGTGGTTCAAGATGCCCCTTTTCCTGTGGGCCACATACGCGACGAGCCTCATCAACATTCTCGGGACGCCGGTCATCGCGATTACCGCGCTCCTCATCGCCGCTGAGCGGCTGTTCAGTTTCGGCTTCTTCGATCCTGCGCGCGGCGGCGACCCTGTGCTCTTCCAGCATCTGTTCTGGTTCTACTCGCATCCAGCGGTCTACATCATGATCCTGCCGGCGATGGGAGTAATCAGCGAACTGGTCGCGGCGTTCTGCCGGAAACCTGTCTTCGGGTACACGTTCGTGGCTTTTTCCAGCCTTGGCATCGCGGTGCTCGGCTTTCTCGTGTGGGGCCACCACATGTTCGTGGCCGGCCAGTCGATCTACGCGTCGCTCGTGTTTTCGCTGCTGAGCTTCCTGGTGGCGATTCCGTCGGCCGTCAAGGTCTTCAACTGGACAGCCACTATGTACAAAGGATCGGTGTCGTGGCAAACGCCGATGCTCTACGCCATCGGGTTTATCGGGTTGTTTACGATCGGCGGCCTGACGGGCCTGTTTCTGGCGGCGATCGGGTTGAACGTGCACGTCACCGATACGTACTTCATCATCGCGCACTTCCACTACATCATGGTCGGCGGCACGATCATGGGGTATCTCGGCGGCTTGCATTACTGGTGGCCGAAGATCAGCGGCCGGCTGTATCCCGAGGGGTTGTCGAAACTGTCGGCCGGCATCATCTTCATCGGGTTCAACCTGACATTCTTCCCGCAGTTCCTGCTCGGCTATCTCGGCATGCCACGCCGTTATCACGCGTATCCGCCGGAGTTCCAGGTGTTGAACGTTCTGTCGTCGGCGGGCGCGTCGATTCTGGGCGTCGGATACCTCCTGCCGATGTTCTATTTTGCGTGGTCGCTGCGCTATGGCAAGCCCGCGGGCGCGAATCCGTGGGGCGCCTCCGGCCTCGAATGGGAAACCACATCGCCACCGCCGACGGAGAATTTCCCGGTGACGCCGACCGTCACCGAGAGCCCGTACAACTACCCATCACCCGTGGTGAAGCACGTTGCATAAGGACATGACGGCACAGGCGGCACACCCGCACCATCCGGCGCTCGCCCACCATTTCGACAACCTGGACCAGCAGCAGGAAGCGTCGACGCTCGGGATGTGGGTGTTCCTCCTGACCGAAATCCTGTTCTTCGGCGCGCTGTTCATGGTCTACACGATCTACCGCATGTGGTACCCGGATGCGTTCGCAGCGTCGAGCCATCACCTCGACATTCCGCTCGGGACCATCAACACCGCCGTGCTGATCGGCAGCAGTTTGACGATGGCGCTCGCGGTGCACTCGGCGCAGCTGAACTCGCGCAAAGGAATCATGATCTTCATCGCGCTGACGATGATCCTGGGTGCCGTATTCCTCGGTATCAAAGCGGTCGAGTATTCGCACAAGTTTCATGAGCACCTCGTTCCCGGCCCGCATTTCGTGTTCGAAGCGCAGTACGCGAGACAGGCGCAGATTTTCTTTTCGCTCTATTTCATGATGACAGGCCTGCACGCGCTTCACATGGTGGTCGGCATGGGCCTGATGATCTGGATGCTCGTGTGGGCCTACAACGGGACGCTCGGCAACGGATACTACTCTCCCGTCGAAATCGTCGGTCTCTACTGGCACTTCGTCGACATTGTCTGGATATTCCTGTTCCCGCTGCTCTACCTGATAGGGCGGCACGGGTAGCGACCATGGCTGAGCACTCGAACGGCGTACATCACGTCGTGCCAACGACGATCTACTACGCGATCTTCGCGACCCTCATGGTGCTGACCGGCATCACCGTCGCGGTGGCCTACATCGACCTTGGCGTTTTGAACACGGTCGCCGCGATCGCCATCGCGTGCTTCAAGGCGCTGATCGTCGTGCTCTACTTCATGCACGTCAAGTACAGCACCAGCCTGATCAAGCTCACCGTCATTGCCGGCCTCTACTGGATGGGGATCATCTTCGCGCTGACGCTCGGCGACTACCTGACGCGCGCCTGGGGCACATTTGGACAGCAGATCACGCTGCAATAGCCGGTGAATCTGATCGCCATCTTCGTCAAGCGTGCGCATGGCGGGCGCATGGACTCGTGCCTTGCGGCGGTCCTCGAGCACGGACGCGGCATCATCGGCAACGCGGACCGGGGCGGCCGCCGTCAGGTGACACTGCTCTCCGAGCAACGCTGGCGCGAGTTGATGGCAGAAGTCGGCGCGTCTCTCGGACCGGAAGCGCGCCGGGCAAACCTCGTCATCTCATCCATCGATTTCGAGAACACACGGGGGCGTGTGCTGCGCATCGGCGCTTGCAGGTTGCGCATCGGCGGCGAGACACGCCCGTGCGAGCAGATGGAAGAAGCCGCAGCCGGCCTTCAGCAGGCGATGGGTCGCCGCTGGAGCGGGGGCGCCTACGCGGAAGTGCTCGACGGCGGGTCTATTGCTGTCGGCGACACCGTGAGCTGGGAAGTCGACGCGTAGAGCCGTTTTCGTTTGCACGTAGTAGTAGTGTCTGGCTTCAGCCGGACTTCACAGGTCCGCCTGAAGGCGGACACTACGTACATGTGGAAATCGGTCTAGTATGCGAACTTTTCGACGTCGCGCGTGCGCAGCCATGCTTCTGCGGCGTGGTCGAGCGCGAAGGTTCCGTGGCGCAGGTCGGTGAACTCGAGCGCGTTGAAATGCGGGCGCATCAGCCCACTTTGCGCGTGCGTGTGCGTATCCAGCAGATAGTGGCCAATCTCGTGGGCCAGCGCACGGCCGAGCACGGTGCCGAGGCGTTGCTGCTCGATGGCGTTCAACTCGCGTCCCGCTCTGCCGGGCACGCTCGAGATTAAGCGCTGCGCGCTCTCGATAGAGATCAACGCAACCGGATGTCCGTTTGCAGGGCGCACAAGCTCGCCAACGGCGATGCGGCCGGCGGCGCTGTCCACTGACGTACCGCTTCGGGACGACGAGCACTCTCAAGCGATTCGACGCAACGGGCCGCACGGCCGTGGCAGGAAGCCACTCGAGGACGACGCCGTGGTGCCGCCAGATGGCGGCGGCCTCGTCGATCATCGCTCCGCGCGCGGATGCTGACAGCGATGGCGCGGTCGTCAGAAGCACATCGACGCCGCCCACCGTTTCGCGAACCCGTTCCTCCGCCAGAAGCCCTCCCGAGCACACCATACCGACGGCAAACACGCCGAGGCAGCCGGAGAGGCACTTGAAGCGCATTGGTTTGTTAACACGGATTTAACATGGACCCCAGTAGGATGCAACGCAAATGTAAACAATTTTCCACAGGCCTGTTGAAAACATCCCTATCGAAAAGATTCTAAAGGTCTTATACAATCTTTAGCGTTCGAACAATCGGATTTTAACCTGACGGAAACACCTCGGAAATCCCCTCGAAACTGTTCCTTCATAGGCTTTTCGCCATGCGACGACGACTCTCGACTGTTCTCATGCTCATGCTGGCTCTGCCGGTGCTTGCCTCCGCACAGACTGCGGCGGCAAAGAAGGAGCCATCGGTTTACGACAAAATCTGGGAAGGCTTCACCCAGTGGTACGTGGACGATACGAAATCTGTCGTGCAGCGCGTGCTCTTGAGCGGACGGTTCCACTACGATTTTGCAACGATCGATGCCGACCAGGGAGACCACGAGGAATGGAATGTGCGGCGCCTCCGCGTCGGCCCGCGCATCACTTTGTTCCGCAAGTTCACGCTCCACAGCGAGGTCGAGCTGGATCCACAGCGACACGACCCGTTCTACGTGCGGTTTACCGACTTCTATCTGATGTGGACAAAAAGCCCCCAGATCGTCGTCACCGTCGGCAAGCAAAGCGTTCCGTTCACGCTCGACGGCGCGACCTCTTCGCGGGAGCTGCTCACCATCGACCGGAGCAACCTCGCCAACAATCTCTGGTTTCCGCAGGAATACCTGCCTGGGGTGAGCCTGTCGGGCAGGCAGGCGCCGTGGGTATATCGCATCGGTTTGTACTCGTCGGGCGAAATGAACCGCGAATTCGGAGAGTTCACCGGGGGCACCGCGACGCTCGGCGTGCTCGGGTACGACTTCGGGCCGAAGCTCGGCGCCAGGGAAGCGCTGCTCACCGGCAACTATGTGTATCAGAACCCCGATCCTGACAACACGTTCACCCGGCAGCTCGAGCACATCGGCTCGATTAATTTCCGCTTCGAAGACACCAGGTGGGGCGCCCGCGCGGATCTTTCAGCAGCCGCGGGCTACCTCGGCCAGAGCGACATGTGGGCCTTTCAAGGCATGCCCTTCATGAACGTGACCCCCAGGTTTCAGATCGTCGGGCGGTATACCTTCATCGAGAGCGATGCGCCGAACGGCATCCGGCTGGCCACCTACGAAAGCCGGGTCGTGTCGGGAACAGGGGACGAATACAACGAGCTGTACCTGGGCGCCAACTATTACTTCTACGGTCACCGGCTCAAGCTGCAGACCGGCATGCAGTTCGCAGATATGAACGACCGGGCGAACGACGGCGGAGAATATTCAGGTGTGGCGTGGACGACTGGTTTGCGAGTCGGCTGGTGACGGAAGCTAGCTGCTGCGCTGCTGATAACGATCCCGCAGAAATATCGCGACGCCATTCATCGTCAGCAGCAGCACCAGCAGCACTATGATGCCGGCCGCTGCGTTCTGCGAGAACGCAACCTGCGGACGGGACAGCCAATCGAAAATCTGAATCGGGAGCACAGTGAATGGCGACCAGATGCTGTTCGGCGCAAACGGCACGTAGGTGAGCGCTCCGATTGTGATGAGGGGCGCCGTTTCGCCAATTGCCCGCGAGAGCGCGAGGATGACGCCCGTGAACAGGCTCGGCATCGCGCTGGGCAGCACCTGATGCCAGATTGTCTGCCACTTGGTCGCTCCGAGCGCGTACGACCCTTCTCGCAGCGACTTCGGAACAGTCCTCAGCGCCTCGCGCGTCGACAGAATGACAATCGGCAGCACCAGCAGCGCCATCGTGGCTGCACCCGCCATGACGCTGCGGCCGAATCCCAGCGCGCGCACGAAAAGACCCAGGCCGAGCAGCCCATAAATGATCGATGGCACGCCGGCGAGATTGGCGATGTTGATCTCGATGATTCGCGCCAGCCTGTTCCCCTTTCCGTACTCCTCGAGATAAATCGCCGCCGCGATGCCGATCGGAAGGGCAAGGATCGTAGTCAGGGTGATGAGGTACATCGAGCCGATCAGCGCCGGATAGATACCGGCGTCTCCCGGACGCCGCGATGGAAGACTCGTCAGGAACTGCCAGTTGAGACGGCCCCACCCGTCGGCGAATATGTCGTAGAGAAGCGCCCCCAGTGCGGCCAGCGCGAGAATCACGACGACAATCGCGGTCGTCTGCAGCAGGACGTCCCCAACGAGGCGTCCCAGAAACAGCGTGGGGCTGCGCCGGACTTTATCGGCGGTGGTCTCGATCACGCGTACTCCTCGCGGAACCGGCGACGCAGGCGATTGCTCGCAAGATTGAGGACGAATGTCATGACGAAGAGCAGCATACCCACCGCAAAGATGGTGCGATATTCGATGGTGCCCGCGGGAGTGTCGCCGAGGCTCACCTGGACGATGTACGCGGTCATCGTCTCGATCGGGACCAACGGATTCGACGTCAGCCGCGGCTGCTGGCCCGCGGCAACCGCCACGATCATCGTCTCTCCTATGGCGCGAGACACGGCGAGAATGAAAGACGCCGAGATGCCCGAAAATGCGGCCGGCACCACGACGCGGAGCGTCGCCTGCATACGTGTGGCGCCCAATGCGAACGCGCCTTCCCGCAACCCGTTCGGTACGGCATGAAGCGCGTCCTCGGAGAGCGACGACACGAGCGGGAGGATCATGATGCCCATCACGATGCCGGGACCGAGCGCGTTGAATCCGGACAGCGACGGGATGAACCGCTGCAGGAGCGGCGTCACCAGCAGAAGCGCAAAATATCCGTAGACGACCGTCGGAACCCCCGCCAACACCTCGAGCAACGGCTTCACGATGCGGCGCAGTCGTCGCGGCGCATACTCACTGAGATAGATTGCCGCCAGCAGCCCCGTGGGCAGCGCTACCGCCATTGCTATGGCGGAGACGAGCGCGGTACCGGCGACGAGCGGAAGGACACCAAAATGTTTCTCCGAAAAGAGCGGTGTCCATTCCGTGCCGGTAAGGAATTCGACGATGGAGACTTCGCGCAGGAAGGCGAGCGTTTCGAAGAGCAGCACGCCGATGATGCCGGCGGTGATCAAGCACCGACGTCGCAGCACAGGCGAACAGCAGGCGTTCGATGCCGAACTCCAGGATACGACGCTGCCGGTTGTTCATTTCGCCTGTCCGCTCAGGCGCTGCTCGAGACCGACCTTCGAATCCGCGGAGGTTGATGGATCGAACATCGTGCCGGTCGTCTTTGCTGCGAGCCGCTGCTGCACGAGTTTCTGTTCACGTTCGGTGAGGGGGACGTATCCCACTTCAGAGACGAGCGGTGCCGCAGATGTCACGTAGTACTCGACGAACTTCTGAACTTCCGGCCGGCTGATCGCGGCGGTATTGACGTAGATGAAGATCGGTCGCGACAGCGGACGATAGGTGCCGTTCCTCACCGACTCGGCAGAGGGCGTAATCGGACCTTCCCCGTTCGCCGGATTCTCATCGTCGATAGCCAAGAGCTTCAGCTTATCCTTGTTTTCTTCGAAGTACGCCAGGCCCATATAGCCGAGCGCGTACTGATCCCCCGCAACGCCCTGCACCAGGATGTTGTCGTCTTCGCTCGATGTGTAGTCGCCACGGCTCACCTTCGCCTTGCCGTTGATGACTTCGGTGAAATAGTCGAACGTGCCGGAATCGACGCCGGCGCCGAATAGATGGATTTCCTGATTCGGCCAGCTGGGGCGAACCTGATTCCATCGAAGCACCTTGCCCTGCGCTTCGGGAGACCACAATGTTCTGAGTTCCGCGACCGTCATCGTAGACGCCCATGTGTTCTTCGTGTTCACCACAACCGCCATGCCGTCGTAGGCGACCGGCAGCTCGATGTAGTTGACTCCGCTCTTGCCGCACGCGTCGATTTCGGCCGCAGCGATCGGGCGTGATGCGTTGGATACGGCCGTTTCGTTCCGGCAGAACTTCTGAAAGCCGCCGCCGGTGCCCGAACGGCCAACCGTGACTTGTGTGCCGGCGTTCTGCTTCTGAAACTCTTCGGCGACCGCCTCGGTGACCGGAAAAACCGTGCTCGAGCCGTCGATGGTTATCACCGCGGGAGCTGATGTGGACGCGCTGCCGCCAGCCGGCGCGGGCTCGCCACCTCCACCGCAAGTCGCAGCAAACACAGCCACAAACCCGATAATCGCAACGCCCGAGAAGGTTTTCATGCGTTCAACTTAATGTGGCGCCGATTTCGATGTGGTTTCCGAACTGTAAATTCTACGTAAACAACGCTAAGTCGCGGCTGTTACGCCTATTGGGCAGCTGACCCCCGTGCCGCCATGGCCGCAATAGCCGCGGGGATTCTTGGCAAGGTACTGCTGGTGGTAGTCCTCGGCGAAATAGTACTCGGGCGCCGGTGCGATCTCGGTCGTGATCGCGCCGAAACCCGCTGCCGTGAGACGCTTCTGATATTCATCGCGCGAGTGCTCGGCTGCGCGACGCTGCGCGTCAGTGTAGCAGTAGATCGCCGATCGATATTGCGTGCCTGCGTCGGCGCCCTGCCGCATGCCCTGCGTGGGATCGTGACCCTCCCAGAACTGCTTCAGCATCGCATCGTACGATGTCACAGACGGATCGAACACGACGCGCACCACCTCGGTGTGGCCGGTCTGGCCCGAGCAGACCTCTTCGTAGCTGGCGTTCGGCGTGTAGCCGCCTGCGTATCCCACGGATGTCGAGTGGACCCCCGGCAGCAGCCAGAACGCTTTCTCCGCACCCCAAAAACAGCCCATGCCGAAGAGCGCCATCTCCTTGCCGGCGAACACATCGTCCATCGGCGTGCCATGCACGGCGTGACGATCGGCCACGAGCATCTTTGCCTCGCGTCCGCGCAAGGCTCTGTCTTTCTCGACCATCGTGGTCTTTCGTGAATTGAACATTGTCCTCGCCCCTTGCCCCTTGGCCCTCGCCCCTCATAATAATGCACCTATGGCGACGATGATTCTGGCGAATGCAACAGTGAGCGGGACGAGCGGATATGCACAGCGGATTACCACGACATCCGGACACGAGCTCGCATCGGACGAACCGGAACGGCGCGGCGGTACCAACACCGGCCCGGCGCCGTTCGACCTCATGCTGGGGAGCCTCGGAGCATGCACCGCCATCACGCTGAGGATGTACGGCGATCGGAAGCAGTGGAACCTCGGGGCAATCGGCGTGAAGCTTCGCCTGGTGAAGGAAGGTGAGGAGCCAGCGCGGATTGAGCGAAAAATCTCCGTGAGTGAACCGCTCGACATAGAGCAGCAGGCAAAGCTGCTGGAAATGGCGGATAAGACACCGGTCACCAAAGCGCTGGCGCCCGGCGTCCCAATTCAGACAGTGTTCGAGACTTCGACCCAGCCGGCTCGCTGAAGCTGCGTCGCCTCGAGCCCGAACCGCATCATCGCGGTTTCGACGCGATGCCAGTCGTGCATCCAGGTGCGTTTGACGACCCTGTGATCTTCTTCCTCGCGGACTTCCCATCCCCGGTCATCGACCCTGTCGACGACAAATGCCTTGATATGCTCCTGGCTCCGTAGCCGTTTGGAAAAGACCATTGAGTCCTCCAGTAAGCGCCGTCAGGCCCTCCCTACTGCGAAAAATGGGCCACCCGGGCAAGCGACGTCGCATTGGGAAACGCCCCGCCGCACACCGTACGGACTGTCAAAGAAGGCTACAAGGTGTGAAACAAACTCCTTTACTCAGAATTAACAGGCAGGCAATCGCGGAGTAACAACGTCGTCTTAATGTGCCTAGCAATGACCAGAGTTGGCAAAACGAGGGTTCTGATTGTCGAGGACGAGCCCGATATCGCCGGGCTCATGAAGCACGCCCTCGAACGTGGCGCCGACCTCGACGTCGAGATCGTGGGCACAGGCGCTGCGGCGTTGAAGTCGGTGATGGAAGAGCCGCCCGGTCTCGTTCTACTGGATCTCAACCTGCCTTTCATAGATGGCCTTGAAGTATGCCGGCTATTGCGCGGCCGAGCGTCCAGTGCGGGTATCCCGATCATCATGGTGACGGCGCGGACGGGAGAAACGGACCGGGTCGCGGGGCTGGAACTTGGTGCGGACGACTACGTCACCAAACCGTTCAGCCTTCGGGAGCTCGTCGCACGCGTACGCGCGGTGCTGCGCCGGCCGCCGCAAACCGCATCGGACCAGAACCTCGGTTACCAGCGAGGGCCTCTTGCGATCGACTTCGATGCGGTGTCGGTACGGGTGTCGGGCGCGCAGATCAGGCTCACCAAACGCGAGTTCGAGCTTCTTCGCTTCCTCGTCGAGAACCGGAACCGCGTGCTCTCACGCGACAGGCTGCTCGAGAGAGTATGGGGACTCGATCGCCAGGTTGAAACGCGATCGGTCGACGTGCACGTCGGACGGCTGCGCGGCAAGCTGGGGCAGGCCGGCCGGCAGATCGAGACCGTCATCGGCATGGGCTACAGGTTCGTGGAAGAACCAAACTCATTGGAAGATTGAGACGTAATCTCCCAATCTCCCAATCTCCCAATCTCCCAATGTATTCTGCTGTCCATGGAAACGCTGCGTGGACAGATCGTCGCGCTCTACCTGTTCGACGTCGCCGAAGCGATAGACCTTCAGGCCGCCGCGGCCGCGATCGGCAGCAGCGCGCGCGCGAAGTTCGCACCCAAGCCCGCCACACCGGCCTATGTCAGATACCAGGAGGCGCCGCTCCTGATTGACGGCGCCGGCATCGGCGTGCCGTCGATCGACGGCTTCCGTGCAGGGTTCAAGGTATTCGACTACGGCATCATCTCGCTGCGACTCACGCGCGATTTCAACGGTACCTGGCCGGATCTGGCGGACGCGTCCGACCAGCTCGTCGAAAACGAAGCCCTCGAGCGACAGGCCGAGCAGGCGTGCCGAAGCGTCGCCGAGCGGCTGAAGCACGCGATCACCGATCCCCGCCAGACCGCGCTCACCGAGGACTACCTGGTGTTTGCCATCAACGAGCTGAGCCGCCCGCATTCGGCCGACGAAGTCGTGGAGCATCACGGCGACACGATTGCGTCGATGCTTCGAGGCGAGCGTGACACGCTGAGCCGCCAGGAGCGGGACGAGATTCTGCGGCATCGAATCTCGTACCTGGCGAACGACCTCGTCATTCCGACATGGAACGCCGCATTCGTGTACGATACCCCCGCCGGCGCGGACGCGGCGCTCGAAATCGTCGAATTTGCCAACTCCCAGCTCTTGCAATTTCGCTATTACGACGACCTGCTCGACAACGCGCTGACGAGCATCTATGCGAACGTCCAGAAGGAGGCTCGCTGGTACGACGCGTTCCTCGGACGGCACTACGCGCGCGCGGCGCGGCAGGTTCACGCGCTGTTCATAGACGTGAACGAGCTGACCGACCGGACCGAAAACGCGCTGAAGATCGTCGGCGACGTGTACGCGGCCCGCCTGTTCTCGCTCGTGGGCGCCCGGCTCGACCTCGATCGATGGAAGACGAACGTCAGGGAGAAGCTGAAGACCCTCGACGACATCTACCGATTCGCGGTCGAACATCTCGGCATGGTGCGCGGCGAGGTGCTCGAGATGACGATCGTCGGGATCCTTGTCTTCGAACTGGTGCTGTTCTTCATGGGAATCATGGAGTGACATGAACGACGTGCTCGCGATCATCCTCGGAGGCGGCCAGGGAGCGCGCCTCTTCCCGCTCACGCACCAGCGCTCGAAGCCGGCAGTGCCGATCGGCGGCAAGTACCGTCTCGATCGACGTGCCGATCAGCAACTGCCTGCACGCCGACCTGAGGCGCATCTTCGTGCTGACGCAGTTCAACTCGCAGTCGCTCAACCATCACGTGTCGCAAACGTATCGACTGGACCCGTTCTCGCACGGATTCGTCGACATCATCGCGGCCGAACAGACGCCGGACAGCTCGAGCTGGTTTCAGGGCACGGCAGACGCGGTGCGGCAGGCGGCCAGGCACTTCGAGCGGTACGTGGCCGACTACTACCTGATTCTCGCCGGCGACCACCTCTATCGGATGGACTATGGGCGGCTGCTCGATGCGCATGTCGACAAGGACGCCGACATCACGGTTGCCGCATTGCCGGTGACACCGCACGATGCGCCCGGCATGGGTATTTTCTTGTTCGATCGGGAGGGACAGATCATCGGATTCGAAGAGAAGCCGAACAGCGAGCGGCTCGCCGCGATCGGCACCAGCGTACCGTCAGGGACGCTCTTTCGAAACCAGACGCACACCGACGAAAAACCTTTCGTGGCATCGATGGGTATCTATGTATTCACACGAGACGTCCTGCTCGACCTGCTTCGGAACACCACCGTCACTGATTTCGGGCGCGAGATCATCCCCGCCGCGCTCAACACCCACCGCGTACGCGCGTATCTGCACGACGCCTACTGGGCCGATGTCGGAACCATCGAGTCGTTTTACGACGCGAACATCATGCTGACCGAGCCGAACGCGCCGTTCAAGTTCTACGATCCCCGGCGGCCCACCTACACGCACGAGCGTTTTTTGCCGCCCGCGCAGATGCGCTCGTGCGCGGTGCGGGAATCGATCGTGGCGGAAGGCTGTTTCCTCGACGAGTGTTCGATCGAGCGGTCCGTCATCGGCATCCGCACGCACATATCCCGGGGCACGCGCATCACGCGCTCGGTGCTGCTCGGGGCGGACAAGTATGCGGAAGGGTCGCAGATCGGGATCGGAAGCGACGTCGTGCTCGACCGCGTCATCATCGACAAGAACGCATGGATTGGTGATGGCGCGCAGTTAGTGAACCATGCGAACGTACAGCACGGCGACGGCGAGGGGTATTACATCCGCGGGGGCATCATCATCGTGCCGAAAGGCGGAAAGATTCCGGCAGGCACGGTCGTGTAGCCGGTGGGGGTTCCGGGTTCCGATACCCGGCCGCGGCCGCCCGCTTCGCTAACCCGCACACCCGGCAAGACTTCTCTCGGTTACACAGTGTTAACGACTCCGTTACGGGCGTTTTATGACGCCCTAATAGAGTCGTCTGCAAAGTTGCACTGATTCTCATTGCTGCTGTTCTTTCGCCATCGACTCGTCCGAAGGAGGATTTCCGAATGCGAAGTTCGAAAATTCACGTAGTTGCGTGGGCGCTTCTTGCCTGCACCACATTCATACTCTACGCGCCTGCCGTTCATGCACAGGGCAATCCAGCGGGCACATTGACAGGAACCGTAACGGATCCGAGTGGCGGCGTGTTGCCGGGCGTCACCGTCACGGCCGTCTCCCTACAGACTGGGCTGACGCAACAGACAGTCACCGGGACGACCGGTGAGTGGCGCATTCCGGCGCTGCAGATCGGCACGTACGAAATCCTTTTCGAGCTCGACGGGTTCAAGAAACTCGCGCGAAGCGGAGTCACGGTCGAAGCCGCCGGCATTCGCAGCATCCCGGTGACGCTGGAAGTCGGTGGAGTGGCAGAAACTGTCCAGGTGCAGGCGGACGCCGCCCTGCTGGAAGTGGCGACGGCCGCGACCGCTCGCAGCCTTACGAGAGCGGAGATCGAAGCGGTGCCGACATCGACGGGCAGCTTTACGCACCTGCTGTCGTCGGAAGCCGGCGTCAGCGCGGACCTGCCTCCGGTGCTGACAAACGGAACGGGCAACATCTCACCGTCGGTGAACGGCACGCGCACGACAAGCACGAGCCTGTTCTTCAACGGCATCGACGCGACGAATCTGACGACGAACGAGGGCGCGATGAGCGACAACATCTCGCCTGCCTCAGACATGCTCGAAGAAATCAAGCTGCAGACCAGCATGTACGACGCATCGACCGGCCGCTCGGGCGGAGGGAACTTCCAGCTCGTCACGCGGAGCGGAACCAACGCGCTTCGCGGGTCGGCGTTTGCCAGCCTGCAGCACGAGAACATGAATTCGAATGATTTCTTTTACAAGAAGGACGGCATCGACAAGCCGAAGGCGCGACGGAACGAGGGTGGGTTTACCGCCGGGGGTCCGCTCCGACGCAACCGCATCTTCTTCTTCGGCGGCTATCAGCACACACAGGCGGAAACCGGTTTCGTCCCGACCGCGAGCAGCATCAGTGCGACTCCGCAGGCACTGCAGCTGATTCAGGGCGCGCGGACCAAGCAGAATGTTCTTGACGCGTTCGCCACGTTGAATCCTTCGATCCGCACGTCGATTCCCAAAGCAGACTGCTCCGGCCCTGGCGACACAGCGTGCATTTCCGACGTCGCGCTCCAACTGCTCAATCTCAGGAATCCAGTCACAGGCGATTACATTCTTCCCGCGCCGCGCGCGGGAGGGACGGTGATCGGCACCGACATCACCGCGGGAACATCCAACGGCGGCAATCCATACGTCCGCCAGCGCAATGTCGTGCCGGCCGAGTTCACGCAGGACCAGGTGACATTCAAGCTCGACGCGCAGGTCACAGACAGCCACCGTTTGAGCGGCACCGCTTTCTACGCAGAGTTCCCGGGATTGGATCCGTTTCCCGATCCGTCGAGTCTCGTATCGCCGTTCACCTTGAGGCGCGCCGATCGCAACTTGACGGTCGCGTTGTCGGATACTCATTTCGTCAGCAACAACAAGGTGAACGAGATCCGAGGCGGCGTCTTCTCGCTCCGGAATTCCCGTCAACTCGACGACGACTTCAGCTCGTTGACCAACGAGAGCATCGGTGTCCAGAATCCCGCCAACTTCTTCGACGACAGCACCGCCACGACGCGACTCGGGCATTACATCGGGAGACCCGGAGGCACGATGGAGCGGTTCTCGTTCGGCGGGCCGAACGACAGCTACAACAAACGCCAGCAGCGGACGTGGACGATCGGCGATACGTTCAGCTGGACGACCACTTCGCACGCCCTTCGCATGGGCGGCGAGGTTCGCCGCAACGAATTCGACACGAACCTGCCGGAAGAGCAGGCGACGGAGTTCGAAAAGTTCGACAACTTCACACAACTGCTGCGCGGGCTCGCGACAGAAGCGGATACGCAGTTCGGCATCACGGACAAGCGGTTCCGCTTCACGGACTTCAATCTGTTCATCGCCGACGAGTGGCATGCCACGCGCTCGCTGACGCTGAATCTCGGCGTGCGGTACGAATTCTTCGGCTGGCCCGAGGAGATGAACGGCCGGATTGGCAACGTCGATTTCGACGCGATTACCGATACGGAGAATCCCGTCGCATCGTTCATCGTCCCGAGCAACGTGCAGAACACCGGGTACGCGGCGATCGACTCGGCAATCGCAACGTCCCGGAAGATCGACAACAAACACACGCTGAAGGGGCAGGACTGGAACAATATCGCCCCCCGCGTGGGTTTTGCCTGGACCCCGAGCGCCAGCAACAAGTGGGTGGTTCGCGGCGGTTACGGAGTCTTCTTCGATCGTCCGTCGGCTGCGTTCATCAACACGGTGTTCAGCAACTATCCGTTCCTGCGAGAGCAGGAAGTCACATTCCCCGGGGCTGCCGTTCCACTCGTTGGTGCCTGGTCGCAGCAGGATCCCACCTTCCCGTTCAATCAATACCTGCCGAATCACGTCGTTCGGACGTCGGGTCCGACCGGCACGTATCAGATTCGCGACGGCACGAACGTGACACGCGGCGCCGATGGCACGGTGAATCCTGTTGACCCGGCAACCGGGCAGCCGTTCAAAGGCAACATTGCCGAGACCTTCGAATTCCGAGCGGTCGATCGCAACCTGGTTACGCCGTACGTGCAGCAGTACAACTTCGGCGTTCAGCGAGAGCTGAGCACGAACCTGATGCTCGAAGTGCGCTACGTCGGGAGCAGGGGCACCAAGCTCCTCGAGTCGACCGCGTTCAATCAGGGCTACGACCTCAACTCGGCCGACACACCCGAACACATCTTCGAGCGCTTCAACCAGGCGTACGTGGCGTCCGGCAGCCCGAACGGGCCGCTGAACTCCGGCGCCACGGCGCGCGATCGCGGAGTCGGCCGGGCGTTCGGTTTTCAAAACCCGGCGGCCGGCAACATGCTCGACTACAACCTCGCAAATCCCGGCGGGGCCGTCATCGGGTTCGAAGCCCGGACACCCGTGCTGGGCTTCAACGTCCCGGAAGCGGTAGTGCTCAGGAATACCGGCCGATCGCTCTACAACTCGATGCAGCTGAACCTGGCCAAGCGGATGGCGGATGGTATGCAATTCAATCTGGCGTACACGTATTCACATTCGAAGGATACGAGTTCGTCGGATCCGGGAAGCACCGCGGGCGGAGGCAAGCCGGACGTTCCGAACGCTGGCTTTGTCGTCCAGGGAGATCAGCGCAATCTCGACGCGAATTATGCACTCTCGGATTTCGACCGGCCTCATCGGTTCAGTGGCAGCTTCATCTGGGAAGCCCCGGCGGGTTTCCGTCTTTCGGGGTTTGTCCAGCTGCAGTCCGGCCTTCCGTACTCGATCTTCTCCGCCGAACCCGAGATCGCGAACACGACGCAATACGGCGACCTCGTCCGCGGCTCCGGCGGTCTCTATCGACTTGGATTCGGACGGCCGAGCCTCTGCGGCTCACTCGACGACCTTCGCGAACCGGGTGAAGATGTCACCGAGGCGGCGTTCAACAAGAGCGTGCTGTGCTCGCCCACCACTGCGGCAGGCGGATACCCCGCGAACCTCGGTTTCGGCAATCTCGGCCGAAACGAGTTGCGCGGATTCTGGCAGCGCAGGGTGGACCTGAGCGTGGCGAAGAACTTTCGCCTCGGAGCGGCGCGCACATTTGAGTTGCGGTGGGACGTGTTCAACGTGCTGAATACGGTGAACTATGCGCTCCCGAACAACGTGATCGGAGGCGCGACCACCGACTTCGGAAAGATCACCGATTCGATCGGCGGACCGCGCGTGATGCAGCTCGGCGCACGATTCCGCTTCTAAGCACGCCGAACCACTCGAAAACGAACAGCCACCGACCCGCAAGGTCGGTGGCTGTTCGTTTTCCAAGCTACTTCCCTATTTTCCGCATGATCCGCGGCGGGAGGAACCAGCGCAGCTCACCCGGCCCGGTTGGCGGCAGCGCCACCACATCGATTCGGCAGACCGCGCCCTTCTTGAACTCGAGCGGCCTTCGAAGCCCTATCAACCGCCCGGCCAGCTCGCCAAGGTCCGGCTCGTGGCCGACCATCGCGATGCGGTGGCGGCGATGCTGCTTCGACAGCTCTTCGATGATGGCGTTATGGGTGGAACCGGGCGCGAGCGACGGCATGTTCAGGATCGGTGGCTGGTTGCGGAATGCTGCGGCAACGATCTCGGCAGTTTGACGCGTGCGGACCAGCGGGCTCGTCAGGATGACATCGAAGGTGATGTCGAGCATGACAAGCGCTTTCGCTTCCTTACGCAGCTTCTGCACGCCTTCGTTGGTCAGCGGCCGCTTGGTATCGTCCGGAAAATTCTCGCCACGTTCTGCCGCCACACCGTGGCGGATCAGATAGAGCTCGAACTGTTGGGGCTGCATTACTTCGCGCGGCGTGGGCGGACTGAAGGACGCCGAGTCCCGGTCACGTGCGCCTGGCGCCTGGGCGGTGTCGTGAGCGCCGGTACGACGTTGTGGCGGACTTCTTTCACCACCGATGTGATCTCGGCGCGATGCTCGACGAAATCGGCGTGGAGACGACGGCATTCGCGTTCGAGTGAATCGGCGTACGCCGTCAGATCGTTCACCCGCGAACCCACACCCGGCGACGCTTCAGTTTCGCGCACGCGCTTCAGCAGCATCTGCAGATCGTGCAGGTGGCCAAGTCTGTCCTGATGGCGCTTGAGCACCCGGACGAGCGGCGTGGCAGCGATCACTCCGGCGTCCCGCGCGATTTCCAGCGCGTAGCGCAGCTTCTTGGTCGAAATGCGCACGCCGTGAAGGCGCTCGGGCACGTAGATGGGTCCCGCCTCTTCGAGCGCGGTCGTCAGGCCCTTCGCCCGGCGCATCAACCGCGTGGCAAGCACGCTGCGCCAGTGCGCCTCAGTTTCGCTTTCTGCCTTCTGCCCTCTGTCCCCTACCTTCTGCCCTTTGCTCTCTGCCCTTTGCCCCTTGCCCTTCGCCCCTCGCCCCTTCCCCCTCGCCCCTCGCCCCTTCCCTCTCGCCCCTTTTCCAGCGACCCGCTCGAGCTTCTTCAGGAGCTTCTTGAGATCGGACACAGGCGCGTTGTCTGCAAGCTCTTCCCGCAGCGCCTGCCGCCGCGACGCCACTTCGCGCCGCACCATTTCGATTGCCCGGCCCGGGACACCTTCGGTCTTGGATCTGTCTTCCAGAATGTCGAGCTCGACGTCGAGCTCGCGAATTGGGCCGAGCGAGCGCGTCAACGCGCGCATTTTCTTGCTGAGTTTTTTCACCTTGGCCGGCGGCGCTGTTGCGCCCACGATGGGCAGAGCCTCACGAATGCGGCGCGACGCGACGCGCGTTTTGTGGAGTCCGGCGGTACGGCCGCTAACGAAATCGGGCCAGACGGCGTTAAGCTCGCTCAATCGCTTACGCCAGAGCCTGTCACGGGAAGTTGATGTGTTCATGCTAGGATGCGGGGGCGAGTGTGCGGCGCCGTCCGGATCTATCGCCCCCATTATAAGTAGTCTGTATGACCACGACAACCCTTTTCCAATCAAATAGATGCGGATAGCGGCGATCGACTGCGGGACCAACTCGATTCACATGATCGTGGTGCGCATCCGCCCCGATCTTTCATTTGAAGTCATCGACCGCGAAAAAGATATGGTCCGCCTCGGCTCGGGGGGGCTCGACGGCAAGGCGCTGACTGCCGAAGCAATGACTGCGGCGCTGCAGTCATTTTCCCGATTTCTGCGACTGGCCGAATCGCATCAGGTCGAAGAAATACTTGCAGCCGCCACCAGCGCAGTCCGCGAAGCCGAAAACGGCGGAGAATTCCTTGCAGCCGTCGAGCGCGAAACAGGTATCAAGCCTCAGGTGATTTCGGGTACCGAAGAAGCACGCCTCATCCACCTCGCAGCGGTGTACGGTGTTGATGTTGCGGCGGCGTCTGCCGTGGTTGTGGATATCGGCGGGGGCAGCGTCGAGATCACCCACGGTGCCGGCACAACTCTCCGTGCCGCAAAGAGTTTCAAGCTCGGCGTGATCCGGCTCACAGAACGGTTTGTACATACCGACCCGCTGTCACGGCGCGACGAGCGGAAACTCGTCCGGCACATCCATGACCAGCTGTCGAAATATCTCCGCGATATCAAAGGCGCAGGTTTCGACCGGGTCATCGGTACGTCCGGTACGATTCTCAGCCTCGGCACCGTTGCGTCCGCAGAGCGCCGGCGCGAGAGCGACGAGATTCGCAACCTGCGCGTCCCGGCAAAGCAGATTCACCGCCTGCGCAAGGAACTCACCAATCGCAGCATCGGCGAACGGATGAAGCTGCCCGGCCTCGATCCGCGCCGCGCCGACCTCATCGTGTCCGGCGCGGTGCTGCTGGACACCGTGCTGCGGCGTCTCGAGGCCCCTGAGATCACTCTGTGCGATTTCGCACTACGCGAAGGGCTCGTTCTAGACTATATCCAGCGGAATCGCAGACACATCGCGCAGGCCGGCCAGTACCCTGACATCCGGCGCCGCAGCGTCATCGAACTGGCCGAGCGCTGCAGTTATTGGCCCGAGCACGCGAACCAGGTGGCCCGGCTGTCGCTTTCAATCTTCGACCAGACACGCAGCTCCCACGTGCTGACCGATCGCGAGCGCGAGTGGCTCGAGTTCGCCGCGCTCCTGCACGACGTCGGCACGCACATCAGCTATCCGCGCCATCACAAGCATTCGTACTACCTCATCAAAAACGGCGACCTGCGCGGCTTCGAGCCGGCCGAAGCGGAGATTATCGCGCTCGTGGCCCGGTATCACCGCAAGTCGGCGCCGAAGAAGTCGCACAGCGGCTTCATCGGGCTGGGCACGAAGAAACAGAAGGCCGTGCGTACGCTTGCCGCGATTCTGCGGTTTGCCGAAACCCTCGATCGGAGCCACTCGCAGGCGGTCACCGGCGTCGAGATGCACGACCGCGGCGACGAATATCTCGTCAAGCTGCGCACGACGGGCGACGCCGAGCTGGAGCTCTGGGCGGCCCATCGTCAGATAGAACCGCTCGAGCACGCGTTGGGAAAGCCAATCCGCTTGAGCGCCGGCAGAGCCTCTTATGCTGAACAATCTGAGTACGCCGCACGAATACCCGGGGAAGCTGTTCGTGGTCGAAGGCATCGACGGGTCGGGAAAGACGACGCAGCTGGCATTGCTGGCCAAGTGGCTGAGCGCCGCCGGCCTGCGCGTGTTCGTGACCGAGTGGAACTCGTCGGCCCTCGTGAAGGCCGCGACGAAAATGGGGAAGAAGAAAAATTCCCTGACGCCGACGACCTTCAGTCTGTTACACGCCACTGACTTCGCCGACCGCCTGCTCTACAACATCGTGCCGCCGCTGAAGGCCGGCATGATCGTCATCGCGGATCGGTATGCCTACACGGCCTTCGCGCGCGACGTGGCGCGCGGCGTCGACCGGGCGTGGGTGCGCGACCTCTACAGTTTCGCCGTGCGTCCGGATTTGTCGCTGTACTTCCGCGTGCCGATCGACGTCTCACTCGATCGGCTGATGGCGCGCCGTGTGAAGCTGAAGTTCTACGAGGCCGGCATGGACATGGGTTGGAGCCTGAACGCGCAGGA
Source organism: Vicinamibacterales bacterium (assembly GCA_963744405.1). GTDB lineage: Bacteria > Acidobacteriota > Vicinamibacteria > Vicinamibacterales > JAMQPK01 > JAMQPK01. Next base: position 69,603 of record CAVUTO010000013.1, read on the forward strand.
GAGTTTCAGGATCTTCCAGGGGAAGGTCCTCGAAGAATACGATCGCCTGGTGTCGGAATTCTCCCTGAGCGTGATCGATGCCTCGCTGGCGATCACGGACCAGCAGCAGATCGTCAGAAACCTGGTATCTCGACAGTTGGAGAGGCCCCAGCTCGAGGCGGTGAATCTATGACGGCCGTTTCGGTGGCTGTGACGGTGCCCTTCTGTAGTGCGCGGCTTTAGCCGCGCCGGAGCAGTCATGGCAGAGCAAAAGGCAGAAGGCAAAGAGCAAACGCCGGACTTCGGCGCCAACGGCGGCATCCAGCCGGGCCGCTATTACGGCCACGGTCTGCCGTACGTGCCCATCGAGCATTACCCGGGAAAAATTATCGCCATCGAAGGCACCGACGGGGTGGGCCGGAGCACGCAAATCGCGCTGCTGCGTGAATGGCTCGAGGTGCAGGGCTATGGCGTCGTGGAAACCGGCTGGACCCGGTCGGCGCTGATGCAGCCGACGATCGAGCTGGCGAAGTCGAGCAACACGCTCAACAAGCTCACGTTTGTGCTACTTTACGCGACCGACTTCGCGGACCGCCTCGAGAAGGAAATCATCCCGGCGTTGAAAGCCGGTTTCGTGGTGCTGTCCGACCGCTATATCTTCTCTGCTCTGGCGCGTGCCGGAGTTCGGGGAGTTGACCGCGCGTGGCTTCGCAGCTTCTACGGGTTCGCGATAGCGCCGCACCTGGTGTTCTATCTGAAAATCGACGTCGACACCCTCATCCGTCGAGTGCTCTCCGCCCGCGGGATGGACTTCTGGGAATCAGGCATGGACCTGAAGGGCGGAGACGACATCTACGACAGTTTCCGGTCGTACCAGAACAAGCTGCTGCGGGAATACGCCTCGATGACCGACGAATTCGGGTTCAGGGTGCTGGACGCCCGCCGGCCCGTCGACGTGCTGCAGGAAGACCTTCGCCGCCAGGTGCAGGCCTTCCTGTCCAATTCGGACATCACGACCGACAATCTGCCGGGCCAACCCCCCATCCAGCCGACGTAGGGCGCACGTCCGGCCTTCAGGCCGGACTAGTTAACACGGAAGTAACACTCTCACGTTAAAGTACAGGCAACGTGGCCGATTCGCTCACAACTGCACCCCACATCGCGCGGGCACCGTCCCGTCCCGCCGAGGTCAAGGACACGCCGCTCAAAATCCGGGTCGAAAACCTGAACTTCTATTACGGCGCCACCAAGGTGCTGCACGATATCTCTGTTGGCCTGAACGCAAACCAGGTGTCGGCGTTCATCGGCCCGTCGGGCTGCGGGAAGAGCACGTTCCTGCGCACCTTGAACAGGATGAACGACATCATTGCAGGCACGCGGGTCGACGGAAAGATTCTGATCGACAACGCAAACATCTACGCCGGTGGCACGGATGTCGTCGATCTGCGCCGCCGCGTGGGAATGGTGTTCCAGAAGTCGAACCCGTTCCCGAAGTCGATTTTCGAGAATGTCGCGTACGGCATCCGCATCAACGGCATGGCCCGCGACCGTGCCGATATGGCTCAGCGTGTCGAGGAGAGCCTCAAAAACGCCGCGCTCTTTGATGAAGTGAAGGATCGCTTGCACGAGTCTGCCCTGGCGCTCTCCGGAGGCCAGCAGCAGCGCCTGTGCATCGCGCGGGCGCTGGCCGTCCGGCCCGAGATCCTGCTGATGGACGAGCCGGCCTCGGCGCTCGACCCGATCGCCACGCAGCGCATCGAGGAGCTCATCTACGACCTGAAGAAGAACTACACGATCGTCATCGTCACGCACAACATGCAGCAGGCTGCGCGCGTGTCGGATTTCACCGCCTTCTTCTGGCTGGGCAAGCTCGTCGAGTTCGGACGCACCGACCAGATTTTCACGACGCCGCAAGAAAAACTGACCGAAGACTACATTACGGGACGATTCGGCTAATGGAACGCCAACATTTCCAACAGGAGCTCGGTTCGCTGAAAGAGCGGCTGCTCGCAATGGGCGGGCTCGCGGAAGATCGCGTCCGCACGGCGATGCAGGGGCTCGTCGAGCGCGACAGTCAACTCATCGACGAAGTGCTCAACGGCGACATGCCTGTCAACGAGCTCCACATCGAAATCGACGACCTGTGCCTCAAGCTGCTGGCGCTGCACTCGCCGATGGCGGCCGATCTGCGGGCCATAATGGCGGCGATCAAGATCAACAGCGACCTCGAGCGCGTCGGCGACATGGCGGTCAACATCGGCGAGGCTGCCCGGCGGTACGCGTCACATCCGCCAGTAAAAAAGCTGATCGACATCCCGCGCATGGCCACGACGGCGCAAAGCATGTTGAGAGATGCACTCGATTCGTACGTCCGCGGCGACATGCAGCTCGCGCAAAGCGTGCTCGACGAAGACGATTTGCTGGATTCGCTGAAGACACAAGTGTTCCGCGAGCTGCTCACGTACATGCTCCAGGACCCGGCGACGATAGAGCCTGCGCTCGACCTCATTCTCATTTCGCGGCACCTCGAGCGCATAGGAGACCACGCGACGAACGTCGCCGAAGACGTCATCTTCATGGTCTCGGGGCGGGACGTCCGACATCACGCAGGCGACCAACAGCACGTCAAGGACCTGTAACTACAGATCTATAGATCTAAGATCTTTAGATCTATAGTTAGTGTCGTGCCAACTCGCGTCTGCGTGTCTTGCCGGCGCGAGCTCGCCCAGGCACCCTGGATTCCCTTCTGCAGCGAGCGCTGCAAGCTTCAGGATCTTGCTCGGTGGGTCGACGGCCGGTATCGCGTGCCGGGCGAACCGGTACAGCAGGACCCGGACACGGGCAACGACGAGACCGACAACCGCTAACGTCATATGGCTGACACGCTGACGATCACCGACAACCGCACGGGCAAGCAGTACGAAGTCTCCATCAAGGAAGGCGCGATTCGGGCCACCGATCTCAAGCAGATCAAGGCAGGCGCCGAAGACACCGGCCTGATGACCTATGACCCGGCCTTCCTCAACACCGCGGCGTGTCGCAGCGCGATCACGTACATCGACGGCGACAAAGGCATCCTCCAGTATCGCGGCTACCCCATCGAACAGCTCGCCGAGCACTGCAACTATCTCGAAGTCGCGTATCTGATCATCTTCGGGGAGCTGCCGACGGAAAAGCAGCTGCAGAACTGGGACACGCGATTACGCAGCACACGCTGCTGCACGAGAACGTCAAGAAGCTGATGGAAGGGTTCCAATACGACGCCCATCCGATGGGCATCTTCATCAGCACGGTCGGCGCTCTCTCGACGCTCTATCGCGACGCGAAGCTCGTGTTCGATCAGGACGCGCGCAACCGTCAATGCCTGCGGCTCATCGCGAAGGTCGCGAGCATCGCGGGCTACGCCTATCGCCACAGCATCGGGCGCAACTACGTCTATCCCGACAACGATCTGAGCTTCACCGGCAACTTCCTGAACATGCTGTTCAAGATGACCGAGCTGAAGTACAAGCCGAATCCCGTTCTCGAGCGTGCCCTCGACGTGCTCTTCATCCTGCACGCCGATCACGAGCAGAATTGCAGCACCACCGCGATGCGCGTCGTCGGCAGCTCGCACGTCGATCCGTATTCGTCGATTGCGGGAGCGGCCGCGGCGCTCTGGGGGCCGCTGCACGGCGGCGCCAACGAAGCCGTCCTGCGCATGCTCGAAGAGATCGGGACCATCAAGAACGTGCCCGCGTTCATCTCGCGAGTGAAGGGGGGCGACGGCCGGCTGATGGGCTTCGGGCACCGCGTGTACAAGTCGTACGACCCCAGAGCCAAAATCATCAAGCGGATCGCAGACGAGGTATTCGAGGTGACGGGCAAGAACCCGCTGCTGCACATCGCGCTCGAGCTCGAGCGCATTGCCCTGCAGGACGATTACTTCGTCACGCGTAAGCTCTACCCCAACGTCGATTTCTATTCGGGCCTCATCTATCAGGCCATGGGCTTCCCGAAAGACTTCTTCCCCGTGCTCTTCGCGATTCCGCGCACGGCGGGATGGTTCGCGCAGTGGGAAGAAATGCTCCGCGATCCGGAGCAGAAGATCGCGCGGCCGCGGCAGATCTACGTCGGGCCGAAACAGCGGGACTTCGTCGCCCGAGATAAGCGGTGACGGTTCTGGATTCCCGGTTCTGGGTGCTGGGTTCAGGTTCCTGGTTCCGGGTTCTTGCGTTGTCTGCCTTCTGCTGTCTGCCTTCTGCCATGTGTGCGCAGGTTCCACAGGCTCAAAGCCCACAGCCGAAAGCCCAGAGCCAAATCTCCTTCGACAGCTCCACGCGCGTACGAGCATCTGCGCCAGGTCGTGGGCTTTGGTCCTCGTCCCGCGGGCTCCCCCGCCATCGAGCGGACGCGCGAGTACATCATCGAGCAGCTCAAAGCTGCCGGGGTTTCGGTGATTCGCCAGGCCTTTGTGGCGAAAACACCCATCGGCGAGATTCCGATGGTCAACCTCGTGGCGACCATCCCGGGGGCGCGAAAAGAGCGGATCGCCTTCACGGGACATTACGACACGAAGCTGTTTCGCGAGTTTCGCTTCGTCGGCGCGAACGACGCCGGGTCGAGCACGGCGTTTCTGATCGAGCTTGCGCGCGTGCTGAAGCCGCGGGCCAACGCCTTTACGATCGAGCTGATCTTTTTCGACGGCGAAGAGGCGACTCTGAGGGACTGGGCTGGAACCGATCACACCTACGGCAGCCAGCACTACGTGGACAACGCGCGCAAAGCCGGAACGCTGCCGTCGCTGAAAGCGCTCATCCTCGTCGACATGATCGCCGATCGATCTCCCCGCTTCATGCGCGAGTCCAATTCGACGCCGTGGCTGACCGACATCATCTGGTCGACCGCGCGGCAGCTGGGGCACGGCTCCACCTTCGTCGATGCCAGCACGCCGATCGAGGACGACCACGTCCCGTTTCTCACCGCCGGCGTACCGGCGACCGACATCATCGACCTCGACTACCCTGCCTGGCACACGCCTGCCGACACGCTCGATCAGACATCGGCGAGGACCATGCAGGTCGTCGGTGATGTGGTGGTCGCGTCGCTCGCCCCGATAGAGACTCGCCTGTCACGATAGGACCTCTACAGAATCAGGAGATCCTGGATTCCTGGTCTCCTGTTTAGAATTGTTGGGCTAGCGGAACAGCGCAAGCACGATCGCGATCAGCACCAACAGCATGAAGATCGCGTAGACGACAAGCGGGCGCTTTTTCTTTGTCTTGACGTACGGTTTATGAACAGCCTCCTTGACGGAGGCGCCGCATCGGAAACAGATCAGCGCTTTGTCGGCGATTTCAGTGCCACATTCGCGGCATTTCATTGACCGGTAGGCCCAGAATTATATGTCAGAATCTGGCGCATGATTCCGCTGCGCGACGTCATTCCGTCGCGAACGTTTCCCTTCTTCACAATCTCGTTCATCGTCCTCAACACGATTGCGTTCCTCTTCGAACAGTCGTTGTCCGGGCCGGCGCTCGAGCAGTTCGTGCACGTGTACGGCGTCGTTCCTGTGCAGCTCGCGCCCATCACGGTCTTCACGTCGATGTTTCTGCATGCCGGCTGGGGCCACTTCCTCGGGAACATGCTGTTCCTCTGGATCTTCGGCGACAACGTCGAGGATCGTCTCGGTCACCTCCGGTTCGTCGGTTTCTATTTCTTGTGCGGCATCGCCGCCGTCTTCGCGCATGTCTACATGAACCCGACGTCGAGGATTCCGACGATCGGCGCGAGCGGCGCGATCGCAGGAGTGCTTGGCGGATATTTCGTTCTCTATCCGCACTCGCGCGTGCTGGCGCTCCTGCCCCTCTTCATCATCTGGGAAGTCGTGGAGGTGCCGGCGATCGTGTTTCTTGGCATGTGGTTTCTGATGCAGTTCTACTACGTCGGACTGGCGGCCGTTAGATCCGGATCGGAAGGTGGAGGCGTGGCCTTCTGGGCGCACATCGCAGGATTTGTGGTGGGAGTAGTGGGCGTGCTCGTTCTGCGAAAGCCGTCTCGAAGTCGGTGGATGTGACCGCGATGTTTCACCGCAACGGCGCAGAGGCGCAAAGCAGCAGAGCTAAACTAGATCAGGGTTGCGCTTCTGGATAACGAAAAATTCGAGCTGCGCGAATCAACCAAGTGCCGTTCGATTTGACCATCACGTATGTACCGTGTGTGTTTGGTGTGGGGAGCGTTCCGAATGACGCCGTATCCACCAAAGCAACGCTCGGTGCGACAAATCGAAGATTTTCGATTTGCAAGCTGAACTTTCTTGTGGCGCTTGGCGCAACCACCAGGTCTTTGGCGATCTGCGATCGGCCCGTTACCATGTGTCGCGTGCTCGAACGCCACTCGTCCGCCTCTTCAGAATAAAACTGCGCCTGCGCCGGGCCGTCGCCTACCTGGCGCGCACTGGCATAGCTCGCCAATACGCGGCGGATCTCGGCTTCATCGGATGCCGGTTGGCCGACTGTCGACTTGCCTGTGAGTGCGACGAGCGCCACGACCAAGATGAGTTTTTTCATAGGGATGATGTCGGAATTATCAAGTTCGATCTCTTCGCGTCCCCGCGTCTTCGCGGTGAGACACGGAATTATTTGGTCGATCGAATCTGCGCCGAGATCTTGGCGAGCTCGATGGCCAGCCGCTCGAACTCTTCTTCGTACTGCCCAGCGGGCATCTCGCCTTTTTTCGCCCTCAACTGTTCGATCTCGGCCTCGAGGGTGACGCGGCGTTTCTCGAGGCCGGCGAGTTCGGGATTGGCGGCGCTCGATGCGGGCAGTGGATCGAGAAATGTCGTCTTCGCGAGCACGCCATCGGTCCCCGTGGCTGCGGCAGCTTCCTGGCCGACACCGTCGCCATTGTCGTCGATGACGGATCGCTCGGTGACGAGCGTCCCCTGCTTTTCGAACGCCTGCTTCACGGCTTGACTGGCATACACGAACGCCTCCCACACCGACAGTCGGCCGTTCTTGTCGTTATCCGCTTTTGAGCCCTGATCGAGCGCCTCGATGAAGAACTGGGGAAACATGGTGGCGTATTTCTGAGCGGCCGAGTCCGTGGCCGCAATGACGATCCGATTCTTGTCCGCGAGCGCAGGAACGAACTGGAAACTCGAGCTCGTGGTGTTGACGAACACGAGCCGCGCGGCGTAGCCGTCGAACGAGGCCTTCCACTCGCGCGAGTCCATGTCGGGGCCAACAAGGTTGAATTTCGCGCTTGTCCCGTCGAAGGTCCCGTGGCCGATCAACACGACGAGCAGGATATCGTCGGCCGTCAGGCGCGACTTGAACGATGCCAGCGTGCGCGTCACATTCTCGCGATTCGCAATCGTGGGGCCGGCGCCGTCCTCGGAGAGCACGGTCAGACGATCGTCCGAAAACCCCAGACGCTGCTGTAGCGTGGACCGAAGCGACGACACCCACGTCTTCTGGCTTGCGGCGAACTTTTCCGTCCCGGACACGCCCGACACGATCAGGGCGTAACGTTCCTGAGCTACCGCTGCCCGCGGCGACATGGCGGCCGCGAGAAACAGCAGCGCAAGAAATCCGTGTGCTTGAAGGCGGATCACTGTCCGATGACCTTCAACAGCAATTCCTGCGCGCGGGGATACCCCGGCGCAACTTCGATGGCTGCGAGCACCGCGCGCCGCGCCTGCACCTTATCTCCAAGAGCCAGATAGCTCTCGGCAAGGTCCGTGTGCGCACCAGCCGCGTCGAGCGAGCCTGCGGCAATCGCCGCACGGAACTCGCGCACAGCTGTGCGCGCATCCCCCGCCTGCATTTTCAAGCGGCCGAGCTTTGAGTGGTTGGCCGCATCGAATGGATCGAGCTGCGCGATTCGTTCGTAAGCCGACGCCAATTTCGCTGCCGGGGCCTTGGTCGCTTCGAGCTCTCTCGCGAGCAGCCGCACGGACTCGAGGTCGGTGTTTTCGGTACTGCAGCAGCTTTTCGAGCTCGCTGATGGCCCGCTCGCTGTCTTTCCGCTCGAGCGCCATCTGCGCCATCATCACTCGCGGGCTTCGCGGGCCGATGGCCATAGGCACCATCTCGGCTGCACGCTCGAGCACCTTGAACGCTTCGTCGATGCGTCCTGCCTTCCGCAAGTATTCTCCGAACGCGACCTGCGCCTGGAAGCTCTCGGGAAACGCCGCCGCAATCGCCTCTGGATTGCCCTTCCCCGGCTCGAGCTCCTTCGGCGGCTTCAGCGCGCGCACGACAGAGCCGTACTTGGACGCGAGCAACTTGTCGAAATCGGCCTGCAGCGTATCGATGTCGACGCCAAGGCCTGCCTTCAACGCGGCCTCACCTTCGAGTCCTTCGCCGTACGAGCACGAGCAGCTTGCGAAGCGCGCCCATGCCGTATTTGCCGACGATGTGCTCGGTGAGGATCGAAGCCTCGTAATAGGCGAGCGAAATCTTCTCGGGATCCTGGAAGGCCGCGTTCAGCTCACGCACGCTCATATGCTCGCCGAGCCCGTACGCGGCGACAAACGAGAGCTCCCCCTCGCGCCCCCACGCAGGCGACCCGAGCTTCTCCTCGTAGGTGGATATGCCTTCGGTCAGCCATCGCGGGACGCGCTGCTTCGACAGCTGCAGCGTCATCACGTGCGCCAGCTCGTGCCACAGCGTCGGCGCCCAGTTGAAGTCGCCCGGCGGCCGGGCTTTCGGCGAATCGAGCGTCACCACACGGCCAAAGCACGCGCCGAGCGCGCCGATCATCCCGGGCAACCCGACCGTGCGCACCGCGAAGTCGTCGTGTTTCGGGAACATCTCGATGAGAATCGGCCCCTTCGGCTTGAATTGATACTTCTCCGAAAATGTCGCGAGCGCCTGCTGGGCGAGCGGCGGGACGTATTCGCGCATGACCGGCGTTTCGCTTGGATGGCTCTTGAAGACGATGTCGCCGTCGGTCGTCGTCTCGAATTTTTCGAGCGAGTCGAGCATCGTCAGCAGGTTGAACGTCGTCTGATCGAACTTGTCGATCGAAAAGGATTTCTCGAGAACCTGCCGCGCTTCGGCCTCGTCACCCGTGCGGAGCAACTGCACGCCGAGCGCCGACAGCGTAGCGACGTCGTTCGGATCAACCTCCAGCGCCTTGCGGCTCAACGCTACTGCTTCCTCGAACCTGTAATTCGCCGCAGCAAGCTCCGCCGGCACGCGATACGCCCCGGCGAATCGCGGATTGATCTTGAGAGCGGCTGCGGCTTCCTGTTGCAGATCTGCGTGGCGATCTTCGATATACGCGACCGCTCCACTGAGCGCCAGCGCTTCGAGGCTGACCGTGTTGATGCCCTTCGCCTTCGCAATCGATGCTTTGGCTGCTTCGCGATCGCTCTTGTCGAGCTCGAGCTTCGCCTTCAGCAAATGCGCCTCGACGATGTCGGGGTCGAGCGAGAGCGCCTGCTCCACCGCTTTTTCGGCGCCGGGCGGATTTACGTCGAGAAGCGCCTGCGCCATGCCGACGAGCGCGGGAATCCACTTGCCGTCGATCGCAAGCGCATCCTGGAACGATTTGGCGGCCTCGGCGTTGTTGTGCACGTGCAGAAACAGCTCACCCCAGCCTGTGTGCAGAGACGGGTCGTTGGGCGCCTTCTCCGTTGCGATCCGGTAGGCGTCGTTGGCGAGTTGAAATTCTCCCAGCGCGCGGGCGGCACGGCCCAGACGAGCGTATTCGGCAGGCGACGTTCGCGGACCAGCCTGGATGTCGGAGACGCGCCGCAGCAACGCCAGCGACTCGTCGCGACGCCCCATCATTTCGTAAAACAGGCCCAGCTCGAGGGCCGCTTCGCCATCGGGCGTACGGGTGGCCAGCGGCTTCAGCAGCGCTTCGGCCTCGGCATACTCGCCGCGATTGATGGCGGCGCGCGCCTTGACGACCGTCGGATCGGTGGCGCCCTGCGCATACGCAATGCGGCTCGTCCGGCCGTCCGACACCGTGCCGATAGCCAACGCCACCGCAAGGAGGCGGAACAACGCGCCGCGCCAGAATCCAGAATTCATGGAAAAGCCCATTATAGGTCGTTCACCGATGACCGTTCATGCACGATTTCCGCGGTTGTCGTCGTCAGGATCGTAGTCTCCCGACGGCGCATTGCCGTGCTCGTCGAAGAACACCATCGATTGATGCGACGGGATCTCGAAGCGCTTTCCACACGCTTTGCAGGTGACGTCGTCGTCCATCCTGATGAGATAATCGCGAAGCTTGGCGTACAGCGCGCGATCGCGCGCATCGGCGCCGGGCGGCAGGCTTTTCTTTTTCGTACGGCGCATCCAGCGCACCATGTACTCGTTCCGACGCTTGCAGCGTGGGCAGGAGTATTGAGCCGGCTTCTGCTCTGGCCGTTCCGTAAAGAAATCCCGTTCATCCATGAGCCCATCATATCGCATCGTGTTTTACGTCTCGGGGCACGGTTTCGGGCATTCATCGCGCGCGATCGAAGTGATCCACGCCGTGCTGCGGGCCCAGCCGGACGCTCACATCGCCATAAAAACCTCTGCTCCGCACCGCCTGTTCGCGCGCACCCTTCACGGTCGATGTGAGATGGTCGAGCTGCAATGCGATGCGGGGATGGTGCAGATCGACAGCCTCAGGCTGGACGCTTCGGCGAGCGTCCGGCAGGCAGTCGAGTTTCACAAGCGCCTGCCGATGCTCGCGGCGACAGAGGCGGCGTATCTGCGCGACAGCGAGGCGCATCTGACCGTCGGCGACATTCCACCTCTGGCCGTCGCGGCGGCGAGCGCAGCCGGCATTCCGTCTGTCGTAATCGGCAATTTCACGTGGGACTGGATCTACCAGGGCTATCGCGACGACGCTGCACCAGAGCTCGCACGCGCCATCCGGCGCGTCTATCGGGACGCCACCGTCGCCCTCCGCCTGCCCATGGCCGGCGGCTTCGAGGGGCTCGAGTCGGTCACCCGCGATATCCCCTTCATCGCGCGGCGCTCGCGGCGCACGCGGGATGAGGTCCGTGCCGCACTCGGGTTGCCGCCGCGCGAAAGGGGCAAACCTCTTGTTCTGATGTCGTTCGGGGGGCACGACGTCGCAGGCCTCGACACTTCGGCTCTGACCCGGCTGAAGGACTACACGATCGCGACGACAGATCTGCTCGTGCGGGACCACACGGTCGGGCCGGATCCGGGGCTGTTGCACATTTCCGAACAGCAGGTGTACAACAACGGATTTCGTTACGAGGATCTCGTGCGAGCCGCCGATGTCGTCGTGACCAAGCCGGGCTACGGCATCATCAGCGAAGCGATCGCCAACGACGCCGCGCTGCTCTACACCTCGCGCGGTCACTTCGTCGAATACGACGTGCTCGTCAAGGAGATGCCGCGGTATCTGCGAGTGCAGTTCATCGAGCAGAAGGATTTGCTGAGCGGGAATTGGAGCGAGGCGCTGGAGCAAGCTGCGCCTACAGCCGCCGCCTAAAGAGAAACCAGTCCTGAACGGCGCAGACGTCGCAGCTGCCGAGTTACTGAAGGTTGTAACGAAGAACGAATAACGAATAGTGCTACCGGGCGCGACGACTTTGTCTCTATTCGTTTTTCGCTTTTCGTTATTCGTTCTCAAAACCTGATGTGATGCACCCATGCAGGCGGCACATTCACCCAAACCCACTCACGTGCAAATTCCCGCTCACCCAACACCCCATCGATCGCATCGCCGACGCCTTTCAGACGGCAGCGTTCGGAGCCGACGCTGACCAGCATCTTCGCCGGGCGGATGAGGATGTATTGGAAGAACGACAGGATTCCGCCTGGCTTCAGCAGCTTTGCGTACGCCTGAAGAATGCTCCGCACATCTTCGGACGAGAAGTTGTTGAGCGGCAGGCCGGAGATGACGATGTCGAACTGGTTTTCCTGTCCGAGCTGCTGGACCGATCCCTCGATGAGATGACAGCGGCTCTCGGCCTGACGAAACGCGGGTTTGTGCTTGAACGCGCTGCGCAGGTGAGCGGCGAACGCCGGATTCAGTTCGACCATCCACAACTCGTCGTCGTGGCGCATCCGATCGATGATGCAGCCGGTCACGGCGCCGGTGCCCGGCCCCGCTTCGAGAATCTTCTGCGCACCGCCGGTCCCCACGTAGCGGCAGAGCGCGCAGCCGAGCGCCCGGCCGCTCGGAATCACCGAGCCTGTGGTCTGATAGTTACGAAGGAATTGTGTAAGAAAGGTCTGGTAATCGGATAGCCGATTCACGACTCATTCAGCGTTACGACAGATGACCAGCGACCAGATGCGAGGGACGTTGACTTTCTCGATCGACGCCGCTCGCAGCCCTGTTTGCGCCAGAAACGCCGGAAGGTCGAAATCCGACTTGAACCCCAGGTGCAGCGTCAGCGGAGCAATCGCGCGCTCGAGCCTCGAGCCCACCGTGTTGTCGCTGAGAAAGTGATTGAGAAACACGAGTCGTCCGCCCGGCCTGCACACCCGGCGCATTTCGCGTGTCACGGCAAGTGGATCGGGTACACAACTGATGAAGTAGGGCGCGTACACGATGTCGAAGGAGTTGTCCCGAAACTTGAGGCGTGTCGCATCCATCTGGATGAGCCGGACGTTGCGAAGGTGGTACTGAATCACGCGTGTGCGCGCGCGTTCGAGCATCCCCTCCGAGAGGTCGATCGCCGTCACGGAGCAGTTCCGCGGATACAGCGGAAGGCTGATGCCGGTTCCCACGCCAACTTCCAGAATCTGATCCTCGGGCTTGATGGCCATTCGGCGAATCGCTTTCGCCCGGCCATGATGCAGCGGCAGACCGAAAAACAGGTCGTAGACCGATGCCATCTTTTCATACACGCCTTCGACAAATGACGTCTCGAGCGAGATTGCCGACAAGGAACGGGTCGCCGCGTCGTTTGTGGACGCGAAGTCTTTATCCTCTTCCCGCGGAAAGAGTAGCGCCATCACGCCTCCGTCGAGGACTATATCAGATCGTCAACCGTTGGTGAGCAAGGGTCTTGCCGTCGAACAGGAGGTACGACTCGGATACCCTGTCGAGCGAGATAGATGGAATGCGCTGGCGCTCGGCCACGCTGTAGACGTGATGATGCCCGAACAGATGCAGGCGTGGACGCATGGCCGATAGTACCTCATTAATCGGAGTCTTACCTGCATCTCTGACGCGCGGCAGTGGAAATGGACGCGCCGCTTCGTGCGAAAGAAAGATGTCGACACTCTGCAGCGCCTTGCACGCGTCAACCTCCTCGTGTACAAAATGCCGTCGCTTGTCGTCTTTAGTCGCGGGTGCCCCTCGCCCCGCTCCAACCGCTTCGCGTGCGTCCCTCGACTCTCGCTCGGGACGCCCTGAGGTTGCTCGAAGGGCGGGGCCCCTCGCCCCGCGCCGCTTCGCGGTTTCGCTGTGTGAGACGGAAGATCTGCGGCACGCGATTCGTACCACGTTGGTGCAAGCGTCCCGCCCAGACCCGCGAGCACGAACCCGTGCGTTTGCACGGAAGTCCCGTTCGGAATGTAGTGGAGGTTCGGCAGCGTACCTGCGCCGGAGGGCTGCGCCGCGACGAAATCAAAATCTTCGTTGTTGCCCTTGATCCAATAGAGGGCAGCACGCGGGTGCGGATACGTGCCGTCTTCGGCGGCGAGGTCGCCGGGACAAACCCAGAACGCGACCTCGGGATGACGCGCCATGACGCGATCGAGCGCGTCGAAGTCGCCATGGAGGTCGCCGACGGCTCCAAAGAACATCGCGGTTCTGGGTTCTAGAGGTGCTGGGTTCTGAGGTTCTGGTTCTGGGTTCTAGGTTCGGGTTCTAGGACCTCGTTGAGATTCTAAGGAGCGCGACTGTGAACCGGGAACCGAGAACCGCCATGTTCATCTCTGTGCCGGCGTGACGGCATCCGCCGGTGCGGGTACCAGCAGATCCTTCTTGTCCCAGATGAAGTCGCTCTTGTTGTACACGGCGAGCTCATAGTCTTTGCCCATGAAGATCGCCGATACGGGACATGCCTCTTCGCAGTAGCCGCAGAAGATGCACCGCGTCTTGTGAATCTGATACGTAATCGCGTAGCGCGGGCCTGCCAGGACCGATCCGTCGTTCTCCGCTGCCTCGAGATAAATTGCATCGGCGGGACACGCCACCGCGCACAGCCCGCACGCCACGCATTTCTCCAGGCCAGCCTCGTCGCGCATCAGCACCTGCTTGCCGCGCCACTTCGGAAACATCGGCGCTTTCTGATCGGGATAGTTCACCGTCACGGCGGGCTTGAACATGTACTTGAACGTCGTCCGAAACCCCGTGATCAACGCGCCCGTGTTCTCGAGAATCCGCTTCAGCATGCTGCCAACATTGTAAGCCACAATTTGCTACGATAGGCCGACTCGCGGTTCGCCGTTTACCGTGCACCCTTTACCGTAAATGTTCCTTACCGCCGATCAGTTCCTGCTCACGACCCTCGTCGTCAAGATCACCATCGTCGCGGCACTTGCGACGATCCTGGTGCGGTATCACCGCTTCCGCCACATCCTGATTTCGGAGCGGCGCGCATGGCCCGAGCGGCTGCTGTTCGCGTTCAGCCTCGGCGTGCCGCTGGCGGCCGGGGTCACATCGCGTCTGCTGCTCAACTACGACGCGGCCGACCTGACGCTCGAGGGCGCCTTTCTCGCCGGACTGATAGCGGGACCCTATGCCGGCGCCATCGTCGGCCTGATGGTGGCGTTGCCGGCCCTTCTGGCCGGCGAGTTCATCGCGCTGTTCTTTGCCGTCGGCTGCGGATTTGCGGGCGGCGGCCTTCGTGAGGCGTGTCCGAACAAAGAAGAAATCTGGCACTTCTCGCCGTTCGTGTTCACCAAACTCCATCGCCATCGTGTGGCGCATGCTCAGAAACGCGAAGGTCGATTGGGCGGTGATTCTGCTGCTCGCCCCGGTGGCGCTCGAGTTGATCCGGCAGGCACTCGGCTGGCGTTTCAATCATCCACAGCTCACGCGCCTGTTCTTCCTGCACACCGAAGTCATGTCGCCCTGGTGGCTCGCGCTCATCGTGTTGACAACGGTCCTCTGCGTCGCGACGCCGATCAAGATCTGGAACAACGCGCGCATCGAGCATCGGCTCGAGGAACAGGAAAAGCTGCTGCTGACCGCGCGCGTCGAGGCGCTGGCGAGCCAGATCAACCCGCACTTCCTCTTCAACACGCTGACGTCGATCCAGTCGCTCATCCGCACAAACCCGGAGACCGCGCGAACGGTCATCGTCAAGCTGTCCGGCCTGTTGCGGCGGCTGTTGCGCAGTCGCGACCATTTCGTCACGCTGCGCGAAGAGCTGGAATCGATCGACGAGTACCTCGACATCGAGGTGATCCGCTTCGGCCCGCAGCTCACGGTGGAGAAGCAAATCAGCCCGGACACGCTCGACATCATCGTGCCAAGCATGATCCTGCAGCCGCTCGTCGAGAACTCGATCAAGCACGGGTTTTCGCGCAAGGTTGGCGGAGGCCGGATCGTCATCCGCAGCGTGCGACAGAATGGACATGCGATCGTCGAGGTCGAAGACGACGGACTCGGCATGACTGAAGATCGGCTGAACACGGCCCTCACCGACGGCATCGGCCTGAGCAACGTGAACGAACGGCTCAGCGTGATCTACGGCGCGGCATACAGAGTGAGGATCACCAGCGTGCAGAACCTCGGGACGATCATTCGCCTGGAGATTCCCGACATGGTCTCGGCCGAGCGAATTACGGCGTAAGTAAAAAGGGGGCAGACCCCCTTTTTACGCGAATTGTAAATATGTCCCTCAAAGCCGTAGTCGTGGACGATGAGCAGCTCGCGCGAGAAGAGCTGTGCTACATGCTCGAGCAGATGGAAAATGTCGAAGTCGTCGCGCAGGCCGGCAACGGCCTCGAGGCAGTCGGCATCGTCGAGCGCCTGACTCCTGATGTGCTGTTTCTAGACGTTCAGATGCCCGGCCTCAATGGCTTCGAAGTCGCGCACCGCCTCATCCAGGGCGGCACCCCTACCAGCATCGTTTTTGTCACCGCCTTCGACCGCCATGCCATCGAGGCCTTCGAAGTGAACGCTGTGGACTATCTGTTGAAGCCGGTCGAGGCCGCGAGGCTCGAGAAGGCCGTCGAACGGGCGCGGCAACGGGTCGTGCCGATGCGGGAAGCGCCGCTCGACGACCAGATCGAGCGAATCGTTCAGCTTATGGCCGACCGCCAGAGCAAGCGCGAGCGGGTCGCCGTGAAGGTCGGCGAGCGGTTTCTTCTGGTGCAGGCCGAGGAGATTATCTATGCCTCGCTGGCCGACGACTCGATTAACATAGTAACCAGCCAGCTGGCGGGAACGTCGAACTTCAGAACGCTCGACGAGCTGCAATCACGGCTCGACCCGAGCGTATTCTGGCGTGTGCACCGGTCGCACCTGGTCAACATCAACAAGGTCAAGGAGATAGTCCCCTGGTTCAGCAGGAATTACATCCTCAGGATGAAAGACCCGAAGGCCACGGAGATCCCGGTCAGCCGAGCTCAGACCAAGCGGCTGCGGGAGTATCTCCGCCTCTAGAATCGCGCCGGCAGCTCGAGGCCGCCGAGGCCGAACAGATGCGCCTGGGCATGGAGCCGGCCATGGCGGGTGACGCCGCAGCGGCGGTCGCCGCGCCGGTCATCGTAGCGGTACCTGCGGGGACAGATCCGGCAGTGCGGTCAAAGACTGCCGAGCGGCTCAGAATGGTGCGCGACGAGCTGGTCGCCTGGTTCAAAACGCTCGCGTCTGCGGCGGTCTACGCCACGTTGATCGTCACGTTCGGATTCCAGGTTGCGCGCGTCGAGGGCATGAGCATGGCCCCGACCCTGGAGGATCAGGATCGCCTGATCGTCAACAAGCTCGCCTATCGCATCGGCGAGCCGCATCATGGCGACATCGTGATGCTCTACTACCCCATCGACCCGAACAAGTCGTTCGTGAAGCGCGTCATCGCCGAAGAGGGCGATACCGTGCGCATCGTCGACGGCAATGTCTTTGTCAACGAGACGCCGATGAAGGACGATTTCGTGCCCGAGGATTATCGCGCGCACGACGATTGGGGCCCGCAGGTCATTCCCGAAGGCTACTATTTCGTGCTGGGCGACCACCGCAACAACAGCTCCGACAGCCGCCACTGGGGCTTCGTGCCGAAGCGCTACATCATCGGCAAAGTGCAGGTGCGATGGTGGCCCATTCCGGCCGCGCGCGTTTTCTGAGCGCGAAACATTGGAAGATTAGAAGATTGGAAGATTGCTAGATCAAGCAATGCCGTAATCTTCCAATCCACCAATCTTCCAATCTACCAATGCATGCGGATACGGTCAGTCGTTACACCTCGGTCAGGTCCGTCTTAATCCGCATCCTCTTCCTGAACCTCGCCGTCGCGCTCGCGAAGATTATCTTCGGACAGCTCAGCGGCTCGATCAGCATTCTCTCCGACGGGTTTCACTCTCTCACCGACGGCGCGTCGAATGTCGTCGCACTGGTCGGGCTGCGGCTTGCCGGGAAACCGCCGGATGCCAATCATCCGTACGGTCACCGCAAATTCGAGACGCTGGCAGCCGGTGGCATCGCCCTTTTCCTGCTGCTCGTCGTCGTCGAGGTGGCGCAAGCCGCGTTCTTCCGTCTCCGCTCGGGTGGAGCGCCCTCAGTGACGGGGGCGAGCTTCGCCATCATGCTCGCGACGCTCGCGACCAACATCCTGGTCGTGCGAGCCGAGCGGAGGGCAGCCTACCGCCTGTCGAGCGAGCTGCTGCTCGCCGATGCGAGGCACACACAGAGCGACGTGCTGACGTCTCTCGCGGTGATCGCCGCGCTCGCGGGATCTGCCTATGGATATCCGATCCTCGATCCGCTGGCGGCCATCGTCATCGTGGGCTTCATCGGCTACGCGGGTTTCGAAATCGCGCGCGACGCGGCAAAAATCCTGTCGGATCAGATTGTGATCTCAGAAGAAGACGTCAGGCGCGTGGTGCAGAGCGTGCCTCGCGTGCTCGGCTGCCACCAGATCCGCTCGCGCGGCTCGGCGGATCACGTGTTTCTCGATCTTCACGTGTGGCTCGATGGCGCGACGCCGCTGAACGACGCACATGCGCTCTCGCACGAGGTGAAGGACGCGTTGATGCAGCGCTATCCGCAGATCGCGGACGCGATCATTCATATCGAACCGCCGCCTCGCTAGCTGGTAGCTGGTAGCTAAAGTTTCCAGGCCCCACCGCAGAGACGCGAAGTCGCCGGGCTATCCCTTCTCGAGAAAAAGATCCTTGCGTCCCTGCGTCTCCGCGGTGAGACATGGAAGGATCAGGCCGTAGACATTACCGACGCCGAAGGTAAGTGCCCGATCTCCCGCCTCGTTTTTCCATCACGCAGATCTCGCCGATCACCATCGTCTTGTCCAGTGCCTTGAGCATGTCGTAGATCGTCAACGCCGCGACCGCGACTGCGGTGAGGGCCTCCATCTCGACGCCGGTGCGTCCGGTGGTGCGAACGCGCGACTCGATGGTGTAGCCGTTCTTCTCGCGCGTGATCTCGACATCGACATGCGATAACTGAAGCGGGTGACAGAGCGGAATCAGATCGGCTGTGCGCTTGGCGGCGACGATGCCTGCAAGTCGGGCTGTCTGGAGCGGATCGCCTTTTTTCACCTTGCCCGCCCGGATCGCCCGAAGCGCAGCGGGCCCGACGCGGATGCACCCCCGCGCGACAGCTTCGCGCGCCGTCTCGGGCTTGTCGCCAACGTCGACCATGCGGATCCGGCCGGCGTCGTCAACGTGAGACAAGCCGGGCTTCTGGCTCTTGCCTTCAGGCTTTGGGCTTTGGACAGGTTTCATTCGTCTTCCTGCGCGAGATAGAACGACAGGCTCTCGAGAGAAACGGTCAAATCCACGCTCTTCAGCTTTACGTCATGCGGCGCGCGCAGCGTTCCCGGCGAGAAATTCAGAATCGCCTTGATGCCGGCACCGACCACCTGATTGACCACGTCCTGGGCCGCTTCGGCCGGCACGGCAATGACGGCTATCGCAATCTTGTCGCGCAGAGCGGCCTTCCGCAGCTCCCGCATATCGAGAATCGGCACCCCCGCGCGCGATTTCTGCCCCACTTTGCCTGGAAGCGCGTCGAACAGCGCGGCAATTTGAAAACCCTCCTGCTGAAAGCCGGGATAATCGGCAAGCGCGAGGCCCAGGTTGCCGGCGCCGAAGATGGCGACCTTCAGTCTGCGGTCGAGACCCAGAATTTGCCGCAGGTTCTGTTTCAAGTCCTTCACGTAATAGCCGACGCCTCGCACGCCGAACTCGCCGAAGTACGCCAGGTCTTTCCGAATTTGCGCAGCGTTCAGATGGAACTGATGAGCGAGCGCTTGAGACGAAACGGTCTTCACCCCGTCCGCATCGAGGGTGTTGAGACACCGCAGATAGACAGACAGCCGATTGGTGGTGAGCTCCGATACCTGGTCGCTCAGTTGCTTGCGCTTGATCGCCAATTTCACAAGGATTTTATAGCGGTTCCAGCCGGAATTGGTACAATCGAACTGTTCGCAGATGAAGTTCATCCTCCCCATGTGTTGCGTTGGCATCGTGCTCGCCGCATCGGCGGGCCTGGCCCAGGTGGCGCAGCGGCGCGCCGCTTCGCCGGCAGCACTGCTGGCCTATCCCGGCTTTTACCAGGGGCAGCCCGTCGTCGTGCGCGGCAACCTTGTGACGCGCGATCAGCCCGTGCTCCTTTCTTCCTCGATCGAACGGTCAATTCCGTTGATCTTCAGCGGTCGGTCTCCGATTGACGGACCGGTGGAGCTTCGCGCGAGTTTCTGGGACATTGGCCGCCTTCCGCGCGAAGATCCGCGCATCGCGACACTTGGCCTCGACCGCTTGCTCCCGCGAGGACTGGATGGAGAATGGCCGCGGCCGGGCGAGATCGTCGCACTGACGGTCACCGATGCGATGGCCGTAAAGCCATTGGAAGGCGCACCGACGCTACGGCAAGTCGCAATGGAGCCGACTCCTTACGTCGGGCAGCGCGTGAAGGTCGCGGGACAGTTTCGCGGGCGGAATCTGTATGGCGATACACCGCAGGGACCTGGCTTGAGCCAGTGGGACTTCGTGCTTCGCGGCGCGGACGCTGTCGTGTGGGTGACGGGCCTTCGTCCTCGGGGCAGGGGTTTCAATCTGGATATCGGAGCGCGAGTCGACACGGGAACGTGGCTGGAAATAACAGGCGTGGTGAGGGAAGGCAAAGGCCTCGTATGGCTCGAGGGGCAGCAGATCGCGTTGACGAAACCGACTCTCGAGACGCGGACCGCGGAAGCGCCGCCGATTCCCGAAATAGGCCCGCCTCCGGCAGTGATTTTCAGCGATCCGACTGAAGGAGAGATCGACGTGCCCCTGAGGGCGCCGATCCGTCTGCAATTCTCGCGCGACATGAATCCCGACACCTTCAAGGATAACGTTCGCTGGACGTTTACGACAGTTGACTCCGTCAACACCGGGGGCAGCACTCCACGCGAGGCAGACCGCCCGGCCGAGTTCAAATACGACCGGGCCAAGCGGTCTCTCGAGATTCGGTTGACGCTCGACGGCTCCGCCACCTACCGCAACGTGATTCTGGAACTGCGCGACGGCATCGCTGCGACAGACGGCGCGAGGCTCAAGCCCTGGCAACTGACGTTTGCCCTCGGGGCGCAATGAAACTCCTTCCATGCTCCACCGCCGAAACGCCGGGACGCCGCGAACGAATAGATCTTCTAGGAACAAACTCCGCGCCCCTGCGTCTTTGCGGTCAGACATGGAAAGGAGATGAAGACGTTCGACGCGCGCACGCTCGAGCGGTGGAGAGCATGGCTCGCCAAGCATCATGCGTCCGAGTCGGAGATCTGGCTGATTTTTCATAAGAAGGCACACCGGCAAACCATCTGTGGCGCATGCCGACGCGCTGGACGAAGCGCTGTGCCATGGCTGGATCGACAGCCTCGTCAGGCGCATAGACGCCGATCGGTACGCGATCAAGTTCACGCCGCGAAGGGCCGACAGCAATTGGTCGTCCGCGAATCTCAAACGGTATGCGGCGCTGAAGGCAGAGCAACGGCTGGCCGCGCCAGGTATCGAGCGGAGCCCGAAGGGCGGCCCGTCGTCGACGGTCCGCCGCCCGCAAACCTTCCGACCGCCGCCATGCGTGCAGATGTTGAAAGAACGCTGAAGATGGATGGCCCCGCATGGAAGTCGTTCGAAGCCTTGGCCCCGTCGCACCGGCGCCGATACGTCAGTTGGATTGCTATGGCCAAGCGTGACGAAACCAGGCAAGAGCGCTTGCGCGAGGCTATTGCGATGCTCCGAAGGGGCAAAACCCTCGGCCTCAAGTGATCGGCCCTAGCGCGAGCAGCTCTTCGACGCGCGAGCGCACCGTATTGGCAAGCGTCTCGCGATCGGAACTGTCCATCCCGCGCGTTTCGACGGGCACTCCAATCCGCACGCTCACGACCGCAGGCCTGACGATGGGGCTGCCCTTCCGCATGGACGCCGTACCCCCTTGAATCGCAACGGGCACGACCGGTACCTGGGCCTTCAGCGCCATCAGGAACGGACCGCGTTTGAACGGCAGCAGCGAGCCCGTACGACTGCGCGTTCCCTCGGGAAACGTCAGAAACGAATTACCCTCTCTCAACGACGTGGCGGCCTGCTCGATGGCAGCCATGGAATGCTCCCGGCTGGCGCGGTCGATCGGCACGAACCCGCCGATCTGGAACGCTCTGCCGAGCAGGGGCAGCTTCGTGAGCTCGCGCTTGAACAGCACGTGCAGGCGCGGATGCAGAGCCTGAAAAAGGATGGGCGGATCGATGTTGCTCTGATGGTTGGAGCAGAACACCACGGCCTCGCCGGGCCGCAGGTACTCGCGTCCGGCCACCCGGGTGCGTATGCCCGCAAGCGATGTGCCGATGCCGACTCCCCAATGGCCAAGCACGTACAGCAGACTTTTCCACCGAAACGTCAGCGCGAGCGCCATGCCGACCGGCGCGGCTATCGCGACATACAGAGAGACTGCAACGTACGCGGCAACGGATCGGACGGCGGCAATGAGCGTGGACACGGGAAGAAGAGTACTGAAAATCGTGGGAGAGCTGGTAGTTCGTAGCTGGTAGGTGGTAGCCAGTAGCTTGTAGCAAGAGCTCTTGCTACTAGCTACTGGCCACCGGCTACATGCTAGCTGGCCCGGGCGGCCCGTCGCGTGGCCACGGCGCGCGGCGCTGGAGTGGCCTTCGCTGCTTTCGCGCGCGCGATGGCGCGCGTACGCGTCGCGAAGCTGCGCTCGAGTGCCTTTTCGACGCGGCCCTCGATGGATTCGGCCGTCTCGCGCATCACCTCGGAAATCTCAGACACGATCAGAAACTTAGCCCGATCGAGCATCCGCTTCTCGCGGAACGACAAGCTTTTGGATCGGCTTAGCAGCGTGAGGCTCTTCAGCACATCCGCCACGTCGTAGATGGAACCGGTCCGCATCTTGTCCGAGTTGTCCTTGAATCGACCCTTCCAGTTCTGGTGGTTATCGATCTTTCCGTTGCCGAGCGCGTTGAACAGCCGTTCGACCTCTTCATCCCCGATCGCACGGCGCAGCCCTACGCCATCGACATTGTCGAGCGGCACAAGGACGGTCGTTTCGTTGGCAACGATGCGAAGATGATAAAAGCCGCAGGTAGTACCGAGGATTGTTTTTTCTTCGATACGCGTGACGACGCCGAGCCCCTGGTTGGGGTAAATGACCTTGTCTCCGACCTCGAATGTCACAATGATTCCCCCGTCATGCGGTGCGTGATGAAGGCGCGAAAATGGCTAAGAACGTCCATCCAGTATACTGCGGAATACGCCCAACAAACAACGGATTGCGGCAAAAAAACGCGCGTTTTCGCCGTTTATTCGTCACTGCACACGACTGCACAGGTCCAGTAATTTCGGCCGTAACGCTTTGATGTACAAGCAGCTAGCTTGCGTTCTCGCCTCCATCGCCCTTCTGCCCGCGTCGGCGTTCGGTCAGGTCACCTTCTCGAGTGATGTCGCACCGATCGTGTTTGCCAGGTGCGCACAGTGCCATCATCCTGATGGATCTGCGCCCTTCAGTCTGCTGACGTACCCTGAAGCACGATCGCATGCGACGCAGATTGCGCTCGTCGCGAGGAATCGCGTCATGCCGCCGTGGAAAGCGGATCCAGCGGGCCACAAATTCATCGGTTTGGATCCGCTCACCGATCCGGAGATCGCAATGCTCGAGCGTTGGGTCGCGGACGGCGCGCGCGAGGGCGATAGACGCGACCTCCCGGCGGCTCCCGCATGGAGCGGCGGCTGGCAACTTGGCAAACCAGATCTCGTCGTCACACTCCCGACGCCGTTCGTCCTCGCGGCCGATGGACCGGACGTCTCGCGCGTGTTCGTGCTGCCATTGCCCGTCGATCGCCGCCGCTACGTGCGCGGCATCGAGTTCCGCCCCAACAACCCGCGCGTGCATCACGCGAATATCCGCATCGACGGCACACCGGCGTCACGCGACCTCGACGCGGCGGACGATATGCCGGGTGTCCGGCACCGCAATCCTGCCTGACGGCACGAGCCGAACGCTCATCTCAATCGCCGACTGGGATCTGAGGTGGCAGCAGTCTATCGCTATCACTCGCCGATCGCACTGCCCAGGGGCACAACGGTGAGCATGCGTCACGAGTCGGATGAATGAAGTGTTGACCGGGACGCTGCGAGCGAACTCCTGTATTCTGTCTGTCACATTTCGACAGCGTTCATAGACAAGGACGAATCGAGGAGCTTCGTGCGAAGACCGGAGTATCTGCTGGCAGGGATCGGCGTCGTTGTTGCTGCCTTCATGCTGACCCGCGGGGGGCGCACGCTCCCGAAGACGGAGACGGAGCCGTACTGGACGCCGACGTCGCACACGCTTCAACAGGCGCTCCTCGATGAGCTCGAGATCCTCACCCTGAAAAACTGCACGCTGAAGCGGTATGGCAGCCCGCACGATGGCGGCTATCTGATGTGCGGAAACCTCCTGAAGGATGTCACTGCGGCGTACTCGTATGGCATCGATCTCGAGGACAACTGGGGCTGTGACGTCTCGCGGGAACTCGTCATGATCGTGCATCAATACGACTGCTTCACGAAGGAACGCCCTGCCTGCAGCGGCGGCCGGTTCATGTTCCACGACGAATGCGTGGGACCGCGGCAGACAACGCTCGACGGTCAGCCTTTCGACACAGTGGCGGCACAGATCGCGCGCAATGGCGACACTGGGAAGGCCCTGCTCGTCAAGATGGACGTCGAGGGCGCTGAATGGGACTCGCTGCTGGCAACCCCCGATGCCGTGCTGGACACGTTCGTACAGATGCCGATGGAGCTCCACCTCCGGGGCTCGCAAGACAAATCACGGTTCCTGACGCTCGTCAGGCGGCTGAAGGAGAAGTTCTATCTGGTGAATCTGCATTTCAACAACCACGCCTGCACGGATGATGATGAGCCGCTGCCGTCCTTGGCCTTCCAGACCTTGTGGGTCAACAAACGCGTCGGAATCCTCGACCCCGACGCACCTTCACCCACGCCGCCTAGCCTCTTGAACGCAGCCGACAATCCCAATTCGCCCGAGTGTCGATGGTGGCGAATCCGCTAAGCCAAGAACCAGCGTCACACAATGAAAATCCGGAGTTTTTCGAGGGTTTAAACATCTAGCACGCCTGTTGATAGCCCCCATACGGCGCGAGCGAACGCGCCTGCGTCGCTATCGCCGTGCCGTAGCCGAACGCAAATTGGTCCGCCAGGCCGGTTTGAACGTGCTTAGTGGGCCAATGACCGGCCTTACTCTGATTCCTGCGACCGCCGGTCTGGGCGCCAAACTCCTTGGCACTTTTGAACAAGAGATCTGGCCGGCGGTCGACCGCATCCTGAGCATTGCTCCTCAACACATCGTGAGCATAGGTGCTGCCGAAGGTTATTACCCGATTGGCTTGCTACGTCAATTGTCTACGGCCCATGGCAGCGCCTTCGAGACACTTGTCGCCCATCGCATCGGTATGCAAGAAATGGCAAAGATCAATCAGATTGGATTGGATCGACTCGCGATCCACGGCACCTGCGATCCAGTGGCTTTGCAGACAACACTGCAACGGGCGGAACTTGAGCAGACGGTGGCCATCGTCGACGTTGAAGGGGCGGAACGTGAACTTCTAGACCTCGACCGCATTCCGACACTTCGTCATGCGTTCGTGCTGGTCGAAGTCCACGATTTCGTCGATCCTCAGATTTCCAGGTTATTGCGAGAACGGTTTCGAACTACGCACACTCTCACGGCTTATCGCTCGAGAGCGCGCCGAATTGAGGATCTTCCCGCGGTGCCGGGGATGGGTGCGCGTCTATTGACACGCGCCGCCCAGGAGGGTAGGCCGACCACAATGGAGTGGTTTTGGTTCGAGCCACACAGTGGAAACGCTCGGAGGCCCGGCCCGCCCTGATTTATTTCCTCGTCGTGGGGCGTGAGCCCGCGATGTGATTGCGCGGGTGGTGGCGGCGCGATCCGCTTGGTTCTGGCTGTCACAAGCGGCGCCACGAATTGCTAAATTCATTAGGAAAAAATGCCGGAGGACGGAATCGAACCGTCACGGGGTGTAAGCCCCACGGGATTTTGAGTCCCGCGCGTCTGCCAGTTTCACCACTCCGGCGTATGGAACGAGCTGAGCGCTAATTATACTCGTTCAGCACGTGACTCTATTCGTTCTTCGTTTTGCGTTTTGCGTTTTTGCCTTCTCCGCCTGTGTCCGATGGACGCCTCCTGCAATCACTCCGGTCGCCGCGGGCTCCTGCCGATCGGCGTCGATGCAATGGTTTGCGCCAGATGATCCGCGCGAGCGCGCACGGCTCGACGCGTGGTGCGCGGGCGTGGGAGGAGCGATTCAGACGACCGCGGCGGCAGCCGCGCCCGAGACGATCGGAATCGAGGACATCACGTTCGTCAGTTGGAACGTACATGTGGGAAGCGGCGACATCCGCGCGTTCGTGAAGGACCTGACGAGCGGAAATCACACGGCGGGACGGCCGGTGCGTCACTACGTGTTGATGCTGCAGGAGGCCGTGCGAACGGACGGCGCACCACCGCTGACCGGTGGCGCGTCTGGCGCCGCTCGCATCCGCGCGCATGCGCCTGTCGCGCCGATCGACATCGTGCAGATCGGCCGCGAGCTCGGTCTCTCGCTGATCTACGTGCCGTCGATGCGTAACGGCGCTTCGGCCGGCGACCCGGCGGAAGATCGCGGCAGCGCCATTCTCTCAACCCTGCCGCTCTCCGAGCCGATGGCCATCGAATTGCCGGGAGAACGCCAAAGGCGCGTCGTCATCATCGCCCGAGCGGCATCGGTGTCGCTTGCGGTACTCCATCTCGACGCACTAGGCGGCGGAAGACGGCTCCGGATTTTCTGGACGCCCTGGATGCGCGACGTGCAGGTGCGATCGACCGCAGGGCTGCTGCCGGAGGGCCCTCTCGTGATTGGCGCAGATCTCAACACGTGGCACGGCCGCGACGAGCTCGCGGCGCGTTTTCTCGGAGGTCTCTTTCGAGCGACGCCGCTCTCGATCGATCGGCATGGGCTGGGCCTGCGCGTTCTGGACTACATGTTTTTTCGAGCCGGGCCAGATCGGCGCGCGTATTACCGACAGGTGGAACACCGATACGGATCCGATCATCGACCGCTGGTTGGCTGGGTTGAATAGATCCTGGAATTGGGAGATTGGAAGATTGGTAGATTGGAAGATTTAGATTGACAGAATGATGCCAGAAGGTAGATACCGATCTTCCAATGGTGCGTTAGTGTCATTCGAGCAGGTGACGGTTCTCGCGCAACCATCGGCGCGCCTGCTCGTAGCCGGGACACGCATGAGCGACGAGGCGCCAGAAGTGGCGGGAATGATCGAGGCGTCGCAAATGCATCAGCTCGTGAATCAGCACGTAGTCGCGAACCGCGTCGGGCATCAGGACGAGACGCCAGTTGAGGGAGATGTGGCCTGTCGGCGAGCAGGACCCCCAGCGCGAGCGCTGATTCCGTACACTGATGCGCGCCACCGTCAGGCCGTGATGGTCCGCCAGGCGACGCAAGCGATCGGGAAGCTCCTGCGCTGCCCGTCTGCGGAACTCCCTGATGGCTTCGGGCGTGTAGGTGGGCCGGTGCTGGGCACTCGTTCGCAACTGGGCCCGCTGGCGTTCAATCCAGTGGTGGTGCTGTTCGGCAAAGAGCTCGGCGTGGCGGCGGGATCCCCATCGCGGAACGGTGACACGGACACTTCCGTCGGGGCGCACGCAGATTACATAGCGTCTGGCAGTGGGATGGCGGATGAAATCCATGAAAGAATCACTATAGTACTTCGGCACGGATCCTGAATAGCCGGTTGAACTGATATGCGGGCCACAGCCCTCCTTCTGACGGGCGTCCTTGTCACTGCCGCTAGCGCGGCGGCGCAGCTGGGATTGCCCCGTCTGGCGACGCAGCGCCCGCCGCTGGCGTCGGATCCTACTGGCGCGCTTCCCGACTACGACGGCGGCTTTCGTTTCTGCCGCGTCTGGTTTCGCAATGGATCCGCAGGCGATGGCGACGGATGGTATGTGGACTACCCGCGCGCCGACGAGAACCTTTCCATTCGTCTGATGGAGCTCACCAAGACGCGCGTCACGCAGGACGGCGAAGGCAATCCCTACCCGGTGATCGTACGGCTCACAGATCCTTCACTCTTCAGATGTCCGTTCCTCATGATGAGCGAGCCAGGGGGCTCGTACTTCAACGAGACCGAAGCGGCCAACCTGCGGGCCTATCTTTTAAAGGGCGGGTTCCTGTGGGTCGATGATTTCTGGGGCAGCCGCGCGTGGCGCAACTGGGAGAATCAAATCGGCAAGGCGCTCTCACCAGCGGAATATCCCATCATCGATCTGACGGTCGACCACGCGATGTTCCGCATGCTTTTCCCTGTGCACAAGCTGCCGCAGATTCCAAACGTCGGCCTCTGGAGAATGGAGCGCCGCACATCGGAGCGCGGCGCCGACAGCGACGAGCTGCACGTGCGCGGCATTCAGGATCGGCAGGGCCGCGTCATCGTGCTGATGACACACAACACCGACTTCGGCGATGCCTACGAGCGCGAGTCAGACGACCCGAGCTACTTCCACAACTTCTCGGTCAACGGCTACGCGATCGGGATCGACGTGCTGCTGTACGCGATGACGCATTGATTGTCCATGGGCCATGGTCTTGGGTCGATGGGCCATGGGCCGGTCATGGTCGCGCGTCGGCGGACCTACTTCTGCATCGTCGCCTTCACTTCGATTGACATCTTCCGCTTCGTTACTGCGTCGTTGGTCTCGAGCGCCAGCATCGGTTTGCCGTTCTCGAGTAACAGCGAAAACGAATTGCGCCAGCCAATCGTGTTGTCGTCCGTCTCCTTGGGCGGACCGAACCTTGTCCAGTCGCTCTGAATCGTCAGGTACACCCGGATACGCCCGTCGACGATCGTGGGCCGCGCATCGACTGCGATTGAACGATCCTGAAACGCGGCACGAGTTCGACCCATAGCGCGGTCAACCAGCATGACCATGAGCGATTTCGGCTGACCCGCTCCCTGAGCGGTCTGATCGATAACCGACACGTCTAACCGGATATTGATCGGCTGCCCGCCCTGCTCTGGATCGACCGGAGGCGCGGGAGGAGTCGGTGGTGCAGGAGCAGCCGGTGCAGCGGGCGGTGCAGGTGCCGTCGGAGGCGCCGGTTGCTGCGCCCCTACGGAAAGCGAAGACAGACAGATAAGCAAGACGATGAAGCGCTTCATCAATCAACTCCTTTAGTCATTCGACGCTGAGAGCGGCTCGATTGTGAGTGGCTCAATATTCAGGACGTCAATCACCGCGGTTTCCCGCTCCAGAACAGGCACATCGATAGTCGCCAGCGCAATGGGTTCCGTCACGATTGGCTCAATCGGCGACACGTCGCTGGGTGGCGGCGGTGTTGGCGACGCCGCCCGTGCCGCAATCGGGGTACGGGCAACGCGGCGCGGCGCCGCCGTTTCCGAAGCCACCGTGGTCAGAGGTGCGATCGTCACAGGCGGCTGACCGATCGCTACCGATGGCGCAGCCGGTAGTAGCGGCATGACCGCTGCCGGACCGATCATCAGCGCAGTCGCTAAAGCCGCACACAGAACGATGCTCGCCGCCGCCGCAATCCATACGAGCCTTCGCGGCGCCGGCGCTGCGCCTTCACGCACGCGCGCCATCACGTTGTGACTCAGGGCGCGTCCCGGCTCGCGGCCCATCATCCTTCCAGCAGCCGCGCCGATTGCCTGATCGAGTTCGCGTTCGTCCATTACACGCCTTCCAGCCGTGCTTTCAAACGCAGTCGCGCATCGCGGACGCGTCCACGAAACGTGGCGCCGGGGATGTTCAGCGCGGCGGCGATTTCGTCCTGCGTCAAGTCACCTGCTGCCGCGAGTAGAAGCGCGTCGCGCAGTTTCGGAGGAAGCCGGCGAATCTCCTGCTCCACCCTCTTGATGAATTGCGCAGACTGCACGCGGGCTTCGGGTGACGGGGTCACGTCCCTCAATGCGTGAAGCTCTGTTTCCGGCGCCACGGCCCTGTTCCCTTTCCACCACAACCGCCGCCGCCGGCTCATCGCCAGGCGCCAGGCAATCGAGACCATCCACGTCCTGATGCTCGCATTACCGCGAAACTGATCGAGACGCCTGTAGGCGAGCACCAGCGCCTCCTGGGCAATATCCTCGGCATCGGCGTCGTTCCCGAGTGCGGCAAACGCTGCCCGGTAAACCGCCCCGCGGTGGCGTTCGACCAGCTCTCCGAAGGCTGCATGGTCGCCGGCGCGCACCTGCTCGACAAGCTCGCCGTCATCCATCCTTCGACTGTGCTCAGGATGACCCTGAGCATCCGAATCGAGATGTCGAAGGGCCACGCGGTCTATAGACGCCCTGGCGGGGAGCATTGTTGGGTAATTCGTATGATCCGACGCAGAGGCGCGGAGACGCAGAGAATTCTTCTGAAAAAGAGTCCTTCGTGTCTTCGTGTCTTCGTGGTCAGAATTCGTGGCTTCGTGGTTAGAAAAAGACGTAACAGAAGATCCCACCGACAATCGTCATCGACAGTCCCCAAATCAGCAGCTTGTTGAAGACGCTGCGGATATTTTCGCCCGACGCGATAGAGGCGATACACAGAGCACCCGTCGTGGACAGCGGTGACAGGTCGACGAGGTGGGCGCCGATATTCATCGAGGCGGCGATCGCGAGCGGGTCGCCGCCCCCAAGCCGCTCGATGAGGCCCGGAATCGTCGGTAGGAACGCCGGCAATACGACTCCCGAGGTGCTGCTGTAGACGGAGATGAGCCCGGTGACGAACGCGATGACGCCGGTTATCGTTTCCGGCGTCGCCAGGCGCGCGAGCGCCGCCGTAAAGAGGTCGAGCCCGCCGGTATCCTCCATCAGCGCGATCAGCACCGTAACGCCGCTCATCATCACGATGACCGACCATGGCATTTTCTTGATCGCTTCCTTGTGGTCGGCTGCGCCGACGGCTGCAAGGACTACCGCCCCGGCAAACGCACCCATGCCTACGTTGACCCGGAAGAACAGCACGCCGATCAAGAGCGCAGCGATCACGACCATGGTAATCAGGTTACTGCGATCGAACTCGACATCTTCCGGCTTGTGCTCGATCGTCACGACCGCGCTCGACTTGAATAGCTTCAGGCCGCCGAATAGCGCGTAGCCGCCGAACGCCACGGCGGCGTGGGCCGCGAGGTTGGTCCAATAGGTGAACCACTCGTGGCCGGGAAGGCCAATCTTGGCCATCAGTCCGTTGACGATGACCCCGGTCGGCGCGAATTGCGAGAGCGCACCGGCCTGCGCGCCGTTGCCGACCATGATGATCATGAGGAACGCGGGAATAGCAGCGCGGCCCGCCACGGCCATAGCCATCGGGCCGAGCAGCGCGGCCGTGGAGACGTTTCCAGGTCCCATCGACGCGAGCGCGCATCCGAGGAGGAAGAACATGATCGGAATCAGCCCCGCATTCCCGCGGCAGACGCGGACCGCGCGGTGCGCGATGCGATCGAGCGTGCGGTTCTGCTGGGCCTGCGCGAACAGCAGCGTCACGCCAGACAATGTGAGGAAGAGCGAAACGGGAAAACCGCCGATGACGTCGTTGAGCGGCATGCCGCCCACATACACCCCGACCACCCACGCCAGGGCGAGCGCGAGCACGCCGACATTCAGTTCCGTAAAACAACTAACGAGGATGGCGACGACGAGCGCGCCGAGAGAGACGTAAGCGAGATTCATTCGCGGCCGGAATCAGCTCGTGATGGACGCGATCAGGCCGGCGCTGCCACCGCGCTCGGTCGGCATCGAGGCCAGCAGCTTGCCCATGTTGATTTCCTGATCTGAAAAATCGCGCCTGGGGACGGCCGTTTCATGCGATTTCATGAACTCCACGGCGTCGTTCAACTTCGCGGCGTCCATTCCGACCTCTGCGGGGGTCTTGCGGGCCCATTCGCCGGCTGGCGGGTAATGGGAGGTCTGCGCAACGGGCAGCGCCACGCCGACCAGGAACAGGGCAAATCCGATAAGCGCCTTTCGCATCTCAACCTCCGCGCGGAAGTCTACCCCAGCGCTCGTGCACCGGATCCGCGAAACGCTCAGCACGCCGGGTTAGGCGGTAGGTGGTAGGCGGTAGCGTCGCTACGAACCACGAACCACCTACCCACCAACCACCAACCACCCACTACGGCAGCGCGAGTAGGCTTGCGGCGCACTTTTGTGCAACGATGTGCGGCGGTTTCATGTCGCGCATTCTCATCGTCGAAGACGACCCCGACATCGCGGCCCTCATGGGGCACTATCTGGAAAGAGCGGGCTACGGCACCGAGATGGTGTCCGATGGCGCGCAGGCGCTGGCAACAGCGAGAGAAACCCCGCCCGACCTCGTCATTCTCGATTTGATGCTCCCAGGATTGAATGGACTCGACGTCTGCAAGGCACTCCGGATGGACAACCGCACCGCGGGCCTTCCCATTCTCATGGTGACCGCGCGCGGCGAAGAGTCCGAGCGCATCCTCGGTCTAGACTCGGGCGCCGATGACTACGTCGTCAAGCCGTTCAGCCCGAACGAGCTGATGGCGCGCGTGCGGGCGCTGCTCCGACGCACGATACCGCGCGACACCAAGGAGCGCATCCTGCGCTGCGGTCCGATCAGCGTCGACGTCGAACGGCACACGGTCTCCGACAGCGGTGAGCGACGTAAGGCTGACGGCAAAGGAGTTTCTGCTGCTCCAATATCTGCTCGAACATCGCGGCCGCGTGCTTTCGCGCGATCGACTGCTGTCGGACGTCTGGGATTATCAGTATCCAGGCGCCACGCGCACGGTTGACGTGCACGTCAGACGCCTGCGCGAAAAGCTTCCCTTTCTCGAAAAGGCCCTCGTCACGGTCCAGCAGTTCGGCTACAAACTCGCGGAACCGTAGCCATGTTCGACGCCTTTCTTTATCTTTTCGTGGCCGTGGCGGCCGGGCTGGGAGGACTCCGTATAGGCTCTGCGATCTCCAGCCAGCGCTTGCGAGAGCTCGAGGCGCGAAGGAGTGGCGAGGCAACGCAACTGTCCCGCAGACTCAGCGAGCTCGAAACCGATCGTGCGCGGATGGAAGCCATCCTGGCGGGCATGGTCGAAGGAGTGCTCGTCGTCGACGGCGAAGGACGGCTGCGGCTGGCGAACAACGCCGCTCGCGCGCATGCTGAATCTCGAGAGCAACCTGCTCGGCCGTCACTATGTCGAGGCCGTACGGCAGCCCGGCGTCGTCGAGTCACCTCGGCGCGGCGTTGAAAGGCGAACGGCGCTCGCCGATAGAAGTGCCGCTCGACGCGGTGAGCCCCGCCGGCGGGCCGCGCATCTTCCGAGCCCAGGCCACGCCCGCGACCGCCGATGGGGGCGGGGCCGTGCTCGTGCTGCACGACATCAGCGACCTGCGCAGAGTCGATCGCGTGCGGCGCGATTTCGTGGCGAATGTCTCGCATGAGCTGCGCACTCCGCTGACGGCCGTCCGCGGCTACGTCGAAGCGCTGATGGAAGAACCCATCGAGCCCGAGCAGCGGCGGAAATTTCTCGAGGTCATCGACCGTCACACGGGACGCATGGAGCGGCTGGTGCGCGATCTGCTGCGGCTGGCGCGGCTTGATGCACAGCAGGAGACCGCCGAAGTGCACCCGATCGACGTCGCGGCGCTGTTTCGGTCGGTGTCCGCCGACCTGTCCGAACGCATCGAGCGTCAGCGGCTTCGTGTCGACATCGACGTCGACGCGGCCGCGGCGGTCATCGAGGCCGACCCGACGAAGATACATGACGCACTACGCAATCTGATCGAAAACGCGGTGAACTACTCGGCAGAAGGCGGGCGCATCGAACTGGGAGCGCGCGCCGAGGAGGATCGCGCGCTGCTCTCGGTCGGCGATGACGGCCCGGGCTGCCCGAGATCGATCTCGGCCGCGTGTTCGAGCGCTTTTACCGCGTGGACAAATCGCGCACGCGCGATCCAGGAGGCACCGGCCTCGGCTTGTCGATCGTGCGTCATCTCGTCGAGCTGCACGGCGGTCGAGTGAGCGCGGCAAACCGCGCCGAAGGCGGAGCAATTTTCACGATTTCCCTGCCTCACCGACGAAATCGATGAATCCTGCATTGGAAGATTGTGGCAGATTCGACCGCAGATTGCTAACCGGCAATCTTCCAATCGTCAATCTGCCACCAATCTTCCAATCTCCCAATGCAAGTATCCACTACAGTCCACCCTTTTACTTTGTAGTACGCCCGTCCTATCAGGTCGTAAAACAGTCGCTCGCTGACGTAGAGGCCCTCGCGCGACGGGAGAAACCACTCGAGCGCACCGTCGCGCGCGA
The DNA here is from genome assembly GCA_963744405.1 of Vicinamibacterales bacterium. Taxonomy (GTDB): domain Bacteria; phylum Acidobacteriota; class Vicinamibacteria; order Vicinamibacterales; family JAMQPK01; genus JAMQPK01. The sequence goes on from CAVUTO010000013.1 coordinate 103,533, forward strand.
CATAGACCTCGGGCGTCGACGGCACCGGGTCGGCGCCGACGGCACGAAAGACGCCGAGCGCCCGAGCGATGTGCTGCTGCGATGTCACCAGCACGAATCGCTCGAAGCCATGCTGCTTCAGCAGCGGCGGCACGAGCAGCGCATGATCGCGCGTGTTGGCCGACTCCTCTTCCTTGATGATCTGGTCTGCCGGTACGCCCAGCTGTTCCAGCTGATGCGCCATCAGCCCCGATTCGGAATATTGCAGCGAGCCCCGGCCACCGGTCGTGACAATCGGAACGTCCAGCAGGCGATGCAGCCGCACGGCTTCGAGCACGCGCAGCGATCCCTCGCGTGTCGGCGCGCCATAGGAATCGCCGCGAGAGCGGTAAACGCTCCATGCCTGCGCCGAGCAGCACGATGGCCTCTGCACCGCGCGCGTCCGCTTTCGACATCACCGGCAGGCACATCCGGCGAAAACAGATCGACCAGCGCGACAGCCGCGGCGGGCGTGCTGAGGACCCAGTACAGCAGGACGAGCCCCGTCAGCCAGATTCTGGCCGCGCGGCCGCCGTCTTTCCTCGCGGAACAGCAGGAGCACACCGGGAATCAGCGACATGAAGAAGGAATCCGATCGAACCGGGAATGAGAAGGTCTTTGAGTCCGGCAGGGATCAAGCGCCGGCGTGCTCCGACTGCAGCTCGCGGGCACGTTCGTACAGGGAGGAGCGATCGGGATAGAGCTCGCGGAGGATGATCTCCTCGTCGCGCGGCATGGCCCGCACGACCTGGAGCTCGGCGCCACCGCAGCAGCTCACCATGACGCACATGGTGGTCGTCTCACCGTTCGAGACTTCCCATAGCACCTGATGATCTCGCTGCATTTGTAATCCACCAATCTTCCAATCCGCCAATCTACCAATTCTTCACCGCGAGTACCGCGCCATCGCCATGCCGATGATTTCTTCGATCAGCTGATTGTAGGTCCTTCCTGCCTTGCGCGCGGCCTGCGCGAGCTCGGCGCGCGAGTGAGCCACGGGTTCGGGTTGACTTCGATGACGGCGACCGTGCCATCCGGCTTGAGCCGCATGTCCACGCGTCCGTAGTCGCGAAGCTCGAGCGCCTGGTACGCCGACACCGCCGTCGACTGCAGCAGAGCCGTCGTCTCTTCCGACAGGTCGGTCGCGACAATCGACTTCGTGTCGCGGTAGGCCTTCGTCCCCTTGCCCCATTTCACCTCGGCCGCAGCAATCTTCGGCATGCCCTCCGGCAGCTTCGACAGGTCGAGCTCGATGACCGGCAGCGCCTCGGGGTTCTCGTTGCCAAGCACGCCGACGTACATCTCGCGCCCTTCGACGTATTCCTCGATGAGGATCGGCGAATCGAACTGCTCGTGGAGCCAGTCGATGCGCTCCATCAGCTCCTTGATCGAAGAGACCACCGCGTTGAACTCGATGCCGATCGAGCCGTCCTCGCGCATCGGCTTCACGATGACCGGGAAATGCAGCTCGTGCGAGAACGCCAGGCGCCCCCGGAACGAACGCGCGAACACGGGCGTCGAGATGCCGTGAAACGCGAAGATCTTCTTCGCGACGCTCTTGTCCTGCGCCAGCATCAGGCCGTGGCTGCCGGTGCCCGTGAACGGCTTGCCGACAAGCTCGAGATACGCGGCGATGTTGTAATCGGCGGTGTCGTTTCCGGCGAACGACTCGCTGAGGTTGAAGATGATGTCGCAGTCGAGCTTGGGAAGCGCGTGCAGGCTCTTGAGCGAGCCGTCGAGCTGATGCAGCGTGGGCTCGTGCCCGAGCTTGGTGAGCGCGTCGATTACTTCCTCCTCGACTTCCTTTCTTGTCGAGGGTTCGGACGAGCGGCGCCTTGCCGTTCGTGCCCGAACTGTCGTCTTCGGGCTCCCACCGATCGTAAAGAACGACGACTTTTAGTTTACCGGCCATTAAGCAGTAGCTGTCAACTTTGACTTTCCACTTTCACCTTTTTACTTTCCACTTTCTTCTGCTGCCGCCTCTTGTCGCCAGTGAAAGTACCACGAGTCAGGTAATTCATCGCCAACGTTGTGCCGAAGGCGGTGAGCTCGACGAGATATACGGGCTCGCGGCCGATCTCTCCCCACAGCTTCAGCCGCTCGCAGTTCTTGCAGATGGCCTCGACGAGGCCGCGCACGACGGCACGCCGGACGCCGGTCCAGTAGGTGATCTTGTCGATCAGCTCGCGCCGGTATTTCGTCACGATAGCGGCGGCCGAGCCTCCCCTCGCGCGGCTTGCGCGTTGAGGAAAATCTCCGACAGGTGCGCGTCCATCGCAAGATCGACGCGCATGTCGCGCTCTTTTTCGGCGCGCTTGTAAAACTCCTCGACCGTGAGGCGCATGTCGTCGACCGTGATGTCGACCTCGCCCGTCCGCACAATCGGCTCCTGGTCGCCGAACATGCGCGCCATCCGGTCGACGTACCGGAGTTTGCGCATCGCCGGCCACCCTTTGTATCGGCGCCTCCACGCGCTTCCAGGAGTCAGCCACACCGCGAACGTTTCGGCGAAGTCCTCGTCCGGGTGCTTTTGCGCATACCAGCCTTCCATATGGCGCACATGGTTGCGGCTGAAGGGCACGGGACGGTACTTGTCGCGATACGGGCGATCGAACGGCCCGAAGGTCGCCACCCAGTCGGCACGCGCGTAGAGGCGGTACGCGTAGTTGAAGACATGGCCCGCCTCGTGCCGCATGTAGCGCATGATTTCGCGGCTGTCTTCGAGGTCGTCTATCGCGCGCTCGAGCTTTCCGAGGTTGGGATCGGCCAGGTAGAACGGGATGCCCAGGACCGGCTGCATGTCGGGACAGCCCCACTCGTCGGTCAGGTAGCACACGGGGCGGAACTTATGGAGGCCGCGCCGCTCGAGCTCTTTATAGAGCTGCCGCACGTACGGCTCGACGGGCGATCCCTCGAGCCGCAGCCCGAGCTCGCGGATGCGCTTGCCGAGTACGCCGCGAAGCTCCGGGTCGAGTGTTTCGAATGCAGGCATCTCTGTGAACTCTATCGGTTCTAGGTGCTGGGTTCTACGTTCTGGGGTTCTGGTTCAGCGGTTCGGAGGTTCTGGTTCAGCAACCAGCACCCCAGAACCCATGAACCCAGAACCGAGAACCCGTACCTGACCCACGCCCCGTACCGAACGACAATCATGTGGTTCCCGTACATCCACCTTACATTATTGTCTGAATCGTATTCTTCATGAGCACCGCCCGTAGCGCGGCCAAACCGGCCGAGTCCTCCACACGCGAAGTCCGGCGCCTTGCCAGCCTGCTCGACACGAGCCAGGCGCTCACAGGCACGATTGATCTCAAGGCCGGGCTCCACCGCGTCCTCGAAATCCTCGGCCGCCATCACGGGGCCGTGCGAAGCACCGTCGTGATGCTCGACGAAGACACCGGGCAGCTGCAGGTCGAGGCCTCCGACGGGCTCGACCGCCCCGGCTATCGCGTCAGCTATCAGCTCGGCGAAGGCATCACCGGACGCGTCGTCGAGAGCGGCAAATCGATCGTCGTGCCGCAGATCAGCCGCGAGCCGATGTTCCTGAACCGCGCGTCGAAGCGCACGGAGCTGCCGCAGCAGGAGCTCAGCTTCATCTGCGTCCCGATCATGCTGAACCGCAAGGCTGTCGGCGCGCTGGGCGTCGACCTCAAGTTCAAGCCCGATCGCGACTACGACCGCACCCAGAAATTTCTCGGGGTCGTGGCGTCGATGATCTCGCAGGCCGTCAAGGTGCAGCGCCTGATCGACAACGAGCGCAAGAAGCTGCTCGACGAAAACACGCACCTGCGCCAGGAGCTGCGCGAGCGCTACGACTTTTCGAATCTTCTCGGCACGAGCGGGCCGATGCGGCAGATCTGCGAGCAGGTGGCGCAGGTCGCACGGACGATGACGACGGCGCTCATCCGCGGGGAGTCGGGAACGGGCAAAGAGCTCATCGCGCACGCCATCCACTACAACTCGCTGCGCGCGAACAAGCCCTTCGTCAAGGTCAGCTGTGCTGCGCTGCCGGAGAGCCTGATCGAGTCGGAGCTGTTCGGATACGAAAAGGGCGCGTTTACAGGCGCGCAGCAGCGCAAGAAAGGGCGCTTCGAGCTCGCCGAAGGCGGCACGCTGTTCCTCGACGAAATCGGCGACATCAACCTCGCGACGCAGGTGAAGCTGCTGCGCGTGCTGCAGGAGCGCGAATACGAGCGCCTCGGCGGCACCGAGACGCTGAAGTCGAACGTGCGGCTGATTGCCGCGACCAACAAGGACCTCGAGAAGGCTATTCAGGAGGGTACGTTCCGCGAGGACCTGTACTACCGGCTGAACGTGTTCACGATCTTCGTGCCGCCGCTGCGCGAGCGGAAAACCGACCTGCTGCTTCTGGCCGATCACTTTCTCGAGACGTTCTCGCGTACGCACAGCAAGAGCATCAAGCGCATCTCGACGCCGGCCATCGACATGCTGATGAGCTATCACTGGCCCGGCAACGTGCGCGAGCTCGAGAACACGCTCGAGCGCGCCATCCTCGTGTGCGACGGCCACGTGATCCACGCGCACCATCTGCCGCCCACGCTGCAGACAGCCGAGGCGTCTGGAACGATCACGCGCGTGTCGCTGCGCGACGCGGTTGCCGCCTATGAAAAAGATCTGATCTCCGACGCGCTGAAAACCACGCGCGGCAATCGCGCCAAGGCCGCGCGCCTGCTCAACACGACCGAGCGCATCATCAACTATCAGGTGAAGAAGTACTCGATCGACTACCGCCGGTTCAAAAACTGAACAGGAGATAAGGAGATTAGGAGGTTTCTTTTTCGGAAGAGATTTCTCCTAATCTCCTATTCTCCTGTTAAAGCGTTTACCGTGTGAGGAAAGCCTTGTAGTTCTCCCGCGTCACCAGCTCGAAGGGAATCCACACGAAGCTGTCGACCTTCTCGCCGCGAGACAGCTTGACCGCCGCATCGACCGCGCCCTGTCGCCTGGCCGCGGGCGTTCTGAAACACCGTCACCGCCAGCGTGCCCTTCGCCAGCTCCGCAAGCGCATCCGGTGTCGCGTCCACGCCGCCGACGAGGATCTTCCCTGGCGCGATACCCGCCTGCTGAATGGCCATGATGGCGCCAATCGCCATTTCGTCGTTGTTCGCGGCAACGGCGTCGATCGCCGTGCCCGCCGTCAGCCAGTTGTTCATCAGATCGAGCCCCCGCTCGCGCTGAAAATTGCCCACCTGCTTCTCGACGATCTTCATGCCGGGATACTTCGCCACGACGCTCTCGACGGCTTTCGGTGCGAAGCTGCGCGCCGTTCGACGCGAGCTCCCCCACCATGATGGCGACGTTACCCCGGTGATTCATCAGCCGCGCAAGCTCCTCCATTTCCAGCGTGCCCGCCTGGAGGTCTTCGGACCCCACGAACACGACGCCGGCTGGCAGCGTCTCTTCGGAGGGCTTGCGGTTGACGTACACGAGCGGCACGCCCGCGTCGCGGGCGACTTTCGTCATGCCCGGCGTAGCCGACGTGTCGGCGGCGTTCACGATAATCGCGGCGGCGTCCTGGGCCGCGAAGTTTTGAATCTGGCTGAGCTGCCGGCGCGACGTCTCCTTGCGCGTCGACGAATTGCAGATCGATCTCGGGAAACCCGCCGCATGGTCCGCCATCGCGGTGCGGAGAATCGTCAGCCAGTTGTCATCGAAGTGTGCCATCGACACGCCGACGATCGGCCGCGCGGGCGCCGTCGATCGCCGGCAGCCGGCAATGCCGATGGCGACAACCACCAGCGATGGCGAGTCCCGCGAGCCGACCGATCAATCGCCGCATGCATCCTCCTTACACTGGCCTCATACCAGGACTCCCCGATGACGATATCGATCGGCCACAACCGCCGAGACGATGACTCCGCCTTTGACGATGTCCTGAATATAGGCGTCGAGGCCGATGAACGTGAATCCGCTCGTCATGATGCCGAGAATGATGGTGCCAATCACAGTGCCGCTGACGCGCCCGATGCCGCCTGAAAGACTGGTCCCGCCGATGACCGCTGCGGCAATCGCGTCGAGCTCGTACGACATGCCCATGCCGGCCTGCCCGCTCGCGGCACGCGCGGACGTCACGACGCCGCCGAGCCCCGCCAGCAATCCCGCGATGGTGTATACGACGACGAGGTGCCGCTCGACCCGAACGCCGGACACGCGGGCCGCCTGCGCGTTTGCGCCGATGGCGTAGGTGTACTTTCCATACCGCGTGTGCCGGAGCAGGATGTGAAAAATGATCGCAACGGCCAGGAAAATCACGACTGGCACGGCGCCCGCGCCGAGGCTCGTGTACGCCTCGCGTCAGCATGCTCACCGGCTGCCCTCGCGTGTAATAGCGCGCGAGGCCGCGCGCGCTCACCATCATGCCGAGCGTCGCGATGAATGGCGGGATGCGGGTGTACGCGATGAGGCTGCCGTTGACGAGGCCTGCAAGCGCCCCCGTCGCGAGACCGGCCGCAATGGCCACGCTGACTGGAAGGTCGGTGAGCGATGGGAACACCGCGCGGGCACCCAGACGCCTGGGCCAGGCTCGCCGCGATCATCGCCGACAGCGCGACGACCGATCCCGACGATAGGTCGATGCCGCCGGTCAGGATCACCTGCGTCACGCCAATCGCCAGCAGCCCGACGATCGAAACCTGCAGGATCATCACGAGCAGGCGCTGTCCGCTGAACAGAAAGCTCGCGCCTCGAACGCTCCAGCCGACCACCTCGAACAGAAGGGCAATGCCGACGAGCACCAGGAAGATGCCCGCGTCGTTCGAGAGGCGCCGCTTCGTCAATGGGCAGCGAGCCTCATGAGATCGACCTGATTCGCCTCGGAGCGCTCGAGGATTCCGGCGACGCGTCCGTGCCGCATGACCATCACGCGGTCGCTCATGCCCAGAATCTCCGGCATCTCGGACGAGATCATGATCACCGCCGCGCCGTCAGCGGCAAGCGTGGAGATCAGCCGATGAATCTCGGCCTTGGCGCCGACGTCGACTCCGCGCGTCGGCTCGTCGAGAATGAGGATGCGGGGCGCCGTGAGCAGCCACCGGCCTACCAGCACTTTCTGCTGGTTCCCGCCGCTGAGGTACTGAACGGGTTCGAAGAGGTCCGGCGTCTTGATGCGCACGGCGGCAGCCGCCGCGCGGCACGCCTCGAGCAGCTTTGCTCTGCCTGACGAATCCTCGCGCTGACGAACTCGCCGCTGAGCGTCGGCACTTCCATGTTCTCGTGCACGCGCAGCGGCAGGAAGAGGCCGCTGACCTTTCGATCCTCGGTGAGAAACGCCATCCCGCGATCGATCGCCGCGGCGGGAGAATCGATGCGGGCCGGCTGGCCGTCGATCAGGATCTTCCCGGATGTCGCCCTCCTCAATCCGAAGATCGTCTCGGCGACTTCTGTACGCTTCGACCCGACGAGCCCGGCAATGCCGAGAATCTCCCCGGCCCGCACGTCGAACGACACGCCCGAAAATGCGCCTTCGAGCGAAAGTTCCCTCACGGAGAGCGCCACATGCCCGGTGGGAGCGTTGTCTTTCGGGAACAACTGCGTCAACTCGCGGCCGACCATCATCGTGATGAGGCGATCGCGATCCACGCCGCTCGCGGGCGACGATCCAACCACCTTTCCATCGCGCATGACGGTCACTTCGTCGGCGATTCTGAACACCTCGTCGATCTTGTGCGTGATGTAGATGACCGCACTGCCGCGCGCTCTGAGCCCATCGACGATTCTGAAGAGGTGCGCCACTTCGCGCTCGGACAACGTCGACGTCGCCTCGTCCATGATCAGGACGTGCGCGTCATGCGAGACGGCGCGCGCGATCTCCACCATCTGCCGTTGGGCCAGCGTGAGGTCGCCGACGCTCGCTCGGGATCGATATCGACGTCGAGCGCGGCCAGAAGCTCGGACGTCCTGCGCGCAAGAGCGCGATCGTCGACAAATCCCAGGCGCGTCAGCGGCTCGCGTCCCAGAAATATGTTCTCGGCGACCGTCATCGACGACAGGAGATGAAGTTCCTGATGAATCATCGCGACTCGTCCCCGCACAATGACGCGCCCGGCATCCGGCGTCAGAAGGCCGGTGACGATGTTCATCAATGTCGACTTGCCCGCCCCGTTTTCCCCCATCAACGCGTGGACCGTGCCCGCGCGAACCTGCAGCGAGACGCCGTCGAGCGCGAGCACGCCCGGAAACGCTTTCCGCACGCCCTCTACTTCGAGCAGATAGTCCATGAGGCTGAGATACACTAACGCAGCCTAGCTGGTAGGCTGGTAGCTCGTAGCTGGTAGCTGGTAGGAAAAGCTTTGCTGTCCTTCAACCACCTACCACCTACCGGCTACCACCTACCAGCTATTTATGGCGAAGCTCAAAGTCGGCGTGATTGGCGCCGGACGGCTCGGCAAGGTGTACGTCCGCGATTTGGCCTCGCGCATTCCCGAAACCACCGTCGTCGCAGTGGCAGACATCGATCGCACGCTCGCCGCCGGCGTGGCTGAAGAATTCGACGTGCCGAAAGCATACGCCTCTGCAGACGAACTCATCGGCGATGCGAACGTCGATGCCGTCGTCATCGTCAGCCCTACGCATGCCCACCGGGAGCACGCGATCGCCGCCGCGCGATCGAGGAAGCCCACGTTTTGCGAGAAGCCGCCGGCGCTGAGCCTTGCGGAATGCGAGGCGATGTCGGATGCGGTCGAGAAATCCGGAGCGTTTTTTCAGATGGGGTTCATGCGGCGGTTCGACCCCGGATATGCCGCCGCGAAGGAAAAGATTGAACAGGGTGCGATCGGCCGGCCTGTGGTCTTCAAGTCATCCTCGCGCGATCCGTTCCGGCCAAGCCTCGATTACGCGAATCCGGCCAGCAGCGGCGGCATCATGGTCGACATGGGCATCCACGACTTCGATCTCGCCCGCTGGTTCATGGGCGACGTGGATACCGTGCTGGCCGCGGGCGGCGGTGCTCGCGTATCCGGAGATGGCCTCCATCGGGGATATCGACAACGCGATCGCGACGCTGGTGTTCGCGGATGGACGGCTGGGGGTGATCGACCTGACGCGGAATGGCGTATACGGCTATGACATCAGCACGGAGCTGCTCGGCGATGCCGGCACTTTACGAGTGGGTTACCTCCGCGAGACCCCGCTCTACACGATGACCAAGAACAATGTCGCGCACGACACGGTTCCCTACTTCATGGAGCGCTTCGAGCGCGCCTACACGCTCCAACTGCGGAACTTCGCACAGAACGTTCTGCACGACCGCGTGCCGCCGGTCGTCATCAAAGACGGAGTGGAAGCGCTGCGGATTGCTCTCGCCGCGACAACGGCCCATCAGTCCGGCCGGCCGGTCAAGGTCGAGCAGCGTAAGCGCCGCATAGCGAACGAAGCGCTAGGCGCTCGGACGCAAGCAGTCCCTCGACCTCATCAAGCGTGGGTACCGACGGTATGGCACCGAGCCTCGTGCAGCTCAGCGCTGCGGCCGCATTAGCGAAGCGAAGCACGTCGGGCACCGTCCACTTCTTCAGCAATCCGTAAATAAATCCCGCGCGGAACACGTCGCCGGCACCTGTGCCATCGACGCGCCTTCACGTTGAAGGCGGGCGCCGTGTAAAACGCGTCGCCGTCGAGCGCCACCGAGCCCTGCTCTGCCCGCGTCATCACGAGCACGCCGCCGTTCAGGCGCCTCAGTTTTCTCAGCGCGCGCTCGGGATCGTGCTCGCCCGTGATGAGCGCCGGCAGATTCTGCTCGAAGATCGGAAAGGTGACCGACGAAATCAACTGTTCGACTGAGGCGGACACGTGCTCGAGATCGCTCGTGACGACAACGCCGGCGGCGCGGGCAACCGTGGCGGCGTGAAGCGCAATTTCAGCGTCATCGTCATCGACATGAACGACCGCTGCCTGCAGCGCTGACGGCCGGAGTTTCTCGAACGGCAGCCTCAGCCGCTCGCTGGCGATGCCAGAGAACGGTGCGGTTCCCACGCGGATCGACGAGGATGACGGCCCCACGGTTGGGCGCATCGCAATCGATCGACTCGCGCACGTCGACTCCGCAGCTTTTCAGCGCATTCCTGATCAGCCGTCCGTGCTCGTCCGATCCAAACGCCCCGAGATAGCCGGAGCGCAGTCCGAGCGCGGCGCACGCGGCCATCACCGTCGCCGTCTGCCCGCCGCAGAGGAATCGCCGGTCGCTGACGCGCACCTTCCCGCCCGCGGGCACTGCGCCAGCCTCGACCGGCAGCTGCAGCACTTCGTCGACGGAGTTGGTACCGACACCTAGTACATCCAGCATTGGAAGATTGGTAGATTGGAGGATTGAAAGATTATTGTCAGATTAAAGATTCTCGATTGATGGAATAAGGGCAGCTAGTCTGCCAATCGTGCATCGTCATTCTCACAACATTCTGTCGAATCTATCAATCTGCCAATCTGCCAATGCTCGCGCAGATGTCCCGTACTCGCGCCTGCGAAGCCTGCACCTGCCTTTCCGTATCTGGGTCTCCGAGTCCGAGCTGGCGGCGATGCTCGGCCGTGCGCAGGAAAACGTACGCGTGATCGAGCTCGCGGCAGACCTTCTCCGGAATCAATCCAGCTTTTCCGACTGCTTCCAGCGCGCCCAGTGTGCCCGTCTGCCGAAGCGCGGCGTGCCGAGCTCCGTGCACGAGTTGAAGGGCCTGTGTCAACGATTCGACCTCGTGACGCAGCGCGACCCGGCTCGCCTGGCGAGGCGATCGAAACCCCCTGGGTTTGCGGCTCATTGCGGTACACGAACCGCTGCGACGACGCCATGAATCGTGCGCCAAGGTCGGCATCTCCGGCGATGGGCCTCGCCCTTGTCAGAGCGAGCCGCTCGGCGAGGTCGCCGGCTGCCGCGTAATGCTCGGAGTACTCGGCGAGCGAACACGCCTTCAGCCCGCCGTCGATCCGCGGCCAGGGCGGCGGGACGACGTTATAGAGCGACCCATCGCTCGTCTCGTCTCGCAGCGCCGCAGTCAACTCGCGCCCCACCGTGACGAAGAACTCGGGCGCTCCGGCTGCATCGGATACGTGCGGCTCGTAGACGTAGAGCAGATCGATGTTGTCGCCGTAGCTCATTTCGCGCCCACCGAGGATGCCCGTGCCGACGACGGCGAAAGTGCCTGGCGGTTTCTCCCGCGATTCGGCATCGAGCCGCTGTTGCATGACGATGGCGAGCGCGAAGTCGACGGCAACCGCTGCGACATCGGCCAGCTGCGCCGCCGCGGTCTGCACGGTTTCGTGGCGAAGCAGATCGCGCGTGCCGATGCGCAGCGTCTCGCGGCGCTTCCAGCGCCGAAGCATGTTGAGTCCTTCAATGGGATCGTCGATCGTCGCAAAGACCGACACGAGCTCTTCTTCGTGATCCTGCCGATCGGGGGCACTCCGCTCCACCTGCGACACCAGCCAGTGAAAATATTCGGGCGTGCGGATGAGAATGTCGCCAAGTTGCGGCGAAGCCCCCATCACATAGGTCAGCACGTGCAGCGCGCGGGGATCCTCTCGGAGATAGTCGAGGAACATCGCGCGTCCACTGCGCGATGCGACGTACTGCGCAATCGCCGCCACTGCCGCGTCAGGATTGGGGGATTCGAGAATCGCCGGCAGGAGGTCGGGCGCGAGGCGTCCGAGCGCCTCGCGTGCAACAAGGTCGTCGGCCATCCTCTGGAAGTGCTCGTCTACAGCAGCGGCATCGCGGAAGCCCAGCGATTGGAGGTACGCGCGCGCCTGCTCTTCGGTGAGGTCAGGCGAGAGGAATAGATCGGATGGGGTAGGCACGGGCAGTCGCCAGTCGACAGTCGTCAGTCGCCGGTCGACAGTCGAGTCGCCAGTCGGCAGTCGCGAGGCCCCGTCAACAGTCGACAGTGATGGACTGAAGACTGACGGACTCACGACTGCCGACTGCCGACTCACGACTGGCGACTCAAACGTCCTTCTCACCGGTCCTGATGTTGTAACCTTGCTCCACCGGCATCACGAACACGCGGCCGTCGCCGATTTCGCCGGTCCGCGCCGCGCCTATGATGGCTTTAATCGCCTCGTCGACGGCCGAGTCCGGCACCACGACCTCGATTTCCATCTTCGGCAGCAGGCTCACTTCATATTCGCGCCCGCGGTACACGGCGGTGTGCCCCTTCTGGCGGCCGTGGCCTCGCACTTCCGTGACGGTCATGCCGGCGATGTTCAGCTTCCCGAGCGCTTCCTTGATGTTGTCCACCATGTTCGGACGAACGATCGCCTTAATGAGCTTCATGCGGTCTCCTTATTTAGTCGCGGGTGCCCCTCCGCCCCGCTCCTCGCCGCTCGCTTGAGGGGCCTCATCGCCCCGCGCCGCTCGCGACCCTTGCAACATGCGTTCGAGATCGGCCTTCAGCGACGCTTCGTCGCTTTCCGAAAGCTTGGACCCGCCGCGAGTGATGTGAAACACGTCGATGGCCTTCTGTCCTTCTGTCGAGATCAGCACGAGATCGACGTCGACACCGTGTTCCGATATGACCCGGCTGACCCTGTGCAGCAAGCCCGGCGCGTCGTCGGCGACAAGCTCGAGAACAGTGTACCGCTGCGAATGACCCGTATCGAAATGCACGACCGGCGTGCGATGCACGAGCGAGCGTCGAGCCAGCACGCTGCCTTCCTTGTTCTTCAGCAGGGCCGTCACATCGGTCGCTCCGCTCACGACGTCGCGCAGCCGCCGATCAAACTCTTTCGGGCCTTCCGAATTGCGCTCGAAAAATCCGTCGCCGTCAGCGAATTGAAACACATCCAGAGCCAGCCCCGCCGGGCTGGTCAGCGCGTGTCCCCGCAGAATGTCCATGCCGAAATAGGCGAGCACACCGCAGATGTTCGAGAACAGGAACGGCTTGTCGAGCGACACGACCATCAGCTCCCACGCCTCGGCCTTCTTCTCGAGAAAGAAGTGCGCCTCGTTCGGCCGTATGTCGTGCGACAGCCGGACATGACGATAAATCGCGTCCTGCGAAAAGAGAATCAAATACCGCCGCGGCAGCCCTTCCAGGAAGCTCGCCATTTCCGCTTCCGGGATGTCAGGCGGCCGGTTCGCTTGAAGGGCGGCGACCAGCGCCTGGTCGCGATCGATCACGTCGTCGCCGTAGCCGAGGGTCATGTGATTGTACGCGTCGACGTACAGCCGCCAGAGGAGCTCCTCTTTCCACGGCGTCAGCGTCTCCGGGCTGACGGCCCCGACGTCGCACAGCGTCAGGAGCAGGAGCATTTTCAGCTGCTCTTCCGTGCTGAACATCGAGGCGAACTGCCGCACCACCTCGGGCTCTTCCGTGTCGCGGCGAAATGCGATACGCGACATCTTCAAGTGGTGGCGGATGAGAAAGTCGATGGTCTGAGCGGCCTCCGCGTCCAGGCCCAGGCGCCGGCTCATCTCCGACGCCATTTCAGCGCCGACAATCGAGTGGTCCCCCTCGCGGGCTTTGCCCACGTCGTGATACAGCAGCGAGAGCACGAGCAGCTCGGGTGCGTGCACTTCACGAAGAATGGGACCGAACCGCGGGTTGTTGAGCAGGCGCTCGGCGTTCCGCACCGTCAGCAGCGTGTGCTCGTCAACGGTGTACTTGTGGTAGAAATCGCGAGTCACGCGGCAGGAAATCTCATTGAGCTCGGGAAACATCGCACCGAGCAGGCCGGAATCCCGCATCTCGCCGAGCCTGGCAGACAGCCCCGGACGCGGCCCCATGAACTGGAGGATGCGGCGCTGATGCTCGGGCGTCGGATGAAACGCCTCGGGCGGATGGTTATGCCGCTGAAGCTCGCGCTCGATGAGGGCGAGGGCGTCGTCTGCGACCGCCACGTTGCGCGACACGGCGGCCTCGAACGCCCTCAGCCACTCCGCCGGAGCCTCCGCCGCCTTCGCGTTGTCGACAAAGTTAATGCCTTCGACCACCCACATGAGGTTCTCGCCGACGAGCCTGATCGGCGTCGGGGCCGGAGGCTGCGCGGCGCGGCGCACGCGTCCCAGCGCGCGGGTCACGCTGCGTGCGTCCCTGAAGTAGTCGGTCATCAGCGCTTCGACGCGGCGACGCATATCGCCGTCCGTCGTATCGAAGCCGCGCGACCGCCTTCTCCTGTAGCTCGTAGCTCAACACGTTGACGTTGCGGCCCGTGTCGAGATGCAGTCCCGAACGGATGCGCATGAGGAATTCTTCGGCGTCGTCCAACCTGTCGGGCGATGCCTCGCGCGCGACGCTCCGGCGATCGCCGCCGAGGCGCAGCATCGTGCGGGCTGCCCATACGTCGCGCAATGCGCCCGGGCCGTCCTTGACGTCGGGCTCGAGCTGGTAGAGCGTGTCGTGAAACTCGCTGTGGCGCTGATCGGTGAGCGTCACGAGGGTCTCGAGAATCTGCGGCCGCCACACCGGCTCGGACGACGTCAGCGTGTTGTCGAGGCGGTCCATGAGATCGCGATCGCCTGCAAGCGGTCGAAGATCCATCAGAGCGAGCAGGTATTCGGGATTGGTCGTGTCGAGCCGATCGAAATCGGCGAGCTCGCGCACGTGATGCCCGACCTGGAACCGCAAATCCCATAACGGGTGAAGAAGCGCTTTGACGAAGCGCTCTTCAGGGCGTCCGATCGGCGCATCGAAGACGATGAGTAAATCGATGTCCGAATAGAGAAACTGTGATTTGCGGCCGTAGCCGCCGACCGCAAACACGGCGAGCGGCGCCCGCGCGTGAGCGCGCGCGCTGTTTACCAGCTCCTGGACGATGCCGTCGATGCATTCGGCATGGCGGGCCAGAGCGTCGCGCCCGCCCTCGCCGCGTTCCGTGGCGTCGATGAGCCGGCCCCGCGCCTGGTCGAGCGACGCAGTGAGACGGAGCCGCAGCTCCGCCTGGTCGACGTCTCTCCCCTTAGCGGGGCTCATCGCCACCCATGACGCCATAGGATACTGGAAACTAAGATCTGGAATCTAAAATCTGGGAAGGTGGTCTCCTGAAGATTTCAGATTCCAGATTCCAGATTCTAGATTCCAGCGTCCCGCCCCCCGCGCTCAGTACGACATCCCGATTCCGAACGATGCAATCACCTGGCTGCCTTCCGGCGTGCCATCCTTGACGTTGAGCGACTTCGTGCCGTCGCCGAGCGCGAGGAAGTTGACGCCGCCGTGAATGTTCCACAAGCCGAACTTGGTGGGAGCACTGGTGAACGGAAAGGTAAACAGGGCGCCTATGTCAAAGTAACCGAATCCGTTGTCCTGCCCGTTCGCTTCGTAGTAGTCCCCCAGGCTGAAGCCCAGCTTCAACGGAACGCCGATCGTCGCGCCGCCTCCGCCCAGCGGCCAGCTCGGTCCGATGCCGAGCTCGGCATACGTACCCTCGTCGCTTCCGCCGTCTGCCTGCCCGCTCAACTCGAAGGCGACGATTCCGTAGGGCGCGAACTTGCTCGCATGCGCCACCTTGATGGCGAACTCCTTCACCGTGCCGAAGGTTTCGTTCGGGCTGGTGTAGGCGGTGTAGAACGGCGTAATTGTCACGCCCTTGCCGACCCCGAGGTTCAGCATGACGTAGAAATCTTCCTCGTAGTGGATCGAATTGCGAGGCTCATCACTGCCACTGCCCGAAGAACCGGTGTGCAGACTGTTCCACACGCCGAAGTTCACGCTGGTGGTCCTGCCTGTGTCGCTGGTGTGGAGCGCGATCCCCACATCACCGAAGGCGAACGTCGTGAACGAGGGATCCGACTCCTGACGGATGCCCCGGAAGAAATACACCGACGGAAAATCAACGCCCGTGGTCAGGGTGACCGCGCCCGGATTCGGATCGCTGGCCTGGGCGCGCGCCGTTCCTGCGGCAAACGTCAGCAGCATCGAGGCAGCGAGCACGAGGCGGGTCAATCGGGACAGATAAGACGAAGATTCGATCACGTAGTCCTCCAGATGAGGGGCCGGCGGCGCGAGCTGACGCCGCCGGCGCGGGTTAAGTGCGCTCTTACGCCACTTCGACGGCGCGAGACACCGGCGGCGCAAATCCGACGTACGCCTCCTGGCCGTGCTCGCCGAGGTCGAGGCCTTCGATTTCTTCCTGCGCGCTGACGCGGAGGCCGATCGTGTACTTGATCGCCAGCCAGAAGATGGCCGACACGATGAGCGTGTAGGCACCGACCGCCACGACGCCTTTCAGCTGCGCCATGAGCAGCGTCATGCCGCCGCCATGGAGTAGCCCGTTTCCAGTGGCCGCGCCGGTGATCTTGTCGACCGCGAAAATCCCGACGCAGAGCGTGCCGAAGACCCCGTTGAACAGGTGGACAGGGATGGCGCCGACCGGATCGTCGATCTTCAACGAGTCGAGCGCCTTCACCGCAAACACGACGAGGATGCCCGCGCCAAGCCCGATGACGAGCGAGGCGTTCACCGTGACGAACGCGCACGGCGCGGTAATCGCCACAAGACCCGCAAGCACGCCGTTGACCGACATGCTGAGGTCCGGCTTCCCTTCCCAGGTCCAGTTCAACGCGGTTGCAGACAGCATCCCCATGAAGGCGGCGGTATTCGTCGTCATGAAGATGTGCGCGATGGCATTCGGATCGACCGCCATCGTCGATCCCGGATTGAATCCGAACCAGCCGAGCCACAGCACGAAGCAGCCGATCACGCCCGATGTGAAGCTGTGGGGCGGAATCGCGTTGACCTTGCCGTCCGCCGAGTACTTACCCAGCCGCGGGCCGAGGACGAGCACGCCCGCGAGGGCAGCCCAGCCGCCGACGCTGTGCACAACACTCGAGCCGGCGAAGTCCCAGAAACCGGCCGAGGCGAGCCAACCGCCGCCCCAGATCCAATGGCCGGTGATCGGATAGACGAACGCGACCAGCAGGAACGAGAACACGATGAACGAGAGGTATTTGATGCGCTCGGCGACCGCGCCCGACACGATCGTCGCGGCGGTGCCGGCAAACACGAGCTGGAAGAAGAACTTCGCATTCAGCGGCACGCCGGTCCAGGCGATCGATTTGTAGGCGCCAACGTAGGCATCGCCGGTCGCGGGGCTGTTATCCGCGCCACCGAGCGCGAACAGGCCTTCGAGGCCGAGGAAGCCGGTGCCATTGCCGAACATCAGTCCCCATCCGAAGATGTAGAACGCCAGGCAGGAAATCGAGAAGACGATGAAGTTCTTCGAAAGGATGTTGACGGTGTTCTTCGCGCGGCAGAAACCGGACTCGACCAGCGCGAACCCCAGGTTCATGAAGAACACGAGTGACGCGGTAATCAGGACCCACACGGTGTCCATGCCGACTTTCAGATCGGCCGGCGTCTGAGCCCACGCCGGTGACGCGCCGAGAAGCGTTATCAACGCGCCAGCCGCCAGAGTGCCTGGCAAATTTCTTTTCATCGTTCCTCCTTGAGACAGAAATGAATGCGGGACGCCGACCACCTGTCGCCCATCGCCAAACCGAAGTTGCACGAGGGATGCCAGAGTGTGAAGGCGCGGATTCCGCAGATTTGCTAAGAAAATCGCGTAAATCCCGATCTTCCGAATCACACAAACACGTCAGGCAGCGCGTGTACACCTACATTTATGTTCCTTTCCGTGATTCACCGCAGGGACGCGAAGGCGCCGAGGTTTGCGTTTTCGGAAATGCGCGCTCTGCGTCTCGGCGACTTTGCGGTGAGACCCGGGAAGGAGATACAAACTTGTCGGTCGGTGGGCGCCGACCGGCTTTTTTGTTACTTCTTGAAGCGGCGCCAATCGATGCCGAGGTGGCGCACCTTGTAGTTCATGATGCGCCCGGTGGTGTTGAGCAGACGCGCCGCTTTCGCGCGGTTGCCTCGAGCGGTCTTGAGGGCGTCCTGAATCAGATCTTTTTCGTACGCGTCGATGGCGTCCTTGAGCGAAAGGCTCATCGCCGTGCCGGACGACGCCGCCGTCTGCAGCGTCGGCGGCAAATGGTGCGCGTGCACGACCTGCCCGTCGCACACGACCACCGCCCGTTCGATGGCGTTCTCGAGCTCGCGCACGTTGCCTGGCCAGTGATACGCCATCAGCATGTCGATGGCCGGCGTCGAGATCCGCTTGATGTGTTTGCTGTGGGCAAGCGAGGCCTTCTCGAGAAAGTGATCGGCGAGCAGCAGCAGGTCGGGCTTGCGCTCGCGCAGCGGCGGCAGAAATATCGCGAATACGTTGAGGCGGTAGTAGAGGTCCTCGCGAAAGCTGCCGTCGCGAATCGCCGACTCGACGTCTTTGTGCGTGGCGGTAATCAGGCGCACGTTGGCGCGAATCGTCTTGGTGCCGCCCAGCCGCTCGAACTCGCGAGCCTGAATGACGCGGAGCAGCTTGATCTGCGTCGCCAGGTTCAGCTCGCCGATTTCATCGAGAAAGAGCGACCCGCCTTCGGCCAGCTCGAAGCGTCCCTTCTTGGTCGTGTGGGCGCCGGTGAACGCCCCCTTTTCATAGCCGAACAACTCCGACTCGATCAGGCTCTCGGGCAGCGCCGCGCAGCTCACTTTGATGAACGGCCGCTTCGAGCGCAGCGAGTTGTAATGGATGGCCTGCGCAATCAACTCCTTGCCGGTACCGGATTCGCCGCGGATGAGCACGGTCGTATCGGTGCGTGCGACCTGCGACACCTGCTCGTAGACGAGCCGCATCGGCCCGCTCGTGCCGAGAATGTTCGAGAAGTCGTAGCGCTCGCGCAATTCGCTTTTGAGGTGGGTGTTTTCCTCGCGCAGCCGCTCGCGCTCGGCGTCGATCACGCGCTGAATGCGGATCGACTGCGCCATCAGCGAGGCGACGACGCCCAGGAACTTCACCGTGCGATCGAAATCGCGCTCGGCCTTGAACCGGAAGTCGGCGCCGAGCGCGCCCACCGCCTTCCGATTCAGCAGAATGGGGACGCAGACGTAGCTGATCTCCTCGCGGGCCAGCTCCGGGCGGTCGGACGTCCTCCGCAGAAACATCGGCTCGCGCGACACTCTCGGCACGACGATCGGCTTGCTGCTCTGCACCACCCGGCCGGTAATCCCCTCGCCAAGCCGGAACGTCGCCTCGGCTTTCCCGCCCGGCGGCCCTTCGGACGCTACGACTTCGATCTCGCCGCCAGGCGTGAGCAGCGCGACCGTGCTGCGAATGATGCTGTGATGGCGGTCGAGAATGCCCAGGACCTGATGCAGCGCGCTTTTCTGATTCGCGCCCGCCGCAAGCGTCTGACTGATCTCGAGCAGCGACGACAAGCGCCGAAGCTCGCTCGTGCCGCTGCCCGTCGTTGCTTCCGCAAGTTTCAACCCCGCTGAGCTCGTTGCCATGTGCGCCCCTTCCCGGACCACTGCACATGCATGAGCAAAGCTGGTTCCAGATCAACGCCGACGCGGATTCTGACGAAATCGCTAGGAATTCAGCCGATGTGAGCAGTTTTGTCGCCGTGCAGGAATGGACAAAGTTGGAGAGAAATTAGTCTGCGCAGACATTCGTGTCGGAAACGGGATCGGGGACTAACGCAGGATCACCTCGACATGCAGAGTGGAAACGTCGACGGTCTTCTCGATCGGCGTGCCGCCGGCAAATCCGGACGCTTCGTACGTGCCAGGCACGACGTTCTCGAACGTGAAGCGGCCGCGCTCGTCGGCCGTTCCCACATACGGCGTCGATGCGACATACACGGTTGCGCGCATCGTCGCGTGGATGTCACACGTCACGTTGTAGTAACCCGGCTCGTCGAAGGTGTGCACGTAGCTGCCGAACGGCGGCGTCGCGACGTTGAAGATGGGCTTCTTGTCGCTGCGGATGACCCGGACGTTGTGCAGCACGTCTTCGCTGCTGCGGAAATGGACCGGCTGCCCTGTACGCGCCAGGACGGTATCGGGCACGAACATCTGTCCTTGCTGATCCATGTAGGCTGCGCCCTCCGCAGGGGGAAATTCGTGCGTGAAGGTCGGCTCGAGCCACACGAACGTGCCGGGAGTCGTCGTCACGGAAACGGTTCCGGTTCCAGTTCCAGTTCCAGTTCCGGTTCCAGTTCCGGTTCCGGTTCCGGGTTCGGTGGTTCCGCGAGTTTCAGACGTTCCGCAGGCGGCGAATACGAACATCGCCAGAACGAACCACGCCCGACTCCTCATTTGCCTCTGCCTGCATCGGGTTTCGGGCGCGTGGCATAAGCGGTCAAGCGGACCTTCTTCTCGGCGATCGCCTTGCCTTTGGAACGTGCCGTGACCGTCACATCCCAGTCGCCTGCCATGGAAACAATGGTGATGCCGTTGTATTTTCCACCGCCAACGTTGTTGAGCTTTCCTTCGGTCCGCATCTCCGGATGTTTGGTCTTTGGATCGGCAGGCATCAGCAGCAGCAGAGAGACGTCGGCGTTGGTCACCGGCTGCCCCTTGGTGTCTGCGACAACCACTTCGAACAGATTCTGGCCAAGCCCGAGCGGAGACGGCTTCGTGGTGAGCTTCAGCGTGGCGGCATTGTTTTGCGCCGACGCTGCGACTGCGGCGGCGACGATGAAGACAGCGGCAATGGTACGACCCATCTGATTCATGATCTCACGGCTGATGGACCCGAAGAAAACGCATGCGCTAGAGGTCGATTTTTCGAAGCCGTAGCGCGTTGCCGATCACGGAAACCGAGCTGAAGGTCATCGCAGCGCTGGCGATCATCGGACTCAAGAGCCAGTCCGAAGAACGGATACAACACGCCTGCGGCGATCGGAACACCGAGCACGTTGTAGACGAACGCGAAAAACAGGTTCTGCCTGATGTTCCTCATCGTCGCGCGGCTGAGCTTGCGCGCGCGCACGATGCCGCGAAGATCTCCTTTGACCAGCGTGACCGCCGCGCTCTCCATGGCCACGTCCGTGCCGGTTCCCATCGCGATGCCGACGTCGGCTTGCGCCAGCGCCGGCGCGTCGTTGATGCCGTCTCCCGCCATCGCCACACGCTCGCCGCGTTCCTGCAACCGCTTCACGACCGCCGCTTTCTGATCGGGCAGGACATCCGCTTCGATCGCGTCGATGCCGACGGCTTTCGCGACCGCCTCGGCCGTCGTGCGGTTGTCGCCGGTCAGCATCACGACTTTCACGCGGTCGCGGTGGAGCGCTTCGATTGCCTCGCGTGGTGGTCGGCTTCACCGGATCGGCGACGCCGACAAGTCCTGCGGCGACGCCGTCGACGATCGCGAACATGACCGTCTGTCCGGCAAGCCGCAGCTCTTCGGCCCGCGCCCGGAACACGCCGGGATCGACCGCGAGCTCCTCGAGGTATCGCAGGTTGCCAATCGCCACCGATGCGCCCGTCGACGACGGCCGGCAACGCCTTTGCCCGTCTTCGACTCGAACTGCTGCACGGGCGACAGCGGGATGTTCCGCTCGCGCGCGCCCGCAACGATCGCCTCTGCGAGGGGATGCTCGCTGACGCTTTCGAGACTCGCGACGAGCCGCAGCAGCGTCGCCTCGTCGAAGGACGCCGTTGGCGCCACACGTCGCGAGACGCGGCTTGCCTTCGGTCAGCGTGCCCGTCTTGTCCACCACGAGCGTCGTAATCTGCTCGAGCAGTTCGAGCGCTTCGGCATTCCTGAACAGCACGCCTGCTTCTGCGCCGCGGCCGGTGCCCACCATGATCGACATCGGCGTCGCCAGTCCAAGCGCGCACGGGCACGCGATGATGAGCACGGCAATGGCGTTGACGAGCGCATACGCAAGCCGTGGCTCCGGCCCGGCGGCCGCCCACGCGATGAACGTGACGATGGCCGCCGATGACCACCAGCGGCACGAACCACCCCGCGACGACGTCGGCGAGACGCTGGATGGGCGCGCGCGATCGCTGCGCTTCGCTGACCATGCGCACGATCTGCGCGAGCAGCGTGTCCGAGCCGACGCGCTTCGCATGCATCACGAACGTGCCCGTGCCGTTGACGGTGCCGCCGGTCACCGCGTCGCCCGGCGCTTTCTCTACGGGAATCGGCTCGCCCGTCACCATCGACTCGTCGACGCTCGTCGCGCCCTCGAGCACGACGCCATCGACCGGAATGCGCTCGCCCGGGCGCACTCTCAGCCGATCGTTCACATGCACATCGGCGAGCGGCACGTCGTGCTCGGTTCCATCCGGCTCGATGCGTCTCGCGGTTTTCGGCGCGAGCCCGAGCAGGTTGCGGATGGCGGCGCTCGTGCGGCTTCGCGCGCGCAGCTCGAGCACCTGGCCGAGCAGCACGAGCACGACGATGGCCGCGGCCGGCTCGAAATACACCGCGACGGCGCCACCCATCCGGAAAGAGTGCGGAAAGATCTCCGGCGCAAGCGTCGCGACCACGCTGAAGCCATACGCGGCACCTACACCGAGCGCGATCAGCGTGAACATGTTGAGATGGCGGCTGACGAGCGACGCCCACCCGCGCACGAAGAAGGGCCATCCGCCCCACACGACAACCGGCGTCGCGAGCGCGAGCTCGATCCAGTTGACGAGGCTCAAACCTTCGGTAGCGTCCGGCTTCAGCCGGACCAACCACTCGTGCAGCGGCTGTCCCGGCAGAAACTCGTCGATCATCACGAGCAGGATCGGCAGCGTGAGCGCGAGCGACCAGCGGAACCGCCGCGTCATGTCGTCGAGCTCTTCGTTCGGCTGCTCCTCGAGCGAGACATTCACGGGCTCGAGCGCCATCCCGCAGATCGGGCACGAGCCGGGCCCGATCTGCCGGATTTCTGGATGCATCGGGCAGGTATATTCGGCGTGCGGATCGGCCGCTGTACGGGACGCGCGGGCGGTGCCGGGATCGGCGCCCGCTCCTACGAATGCCTCAGGATTTTCCTTGAATCGTTCGAGGCAGCTTTCATTGCAGAAGTAATACTTCTGGCCGCGGTGCTCGACCTCGCCGACCGAATCGGCCGGCGAGATCGTCATGCCGCAGACGGGATCGACGACGTCCTGTTCAGTCGCGTGGGCCATTACGTCGCTTATTTCGCGTATTTCTGCGGGTCGGCGTCGAACTTGTTCTTACAGGCTTTGGCGCAGAAGTAATACGTCTTGCCGTTGTACACACTGGTCGCCGCGGCCTTCGCGGGATCTACGTCCATTCCACACACAACATCGCGTTCCATGACTCCTCCAATTCCAACATTACAGCACGGAAAACACACAGCCCCCGAATCCGTTAAACTGATACAACGGATTTCTGAAGGAGAAGGTAATGAAAAGACATATTGCGGCCGGATTCACGTGCCTCGCGCTGTCATTCGCCGTGCTCGACGCGCACGTCATCGTGACGCCGCGGGAATCGGCGGCAGGCGCCGAAGAGGTCTACACCGTGCGAGTGCCCAACGAAAGGACCGTCGTCTTCGATGTCGCTCGAGCTCGAGATTCCCGCGGGCATGCACGTGGCACAGGTGCGCATCGGGCGAGGGTTTCACGTTCGACGTGAAGAAGGAGGGCGATCGCATCACCTCTATTACATGGAAGCGCGAGATCAAGCCGAAGGAGTTCTCGCTGTTCATCTTCACGGCGCACAATCCACAGCCCGGCGCGCTGCAATGGAAAGCCCATCAGACATTCGCCGATGGTTCGATGCCCACTGGGTCGGCGAACGCGGCTCGAAGGAACCGGCATCGGTGACGACGATTGTGCCGAAAGGCGGAGCGACGAAAGCGGCGCCGGCGGCCGACGAGCACAAGCATCCATAACTCGGGGACACTTTGCTCTATCGATGGCTTCGAGATTTACATCTGTATTTCGGCTTGTTCATCAGCCCGTTCATCCTGCTGTTTGCGGCCAGCGTGTTTTATCTCAATCATGGCAAGCTGGTTTCCGGTCTCGAGCCATCGGCTGAAATTTATCGCGATCTGAAGATTCCCGACGGCTTCGATCGCCTCAAGGGGCGCGAAGCCGTCGATCGTGCGAAGCCAATCCTTCCGCAGGTCGGGGTGAGCCGGCGAGATCGGCTTTCTCCGCTACGTCGCGAAAGATCGTCATCTGATATTCCCCGTCTCGAAGGCGGGCTCGGAAGCGACAGTCGACGTCGATCTCGATGCCCGCACCGCAACCGTCAAACGCCGCGCAATGAATCTCTGGGAGTCGCTCTCCTATCTCCACAAGATGCCCGGCCCGCACAATGTCGCGATCCGCGGCAACTGGATCGGCATTCAGGCGTGGCGCATCTTCGCCGACACGACGATCTACCTGCTGCTGTTCATTTCACTGAGCGGCGTCTATTTGTGGTGGGCGATTAAAGCGGAGCGCCGCATCGGCGTGGCTCTGCTCGGCGCCGGTGGCGTGACGCTTCTCGGACTGATTTTCGCGATCCTCCATGGCGCTTAAAACGTTCGAGGTCTGGAATCGAAAAGCCCACTACTACCTCGGGCTGTATCTCCTGTTTTTCCTCTGGCTGTTCTCGCTCACAGGCCTGATGCTGAACCATCAGCAGTGGTTCAGGGACCTGTACGAGCGAAGAGAAACCAAATACGACGGCACGATAGACGGCCCTTCCGGAGAGACGCAACTCGCCCAGACGCTCGATGTCATGCGGCAGCTGAATCTCGCAGGGGAGGTCGACTTGCCGGCTTCGCAGCCGGTCGGCCACATCGATTTCAACGTCAGCCGCCCCAGTGGGGCCGCGCAGGTGCGTGTGGATATCAACGCGAAGAAAGCGTACGTCCGCGAATTCGAAAACGGTCACCTGCACGCCTTTCAGATCTTCCACACGTTCAGCGGCTCGCGATTCAACCAGCCAGCCAGCAGACCGGACTGGATCATGACGCGCATCTGGGTGTTCGCGATGGACGCGCTGGCCGCCGGCCTCATCGTCATGGTCCTCGGCAGCTATTACATGTGGTGGACCCTCAAGAAGCGGAAAGCCCTCGGGCTGGTCGCCCTGTTTCTCGGCGCGGTGAGCTGTGCGGCGTTTCTCGCGGGTGTTCTGTGAGCCATCGAGGCGGGGTAGAATCGGGCGAGAAGTTTTTTTCAACTGGAGGGTCTATGAAAGCATGTCTCACAATCGCGGCAATCGTGCTGGGTTTCGGCGTGTCCGCCTCGGCGGCGGAAATCACCGGAGTGCTCGTCGACAAGGCCTGCTATACGAAGGACAAGGCCAATACGACGAACGCGCACAAGGGCATGGGTGAGACCTGCGCGCAGGCCTGCGCCAAGAAGGGCGGCACTGTCGCGCTCGTCACGGAAAAGGGCGAAGTGTACGACGTCATGACGATGGGCGATCTCGCGGGTGAGAACAACGCGAAGCTGGTGCCGCACATGTCGCACACGGTGACGCTAACCGGCGACGTGGCGGACTCGGCAGACAAGAAGTCGAAAATGATCCACGCGACGGCATTGAAAATGATTTCGAAGTAAGGACAGCACGTAGCTCTGGGCGAGTGAGCAGGCGCGGTTGCGGTACCATGAACCTCTTCATGTCCCGGATCGCGCCGTTCGCCCTTTCCCTTCTGCTTTTGTCATTTACTCCTGCCCATGCGCAGGACGCGCAGCCTGTTTTCACGCTTCTCGTCGAGGTCGTATCGGACGATCAACCCCTCCAGGGCGCGTCCGTCGTCGTGAACGGCCGCACTGCGATTTCGGACGCTGAAGGACGCGCGACGTTCGACATGACGCCGGGCAACCACGACATCACAGTCGAGGCCGCAGGGCATCTCGCAGAAAAGCGTCAAGTCGTCGTAGGCGCACAGATTTCGCCGACGATGCGGATCGCACTCTCGCGCATTCCTGAAGCTGAAGAAACCGTCATCGTCAGTGCGACCCGGACAAACACGCGCCTTCAGGACCAACCCGTGCGCGTTGAAGTGATCGATCGCGAAGAAATCGAGGAAAAGGCGCTGATGACACCCGGCAGCGTCGCCATGCTCCTGGGAGAAACGACGGGCCTGCGCGTGCAGACCACGTCGCCGGCGCTCGGCGCGGCGAACGTGCGCATCCAGGGCCTGCGCGGCCACTACTCGCAGCTCGTGGCCGATGGCCTGCCGTTGTACGGCGCGCAGGGGGATTCGTTCAGCCTTCTGCAGGTGCCTCCCCTGGATCTTGGGCAGGTCGAGATCATCAAAGGTGCCGCCTCTGCGCTCTATGGGGCGTCGGCGTTGGGAGGAATGATCAATCTGGTGTCGCGACGACCGGCCGAGGCCGAGCGCGAGTTTCTTGTCAACGCGACTTCGCAATCGGGGCAGGACCTCACGTCCTGGCTGGCGAATCCCATCGGAGAGAACGCGTCGTGGACGCTGCTCGGCGGCTACCATCGCCAGTCAGAACAGGATCTCGACGATGACGGATGGCTCGATCTTCCCGGGTTCGAGCGCCTCGTCTTGCGTCCTCGCGTGTTCGCGGACAACGGTGCCGGGAGAAACGTGTTCGCGACGGTGGGCATCATGGCGGAAGATCGCGATGGCGGGACAGCGCCAGGCGGGACCCTGCCAAACGGCCTGCCGTTTACGGAGTCGTTGAAGAGCCGTCACGTCGACGGCGGCTTCGTCGGCCGCTGGCTCGTCTTCAACAATCGCGTGTTGTCCGTTCGCGGATCCTACATGCGCCGCTCGCAGGATCGGCGGTTCGGACCCACCCCGGAGCACGGCGTGCGCAGCACATGGTTCGGAGAAACGTCCCTCCAGGGCAGTCACGGTCGCCAGACGTGGGTCGGCGGTCTCGCATTTCAGCAGGACACGAGCACCATTCGCGAGCTGCCTCAGTTCGATTACCAGTTCTCCAGTCCGTCGCTTTTCATGCAGGACGAAATCGCCTTCACTGATAAGTGGACGTTGGCTCTCAGCGCACGCGCCGATATGCATTCGGAGTACGGAGTCCTCGCCACACCACGGATATCCGTGCTCGCGCGTCCTTCCGCCGGCTGGACGGTTCGCGTGGCTGCCGGAACGGGCGCGTTCGCTCCAACGCCATTCACGGAAGAGACGGAGGAAACCGGCCTCTCCCGTGTGCAGCCGCTCAGCGGCCTGCGTGCCGAGCGCGCCCGGGGCGCGTCGCTCGACGTCACGCGCGTGTTCGGATCGATCGAGGTAACGGGGACCGTTTTCGGCTCGGTCGTTCTCGATCCTGTCGCGACGAGATATCTCGACGATGGGTCGGTAGAGTTTGTCAATGCACCGGAGAGCACGCGGACTGCGGGAACGGAGCTGCTGGTGCGATACCGGCGTGAAGGTTTTGTCGCGCTTGCGACGCACGCGTGGACGCGATCGATGGAGTTCGACGTCAACGAGAGCCTCCGGCGCGCCGTGCCGTTGACGCCGTCTCATGCGGCCTCGATGAACGCGATGTGGGAAGGCGATGAATGGGGACGGTTCGGCATCGAGATGTATTTCATCGGCGAGCAGGAGCTCGACGAGAATCCCTATCGCCAGACAAGCCGCCCACACCTGTTGGTTGGCGCGCTGGCGGAACGGCGCTTCGGCGGCCTTCGCGTGTTCGTCAACGCGGAGAACCTGTTTGATATTCGACAGACCAAATACGATCCCCTGATCCTGCCGGCACCGCGGCCGGACGGCCGTTGGACGGTCGATGCCTGGGCGCCGCTCGACGGGCGCGTCATCAACGCGGGTGTCCGCGTGACGTTCTAGAGATGTCATACTGAACGATGGGTCCGGCTGAAGCCGGACACTACGCCCGACACTACGGCTGAAGCCGGACACTACGCCCGACACTACGGCTGAAGCCGGAGACTACGTAGGAGGAGCAATGTCCCGAAAGATATTCATCGCGTCTGCGATCGCCGCGGTCGCGCTGTTCGGAGTCGCGTATGTCGGTAGTGTCCGGCTTGAGCCGGACCTCCAGGCGGCGGCCCAGCAGAAACCTGCCGGCCCGTTGGTTGAAGTGTTCAAAACGCCCACGTGCGGATGCTGCTCGCTATGGGTCGAGCACATGCGCAAGAACGGTTTCAACGTCCGCACGACGGATATGAACGACGTCAGCGAGATCAAGAAGTCGCGCGGCGTGCCCGATCAGGTGCAGTCGTGCCACACCGCCGTCGTCAACGGCTACGTCGTCGAAGGACACGTGCCGGCGTCCGACGTCCATCGGATGTTGAAGGAAAAACCTGCGATCGCTGGTATTGCCGTGGGCGGCATGCCTGTGGGTTCGCCGGGAATGGACTATCCCGGCACGAAGGCCCAGCCGTACGACGTCATGTCCTTCGACAAGAGCGGCGCAACACGGGTGTTCGCGAAACACTGATGAATGGCTGCGGCCGCCGCCTGGGTCGCGCTCAATGTTTGAGCTGCTGGTTTTTGGTGCGGGAATCTTCGGCGGCGGAGTTGCATCCGTCGCGGGGTTCGGCATCGGCAGTCTGCTGACACCCGCAATCGCGGTGACGACGGGGACGAAGGTCGCCGTCGCGGCCGTCTCCATACCTCACGCCATCGGCACGTCGATTCGCCTGTGGCGGTTTCGCCGCGAGGTCGACTGGGCGATCGTCCGCAGCTTCGGCATCACAAGCGCCGCGGGCGGCCTGAGCGGCGCACTGCTCAACACTTGGGCGGCCAGCCGCGCGCTCGAGGTCGTCTTTGGATCGCTGCTGGTCCTGGCGGGGACGTCGCAAGTGAGCGGCTATGCGAAGCGCTGGCAGCTCCGAGGCGCTCTCGCATGGCTCGGCGGAGCGCTCTCTGGATTTCTCGGCGGGCTGGTCGGAAACCAGGGCGGCATTCGAACGGCCGCCATGTTGGGATTCGACGTCGACAAACGGCAGTTCGTTGCGACGACCACAGCCGTCGCACTGCTCATCGACGTGGCGCGTGTGCCTGTGTATCTCGCGGTCGAAGCAGCACAGCTCGCGCGCGTCTGGCCGACGATCGCGCTCGCCACGATCGGCGTCGTCGCGGGAACGCTCTTAGGGGAGACGCTGCTCGAGCGCGTGCCCGAACGGCGATTCCGAACAGTCATCGGCGCGATTCTGATGCTGCTCGGCGTGTGGTCACTTGTCGGAAGTGGCTGACCTGAAGGTCAGCACTACGTGACGCGCCGGATCGTGATAAGCGACGGCTCGGCGGCAGATTTGGCCGCCGACGATCGGCTCGTCCAGGCGACGACAACTTTCCCTTCGGACTGCACGATTACTGGATTCGATGCCGATTCGTCGGCGCTGAGGACTTGCGGAGAGCCAAAGGCACCGGCCCGAGATACTCGCGTGAACGAGACACGGCGGACGCCCTCCACAAGCTCGTCCCACACAATGGCGGCGCCGGCGTCTGACGTAAGGGCCAGTTGTGGATGCCCCGGCGTGGAGACGCCGGCAGCTGGTATGCGGGCGCGTGGCGAAAACGTCGTGCCGTTCGGCGACGTCGCATAGAAGAGCGCTTTTTTTGGCTCACCTTCGTTGACGAGCGTGGCCCACGCAATGTGGATCACTCCTGCCCGATCCACGGCCAGCGTCGGGCCGTCTTCAGGACAACCGTTCAGCTCCCATTTGTCGTCGCTGACTCTGACGAGCGGATCGAAGCGACGCCCGCCGTCCGTGGATTTGGCGAACGCGATGTCGCGCATGCTGCCCGGAAAGATATGACGCCACGCGGCATACACCACGCCGCGAGAGTCGACCGCAACCGCGGTCTTGCAGCAAAAACAAACGCCGGTTGCGATGACGCTCTCAGTGGTGCGGCCGTCTGGCGCAATCGCGCCATGGTAGGCGTCCTGTGGCGGCTGCCCCTTGTGCGCCATACCCGCATGTGCCGCGTCGGCCATCTTCTTCTCCGCGTCGCGGCCATCGAGCCACACCGCGTGGACCGTGCCGCCAGCACCCGCGGCGAGCGATTCCCAACCGCGCGCGCCAGACAATGCCGGATCGTGCGTGAAGCGAGCGGGTGAAAACGTGCGGCCGCCATCCACCGAGCGCGCCATGCGAAGCGCGTCGCGGCGGTTTTTCTGCGGTCCTTCGTTTCGCTTCGACCAGAGCACGGTGAGCGCGCGATCCGATTCCGATATCGCTACGCGCGGGGGTTGTTCGTTGTTCGCAGTCGCGTCGCCATTCTGATCGTTGACCCGCATTGGGTCGGAGAACGTCGCACCGCCATCACGACTCAGCGCCAGATACACGTTCGTCGCGCCGTCCTTTGTCGCCGTCCAGACTGCCGCGAGCGTACGTCCGGCGATTGCCAGCGACGGCGTCGCGTTCACCGCGCCTGCGACACCGAGCGTCGTCGGCGATGCCGGTTGAGCTGCGCGTGAGGATAGTCCCTGGGTACTGGCAACCGCGCTCAACCCCGAAACAATGGATGCAGCAATCAAGGCTCGTCGAACGTTCGCAATCATCGGCGTGTCCTTCCCTTACCGTGTGCTCTCCGAAGTCGCATCAGCCATAGCCCGGCGATCATGATCGCGGCGGAAAATACCTGCGCAAGCGTGAACGGCCCGGCCACGTGGGCGTTGACGCGGATGAACTCGATGAGAAATCTCAGCGCTCCGGCCAGTAGCAGGTAGCGCCCGAACACGATAGCATCGGCCAACCCATCGCGTCGCCACCTGATGAGAAGCCACGCGATGACAGCAAGGCCGGCCGTTTCATAAAGCTGCGTCGGATGCACCGGGACCGCCGTCGGGGGCAATCCGCGTGGAAACGCAACTCCCCACGGAAGATCGGTCGGCCGGCCGTAATCGTCTCCCACCAGAAAACAGCCGATTCGGCCTACCGCATGCCCTATCGCGAGCGCCGGGGCGGCTGCTGACAGCGCCGCCATAATCGGGATGCGCCGCCTGCGCAGGAACCACAGGCCTGCGCCGATACCGCCGAGGAATCCTCCGAACCAGCTCAGCCCGCCCCGACTGAGCAGCAGCGACAGAAACGGGCCGTCATCGCGAAATTCGACGGCCCAGACGACCTTGGCGCCGATCAACCCGCCTAGAACGCCCGCAAGCGCCGCATCGACGGCGTCCGCGGGCAAATTGCTGTATTTGAGCTCTCTCGAGAGAATCCATATTCCGGTCAAGACGCCAATGGCCACGAGCAGGCCGAACGTGGTGATCTCGAATTCGCCGATTCGGAACAGGGTTGGATACATAACTACTTAGCGCATACACGCTTCAGGTTGATCGAACGTGGCGCCGCGGCACTATCTCGTGTTGCGGAGGTACCGGACGAACGCCGTGAGCGTTTCCCGGCTGACGTGATGTTCGATGCCCTCGGCATCCGATTCCGCAATCGCCTCGGGCACGCCGAGCGCGATGAGAAACCTGACGACAGTCTCGTGTCGATCGCGGGATTCTTTCGCCAGGCTGCGTCCATCGGAGGTGAGAAAGATCGATCGATACGGCTGGCTCGTGACGAGCCCTTGCCGTTGAAGGCGCTTCAACGTGCGGTTGGCCGTGACATGCGTCACACCGAGCCCCCGCGCGAGGTCGGTCAACCTCGCTTCCCCCGCCTTGGCGATCAGCTCGGCGATCATCTCGACGTAGTCCTGGGCCAGCTCCTGGGAGTGATCCTGTCGCCTCCGCGCGGAGTCCCCTCTCACAGGAATGCGGCGCGGCTGCTGTGCCTTTGTTCGAAGGCGTTTCACCGGCACAACTAGAACAGAATCACGACGCATTGACAAGGGGACGCGACGAAATGTAGTATTTGCTACATTCTGAAGCCATGACAAAATACACTGTTGCGCTTGCCGCGGCACTCGCACTCACCGCGCCGCTGACGGTGGCGGCCCAGGCTCCCGCAGCGCCACCACCCCCCGAACGGACGACGGCCATCTCGGGTTACATGGACTTCCACTTCAACAAACGCGAGTTCGAGGACGGGCGCCTCGATTTTCATCGCTTCGTGCTCCTCATCACGCACCGCTTCAGCGACCGCATCCGCTTCGTCAGCGAGTTGGAGCTCGAGCACGCGCTCGTCGAAGGGCTCGAGGAAGCGGGAGAGCTCGAGCTCGAGCAGGCATACGTCGACTTCCTGTTGTCCCGCAGCTTCAACGTGCGCGCGGGCATGCTGCTCGTACCGGTGGGCATCATCAACGAGCGTCACGAGCCTCCCACCTTCTACGGCGTCGAGCGGCCGTTCGTCGATACGTTCATCGTGCCGACGACGTGGTTCGACGTCGGCGCGGGAGTGCACGGCGAGCTCGGCCGTGGATGGCGGTACAGGGCGTACGTGATGTCGCCGTTGAACGCGCGGGAGTTCACGGCCGAGGAAGGGGTTCGCCAGGGAATCCAGAAGGGATCCGACACAAACATCGGCCGCCCGGCAGTGACGGGACGCCTGGAGTACGTCGGCGTTCCAGGCCTGACGGTTGGGGCGAGCTTCTGGACAGGTCGATCGGGGTTCGAATTCCGGCCGCGCTTCGACGTCCCGGTGACACTCGGCGAAGCCGATGTCCGCTATTCACGCGACCGTCTCGAGCTGCGCGGGCAGTTTGCGCAGGTGGCCATCAGCAACGCCGGCCTGCTGAACGACGCGATGGGGCGCGCGGTCGGCGTCGATCCGAACGTCGCGAGCGCCCTCCGCGGCTTCTACGGCGAAGCCGGATATCGCGTGATTTCCGGTGCCTCCTACGGCGACGTCGGACTGTTCGCGCGATACGAGAACTTCGACACGCAGTTCAAGATGCCCGCAGAGTATTTGCCGCTGAAAGAGTTCGACCGCGATGCGCTGGTATTGGGAGCGACCTATTGGCCCGATCCCGACATCGCGCTGAAGTTCGACTACGCCAGCGTCAGAAGCAGGAACTCGACGATCATAGAACCGAATTCGTTCAACGTCGGCCTTGGATGGTGGTTCTAATGACACACATATTCACGCGACTCAACGTTCTTCTTGTGCTGATGGGAGTAGCGGCGGCCTCGACCGGCGCATC
Organism: Vicinamibacterales bacterium; assembly: GCA_963744405.1. Classification (GTDB taxonomy): domain Bacteria; phylum Acidobacteriota; class Vicinamibacteria; order Vicinamibacterales; family JAMQPK01; genus JAMQPK01. Next base: position 136,285 of record CAVUTO010000013.1, read on the forward strand.
AGTCGCGATCGCGCTTCAAGAGAAGCCTCAGGTGATCGAGATTTTCGTCGAGCGATTCAGCTTTACCCCGTCCGAGTTCCGGGTGAAGGCCGGCGCACCCGTCGAAATTCGGCTGCGCAGCGACGATACCGACCATGGGTTTCGTATCATCGGCACCGATGTGAATGTGACGATTCCCAAGCGCGGCAAAGGGATCGCGACAGTCACCTTTGTGCCTCCTCAGCCGGGAAAGTACGTTTTCGAATGCTCGAAGCTCTGCGGCGCCGGACACTCGTTCATGCGCGGGACGCTCGTCGCCGAGTAGGGTGAATATTCATGCGAATCCACTTCCTTCTTGCGGTTGCGCTCGCGGCCCTCACGACGGCCCTGCTGACCGCGCAGACGCGGAGCGCGCTGGGTACGCCGCTTCCGGGCATCACCCCGGTCGAGTTCGAGGAGTTCCGCCTGGGACTGGACGATTTTCTCGAAGTCGAAGCCAGCGAAGAAGGACTTGGGCCCGCTTTCAACGGCACGAGCTGCGCCGTCTGCCACAACATCCCGACGATAGGTGGCGCTGGAACGATGGCCGAGCTGCGGGCAGGGCGCCGCAACGCGAGCGGCGAATTCGAGACGCTCGACGCATCCGGCGACACGCTCTTTCACATGTTCTCGGTTCCCGGCCACGGGTGCCAGCCGATCCTGCCTCCCGACACCAATGTCTTCGCGCGGCGCGTGCCAATTCCACTCTTCGGAGCGGGGCTTGTCGAGGCCATTCCCGACGAGACGCTGCTGGCGCTCGAAGACCCCCTGGATCGCAATGGCGACGGCGTCAGCGGGCGCGCCGCGATGGTCATCGACGTCGAAACGAGCGACCGTCGCGTCGGACGGTTCGGCTGGAAAGCGCAGCACGCCACGCTGATCACCTTCGGCGCCGACGCGTATCGCAACGAGATGGGGATCACCAACGACCTGTTTCCGCAGGAAAGCGCCTTCGGGATTACGCCCGATCGCATGCAGCTGTGCGATCCGTTTTCCGATCCCGAGGACATCCGCGATCCCCGGTCACGCCGGCGCGGCATCGACAACTTCGCCAGTTTTATGCGCTTCCTGGCTCCGGCAGAGCGCGGAGAGATGAACGAGCAGGTTCAGTCGGGAGAACGAGTATTTGCAGCGATCGGATGCACGACGTGCCACATCCCGGTGCTCGAGACAGGGCCGAACGCAAATCCGCTTTTCAATCGGAAAAAGGTGGCGCTGTTTTCAGACCTCCTTCTTCACGATATAGGAACTGGCGACGGCATCAAGCAGGGGGCAGCCGAGCCCAATGAAATCCGCACTCCTGCTCTGTGGGGTCTGCGGTTGCGACGTCCGCTTCTTCACGATGGAACCGCCACCCTGGAAGAGGCGATCCTGAAACACGGCCGCGAAGCCGACCTCGCCCGCCGCGGGTTCGCGAGTCTGAGCGACGTGAATAGGGCGGCGCTGTTGGCCTTTCTGGGATCGCTGTAGTTCTAGCGCCGTAGCCCGCGCCCAAAGAGCGGCCGCCCCGGCCGGGCGCCGGTATGTTTCCCGTTGTCGATCACGACCACGCCGTTCACGATCGTGTACGGAATCCCTTCGGGATATGACTTCGTCTTCTCGAACGTCGTCGTTTCGCGCACCGTCGCCGGGTTGAAGATGACGAGATCGGCGGCGAATCCTTCGCGGATCTGTCCGCGGTCGCCGAGACCGAGAATCTGAGCCGGCAGCGACGTCATCTTCCGGATGGCATCTTCGAGCGTCAGCACGCGCTCGTCGCGGACGTAGTGGCCGAGCACGCGCGGGTTGGTCGAAAAGCTGCGGGGATGCGGCACGCCGTCTTCGTTGAGGTTCATGGCCGATCCGTCGCTCGCAATCGCCACCCACGGCTTCTTCATCACTTCGCGCACATCGGCCTCGGACATCGTGTGGAACATGCCTGAGATGCTCCCGCCTTCCTCTGCCATCAGCTCGATGCACGTGTCGGCCGGATCCGTGTCGCCCCGCAGCTTCGCTATCTGCGGAATGCGCATGCCTTCGTACTTCTTGTTGTGCGGCTGCCGCGCGCGGCCCATCACGACGCCGTCCCAGCCGCCGTGTTCGCTGACCCACGTCTGAAAGTCCTTGTCCGCTTTGATCTTCGCCCTGATGGCCGGATCCTTCAGCATCGCGGCGAACTTCTGCGGGCCGTGCTCGCGCGCCCACACAGGAAAGAACGCACTCCACCCGTGCTGCATCGCGGTGTACGGATACTGGTTAGCGGTGATGTCGAGGCCCCGCGCGCGTGCCGCCTCGATCTTCTCCAGATATTTTCCAATCGTGCCCCAGTTCTCTTCTCCGCGGATCTTCAGGTGAAAGATGTGGACCGGCAGCTTCGCTTCCTGCGCCACGCGAATGGCGAAATCGAGCTCGCGATCCTGCTCGGCGCCTTCGCTGCCGATGTGCGTCACGTAGATGCCGTCGTACTTCGCAACCACCTTCGCGACATCGAGCACTTCTTCAGGCTGCTCGGGTCCGCCGCTCTCGAATCGGGCGACAAGACCCCAGGCGCCCTCCTCCATCGAGCGGGCGGCCAGCGTTTTCATGCGCTCGAGCTGAGCGACCGTCGCCGGTCCAGGGTTGTAGCCCACGGCGACCAGCCGAAGTTGCTGGAAAGAGACTTCCGAAATCACGTTCATGGAAATCCCCTTTTGTCCGAGCGCCTGCCAGTATCCGGTGAAGCCGGTCCACGTCCCGTTCGCTTCGGGCAGGCCGTCGCGCGGTGCCACCGACGTACTCTCGCCGATGACGTCGACCGTCACCCCCTGGCGGACCTTGCTCTCGGCATTGCCGTCGCTGAGCAGACTCTGGTCCGAATGGGTATGCAGATCGATGAACCCCGGCGCCACGACCAGTCCCTTCGCGTCGACCTCCCGTTTCGCCGTGGCGCCCGTCAGACGCCCGACAGAGACAATGCGATCGCCGCGTACACCGACGTCGCCGGCAAACCATGGGTTGCCGGTGCCGTCGACGATACGGCCGTTTCGTATCAGCAGATCGTAGGTGGCCTGCTGCCCTTCGAGCCGCGCGTCGGCGAACACGCCTGCGGCGAGCGTCACCGCGAGAAGCCCGCGTCGAATCATCGCGATCGTTTTAGCCATGCTCTCGTTTTATAGATCGGCTGTCAATCCGCCGCCCGGGCACCGCTCCGGCGCGTCTCCGCCCTCACGATCCGTCCGGCCGTCTGCGCCCGATCGGTCTCGAACACCGCGTACTCCGATTCGTAGACGCCTGAATCCTTTACGCGCGCCAGGCTCCGGAGATCGAGCCCCTCGATCTGCTCGAGAATGTGCTCGAACTCGTGCGCAAGCAGCTCTGCGTGATCCGAGCTCGGCGGCAGATGTATCTCGGCGCAAATTTTCGGGCCACGCCGCTGTATGCGCGTGAACGCACGTGTCGGTTTGATCTAAGATCGGGTGTTCCCCATGAAATCGCCTTACCCCCCTGCGGTTCGGCCAGTGTCTGGATTCGCCTAGCCAACGTCAAACTCGAACGCAGGGTGGTGCTCATGGTGTGGCAGGTACAGATCCTGCCAGCATTCGTGGTCGGTCCAGTCTGACCGCCCACAACCGCTGAAAGCGTCACCTGAGCCTGAAAGACGTCGCCGCCGCGGACACAGAAAGGGCTGCTCCTTGCCAAACACCGGTCAGCCGCTCCCAATCCTCTGCCCGAAGTGCCAGCACAGTGGCTGTCGGCTCGTGGTCAAAAGTCTGACCGTCATGACCTGCTCGTGCGCGGCGTGCGATCACACCTGGGCCAGTGAGATCGACGCCCTCCCTCCTGAGATCTCCAAGAAAGTGCGCGCCATACTGCCGAACCTTTGAAAAGGGGTCCGGTTCTGACTGCACCACCCCTTTGAGACCCAAAAGCGTAGAAAGGCGTCCCGTTTGCAAGAGCCTTTTACAGAGGCGCAACGATGGGGACCAGACATCGCATAGCTCAACCAGCCCTGAGAGGACGCGGCGTCCTCAGAAGACGCAATCGAACAGCGGTGACCGTTCGATACGCCGTTCATTGCGATCCGGCCAACTCTCAGGCGTCCATAGTGAGGTTCGGCCGCAAGCCGCCGGGGCGCGCTGGGGAATTGGTCCATCTGACCCTTGAGGACGGACGCGTGCTCAGTTGCCGAGTGCTCGATGAATCGCCGTATTGTGCCGTCATCGGCGACGGGCCGATCGTCGAGCAGCGGAGCACGCCGCGATACAAGTAACTCCGAAGACTGCCTTTCCCCCGGCCGCGATCAGCATTTTGCAGAAGCGATGAGGTTGCGGATGTAGTGGGCTAAGCCTCGAGGCGGTCGATCTCGAAGCTTACAGTTCCTAGGTCTTGGGTTGAGAAACAAGAGCCGTTGTGTCCTTCTCCCTCTTGTTTGGCGCACCGCCGGCGCTGTTGCGGGACGACTCGGCCCTCATCGATTCGTTTCGTGCCGGCCGCGAAGCGGCAGCCGAGTAACGTCGACCAGTATCCGCTGGGTGAGGACACCGTCTCGCATGAGACCATCTGCGTGGTCCCTCCTGCGTACGACGCTGACGGATCCGACGTGACGCGGCCGATCGCGTCGGACACATTGGTAGTGCGGAGGTATTCAAAGGCTTCCATCCCCGCCTCACCCGAGAAAACGAACTAGCTCCGCGTTGATCTGATCGGCATGCGTCCAGAGCACGCCGTGAGGACCGCCCGACAGTTCGACGAACCGCGCTCCCTTGATCATCCCGGCCTGGCGACGAGACGTAGCATCCGGTGGAAGAATACGGTCGGCATCGCCGTGGATGATCAGTGTCGGCACCGTGTTCTTCGGGATGTCCTTGCGGAAATCTTCGACCCACGCGTCCACGCACGCCAGCGTTCCGGTAGCAGACGCGCCGACGGCGACATTCCAGTTGTCCTCGACGACCCGCTCGCTCACGAGCTTTCCGCCCGTGAGGTCGTAGTTGTAGAAGTTGTGGAGGAATTCGAGGAGAAACGCCGGTCGATCCGCTCTGATAGCGCCGCGAATCCCTTCGAACACCTTCGGATCGACGCCTTCCGGATTGTCCGCGGTTCTCACGAGATACGGACCGAGCGTTCCGATCAATACGGTCTTGCGGACTCGCGCCGTCCCATACTTGCCGATGTACCGCGTCACCTCGCCCGTGCCCATCGAGAAGCCGACGAGGGCCACCTCTCGCAGGTCAAGCGTGTTGAGAACGACCTCGAGATCGGCGGCGAACGTATCGTAGTTGTACCCGACGGCAGGCTTGCTCGACCGCCCAAAGCCGCGCCGATCGTAGGTGATGACGCGATGGCCTGCATCGAGCAATGCCGCCGTCTGTTTCTCCCAGGATGCGCCACTAAGAGGCCAGCCGTGAATCAGCACGACCGGCGAACCAGAGCCATGATCTTCGTAATAAAGATCGATCGGTGTTGAGTTCTCCTTGCCGACTGTGATCGTGTTCATCGCTCGCCTCCTCGCGCAACGTCCCGGATCGCAGCAACGATGCGTGGATACCGTAGTGTCCCAGATCTGGGCCGATCGGAGGTCCGGGCGCCGGCGCTGGTTGTCACGCCGCTCGCTCGTAATAACTGAGCAAGCCACCGAGCCGCGGACGCCGACGAATCCGTCCCGCGCGGTGAACAAGCGCGCTCCCCTCGACGAGCCGATTCTCGAGCCCTTGGTGGTTCCGCTCGCGATGATTATTATCGACGAATTCTGTGAGCGTTCGCTGAAGGTGACGCTCGCCCAGGGCCACGATTCGATCGGCGCACTCGTATTTGATCGACCGCACAAACCGCTCGGCACGAGTGTCTGCCGGGAGGTCGGCCGCTCGGGTTGAGGCGGCAGGCCGGCGGCCTTCAAAATCCGGGCAATGGTCGAATGCCCCACGCGATGCCCGACGTTCTTCAACGCTCCTTGGATTCGTGTGTAGCCCAGGTAGGATTCTCGTCCGCCATCCGCACCGTCAGACACCGATCTCCCGCGTCACGACGGTCGCGATCTCCCGCAGTCGTCCACGGCCCAACGGATACGCGCGTACGGCGCGTCGGCGCCGATCATCGTCGGTCAACGGCAGGCGTCGGCCCCGCAACTGGCGGCTCTGCTCAATGACTTCCGCTATCAACTGTTTTACAGACCTCAAGATACTCTTTCAGAGGAATAAGCCGCTTGCCGTCCCCGAGCAGCGCGAGTCGGATATGCAGCACGCGCTCGCGCGTCCATTCGAACTCCTTCAGGAGCTCTGTGGTCGGTCGATCGTCGAACGAAGGATCGAGAACTCTGTACTCTCCATTTTCCAAAGACACCGAACTGATGAACGGATCGGCGAACAGGTACGCCTTGTCCGCAAGGTCTTCGCCGTATTCCCAGACCCAGCCGAGAGGGCCGGAGCCTTGCACAGATTTCGATAGAGATAGGAGGCCAAAACAGACCGGCTGCAGTTCGCGTGGCAAATGAACAGAGGAGAGCCATGGACCGGTCCGCGCATGTCAATATGACAAAGTCATGCCCGCGCCAAGCATACGCAACTCGTCTTCACACTCGCCTCATCTTCGGCCACCACCGCCGCGGACGCACTAGAATGGGGCTCAGGATACCGATCGTCGCATTTTCGCCGGAAGGATTCCCTGCATGCGCTATCTTGCGCTCGCCACCGATTATGACGGAACACTCGCGCACCACGGCGCGATCGATCACGCGGCCGTCAAGACGCTCGAGTGCCTTCGCGCCACAGGGCGCAGGATCATTCTCGTGACTGGACGAACGCTCGATGATCTGGTACGTGTTTGCCCTCACCTTGAACTTTTCGATCGGGTGGTCGCGGAAAATGGCGCGCTGCTCTATCGTCCCGACAACAAAGGCGAAACCATTCTCGGTGAACGTCCGCCCGATAAGTTCATTGAAACGCTGCAGCAGCGCGGCGTCGCTCCACTTTCCGTCGGGCAGGTCATTGTGGCGACCTGGACGCCCAACGAAAATGTCGTCCTCAACACGATTCGGGATCTGGGTCTCGAACTTCAGGTTGTCTTCAACAAGGGCGCAGTCATGGTTCTTCCCTCGGGTGTCAATAAGGCGAGCGGCCTGCAGGCCGCGCTCGATGATCTCCGCCTCTCACCGCACAATGTGGTGGGTATCGGCGATGCAGAGAATGATCATGCGTTCATGCAGCTGTGTGAATGCTCGTTCGCCGTCGCGAATGCCCTCGCGATGGTTAAAGAGCGCGCCGATGAGATTACACAAAAGGATCATGGCGCGGGCGTCGCGGAGGTGGTGGAAAGGCTCATCGCCTCCGACCTTCGGGAGATGGAATCTCGGCTTAATCGCCACGAAATTACGCTTGGCCTGCGCGAAAACGGGCAGGAACTGCGTCTCAAGCCCTACGGTGTCACCGTGCTGCTGGCAGGAACGTCCCATGGTGGCAAAACGACGCTCGCGACGGGCGTGGTGGAGCGCCTGCTGGACCATCGCTATCAACTCTGCATTCTGGATCCTGAAGGCGATTACTCCAATCTGGAACAGATCGTTTACCTCGGTGATCCCGACCAGATACCTACATTCGAGGAGGTTGCCGGTCTGCTGAGCAAGCCGGAACAGAGCGCCGTCGTCAACCTGCTTGCCGTGCGAATGGAGGATCGTCCCGCCTTTTTTGAACAGCTGCTTCCGCGCATTCAACAGATGCGGTCCAAGGTTGGACACCCGCACTGGCTTATCGTAGACGAAGCGCACCATCTGATTCCCGCACTGCTCAACTCTACGCCCATCGTTGTACAGCAAGAGGTCGCCTGCCTGATGATGATTACGATGAAACCAAAGCAGTTGCCTGCTGCTGTTCTGAAGCGCGTTGATGTGATTATCGCCATCGGAGAAACGCCGGAGAGAACGCTGCAAGAGTTCGCCGATATCGTGGGAACGAGCCTGCCGCACTTCGATGCGCGGCCGTTGCAGAAAGGCGAGGGGGTCTTCTGGGCGCCACGCGACGGTGCACCTCCGCTCCGTTTTCGCAGTCTCCTGACCCGCACAGAGCGACAGCGTCACGCCCGCAAGTACGCAGCGGGGGTAATTCCGTCGGAGCATAGTTTCTATTTCACTGGCAGGGAGCACAAACTCTGCCTTCGCGCCCAGAATCTACGGCTCTTCCTCCAAATCGGAGACGGCGTGGACGAAGAGACGTGGCTCTATCATCTGCATCGCGGCGACTACGAAAATTGGTTTCGGTCGATCATCGGGGATAGGGACCTCGCAAATGCCGCCGCTTCAATCGCTTTGCGGTTAGGCCTTACGGCGCAGGAGAGTCGCGCCCTGATCCGCGCCGCCATTGAGCAGAGCTATAGTGCCTCTGCCCTAGACTGAACCTCATGCATCTCGGTGTAGCCTCGGCCGCTTTTTCGCACCCTACGTGGTTACGACGAGTCGCCGCCTCTACCCACACGAACAGAACCAGACGAGAGCGTACCCGGCGCATGTACTCCGTATACCCGGGTAAATCTCTCTGCAGGATTTTCTCCTCGTCGAGAAGCCGCCACAAAAGCGCGGGCACGAAAGGCAGGATGAGGACGAGCGACCAGCATGAACCGAGCGCGAGCGGCATTCCGACGAAGCCAGATGTTGCCCGCGTACATCGGATGACGCACGTACGCGTACGGGCCGGGCGCATCGGCTACGATCACAACCTGGCCGAATTGGAGCGTTTATTGCACCTTCGCCCTCGTCGTGGCGAGACGTCTCCTCAAGATCCGTCGCCTCATGGCTGCCATTGTAGTCATTCTGTCTGTTCTGGTCGCTCTAATACTCATTGGCATTCACACTCCGCCGGTGCGGCGCTATGTCACCCGTCAGGTCATCGCACTCCTGAAGCAGCAGCAGATCGACCTGAATACCGACCATCTAGGCTTCAACCTGTTCAATGCGTCGATCGACCTGCGCAACATCAGCGTACGATCGCTGCGGCTGCCCAATGCGCCTCCCTTTGTCACGGTCGAACGTCTTCAAATCAATCTCAGCCTGCCGCAGTTGCTGCGAGGAAGCTACGTGGTCGAGTCGGGCTCGATCGAGGATGTCGACGTTCATTACTTCGTCGACGCCGACGGCCGCGATAATGTTCCTGGCGCGCCTCGCGATCCGAATGAGCCGCGCAAGCGGCTCGATTACCTCATCTCATCACTCAAGGTGTCGAACGCGCGGCTGCGATATGAGAACCGCCGCGAAGACATCGACATCGCGCTGCCTGTGTCGACGATGGACGTCGCGGGAAGTGCGCTGACCGATCGTCATCAGATTCAATTCGATTCGACCGCTGGGAGAGTACGCGTCAAGGACCGCGCCGCCGACGTCGATCGACTCGTCGGCGACGTCGATCTCGGTGAGGACGATCTGGTTGTCACGAAGGTTCAACTGGAAACAGTCGGCTCCAAAGCGGAGTTGACAGGATCGATCTCGCAGTTCGAGGCACCTCGAGGCGATCTCGTCGTGCGGGCCAGCATCGACACGGTTCGCGCGGCGCCGCTTGCCAACATCAAGGATCCGGTCGATGGAGAGCTGACGGTGGACGCCACCGCGAAAGGACCGCTCGCGACGCCAGCGGTCACCGCGCATGTGACGGGATCGAGCCTCCAGTTTCGCGAGCTGCACGATATCGAGCTCGACGCGCAGGGGGCGTACGATTCGGCGGCACGTCGAACGGAGGTGTTGTCGCTGCGCGTTCGCGGGCCATGGGGCGCGGTGAATGGGAATGGCACCGTCGCGCTCGATACCTCCGAGCGGTCACAGCTGCAGGCCACGGTCGACGGCCTCGATGCCGGCCGGCTGATGCGCGCATTACTGTTGCCGTTTTCAGCTGCAACACGAGTCGATGCCACGGTGAGCGCCGAGTGGCCGGGCCTCGAGTACCTCAAAGCCGACGGTAATGGCCAAGCGACGTTGAGGCCGACGCTGCCGGAGGCCTCTCGCTCGCAGTTGCCGATCGGCGGACGTGTGCTCGTTCGCGCCAACGCAGGCCGCATCGATGCGCAACTCGTGCAAGTCGTCGCTGCAGGCGCACGGCTGGATGGGCGCGTCGCCGTCGCCGAAGACCGAAAGCTTCAAGGGCAGCTGAAAGGACACACCGGCGATGTCGGCCGGGTCGCGTCGTCGGTCGAAGCGTTCCTCGGGCGGCCGGTGAGTGAGCTGCCGACGCCGCTTCAGGGCGCCGTCGATCTCGATGCGAACATCGGCGGCACGATCGATGCCCCGACGGCGGCAACGGTCGTCAATGCTCCGGCACTCGTGGTCGGCAATGCGAGCGGGATCGCGTTGACCGGTGATGTTGCCTACACTCCTTCAGCGCTCACCGTTCGAAGCGTCGACCTGATGTGGGCAGAGGCGAGCGCGCATCTGGACGGCCGCGTCGGGCTGGCTGGTGATCGGCGGCTCGAGCTGGTCTTCTCGGCCAACCAACTCGAAGTGCCTTCGCTTCTGAAAGCGATCAAGCGGGAAGACCTGCCACTCTCCGGCGCGCTTTCGGCGACAGGCACTCTTGGCGGCACTCTGGCTCGGCCGACGGCTCGGCTGAACGTGCAAGGCACCAATCTCGTAGCGTACAAGGAGGCGATCGGCTCTCTCGTTGCGGATGTGAATCTAGCCGGGCGCGAGGTCCAGGTTTCGCGACTCGACATCGACAAACCGCAGCCGGACGGCAACGGTCGTGTCGCGGCGACAGGCACGTATCACCTGGACACGCGGCGATATACCGCCGACGTGAAATCTGAGAACGTCCGGCTTCTCGGGCTTCAGCTCTTTGATGGCCATGGTGTGCGCGGAACAGTGCAGCTCGTCGCACATGCTTCAGGAACCGTCGACGCGCCCGAGGGACAGGCGCATCTCGTCGTCGACTCGCTGGAGCTCGATCGCACAACCACCTCGCAGTTGGGCCGCCTGACCATCGATGCCGTCGCGGCAAACAAGCAAGCCACGATCAACGCAGTCTCCGATCGGTTCAAGCTCGATGCCGAGGCGCTCGTCGCGTTGGCGAAGCCCTGGCCAATCACGATCAAATTACGCGCGAACAACCTGGACCTCGCATCGCTGCCGCTCGAGGGTACGCCGCCGCTCGAGGGCCAGCTGCGTGCAACGGTCGACGCGTCGGGAGACCTGAGCGAGCCCGAACGCGGGCAAGGGACGATGGCGCTCGAGTCGTTTAGCGGGTCCTGGAACGGTGAGCCGTTCGCGGTGACGAGCGCCTCGGATCTTCGCTATGCGGACGAGCGCCTCACGATCGAGCGGCTCGAGGTCAAGAGCAACGAGTCGGTCCTGGCCGTCAGCGGCGCGCTGCCGCTCACCGATCGGGCAGGCGAGGGCGATCTCATGCTCGACCTCAAGGCTAACCTTGCCGCGGCGAACCACTTCATTCCGCGCGACGTCAACATCGCAACCGACGGCGCGCTGACGCTGACCGGCTCTTTGAAAGGGACACTGAAAGCCATCGATCCGGATCTCGTCGTGACCGTCGAGAACGGACTGATCCTGTCACCGGACCTCGCGCCGGGCTTCTCGAAGATCACGATGCGCGCGCGCATCGACAATGGTGAAGCCAACGTCGAGCAGCTGACAGCAAATTGGGGCAAGGCATCGCTCGAAGCATCTGCGCGCCTGCCGCTCGAAGTTGTCCCACCGCTGCCAGTAGAGATTCCGCGCATGGGCGGTCCTGCCATGGTGAAGGCCGCGATCAAAGGTCTGGATCTCTCAGCACTTCCTGGCGCCCCGGCTCGGTTGGACGGAACCATCAGTCTCGACGCGGAAATCTCGGCGGATCGTCCGGACCTTGCGGCGCTCAGTGGCAAGATCACCTTCCCCGAGTTCGACCTCGCATTTGGAGGTTTGACGCTTACACAACAACAGCTGTCGAGCATCAGCATCGCATCCGGTGAGGCGACGGTCGAGCGGCTCGACCTCGCAGGCTCCGCCGGCATGGTGAAGGCTGCCGGCCGCGTCGGTCTTGTTGGTGAGCGCCCGCTCGATCTCAACGTCGTTGGCACGCTGAATGTGGCCGCCGCCAGCGTCCTACTCGACAAGCTTCGCGCCGAAGGCGATACGGCGTTGAGCCTTCACGCACGAGGCACGGTCAGCTCTCCAGAGCTCGGCGGAACGGTCACACTCACGGGAGTGACGGCGTCGATCGACGAGCCGAACATCGCTGCCGAAAACGTGAACGCGCGAGTCGAGCTGGCCGGCAGGCGCATCACGCTGACCGAGCTGAAAGCCGACGTGAACGGAGGCACGTTGGCTGCGTCAGGACAACTGACGGTCGGCAACGGCGACCTCAGCGACGTCGACTCTCGAGATCGCGACGAACGACATCAGCTTCGATGCGCCGCTCGATCTGCGCAGTTTGTCCGACTCCAGCATTCGCATCAGCCGCGAGGGGGACGACATCCTGGTCAGCGGGAACGTGACGATCGACGAGGCGGGCCTCACCGGGGACGTCAATTTCGATACGGGACTCCTGGCGGCGATGACTGCCCCACCCGGCCTCGATCTGACGGAGAAGCGCAACCCACTGCTCGAACGTCTGCGGTTCGCGATCGACGTCGACACAGCGACGCCGATCCTGGTCGACAACAACCTCGCTCGTGCCGAGATCACGACGGACGTTCGAGTCGTTGGCACGCCGTACGAGACGGGGCTGACGGGCCGGATGGAGATCCTCGAAGGCGGCGAACTCAGACTGAACGAGCGGCGCTATCAGGTCCAACGGGCCGCGATTACCTTTGTTGACGACAGGCGCATCTCTCCATCGTTCGATCTCGAGCTCGGCACATCGGCCTCCGACTACGACATCACGGTGGCGATAACAGGCATACCTGGCGATACGGACACCACGCTGACGTCTGATCCCGAGCTTCCGGAGCCCGACATCATGGCCATGCTCGTCACCGGCCGAACGCTCGACGACATGCGCGGCGAAGAGTTCGAAGTGGCGCAAGAGCAGGTGCTCTCGTACCTTGCAGGGCGTGTCGGATCGTCGCTCGGCCGGGGGCTGCAAAAGGCGACGGGCCTCAGCGAAGTCAGGATCGAACCCGCACTAATTGCGGACGAAACCGATCCAAGCGCGCGCCTCACACTCGGGCAGGATCTGACCGACGAGCTGAAGCTCGTGTACTCGACTAACCTCGCCGACAGCAACGATCAGATCTGGGTCGCTGAGTACGACCTTACGCGGCGATTCCAGACGCAAGCGGTGCGACAGGAAGACGCCAGTTATCGATTGGATTTTCGCCATGACGTCCGTTTCGGTGGCGTACCGGCGCCGCGGCGTCAGCCGCGCATCCGCCCGACGGTCACACAGGTGGCGGTGACATCCAGCGCCAACCAGGATGTGTCCGACGTGCGCGAGACGTTCAGAGTCGAAGAAGGCGACGCCTACGACTTCTTCGCCATTCGCAAGGGTCTCGACCGAGTCGAGCAGTCGTTCACGGACCAGGGGTACTTGCAGTCAAAGATTCGACTCGAGCGAATCGTCGAGGCCGAATCCGCGCAGCTGATGCTGAAGGTGACTCCCGGCCCGCTCGTCGAGATAGGGTTCGAGGGCGTGACGCCGCCCGGTAAAGTCCAGGAGGAAGTACGGGCGCAGTGGCATCGAGGCGTCTTCGACAAGCAGCGGGCCGACTCGGGGCTGGAAACGTTGCGTGCGTGGTTGATGGACGACAACTACCTGCAGCCGAAGATCACGCACCACATCGAGGACGCCGCCACCGACCGCCGCCGTGTGATGTTCCAGGTCGAGCCCGGCACACGATCCGAGAAAGTCGTGCTCGCGTTCGAGGGCGCCTCGGCGATCGATCCGGATGTCCTGGACAAGATCATTGCGCAGCAGAAGCTCGAACGAAAGCTGTTTACCGATCCGTTCGTCGTGACCGAGCTGCTGCAGAAGGTACTACAGCGAGCGGGGATATCTCGCCGTCGAAATGGATGAGCCGCAGTACCAGTTCAATGCCGCCGTCGCACGAATCGTGATCGCCGTTCGAGAGGGGCCTGCGTTCACCGTGCGGCGCGTGAGCGTCTCGGGGAACGAGCTCCATACCGACGATGTCATCCTCTCGCAGCTTCCGCTCCTCCCCGGTCATCTATTCCTGCCTGCGGCGGCGGAGCGGTGGCTCGACAACGTTCGCGATCTCTATTGGGCCAAGGGCTACAACGACGTCCGATCGGACTATCGACTCGTGCTCGACCGCACTGCCGGCCTCGTCGATCTGGCGATCACGATCAAAGAAGGGCGACAGACGCTGATTGCAGAGATCGCCATCGAGGGCAATCAGAAGACGAGCAATCGACTCGTGCGTGAGCAGGTTCAGCTGTCCCAGTCAGAACCGCTGGATCTCGGCCTGCTCGCCAGGTCGCGTCGGAACCTCTACAAAACCAGCGCTTTCTCGCTGGTCAGCATCACGCCCGAACCGGTCGAGAACAGATCACCGGATGTTGCCGGGTCGGGATCGGCTACACCGGACGATTCCGCGGTTGCGCCACCACGGCAGCCTGCAGATGCTGCGCCGAGTCCCGACGCACAGAGCGATCGGAATCTCGTTCGCGTCAACGTCTCGGTGCGGGAAGTGCAGCCCATCCAGATTCGATACGGTGCCTCTTACGATACCGAGCGCGGCGTCGGCGGCCTGTTCGACATCTCGAGTCACAACATGCTGGGCGGCGCGCGCGTGGTGGGCCTGCGGGCCCGCTATGACGGGCAGCTCAAGGATGGGCGCATCTACTTCAATCAGCCCGCGCTCCGTTACATCCCATTCAAGACGACGGCGAGTGTGTACTTCCGTGAGGACCTGAGCCCGCCGACCGACATCACGCGAGCGTTCACGGCCAGCCGCAAAGGCGTATCGATTGATCAGCAGGTAGAACGGCGCGATGCGTACGTCTGGAGCTGGGGATATCGATACGAGCACGCGCGGACGCTGGAGCCGGTGGCCGGAGTACTGATTGGCCAAGCGCAGACGGTCTCGCCGCTGACGACCACGCTGACGCGTGAAACCCGCGACGAGCCGCTCGACGCCTCGAGGGGCGCATTTCTGTCGCAGTTGATCGCATTCTCGCCGGGCTGGCTCGGATCGGACATGCCGTACTGGAAGTACCTCGGCCAGTACTTCCACTACTTCCCGCTTCGGGCGCCGCAACAGAAGCCGTTGACGAATGAGGTACTTCGACCGCGGCTGGTCTATGCCACCGGAATTCGGCTGGGGCTGGCACGGGGAATTGGCGGCACGGTGCCCAGGACCGAGCGTTTCTTCGCGGGCGGCAGCTCGACGCTCCGCGGCTTCGAGCAAAACACCGTTGGACCCATCGGCCCGGATCTCATCCCGAACGGGGGCGATGCTCTGTTCGTCCTCAATAACGAGCTACGCGTTCCGCTGTATTGGATCATCGACGGCGTCGTGTTTGCCGACATCGGGAACGTCTTCAACCGGATCAGCGACTTCTCGATTACCGATCTCCGAGAGTCGGGCGGCATCGGCCTCCGCGTGCGAACGCCATGGTTCCTGATCCGTGGTGACTACGGCGTGGTGTTCGATCGCCGACCCGGAGAGCCGCGCAGCCGCTTCTATTTCAGTATCGGGCAGGCATTCTGACCATGGCGGTGTTCCTTCGTGCGCTTCACGTGCCCCTCACGTGGCGAGAGATCTTCCGGCGCACGCTTTATGAAGCGTTCTGGAAGGACAACTGCCTCTCCTTGGCGGCGCAGCTCGCGTATTATTTCTTCTTTGCGTTGTTCCCCACGCTGCTGTTCCTGGTCGCGCTGGCCAGCTATTTTCCTGTCGCGACGCTCATCGACGACATGTTCAGAACGCTCGGCGGTCTCCTGCCGGGGGAGGCGCTGAACCTGATTACCGATCAACTGATCAAGATTTCCAGCAGCAGGGATGCCGGGTTGATGAGCCTCGGCGTGTTGCTCGCCGTCTCGAGCTCGTCCGCCGCGATGATCGCCATCATCGACACGCTCAACCGGGCCTACGGCGTCGAGGAGGGCCGTCCCTGGTGGAAGGTGCGGATGATCGCCATCGTGCTGACCGTCGGAGTGTCGATCTTCATCCTCGTCTCCTTTGCGCTCATCATCGTCGGTCCCACGGTTGCAACGCGGCTCGCCGAAAGTTGGGACCTCGGCCCCGCGTTCGAATGGACCTGGAAGATCCTGCAGTGGCCGATCGTATTCGCATTGGCGAGCACGGCCATCGCGTTGATCTACTACTTCGCTCCCGACGTGAAACAGGAATGGATCTGGCTGATGCCAGGCGCCGTCCTGGCGACCACGTTGTGGCTCATGGCCTCGTTGGGTTTCAAGTATTACGTGGCCAACTGGGGCAACTACACCGAGACCTACGGCTTGATCGGTGCCGTGATGATCCTGCTGCTCTGGTTTTACATCTCGGGGCTGGTGATTCTCGTCGGCGCCGAGATGAACGCTGAAATCGAGCATGCCTCACCGTACGGCAAGGATCCGGGCGAGAAGGTGGAAGGGCAGAAACGGGTACTCAGCTCGCGAGTGATGCGCCAGTGGCTCTCTCGCCGGAAGTCGAGCGGTGAGCGGCCGCCGAGTGCCGAAGAGGTCAAAGCAGTGACCGAGTCACACAAATCTCCCCCTCCACAGTCGACCCCAGAGCCCTTCCCGCGCTGAGTTCTGCTCCCGCTCTTTAGCTCTACTCCCGATCCTTCAGGTGACCCTGCTTTCGGTTTGAGCGAAATCTTCGTCATCGGTGGACTGATGGCATGACGCCTCTTCCGGCCCGCTGATTCAGTCGCTGCAACTTCTTGTTCAACACCTTCGCCATCTGTCGGTTCCTTTACACCGTCGTTACGCCTGTGAGATTTCACCTTAGCTTCACTCTAACAAAGATGACACTGTGACGAAGGAATCACGATCGGTGTGACGAGTGTGACTGCCTGTCGGTTGCCTGTCTGTGAGGGCGCGAGGCCGCTGGCGCCGATCATGTCATCTCGGTGACGGTGGCCGGGCCAGTTGTAATACTGCTGACAATTCTGGAACTAGAGATGGCCAATTCGGCCGGTGCTAAACGGCCCTTTGCTTGCCCCTTACGATTGCGTGGCTCGCAAATTTTGCCTTGGGGACATTGCTAGGGTTCCTCTTCTTCATCGCTGACGATCTCCTCCAGTTTGTCGGTCGCCTGCTCCAGGTCCTTCTTTGCCTGATGGACCTCGGAGGGTCCGTGAACCCCGGCATCCACTTCTTCGAGTGACGTCTTCACGTCTTCGAGATCTTCGATGACGTCGTCAAGTCGCCGCGTCAGAGTCATGCTGCACCTCCCACGTCCCCACAAGCAAGAACATGACCGGTTGCCGTTGTGACTCGCGGGCTTGTGACCGATTTCGTAGCGGCTGGCGTCTTATGTGCATTTCGCCTTATCAGGAGATCTCGTGTCGTTCGAGTTACACCACCGGAAACACATCGAACATGAGCTCACAAAGATTGTGCGCCGGCAACTCCGGAACACAGCCCATGCACTCACCACGAGCGAGGGCAGGCTGGACGTTCGCTGGAAGCTGAAACCTGCCGCACTGCTGCTGTTCGGCAGACACGACTCCGCCGAACAGCAACGACAACATCGCCGTCACACCCACCCATGACTCGATCCGCATGATCTCTCCTCTCGTGCCGCGTCGTAACGCTGAGCGCGAAAGCGGCCCGTGCTGCGCGCGCGATCGGAGAATCGCAGAGCAAGGTAAACGCCAGGGGACGAACGTGAGAATTTACGAAGAAATTTGCAATGGGTCGAAAAATGTCGATGCCCGGAATCGACAGTGCTGTTGGATGACGTGGCGCTTCGAACGCGAATGTCCATCGGGCGTACTAACGTCGAATCACGGTATCCAGCGACCCGCTTTCGCCAAGACTGGCAGAGCGTCTACAGTCACTCACGGGTTCATTCGCCTCGAGCTCCGTTCTGCCCCAGTGTGCTCGCGGCCGCGAACGAGTTTCGGAACTGGTTGTTACCAGCGTAGCGGTTCGCGAAGGAACTCATCCACGAGCGCCTGGTAATACGGCATCAGCTCGGTGACGTTAGGGCGCGGCGCGCCTTTCGAGTACAGGTCATATCGGTTGAAGGCCTGCACCCACTTCAACATGCTGCGATCGGTTTCATTGGTCAGGTAGGTGTACTCGCCTTCGTTGTGCCACGGGTAGAACGAGTGGTAGCGCAACATGTAGAGCGCTTCGTCCGGCAAGCGATCTTTCACGACGTGGTAGATGTACTCGTCGTGACCCCACGATAGATGAACGTTGTCGAGCCCGCACCCGGATTGGTACACGCCGCACTCGGTCTGATATTCAGCGACGCGTGCATCGGGGTTGTCGTGGAAGAGATGGCTGTGAACGATTTTCGGAGACCAGCGACAGCCAACGGGGAATGTATCGCCCACGACCGCCCACTGCGGCTCCCCGAACAGGCACAAAATCTTCCCGAGATCGTGAACGAGGCCGGTCACGATGAACCAGCGCGGCTGATTTGCCGCCCGTATGGCTTCGGCCGTCTGCAGCGCGTGTTCTATCTGCGTGAAGTCGATGTCGGGATCGCTGTCGTCGACGAGCGTGTTGAGAAACTCAAGCGCCTCCCAGACCGTCATCGTCTTTCGACTCAGAGAAAGGTACTCCTGTTTCTTCGCGAGCACGAACGCGAGCGTCTGCCGCGCGTGGTTCAACGCATAGAACTCCTCGACGCCCGACCGCGCCTGGTTGTAGTCCCGAAACTCGCCGGCAGGTTTCGGCACGTGTGGACTGTCCAGATCGGGTGTCTCCATGGCGCTCCTCCGGGGATCGATGTTAACGCGCGCCTTTTACGATCGCGTGACATTTCGTCACCAAAGCGCCCCCGGCCTTCGCAACTGGGACGACTTCAGGAACCGGCTGGTCACGGCTGCGTGCAAGGTGGAAGCTGTCCGAAGTGGTGCATAGAAACTTCGGACAGCCGCTGGACTTCTGTGCTGAATGGTTCGTCCTATGGCGTTGCCAGGGCTACGCCGTGTGCGGCCTTCGTGATGATGGCCGCGACGGCCTGCGGTTGGGACACGTAGACGGCGTGACTGCCCTTGACCTCGGCAACCGTTGAGCCCGCGCGCTTGGACATCGCGCGCTGCGCATCGGGCGGAATCATCCTGTCCTCCGTCGACACGAGGTACCAGCTCGGCTTCGACTTCCACGCCGGCTCGCTGACGGCACCGTTGAGCGCCTCGAGCCCCCATGGCACCTGCGAGTCTGCCATGAATGCCGCCGCGTCAGCGCTCACATCCGCCGCGAACGACGCTCGAAACTGTGTCCGATCGAGAAACAAATAGCCATCCTGAGGCGGCAGGATTGGGGGCACAGGCGCACCGGGCGGCGGGTTCTTGATCAGCGCCGACACGGACTCGCCCTTGTCCGGAGCAAACGCAGCGATGTAGACGAGGCCCGCGACCTTCGGATCGTTGCCGGCTTCCGTGATCACGACGCCCCCGTACGAATGGCCAACCAGAATCGACGGCCCGTTCTGCACCGCCAGCGTGCGCTTCGTGACCGCGACATCATCCGCCAAAGAGGTGGTCGGATTCTGCACGATCGACACGTTGTAGCCGTCCTTCTTGAGAAGGTCGTAGACTCCCTGCCAACCGGACCCATCGACGAACCCCCCGTGCACCAGAACGACGTTCTTGACACTCTCGACTGTTGACATCTGATTCCTCCTCTCTTTCTTCCGTTCATTGTTGGGCTTCTGTGCGTGGTTGCACGCAGCATCACAGCGCTTCATCACGAGGTGCCCGGTTCTCGCGGACCATCCATTCACGGACGTATGCGGGACAATGTGCCAGCCGGATGCCGTGCATCTCGCAATGCAGCAAGAACCGCACGACGTCCACGTCAACGAGGCTTACTTCGCTCAAATCGAGCACCAGGTCGCAGGAAATTGCGAGCAAGAACAGACTGTCGGGCATCGGTTGCGAATCACGGACGTCCTTTTCTGACGTTCCGATCACGCGCCTTCAGACGATCGGGCCTGAAGCTCGATTTTGTCGGCTGGGCCGTCGGCGACCCTTTGCGCAATTGCCTCGTCACTGATGTGAGGCTGGACGTGCTTCGCTGGCATAAGTGAGCAGTCGTGCTGCCAACTCTTCGGGTTGGCTAAGCGCGACGAGATGCCCGCCAGGGATCTCGTCTGCGGAGATGCCGAGGCGCTCGAGCGCGACCCGCTTCTGGAACTCGGCTGGAAAGAACCTGTCATCGCGCGCAACGAGAACGCGGGTCGGCACAGCCGGCCAGCCCTGGGAGGCGCAGCGAGAAGCGAACACCGTATCCGATTGGCGCGGTTCACCTTGCGCGAACGCCTCGTTGATCACCGGCTGTGGCACATCGTGGAAGAAGTCCGCGAGCGGATCAAATGGTGCGTCGGCCTCGCGCCCATCGTGCAAGTTCCGCCGGCGCTTCGCCGTACCATGGCCTGTATTCCGCCACCACTCCCCAGGGCTCTCACCGGGTTTCGGAATCATGGCGTTGACCAGCACCAGGAGTGCGACGGGCACTTCGTCACACACAAGAGGCGCTGTGAAACCAGCCAGCGATTGTGCAACAAGAATCACCCGTCGTGGATCACGATCGCCAATCGCGCGGACGACCGCGGCCGCATACTCTGGAAGGCCGGCTGTGTCATCGGCCGCCGGCAGGGCGACGGGAATGGCCTCATGCCCGCGCTGTTTGAGTATCGGCACCACGAGGTGCCAGTACCATGCGCTTCCGCCGGCGCCCGGAATGAGGATAAACGTGAAGCTCGGCATTGATTCACACCTCCCGCCGACCCCATCGTGGTTGGCGTCCAATCTCGCAATGGTACCTGTATAAGTTTTCTGCCGTCGAACGTCATGGAAGTGAGCGCGGAGAGCTTCGCCCAGGATTGGAGAGACTCAGATGCATAGTGATCACGCAACGCGTGTGGCGCTGGTGCCGGGTGCGGCGGGCTCCGCCGCGTTCTGGACGCCAATCACCGAACGGCTGCCGGATGATTGGATCGTCACGGCGATTGATCTTCCTGGTCTAGGCTCTGTTCCGGCACGGGATGACATCCGCGGCTATGACGACCTGGCCGAGTACGTCGCAGGAATCGTCGCAGCACCAAGCGCCATTGTGGCGCAATCCATGGGGGCATATGTGGCTCTGAGAGTGGCACTGCGGTATCCCCACCTCGTGACGCACCTCGTCCTCGTTGCGGCGACAGGCGGCATCGATGTGATGCAGTGCGGCGCCGTCGATTGGAGATCTGATTACGCAGCAACATATCCGCAGGCCCAATCCTGGGCTTGCGACTGCGTTCCGGATCTCAGCGCTGATCTGCTGGCGCTCGAGATTCCTGTGCTGCTGATATGGCCGACCGCCGACATCCTGAGTCCAGTCGTTGTTGCCGAAAGGCTTGCCGCGACGATTCCAACGACATCGCTGATCACATTTTCATCGGACGATCACTGGGTCGTCCACCGATTCCCCGAGCAATCCGCCGCGGCCATTCGCTCGTTCATCCAACAGCCACAAGCCACTTGAGGTCCAGCGTGGCCGATTTTTCCAAGACCGACTAGGATCCCGAGCCACCCGGCTACGAACGCGCCAACAATCGTCGCAGCTGCGTTCAAGGCCGCGGCTCCTACCGCCCCCTCTTCCGAACAGCCGACTCGTCTCGTATTCGCGAATCGTCTGAGGTACACGTAGATGGATGCGTCTGCCTGTCCTCCTCGCGTTCGCCGCCATCTTCATCGTCTGGGGCTCCACCTACCTCGCCATCCGCTATGCCGTGGCAGAGATCCCGCCGCTGCTGACGGCTGGCGTTCGCCACCTGACGGCGGGCTGCGTGCTGTACGCGTGGGCTCGCACGAAGGGCTATCGTGCATCCGGACGCGAGTGGGGCCACAGCGCGGTGGTCGGAGTGCTGTTCTTTCTCGTCGGTCACGGGACGCTTCACTGGGCGGAGCAGTCGGTCCCCTCCGGCCTTGCCGCCCTCCTCGTCGCCACTGAGCCGCTCTGGATTGCGCTGCTGCTGGCCGCGCTGGGGATTTCGCGGCTCGGCGTGCGAACGCTCGTCGGCACGCTGCTGGGGCTGGCCGGTGTGTGGGCCCTCGTCGGCGCCGACGTGACGTCCGGCAGCGCGCTGTCTGTCGGCGCCATAGCCATTCTGGTCGGCGCCGCGTCATGGGGCGCCGGCGTGGTGTATGCGCAGCGGGCGGCTATGCCGCAGAACCCGACGCTTCGCACTGCGACGACGTTGCTCGGCGGGGCCGCCTTCCTGCTGGTTGCGTCGCTCGTGGCCGGCGAGTACCACGAGGTGGCCGCTCCGTCATGGCTGGCTCTGGGTTCGCTGGCCTATCTCATCGTGTTCGGTTCGATTGTGGCGTTCACCGCCTACTATTGGCTGCTCGATCGCTACTCCGCCACGCTGGTGTCCACGCACACATATGTGAATCCGGCAGTGGCGGTGCTCCTCGGCTGGGCGTTCGGCGGTGAGGAGGTTTCGACGACGCTCGTGCTGGGGTTGGTGTTGATTGCCGGCTCGATCGCGCTCGTTGGCACCGACGCGTCGCGGTCGTCGGTAAGTTGAAGTTGAGTACGTGGTCAAAGAGTCGGCGACCAGGAAGCGCCCACACGGCAACGAGATATCGGGCACCCGGGCGCCTGTATGACGCCGTCCAAGGTCATGAATTCAGACACCATGAGCTTTCTCAAGGAACGGAATCGACGACACACCAGCGAGCGAACCGACATTGATGATGTGCCCGCTCCTCTGCCGACGCATGAGCGGCAACACCGCACTGACCATCCTGATGACCCCAAAGAAATTGGTCTCGAACTGAGCCCGGGCGTCCTCTGCGGTGAGTTCTTCCAATGCCCCGGCCAGCTCGTAACCGGCGTTGTTGATCAGCACGTCGATGTGGCCAGCACGATTGGAGACCGCTTCAACGCACGCTCGGACCGAGTCATCCGCGCGCACATCCAGGGGCAGCATCTCCACCGCTGTGATGGTTTCGGCGCTGGCTGGATTGCGGCTTGTTCCAAAGACCTTGTAGCCTCGTCCTGAAAGCAGCCGGGCCGTCGACAGCCCGACACCAGACGAAGCTCCCGTGATGAGCACTACGCGCTGATCAGACATTTCAGACCTCCAAACTCTCGAACGCCCTCTCACGGAAGTCGGCGATCAGATCGTGCGTCGGCCACGCGGCTGACCGCCCAGTACATCGGTTCCAAGCAGTATTCGGAACACGAGCCCGTGCGTCACGAGCAGAAGTGGCACGAGCACGGTGGGGATGAAGTACGCGGCACCCTGCAGGCCGGGTGAGATTCCCACGCCCAGCCGATCGCCCTGATAAAACGCGTTGAGCAGATCCACCGTGCCGACGCTGTTGAACACCCAGACGATGATGGTCCCCGCCCGACTTCCCAGCATGGCGATCGCGAGAAGCGCGAGCATCGACGTCGCAAGGTCCCCATAGGCAGCGGGCTCCGCAAACGCAGCCGGCAAGTCCGGCGAGACCACACCCGGTACGAGAAACGCCAATCCGACGAACCGAAAGGCGTGCAAGAGGAGCAGCGGTCGAAGCGCCTCAGTGCGTGGTCGATCCCGGAGCGCTGGCCAGACGTACCACACGACGACCATCCCCCACACGACGAGCCCCAGGAGCACGCTGATTCCGAAAATAGCCTGGGGCGACATCATCGGCTCCGTCGTGAGGCGACTGGAGGAGGCACCCACGGGCCACCCAGCAATTGCCACAATGAAACCACGTGAAGCATGAAGGCGAGCGGCACGAGAAACGTCGGCACCAACGCGAGGGGAAAGTATGTCACCAGCTCGGACGTCGGCGTGGTGTGAAAGACCTGAGCCGGGCCCGGGTTGGTCATGATGCCCAGTCCCACGGCAACAATCAGATCAGCCATACCGAATAGGTTGAAGATGATCGCGCGTCGTCTGCGCTGAGGGACGTCGACGCCGGCGGCGACCCATGGCGCCGTGGCAGCAACGATCACGTCGCCAATCCCAGCTGGCAATGCCCACAGCGCCGGCATCTGACGGTTAGCCATGAGCATAAGGAAGACAATGCCTTCCAGTCGCCACAAGTTGAGAAGGATCAGATTTCTTTGATTCGTGAGAAGGCGGCGCAACGATGGAGAGACGACGAGACACACGGCCAACACGAGAAGCACCAGAGCGAGAGTGATTCCAATAGGCGGCAGGCTGATCGGGTCGGGCTGCTCGAAGAATCCACGTCGGGCGAGCATCGCTGCAACGATGGCCCAGGCGGCCAGGACCACTCCGCTGACGGCCGCGATCCGTGACTCGCGGGCGGAGGTGCGCTCACGCCACAAGACCAGGAAAATCGCGGTGACCACAGCAACTGTCGGCACCAGGACGAGGACTGCGAGAAGAGTCATAGACATGAATGACCTCACCAAGCCAGCTGTGTGACTAACCGACCTGCGAATATCGCGTGCTTGCGTTAGATGATTTACGTCATCTCATCTGCCAAAAAAAATATCAGCCGCCGACGGCCTTGAGATAAAAGGTCCTGGCGTCCTCGAGAACACGCCGGCGGCGCTCGTCGGTCAGCGCCCGTGCCACGTTGAGCGTGCCCGCCATGCCTGAGAAGAGCATCACGGCTGTCCGATGCCGTTCCTCATCCGTCTGGCCAGGCACGTAGCGCGCCATGCGCGCGATGTGCGCTCTCATGGCTTGTTGGAATGGCCCGCGTGTGGCGCCTGGACGGCGCGCCACTTCGGTCATGAGAGCTGCCACCGGACACCCATTCGCGGCATCGTCGCAGTGCTTTTGGCTGAGATACGCATCGATGAGCGCCTTGAGCTCGCCTCCTGGCGGCGCCGCCTCGGCCGCCCGAACCAATCGCTCCGATACCTGCTCGAGACCAACCGCGAACGCCTCCGCGAAGAGATCTTCCTTGCTGTCGAAGTGCCGGTAGAACCCTCCATGCGTCAGCCGGAGGTCCCGCATCAGATCCGAAATCGCCGCGCCCTCACCGCCGCGACTCCGAAAGCGGCGGGCGGCGGCTCGGACGATGCGTGCGCGCGTTTCCTGTTTGTGCTCGGCGGGGTATCGCATGGTCGTAAAGAGATTATATATATCATCTCTTACGCCCGTGTCAAACCGCGTCGCCAACGCTGCGATCCGGTGGCGGTCTGCTTGACATGTGACTGTATAGTCACATATTATGACGCATGTTCGACGACGATTGGGTCTTCAAGGCACTCGCGGATCCGACACGACGATTCCTTCTCGATCTGCTCTTCAAACGCGACGGGCGCACGTTGACGGAGCTCGAGTCGGAGTTGGCGATGACACGATTCGGTGTCATGAAGCATTTGCGCGTGCTCGAGCGTGCGGGCGTCGTCGTGACGCGCAGGGCGGGCAGAGAGAAGCTGCACTTCCTGAACCCGGTGCCCATACGGATGATTCACGACCGCTGGATCGACAAGTACACTGAGCGTCGAGTGTCGGCGCTCCTGGAGCTCAAGACCGAGCTGGAGGCAAAGGTATGGCGACAGAGTCAAAAACCAGCATAGCGACGACGCAAGTTTACGAGGTTTACATTAGAGCCTCGCCAGAGGCGATCTGGGACGCCATTACGTCGCCGGAGTGGACGATGAAGTACGGCTACCAGGGCGCCGTCGAATATGAGTTGCGTCCAGGGGGGTCCTACCGTGCGCACTCGACTTCCGAGATGCAGGGAATGGGCATTCCGGACGTCGTCATCGATGGCATGGTCGAGGAAGTCGATCCTCCGAGAAAGCTGGTGCACACCTATCGCTTCCTGTTCAGCGATGCCATGAAAGCCGAAGGATTCACGCGTGTCACATGGGAAATCGAGAAGGTCGCCGCCGGCTTCTCGAGGCTCACGGTGATCCACGAGCTCGAAGGCGCGCCGATCATGGCCGGCATGGTGGCCAGCAAGTTCTCCGAAATGGGCACTGGTGGCTGGGCCTGGATTCTCAGCGACATGAAGTCGTTGCTCGAGACCGGGACCGCGATGTAAACCGGAGCTATTGCGCAGAACGCTGACGAGTCACTCCAGTACGCGACCCCGCCACATTTCGACGACCGGCGAGCCCAACGACTCGCCGGTCTGAAATGTCCGTCACGCCCCGTCGCAGCAGCTCTCCTCTGCAACGAGTTGCCCGATCGGATCGACGCGGCCGGGCACATCGTAGCGATCGTGCGGACGCACCCAGTCGGTGAGGTTGCCGCGACCCGTCTCGTTCCGCCCCTTCGGCGTCATGTCCAGGAACACGTAGGCGGTCATGACATATTCCGCGCCGCGCCCGAACGTCCCGTACGTGTGGAAGATGTCGCCGTTCTCGTCCTTGTAGAACACGCTGAAGCCGGACAGATCCTCGACCGGAATGGGCGTCACCTCGTAGTTGTAGAACACCTGGCCCCGCGCGATGTCTTCTGGCCTGAAGGAAACGTGAAAGTCGTAGTTGAAGTCGCTGCCATAGGAGGACACCCACGGCGTCGTCCAGCCCATTCGTTTCTGCGCCGCCTGGATCTGCGCCAGCGGCGCGCGCGACACGGCAACGATCGACACGTCGTGATGCTCCAGATGCACCCGCGCACCTTCGATGGCATCCATCTCGAACGAACACCCGACGCACACATCGTGCTTCGGGTTCAGCATGTTGTGCTTGATGATGAGCTGGCTGCGCCCGGCGAACAGGTCGGCGAGGCGCACCTTGCCCTCGGGCGTGTTGAAGACATATTCCTTGGTCACCTTCATCCACGGCAGTTCGCGCCGGGCAGCGGCGACGCGCTGCTGATGCTTCGTGAGTTGCTTCTCTTCATTCAGCAGATCACGACGGGCTGCGAGCCACTCGTCTTGCGACACGAACTTGTGAGGCAATGCTGATGCTGATGTGCTCATTGCTTCCTCCTGTATTTATTGGGTACGATGTGATGGCGAAGGCGCTGCAACCACCGGAATTTGACCGCCACGAAGCCAAGCGCACCGGCTCCGGACGTGGCGCCTGCAGCGACCAGGGCTGTTGTGGTCATGCATACGGGACACATGAAATACCTCCCTCACGCCGGGGAGCCCGACAGCATCGCCGCGGTGATTGCGGCCATCTGCCGTTCCGAGGCCTTCGGCGAGGACTCGAACTGTTGGCCAAAATCCACCGCGTATGGGTCCGGGAAGATGTCCTCCTGTCCGGCCTCAATGCCGTCGAGGATCGCGAACGCCACGTCACGTGGCGAGGTCTTCGGCATCGCAACCTCGCGAGACATATCGGTGTCTACGGGACCCGGGTAGACACCAAAGACTGCGGTGCCTTGCGCCTCAAGGAGGATTCGCGCGGCCTGGGTCAGCGAATGGAGCGCGGCCTTGGAGGCGCTGTAGGTCGGGACAAAGGGGAGGTTGGTCAGGCCGGCTGCCGAGCCGATGTTGACGACCGCCCCTCCGCCGTTTCTGGCCAGCGTCGGCGCCAGACGCTGGAGCAGCTGCAAGGGCCCGAAGTAGTTCACCTCCATCTCGCGCCGGGCCTGGTCGAGGACCGTTGAATCTGCGAGTCCTCTGGCAAGCGCCACGCCGGCGTTGTTGAAGACGAGATCGACGTCTGAAGCCGCGTCTCCGGCGGCGCGGATCTGGTCGACGTCGGTCACGTCGAGCCGCAGCGAAACGACCCGCTCGTCACGCAGGGCGCGCAGCGCCTCCGGATTGCGCGCCGTCGCGTAGACCTTCCTCACGCCCCGGGTCAGGAGCGCTTCCGTCAGTGCTCGCCCGATCCCGCGGTTGGCGCCCGTCACCAGGGCGACCGCTCCTTCGATTCTCTGTGTCTTCATCGTCTCTTCTCTCTTTCTTGTTGGGTTGACCGGTTATCTCGGTCGTTGTTGGTCATGAGATAGATTTAGCGCTGGGTATCAGAAGGGTGGGAGTGACAAGTGTGACGGGATTCCCATGGACTCGCTGATCACGGCAGCGGCGCGTGCACTCGCAGCGGGTGATCCGCTCGGCGCATTGAAGCGGGTCGCCCTGCGCGACGACGCGCCGGCTCTTGCGCTGCGAGGCATTGCGATGGCGCAGCTCGGCGATCTCGTTCGAGCGAAGACCTTGCTGCGCCGTGCTGGGCGCGCCTTCGGTCCGAAAGAGGCCGTGGCCCGCGCGAGGTGCGTCGTCGCCGAGGCCGAGGTTGCGCTCGTCTCGCGCGACCTGGGCTGGCCGCCGAAGGCGCTCGACACAGCGCGGGCGACGCTCGAAGCGCACGGCGACCGGGTGAACGCCGCGCATGCGCGGTATCTCGAGGTCCGGCGCCTCGTTCTCATCGGGCGCATCGACGAGGCCGAGCGCATGCTCGCCAAGCTCGACCCCGCGCCCTTCCCTCCCGCGTCGAGGACCGCCCACGAGCTGGTTGTCGCAGGGATCGCGATACGGCGCCTCCGGACGAAAGCGGCGCGCGCTGCGCTTGATCGGGCCGAACGCGAAGCGCGCCACGCACGTATCCCCGCGCTGACGGCGGAGGTCGACGCCGCAGTCCTCGTCCTGAACACGCCCGCTGCGCGTCTGATCGCGAGTGGCGAGGAGCGACTTCTTCTAATCGAAGAGGTCGAAGCGTTGCTGGCGTCGAGCGCATTCGTCGTGGACGCGTGCCGGCACGTCGTGCGTCACGACAACAAAGTGGTCTCACTCGCCAGGCGTCCGGTGCTGTTCGCGCTAGCACGTGCTCTGGGCGAAGCGTGGCCGGGTGATGTCGCGAGGGACACGCTCATCGCGCGCGCATTCGGATCGCAGTTCACGGATGAATCGCATCGGGCGCGCTTGCGAGTGGAAGTCGGGCGGCTTCGGACGCTGCTTCAGACGCTGGCCAGCGTGAGCGCCACGAAGCGAGGGTTTGCGCTGGCGCCGCGCCGCGCACGCGAGGTCGTCGTGCTGGCGTGGCCCACTGAAATGGACGAGGAACACGCGGCGGTGCTAGCGTTCCTCACCGACGGCGAATCGTGGTCGAGCTCGGCCCTGGCGCTCGCGCTTGGAACGAGCCAGCGCACCGTGCAGCGGGCGCTCGATTCCCTCGCGGCCTCGGGCAAGGTGCAATCGGTCGGTCGCGGACGTGCGCGTCGCTGGATGACCCCGCCAGTCCCGGGATTCACGACGACCTTGTTACTCCCCGCTCCTCTACCGATTGACTGAGGTGGCAGCATGCGTCGATCAACTGCCGAAATTATTCGAGAGTATGGACCCTTTCCGGGGGTCGAGCACGTGCATGGCGTCACGTATGACGGTGAGCGCGTCTGGTTTGCTGCAGGGGACTCGCTGAACGCCTTCGATCCCGCGAGCGGGAGGACGCTGCGCTCGATCGATGTCGCCAGCCATGCAGGAACGGCGTTCGACGGCCAGCACTTGTTTCAGCTCGCCGAAGATCGCATCCAGAAGATCGATCCGCAGACCGGCCGTGTGCTCGCCACGATCCCGGCGCCCGGCGGCGGTGCTGACTCGGGGCTGGCGTGGGCCGAAGGGACGCTTTGGGTCGGGCAGTATCGGGACCGGAAGATCCATCAAATCGATCCCGACACAGGGGCGATTCTTCGCACGATCGAGTCCAATCGCTTCGTCACCGGGGTGACGTGGGTCGACGGAGAGCTCTGGCACGGCACCTGGGAAGGTGACGAGAGCGATGTGAGGCGCGTCGATCCTCGAACGGGAGAGGTCCTGGAGCGGCTCGAGATGCCGCCCGGAGTGATGGTGTCGGGGCTCGAGTCCGATGGCGGCGATCAGTTCTTTTGCGGCGGAGGCAAGAGCGGGAAGGTGAGGACCATCCGCCGGCCCAAGCGAGGAGTGTCCGGACATGGGAAATGAACTTGGGCACCTGCGGTGGTCCGCACCCGGAGCCCCTCGGTTCAGACACCGACGCCAACCTTCAGTCGTCGGCCCGGTGGTCTGGTGACGTAGGAGACCAATAGAAGAATGAGGAGACCCGGCGGCAGAATCCATACCTGCGCCGGCTCACGGGACGCAATCGCAGAGATGAACGCCATGATCCACGCGAACGATACGCCGGCGTACGCCCATTCCTTCTGCAGTGCGAGTGAGGGCAGCATCAAGATAATCGCCGCGGCCGGCTTGGCCACGCCCAACACGATCCGAAGGTGTTGCGGATAGCCAGCCTTGGCGAAACCCGACACGACCTGTTCGCTGCCAGTGAGATAGCTCAGCGAGAGCAGCAGCATCAACGCGACGATGGCAGTACTGGTCCAGTACGTTATCGTTCGAGTCATACATCCTCCACACCATGTCTCGCACGTCCTTCGACGGATACCGCACGATCGCCGTCATTCGTGTGTTGTGCTTCGTCAGCGCCTCGAATCGCGCCTGACGGTGTGTCACGAGCGAAAACGGGAATCATGCGGCTGATTCGGCGCTTTGCGATCTGGGGTGAAGAAGCATCCAGGAGATCCCGAACTTGTCCCGGAGCATCGCAAAGCGGGTGGCGAAAAAGGTCTCCTGCATCGGCATGAAGAGCTGGCCGCCTTCGGACAGCAGCGCATAAATACGGTCCGCCTCTTCCGTACTGCTGACCGTGAGAGACAGATATGCGCTTCGCATAGGTCATGTTTGAGGAGCGTCTGAATCAGCTCGCCGCTGCCGTGAACTTGCAGCTCATTGCCCGGTTCACGTTTGAGCTTCTTGATTCCCTCCACCACATCGCCCTTGATCAAGGTCGAGTCGTTCCAATCCACGCGGTCAAGCGTTCGAGAAGCGACATACTTACGCACGCTGTTGAACTTTGCGGCGATTGGATCGTCGCCGGTGACGCATGGCCAGTGGGCGGCGAAGATCTCATATGTCTTCCGGCCCAGCATTAGACCGTCCCCGCCCCGGATCCACTCGGTCATCACATGCATCATCATGTCGTCGACGAACGGCACTACCCATCCACCGTGCTCGAACCCGTCACTGCGGTCTTCCTCGGGGCCGCCGGGCGCCTGCATCACCCCGTCCAGTGTCACAAATGTGCCGACGGTCAGCTTCATGATTCACTCCTTCAGCGTTGACGGGAAGATCGGCCCCTGCGGACGTGGCCCTTCACCTGGCGCCAACTTCGTAGGCACGCCGCAGCTCTCCGATATCGAACTTTTTCATCTTCAGAAACGCCTGCGTCACGCGCCCGATCTGCTCCGGTGTGCCCTTCTCCAGCATCTTGTCCATGTCCGTAGGGACAATCTGCCACGACAGCCCGTACTTGTCCTTCAGCCAGCCGCACTGTTCGGCCGCCGGGACCGCGGAGAGCTGCATCCAGTAATTGTCGATCTCGGCCTGCGTATCGCAATACACCATGAACGAGATGGATTCGTTGAACTTGAAGAGTGGCCCGGCGCTGATCGCCATGAACGGCTGGCCGGACAGCTCGAAGGACACGACGTCACAATCGCCCGACGGCAAATCGCGGAGCGTCGTGACGTTCGTGATTCTCGAATTGGGAAAGACGGAGCAATAGAATTCCGCTGCTTCCCGCGCTTCCTTGTCGAACCACAGATGCGGTGTGATCGGCTTCATCGTGCCTCCTTGAAGCTATAGACCCGACAACGGG
This sequence comes from Vicinamibacterales bacterium, assembly GCA_963744405.1. Lineage (GTDB taxonomy): Bacteria > Acidobacteriota > Vicinamibacteria > Vicinamibacterales > JAMQPK01 > JAMQPK01. The sequence continues at coordinate 167,871 of CAVUTO010000013.1, forward strand.
CTGGAAATCATCGGTCTGCTCATCTTATTGTTCACCGCCCAGCCCTGAGCGTTCGTGGAGACCTGTGTTGCGCAGCGCGATCGCTGCTCTACTGGACCGTCGTCGAGTCCATCCAGATGACCTCCCAGTGGTGGCCATCGAGATCGTGGAAGCTCCAGCCGTACATGAACCCGTGATCCTGCTTCTCCATCGCCTGCCTGCCCCCGGCGGCGATCGCAGTTGTGACCATCTCGTCCACCTCCGCCTTGCTTCCGCAGGACACTGCAAAGAGCCCTTCGATTTCCATCACCGTGTTGCAGAGTCGACGGTTGGTGAACGTCTTGAAAAACGGCTCTGCAAGGAGCATGACGTATGCCTCCTCACTGACGACCATGCACGCAGCCTTTTCGTCAGTGAGCCTCGGGTTGAAGGTAAAGCCCAACGTCGAGAAGAAGTCCATTGATTTGTCGAGGTCGCGCACAGGCAGATTGACGAACATTTTCCGAGGGGTGTGCGCGGGCATCGTGACTCCTTGCTGCAGATCCGCTCGTTCATACATACAGACTCCCCGTAGAAATCAAAATCATCGGTCGACAACTCCGTTGGGCGCGAACCGATGATTTCAGCCTGGCCCGGAGAGTCTATGGATCAGCGTCACAGCAAGTGATGTCGGTGGAGGCGACTCTTGATCTGCCAGCCTCCGGGTAGTATTAAGAAACGAGATGCCCTTCGACGCAGCCCAGCTGGAAACGCACCGCGCTGCCCTGACCGGGCACTGCTACCGGATGTTGGGCTCCGCCTTCGACGCCGAGGATGCCGTTCAGGACACGATGGTGCGCGCCTGGCGAAGTCTCGATCGCTTCGATGGACGCGCATCGCTCCGGACATGGCTGTACCGAATCGCGACGAACGTCTGCCTCGATGCGTTGGCGCAGCGCACGCGCCGTTTCCGCCCAATGGAGGAAGGGACAGCGGGCTCGGTCGATGATCCCCTCGAGGCGCGACCACGAACGCACTGGCTGGAGCCCATCCCGGATGCGCGTTCCCTTCCCACCGACGCGGATCCCTTTGAACTCACAGCGCTTCGGCAAAGTACGCGCCTGGCGTTCGTCGCGACGCTTCAGCACCTGCCGCCGCGCCAGCGAGCCGCATTACTGCTGACCGAGGTCGTCGGGTTATCGGCGGCTGAAGTAGCGGAGTGCCTGGATACCTCGGTTGCCGCCGTGAACAGCGCCATCCAACGCGCTCGGGGGACTGTCGGTAACCTTGGCGGAGGGGGCAGTTCCGAGGAGCCGCTGTCCGAAGCGCAGTCAAAGCTCCTCGAGCGCTACGTGGACGCGTTCCACCGGTACGACGTGGACGATCTGGTCGCTCTACTGCGCGAGGACGCGACGTTGTCGATGCCGCCATACACGCTGTGGCTTCGCGGTCCGGATGCCATTCGTGCCTGGCTCCTCGGTCGCGGGATCGGTTGCCGCGGATCACGCCTCGTGCCGACGGCCGCGTGCGGCTCCCCTTCGTTTGGGCAGTATCGCCCTGGACCCAACGGCACGCTTCGGCCATGGGCCATCATCGTCCTCGAGCTCATGGGCGAGCGCATTACGGCGTGGAATTCGTTCCTTGATACAGAGAAGTTCTTTCCGCTGTTTGAGCTACCGGAGCAGCTCGTTTCTACACAGCGGTAATGGACTGATACATCACGGTACGGCCACGTCATCACTCCGAGCCCGGACGGTCATCACAACCTCGAGACCACTGCCAGCGCGCTTTTCTGCGCGGACGGGCATTCGCGCGTTGGCTTCGCGCATCGTTGAAGCAGGCGCATCCTCACCAAGCCGCGGCGTGAGCGTACTGTGTTGCGTAGCCAACAGACGTGCCCGGTAGTGCCGGCTACTTGCACGTGCAGGCAAAGGAGCAGCCGCCATCGAACGTTCGATTGCAGGTCGAGGACGCGCGGCCGACAGGCGCGCAACGCTGCTCGCAGGCCGCTTCCAGCGCCGCGCAGTCGCACGGACAGTTCCACCCGCCGGGCCTGGCGGCTTCGCGCTGGAACGTCAGGCGGGCGGTCGAACCTCTGGTTGCCGCGAGCGCCGCCTCCAGCTGAGCGCGCGCATCTTCGCGCAAGCTCCAGCTGGCCTGCCCAGAAACGGCTGTTGTCACGGAAACGACGGTGCGATCACGCAGGGTTACGCCGGCAATGGCGATCGGAACGACGATCTGGACGCGGCTATGCCCTCCCAGCGCGTCGTAGGTGCAGAAGTCCTGTGTGCCTTTCAGATGCGTGGATTCGTCGAACACCCAGAGACGGAGGGCGTAGTTCACTGGCTGGCTGTGCTCGTTGCGCAGCATCACCATGAGCGACGGCGTATCGAAGACGAGCGTCCGCTGCGGGTCGAGCCAGATCGGCGATCCCTCCGGCGTGATGACGCGTGCCGGACGATCGGCCGCGAAGAGGGCGACGCCGCAGGCGAGCAGCGTCAAGGCAGCAGTCCAGCGGGTCGCAGGATATCGTCGCCACATGTGATGTCCCTTCGCGAGTTCGCCGGATACAGTAGCGCGTCCAGACAATCCGCGGAAGGAGCCATCAGGGTAGGAAGCCATCAATCGTCATTAACCTGCGGTAATAGAATGGCTTACACTCTGGAGCCGTCCGGAGGCGTTCAGGCTCTGACATGTATCGGCTACATAAAATCAGGCAGCGTTTCGATCGCACGCGTCTGGACGATCCAGCTCGCGCGCTGCGATCACAGCTCGCGGTGCTCGATGACGTCATTCGGATTCGCGCTCGAATCGCCATCGCCGCAGGCAGCCGCGGCATCGACAACCTCGCAACCGTCGTCAGAGATGTGAGCGATTACCTGAAGGCGCGGGGCGCGGAGCCGTTCGTCGTACCGGCGATGGGAAGCCACGGCGGAGCGACGGCCGAAGGCCAAGCGGCGATTCTGCAGTCGTACGGCATCTCCGAGGCGACCATCGGCGCACCGGTTCGTTCCTCCATGGACGTCGTCGAGCTGCCGGGCGGAGACTCGCCTTGCCGGCTCTTCATGGACCGTCAGGTCTACGAGTCCGACGGCGCGATCCTCATCAACAGGATCAAGCCACACACCGATTTTCACGGCCGCTATGAAAGCGGCCTGATGAAGATGGCGCTCATCGGCCTCGGAAAGCTCGAAGGCGCCCGCGCCGTTCACGACTTCGGGGTTTACGGACTGCGGGAGTTAATCGAGCCGGGTGCGAACCGGGTGCTGGCGACCGGGAAAATTCTGGCGGGCATCGGCCTGGTCGAAAATGCCTTCCACCAGACGCTGCGGATCGACGTGTTGAAAGCCGACGCGATCGCGCGGGAGGAGCCGTCGCTGCTGGAACTTGCGAAGGGCCACATGCCCCGCTTGCCGGTGAACGAGGTCGACGTGCTGGTCGTCGATCGCATGGGCAAAGACATCAGCGGCGTCGGAATCGATCCCAATATCACCGGGCGCATCGGCGTGAACGGTCAGCACGATGAAGGCGCGCCGCGCGTCGGGGCCATGGTCGTGTGCGAGTTGACCGAGGGGACACACGGCAATGCGATCGGCGTAGGATTAGCGGATGTGATCACGCATCGGTTGTTTGCGGGAATCGACTACGGGTCGACGTATGCGAACGTGATTACGAGCAGTTTTCTCGAGCGGGGCAAGATTCCGGTTGTGGCAGACACGGACCTCCATGCCTTCGAGATTGGGCTCAGGAGCTGCGGTTATCTCGAGCCTGGACGCGAACGGATCGTGCGCATCCTCGACACGCTGCACCTCGAAGATATTTATGTGTCGCCGGCGATTTTAGGCGAGCTGTCAGATCCCGCGAGATTTGAGGTCCTTGAACCAGGTCCCGAGCTTTTCGATGAAGCAGGAAAGCTGACGAAGTTCTGAACTACAGGCCTGAAGTGCTCGGTCCGCCTGAAGGCGGACACTACCGCAAGGCCTCGTCAAGCGAGCGGAGCTGGCAGGTCCGATTTGCCCATCAGAAAGAGATCGACGCCGCGCGCCGCGCTGCGACCTTCGGCGATCGCCCACACGATGAGCGACTGGCCGCGCTGCATGTCGCCTGCCGTAAAGACGCCTGGCACGCTCGTCATCCAGTTGGCATCGCGCCACACGTTAGCGCGTTCGGTCAGCTTGACGCCGAAGTTCTCGAGCAGGCCCTGGCGTTCGGGGCCGAGAAATCCCATCGCAAGCAGCACGAGGTCGACGTCCATTTCGAACTCGGTGCCGGGAACGTCCTCGAACGACATCCGGCCGTCCTTGCGTACGAGCTCGACCTTCGAGCCATGGAGCTTCTTGACGCGCCCCTGCGCGTCGCCGCTGAAGCGCTGCGTCGACACGGAGTACACGCGCTCGCCCCCCTCTTCATGCGCCGTCGACACGCGAAAGACGTTGGGCCATAGCGGCCATGGGTTGTCGGCCGCGCGCGTGTCCGGTGGCCTCGGAAACAGCTCGAACTGATGAACGGACAGCGCGCCCTGGCGATGCACGGTGCCGAGACAGTCGGCGCCTGTATCGCCGCCGCCGATAATCACGACGTTTTTGCCTTTCGCGCTGATGAAGTCGGCGTCGGCAATTCGATCGCCTTCCACACGCTTGTTCGACAGCGTGAGGTACTCCATCGCAAAGTGAATGCCTTTGAGGTCGCGCCCGGGAACCGGGAGATCGCGCGGCAGTCCGGCGCCACCCGCGAGCACGATCGCGTCGTATTCAGCCTTCATTCGGTCGAATGTCATGTCGACGCCGACGTTCACGTTCGCGCGGAAGTAGACGCCTTCCTGTTCCATCAGCGACAAGCGGCGGTTCAGGAACTTCTTCTCCATCTTGAATTCGGGAATACCGTAACGCAGCAGGCCGCCGATGCGATCGGACTTCTCGAACACGGTCACGAAATGCCCCGCGCGGTTCAACTGGTCGGCCGCGGCCAGACCCGCAGGGCCCGATCCGATGACCGCCACTGCCTTGCCGGTGCGCTCGAGTGGCGGATTGGCCGTCACCCATCCTTCGTCGAACGCTTTCTCGATGATGGACACTTCGATCGACTTGATCGTCACAGGGTCGTCGTTGATGGCGAGCACACACGAGCCTTCGCACGGCGCGGGACAGAGCCGCCCGGTAAACTCGGGGAAGTTATTCGTGGCGTGCAGACGCTCAATCGCGGGCTCCCAGCGATCGCGATAGACGAGATCGTTCCAGTCGGGAATCAGGTTGCCCAACGGGCATCCCTGATGGCAGAAAGGAATGCCGCAGTCCATGCACCGCGCGCCCTGCTTCTGCAGCTCGCTTTCCAGCGTACGGCTGATAGACCTCGTTCCAATCCTTCAGGCGCTCGGCCACAGGACGGGTGAGCTGTTTCTTGCGGTGAATTTCGATGAAACCTGTTGGTTTACCCATAAATTCGAAACAGGAGGCCAGGAGACTAGGAGAATTCTTTTCAAAAGAAGAACTCCTATTCTCCTAATCTCCTGTTAAACAGAACCGACGAGCTCGGCAAACTCCGGCTCGCGGTTTTCCGCCCTCGCTTTCGCCTCGGCGCGCATGACCCGCTTGTAGTCCTTCGGCATGACCTTCACGAACGGAAGATCGGCCAGCCTCGCCTGAATCCCCTTCGCGTACGCGCTGTTGGTAAACAGGATGTGGCGGGCGATCAACTGCCGCACGGATCACCCAATCCTCGTCGGCGAGCGCGTCGAGATCGACCATGCCCGCGTTGAGGCGGTTCTTGAAGCTCCCGTTCGAGTCGAGCACGTACGCAACGCCACCGCTCATTCCGGCCGCGAAGTTGCGGCCGGTCTTGCCCAGCACCACGACGCGGCCGCCCGGTCATGTATTCGCAACCATGATCGCCGACGCCCTCCACGACGGCATCGGCGCCGCTGTTCCGCACGGCAAACCGCTCGCCCGCCACGCCGCGCAGATACATTTCGCCTCTCGGTCGCGCCATAGAGCGTGACGTTGCCCACGAGGATGTTCTCTTCGGGCACGAACGTCGCCTTCGATGAGGGGAACACGGCGAGCGTGCCGCCCGACAGCCCCTTGCCGACATAGTCGTTCGCGTCGCCTTCGAGCGTCAGCGTGATGCCAGGCGGCAGGAACGCGCCGAAGCTCTGCCCCGCCGACCCCGTGAAATGGATCTTGATGGTGCCCTCGGGCAGTCCGGCAGCGCCGTAGGCTCGCGTCACTTCGGAGCCGAGAATGGTGCCGACCGTGCGGTTCACATTGCGGATCGGCATGCTGAACTCGACGCGCTTCCGCCGCAGCAGCGCGTCTTCGCACCGGCGGACGAGCTCGTTGTCGAGCGCTTTGTCGAGGCCGTGATCCTGCGGCCGCACGCAGCGTTGCGCGACGGTGGGCGCCACGACGGGCTTGTAGAGGATCTGCGACAGGTCGATACCGGACGCCTTCCAGTGATCGACCGCCTTCGTCACGTCGAGCTTGTCGACGCGCCCGATCATCTCGTCCATCGTCCGGAAGCCGAGCTGCGCCATCAGCTCTCGCACGTCCTCGGCGATGAACCGGAAGAAGTTCTCGACGAACTCCGGCTGGCCCGTAAAGCGCTTGCGCAGCTCCGGATCCTGCGTCGCGACACCCACGGGGCACGTGTTGAGATGGCAGACACGCATCATCACGCAGCCCAACACGACGAGCGGCGCCGTCGCGAATCCGAACTCCTCGGCGCCGAGCAGCGCGCCAATCACGACGTCGCGGCCCGTCTTCATCTGGCCGTCGACCTGCACGACGATGCGGTCGCGCAGGTTGTTGAGCACGAGCACCTGCTGCGTCTCCGCCAGGCCCAGTTCCCAGGGCACACCAGCGTGTTTCAGGCTCGTCAACGGTGATGCACCGGTTCCGCCGTCGTGGCCGGAGATGAGCACGACGTCCGAGTGCGCCTTCGCCACGCCGGCCGCAACGGTGCCGACGCCGACTTCGGCCACGAGCTTCACGTGAATCCGCGCGCGGCGATTGGCGTTCTTCAGGTCGTAGATCAGCTGCGCGAGGTCTTCGATGGAGTAGATGTCGTGATGCGGCGGCGGCGAAATCAAACCGACACCGGGCGTCGCGTGCCGCACCTTCGCGATCCACGGGTACACTTTGTGCCCTGGCAGCTGGCCGCCTTCGCCGGGCTTCGCGCCCTGCGCCATCTTGATCTGCAGATCGTCGGCGTTGACGAGGTACTCGCTCGTGACGCCGAACCGCGCAGACGCGACCTGCTTGATTGCGCTCCTGCGAGAATCGCCGTTTGCGTCCGGGACGTAGCGCGCGGGATCCTCGCCTCCCTCGCCGGTGTTCGACTTGCCGCCGAGGCGGTTCATCGCGATCGCCAGCGTCTCGTGCGCCTCCTGGCTGATCGATCCGTACGACATCGCTCCGGTGGCGAACCGCTTGAGGATGCTCTCGGCCGGCTCGACCTCGTCCAGGGGAATCGGCCTGGCCGCGAGCTTCAGCTCGAACAACCCGCGCAGCGTCGCGCGCTTGCGCGTCTGGTCGTTCACCGCCTGCGTGTATTCCTTGTAGATCTTGAACTGGCCGCTCCGCGTCGCATGCTGCAGCTTGTAGACCGTGTCGGGATTGAAGAGATGGAACTCTCCATCGCGCCGCCACTGGTACTCGCCGCCCTCGTCGAGGTCGCGATCGGCGACCGGACGCTCGGGGAACGCGAGCATATGCCTGGCGCGCACCTCTTCCGCGATGGCGTCGATGCCCGCGCCGCCGATGCGCGACGCGGTGTGGGTGAAATACCGCTCGACGAAGTCTTTCTCGAGGCCGACGGCTTCGAAAATCTGCGCGCCGCGGTAGCTCTGCAGCGTCGAGATGCCCATCTTGGACATCACCTTCAGCACGCCCTTGTTCAACGACTTGATATAGCTCTTGACGGCCTTCTCGTGCGTGAGGCCCGGCAACATTCCGCTGCGGATCATGTCGTCGAGCGTCTCGAACGCGAGATACGGGTTCACGGCCCCGGCACCGTAGCCGATGAGCAGCGCCAGATGATGCACCTCGCGCGCTTCGCCGGTCTCGATGACGAGCGCCGCGCGATTGCGCGTGCCCTCGCGGACGAGATGGTGATGCACGCCCGCAGTCGCGAGCAGGCTCGGAATCGGCGCGAGCTTCATGTTCACGCCGCGGTCCGACAGGATGATGATCGTGTGGCCTTCTTCGACCGCCTCGCTCGTGCGCCGCTGCAGATCCTCGAGCGCGCGCGCCAGGCCGGTGCCGCCGGAGTCGGCGTCGAACAGCATCGGCAGCGTCACCGACTTGAAGCCGCGCTCGTCGATGTGGCGCAGCCGCGCGAGCTCCTCGTTGTTGACGATCGCCGACTTCACCTTGATCTGACGGCACGCCTCGGGCCCGGGCTTCAGGAGATTCGCCTCGGGGCCGATCGTCGATCCCATCGACGTCACCAACTCCTCGCGAATCGCGTCGAGCGGCGGGTTCGTGACCTGCGCGAACAACTGCGTGAAGTAGTCGTAGAGCAGCCGCGGCTTGTCCGACAGCACGGCGAGCGCCGTGTCGGTGCCCATCGACCCGATCGCCTCTTCCCCGTTCTGCGCCATCGGCGCCAGCAGAATCTTGAGATCCTCCTGCGTGTAGCCGAAGGTGCGCTGCCGATTCAGCATCGTGTAATGGTCGGGCAGCGGCAGAAGGGGCGCGGGCTTGAGATCTTCGAGCGCCACCATGTTCGTCGGCCAGCCACTCGCCGTACGGCTGCTCGGAGGCGAGGTCGCGCTTGATTTCCTCGTCGGCGATGATGCGCCCCTGCTCTGTATCGATGAGGAAGATGCGGCCCGGGTGCAGCCGCTCTTTCAGCAGGATGTTCTCCTCGGGAATGTCCAGCACGCCGACCTCGGACGCCATGACCACGAGGTCGTCCTTCGTGACGTAATAGCGCGACGGCCGCAGGCCGTTGCGATCGAGCACGGCGCCAATCACCGTGCCGTCGGTGAACGCAATCGACGCCGGGCCGTCCCACGGCTCCATCATCGTCGCGTGGTACTCGTAGAAGGCCTTTCGCTCGGCCGACATCGACTCGTGCCCCGCCCATGGCTCGGGAATCATCATGAGCACGGCGTGCGGCAGCGAGCGGCCGGTCATCACCAGGAATTCGAGCACGTTGTCGAAGGTCGCCGTGTCGCTGCCGCCTTCGCGGATGACCGGCAGGATCTTCTTCAGGTCGTCGCCGAGCAGATCCGACTCGCACATCGCCTCGCGTGCGTGCATCCAGTTGATGTTGCCGCGAAGCGTGTTGATCTCGCCGTTGTGCGCGACGTAGCGGTACGGATGCGCGAGCGGCCACGACGGGAACGTGTTCGTGCTGAATCGCTGGTGCACGAGCGCCAGCGCCGACTCGACGGCCGGATCCACCAGATCGGGAAACATCGTCTCGATCTGATCCGCGATCAGCATGCCCTTGTAGATGAGCGTGTTGGCGGAGAGGCTCGGGATGTAGAAGTACTTCTTGTCGGCGCTCGAGATCGGCAGCGCGTCGACGGCGTGCTCGATGCGCTTGCGGATGACATAGAGCTTCCGTTCGAACCATGAGGGTTCCGGGTTCCGGTTCCGGTTCCCGTTCGGCGTTCGAGGTACCTGGAACAGGAACCGGAACCTGGAACTTCGTCGGTGCGTTAGCACCGACGAACATCTGCTTGAAATACGGCGCGACGGCCGCGGCCGAGGCGCCGACCAGGCGATCGTCGGTCGGCAGATCGCGCCAGCCGAGCAGCGTCTGCCCTTCTTCCTGGATGATCTCCTCGATGAGCGCTTCGATCGTCGCGCGCGCAGTCGACTCGCGCGGCAGGAACACGCAGCCCGCGCCGTATTCGCCGGCCGGCGGCAGCGTGATGCCGAGATTGCGCGTCTCTTTGCGCAGGAATTTGTCCGGCATCTGGATCAGGATGCCGGCGCCGTCGCCTGTGTTCACCTCGCAGCCGCACGCGCCCCGGTGCAGCAGGTTGACCAGCAGCTGCAGCGCCTGCGTGACGATGCCGTGCGAACGCACGCCTTTGACGTGTACGACGAATCCAACGCCACAGGCGTCTTTCTCGTGGCTCGGATCGTAGAGTCCCTGGGCCGGAGGACATCCGGGTTCGCGATCCATATAAGAAGGACTAGTTATCGGGTACAGCTAGCCATAAGTAAAATACAATTTTTAAATCTGATGTATCTGTTTACGGAATGAGTATCAGGTGCAGGGATTAGGGGTTAGGGATTGGGGATTGGGATTCGGTCAGAACGAGCTGAACGCGTGTACCCGTCGCAGAGCTAATCCCCAATCCCGATCCCCAAACCCTGCACTTACGCGCTGCACTCCCCTTCTTGAATTTCCGGTTTGAATTCGGCCGTTTCGGCGAGGTCGACGAAGTCGTCGGCCGTGGTCGTCGCGGGTGTCATCTGCTCGAGGTCTGAGAGCACCGCCTTGACGCGCGCCAGATCCACGCGGCGGAAGAACGTGGCCGCCGGTTCGCCGGGAAGCCGATCCGTCACGTACAAATCCAGGAGCCGCTCGAGGGCAACCGTCATGCGGCGGGCGGGCACCTTTGCCGCAAGGCGGCCGAAATGCACGCCGTCCCCCTCGGGCCCGCCACCGACCATCACGAAGTACTGCGGAATGGCCTTGCCGCCGACTTTTCGCACGCTGCCCTGGAATCCGAGTCCAGCGATGTGGTGCCGCCCGCAGCCGTTCGGGCAGCCGCTGATCTTGATTTGCAGATCGGGCGCTTTCGCGACGAGCTCGGGATGCTCGCGGAGGTGATCGCCCAGGAACTTGCCGAGCCCGCGCGACTGCGTCACCGCGAGCTTGCACGATTCGGCGCCGGGGCAACTCGTCACGTCGGCGATCGTTCCGGCATCCGGCAGCCCCATCCCCGCTGCGGCGAGCTGGCGATAGAGCTCGGGCACCGCATCGGTCGGCACCCAGCGGAACACGAGATTCTGCTCGGCGGTGATGCGAATCGTGCCGTCGGCGAACGCAGTCGCCAGGTCGCCGAGGATGCGCATCTGCTGGCTCGTGAAGTCGCCGAGGGGAATCGTCGCGTTCACGAAGAAATAGCCGCTCTGCTTCTGCTTGCTCACGTTCGTGCCGAGCCAGTGCGAGTAATCCCCATTCATCGTCGGCAGCATCGGCCTCACCTCAGGCACGATGCCGGGGCCCGTCACCTGCGAGCTGGTCGCACGCGAAACTGTCTGCAGAATGGGCGGCGAATCGATGCGCCGCCATGCCGGCTCCGCTTCCACCGGCGGCTGCTCCGGGTCGAACGGCAGCGTGGCGCCGCCCTGCGCCCGAAACTCCGCAAGCTTCTTGTGGTACTCGACAAGAAAACCGTCCCACCCGATCTTCTTGATGAGGAACTTCAGGCGGTTCGCCTGCTTGTGCTTGTAGTCGCCGAACTCGTGGAAGACGCGGATGACCGCCTCTGCCACGTTGAAAATTTCCTGACGCAGGGAGAAAGTCGTGCACCGGGTCCGCCGACTTCACCATGATCGACGTGCCGCCGCCGACGACGACGCGGAAGCCGCGCACGCCGTCCTTGATGGCCGCACGATAGCCGAGGTCGTGCATTCCGAGCAGCGCGTGGTCTTCGTCGGTGCATCCCTCGAACGCGATCTTGAACTTGCGCGGCAGCGACGAGCTGAGCGGATGCCGCAGCAGATAGCGCGTCATCGCTTCGGAGTACGGCGTGACGTCGAACAGCTCCGTGGGCGATACGCCCGCCTGCGGGCAGCACGTGATGTTGCGCACCGAGTTGCCGCACGCCTCGCGCGTCGTCAGGCCTGCATCGGCGAGAATCCGCATCGCGGCCTCGACGTCGTGGAGCTTCACGAAGTGGAACTGGATATTCTGCCGCGTCGTGATGTGACCGAACCCGCGCGAGAACCGCTCGCCGACTTCGGCGAGCGCCTCGAGTTGCGGGGCGGTGAGAATACCCTGCGGAATCTTGATGCGCAGCATCTGCACGTCGCCCGGCTGCCGCTGGCCGTACGTGCCCCGCACGAGGCGGAACATCCGCCATTGGTCGGGGGTCAACTCGCCGCTCTCGAATTTCTCCAGCGTGGCCACGAACTCGTCGATGTCGGCCTCGCTCGCGAACGAGAGGCGGGTCCGTCCCAGGGTCTTGGGATCGTCTACCGCTGCCATGTGTAAGAAGTTATTATCTCACTTTTTCCCTGCGAGAATCTTCCACGCGCCGCGCATGTTGCGGTGCACGTAGAGCGCGGGCAACAACAACGGCGCCAACGGCTTACACGCAGGCCGTGTGCGCCAGGCCCACACCGGGAGGTGGGTCATATCACGCGCGCGCCTTCGTTGCTCACCTTTCCCCAGAACAGATCACTGTCGAGGCCGGCGGCCGACTTGAACGCCGCCTGCATGGCCCCGCCGATGCGCTGGGCAGCGGCGTCGCCGGCAGCGAATGCGAACACAGACGGCCCCGACCCCGCGATGGAACAGCCGAGCGCCCCGGCGCCGAGAGCGGCATGCTTGACCGCGCCAAATCCGGGGATTAGCGTCGCGCGCAGGGGTTCGATAATGCGATCGTCGATGCTTCGGCCGAGCAGTTGAAGATCCCCACGGTATAACGCGGCGACGAGCGCCGCCACGCTGCCGGTATTCGGGACAATGACATCGAGGCCGTACGTGCGCTCCTTGACGAGGCGCCGCGCCTCGCCGGTCGACACCTGACAATGGGGATGGACGACCGCGATGCGCAAGCCGTCGGGTACCGGCAGTTGGACGATCTCGAAGGGGTCGTAGCTGCGCACAAGGACAAATCCCCCCATCACGCTTGGCGCCACGTTGTCGGCGTGTGGCGTTCCCGATGCCGCGCACTCGCCCTCCATGGCGCTCAACACCACATCGTGGAGCGACAGCGGCCGCCCGAGTATTTCGTTTGCCGCGACTGCGCCTGCCGCACTACTTGCGCCAGAACTGCCGAGCCCGCTGGCAAGTGGCATCTGCTTGTGCAGCCATAAACGAAGCCCTTGCGTGCTTCCCGCGCGGCGCAGCACCTCATCGGCGGCGCGGCTCGCGACGTTCAACATGGCGTCGCGACTCAAGTGTCCGCCATCACCCGTGACTTCGACGATCTCTACCCCCTGAACGTGTCGACAGCTCGGCCTCGAGCAGGTCGCCGGGGCTGCTCAGTGCCAGACCGAGCACGTCGAAACCTGGCCCGATATTGGCAACTGTGGCGGGCGCGAACACACGGAGTCGCTGATTTTTCATGAATTTGGCAGATTATCGCATTCCGTTTTCGCCAGATGTCGACAATGGCGAACTCTCATCCATAAACTCTTTCTTTTCAATATCATTGAAGAGCTTCGCCAGAAGAAGGCCTGTCTCGATCGGTTCGCTGGCGTAGGGTGTTGTAGCCTATTCACGTCGGCCGGCGTCTCGACGCAGAGACGCGGAGACGCAGAGCTCTTCTTTTCAAAGGATTTCCTCTGCGGCTCTGCGCCTCTGCGTCGAGATACCAGGCACCGTGTGCGAAAGTGGCGGAACTGGCAGACGCGCCGGACTTAGGATCCGGTGGCCGAAAGGCCTTGGGGGTTCGACTCCCCCCTTTCGCACTCCTTCGCTCCCTTGGATCGAGCGGGAGCTACGGAGTGCAGGCACCATTCATCGCCTCGTCGCCTGTGGTGGCGACTTGTCCGCCGTAGCGCGGAGCGGAGGCGGAAGGCGGATATAATTCGGTAGTGAAAACCGAATTCGCCGATCTCAGTGAAACCAAGAAGAGCGTTGCCGTCGAAATTCCGAGCGACATCGTCGACGCCCAAATCGATCGCGTGGCCCGCAGCTACAGCCGGCAGGCGCGCATTCCCGGATTCCGCCAGGGCAAGGTTCCGCCCACGCTCATCAAGAAGCGCTTCCGCGAGCAGATTCTTCACGACGTCGCGCACGATCTCATCCCGCGCGCGATCGACGAGGCGCTGCGCGAGCGCGGCCTCGAGCCGGTCGATACGCCCGACGTGAAAGATGTGACGCTCGACGAAGGCCAGGCACTGACGTTTACGGCCACCTTCGAGACGCTCCCGCCCATCGATCCCGGCCCGTTGAACACCATTTCGCTGCGCCGCCCCGCCGTGACGCTCGAAGAGAACGCCGTCGAGCAGACGCTGACGCAGCTGCAGAACCGCGCGGCGCGCTACGAGCCGGTCGAAGGGCGCGGCATCGAGGATGGCGACACCGTGACGCTCGACGTGCGAGCGCAACGCCGACGCGCCGCAGGGCGAACAAGGCCCGAGCACCACCACGACGTGGTCGTCGAAATCGGCGGCAAGGCGAACCCGCCGGGGTTCGACGACGAGCTGCGGGGGCTCGAGGCGGGGGCGAAGAAGACCTTCACGATCCACTACCCTGACGACTACGCGGTAAAGGAAATGGCCGGCACCAGCGTGGAGTATTCGGTCGCGGTGAAGGACCTGCGCAAGCGGGTCCTGCCGGCGCTCGACGACGAGTTCGCGAAGGATGTCGGCGAATTCGAGACGCCTGCAGGCGCTGCGCGATCGCGTGTCCGGGACCTGCAGCGCGAGGCGGAAGCCGAAGCCGACAGAAATCTCCGCGGCGATCTGATGAAGCAGCTCGCCGCGCGCGTCGACGGTCGACATTCCCGAGTCGCTCGTCGAGCGCGAGCTCGATCGGCGCACCGAAGAGTTCGCGCGGCGCCTGATGGACCAGAACATCGATCCCCAGCGCGCGAACATCGACTGGGATCAGTTCCGCGACAGCCAGCGCGAGGCGAGCCGCGAGTCGGTGAAGAGCGCGCTGGTGCTCGACGAGATCTCGCGCCGCGAGAACGTGACGGTGTCGGACGAGGATGTCGAGAAGGACGTGGCGCGGTACGCGGAGCGCAGCGGACTCTCGCCGGCGGCGGTGCGGGCGCGGCTCGAAAAAGAAGGCGCGTTGTCGCGTCTGTCGGCCGGCCTTCGCCGCGAAAAGACGATGGATTACGTGCTTGTCTCAGGCTCAAGTCGTAGGCCGGTCGCTGTAGACTCAGGTGCCGATACTTACTTAAAGGCGGGGTGCTCCTCTTATGTCAGATTCGCGCATGCAGCTCGTTCCCATGGTCGTGGAACAAACCAACCGCGGGGAGCGGGCGTACGACATCTTTTCGCGCCTCCTCAAGGACAGCATCGTCTTCATCGGCACGCCGATCGATGACACGGTCGCCAATCTCGTAATCGCGCAGATGCTGTTCCTGGAAGCCGAAGATCCGGACAAGGACATCCTGCTCTACATCAACAGTCCCGGCGGATCGATTACCGCGGGCCTGGCGATTTACGACACGATGCAGTTCGTGAAGCCCGACGTGCAGACGCTGTGCATCGGCCAGGCGGCGTCGATGGCCGCCGTGCTGCTCGCCTCGGGCGCCAAGGGCAAGCGCTTCTCGCTGCCGAACTCGCGCATCGTCATTCACCAGCCGCTGATGTCGGGGCTTGGGGGTCAGGCGACCGATATCGACATCGCCGCGCGGGAGATCCTGCGGATGCGCGAGCGGCTGAACGAGATTCTCGTCCACCACACGGGTCAGCCGGTCAAGCGGATTATGGAGGACACCGAGCGGGACTACATCATGAATGCCGACCAGGGCAAGGAATACGGTATCATTGATGATGTAATCCGGAAACGGGCGTAACCCCCCATTATGGTCAAAGCAAAAGGCGAAAACGAAGTCTTGCGGTGCTCGTTCTGCAACAAGGATCAGAACGACGTCCGGAAGCTCATTGCGGGCCCAACGGTCTTCATCTGCGACGAGTGCGTCGAGGTCTGCAACGACATCATCGCCGACGACAACCGGTTCGACAACCGGGGCGTCCGGTCGTCGCTGCCCGTTCCGCAGGAGATCAAGAAGTTCCTCGACGAGTACGTGGTCGGCCAGGAACAGACGAAGAAGAAGCTGGCCGTCGCGGTCTACAACCACTACAAGCGCATCGAGATTCAGAAGCAGCCGCGCAGCCGCAACGACGTCGAGCTGACCAAGTCGAACATCATGCTGATCGGCCCGACGGGCACCGGCAAGACGCTGCTCGCGCAGACGCTCGCCAAGCTGCTGTCGGTGCCCTTCACGATCGTCGACGCGACGACCCTGACCGAGGCGGGCTACGTCGGCGAGGACGTCGAGAACATCATCCTCAAGCTGCTGCAGGCGGCCGGCGGCGATATCGAGAAGTGCCAGCAGGGCATCATCTATATCGACGAGGTCGACAAGATCTGCCGCAAGGACGAGAACCCGTCGATCACCCGCGACGTGTCGGGCGAAGGGGTGCAGCAGGCGCTCCTGAAGATTCTCGGAGGGCACGGTGGCCAACGTTCCGCCGCAGGGCGGGCGCAAGCATCCGCACCAGGAGTTCTTCCAGATCGACACGACCAACATCCTGTTCATCTGCGGCGGCGCGTTCGTCGGCCTCGAGAAGATCATCGAGCGGCGCGCCGGCAAGAAGACGCTGGGCTTCAAGGCCGACGTCAAGTCGCACCGGAACCGCGACCTGGGCGCCACGCTCGAGAAGGTGGAGCCGCAGGACCTCATCAAGTACGGCCTCATCCCCGAGTTCGTCGGGCGCCTGCCGGTCGTCGGCACGCTGCACGAGCTCGACAAGCCGGCGCTGATGCAGATCCTGACGCAACCTCGCAACGCGATTACGCGTCAATATCAGAAGCTGTTCGAGTACGAGAACGTGAAGCTCCGCTTCGCGGACGACGCGCTCGAAGCCATCGCCGAGTCGGCGCTCGAGCGCAAGATTGGCGCCCGGGGCCTGCGCATGATCATCGAAGACCTCATGCTCGATCTCATGTATTCGCTGCCCAACCAGAAGAAGGTGCGCGAGTGCGTGATCACGCGGGAAGTCGTCGAGGCGAAGGACAAGCCGATCGCGTTGATTGAAAAAGCTGGATAACTCTGGGGATTAGGATCCAAGACCTGAAGTCGTCCAGGAGACCCATTGGAAGTCTACGAAACCCTCCCGATCGTCCCTCTCCGCGACGTCGTCGTTTTCCCGCACATGATGATGCCGTTCGTCATCGGGCGGCCGTCGTCCACCCGCGCGCTCGAGCATGCGCTCGGCAAGGACAAGCGCATCTTCCTGGCGGCGCAGCACGACGCGTCGACCGACGACCCGAGGCCGGACGACATCTACACCATGGGCTGCGTGGCCAACGTGGTGCAGAGCCTGAAGCTGCCCGACGGCAACATCAAGGTGCTCGTCGAGGGCGTCGAGCGCGCGCGCGCCGTCGAGTGGAAAGAGGACAAGGGATTCTTCCGCGTCGTCGTGAAGGTGCTGCCGCGCCAGAAGGAAATGCCGGCCGATATCGAAGAAACAATGACGCGCGTCGTGTCGCTGTTCGAGCAGTACGTGAAGCTGTCGAACAACCTGCACTACGACGCCATGATTGCCGCCGTCCGCGTGGACGATCCGGGCCGCCTGGCCGACACGATCGCCGCGCACCTGCTCGTGGGCGTCGACGAGAAGCAGAACCTGCTCGAGATCGTCTCCCCCGTCGAGCGCCTCAACCGCATCGCCGGCATCCTCGAAATCGAGGTCGACAAGCTCCAGGTCGATCGCCGCATCCAGTCTCGCGTGAAGAAGCAGATGGAGAAGGCGCAGAAGGAGTACTACCTCAACGAGAAGATGAAGGCGATCCAGAAGGAACTGGGCCGCAAGGACGACAAGGGCAACGAAATCGACGACCTGAAGAAGAAGATCGAACAGTCGAAGATGCCGAAGGACGTCGAGGAGAAGGCCATCCAGGAGCTCAAGCGCCTGGAGGCGATGCCCCCGATGTCGGCCGAGGCCACCGTCTCGCGCAACTACCTCGACTGGCTCATCGCGGTGCCCTGGTTCAAGAAGTCGCGCGAGAGCCGCGATCTGAAGCGCGCCGAAGAGATTCTGCACGCCGACCACTACGGCCTCGAGAAGATCAAGGACCGCATCCTCGAGTTCCTCGCCGTGCGCGCGCTGGTGAAGAAGCCGAAGGCGACGATCCTGACGCTGTCAGGGCCTCCCGGAGTCGGCAAGACGTCGCTCGCCAAGTCGATAGCCAAGGCGATGAACCGCAAGTTCGTCCGCCTGTCGCTCGGCGGCGTGCGCGACGAAGCCGAGATCCGCGGCCACCGGCGCACCTACATCGGCGCGTTCCCCGGCCAGGTCATCCAGATGATGAAGAAGGCCGGCACGATGAACCCGGTCTTCCTGCTCGACGAAGTCGACAAGATGTCGATGGACTTCCGCGGCGACCCGTCGGCGGCGCTGCTCGAAGTGCTCGATCCGGAGCAGAACCACACGTTCCTCGACCACTACCTCGACGTCGAGTACGACCTGTCGTCGGTCATGTTCATCTGCACGGCGAACGTGCTGCACACGATTCCGCAGGCGCTGCGCGACCGCATGGAAGTGCTGCAGCTCGCGGGCTACACCGAGCAGGAGAAGACGGAAATCGCCAAGCGGTTCCTCGCGCCGAAGGCCATCGAAGGCAGCGGGCTCGACGAGAAGAACATCGTCCTCACCGAGGAAGCGATTCAGACGATCATCCAGCGCTACACGCGCGAGGCGGGCGTCCGCAACCTCGAGCGCGAGCTGAGCTCGATCTGCCGCAAGGTGGCGCGCAAGGTCGTCGTCGAGGGCAAGACGTTCCAGGAGAACATCACGGCCGAGAAGGTCACCGAGTACCTCGGCGTGCCGCGCTTCCGCCCGATCGATCGCCGAAGAGAAGGAAGAAATCGGCGTCGCGACCGGCCTGGCGTGGACCGAAGTCGGCGGCGAGATTCTCGTGACGGAAGCGACGCTCATGCCCGGCCGCGGCCACCTGACGCTGACCGGCAAGCTCGGCGACGTCATGCAGGAATCGGCGCAGGCGGCGATGAGCTGGGTGCGCTCGAAGGCCGACGAGCTGGGCATTCCGAAGGAATTCAACAAGAAGACCGACGTGCACATCCACGTGCCCGAAGGCGCGATTCCGAAGGACGGCCCGTCGGCGGGCATCACGCTCGCGACCGCGCTCGTCTCGGCGCTGACGCGCGTGCCGACCCGAACCGACGTGGCGATGACCGGCGAAATCACGCTTCGCGGCAAGGTGCTGCCGATCGGCGGCGTGAAGGAAAAGGTGCTCGCGGCTCACCGCGCCGGCATCAAGACCATCATCATGCCGAAGGACAACGAGAAGGACCTCGCCGACATCCCGAAGAACGTGCTCGACACGCTGAACATGTATCTCGTCGGCCACATGGACGAGGTGCTGAAAATCGCGATGGCCGGCCCGATGCCGGCGGCGATCTGCGCCCGAAGTGGCTGCGCACGGAAGTCGAAGTCGAGACCGACGACACGATTACTCACTGACGCAGTAGGGTTAGAGGGGTGAGGGCAGAGGGATAATCTGCCTCTGCCCTCTGCCCTCACGTGCACGCACAGTTCATCCTCTCTGCTGCGTCAGCAGCCGATTTCCCCCGGACAGGCGTGCCAGAAATCGCCATGGTGGGCCGCTCGAATGTCGGCAAATCGAGCCTCATCAACGCGCTCGTCAAGCAGAAGGTCGCCCGCACGAGCGCAGCGCCCGGGAAGACGCGGCTGGTGAACTACTATCTCATCGAGTCCCCGATCCCTCGTCACCAGTCTCTGTATCTGGTCGATCTTCCCGGCTACGGCTACGCGCGCGGCGGTCGCGAGTCGGTCGAGGCATTCGAACAGCTCACGCAGGCGTATTTCGATCCCGTCGACGCGCGAGGAGCGCCGCATGGCTGGCGTCCTGCAGCTCGTCGATTCGCGCCATCCCGACCTCCCGCAGGACGCGGCCGGCTATGCCTGGCTGCTTGCGGTGCAGGCGCCGGTCGCGATCGTGGCGACGAAAATCGACAAGCTCAACCGATCGGAGCAGGCAAAGACGCTGCGCGCGCTCGGAGAAACCTACGATTCCCCTGTCCTGCCCGTGTCGGCGTTCGAGGGTGACGGGCTCGATGAGATCTGGAAAACAATCAGAGGGTGGAAATGAAGTATCGACGATTTGGACGGACGAACTGGCAGGTCTCCGAGATCGGCTACGGCATGTGGGGCATGGGCGGGTGGACGGGCTCCGACGATGAGGAGTCGCGACGATCGCTCGATCGCGCGGTCGAGCTCGGGTGCAACTTCTTCGATACGGCCTACGCCTATGGCATGGGACGAAGCGAGAAACTGCTCGGCGAGGCGCTGAAGCGGCACTCGGGCCGGAAGCTCTACACCGCCACCAAAGTTCCGCCGAAGAACCTGAAATGGCCCGGACGCGCCGAAACTCCTGTCGCCGATGTCTTCCCCGCCAGTCACATCATCGAGATGACGGAGAAGAGCCTCGCGAATCTCGGCACGAGCACAGTCGATCTGCAGCAACTTCATGTGTGGAGCGACGCCTGGGCAGACGACGAGGGCTGGCAGCGCGCGGCCGAGGAATTGAAGCGCAGGAAGCTCATCAACGCGTTCGGCATCAGCGTCAACCGCTGGGAGCCGTCCAACGTCATCAAGGCGCTCCGGACGGGTCTTGTCGATGCGGTGCAGGTGGTCTACAACGTCTTCGATCAGAATCCCGAAGACGAGCTGCTTCCCGTGTGCCGCGAGCTCGACATCGCCGTCATCGCGCGCGTGCCGTTCGACGAAGGCAGTCTCACCGGAACGCTCTCGAAAGACAGCCGCTGGCCCGAAGGCGATTGGCGGAACATCTATTTCACGCCCGAGAACCTCTCCGAAACCCTGGCGCGGGTCGAGCGTCTCAAGGAAATGCGTCCCCGAGCGGGATGGACCTGCCCGAGATGGCGCTGCGATTCATTCTTGCCAATCCCGACGTCTCGACGATGATTCCGGGCATGCGCAAGCCGCGTCACGTGGAGCGGAATATTGCCGCCAGCGACGGCAACCGGCTGGATCCTTGCACGCTTCTGTGAAGCAGACCCTCCGCGCGAGCACCGCTGGGTGCGGCAGCCGCAACGGTATACTTGAGTGATATAATCAGGGTTTCCTTGAAAGGGGTTTGGTCGTGAAGGAAGGCATTCATCCGAATTATCACGAGGTAGAGGCCCGGTGCGCCTGCGGCGCGACCTGGAAGACCAGGTCGACCAAGAAAGAGCTGCACCTGGAAATCTGCTCGAGCTGCCACCCGTTCTTCACCGGCCGGCAGAAGCTGATGGACACCGAGGGTCGCGTCCAGCGGTTCACCAAGAAGTTCGGCGCGCAGACGGTTGCCAGCCGCAAGAAGCCCGCAGCCGCAGCTGCCGGCGCGCGCAAGGGTTCGAAACAGCCGGCAACCGCCTGACAAGGGCTTAGAGCTTAGGGCTGAGGGCTTAGGTAAGGGCTCAGGGCTGAGGGCCTTGAGCCCTTTTCCATTTCCAGGCCGATTCGATAATCACGTCCAGACGCTCGCGCCTGGGTTTCCAGCCCAGCTCGCGGCGGGCTTTGTCTGAAGACGCCACCAGCACCGGCGGATCGCCCGCGCGCCGCGGGCCGGCCGCAGTCGCAATCCGCTTCCCCGTCACCTTCTCTGCGCAAGTGACGACCTCGCGATTCGTGTACCCTTCGCCGCCACAGCCGAGGTTGTAAATCTCCATCTGTCGGCTCGCTGCGGCGCAGGAAATCCAGCGCCAGCAGGTGTGCGTCGGCCAGGTCGAGCACGTGGATGTAGTCGCGCACGCACGTGCCGTCGCGAGTCGGATAGTCGTCGCCGAAGATCGTGATGTTCGGCCTCTCGCCGGCCGCCGCCTCGAGACACGAGCGGAATGAGATGCGTCTCCGGCTCGTGGCGCTCGCCCGAGCGCGAGCCGGCGCCGGCGGCGTTGAAGTAGCGCAGCGCGACCACCTTGAGCCCGTGCGCGCGATGAAACCAGTCGAGCGCGCGCTCGAACGCCAGCTTCGATTCGCCGTACGGGTTGATCGGGCGGGTCGCCATGCGTTCGTCGAGCGGCGTGCGCTCGGGCACGCCGTACACGGCGCACGTCGATGAGAACACGATGGGCTTCACGCCCGCGTCGCGCATCGCCTCGAGCAGGCTGATGCCGGCGAGCAGGTTGTTTCGATAGTATCGCGCCGGGATTTCCCATCGACTCGGAGACGAGCGCGTCGCCGGCCATGTGGATGACCGCCTCGATGCCCTTCGTCCTCAGCGTGGCAAGGACGAGCGGCGTGTCGGCGAGATCGCCTTCACGAATGCGGCGCGGGGAGAGATGGCGTCGCGATGGCCCCGCGAGAGGTTGTCGAAGACGGTGACGTCGTGCCCGCCGTCGACGAGCACGTCGGTCATCACGCTGCCGATATACCCTGCCCCGCCCGTGACGAAGATGCGCACTAGTTCAAATCTGCGAGCGCGACTGGCAGCCGTCGACTGGCACACACGAGCCGCTGATCCAGCTCGCGCGCGGCGAGGCGAGAAACGCGACGGCATCGCCGACCTCTTCGGCGCGGCCGAAGCGGCCGAACGGCAGCTCTGCCTTGACGAACTCGGCGATCCCCGCCGGATCGGCTTTCTGCCGCTTGTCCCACGAACCGCCCGGAAAGAGAATCGACCCGGGCGCCACGCTGTTGACGCGGATGTTGTCTTTGGCCAGCTGCTGCGCCATCGCTTTCGCCAGGCTGATCTCGGCCGCTTTCACGGCGTTGTAAACCATCCGCCCGCCCGACTCGCGCCCCCAGATCGACGCGATCATGATGATGACCCCGCCGCCGCGCTGCCGCATGTGCGGCACGACGAGCCGCGACATCCGAATGGCCGGATAGAGCGTCTGGTCGAACGCCTCCTGCCACTCGGCGTCGGCCGTGTTGACGATGTCGGTGCCTTTCGCGGTGGCGACGTTGTTGACGAGGATGTCGATGGCGCCGAAGGCCTCGATCGCTGCGTCGACGACCTGTTGCGGCGCCTTCGGGCAGTGGATAAATCGGCGGGGACGGCGATGACTTGGGGTTGGGCCCCATTAATTCTGCGGCCGCCTGCTCGAGCGCCTCGGCCTCCTCTGCGCACAGTGCACACGCGGCATCCTTCTGCCGCAAGCGCCCTCGCGCTGGCCAACCCTAATCCACGGCTCGATCCCGTAACAATTGCGGCCTTACCCTTCAGCTGTAAATCCAACTTTTAGCTCTCATTGCCCTCATGCCCTCATGCCTCACCCCTCAGCCCTCAGTCAGGCCGCCCGCCCGTCAAGTCGTTGAGCCGCCAGTCGAACGGCTCGTACGTGAGCTGGAAGGTGTTCTTCTTGATGAACTCTTCTTCCGCCGCGAGCAGATGCGGCCGCAGGAATCCTATCACCGCGCGCTCGATCGGCTCGCGTTTCGGCAGGTCGAACGAATCGTCGGCGTATTCCTCGATGAACGCCGGCGGCGCGCCAGCTGAGGATCGGGCTGATGCTCACCTTGCCGGCGAGCATGTCTACCTTCGACCACCGCGGCGTGACGGCAAACTGCGCTTTGGTCTGCTCGAGCTGTTTGTCGACCGCCTTCGCGCTGAATGCCTCGCTGCGGAGGCGGCCGCTCCCGATGGCTCCGCGCCCAAGCGCCAGGTACACGCGCGCGTCGTCCAGGTCCGCGAGCACGGTGTTCTCGATCTCGATCCAGCGTGACCTGCTTTCCCGCGATCGCGTGCGTCGTCTTTTCGAACGCGCCGGGAATTTGCCTGATGCTGTTGGCTGGATAGTTTTTCGCCGTCCCCCGGATTGGATAATGATTGACGACGGTCTGCATGACCAGCGCGTTGTAGGCGTTCAGCCAGAACGCCTTCTTCTGGTCGGCGCTCCACTTCTCATAGCCGGACACGACCGACGGCGAATTGAGCGATGCGATGTAGCGGCTCAGCCGGCCGCGATCGGCCTGCAGCGCGCGGTAGTACACGAGCCCATCGCGCACGTGCAGCATCGAGCATCGCATCGAACGGCACGTGAAGCGCTTCGAGGTCTGGCGAGGGCTCGTAGTTCTGCGCCGGTCACGCTGACGGTCGCCAGAGCGACCACGGCTGCGGCAAGAATCTTTCTCATAATTTCTTCAGGAATGTCCAGAGAATCCCATCGAAAGGCGCCGCCTGTTCGAGGTTCGGCAGGTGCCCGGAGAACGGTATCAGCTCGAGCTGCGAGTTTTTGATCGCGCGGTGCATCCCCTCGGCCTCGCTAGGAGGAATCAGCGCGTCTTCGGCGCCATGAACGACGAGCGCCGGCACGTCGATTTTCGCGAGGAGCGGCGTCGAGTCTGCGCGCTCCATCATCGCGCTGATGTGCGGCCTTGATGCGATGCGGCGTGTTCGCGACGATAAGACTGCGCACATGCTTCGCTAAATCCGGCCGATCGCGCTCGGTCGTCGGACCGAGCAGCTTCGGCACCATCTGCGCGGCGATCGCGTCGACGCCTTCACGCTCGACCAGGTCGATCATCTTTTGCCGGTTCTTCTTCCCCTCCGCGTTGTCGGCGCCCGGGCCGCGTCGAGACGAGGCCGATCGCGCTGACGTAGCGCGGCGCGCTCTTCAATATCTCGAAGAGGACGTAGCCGCCCATCGAGCAGCCGACGACGGCCGCGCGCGTCACGCCGAGATGGTCGAGCAGATCGACGACGTCGCCGGCAAGATCGCTCATTGTTATGCCGCCTGCCTCGGCGAAGCTCGCTCCGGCGAGCGAAGGCGGGCGCAAGTCGGGCGCAACCGCGCGCCATCCTTCGGGAATCGATCCGAGATTCGCTTCCCACATCGCGCTGCTGCAGAGGAAACGCGTGGAGGAACACGACCGTGCTGAGGGGACGTTGACGAATCGCTGCCTCGGACGGCTCCGCGATGAGATAGCTGAGGGTCTTGTGTCCGACTGTCGCGGTCTCACGGCGCATACGTGATCATAGCCCAGCACGTGGGTCTTCCACGATGACGCCGAGGCGCCGAGACGCCGAGCAAGCCTTTTGAAAGAACATTTCTCTGCGTCTTCGCGTCTCTGCGTCGAGACTTAGGAGCGTGGTTCAGCGGTAGTGTCCGGCTTTAGCCGGACCTTGATCCCCGGTGTAATAATCGAAATATGCGCTTGTTGACAGCCGTCCTGATCGCCGTCGTCACGGCCTCTGCGCAGGAGCGGCCGCTTCCCGACTTCGACACGTTCGCCGCCCAGGTGAAGAAGCATCTGGCAATCGACGAAGAGCGCCAGAGCGGCTATATGTTCGTCGAGCGGCGCACCGAGCAGAAGGTAGACGGCTCGGGCCGTGTGACCAGTGAGACAGTGAAGGTATTCGAGGTGTACCCGGGTCTGCCCGGCGAAGAGCGGTATCGGCGGCTCATCGAAGAGAACGGCAGGCACATCGTGCCCGACAAGCTCGCCCGGCAGGATCGCGAGCGGCAAGAGGACGTGGAGGCGTATGCCCGCGCCCAGGCATCGGAATCGCAGCGTCAGAAAGCCGCGCGCGAACACGAGAAGGCACGAAAACGTTATGGCGCGGCGATCGACGACCTGTTTCGCATCTACGACATCCGCATGATTCGACGCGAATCAATCGAAGGGCACTCCACGATTCTGGCCACGCTGGATCCGAAAGACAGCGCCAGGCCTCAGACCGACGACGGAAAGATCATGCGCAACTTCAAGGCGCGTGCGTGGATCAGCGAATCGGACTACGAGCTCGTTCGCGTCGAGATCGAGGCAATTCGCGATCTGTCCATTGGCATGGGGCTGCTCGCTCGCGTCCACAAAGGCACCGTGGCGACATTCGACCGGCGAAAGGTGAATAACGAGGTGTGGCTGCCGGCAAAAGTGACGTGGACGGCGAGTGGTCGCCTGCTGCTCGTCAGACGCCTCCGCCTTCGCGGCATCTCGGAATTCTCCGGCTACAAGAAATTTTCGGTCGACACCTCGACGACCTACCGTTAGTCCACTCCGGCTCTTGAACGCGGCCGGCGAACTGGGGCTTACGCGGCGCTCTGATACTATCTGCCGGTGGAGGACCTCACTACAGGCAGCATCTCACGCCATCTTCTCAAAACCACCAGCTTCATGCTGGTGACGATGATTTTCCAGACCCTTTACTTCCTGGTCGACCTCTATTGGGTCGGGCGCCTCGGAAGAGAAGCCATCGCCGGCGTAGGCATCGCCGGCAACCTGACGTTCATCGTCCTCGCGATCACGCAGATGCTTGCGGTCGGCACCACGACGCTCATCTCGCATGCCGCGGGCCGAAAAGAACGCGAGCAGGCGCAACAGGTGCTCACGCAATCGCTTTTGCTCGCCGTGCTCATCGGCGCGCTATTTCAGATTGTCGTGACTGCGCTGCGTGAGTCGTACGTGAGGTCGCTGAGTCCGGATCCCGTCAGCGCAACAGCCGCAAACTCGTACCTGTCGTGGTTCATCCCGGCAATGGCGCTTCAGTTTCCCATGGTGGTGATGGCTGCCGCGCTGCGCGGGACGGGAAACTTCAAGCCGGGCATGGTCGTCCAGACCGCGACAGTGATCATCAACATCGTCGCTGGCGCCGGCTCTGATGTTCGGGTGGATCGGCACGCCGCCCCATGGGGGTGGCAGGGGCGGGATTGGCTTCGTTTGTCGCGATCATCGTCGGCACGATCTGGCTCGCCTGCTACTTTTTCGATGCGGCGTCGTACCTGAAGCTGCATCCACATTTCAGGCCGAACGCCGGCATGTGGGCGCAGGTGCTGAAGATCGGGTTGCCCGCCGGCGTCGAGTTCGCGTTCATCGCCGTGTATCTGTTCGTCGTCTACACCGTGAGCCGGCCCTTCGGGGCCGCCGCGCAGGCGGGTTTCGGGATCGGCCAGCGGATCACTCAGGCAGGGTTCATGCCGATCGTCGCGCTCGGCTTCGCCGTTGCACCGGTCGCGGGACAGAATTTCGGCGCACGCCAGAGAGAGCGCGTGCTCGAAACCTTCAAGCGCGCGGCTCTCATGGCGGCGGGCATCATGGCCCTCCTCTCACGATCGCTTGCATTTTCGCCGGCGAGGCGATGATTCGATTCTTCTCGTCAGATCCAGCCGTCATCGCGATCGGCGCCGAATATTTGCGACTCATCTCGTGGAGCCTTGCCGCCGGAGGCGTCGTGTTCGTGAACGGCAGCATCTTTCAGGCGATGGGCAATACGATTCCGCCGCTCATTGCATCGTTTGCGCGCATTCTGGTAGTCGCGATTCCGGCGATTCTCCTTTCGCGGATGTCTGGCTTCGAGCTGCGCTGGATCTGGTATCTGTCGGTTGCCGCGACGATTCTGCAGCTGGCGATGAACCTGGTGCTGCTGAGGCGGGAGTTTCGGATCCGATTGGCGTTCTGAACACAGCCCAGTGCCTGATGTCCGGCTTCAGCCGGATCGTAAAAGCTCTGCACGCTTTTCTATTGCGCCGGCTCCGCCGCGGCCTTAGTATCGCGGCCACCCCATACACCAAGGAGACGGCGATGCAACCAGGCGCGCGGAAGGGCTCGAAGCTCGGTGCCGCGGTGTACGGGCGGCATCTCGGTAGCGGCGATGACGGCCGCGACGCTCGTCGGGCAGTACTCGATGACGGTCAATCGCGACCGGCTGATCAACGCGCAGAATGAGCCGCAGAACTGGCTCATGATGAACGGAGACTACGCCTCTACGAGATATTCGAAGCTCTCGCAAATCAATCGCGACAACGTGAAGGACCTGCGGATGGTCTGGGCGCTGGCGCTGGGAGGCATGCAGGACGTCGGGCAGAACGGCCCCGAGAGCGAGCTGAATCCGCTCATCGACAACGGATTCATGTATACGAGCGACGGGTGGGGCACGCTGTACAAGATTGACGCGCGCGCACCGAACAAGGGTGAGCTCGTCTGGGTGACCGACCCGGGCGTCGCGCACGAGGGCAACATTTCGCGCTCGCGCGGCATCGCGCTTTGGGAAGATCTCGTCATCGCGAACCTGCCGGACGGGCGTGTGATCGCGGTGAACCGCGCGAACGGCGAAATCGTGTGGGACAAGAAGGTGGCCGTCACCAACGAGTTCGGCAGCCGCGAAAAATTCTTCACGGCGCCCATCACGGCCGAAGGCAAAGTGATTATCGTGAACAGCGCGGGCGACGGCAAGACGCGAGGCTGGATCGCGGCGCTCGACGCCCGAACCGGCGACGAGGTGTGGCGCTGGTACGTGGTGCCGAAGCCCGGCGATCCCGGCAGCGAGACGTGGAAGGACAAGACCAACGCGTGGAAGACGGGCGGCGGCGGCATCTGGCAGACCGGCTCGTACGATCCCGCAACGAGGCTCACCATCTGGGGCACCGGCAATCCCGTGCCGGCCTACGATCCGCAGGCGCGCCCCGGCGACAACCTCTACACCAACTCCGTCGTCGCGCTGAATATCGATACCGGCAAGCTTGCCTGGTATTTCCAGTACACGCCGAACGACTCGTGGGACTACGACGAAGTCGGCGTCCACATGCTGTACGACACGATGATCGACAAGGTGAATCGCAAGGTCGTCGGCCACTTCGGCCGGAACGGCTTCTACTACTCGATCGACCGGACAAACGGCAGATTCATCAAGGGGCAGCCAGTACCTGAACGACGTGAACTGGACGAAGGGGCTCGATCCCGAGACAGGCAAGCCGGTCGAATACAACCCCAAGCTCGACGTGCAGATCTACAACCCCGAAGCGCGCGCGCTTGCGCGGCGATTCGATGAAGCGCACCTGCCCGACGTGGCACGGCGGCATCGCGCATCAACCGACGTCGTACAACCCGGTCAAGAAAATCGCGTATGGCGTGGGCACCGAAGGCTGCTACTCGCAGACTGGCCACACCGTCGCCTACCTCTCACCCGACGGGGGCATCGACGACAAGAACACGACGAAGCGCACCTACACGAGCGACCTCTATTACGGGTCGATCACGGCGTTCGATGCGGTGAATCACAAGGTGATGGCGAAGGCGGTGACCGACATCGAGATCCGCTCGGGTACGCTGGCGACGGCGGGTGGCGTGGTGTTCACTGCGCTGCAGGACGGCTGGATCGTGGCATACAACGACGAGACGCTCGAGGAACTGTGGCGGTTCAACGTCGGCACGCCGCTGAAAGGCGCGCCGGTGACCTACTCGATCGGGCCGAAGCAGTATCTCGCCGTGCAGACCGGCGGCCGGCATCTGCACCCGGTGAAGTTCGACAAGCTGGAGAGATTCCAGCTATCTATTCGTATTCGCGTTGAACTAACCGTGTCTCACGACGCGGAGGCGCAGGGACGCTGAGAGATTTTTCCAAGAAAGAGAACTCTGCGCCTTCGCGTCTCTGCGGTGAAGACATGCAATTCACTTCTTCAGGTCCTTACATACGGGCATTTCGCTGCCCCAGAACTCTACGCACTTGGCGTAGTCCATCGGTCCCTGGCCGACGACTTTCGCCATCAGGAAATCGGCGAGCAGTTCGATCTCGCGCTGCTGCAGCGTGGACGGCGGGTCGGGCATGCGCGTGGGGTTCTTCGCCAGGTCTGCGGCCGTCATCATGAAGCAGCGGCCGTCGCTGTAGGCAAACTTGTCGAATGCCGGCATCTGCGTGTTGGGCCTGCCCGCACTTGATCGTGAGCACGAGCAGCTGGCGCGTGTATTTTTTGTCGCGAAGGCTAGGACCGTCAGGCATCTGGTTGTCGCTCTTCACGCCGTCGGCCGCCCATCCATGGCACGCGCGGCAATCTCCTTTCTGCTGATAGAGGCGCATGCCCTCCGCGAGATCGGCAGGGTCGACAGCCTGCGGCGCCTGGGCGCCGCCAGCCTCAGAGAGCGCGACCGCGAACAATAGAAACTGACTCCCAAGCGAGGAACCAGAGGCTGCGCTTCATATCGCGTCGGGGTATAGCGCTGCCGCCGACAAAATATCTTCGTGCCCACCGCAAAGACGCGAAGACGCAGAGACTTTCCTTGAGCATGTCGTCGGGGCTTCCGCAGAAGCGTCATCTATCCTGCCGTAACGCCGTCAGCGGCTCAACCTGCGCGGCGCGGCGAGCGGGTACATACGATGCCAGCCCCGCAACCGCCGCGAGCAGGGTCAGCACGACTGCATAAGTCGTGACGTCGTTTGGGCTGACACCGAACAGCAGCGTCCCGAACGATGGCAGCACCACGAGCGATAGCGCCACTCCCGCTATCGCGCCGATGCGAGACAAGGCGAAGCCCGTCTTTCACCACCGACCATGTAAGCTCTCCCCCATTCGCCCCGAGCGCGATGCGCAATCCAATCTCGCGCGTGCGCTCGCCGACCATGAACGCGAGCAGCGCATATAGCCCAAGCGATGCGAGCAGCAGCCCGCTCAGGGCAAACGCTCCCGATACGAGCGCGGTCAGCCGTTCTTGCGCGAGGCTTTCAGCAACCGCTTCCTCGAACATCCGGATGTTTCTGATTGCCAGATTGGGATCCATGCGACGGATCACGCTCGTAACGGCTTCGGCCGTCGCTGCAGGCCGATCGGTCCGTACGAACAGCGTCGGGCCGAGCGGAAGCTGGCGATGGCTGTAGAAGATCGTCGGACGTGGAGCTCCCCGCATCGACCCTTCACCAACGTTGCCGACAACGCCGATAATCGGCGCGTAAGGGTCCTCATCCTGCATGCTTACCATGAGCGATTCGCCAAGCGGGTCCACGTTCCCAAGATATCGGTCGACGAACGCCTGGTTGACGATGAATCCCGGCACCGGATTCGCATCGTCGGCGTGCGTGAATTCGCGTCCTCGAAGCACGGGAATACGCAGCGTCCGGAAATACCCCGGTGTGACGACACGGATAGTGGCGCTCGGCCGCTGCGAGCCCGAAACCACCGGTGTAGAGAGCCGATGAAACGACGTGCCGGCCCGCGGAGCGCCGATCACTGGCAGGCCGTTTGCCGCTGCTGCCGAATCCACTCCGGGCAGCGCGCGAATCGTCGTCAGGAGTTCCTGTTGAAACGCGACCTGCCGCTCGATGGGATAGCGCGTGCCTGGCAGCGAGACCTGCATTGTCAGGAGCCCTTGCTGCTCGAAGCCGTGGTTCACGCTGGTGAGTGCGATCACCGTTCGCACGAGTAGCGCAGCCCCGCAGAGCAGCACGACGGTCATGGCCACTTGCCCGACGACAAGCGCCTGGCGGATGCGCGGCGAATGCGTGACGCGCGAGCTGCTCGCATGCAGTGACTGCACAATGGAACGACGAGCCACGATCACCGACGGCGCAAGACCGGCAACCAGCCCTGTCAGCACTGACAATCCAGCCACGTACAACAAGACGCGCGCATCGAGCGTCACCTCCGGTACGCCCAGCAGCTGTGGGGGCGCAAATGCGACGAGCGCATCGAGGCTCGAGCGCGCGAACACGATGCCGAGCGCTCCTCCGGCGAGCGCGAGCAGCATGCTTTCGACCAGCAGCTGACGGACAATCGCACCGCGCTCAGCGCCGAGCGACGTGCGAATGGCGATTTCCTGCCGGCGAGAGGCCGCTCTCGCAATCAACAGGTTCGCGATGTTGAAGCATGCGATCGCGAGGAGCACGCCAACGGCGATGTAAAGCACGATGAGCGACGCTTCCACTTGACCTGTGAGCTCCTCGCGCAACGGCACGAGCCTGGCCGTCCTGTTCCTGTTGAACTCGTATGTCGAGGCCAGACGGCTTGCGACCTGATCCATGTCAGCGCGTGCTGTCTCGATGCCGGTTCCCGTTTTCACTCGAGCGACGACGTTGATGAATCGCCCGCCGCGCTCGCGCCATGGGGCGTTCCGGTCGAGCTGCAGTGGAACCCATACATCGATGTCGTGATACACAAAGCGAAATCCAGGCGGCATCACGCCCACGACCTGTGTCGGAGTGTCGTTCAACGGGATAAAGCGGCCCACGACGTTTCGATCACCGCCGAACCGCGTCTGCCACAAATGATGGCTGATGACGGCCACAACAGGCGCATTCGGGCGATCGTCGTTCTCGTTGATGATTCGTCCGAGCATCGGTGCGACACGAAGGAGTGGAAAGAAGTCGTCAGAGACCGGCTGCACTCCCAGTCGCGTCGCTTCACCGGCGCCAGTCAGGGTTGCAGAACGTCCGGCCGCCCATGCCGCAACGCGTTCGAGCGTTCGGTTGTCGCGCTGCCAATCGAGCCAGGTCGCTGGAGAAACAGAGTTGTGGCTGTTGCTGTTCCGCGATTCGTACACCATCACCAGGTTTTCGCCCTCGGGATACGGCAGCGGCCGAAGCAGGAGCTGATCGACGATGGAAAAGATGGCCGTGTTGGCGCCGATGCCGAGCGCGAGTGTGAGCACAACGGCAATCGTGAAGCCCGGGCTCCGCCAGAGTCCACGGCCCATGTGCCGTCCATCCCGCATCACATTCTCGAAGAAACGTCCGACGCGGATTTCATGGCCGGCTTCTTTCTGCTTGAGCACGCTGCCGAATCGCCGGCGTGCCTCGAGCCGCGCATCTGCTTCGCTCATGCCGCCGCTCACGAGCTCGCGCGTCTTCGACTCGATGTGGAACTGCATCTCCTCCGTCATCTCGTCGTCACGTTTCTGGGAGAAGAACGGCCACGTAATTTTCATCTCAGTGTGCTCCACTGACGACTGCTGACTGGGACTGGCGACTTGCGACTGACGACTGCCGACTTGCGACTGTCACGCTCCCTGCTCGATCGCCCGAAGGACTTTCGTAATCGCATTCGACAGCCGCAGCCAGCCATCGACTTCCGCCTGCGCCGCGCTGCGTCCTTTGCGCGTGAGCTTGTAAAACTTCGCCTTGCGGTTGTTTTCCGTCAGGCCCCACTCGGACTCGATGAGCCCCTGCTCTTCCATCCGATACAGCGCCGGATACAACGACCCTTCTTCCACTTTCAGCACGTCTTCTGAAAGCTGATGGATGCGCGTCGCGATGCCGTACCCGTGATTTGCGCCGGTGCTGAGA
The DNA here is from genome assembly GCA_963744405.1 of Vicinamibacterales bacterium. Classification (GTDB taxonomy): domain Bacteria; phylum Acidobacteriota; class Vicinamibacteria; order Vicinamibacterales; family JAMQPK01; genus JAMQPK01. Next base: position 200,685 of record CAVUTO010000013.1, read on the forward strand.
CTCCTGAGAATCAGCAGGTCGAGGGTGCCCTGGAGCAGATCGATTTGTCTGATACCCATAAGTTAGCTGGTAGCTGGTAGCCGGTAGCCGGTAGCCGGTAGCGGCTTCCCCAGATTGTCTAGGGAAGCTTATCAAATGGCGTTCCAGGTTATTTGCCTGGAATCAGCCTTGTACTGGACGAAATGTGTTCGCGTGTGGGACGACACGTGCGATGCCGGACGCGAACGCCAGCCGCGACGTTCTGTCCTTGGTTGTGAAATTCGTAGCGCCCACCTTGCCGGTGCAGTTGGATTGACGCTCACGGCGGCTGCCTGTCGTAATGTCGACCTTAGGTCGGCCTTCACGGCGGTAGTGTCCGGCTTCAGCCGGACCGCGGCTGTCGACTTTCGACTGTCGATTCTCGACTTCGACTTCCCCTCCCTACACCAGACGTAAGCTGAATGTCACGCCGCAACCCCCTGAAAATCGGCAGTCCACCGTATCGCGATTCCCCTTGCGAAACCGAACCCGTGAATGGCCGATATTTGCAGTGGCGTCCCCAACGTCAGCTAGTTGGAACCAAATCGTCGCCTGGCTCAGACAGATCGAGGCGGTTCGACAGGCTGCCTGAGCGCTTGCCGGTCGTTGCCGAAAGCCGTACAGTAACCGCATGGAAGTGCACGTCACGCCCGAAACGGCCAAGAAACTGAAGGATCTCGCCGCGGCCAGCGGACGTGCCCCCGAGGACATCGTCGAGGATGCCCTTGCCGGGTACCTCGAAGAGGTGGCGTCAGTCCGCAAGACGCTCGACAGCCGCTTCGACGATCTCAAGAGCGGTCGGGTGAAACCGATCGATGGCGAGGAGGCTTTCAGGAAGCTGCGCGAGAAAAGCGAGCGTCGGCGCGCGGGCGGATGAGCGGCTACGCGCTCCATCCCGATGCGTTCGCCGATCTCGATGAGATTTGGGAATACATCGCGCAAGACAACATCGACGCCGCCGACCGGGTATCGCAGACATCCACACCGTCCTTCGCACGCTGGCGGCCTCACCGCACATTGGACACCGACGTCCCGATTTGACGGCCCGACCATTGCGATTCCACGTCGCGCGCGACCAGTACCTCATTGCCTACGCACCAGACGAGAAGCCGCTTTGGGTGTTGGGGATCTTTCACGGACGCAGAAATCCGCGACTGATGGCTGCGATCCTTCGGGACCGACCGTAGATTGCGGATGCGCCAACCGACGTGCGTTCTTGCAGGCGAGCGAAGGCTGGTGTCCCCAACGCAACATCCAGAAGCTATTGCTACAAGCGAAGCCCACGCGCCGAGCCGCCACAACCCCGGCGCTCATCGGCCCAGGTCGGCCATCGTTCACCCCTTCTTTACGTTTATTTACACGGCAGCTACACTGCAGCGATTTTGAAAGTTCTAAGCTTCTCGGTGCATGACTGAGCCAAGAACTGACCTCCCCGACAACCGCCCTAAGTGCCCCAACTGCGCAAACGTCCTCCTGATGACCCTGGTGCGGGTCTCATGGCGAGGCCGAAGCACCGCCCTCGATTGGCGCTGTGGAAAGTGCGGCCATGAGTGGATCATCGAAGAGGCAGCATCAATACCGACTCACCTTGCCGATCGCATTTGAGCGCGTGTGATCGCGTGGTCAGCGCGGCCGTACCGGAGCTGAACGGACCTACAAAAGCTGAGTATGTCGAGAAGTCGTGAACGGGGGGACCTGAGGCGACCCCGATGCCCGCCTCGTATCGATCACATCGGACGAATCCTGATATTCCGAAACCTGATTGCCCCGCCCGCTGATCCGGGGCCGTTTGCCTGGAGGGCGATGGTCCCACTGGTAAACAGGTCGTTCCTCGCATCAACCGTGGTTTTCCCGTTTAACTTGACGGCGATTCTGCTGCCCTCGAGCATGATCTCGTACGAGTTCCATTTGCCCGCCGTTTGAATCCGCTCGGGCAAGGTGGTTTGCACCTCGTTCACGCTGCCCGTCGGCCACGACGCGTGCGGGTCATAGATGTTTACCTCGTAACAGGTCTTCGACGACAGGTCCGTCTTCAGTTCCGAGGGACAGCGGACGAAAATCGCGCTGTTCATGGTGTCGTCGGCCCAGAAGTCGGCTTTCAGCTCGAAATTCTGGTAGGTGGTGATCGTTCTGAGAATCCCCGGCGCTTTTCCGCGGGAAATGATCATCCCGTCCTCGACGGACCATACGGCCTGCCCGCTCGGCTGCCACCCCGCCAACGATCGTCCGTCGAACAGGAGCGTCCAGCCCGCAGCCCGTTCGGCCGGCGTCAGCGCATTGGCCGCGCTCCCACCCGCGACGACCGGCGTCTGGAACCGCGCCGCACTGCGCGTGTCTCGCGGACCGGACAACCCCGGGATTGACGACTGGACCTGCACGGGCAGGCTGAACCAGAACACTGCGAACAGTGCGGCTGCGCATCTGAGCAGAGATATCACGCGCTCCTCCTATCAACGAATGGTTGACGCCGAAAACCAGGTGAGGATCACGAACCAGCGACCCGAGAAGCGCGGTATCTCGACTCGCACGCGGTTCGCCGACGAGCGATCGCAACGTTTCGTATACCGGATCGCCGTACGTGTCAAGCGACAGAGACACAGTGCAGGGGGACATGATAAAAAGGGCCGACGCTTTCGCGTCGGCCCTTTAGGTCTATTCCTTCTTCGTTTTTCGTTTTTCGTTATCGCTCTCTGCGTCCCCGCGTCTTTGCGGTGAGCGACCGGAACTTCTTCCCTAGGCACACCCGCTCGTCGAGCCGCAGTTCGCGCATTTGTAACAGCTGCCGCTTCGGACCATGATCGACCCGCACATGCTGCACGGCGGGGCGTCCTCCTGGTTCTGGATCGCCGCCGCCGCATACGAGGTCGCCGGCGGCGCTGGTTTCGGAGCTGCAGAGGCCGACCTCGCCTCGGTTCTCGACTCAGCCTTTGGACTTTCGACTCTGGACTCTTCCCTTCGCTCTTCCCTGTTGTTCACCCCCGCGTGATATTGCGCTTCGTTCGAGAGGAACTTGGTCGCCAGCCAGCGGAAGATGTAGTCGACGATCGACTTCGCGAAGCGAATGTCCGGGTTGCGCGTCATGCCAGACGGCTCGAAGCGCGCGTGGCTGAACTTGTCTACGAGCACCTGCAGCGGCACCCCGTACTGCAGCGCGTAGGAAATCGCCTGCGCGAAGGCGTCGGCGAAGCCAGAAATCGTCGAGCCTTCCTTGGCCATCACGAGGAAGAGCTCGCCGGGCTGCCCGTCTTCGAAGAGCCCTACCGTGATATAGCCTTCATGGCCGGCGATGTCGAACTTGTGCGTAATCGACTGCCGCTCGTCGGGCAGCCGCCTGCGCACGGGCTGACCCATGCTCGCGACCACCTTCTCCACTTCTGCCTGCGTCTTGTCCTTCGAGGTGTTCAGCGGCTGCGTCCGCTTGCTGCCGTCGCGGTAAATCGACACGGCCTTCGCGCCGAGCCGCCACGACTCGATGTATGCCTCCATAATCTCGTCGACGGTCGCTTCCTTCGGCACGTTTACCGTCTTCGAGATCGCGCCCGAGATGAACGGCTGCGTCGCGCCCATCATCCGGATGTGGCCGAGATAGTGAATCGACCGCTCGCCCTTGCGCGCTTTGAACGCGCAGTCGAACACCGGCAGATGTTCGTCCTTCAGCTCCGGAGCCCCTTCGATGGTCTCCTGCTGATCGATGTAGTCGACGATGGCCTTGATCTGCGGCTCGGTGTAACCGAGCTTGGCGAGCGCCATCGGCACGGTCTGGTTGACGATCTTCATCAACCCTCCGCCGACCAGCTTCTTGTATTTCACCAGCGCGATGTCCGGCTCCACGCCCGTCGTGTCGCAATCCATCATGAAGCCGATGGTTCCGGTAGGCGCGAGCACGGTGGCCTGGGCATTGCGATAGCCGTAGAGCTCGCCCATTCGCACTGCTTCGTCCCACACCTGCTTCGCGGCGTTGTACAGCTCGGCAGGCACGTGCTTCTGATTGATGCCCTTCACCGAATCACGGTGCTTTCGCATCACCCGCAAAAACGGCTCGCGGTTCGACTCGTAGCCTGCGAACGGTCCACCCTGGTCGCGGGCAATCCTCGACGACTGCGAGTACGCCTCTCCCGTCATGATGGCGGTCAGCGCCGCAGAGTAGTCGCGGCCGGCATCGCTGTCGTACGGCAGCCCGCGCGACATGAGCAGCGCGCCCAGGTTTGCATAGCCGAGGCCGAGCGGCCGGTATGCGTGGCTGTTCTTCGCAATCGCCGGCGTCGGATAGCTCGAGTTGTCGACGAGAATCTCCTGCGCCGTGATGAGCGTGCGGCACGCATGCCTGTACGCCTCGACGTCGAACTCGCCATCCGGGCGGACGAACTTCATCAGGTTGATCGACGCCAGGTTGCACGCAGAGTCGTCCAGGAACATGTACTCGGAGCACGGGTTCGACGCGTTGATGCGCGACGTGTTCGAGCAGGGATGCCACTCGTTCACCGTCGTGTCGAACTGCATGCCCGGGTCGCCGCAGATGTAGGTGCCCTCGGCGATAAGGCGCATCAAGTCTCTTGCCTTGTACGTGTCCATCACCGCCCCGGTCCGCACCCCCTTGGTCGACCAGTTCCCGTCGTCGAGGACCGCACGCATGAACTCGTCGGTCACGCGCACGCTGTTGTTCGAGTTCTGGAAGAAGACCGAGGCGTACGCCGGACCGGTAAACGAGCCATCGTAGCCGGCGTCAATCAGCGCCCACGCCTTCTTCTCTTCTTCGACCTTGCAGTTGATGAACTCGACGATGTCCGGATGATCGGCGTTGAGGATGACCATCTTCGCCGCGCGGCGCGTCTTGCCGCCCGACTTGATGACCCCTGCAAACGCGTCGTAGCCCTTCATGAACGAGACGGGACCCGACGCGGTGCCGCCGCCCGCGAGGACCTCTTTGGACGATCTGATGGACGAGAGGTTCGATCCGGTCCCGGACCCGCCCTTGAAAAGCATTCCTTCGGTGCGCGCCAGCGTCAGGATCGAATCCATCGTGTCGTCGACCGAGTTGATGAAACATGCCGAGCACTGCGGCGCCTTTTCGAACCCGCAGTTGAACCAAACCGGGCTGTTGAAAGCCGCCTTCTGATAGACGAGGAGGTGCTTCAGCTCGGCGCTGAAGCTCTGGAGATCATTTTCCGATGCGAAGTAGCCGTCCTTGCGCGCCCACGCGGTAATCGTATCCACCACGCGGCCGATCAGCTGCTTGACGCTGTTCTCGCGCTCGGGCGTACCAATCTGCCCTCGGAAGTACTTCGAGACGACAATGTTGGTCGCCTGCTGGGACCAGAAGGACGGAATCTCGACGTCGCGTTGCTCGAACACCACCTCGCCGCGCTCGTTGCCAATGACGGCCGACCGTTGCTCCCAGGTGACCTCGTCGAACGGGTCGACACCCGGCAACGTAAAGACGCGCGGAAATTCCAGACCCGGCGACGGAGACGCCGTTCGGCTGTCTCCGGCCGGTGACGTATCCTGCGCGCGGCTGTCACTGCCCTGCGCTGTCGGCTGCTCAATCCCTGTGATGTTGTGAGCTGCGCCTCGTTCCATTCTCGCCCTCCGCTTCCTGGCCCGGCCTCCGCCCCGAGGCTACCAGACGAACGATTGTCCCTCGACCTTGCTCGGGACATCCTGAGCTCCGTCGAAGGATGAAAATACGCGGCCAGAGCGAACGTTCGCTGTCTAGGGAGAATTCGCCTTTGAGCTTGGTTCTGCGAGACACCGGGAAGAATCTCGCGATTTTCTGTTCGCGCTCAGGCGGTCAAATATGCGCCCGCCCCAAGGGGTTGTCAAGCGCAAATAACACTATATATTGTGCTTCGTTTTTAGGTCGAACGCAATATATCCACACCCGCTTTCGCGCCTGCAGCGCTTCGGCGAGGCGGGCGCATCACGGTTTTTTCGGTTTCGCGGCTAGAATTCAGATGCGTTGGATCCTACCGGCCAACCTCTCCTAGAACACCCGCCGCATCCGCTTGCAGCAGCTCGCGTCTCGGCAATCCTCGAAATTCTCCTGTGTTCGGGAATTCCGTCGCAGCTCGCCCTGGCCTACATGTTCGCGCTGGCAGGATTCACGCCGCTGGTGGGAGGGCGGCTGTCGTTCGCCTATATCGCGACGCTGCTGCTCGTCGACGCGACGCTCATCATCGCGCTCATTTTCTGGCTGCTTCGCCGGCGAGGCGAGCGTCCGCAGGACGTATTTCTCGGCGCGCGCCCGGTCGGCCACGAAATCAAGCTTGGCGTAGGGCTCACGGCGGCGGTGTTTGCGATCGCTGTGGTCGTCCTGTCGGCTGCGCGGATGTTTTTTCCTTCCCTCCACAACGTGAAGGAGAACCCGCTACAGGATTTGATTCAAACGCCCGCGCAGGCGCTGATTCTCGCGGTCGTGGCCACGATCAGCGGAGGCCTCCGCGAGGAGATCCAGCGCGCGTTCATCGTGCACCGCTTCGAGCAATATCTCGGCGGCGCGTACCTGGGATTAATCCTGTACAGCCTGGTCTTCGGGCTGGGCCACAGCTTGCAAGGCTGGGATGCCGTTTTGGCCACAGCACTGCTCGGGGCGTTCTGGGGGTGGATTTACATCTCGCGGCGCAGCATCGTCGCACCTGTGGTGAGCCACAGCGGGTTCAATGCAGCGGAAATATTCGTGTTTCTGGCAACTAGAAACTCAATCTGAAACTGGAAACTGAAATCTAAAATCTAGAAACTAGAAACTACAAGCTACAATCTGGATTTCAGATTCTAGATTCCAGATTTCAGATTCTAGTTACGGGAGTACAGTCACGTCCGCGCGGCGACGCAGCTCTGCTGTCCATGCTCCGACAAGCGTGCGACGGCGATCGTCGGTCAGACGCTGGCGCGCGGATTCGCCGGCCTGCCTGATTTCTTCGTCGGTCGGCTGCGCGGCGGCGGAAAACCGCTCGTCCAGATAGGATGCGAGGCGCAGATCGTCGGCGGCGTACAGCCTCAGCACCGTTTCGTCCAACCCTCTCGCCGCGAGCACGCGCGACAAGTCTGCCGGCCCGGCGAACCGCTGACGAATGCGCGCGACGCGCGCGTCGATCGCGACAGGCGACGGTTCCGCCGGAGTCACGCGCCGCACTTCGTTCAGCATCAACACACGGTCGATGACGGCTGATACTCCTCCAGCGACGCGCTCCGCGTCGGCAGGCACCTCGACCAGTCCCAGGTCGAGCGCCGCCTCGACGTCGGAAAGCGTAATGATTTGCCCCGGAAGAATGGCGAGGACACGGTCGATAACCTCGCCCCTGACACTGGCAGTGCCAAGGGCAGAGAGCAGAGAGCAAAAAGCGACTACGAGTGCTCGGCGCGCCCTCGGGGTAAGTTCCATCATCAAAACGCTTGTCCCAGTGAGATGTGCAGCGCTGTTGGGCGTTCGAGCTCTCCCGTCGGCAGCACCTGGCGATCGAGCTTGATGCCCAGGTCTACGCGAATCGGCCCCACGGGCGAACGATAGCGCAGGCCGAAGCCGACGGCGCCGCGCATCTGCGTGATATCCATGTCCGATACGAGCCGCCAGACGTTGCCGGCATCGACGAACGCGACCGCACCGATTCCGCCGCGAATCGGCACGCGTGCCTCGAGGTTCAAGACAATCAGTCCATGACCACCCGTCGGGAAGCCATCCTGGTCGATCGTCTGCGGTGTGCCGAGGCGGTCGAGCGTGAAGCCGCGCACGGTGGTGTCGCCGCCTGCGAAGAATCGCTCGCTCGCCGGCAGGTCGTCCAGAATGATCGTCGACCCGTCGCTGCTCAGCTCGCGCGGAAAGCCGTGCGCCAGCCCGATGCGCCCGCCGAACACGAGAATGGACGAATTCGATCGGTGCAGCCGCCGGTAGGTGAACCCCTGCACGAACGTCTTGAGAAATCCGACTTCCGAACCGATGCGCCTGGCGGCGAGCTCGGCGTCGGCGCCCACCAGGCTTCCCCCAGTCGGCTCGATCAGGTCGTTGCGCGTATCGCGAATCACCGAAGACGCGACACTCGAGATACGGACCTGCGGAAACAGCCGATCGATCTCGGGCTGCGCAGCGAAGTTCGATTTGATGTTCAGCAGCCGAGTGCGGTCGATGCCGTAGCGTGCACTGACGGCCAGCGCACGGTTGAGGCGCCTCGTGATCGTGGCGCTGGCGCCCCGCCGGTTGAAGTCGAAGCTCGACCGCACGCCCTGCTCGACGCCCCCGCTGATCGTGGCATCGGCGTCGGTTCCGAGAATACGCCGCTCGCCGTAGGTGAGCCGCGCGACGTATTCGTTGAAGCCGTATCCGCCCTCTTCAACCGTCGCACCCGTGATGGGAGTGGTTGGAGTCGCGCTGACCCCCTTCGGGCGTAAGCTGACGCGCGTAAACAAATCGAGCGATCGGTCCTTGCCGAACAGGTTGCGCCGGCTCACCTGGAAGAACCCGCGCGGCGCGAACTCGAATTGCTCGACGGCGTCGGCGGTCTCCGACGATCGCACCAGCCGCTTGCCGCCCTCCAACCCTCCGCCGTAGCTGATCGTCGTCACCGGCGCTTCCTCGACGGTGATGACGACGTCGCGGCGGTTCTGCTCACCGGGAAGCTGGAGGTAGGAGATGTCGACCCGCCGGAACAGCCCGAGCGATGTGATGCGCGTGCGCGTCTCGTCCTCCTGCTGCTGCGAGAGCGGCTGACCGCTCTTCAGCTGTACTTCGCGCAGGATCGTCTCGCGCGACGTCCGCTGGTTGCCGACGATCAGCACGTGATCGATCAGAATCTGCGGCCCCTCGTGAATCACGAAGCCGAGCTCGACCTTCGATCCATCCCCGATGGCCTTCGGCGCCGGTTCCACGCTTACTTCCGGGTAGCCGCGATTGAGATACAGCAGGGCGATACTGTCGGCGTCGCCGGAAGTCTGCGGCTCGAAATACGGCTGCCCCGGAGCTGATGTAATCGCGCGCCGCAGCGTGTCGGCATCGAATGCCATGTTGCCCTGAAACCTCACGGAGTCGATGACGGAGCGGACGCCCTCGGCGATCACGAGCCCGACCCGCACGAACTCGGTGCCGGCCTTCGGTTCGCGACGCTCGACCTGAGAAGTCACCTTTACGGCCGTGAACCCGCGCTGACGGTAGTAGCCCTGAATTCGCAGCGCATCGCCACCAACGGTAGAGTCGCTGAAGGGCTGGCCGGCCTTGGTGACGACGAGCGGCGCCAGCTCGGCCGAGGCGAGCAGCGTGTTACCCGTCACCTCGACCTGCTCGACCATGCACTGCGGGCCGCGCGTGACGGTAAACGTGACGCGCAGCACATTGGCAGCAGCGTCTGGCTTCGCGGGATCGAGCCCTCCGCGCTGGTAGTCGACCCGCGGATTGCAGTAGCCGCGTTCGCGGAAGTGCCGCTCGATGCCGAACTTCGAATCCTCGAGCAGATCTTCGTCCACCGAGTGCTCGCGCGCGATCGGCACGAGACGATCGCGGTCGCCTGCGGCCAGAGGATCGCCTTCAAAGATGATTTCGACGCGCGGTCCCGGCTCGATGCTCAGCACGATGTTCACGGTCGCGTCGCCCTCGACGTATCGGGGGAGCTGCAGCACACGCGCTTCGTAGTAACCCTCCGCTCTCAAGTTGTTCGCATACTTGAGGAGCCGCTCGTCGACCTCGACGCCGTCGTATTCGTCGCCAACGTGAAGGTCGAGGGCGTCCAGCACCTGCGGCACGGGCTGGCGCGGCGCTCCCTGCACGTCGATGGCGCCGATGAGGGAGCGGGCGCCTGGGCGCACGCTGAACACCATCGACGCGTTCGACGCGTTGGCTTCGCCTCCGGCTCGCACGGCGATTTCGGCGTTCGGGTAACCGCGATCGCGGTAGACCGCTTGAAGCGTGGCCACGGCCTGGCTGGAACGCGCGAGCGACGGGGAGGCGCCATGCCGCTCGACGATGATGCGACGAAGGTCGTTTTCGGGAAGGCCCAGCGTCCCTTCAAAAACGATGCGGCGGACACGCTGGGCCGGAAGAAGGTTGTAGGTCAGCACCACTCCGTCGCCTCGCAGCGAGGCATCCACCTGCACGTCCTGGTACAGGCCGAGGCCGAAGAGGTGCGCCATGCTCTCGCGTACCTCGATCATGGCGAGCGGCGCGCCCACGCGCGTTTCGATAATCTCGATGAGCTCGGCGTCCTGCACGGCGGCGCCTCTCATTTGCAGCCGCACCTCGACTACAGGCTTGCCGATGTAGTCGGCAACGGCCGGTTCGGCGGGTCGTGCAAGCAGAAGAAGGAATAGCAGGGAGAGTCCGGCTCCAGCCGGACCCTTGCACCACGTCAAAATTCTTTCCTCACACGCAAGTCGAGCGCGTAGCTGTCGTCCTCGTTGCGCGTCAGGATCCACGAAATGCGGTCGGTCTGGTCGTATTCCAGCAGGATGATCTGGTCGCTCGTCGAACTGATGCTGCGCGAGAAGGTCAGGTAGGCGCGGCTCGAGATGCGCTTGCCGATTGTGAGACGTGCCGAGGGATTGAAGCGCGACGACTGTTGCGTCGGATCGCTCACGAGCGGTGTCAGCTGGAAGGTGTCGACGCCAAACGTCTGTTCGACAACCTCTCCGATCTGGCCCGAGATGGGGCTCACCAACATGCGCGCCACGCGCGCCTGCACCAGCTGCTGTTCGGTGATGTCGGGCCTCGAGAGGGCCCGAAGGTCGGCATCCTCACCGGTCGCAAGGTCACCCAGCAGCAGCGATGCCACGTCGACCTGCGGCAACGGCGGATCCGAGCTGAACACCGGACGCAGCCGCTGCATCGTCCCCGACGCGCTCAGCATGACGCGATAGGTCTGCCGGGGGACGCGGACCTGCGTCTCCGCGGCGATGTCGAAGGTCGGCTCGATACGGACAGGGTTTGTAAAATCGACCCGCCCGCGCGTCACGACGTAGCGGCGCCCTTCGAAGATGAACTCGCCGCGCGAGATCTCCGCGCTGCCGAACATGATGGGCCGTTCGTACGTCCCGCGAAACGTGAGGTCGGCACTCGAGACGATGTTCGCGTCATTGTTCTCGATGCGAAGCGTGCCCGGCGCGATCACCCGCACATCGAGACGAACGGGGGGCATCTTGCCGTCCGACGGCGCCGCGGCGACGATAGGAGTTCCGCCGCCGTTCCCGCCTCCGAAATCGAACAGATTGCCGCCTGTGTCGAACCTCGTTGTCCACACGGCGTTCTGCACGGTGACCAGCCCGGAGAGGACGGGCGCGGCCACGCGGCCAGTCAGGGCAAGATCTGCGTCGATTTCCGAGCGAATACCTTCGGGATACCGAAGGCGCATGTTGCGTCCGGTGGCGGTCAGCGCAAGATCCGTCGGCGCATAGCCGTCGAGCCCGACGCGGCCATCGAAGCTCACCTGGCCGTCGGCCACACGTGCCGTGAGGCCGTCGAGCCTGATGTTGCGCGAGTCGAACAGGATCGTGCCGTTTACGGCGTCGAGCGAGTGCGGCAGCGAGAAGTACCGCAGGCGGCCGTTCTCGATGGTCGCGCGGCCGAGAATGATAGGAGCGTCGAGCGAGCCGCTGACCTGTGCAGTCAGCTCCGCGTTGCCAGAGCTGCGAATGTCGCGGTACACGCCCTGCAGGATGCCGAGGTTCGCACTTCCGCGCGCCAGACCGGCCACGCGACGTGCATTCAAGTCCATCGTGCCGGTCACGTCGAGCTCGGTGCCGTCGCCGACAAACTGCATGTTGTCGATGCGGACGAAGTTGTTGCTCATGAGCACGCGAATCGGCTTTGCATTGCGCAGCGGATAGTCGAACGTGCGGATGTTCAACTGGTCGAACATCACGTCGACGACGAGCCGTTCGGGGTTCGCAAGCTCGCCGATGACGCGAAGCGTACCGCTGCCCACCGCGGTCGTGAACGGCGAGATGCGCTTCTCGAACGCGCGCGCGTAGGGATCGAGTGATGTATCGGTGAAGCGCAGCGTGACGTCGGCATTCTTCGCCGCGGTGAGATCGATGCGGCCGGTGCCCGACACGGCAAGGCGCGGCGAGGCGGCCTCCATGTCGATCCTCATGCTGTCGCCGCGCACCTCGACGCGGCCCGTCACTTCGCCGACCCCTTCGTCGGCGACGAACAGGTCGCGGATGCGCGCGCGAAACTGATAGCGCGGCGCCTCGAACGTGCCGGAGCCGTCGGCGTTGAATTCGAGCAGCCCTGTCAGCGGCGCCTGCGGATAAGCCATCGCCTTGACGCCTTCCAGGGGGATGCGCCGGCCCGTGGCGTTGAACGAGTAGGTGCCATTCCAGCCGACGAACGCCGCACCGTCCGCGGTGCCGCCGCTCTTCCGCATCTGAATGCCGTCGATGCGCACGCCGTTGCCTTCGAAGCGAAGCGAGCCGGTCGCCGTCTCGAACGGCTCTCCATACGCGAGACCGTCGTTGATCGTCAACGTGCCGAAGCCGAATGGGCCTTGATACGGCCCGTACAGGTGGTATCGCCCGACACGATGCCTTCGACGTCGTAGTCTTCGATGTCGAAGGCATGCTTGAAATCCACAGCGCTCCACTTCGTCACGCGAATGCGGCCGTTGATCTCTTCGCCTTTGTCGCGCCGCGGAAATCCGAGCGAGAACCGCCCGTTGACGGCAATCTCGCTGCCGTCCTTCTGCATGCGACCGCCGGATACTTCGGCATACGAGTTCTGAATGACGAGGCCGGCTTCTCCATCTCCCCAGGTCACGTCGAACGCGCGCATGTCTTCGGCGACGAAATGCCCTTCGACGCGCGGCCGGCTGAGCGACTCGGTCATGACGCCCGAAAACTCCGCGGTGCCGCCGACCGTTATCGGATTGGTCGGCGCTCCGAACGCCGTCATCATGGCGGCCAGCACGCGGTCACTTTCCTGCAAGTCCGTGCTGCTCACATGAAAAGGAATCCGCGAGTTGTCGCCCCACGCCGTGCGCCCGCTGAACGTCACATCCGTTTCGGGCGTTGAAAATCGACCGTCGGAAAATTCGAGCCAGTGCTGATCGTAGCGATAGCTCACCTCTCCCGCGACAGGCAGGTGGCCGATCGCCGGGTGCATGCCACCCCTGTCGGGGCCGCTCGCAAACTGACTCGCGCGCGTGCCGGCGAGTACCTCAGCGCCCGCAGGCGGAATCAGCGCGGAGTAGCCGTCGCCCGAACGCTCGCGAAAACGGCCGAGCGGCCACTGCAGCAAGTTCCGTCCGCTCCATCTGCCAGCCAGTCGTACCCCTCCATCGCCAGAAAATCGCTGTAGTCGGCGATATCGACGTTGCGCCACTCAGCGTCGAAACGCGCGTCCGACGGCTGTCCCGGTTTGCCCGACGACAGGATCGAATATGTCAGGCTTGCTTCGCCGCCATAAAAGACCGGTTGTCGTGTCGGTGACTTCGAAACGGTTGGGGAACCAGCCGAGCCTGCCCCTGAGCTTTGGGAACTCGTAGTCCAGGCCACCGATCTGCAGGCCCGCGACGTCGCTCTCGAAATCGCCGGTCAACGCGCGTCCGCCCTTGAACAGATGGAAGACGCCGTTGAAGCGCGCTTCGCCCGACAGCGTGTAGTCGTCCTTTGCGAAGAAGAGCTCCCGCATGCGCTTGAAGTCGACGGTCGACTTCACCTTATAGGTCATCTCCGGCCAGTTCTTGATGTCGGCATCGCCGGTGATGTTCGACACCGCCCCGTCGGTAATCAGGTTCATCCGTTCGAAATGGACGATGCCTTCCTCGACGCGGAAGACAGAAGTCATCGACATGCTCATCGGCACGTAGTCCTGTATCCAGACCGTGCCGCCGTGGAAGTTCGCCTCGCCGCGATAGCCTGCGAACTTGGTGACGGTGATGTCGAGGTTGCGAGCCACCGTGCCCCACCGCGACCCGTGATCGTCGAACGTCACCGTTCCATTTTTCGTCCGCACGTACTGCATCGTGGTGACGAAGCGCCGGGGGCCGCTTCCGCCGCCCATGTTGAATTTCGGAAAACTGTGCTTGCCGCCTGCCCATTGTTCGAGGACCATGTGCCAGTCGGTCATCTCGATCGAATCGAGCAGCACTTCACGGTGGAACATCGCATCCCAGGCAAGCGAAACGTCGATCCGCTTCGCCGTGAGGAAGGGGCGATGACCAGGCTCGAGGCCCTCGATCACGAAGTCTTCGAGCACGAACTTGCCGTTGAAGAGGCGGACGCCGAGCCGGCCGATATGCATTGCGCGGCCGACGCGCTTCGAACCCTCGCGCTCGGCGAGCCCGCGCAGTCCGGGACCGAGATCGAGCGTCAGCGTCGCGACAATCGCCACGGCGAGCGTCGTCGCCAACACGACGACGCCAATCTTCGTGAAGCGAAACGCGAAGTGCGACCTGATTCGCTCGAAGCGCTTGAACCTTAGGGGCATTCGAACTACTGACCCACGATAACAAGAACGGCGCCTGTTTCGACAGCCGTACCAGGCGCCACCAGAATTTCCTTGACGACGCCGTCTGTGGATGTCCGCAGTTCGTTTTCCATTTTCATGGCTTCGACCACGACGACACCCTGTCGTGCAGTGACGCGATCGCCGATGGTTACGAGCACGCGCACGACGCGACCCGGCATGGGTGACTTGATCGCCTGGCTAGAGCCAGGCCCTGCGACAGCACCGCCCCGTGACCCACTCGTCATCACGGTGGGGCGCGACTTCAGTCGCGCGTGGCGCGCGACAACGGCTTCGAACAACTCGCCGCCGATTTCCACGCCAATCGCACCCTGCTCGTCGCGGCGATGAAAACGAATCTCGTGCGCCGCGCGGCCATCAACGATCGAGAGCGTGTCGGGGTCGATCCAGGACGCATCGATCGCGCGGCTCACACCCTCGATCGTGACGGTGAGCCGGCCTTCCGGCACAGCCGGCTCGACCGCCACTGTCCATTGGCGGCCGTTCACGATGACGTCGACATTCACCGCAACGACTCCAGCCGCGCGCGCTCGGCCCACAAAGAGTCGTGTGTGGTCCGGCTGAAGCCGGACACTACCGTCGTCGGTTCGGTGCCCGTCGGTTCGGTGCCCGTCGCTTCGGTAGTGTCCGCCTTCAGGCGGACCCTCTCCATCTCCCATATCGCCGCCGCAGTGGCCGCAATCCCTTCCAGTTCGCCGCTCTTCTCGCCCGTCCTGCCATTCTCTTCGAGGAGCCGGTCGACATAGGCCGTGTCGAAGTCGGCTGCGGCGAAGTCGGGCGATTGGACGAGGACGCGGCAAAATCCGATCGTCGTGCTGATGCCGCGCAGGTCGTACTCAGTCAATGCGCGAACCATCCGCGCGATGGCTCCGGGCCTGTCCGGCGCCCACGCGATGACCTTCGACACAAGCGGATCGTAGGCCGTCGGCACCGTCCATCCCTCGAAGGCGCCGCTGTCGTCGCGAATGCCCGGCCCCGATGGCGCGCGAAGGCGGGTGATCCTGCCGGGCGACGGGAGGAATCCCTCGCCCGGGTTTTCCGCATAAATGCGCACCTCAATCGCATGGCCAGTAGCTCGACTAAAGTCGAGCCCTACAGAGGGGTCGAGCCCTACAGAGGGGTCGAGCCCTACAGAGGAGTCGAGCCCTACAGAGGGGTCGAGCCCTACCGATGCGTCGGCCAATCGTGCGCCCCTTGCGATTTCGATTTGTGCGCGCACAAAATCCACGCCCGTGACGGCCTCGGTGATGGGATGCTCGACCTGCAGCCGCGTGTTCATCTCGAGAAAGTAGAAGTCGCCTGCTGCGTCGACCAGAAACTCGACCGTGCCGGCGCTCGTGTAGCCAGACGCGCGCCCGATCGCGGCGGCGGCCGACAGCAGGCGTGCGCGCAGCGCAGGCGTCACCGACGGCGAAGGCGTCTCCTCAATCAGCTTCTGATGCCGACGCTGAATCGAACATTCGCGCTCGACGAACGGCACGATGCTGCCGTGCAAGTCGCCCAGCAATTGCACCTCGATGTGCCTGGGCCGCTCGAGCAGCCGCTCGAAATACACGCGGTCGTCGCCGAACGACGAGCGCGCTTCCGAGCGCGCGAGTCTCACCGAGGCCTCGAGCTCTCCGGCAGCGCGTACGACGCGCATCCCCTTGCCGCCCCCTCCGGCCACCGCTTTCACGAGCAGCGGATAACCGATGCCGTCGGGTGTGTCGCCTCCGGGAACAACGGGTACGCCGGCCGCCGCGGCGATATCTCGCGCGCTGGTCTTGGTTCCCATTGCGCGCATCGCCCTCGCGCCCGGTCCGATGAAGGTGAGACCCGCCTTCGTACACGCCTCGGCGAACTCCGGGTTCTCGGCCAGAAATCCGTAGCCGGGATGCACGCCGCCGGCGCCCGATACACGCGCCACGTCGATCAGCTTATCGATCCGAAGGTAGCTTTCCGAAGCCTGGTCAGGCCCGATGGCGTGCGCTTGGTCGGCCAGCCGCACGTGAAGCGCGTTCCGGTCGCACGCTGAATACACCGCAACCGTAGCGAGCCCCATGTCGCGACACGTCCGGATAATCCGCACGGCGATCTCGCCGCGGTTGGCGATCAGTATCTTGTTCAAGTGGGTCGGACGAGCGGCAGCGCGTCTGTAATTCTAGCATTTCCGGCCACTTAGACGCGCTAATCCCAGATACCCTAATCCCGATCACCTTCACAGAGGTATGTTCCCGTGCTTCTTCGGCGGGTTTTTCTCGCGCTTCGTGGCAAGGGTCTGCAGCGCGAGAATCAGCCTCCTGCGGGTCGTGCGGGGCTGAATGATTTCGTCGACGAAACCGTGCGCCGCGGCGACAAATGGGCTCGCGAACTTGTCGCGGAATTCGGCCACCCGCTTTGCGCGTTCGGCCGAGGGGTCCTTCGCAGCCTCCAGTTCTTTCTTGTAAAGGACGTTGACCGCTCCCTCGGGCCCCATGACCGCAACCTCGGCCGATGGCCACGCGTAGTTGAAGTCGGTGCGCAGGTGCTTGCTCGACATCACGCAGTAGGCGCCTCCATATGCCTTGCGCGTGATGACGGTCACCTTCGGCACGGTTGCCTCGGCAAATGCATACAGCAGCTTCGCGCCGTGCCTGATGATCCCGCCGAACTCCTGCGCCGTGCCAGGCAGGAATCCCGGGACGTCCTCAAACGTGATGAGCGGGATGTTGAACGCGTCGCAGAAGCGCACGAATCGCGCGCCCTTGACCGACGCGTCGATGTCGAGCACACCCGCCAGGTGCGCGGGCTGATTGGCCACGATGCCAACCGACCTGCCGCCGAGCCGCGCAAACCCGACGATGAAATTGCGGGCGAAGTGCTGGTGCACTTCGAGAAAGTCTCCCGCGTCCGCGATCGAATGAATCAGGTCGAGCATGTCGTACGGCTGATTCGGCGAAGACGGAATGAGCCGATCGAGCGCCTCGTCCTCGCGCTCGTGCGAATCCCCGGTCGCGACAAGCGGCGCGGGATCGAGGTTGTTGCTCGGCAGAAATGCCAGCAGGCTGCGAATCAGCGCGAGGCACGCACGATCGTCATCCACGGCGAAATGCGCGACGCCGCTCTTCTCGTTGTGCGTCATCGCGCCGCCGAGCTCTTCCTTCGACACGTCCTCGTGCGTCACGGTCTTGATGACGTCGGGGCCGGTCACGAACATGTAGCTCGAGCCGCGAACCATGATCGTGAAGTCGGTAATCGCCGGCGAATACACGGCACCGCCCGCGCATGGCCCCATCACCGCCGAAATCTGCGGAACGACCCCCGAGGCCAGGGTGTTGCGGAGGAAAATGTCGGCGTAGCCCCCGAGCGAAAGCACGCCCTCCTGAATGCGCGCGCCTCCCGAATCGTTCACGCCGACGATCGGCGCGCCCATCTTCATCGCGAGGTCCATCACCTTGACGATCTTCGCGGCGTTGGTTTCGGAGAGCGACCCGCCGAACACGGTGAAGTCCTGCGCGAAGGCATACACCGCGCGTCCGCCGACGCGGCCGTGGCCGGCGATGACGCCGTCGCCCGGGATGACCTGATCGGCCATCCCGAAGTCGAGGCAGCGGTGTGTGACCAGCTTGTCGATCTCTTCGAAGGTACCGGCGTCGAACAGCAGGTTGATGCGCTCGCGCGCCGTCAGCTTGCCGGCCGCGCGCTGGCGCTGCAGCCGCTCTTCACCGCCACCCAGCTCGGCCCGCCGTTCGAGCTCGTCGAGCCTGGACGAAGGCACGAACGCACGAGGATCGTGCGGGTCCAAAATTAGTCGCGGGGGCCCCTCGCCCCGCTCCGCGCCGTTCGCTTGCGGGGCCCCATCGCCCCACGCCGCTCGCGGCTCATCAGACCCGCGCGGTCTGCGACTTTTCCCAGTCCTTGAGGAAGTTCGCCAGGCCGATGTCGGTCAGCGGGTGCTTGAAGAGCTGGTCGATCACCTTGGCCGGGCAGGTGCAGATGTCGGCGCCCATCTTGGCCGCTTCGATGATGTGAATCGGATGACGCGTGCTCGCGACGAGCACCTCGGTCTCGAACGGATAGTTCCGGTACATGTCCACGATTTCCTGAATGAGGCTCATGCCCGTCTGACCGATATCGTCGAGACGGCCGACGAACGGGCTGACCATCGCCGCGCCGGCTTTCGCCGCGAGCAGCGCCTGGGCCGCCGAGAAGACGAGCGTGACGTTCACCTTGAGGCCTTCGTGCGACAGCGTCTTGCACGCGCGCACGCCGTCTCTGGTGAACGGCACTTTGACGACGATATGCTCGTCGATCGTGGCGAGGTCGCGCCCTTCGCGCAGCATCCCCTCCCAATCGGTGGAGAGCACTTCGGCGCTGACAGGACCCTGCACGATACGGCAGATTTCCTTCATCGTCTTGCGATAATCGCCGGTCTCCTTCGCCATCAGCGACGGGTTCGTCGTCACGCCGTCGATGATGCCGATGTCCGCCAGCGCCTGGATTTCCTTGACGTTGCCCGTGTCTACAAACAGCTTCATAAAAACTCCTCCGTTTAGCCGCCTCACCACCTACCGCCACCGCTTACCCCCACGCTCCACCCACCGCCTACCACAGGGTTCTCAGTTCGCCGATGCCTGGAATCTTCACCGTGAAGGTATCGCCGCCTTTCAAGGGGCCCACACCAGACGGCGTCCCCGTGGCGATTACGTCGCCCGGGAGCAGCGTCATGACGTTCGAGACGAACTCGACGATCTGCGGCACCGTGAAAATCAACTGCCGTGTATTCGACGCCTGCTTTTTCTCGCCGTTCAGCCACCCCTCGACATCGAGCTCCGACGGGTCGAGCCCGACCGCGATGCACGGGCCGATCGGCGCGAACGTGTCGAACCCCTTCGCGCGCGTGTACTGAATTTCCTTCCGCTGCAGCTCGCGCGCGGTGACGTCGATGAGGCACGTCAGGCCGAGTACGTGCTCCATAGCCTTATCGGCCGCTACGCGAGACGCCCGCGTCCCGATCACGACGCCGAGCTCGGCCTCGTAATGGATTTCGCCGACGTTCGGCGGAATGCGAATCGCATCGTCCGGGCCAATTACGGCGGTCGACGGCTTCATGAACATGAGCGGCTCGGACGGCAGCGGCTTGTTCATCTCCGCCGCATGGTCCTTGTAGTTCAACCCGATGGCGACGACCTTCGAAGGCGTCACGGGCGACAGAATGCGCGCCGGCTTCACCTCACGGCCCGACTTCGCAGCCGATTCGACGAGCTGCTGCGGCCCGCCAGGCCCGCCCCACACATCGCCTTCGACCAGCCGATACGTGCCGCCGGACTCCACAGCGTACCGGGCGTTTCCTTCGTGATCGATTCGAAACAGCCGCGGTCCCGTCAACGAATGGTCTCCTCGACGCGGTTCGACGGCGCGCTCTGGTTCGGCGGCGTCGATCGATCAACCGCAACGACCTCGTACACGTAGGTGCGGCCTCGGCGAACCGTGCTGTCCAGGAACGAAGTATCAGCAATCGGCGCGGGCGTCAGAGGGGAAAGTTTGTCACCTGGCGCCTCGCCGCGCAAGACCAGGTAGCCACCGAGATCGGACTCGGTATTGGCCTCCCAGAGCAGGCTGACGCCATTTCCCGCGGCGATATGCGCGAGCGACTTCGGCGCCGCCGGTGGGAACGTATCGACCGGCGTGACGCAGGCCGGGTTGCTCGGTGCGCTCTCGATGCCAATAGTGCCCGCCATTTCCACACGCCGCACGACATAACACCGCTCGGCACCGAACTCGACACGGGGATCGCTGAAGCTGGGTGCAGTGAGCAGGGTGGCATTCAACGGGGCGATGGGTCCGACAGGGGCGCTGGGTGCGTTGGGGGCGCTAGGTGCGCTGGGGGCGCTGGGCTGCGCGCCGTAGGTGCGCTAGGTGCGCTGGGGGCACCCAGCTCGTATACGTTGTAGCCGAACCTCGGCGTTGGCGGCGCAGCCGCGGCGGGCGGTCTCGGTTTCGGCTTTGCGCCGGTCGCGATTTTTGCGACAACGGCCGCGACGAGCACGTCTTCTGTCGCTTCGGTTTCGATATCGGCATACCACTCAACGGTGCCGTCGGTCTCTCGATCGACCGGCGCAAGTGCCGGCGGCGTTGCCGCGGCTGGCGCCGCCGCAACGCACCCGGCGCACCTGGCGCACCCAGCGCCCCCGGCTTCTCCGGTACGTCTTCGGGCAGGCGGGGCCATGTCAGGGAAACTGCATCTGCGGTGTAGGTAACGTCTACTTTCTCAGGCGGGCTCAACGGGTCGAGCAACGCAATCTGAATCGGCCCCGCAAAGGGTCCGGGGCGATTGCGGCTGTCGCTGAAGCCGGCGATCACGTAATACCGCTGCGGCGCAAGATCGAAGTTCACCGTTCCAGGAGTTTCCAACCGCTCGACGACGACGGGCGTCTCCGAGTGCGGGCGCGGCCGCGTCGGCGGCACGGACCAAGCTCCCTGTGCTCCGGCGTCAGTGTCTCGCGCACGGTCGCCTTCCAACCCTGTTCGATCATCCCAGCCTGCGGGTCGGCATTTCGTGTCTTGGTCGTGGCTACCTGCGGCGTGGCCTCCGCAACATCAGGCGTTGCATCCGCCTTCGCGCCTGCGCGCTACGGCGGACGAGCCCGTCCGCACCCGTCTCTTTGCTCTCCGCTTTGAGTTCTTCCTGCGTCTTCGGCTTCTTGATCGGTATCGACGCGACGAGCGTGCCGTACTTCAGGAAGTCGGCCGGCGCGGGCAGCGGTCCCGTGTGCGCGTAGACCTCGACCTTCCGCAGATCCGCGGGGCCGGAGTTGTCGGTGTTGAGTGTAGGAACGGTGAACTGAATGACGACGTCGTTTTCGAGCCGCTTCGCGACAACCTCGGTCACCGGCCGCGGGAGGTACACGATAGGCGCGAGCGGTGGACCTTTCTGCCCGCATGCGGCGAGAAATAAGAGTCCAAGGAGTCCGACCGAGAGTCCGGAGAGTCGGGAGAGTTCGACGAGTCGGAAAAGCCCAAAGAGTCCTGAGGCGATGTCGGTTTGCGGTGGGTGGCGCCGATTTTTCTTTGTCCGCCGCGCAGGGCCGTCCCCCGTACACGCGTCCGTCGGCCCGAGGACGGACAAAGGAAAATCGGTGACAGGACCCGCCGCAAGCCGCCGTCGCGAGTGTGCAGGGAGTCGTGAGAGTCCAGGAAGTTCGACGAGGTGAATCACAGGATGTAGCGTGAAAGATCTTCGTTCTTCACGATCGCAGCCAGCATCCGGTCGACGTACGCGGCGTCGATCGTGATGAGTTTCTCGCGCAGGTCCGGCCCCTCGAAGGAGATTTCGTCGAGCAGCCGCTCCATCACCGTGTGCAGGCGCCGCGCGCCGATGTTCTCGGTGCGCTCGTTCACGCGCGTCGCGAAATCGGCGATGCGGTCGATCGCCTCGTCCAGGAATCGCAGCGTGATGCCCTCGGTCTCCATGAGCGCGACATACTGCTTCACGAGCGCGTTCTTCGGCTCGGTGAGGATGCGCACGAAATCGTCCTTGCCGAGCGGCTCGAGCTCGACGCGAATCGGAAAGCGCCCCTGCAGCTCGGGGATGAGGTCGGACGGCTTCGACACGTGGAACGCGCCGGCCGCAATGAAGAGGATGTGGTCGGTGCGCACCATCCCGTACTTCGAGTTCACCGTGGTGCCCTCGATAATGGGCAGGATGTCGCGCTGCACTCCTTCGCGGCTGACGTCGGGCCCCTGTCCGCCTCCTTCGCGCCCCGCGATCTTGTCGATCTCGTCGACGAAGATGATGCCGCTCTGTTCGACGCGCTCGACGGCGATGCGCGCCACGCTGTCCATGTCGACGAGCTTGCTCTCTTCCTCCTGCACCAGGAACTCGAAAGCCTCGGGCACCTTCATGCGCCGCTTGCGCGTGCGCCCCTGAATGATGCCCGGCAGCATGTCCTTGATGTTGATGTCGATCTCCTCGATCGACGATCCCGTGATGACCTCGAACGACGGGAACGCGCGCTCGCGCACCTCGAGCTCGACCGAGCGCTGATCGAGCCGCCCGTCGCGAAGCTGCTCGCGGAATTTTTCGCGCGTCGTGTTCCACGAGTCCTGCGCCGTCACGTTGGGCATGAACTCGACGTTGCGCGGCGTCATCGGCGCGTCGTCGGGTTCCATCGTCGCGCGCGGCGGCAGCAGCAGGTCGAGCAGCCGCTCTTCGGCGTTCTGCTCCGCCTTGCTGTGAACCTCGTCGAGCCGTTCCTCGCGCACCATGTCGACGGCCAGCTCGATGAGATCGCGCACCATCGATTCGACATCGCGTCCGACGTAGCCCACCTCGGTGAACTTCGACGCCTCGACCTTGATGAACGGCGACTGCGCCAGCCGGGCCAGCCGGCGCGCGATCTCGGTCTTGCCGACGCCGGTCGGCCCGATCATCAGGATGTTTTTCGGAACGATGTCTTCGGCCATGTCCGGCGCGAGCTTCTGACGGCGCATGCGGTTGCGCAGCGCGATGGCCACCGCCCGCTTCGCGTCTTTCTGGCCGATGACGTACTTGTCGAGCTCGATGACGATCTGCCGCGGCGTCAGCGTGCCGGTTGCGGGTGCGAACGTTTCGGGTAAGGAAATAGCCATTAGAGCTCTTCGATTGCCAGCGTGCCGTTCGTGTAAATGCAAATCGACGCCGCGACGTTCATCGCGTGCTCGGCAATCGCGCGCGCGTCGAGATCAGTGTGACGCGTCAGCGCCTTCGCGGCAGCGAGCGCGTACGGGCCGCCCGACCCGATGCCCACGACCCCTTCGTCCGGCTCGATCAGATCGCCGTTGCCCGACAGCAGGAACATCGAGGTCTTGTCGAGCACGACGAGCATCGCCTCGAGGCGGCGCAGCGCGCGATCGGTCCGCCAGTCTTTCGCGAGCTCGACCGACGAGCGCTCGAGGTTCCCTCGATATTGTTCCAGTTTGGCCTCGAAACGCGAGAACAGCGCAAACGAATCGGCGGCCGAGCCGGCAAACCCCGCGAGAATCCTGTCGTTGTAGAGGCGCCGGACTTTTTTGGCGCTCTGTTTGACGATCGTGTCGCCCAGGGTCACCTGCCCGTCGCCCGCGAGCACCGCGCGGTCGCGGTGCCGTATGGCGAGAATCGTGGTGGCGTGGATCACTAGATTGCAGTCTATCGGTTCCGGGTTCCGGTTCCAAGTTCCAGGTTCGCGGTGGCGCCCTCGAATACAGCGGCGCAGCTTTTTTTAAAAAAGACGCGCGCGTGGTATTCACGCGCCCACCTCGAACCCGGAACGTGGAACCGGAACTTGGAACCCCAAGCGGCGCGTCAGGGCCGCCGGCTTGTCAGCCACAGGTACAGCGGAATGCCGGAGCCGATGACGAGAAGCCCGAGCGCGGACGGTCCGGGATTGCGGTACACGGCATTCAGAACGATCGCGAGGCTGGCGAGCACGAAGATTGCGGGCGCGATGGGATAACCAAGCGTCTTGTAAGGCCGCGGCGCGTTCGGCTCGCGCGCCCGCAGCACGAACACCGCGGCGACCGCGATGCCGGCAAAGAGCATGATGGCAAAGCCGACGTAGTTGGCGAGCGCATCCAGACTGCCCGTCAGTATCAGGATGCTGGCCCATGCTGTCTGCGCGACGATCGACGTGTGCGGCGTCTTGAATTTCGGATGCACGCGCGCGGCGAAGGGAAAAAAGACGCCATCGCGCGCCATGGCGTAGTAGATGCGCGGGCCTGCGAATGTCCACGCGTTCAATCCAGCCGCGAGGCTCACGATCGCGACGATCGCGAGAATATTGCCGGCGCTCGCGCCGAGCATGCGCTCGCCGATGAAGTCGAACACGCTGCCTTTGACTGCCGCGAGCTCGTTCACCGGAATCGCATAGAGATACATCAGGTTCAGCAACGCGTAGATGATGATGACGCCGATCGTCCCCATCAGCAGCGCGCGCGGCACGTTGCGTCCGGGATCGCGGATCTCCTCGGCCATGTATGCGGCAGCGTTCCATCCCGAATACGTGAACATGACCGGCACGAGTGCGAGCAGCCAGTTCGTCGGGCTGATCGATGCGGCCGCCTGCTGCAGGTTCGCGCTCGAGCCCACGCCGGCCGCGAATCCGGCCGCAATGAACACGAGCAGCGCGAGCACCTTGAGCGTCGCCAGCGCGTTCATCACCACGCGCCCCGGGCCAACGCCGACGATGTGGACGATCGCGAAGAGCCACACCGCTGTCATCGCGAGCAGCGTGTGCATCGAAAACGTCAATGGCACGTACGGCAGCGGGATGACGAAGAACGGCGCCGAATTCGCCGCGCCCGGAATGAACCGATCGAGGACGACGATGAGAAAAATCGCGCTCGCTGCGAGCGCGCCCGCGAAGCCCGCGACAAACGACGTCCATCCCGTCATGAAGCCGGCGAGCGGCCCGAACGCCTCGCGCAGGTACACGTATTCGCCGCCCGCGCGCGGCCGCAGCGCCGCCAGCTCGGCATACGCCATGGCCCCGAAGAACGCGAGCACGCCGCCGGCGATCCAGGTCGAAAGAAACCAGATCGGATGAGGCACCATCGACGCAATCAGCGGCGGAGTGAACAGAATGCCGCCGCCGATGACGTTGGCGACGATGATGGCAGCCGCGTCGAACGGCCCGAGGCGCCGCTCGAGGGATGTGTGGGCAGGTGAAGGCACGAAGCGCTACTGAGTGAGCATCTCTCGCGCGATTTGCCACTCCCCGAGCTTCGTCCACTGATTGCCGCCGTGCTTGGCGAAAACCTGGACGTGAGCGTCGACAAACTGGCTGTTCTTCAGCATCTGCGCGCGCGGTTCGATGCCAGTGTATCCGAGGTTCGACCGTAGCACGATGGGTTTGGTGGCGCCCCCCGGGGGAATCGGCTCCATGCCGACGACCTTCTGAAAGGCCCCGCCCCACTCGTCAGTTTCGCCGACGCGCCGGATGACCGCGTTCAACTGCACGTTGGCGACCGGGTCGGAACTGACGTTCTTGAGAGCCAGCATGACGGTCGGCACGCAGCTTGTTCATGCCGTTCTCCACACCGGCGTCGAACCAGCCGGTGCGCACGTCGACCGGCTCGACAAGCTTGTTGATAGGTTCGCTGGCACTGCTGCCGCAGGCGGCGAGAAGCAACGAAGCGGCAATCACAACGGAATGTCGGTGTCCGGCGCATATGCATATTCTATTCGACACCAAAACGCAGAGTCCGGCTTCAGCCACCGTAGAGTCCGGCTTCAGGGCGGGACTAATAATGCTTCACGTCCACCCGCTTGCGCCCTTCTTCCCGCGTGAGCGTGCGGTCGCGGAGGGCCTGGAGATCGCTGCCCTTGATCCGCAGGATGACCGTGATCGCGGTATCGTTGGGATCGCCGGGCACGAACCGGCGATCCAGCACGCTTTCGCGCGCGGCGATCGTGAGCCATTCGTTGGCGCCAACGCCCACTGAACCCGTGTAGTCGAGGATCGCGTCGACCAGCGCGTTGGCAATCTCGGTCTGGTAAATCTCACGCGGCCGGAGCGTCGGCGACATGTCGGCGGTGTTCACGGCTCTGCCTGCATTCGCGTTCTCGAGCTTTTGCATGCTCCACACCATGCTGCGCCGCATCGACGGGAACTCGACGTCGAACACGACACCGTAGTCGTCGAGGCGGAAGCCGCGCGCCCGCGTCAGGCCCGCAAGCATCACCATGTTGTCGGTGTTCGAGGTCTGCAGCTGCTTGTTGAGCATCATCGTGCCCACACGCACCGCATTTTCGAGCGCTCCCTCGAGCGCGGCGATCTGCTGGCGCGCCTGTATCTGCGCCGATGATGGTTCGACCGCCGATCGCACACGCGTTTGCGCGCCGGCCGTAGTCGCGGCAGACAGGGCGAGGGCGAGCGCCAGCCCTGGTATCGCTCCGTTCACTTCGCTCCCCCAGACGTCCTCACAAGGTATTCCAGCGCTTCCTGCTGCTGCCCGAAGTCCTGCTGGATCTTCAGCAAGTCGGCCTGATGCTGCGTGTCGACCTCGCGCGAGACCTGCGACAGGCGCAGCGCGAGCTCGCGCTGCTGGCGCTGCTCGCTCTGATCGATCATCGCTCGCACCCGCTGCAACAACTGCTCGGTGTCGACCGGAGACGCGTTCGGCCCGAGCGGTGCGAGAACCTGGCGCTCGATCTCGGGATCGAGCGCACGCTCCGGCCTGTTCACACGTTCGGGCTGCAGCGTAATAGACGCGTTGCGAATGTTTGCCGCCGGCATCCTCGTTACGGCGCCTACTCGCAGCATGCCGTCAACGTATTCCACATTGAGCTGAGACACGGCCATGCCCGCAGCGAACAGAACGACAGCGGCGGCAGCCTGCAGCCACGGCATTGCCCTGGGCGTGAGGCGCCACCGGTGATCCGGACTCGCGCCCGGCGACTGTCCTCTGTCCTGCACTATGCGAAACCCGAGGTCTGCGGCGGGGGGCGTCCAGTCGCTCAACATGCCACGGACGTTCTGGAACTCCAGCACCGCTACAGAGCACGCGGCGCATTCCTGCAGGTGCTTCGCAACCTTCAGCCGCTCGGCAGGATCGCCTTCCTCGTAGAGGTAATCGAGTAGGGCGTCGTGGTTATCGGCGATGTGAATCATGTTCCAATCCTTCAGCTTTCACGGCGCGGAGTCATCTGCTCTCCGAGCTGCTTCCTCAACGTGGACAACCCCTGGTACACGCGCGTTTTTACAGTGCTGAGCGGGCACCGCATGAGATCGGCGATTTCCTGAAATGTGAGCCCATGATATTCCTTCAGGACGATCGCCTGCCGCTGCTCGTCGGGCAGGTGCGCCATGGCCTTGGCCACTTCGCGGCTCAGCTCGGCACGCGCCGCGAGATCTTCGACGGTTTCGGCCGGACCGCGCTCGGCGAGCGAGGTCTTCGACTTCGACCCCCTCTGGCACAGCCACCACCGGCGCCCGGCGCTCTTTCCGCATCCAGTCGCGGCACAGATTCAGCGCGATGCGATACAGCCACGACGAAAATTTCGCGTCGCCCTTGAAACCGGCGAGCGCGCGGAAGGCGCGCAGGAACGTCTCCTGCGTGACGTCGCGTGCGTCCTCTTCGCGCCCCAGTGTGCGATACGCAAGCGCAAAAATAGGCCGCTCCCACCGCTTGACGAGCTGATTGAAGCTCTCGGTGTCGCCAGTCTTCGATCGAGCGACCAGCTCTTCGTCGGTCCGTATCATCGGGACTACAGCCGCCATCGTTGTCATGTTTTACAGGCCGCCCTGATTCGTCAAAGGATTAGACGATCCGCCGCTCCTGTTGGCCTGTCTCCTTGCGAGGCAAGCCTTTTCCCCATGATACCGCCAAGCATTTACACTGTTTCCGTGTCACGCGAGGCCAGCCTGTTTCAGGCCCTCACAGCCACGGACCGGCTCGGTGACCTGCTCCCGGTGCTCCACCACCATGCCGTGTCCGCTGTCGAGGGCCGAAGCTCCGTTCTTTATCAGTATTCCCGCACCGGCGATACCCTGCGGGCCACCTCGGCGTTCGGTGTCGACCACCTGCCTCCACATCCCTGGCCGGCCCGCATGGTGCCGGCAGCGCTCTTCAGGGACGAAAAACCGCAGTTTGTCGCGGACGTCTCGCGCGTCCTCCGCGGCGCGCCCGAATATCTCGGCACCCTGCCGGCGGTCCTCGTCCCGCTCGCGCAGATGCAGAATCCAATGGGGGTACTCGTCATCGGCTGCGAGAAGCTGCCCGCCCCGGATCGGATGAGGCAGGCAGCTTCGGTTGGGCATGCGTTTACGCTGGCCCTGAGCCGCGCGCACGCGATGAGCGAAGTCGACCTGCAGGTCGAGCTCCGGGAGCTGCTTCAAGCATTCGCCCGTGATGTCTCGTCGACCACCTTGTCCGCGGGGCTCGAAATGCTGTGCAACGGAGCAAACCGGTTGTTCGACGCAGACCGCACATCTGTCTGGCTCCACGATCGGCGCGCCGGCATGATCGTCCTCTCCGCCTCCTCCGACGTAATCCATCTGACGCAGGAGCGTCGCATCCCCGCGTCGGATGCGCTCGCACCCGCCGCGGCAATGCGCCGCGACCGCGCAGAGATTGGCGCCACGAAAACGAATCCGGGCGGCACGCAGACCGCGATGGTCACCATCCCGTTAAAGGGCCGGCGCCGCGCTCTCGGCACACTGATGATGGAGGAGGTCCGCATCGAACCTGGCTCGCAGATGGAGCTGCTCGAGCGCGCAGACGAGATGGGACGACAGCTCGCCGCCGCGATTGAAAATGTCCTGCTGCTCGACGTGGTGCTCCGCTCCCGCCGCGAGCTGGAAAACACGTTCAACTCGCTCGCCGATCTCGTCGTCGTTTCCGACCAGGACGGCCGCCTCGTCTACATGAACGTCGCGTTCCTCGACAGGATCGGCATGACGCGCCAGGCGCTGATCGATCGGCCCATGACCGAGGTACTCGGCGCCGAGGTGGGCAGAATGGCCGCGGAGGTGATCGCGTCCTTGGGGTCTGATCCCCTCGGTCAACCCGGGGGTCAGACCCCGAAGATCGTCTCGGCAGAAGTGCAGGACGAAAAGCTGCGAGGCACGTACCTCATGACGCTGACGCCGCTCGTCGGAGAAGATCGGCAGCCGCTCGGCGTCGTGCTCGTTGCGCGCGACGTGACACCGCAGGCCGAGCTCGAGGCCGAACGCGCCGAGCTGCGCAACCGGCTCGTGCAGTCGGAAAAACTGGCTGCACTCGGGCAGTTCGTCGCGGGCATCGCGCACGAGTTGAACAACCCGCTGCAGGGCGTGCTCGGCCATCTCGAGCTGCTGCGCGCCACCGGAGCCTTTCCGAAGGCGCTTCGGCGGGACATGCAGCGCATTTATCGCGAGGCCGATCGCGCCGCAAAGATTGTGCGCAACCTGCTGGTGTTCGCCGGATCGCGGCGCATGGTGCGCCGGCGCACCAGCATCAACGCCGCGGTCTCGCGCGTGCTCTCGCTGCGGGCGCCGGCGTTTCGCGCGGCGAACATCGAGAGCGTCCGGCGGCATTCCGACGAGCTGCCGCGCGTGAAAGGCGATCCTCTGCTGCTCCACCAGGCGCTGCTCAACATCGTGCTCAACGCCGAGCAGGCCATCGGCCCCAATGGCGGCCGCATCGAAACCAGCACATCGATTCGTCGGGAAGGGGACGTAGCGCGGGTCGTCGTGGAGATACGGGACACGGGTCACGGCATTCCAGCTTCGGCGATGCCTCGTTTGTTCGAGCCGTTCTACACGACCAAGGAAGTGGGAAAGGGGACCGGTCTCGGGCTGGCAATTGCCTATGGCATTATTCAGGAACACGGCGGACGCATCTCGGCCTCGAATCATCCTGAAGGCGGAGCGGTGTTCACCGTGCAGCTTCCCGCCGAAACCGGTTAGTATCGAGGATGTGGACGCCACGCGGCGCGGGGTATAGGACTAATCAATGGACGAGACGTTTCTGACGACCGAAGAGGTACTGGAGTACCTCCAGGTCAATCTGCGCACGGTGTACCGGCTCATCAAGGCCGGCAAGATTCCCGCGGTGCGCGTCGGAAGGCAATGGCGATTCCGGAAGCGCGACATCGACGCGTGGCTCGACAGCCAGCGGCCGCGCGGCGGCGCGCGCGCCACGACGGTCTCTGCCCCCGCCGCTGCGCCCGTTGCGCGCCAGGCCGCAGAACGCCCGCGCATCCTGGTCGTCGACGATGAGGCGAGCATCCGCGATCTGCTCGCCAAGACGCTGGCGCTCGCAGAGTACGATGTCGATACTGCGCCGGATGGGCGATCGGCGCTCGAGCGGCTGCGCCTGTACCCGTACGACTTGTTGATCGCGGATCTGAAGATGCCGGGGATCGACGGCCTCAGCGTCATCCGCGAAGCGAAACGCTTGAAGTCTGATCTGCCGGTCATCATCATCACCGGCTACTCGACCGAAACCGCGGCAATCGAAGCCGTCAACCTCGGAGTATCGGGATACTTGACCAAGCCGTTTCGCGTGCCGCAGGTGCTCTCCGCCGCTGCGAAAGCCATCGGAGAACCGTCCTAATCCCACAAGAGTGCTTCAGCTTTCTTCCATCACGAAATCGTTCGGGGAGCGTGTGCTCCTGGACGACATCACCTGGCAAATCACGTCGGGCGAACGCGTCGGCCTGTGCGGCCCCAATGGCGCGGGCAAGACGACGCTGCTGAGGATGATGGCGGGATTCGACGACCCCGACGAGGGGGGCATCATCAAGCCGTCTTCACTCACGGTCGGCTATCTGCCGCAGGACGGCCTGAGCCATGCGGGGCGGTCGATCATCGACGAAGCGAGCGCGGCATTCGCCGACCTGCTGAACGTGAAGCGCGAGATGCACGCCATCGAAGAGCGGCTGGGCGACGCATCGGTGTCATCCGAAGAACACGAGGCGATGCTCGAGCGGTACAGCGCTCTGCAGGATCGCTTTCGCATCGAGGAGGGGTACACCATCGACCTCAAAGTGGCGACGGTGCTTCGAGGTCTCGGCTTCACTGACGAAACGTTCGAGCAGCCGACCGAGTCGCTGTCTGGCGGATGGCAGATGCGGCTCGCGCTCGCGAAGCTGCTGCTCGGGCGGCCGACGCTGCTGCTGCTCGACGAGCCGACCAACCATCTGGACCTCGAGGCGCGGAACTGGCTCGAGGAATATCTCTCCACGTACCCGCACGCAGTCATCCTCGTTTCGCACGATCGCTTCTTTCTCGACGCCGTCGTCACCCGCATCACCGATCTCAACCTGCGCAAGCTGACCGATTACCCGGGCAACTATTCGCATTACATCGTCGAACGCGACGCCCGCATGGATCAGCTGCGCAAGTCGAAGCGCGAGCAGGACGAGGAGATTGCGCGCGTGCGGATGTTCATCGATCGCTTCCGCTATCAGGCGACGAAGGCAGCGCAGGTGCAGAGCCGCGTCAAGATGCTCGAGAAAGTCGTGCCGATCGAGGCGCCGCCCGAGCGCAAACGCATCCATTTTTCCTTTCCCGTGTGTGCGAAGAGCGGACGTTCGGTGCTCGAGCTTCACGACGTGCGCAAAGCCTACGGCGAAAAAACGATCTTCTCGAAGCTGAACCTGCTGATCGAGCGCGGCGATCGCATCGCGCTCGTGGGTCCGAACGGCGCCGGCAAGTCGACGCTGATGCGGATGCTTTCGGGCGTGGAAGCTCCCGGCGCGGGGACGCGGCGCGAAGGGCACCAGGTCGTCATGCAGTACTTCGCACAGGACGAGGCGACGCGGCTCAATCCAACGCTCTCGGTGTACGAGACGATGTCGGCGGACTCGCCGACGAGCATGGTGCCTGCCATCAGGAACATCCTCGGAGGGTTCCTGTTTTCGGGCGACGACATCTACAAGAAGGCTGGCGTCCTCTCCGGCGGCGAGCGGACGCGGCTCGCAGTCGCCCGCATGCTGCTGATTCCGTCGAACACGCTGCTTCTCGACGAGCCCACGAACCATCTCGATCTCGACTCGAAGGACATCCTGCTGGAAGCGCTCGAAGACTATGGCGGCACGCTGGTCTTCGTCTCGCACGATCGATATTTCGTCGAGAAGCTTGCGACCAAGATTGTCGAAATCGGCCACGGCGACGCGATCGTCTTTCCGGGCACGTATCCGGAGTTTCTATACAGCAAACAGCAACGAGAAAGTGCGTCGGTAGCGTCCGGCTTCAGCCGGACCGAAAGCGCCGCCCAGAAGGTCCGACTGAAGGAGAAAGTCCGCCTAAAGGCGGACACTACGGATCATCAGGCTCGCAAACGCGACCAATCAGAACAGCGTAAACGCGAACAGGCGGCGAAGAACGCCCAGGCCCGCATCGCGGACCTCGAAGCGAGAATCGCCGAGCGCGAGCGGACAATGAAGGAGATCGAGGCAGCGATGTCGGCCCCTGGGTTCTACGAGAACCGCGATGAGGCGCAGCCATTGATTGATCGTCATCAGTCCCTCATGTGGGAGCTCGGCGAGCTCATGCATCAATGGGAAGACCTGCAACGAGCCGGAAAATAGCGTGATTTCCCGGACCAGACGTCAGATTCCACATACAGGAATCACCCTCTACTGACGATAATGTAATCAGCAGGTGGCCCCATCGGCGCTCGAATCCTTGCCCGCATTCCGTTCGACTGCTGTTCGCCAGTGAACCCTTGATGCCCGCACGCGCCGGAGCGCGTGGGGCGAATGGGGCCCCGCGCGCGGCGGCGCTTCCGGGGGAGGGACCCGGAATAGGAGAAAAGATGGGCCGCATTCTCATCGCCGACGACCACGATGCCCTTCGACGCGGGCTCGCCAGGGCGCTGACTTCCGCCAACCACGAGGTCGAGGAAGCTCCCAACAGCAACCAGGCGATCGAACGCCTCCACGAAGGGCACTTCGACGTCGTGCTCAGCGACCTGAAGATGGGCGGCAGCGACGGTCTCGATGTGCTGCGCACGACCAAGACGCTGCACCCGACGACCGCCGTCATCCTCATGACCGCCTTCGGATCAGTGCATACGGCCGTCGAGGCGATGAAGATCGGCGCGTTCGACTACGTGCAGAAGCCCTTCGAGATCGAAGAGATGGAAGTGAAGATCGAGAAGGCGCTCGAGATGCGGCGCATGCGCCACGAGCTCGACTACCTGCGGCACACGCAGAACGACATCTACGATTTCGACCGCATCGTCGGCACGAGCGACACACTGAAGCGCGTGCTGGGCGTGGTGCGCAAGGTGGCGAAGAGCAACGCCACCGTGCTGATCAGGGGCGAGACGGGCACGGGCAAGGAGCTCATCGCCGGCGCGATTCATCACAACTCGCACCGCGCGACGCGCAATTTCGTCAAGGTGAACTGCGCGGCGCTGCCCGAGACGCTGCTCGAGTCGGAGCTGTTCGGCCACGAGAAGGGCGCCTTTACCGGCGCCGATCGCCAGCGCATCGGCCGCTTCGAGCAGGCCGACGGCGGCAGCTTGTTCCTGGACGAAGTGGGCGACATGAGCGCCGCGATCCAGGCCAAGATTCTCCGGGTCCTGCAGGAGCACGAGTTCGAGCGGCTTGGCGGCACACGCACGCAGAAAGTGGACGTGCGGTTGATCGCGGCGACCAACCGCGACCTCTCGCAGATGGTTGCGTCCGGCCACTTCCGCGAGGATCTCTACTATCGCTTGAACGTGGTCTCGGTCGAGATGCCGCCGCTCTGCGAGCGCAAGGAAGACATCATCACGCTCGCCATGTTCTTCGTGAGGAAGTTCGGCGGCGAGCTCAAAAAGAAGTGTGACGGCCTCGATCCGGAGGCGCAGAAAATGCTGCTGCGCTACAACTGGCCCGGCAACATCCGCGAGCTCGAGAACTCGATCGAGCGCGCGATTCTGATGACGGAGAGCCAGTTCATCGGCGCCGACGACCTGCGGCTCGGCGAAGCGGCGACGCCGGGCACGACGGGAGCGCGCGAAGCCTCGACGCTCGTGAAGATTCCGCCGTCAGGCGTCCGGCTCGAGGAAATCGAGCGGTGCGCGCTGATGGAGGCGCTGAAGATGTCGAACTGGGTGCAGAAGAACGCTGCCGAGCTGCTCGGCATCAGCCCACGCGTGATGAATTACAAGATCAAGACGCTTGCGATCGAGTTTCCGCGCGGACGGAGACCGCTGGTAGCCGCCGCGTCGTAAATACACGACACAGTCGTAAGAATCGGTAGTGTCCGCCTTCAGGCGGACCGTCCATGTCAGTCGATAGTCTCTAGTCGACAGTCGTCAGTCGATAGTCAGTCATGGTCACTGGGCGACCGGTGCCCGCGTGCGGCGCCGGCTGTGCTAGCATCTGCGTTTCCCAGACTTACTAGCGAGGATTCCAATGTTCCACGTCCTGAATCGCGCCCGCGGCCGTGCGTTCGCGCTGGCCTGCGTTCTGGTTCTGCTCTCCTGGCCGGTCCCGGCGGCGACGCCGCGAGCGAAGCCGGAGGAAGTCGGCCTCTCGAGCGAGCGCCTCCGCCGCGTCGGCGAAGCGATGCAGCGCCAGATCCAGGCGGGGCAGATCGCGAGCGCCGTTACCCTCGTCGCGCGCCGCGGCCGGGTTGCACATCTTGAAGCGCTCGGCCAGCTCGACGTCGAGTCCAAGAAGCCTGTCGCCACCGACTCGCTGTTTCGCATCGCCTCCATGTCGAAGCCGGTGACAGGCGTCGCCATTCTGATGCTTCTCGAGGAGGGCAAGGTCCGGTTGACCGATCCGGTGGCGAGGTTCATCCCGGAATTCAAAGGCCTCCAGGTATCGGCCGACGCCATGGCAACGGTGCCGGCGAAACGGGAAATCACGGTCGCCGATCTGTTGACGCACACGTCGGGCCTGGTGAGCGGTGCGGCCAACGCGGAGATCGCCAAGACGCTGCCAGGGATGGCGCTGCTGACGGACACGACGCGTCCGCAGGAATCGCTCGAACGTTACCTGCCGCGGATCGCCGCGTTTCCACTGTCCTTCCAGCCTGGCGAGCGCTACTCGTACAGCCCGCTTGCGGCCTTCGACGCGCTCGGGCGCATCGTGGAGGTGGCATCCGGCCAGACGTTCGATCGCTTTCTGAAAAACCGCCTCTTCGATCCGCTCGGCATGACCAACACCTCATTCACGATCTGGCGCGAACAACCGCACCGCCTCGCGCTGATCTATCGCCGGATACCCGGCGGGGTCGAGAAGTTCGCCAATCAGAACCAGCTTGTCGCCGACGCCTACTTTTCAGGGGGTGCCGGGCTGGTCAGCACGGCCGAGGATTACTTCCAGTTCGCGCAAATGCTGTTGGATCGCGGACGGGCCAATGGCCGGGTGCTGCTCAGCCCAACGACAGTGGACCTGATGACTGCGCCGCACGCACCGGACACTCTCCCTGGATCGACGCGCGGCGGCGATTTCGGTCTCAGCGTACAGGTCATGCGCGATCCGATCGCGCTCGGACAGCGCGTGTCGATCGGCAGCTTCGGCTGGGGAGGCGCCTACGGGACGAACTTCTGGATCGATCCGAAGGAAAAGGTCGTGGGCGTCCTGATGATTCAGATGCAGGGCGGAAGCGCCGAGACCCGGCGCGATTTCCAGAACGCCGTCATGCAGTCGATCATCGAATAGCCGCGTCAGGGCAGCGCTGAGCTACTGCCCCGCCCGTAGAATCTCGAGAAACACCCGCTCGGTTTCCTGCGAAGGATCCGCCCCGAGCTCCTCACGAAACAACTCCCGGCATTTCCCGAACACTCGAAGCGCTTCGCCGCGGTTCCCCATCTGCGCGTGCATCTGCATCAGGTGGCGGTAGCCGGTCTCCTGAAACGGTTCGAGCTCGATAATTTCGGTGGCGTATTGCACCGCCAGCGAGTGCTCGCCGTTAGCCGACGTAATCCGCGACAGGATATGAAGGCCGCGTACCAGCAGCGATCGCATTCTGTTGCGCCGCGCCTCGATCCACGAAGCCTCCTCCCCAGGCAGGAACGGACGCCTGGCGATGATCACCAGCGCCACGGCGTGACCCCATGCACCGCGCGCCTCGCCGGCGCGAAGGATTCCCTCAGCCTCGTCGATCGAATTTGCGGCGTGCTCGAGGTCAATCCACACATCGGACGGCAATCGCAGCTGTATGGTGCCGGATCTGACCTCGACGCCCGCAGTCGGATCGGCCTTCTTCATCACCGCCCGCAGCTTGCTGAGGATCGCCGCGAGCGCGGTCTCAACCTCACGCGGCGGGGTATCGGGCCAGACGACCGACGTCAGTTCTTCTTTCGTAATCGGCCGCTGCCGCTCGCTCGCGAGGAACGCAAACGCGAGTCGTCCCTGCCGTCCTGCGAGCTCCCGCTCTTCGACGAGTTTTTCGCCGTTTTCGAGTGAAATGCGGCCGGTGAGGCAGATCCGCAAGGGCGCCAATCTTTTTCCAATGTCCAGGCAAGATTCCGGAAATAGAGTGCGCCTATATTACGGATTACCGAAAGGAGCTGTCATGCAGAAAGTCATCAATTGCTCGTGCGGTTACATCGTGAAAGCGGAAAACGACGACAAGCTCGTCGCCAAGGCGCAGGAACACGCGAAACAGGTCCATCAGATGGATCTCACGCGGGAACAGGCGCTGGCAATGGCGAGACCGGAGTAAGTCCACAGTCGAAAGTCGACAGTCGGCAGTCGACTGTCGGCAGTCGACTGTCGGCACACTTCGACACCACCTACCACCTACCACCTACCACCTACCGGCTACCAGCTACCAGCTAGTTCGCGCGCGGGTGGGACTTTTTGTAGACCTCAATCAACTGCGCGGCGTTTACGTGGGTGTACCTCTGGGTCGTGCTCAGACGCGCGTGGCCGAGCAGCTCCTGAATGGCGCGCAGGTCGGCGCCGTTGGCGAGCAGATGCGTTGCGAACGAGTGCCGTAGCGCATGCGGGCTGATGCCGAACTTCGCGCCGCAGAGGGCGACGTAGCGCCGGACGAGCCGATCGACGCTGCGTGTCGAGAGGCGTCCACCCCGGTAATTGAGAAAGAGCGGCGCCTGCACGCCACGCTCGCCTTTTCGCGCCCCACGGTCCGCCTGTCCGCCGTCGCTCGCCTGATGCCTGCGAGCTTTGGCGAGACCCGCCGTAGCCTTGGCGGAGGCGGGAAGGCGGACACTACCGGCAAGCAACGACCGATCTTTGAGATACCCGCGGATCGCGTCACCAGTCGACTTATTGAACGGCACGAGGCGCTCTTTCCGCCCCTTTCCGAGAACGCGCACCACGCGGCTGGACAGATTCACGTCCTCGATGTTCAGGCCGACGAGCTCGCTCAATCGCAGTCCCGAGGCGTAGAACAGCTCGAGGATGGCGCGATCGCGGCGGCCGAGGGCGTTCGACGAGTCCGGCATCTCGAGGAGCTTCGTCATCTCGTCGATGGTCAGGTGAGCCGGGATGGTCTCCGGCTTCCTCGGCGCGGCGACGAGGGACGAGGGATCGTCTTCGATGAGATCTTCGCGCCGGAGAAACCTGACGAACGTCCGGATCGCCGAGAGCTTGCGCGCGGACGAAGACGCCGAGATGCGCTGCTTGTGAAGCTCGCCGAGAAAAGCGCGAATCGCAAACGCATCGACATCGGCAGCAGTGAGATCGTCGATGGGCTTCTGCCGGATCTGCGATGTGTGCTCGAGGAACGTCGCGACGTCGTTCTCGTACGCTGTCAGCGTATGGGGCGACACATCGCGCCGGCGGAGATGCTGGAGGAAGTCCTTGAGCGTGGCTTTCATACGCCAAAACGCGACGCAGAGCCGCCGAGTCGCAGAGAATGCTTTTCGAAAGATTCACTCTGCGTCTCTGCGTCTCTGCGTCGAAATTCGTCGAGGTCCCGTAGCGCGCGTTCCGAAATCGCGAGCTTGCGCTTCTGCTTGTCGCGAATGTGCGCGGCAGGTGGTTCCATGATGCCGAATGTGATGTTGGTCGGCTGATAGTCGTGCGGATTGGCGTGCGAAACGTAGAACGCCAGCGCGCCAATGGCCGTCGTCCGCGGCGGCACGCGCATCGGCTGGCCGCACGCCAGCGCTGCGGCATTGCGCCCTGCGATCAATCCCGACGCCGCCGACTCGACATAACCCTCGACACCGGAAATCTGCCCGGCGAAGAAGAGGGCCGGATTGGCCCGCGTCTGCCACGTCTCGAGCAGCACGGTTGGCCCGTTGACGTAGGTGTTGCGATGAACCATGCCATAGCGCACGAACTCGGCGTGCTCGAGCCCGGGGATCATCCGGAGCACACGCGCCTGCTCTCCCCACTTCAACTGCGTCTGAAACCCGACGAGGCTGTAGTGATCACCGGCAAGGTTGTCCTGGCGAAGCTGAACCGCGGCGTAGGGCTGCCTTCCGGTCCGCGGATCCGTCAACCCGACCGGCTTCATCGGCCCGAAGCGAAGCGTGTCTTCCCCTCGATGCGCCATCACTTCGATAGGCAGGCACCCTTCGAAGAACTTTTCCTTGTCGAAATCATGAACCGTCGCGGATTCTGCCGCCGTGAGCGCCGCATGAGAACGCGCGGTATTCGTCGGCGCTCATAGGACAGTTGAGATAATCGCCCTCGCCATCATCGGTTCCGCACGCCTTACCGGCGTTCAGCGGCTCGGCTCGAATCCCCAATCCCGAAGCCCTCGATCCCTGAATCGCGCCGAACGTTGCGATCCCATCGTGAGGCGCGGAACACGACCTTCATATCGATCGTCTCGGCAAGGACGATCGGGCTGATCGCGTCGTAGAAGTAAAGGTGTTCGTTCCCGACGAGCTGCACGATGGCAGCCGACAAGTCGGGCGACGTCAGCGGGCCCGTGGCAATGATCACCGGCGAGTCGTTGGTCGCGACCGGAACCGACGTGATCTCCTCGCGTGAAAGCGTGATCAGCGGATGCTCGTGGATGGCCTGTGTCATCGTGCGCGCGAAGAGCTCGCGATCGACGGCGAGCGCCGCGCCGGCCGGCACGCGCGCGATTTCCGCCGCGTGCATCACCAGCGAGTCGAGCCGGCGCATCTCTTCCTTCAGCAATCCGACGGCGTTGTCCAGCTTGTCGCCCCTGAAAGAATTACTGCAGACGAGCTCGGCGAGGTGATCGGTCTTGTGGACTTCGGTGGGGCGAGCGGGCCGCATTTCGTGGAGAGTGACGGGCACGCCGCGTGCCGCAGCTTGCCACGCTGCCTCGCAGCCAGCAAGACCACCCCCAACGATGTGGATCATCCCTGTCAGGCGGGCACCGGTTCTTCCAGCGGTGCGTCCCGCACGTAGGAGCAGTCATCGTTACTGCAGACGAGCTGGCGCCCGGCTTTCTTCGTTATCTTCTCTAGCAGGAACGGCGTGCCGCACTCGGGGCACGCTTCCGTAACGGGCCTCTTCCAGAGCGTGAAGTCGCAGTCGGGATAATTGGCGCAGCCGTAGAAAGCCTTGCCGCGGCGCGATTTCCGCTCGACGATGTCGCCGCCGTCCTTGGGGCAGAGCACCCCGGTGGTCTTCATCTTGACGTACTTGCAGTTGGGATAGTTCGTGCACGCCGTGAACTCGCCGAACCGCCCCTGTTTGATGACGAGGAACGAGTCGCACTTCGGGCACTTCTCCTCGAGAATCTGATCGGGCTTGGCGGCTTTCATCGCCCCGCCCGACGAGATGATCTTCCTCGTCGTCTTGCAGTCGGGATATCCCGTGCACGCCAGGAACTGCCCGAACCGGCCGCGCTTGACGACCATCGGCTTGCCGCAGTTCTCGCACGTCTCGTCCTGCGTTTCGTCCGTGTCGACGCCCGGCTCACTCTTCTCGAGCTCGCGCGTGTTGGTGCAGTCCGGGTAGCCGCTGCAGGCGACGAAGGGCCCGAACTTACCCACCTTGATGACCATGCCCTTGCCGCAGCGGTCGCAGATTTCCTCGGTCTTGATGCCTTCCTTGAGGTTCTGCATCTCTTTGCCGGCTTTGGCGAGGTCCTTCTTGAACTTCTTGTAGAAGGTGGTGAGCGTGCCCTTGTAGTTGGCCTTCCCCTGCTCGATGCGGTCGAGATCTTCTTCGAGGCTCCGCGTGTATTCGACATCGAGGATGTCGTCAAAGCTCTTGATGAGGAGGTCGGTGATGATCATGCCGAGCGCGGTCGGCTTGAACTTCCCCTCCACCTTGTTCGCGTAATCGCGATCCTGGAGCACGCCGATGATCGACGCATACGTGCTGGGGCGGCCGATCCCGTTTTCCTCGAGCTCCTTGACGAGCGTCGCCTCGGTAAATCGTGGA
The DNA here is from genome assembly GCA_963744405.1 of Vicinamibacterales bacterium. Taxonomy (GTDB): domain Bacteria; phylum Acidobacteriota; class Vicinamibacteria; order Vicinamibacterales; family JAMQPK01; genus JAMQPK01. The sequence goes on from CAVUTO010000013.1 coordinate 240,839, forward strand.
GGCGGCTGCGTGAACTTCTGCTCGGGACGCAGCGCTCTCAGTTCGAGGCGATCGCCTTCCGCGAGCGGAGGCAGCACACCAGATGGGCTGTCGGTGTCGTCCCCATCCGCGCCACTCGCTGCCGCGTTTCCCGCCGTTGTCTCTTCCGGTGCCTGGCCGTAAACAGCCATCCATCCCGAAAACTTTGGCACGCTGCCCTTCACGCGGAACAGGTAATCGCCCGCGATGATGTCCACCGTCGTCTCGTCGAACGTCGCCGGCGGCATCTGCGAGGCCACGAACCGGTTCCAGATAAGGCGGTAAATCGAATACTGCTCGGGTGTCAGAAACGGCCTGACCTTTTCGGGGTCGTACTCCATCGACGTCGGCCGGATGGCCTCGTGCGCGTCCTGCGCATCGGATTTGGTCTTGAAGAAGTTGGGCTTCTCAGGCACGTAATCCGGCCCGAAGGTGTGGCCGATATGTGCTCGAACCTCCGTCAGCGCATCGTCGGCCACGCGGGTCGAGTCGGTGCGCATATACGTAATGAGGCCAACAGGCCCTTCGATGCCCAAGCCGGGCAGCTCTACGCCTTCGTACAACTGCTGGGCAATCTGCATCGTCCGCTTCACCGGGTAGCGTGCCGTCTGCTGCAGTTTGCTGGTGATGAACGGTGGGGCGGCGTTGCGCTTCCGCTCCTTGGTCGCAACCGACGAGACGACGAACGTAGCGCCTTCGAGATCGCGAAGCACGTCCTTCGATTCCTGCTCGTTGGCGATCTTCAGGTTCTCGTCGCGGCGCTTGACGAGCTTTGCTTCGAACTCGGGCGGCACGGGACCCGCGAGCAACGCGAACAAGTGCCAGTATTCCTCCGGGACGAACTTCGCAATCTGCTGCTCTCGATCACAGATGAGCTTGAGCGCCACGGACTGCACGCGTCCGGCGCTGAGGCCGCGCCGGACCTTGTCCCACAGTATCGGGCTGATCTTGTAGCCGACGAGTCTATCGAGGACGCGTCGCGCCTGCTGCGCATCGACCATCTTCATGTCGATGGCGCCCGGATGCTTCATCGCTTCCTGCACCGCCTTCTTGGTGATCTCGTTGAACATCAGGCGGTGGATCTTCTTTTTCTTCGTGCCGAGCTCTTCTGCGAGATGCCAGCCGATGGCTTCGCCTTCGCGGTCGGGGTCGGTCGCGATGTATATGTCGGTGGCGTCTTTGGCCGCGCTCTTCAACTCGGCGATGACCTTCTTGCGCGTCGCCAACGGCTCGTAAACCGGAACGAAACCTTCGTCGACGTCGACGCCGAGCTTGCTCTTCGGCAAGTCGCGGACGTGTCCCATCGACGCGAGCACTATGTAATCGCGGCCGAGATACTTGTTGATTGTCTTTGCCTTCGCCGGTGATTCGACGATGACGAGGGATTTAGCCATGTAGCCTTTTCGAATACCTTAGCACGGTCCACGGAATCGTACGAATCGACCGCCGTCGATGCGACGTACCGCGCCTGCGAGCTCGAGCTCGAGTAGACGCGGCAACAACTTCATCCGATCGAGTCCCGAACGCTCCGAGATTTCGTCGAGATCGTATGCGTCGCCGTCGTCCATCGACCGGAGAACTGGATCCTGAGACGCACGATTCACGCTCTTGGATTCTTTTGCACTGCTAGTCCCTAATCCCCAATCCCTAATTCCGAGTGGGAGCTCTTCTAAGATATCGTCCGCACACTCGACAAGCTTTGCACCATCGCGCAACAGCGCGTGGGCGCCGTAGTTGCGCCCTCCGAGCACGTTACCCGGCACCGCGAGGACCGCGCGGCCCTGTTCGAGCGCGAAGTCGGCGGTAATCAGCGAGCCGCTGCCTTCGGCGGCCTCGACGATCACCACGGCAAGCGACAGCCCGCTGATGATGCGGTTTCGCTGCGGAAAGTTGAACTTCAATGGAGGCATGCCGGGAGGAAACTCGCTTATGAGGGCCCCGCGTTCCGCGATGCGCCGCGCGAGCGCGCCGTGCTCCGGCGGATAAATCACATCGACGCCGCAGCCGAACACCGCGACCGTGATGCCGTCCGCTTCGAGGGCGCCGCGATGCGCCGCCGAATCCACGCCGCGGGCCATTCCGCTGACAACGGCGACATTGCGCCGGGCGAGGTCCGCACCCAGCCTGCGTGCGACTTCGAGCGCGTATGGGGACGCGGCGCGCGATCCGACTATGGCGACCGCGGGCGCGCGCAGCACCTCGACGTCACCTTTTACCCAAAGGGTCTGTGGGGGATCGTGGATGGCCGCGAGGGCGGTGGGAAAACGGACGTCGCCTTTGGAAATTGCACAAATGTCGATGCTCACAACTGCTCCAATCGCGCAGTGCGAGCCGGCGCCTGACCTTGGGTTAATGATAAACCTGTAAGAAGGCACAGGGCAGAGAGCTTTTTCGTGCCCTTTGCTCTCTTCTCTTTGCTTTCCCCCGACCCCCGCTTCCCTGCTATAGTGGAGTCCGGCCCGCATGCTCAGGCATCTGTTACCTGTCTTCATGCTTCTGACGGCCCTCAGCGGAGTGGCGCACGCGGACGCGCGTGCTGACGCGAAAGCACAGGTAGAGTTCGGCATCGCGGTCGCGCAGCGCGGTCTCTGGAAGGAAGCGATCTACCGGTGGGAGCGCGCCACGCAAATCGATCCAACGTATGCGGCGGGGTTCAACAACCTGGCTGTCGCCTACGAGCACGAGGGGATGCTCGACAAGGCGGCCGAAGCGTACGAGCGCGCGCTGAAGCTGGATCCGAACAACGTCCTCGTCCGGCAGAACTTCGAACTGTTCAAGGAAATCCATGACAGGACGACCCAGTCTCAAACTCCTTAGCTGCGTCCTTGCCGTCGGCGTGGCAGGATGTGCGAGCTTCTACGAGATTCCGATCGAAACACCGATCGCCGCCAAGCTCGACGTGTCGGCATTCCAGCGCGTGTTCATTGCCGGCTTCATCTCCGGTGGCACCGACGACGTGGATGGCAATCTCGAGACGGTTCGACTGCTGCGGAGCCAACTGCGCATGAAGTCGAACCTGCGGATCGTCGACGCCGACGTGCTGCCGCTGCTCGATGTGGCCTCGGGCCGCACCGAAGCCGGACCGAATTCATCGGCGCGCGAGGCCGGCGCGGATGCGCCAGAGATCAAGAACGAGAAGGATCTCCAGCCCTACGAACACATCTTCGCCGACGCCGACTACTGGAAGCGCATCGGCGAGGAATATCAGAATCCGCTGATCGTCACCGGCACGGTCCTCTTCACGCCGCACTCACAGTCGGGCATGGTGCAGCGCGAGCGCGAAGTCATCGACCCGCTCGGGCGCCGCCGCGTCGAGCCGGTGCGCGAATACATGGAGCGCAAGGGCTTCATCCTGCAGGAGAAGTTCATCTTCATCGATGGCCGCTCGGGTGCGCAGATCTACTCCGAGGCGCTCCGCGAGGAACGGCTCTACAACCAGAACGACAACACGCCGGCACTGTCGTCCTACTTCGAGCTGATGGACGAGATCATCCCTCGCTTCCTGAGCACGCTCAGCACGCAGCGCGTCAGGGGATCCAGAGGTACCTGATCAAATAGGTTCCTTGTTCCGGTTCCCATTCCGGGTTCTGGTTCTAAGTTCTTAGCTCTCTGGTTCTTAGATGCGGCCGCGGCGGAGCTGTGCGGCCGCCCTGTGTTATAATCTTTTGTTCTCTAAGCAAGGGAGTGTGTCCGTGTACGCGATCATTCAAGCCGGGGGTCGTCAAGTGAAGGTTTCGCCAGGCGCCACCGTCGAGCTCGACGGCCGCGCTGCCGAGGCCGGTAAACAGGTGACCTTCGATCAGGTGCTGTTTCTCTCGAGAGAAGGCGGAGAAATGACCGCCGGCGCGCCGTTCGTGAGCGGCGCGAAGGTGCTGGGCGTCGTCGACGGAGAGTCGCGCGGCCCCAAAGTGCGCGTCTTCAAGAAGAAGCGGCGCAAGGGTTTCCGCAAACAGGCGGGACATCGCGCCTTTTTCACGAAGGTCCGCATCACGGAAATCGTCGGGTAGCAAACTTTTCACTTTTCACTTTTCACTTTTTACTTTCAAGCATCACCCATGGCTCATAAAAAAGGACAAGGCAGCTCACGCAACGGCCGCGACAGCAATTCGCAGCGGCTGGGCGTCAAGCGCCACGACGGCAATATCGTCACAGGCGGATCGATTCTCGTCCGGCAGCGCGGACGCCGGTTCGCGCCCGGCCTGAACGTCGGCCTCGGCAAAGACGACACGCTCTTCGCGAAGGTCGCCGGCCGTGTACGGTTTGAAGACCACGGCGCGCGCGGCCGCAGAATCAGCGTTCTGCCGGTGGAGACACTGGAACTAGAATCTAAGATAGTCTAGAATCGAGAATCTAGAATCTAGAATCTGATCTTTAGATTCCAGTTTCTAGATTTCAGATTTCAGTTTCCAGATGCTCCCATGTTCGTCGACGAAGTCGACATCCTCGTAGAAGCGGGCCACGGCGGCGCCGGCTGCATGAGCTTCCGGCGCGAGAAGTTCGTTCCCCGCGGCGGCCCCGACGGCGGCGACGGAGGCAAGGGTGGGTCGGTCTTCGCTGTCGCCAGCCCCCACGTCAATACGCTCGTTTCCTTCCGATTCAATCGCGAATTTCACGCGCGGCGCGGCGGCCACGGCGAGGGCTCCAACCGCACCGGCAAGGACGCACCCGATATCGAGCTCGAGGTCCCAGTCGGCACGCTCGTCTATCAGAAGCCTGAAGACCCTGAACACGGTCCGGTGCTCATCGGCGATCTCGTCGAGGCGGGCCAGCGCGTGCTGCTCGCAAAGGGCGGCATCGGCGGGCGCGGTAATGCGCGCTTTGTCAGCTCCACGAATCGCGCGCCCAGGCGCTGCGAGGAAGGGATGCCCGGCGAGACAAAACAGCTTCAGCTTCAGCTCAAACTGCTCGCGGACGTGGGGCTCGTCGGTTTCCCCAATGCCGGCAAATCGACGCTGATCTCGCGTATCTCCGCCGCGCGGCCGAAGATCGCCGATTACCCGTTCACGACGCTCGTGCCCAATCTCGGCGTCGTGTCGCTGAGCGGCAATCGCAGCTTCGTCGTCGCCGACGTGCCCGGCCTGATCGAAGGGGCACACGAAGGCAAGGGTCTCGGCGACCGGTTCCTAAGCATCTCGATCGGACCAAGGTGCTGGTGCACCTTGTGGATATTTCCGGCGCATCAGGCCGCAATCCGATTGAGGACTTCGAGACCATCCAACGCGAGCTTGCCGCCTTCAGCGCCGATCTCGCCGCCAAGCCGCAGATTGTAGCGGCAACGAAAATGGACGCGGTGAGCGACGCGGATACCGTGGATGCGCTGGCGGCGCACGTGCGGTCGCACGATCTTCCCTTCCTGCGCATTTCATCCGTGAGCGGCGAGGGACTCGCCGAACTGCAGGAAGCGCTGTGGCGGTATCTCACACCGATCGCCGAAGGCGAGTCTCTGACTAGCGAGGCTGAGGTGGTTGCTCGACGCGCGGGAGCGCGTCGAGAGCACTGAGAATGAAGAGCGCTGTCTGCGTCGGCATACTCGGCGGCACGTTCGATCCGATCCATCTCGGCCATCTCGAAGCGGCGTCCGCTGCCCAGCGCGCGCTATCGCTCGACCGCGTGCTGCTGCTGCCGTCCCGAACCCCGCCGCATCGCGACGCGGAGCCGCGCGCGTCGGTGTTTCATCGATTCGCGATGACCGCGCTTGCTGCGGCCGAATACGGATTTCTGGTCTCCGATCTCGAAGTGAGCCGCGACGGGCCATCCTACACTGCGCTCACGCTCGAAGCGCTTCACCGCGAAGGATTCGAGCCTGCGCAGCTGTTCTTCATCACCGGCAGCGACGCATTTGCCGAGGTGACGACGTGGTACGACTACCCTCGCATTCTGCGGCTCGCAAACTTCGTCGTCGTCTCGCGGCCCGGCGCACCGCATCTTTCAGAGCTAATCCCCAATCCCCGCCTCCGCGCGAGTGATTCGAGCGCGCTACGGAGGGGCTCGCCGGAACCTTCGGCGGAGGCGGCCAAAACAATCCCTGAAGTGGATCCGGCGAGGCCGACTGTGTTTTCGGTGGAGGCCGACACGCCAGACGTGTCATCCACCGACATTCGTCGGCGCGTCGGCGCTGGCGAATCGATCGACGGACTCGTGCCGTCGGGCGTTGCCGGCCACATCCGCCGGCATCGCCTGTACGTGCCGGCACCAGTTGCGGCGGTTCGGTGACTGCTGCACGCAAACGCGCATCGAAGAAATTCCCCGCGCAGGTTCAGCGCGCCATCGACGCCGGCCAGGATCGCAAAGCCGGCGACGTCGTCGTGCTCGACCTTCGGCCGGCCGAAGGGTTCACCGATTACTTCGTCATCATGACCGGGCAGAATACGCGGCAGATTCAGGCGATCTCGGACCCATCCAGGAATCGCTCGGCGCCAAAGGGATAAAGCCCGCGCACATCGAAGGGGGCGACCGCGCCGGATGGATTCTGCTCGACTACTTCGACTTCATCGTGCACATCTTCTCACCTGAATCGCGTGCTTTCTACGCCCTTGAACGTCTGTGGGGATCCGCCGACAGGATCGCGGTACCAGATCCGGCTCCGCCACACGCTCATAGGGATTAGGGATCGGGGATTAGGGATTAGGACTTGTCAGCGCGCGGGCGCGCGCTGTTTGAGTTCTTCGAACCAGTTGAGGACGACAGACAGCGCGGGGGTGGCCTCCGACCCGGCTTGCGACGCAATCATGAGGAACCGCCCATCCGGACTCACATCATAGTTGGGCACGGCGGCTGTCGTGCTGAAGTCGGTTGCATACGTCCCTTCAAACACCACGCGCGGCTCATCGAGCGAGATTCCTGGCGACATCTTTACAGGAACGCTCATCATGCGATTGCCCGATCGGTAGAAAAGCTCGTCCCCGTTTTTCGACCACGCCGGCTCCACGCCGCCACTGACCTGAGTTTCCGAGTCCGCCTGCGCCAACCTCACAAACCTCGCTGGGAACGCCACCTCGAACTGCGATCCTCTTCAACTTTCCGGCTGCAACGAATGCAACCCACTCTCCGTCAGAAGAAAACACTGGCCGACTGGGCTAGGGATTGGGGGTTAGGAATTTGGGGTTAGGATTGACGCGCTTCGCGCGTGGCTGTTTCTGCGATCATTCGTCCCTGGCCCTGCAGCACTTTCTGCCCTAATCCCCAATCCCCAATCACAAATCCCTGAAGTTTCAGTGAGGCATGCGCGTTGCGTAAAGGTGGGCGCATGAGCCAAATCAATTCATTCAAAGACCTGACCGTCTGGCAGGCCAGCATGGACCTGGCGGATGTGTGCTTCGACATCGTCGAAGCCATTCCGCACCCGTATCGATTCACGTTCGCTAACCAACTGATCCCGGCCGGGATCTCGATTCCGTCAAACATCGCCGAAGGAAGTCGCCGCCCAACCAAGGCCTACCTCAATCACTTATCCTTCTCACTCGGTTCTCACGGCGAAGTTGAGACGCTCCTCGAACTCATTCGCCGTCGCAAGCTTGTGCCGGATACGTTGCTCACTAGGGGAATCGTGCTCATTGAGCCGATTGGCAAAATGTTACATGGCCTCTCCGAGTCCCTAGAGGTTCGCCTGGACGCGCGGAACGCGTGACAGTGCTAATCCCAAATCCCGGATCCCAAATCACAGGGCGATTCCGAATCCCTAGTCCCAAGTCCCTAATCCCTCAAAGTTTGCCAATCCCCAATCCCAAATCACTAATCACCAGCGGCGCGAACGGCGTCGTGACGGCGCTGTTCGCGCCGGTGTGCGCCGTCTGCGACGCACTTTTGAACGAGCCGCTGTCAGGCTGCGTGTGCAGCAGCTGCTGGCGGTCCGTTCTCCACATCACGCCGCCAGTTTGCGACAAGTGTGGCGACCCACTCGCGCGGCAGGACCAATCCCTAATCCCAGATCCCAAATCCCCGAGAGATCTCCAATCCCTGTGCGCGATGTGTTGCGCAAGTAGCAGCTCAGTCGGTCGCGCGCGTGCAATCGGCGAGTACCAGGGTACGCTGCGCGAGATCATTCACGCCTTGAAGTACGCCGGCCGTATTTCGCTGGCGCGGCCATTGGCAGAGCGGATGCGCCAGCGTGGGAGAGATCTCCTGAATGACGTGGATTGCGTCGTGCCCGTCCCGCTTCATTGGCGACGCGAATACCAGCGCGGATTCAATCAGGCACACGAAATCGCACGGCATCTGGGCCCGCCCGTCGTGAAAGCGCTTCGCCGGCGTCGCGCAACACGCGCGCAAGTCGAGCTCCCTGCCGATCGGCGTCGCGCGAATGTGGCCAGCGCGTTCGCTTTGCGCCGCGGATGGCATCGCGGGCCGACCATTCAAGGCAAAAAGCTTTTGCTGATAGACGACGTCAGTACGACTGGGGCGACTTTGGAGGCGTGCGCTGACGCGCTGAGAGACTTTGGTGCGTCAGAAGTTTACGCGCTCACCGCCGCCCGGGTCGTCACCCGGCGGCGCGGCAGTTCTAATCCCCGCCTCCCTAAACTAATCTCCAATCCCTAATCCCCAATCCCTGATTCTTGGGTCATATGTATCAATGAGGCATACTTATGCATATGAGAACTACCATTATCATTGACGACGCGATGTTAGCCGACGCGATGCGCCTTACCGGTCTCACCGGGAAGACCGCTGTGGTTCATGCAGGGCTTCAGGCATTGATTAGACGCGAGACCGCAAAGAGGTTGATTGCCCTCGGCGGATCCGATCCGAAGGCCCGGGCGCCGCAGCGCAGGCGCCCGCCGCATTTCCGCCGGCCATGATTCTGCCGGACTCGTCAGTCTGGATTGATCATTTCCGGCACGGGAGCGCCTCGTTAGCGGCATGGTTGGAAAACGACGAAACGCTCTGCCACCCGTTCATCGTAGGAGAGCTCGCCTGCGGACATCTCTCCTCACGGACTTCGACCATCCGAATGCTTCAGATTCTTCCCGAGGCGCCCCTCATGGAGCACGAGGAAGTGCTGCTGCTCATCGAGCGCCATCGGCTTGAAGCGTCAGGGATTGGCTGGCTCGATGCGCACTTGCTCGGATCTGCGTTGCTGGCGAAGGCAGAGCTCTGGACGTTCGATCGGCCGCTCGCGCGCGCGGCGCGCAAGCTCGGGATTGCCGCGTGTCGTTTCGACGCGTTTCCCCGTGGAAATTCACGGTGGGATTATTGGGATAAGCGGGCGGGCGACCGGTACAGCCGTGCGGATTGAAGCTTTGGTGACTGGCCGACGCTTCGAGCAGCGTGCAAACTACGGTGAAGTGCTCGTCCGAGAGCAGGCCGTCGGCGTTGATCCCGGCCAGCACTTCGGCGAAGAACGCGTCGGCAACGTCGCCATCGAGCAACCGGTCGCGATTCTTGGTAAACGTCGTGGCGTCCCACACCACATCGTCGAGACTCAGCCCGACGAACCACCCGTAGCAAAATGTTGTAGTCGAGCTCCTCCATGAAGAGCCGCTCGCTGCGGATGCTGTAGAGCATTTGCAACAACAGCGCTCGCGACAACTTCTCCGGCGGGATCGACGGCCGACCGGTCGTCGAGTACCAACCGATCGAACCGCGCAGACAATCGGGAGAGCGCGGCGTCGGTCATCCGCCGAATCGGTCGCAGCGGATGATCCGCGCGCACGCGGGCCTCCGCCGTGATGTAACTAAACATTGCGTCGTGACGCGGATCGTCGCCTCGCATCGACACGCTCCCTTCCAAATGGTCGGGAGCATGGTAGTACAGCGGGATCACCGTGTCGATCCCCGTAGAGTCACTTCAGGCTAGCCCGCGGACGTGAGGCGAGCAGTGACAGCCTCAAACACATCGTCAGCGATCTGATCTTTCGCACGTTCTCCATCGATACGAATCCAACTCGCCTGCTCGGATTGACGCCGATAACTCTCGCTGACGCGTCCGAGCAGCGCGAGATCGCGTTCGTAGCGATCCCGATCGTGTGACTTCCGCTTCGCGGCAGTCTCGGGAGCGATGTCGATGAAGATCGTCAAATCGGCGGGCGGGAGAAAGCGTTGGATGTCCTCCAGCCAGGCGGCGTCCAGTCCCTGTGCTTCGCCGTAAGCGATGCTCGAGGCGCGGTAGCGATCGCACAGCAGGACAAGGCCGCCCGCAATCCATTCGAGGATCGCCTCACGGCGTTCATGGCGGTTGGCGACAAACAGCAGTTGCATCACGTCGGAGCCGTACTCGCGCTCGCCCTGCAGGGCGCGCGCGATTTCTTCGCCGATTGACGTCCCGTAGTCCGGGAACGACAGCAGCCGCACTTTGTGCCCCGCCTCGCGAAGCCGTTCGCGGAGCTGGTGCGCCTGCGTTTCCTTGCCGCTCTGGTCCAGTCCTTCGAAGGCAATCAGCATCCCGGCCATGCGCTAATCCCTAATCCCTAATCTTGGTCGCGTCAGTTTCCAGCGAGAGCTGGTCATCGATGTTTTGCCTGCGGCGCATCAGCCGCGCTTTCCCGCCGTCTATCAAAACCTCTGCGGGTAGCGAGCGCCTGTTGTAGTTGGACGCCATCGCCGAGCCGTACGCCCCGGCGTCGAGTATCGCCAGAAGGTCGCCGACCTCGAGCTGATTCAGCCGCCGATCGCCGCCGAACGTGTCGGTGCTTTCGCATACCGGTCCGACGATGTCGTAGCGGACGTCGCGCGCCGCCCGTGGCGTGACGGCGACGATGCGGTGAAAGGCGCCGTACAGCATTGGGCGCATCAGTTCTGTCATGCCTGCGTCGAGCACCGCGAAGTGATGCCCCGCGGCGGCATCCTTCAGGTCCACGACGCGCGCAAGCAGCGCCGCTGCTCCACCCACGATGTAGCGGCCCGGCTCGAGCGCGATCGAGAGGCCCGACGAAGCGACGATCGGCAGGACGGCCGCCGCGTACTCGTCGGCCGTCGGCGCCCTGGAGCCATCGTAGGAAATCCCGAGGCCACCGCCGATGTCGATGTGATCGAGATGGATGCCCGAATCCCGCAGCTCCCGCGCCAGGCGAACCACTGCGGCTGCCCCGCGCTGCAGCGGCTCCGTGCTGATGATCTGCGAGCCGAGGTGCACGTGGATGCCTACAGGCTGCAGCCCAGGCTGCGCCGACATATTCCTGTACAGGCCGCTGGCCAGCTCGAGCGGAACGCCGAACTTGTTAATGTGCAGTCCGGTCGAGATGTGGGGATGCGTACCGGCGTCGATATCCGGGTTGACGCGCACCGCGACCCTGGCGCGCACTCCCCTCGCCTGCGCCGAGCGGTCGATGCGTTCCAGCTCGCCGGCGGATTCGGCATTGATCGACTTCAACCCAAGCTGCACGGCCCGCTCGAGCTCGTCAAACGACTTGCCCACGCCGCTGAACACGATGTCCGATGGCGAGAATCCTGCGCGCATGGCCAGCTCGACTTCGCCGATAGAGTTGGCATCGACACCGCTGCCGGCTTCGCGCAGGAGAGAGACGACGGCAAACGACGAATTCGCCTTCATCGCATAGTGGATCCGGTGCGGATGCGCCGCGAACGCGTCGTCGAGCTCGCGGTACAACTTCCGGATCGACTCGGCGCTGTACACGTAGAGCGGCGTGCCGTGGTCGCGCGCGATCTGCTCGAGCGACAGACCGTCGCAGACAAGCGTGTCGTTGTCTCGAAAAAATCCAATCACCGCCGAGCATCTTACATCACCGTCCGGCTGAAGCCGGACGCTGCGTGTCTCACCTAATCCCCAATCCCCAGCCCTGTCTCTGCGCTATCATTCAGAGGCCGGTGTCCATCGAAGCGACCATTCAGCGCGCGGCCGACGGCGACCAGGCTGCGTGGGACACCATCGTCCAGACCTACCGGCGGAAGGTGTTCAACGTCGCGTACCGATTCGTCGGTACGTACGAAGAAGCGGAGGATCTCACGCAGGAGATCTTCCTCAAGGTCTTTCGATCGCTCGGCACGTTCGACCGGCGTGCGAATTTTCAGACCTGGCTCATCAGCGTGAGCCGGAACTTCTGCATCGATCGCTACCGCAGCGGCCGGCGCGATCGCGAGGTGTTCGCGCGTGAAGTCGATGCGTCGACGGTGCAGGCCGAGGCGCCAGGCCCGAACGCGCATGCGCGCGTCGAGCTGCAGGATCGCGTCGCGCTGCTGCGCGAGGCGCTGCGCGCGCTGTCACCGCCCCTGCGCACTGCCGTGATGCTGCGCGACATTCACGAGCTGTCGTATCAGGAAATCGCCGAGCAGCTCGGCGTGGCTGAGGGCACGGTCAAGTCGCGGATCAATCGGGGCCGTGCGGAGCTGGCGAGACAGATTGAAGCGTTGTGGGCAAAAACGGAAGGGGTATCTAGATGAACGTGACGTGCGAGCAATCGGGCGATGTGGTCATCGTGCACGCAGGGCCGGCGCGCCTCATGCATCCATCGCTGTCGGAGTTTTCGACGCTCGTGACGGGAGAGATTGCGAAAGGCTCCCGGAAGATCGTCATCGACTTCGGCGGCGTCGAGTACCTCGACAGTGCCGCAATCGGGTGCCTGATGGATCTGTACAGACAGGCGACAGCCGCTGGCGCCGCGATGAAGCTTGCGGGGGTGCGTAGCCGCGTCGAGACGATGCTGACGCTTACTGGCACGAATCAGTTCATGGAGATTCACCAGGACGCCGCGTCGGCCGTCAAGAGCTTCTGAAAGGCCGGTCACCGATGCGCAGCATAAAAACCAGCACCGGCGCGACAATCGACCTCGACGGCGACCTCCTGGCGATACTCGAGACGCTGTATCGCGAGATCACGGTCAAGCGTAACTTCGAGCGGTCGTTCGAGGACATGATTCAGGAGATCCGGCAGCTCATCGAACAGATGTCCGACGAGGAGCGCCGGGCGTATCTTGCCGAGAGCCTGTTCCTGAATTCGGTCAAGTACGAAAACGACCGTGCCGAGGCACTTATGAGAAAATTGACGAATAGGAAATAGCCGTGCTAATCCCTGATCCCCAGTCCCCAATCCCGAGATCGGCGTGTCGCTGAATTATCTGGCGACACGCTTCCAGTGTTCATGGCCGTGGAGCACGCTCGTCATGCTCTGCGACGGCCGTATCGTGTGCGGTTGCTCCGATCCGTACGGCAAACGAGTTCTCGGCGACGCCAGGACTGCGCGCATCTCGGAGATCTGGAACGACACCCGGCTTACCACGCTGCGGACGGAGCTGAACGCGGGCGGGTCCTCGTTTTGCGGCGACTGCCCGCTCAAGCTGCCCCTCAAGGGTCAGGCCCCGACCGAGCGATCGCTCGACGTGGGCCGGCTCCCTCACCGTCTGTATATCGAGTGCACCGCCGCCTGCAATATCTCGTGCGCCGAGGCATGCTGCGCGCCCGAAACCGGCATCACCAAAACGCGCAACGCGGGGATGCTCGATTTCGATCTTTTCAAGAACGTCGTTGACGAGGCTGGACCCGGGCTCGTGCGCATCGACTTCTTCAACTACGGCGAAGCGTTTCTGCACAAGCGGGCGATCGAGATGTGCGAGTACATCAAGACGCGCTTTCCGCACATCTATCTCTACACCAGCACGAACGGGCTGATGTTCACCGAGGACTCGGCAAAGCGGCTGGTGCACTCGGGCATCGACGAAGTGACGTTCTCGATCGACGGTGCGTCGCAAGACACGTACGTGCAGTACCGGCAGCGCGGCAAGTTCGATTTGGCGCTCCGCAACCTGCGCGTGATGGCCGAAGAGAAACGCCGCTCGCGCCGGGATGTTCCGCACCTCAACTGGCGCTACATCCTGTTCAAATGGAACGACAGCGACGAGGAGATGAACCTTGCCCGACGGCTGGCAACCGAGATCGGCGTCGACCGTCTCTCGTGGGAGATCACGGATCATCCGGAGAATGCGTTCTCTCGACGCTTCTCGCCCGGGACGCAGGACTTCGAAGGCATCAAGCACGAAATCTGGGACATGACCGGTCTCGGCAATGCCATCCCTGGCGCCACGCCGAAGGCGAAGATCGAAGTGCGCAAGCGGTTCTTCCCCACGCACCCGTTCAAGACGCGCGCGGCGAAGAAACTGAAAATCAAGACGCGTGTCGAAAACGTGTCGGCCCGGCCGTTTCCCGCGAAGGCATCATACGGCCGCCGGCTGGTCAGGCTGGGCGCGCAGTTGTGCGACGAGCACGGCACGTTGCTCGAGCGCGACTATGCGCGCGCCTGGCTGCCCGAGACGCTGAAGCCTGGCGCCAGCGTCGACGTTCCTATCGAGATCGTCGCGCCGAAAACGCCCGGCAACTATGTGTTGAAGTTCGATCTCGTCAGCGAGGGCATCGACTGGTTCGAAAACAACGGCTCGCCCACCACGGTGAAACCCCTCGTCGTACGATAAACAGAAGATTAAAAGATCAGAAGATCAGAAGAATATTTTCTTAGGATACTTTTCGTTTTGATCTTCTGACCTTCTGATCTCCTGTAACCGAGCGAGGAGAAAGATTCGCCGGTGGCTTCAAGTCCCGCCGCCACCGGCACGAGATTCGGCGGGGTCGTCAGCTCCGCATAAGGGGTGGATGCGTTTTGCTGCCGATGAAGAATCGCCGAGAAGTTGACGCGCCCTTCACGTCGAGGACGTCGCTCTTCCCTCCGGCGGCTCGAGGGTCTGCGCGAAAGCGATCGCGCTCCCCAGGGAGCGTCAGACAGACGATGACAGACTTCGTCATCTCAACTTCATACGCGGAACATGCGCGATGGTTATCGTATCGAAGCGTTAGACGCTGGTAGAGGGGGAAAAGTTCTCGCCCGCCGGAATGCCAGCCAGCCGCGTGCGCAATCGCATAGTCTGCCATCCACAGTTGATCGGCGGCATGTGCGTCGCTGTCCAGCGGAAATACACATCCGGCTTTTGTCGCCGCGGTCGCGAGGCGAAGCCTGGTCAGAGCAATTGGTGTGCCGGACTGTCTGCTGAAATGA
>CAVUTO010000014.1:0-104259 GCA_963744405.1 Vicinamibacterales bacterium
ATGGCCGAGTGGTTGAAGGCGCACGCTTGGAAAGCGTGTGTAGGGGAAACTCTACCGAGGGTTCGAATCCCTCTCTCTCCGCCATCCTCCTTCGCTCGCGGAAGATTCAAGCGAGCTTCGGCGGGATGGCGTCGCCGCACAGGATGAGACCGCGCCATAGGTAGTGCGTCCATGTCGCCGCGCAGCACGACCGTTGGTCCATCGCCGTTGCTCAAGAGGCCGACAACTCCGGTTACACTCACCGCCCGAGTCACCGCATCCAGAAGAGGCCTGCTGCGAGTAATGCCAGTCCGGAAATCCGGTTGGCGCGATACCAGACCATAGAACCCGTTGCGAGGAATCATTTCAAGAATCATCGGAATCGAAAGAGTTCCTTTTTAAGCTCCTCGTCCAACGACGAAGCGTGCATTCGCTGACGCCGCATCGCTCGGCTGCGGCGGCAAGTGTTTTCTCGACAAAAGCGCCAAAATGGCACGCTCGCGCGTGGCTTCGCATTTTCGGAGACCACAAGTAGACAGACAACGGAATCGGCCTGACCCCAATCGCTGCCGGGCGCCTCGACCGACCAGTGGAACACGGCGAAAAGATGAGACGTGGAGCAAATCTGACCGATTGGGTGTATCGTCTGGGTCAACTTCGGCATCCGCCTATATTTGACCGTCAAACCTCGTGAGAAAGAGAGGGCCCATGACGAACCTCATCGGAAGGAGAGATTTGCTTGCCGCGGGTATCGGTCTGTACGCCGGTTTGACCGGCAGCAAAGCCCACGCCCAGGCCGGTCAGACGTCGCGCGAAACAGGTACTGACGCGCTCGGCCGCCGGGTGGGTACAGGCAGAGGAGCCGGTCCTCAGATCCCGAAGCGTCAGGCCAAGACCACCAAACTGTTCCTCTCGCCTCCTGGCTGGCCCAACGCGATCGACATCGATCACGACCAGCAGCGAGGGTTCTGGGTTGCCGAGCAACGGCACGACAACAAGCCCGAAGCGCATTGGCTGCTCGACTGGAACGGCAAGCTGCTGCACACCGTCATGACCAACTGCAAGGATACGAGCGGCATGTGCTTCGGCGACGGCTTCCTGTGGAGCGGCGCGAACGGTGCGTCTGTGGTCAACCATCCGACCCCGCCGATCAACGGCGTGTTCCAGACTGACATGAACGGCAAGCAGATCAGCCATCGGCAGATTCCGTTCGGTCCGAAGGAAGACGGCGGTGCGACGCACGGCATGTCCTGGCAGGAGGACGTCCACAAGATCTGGATCGACTCCAACCGGGTCGGGACGATCATGCGCATCGATCCCAAGACCTGGGAGGTCGACTGGATGTTCCCGATGACCCGCATCGTCCAGCGTCTGCACGGCATCGCGTACGACAACGGGTTCATCTGGCAGGTGTGCGGGACCCAGAAACCCGGCACCGGTGACTACGCGGGTTATACCCCTGGCCTGGTCAAGTACGACATCAAGACTGGACGGGTTGTCGAGCAGGTGGACTTCGTCCCGGGCTCGGCCGATATTCACGATGTCACCATCAACAAGGGGCAGCTCTACGGCGTCGATGCCGGCGAGCATCCGGGCTGGTCAATCGATGTTCCCGAGTACCAGCACAAAGGATACCCGCCGCTCAACAGCCCGACCGGCTGCCAGATCTTCAAGATCGATCTGATCTGATCCAAGCACTCAGAAGGGTGCCCGCTTCGTTAAGCAGGGCGACGTGGGCACCCTCGCTAAGTCACATTGGCAGCGCGACGACGGGTCCACGCGCGTGTCCTAGCGTCCCTTGGCAGCGCCGCATGCGCGCGATCATGGAACGACCGGCACCAGGAGTCCCGCGACGGCGACGAGCGTGAAAGGATCGTTGGCGCTCAGCGGAGGCGTCTCGCGAACCGACCGCCCAGCGTCGCGTGCGATACTCGTGCAGCCCGCAGATTGGCGTCGTGCGCTCGCCTCCGGTCAGGACAACGAAGGGGAAGAACGTGCCGCAGAAAAACCTGGGCCTCCCGCCGCTCGTCGAATCCGTCGTCCACCCGACGGACTTCTCCCCTGCGAGCGAGCGCGCGTTCGCGCACGCGCTCGCGATCGCGCTGCTGCGCCAGTCGAGCCTCGAGCTGCTGCATGTCGACAAGGACAAGCACCGCGGATGGAACGAGTTCCCGCATGTACGCGCAACGCTCGAGCGCTGGAACCTGCTGAAGCCGGGCAGTACGCAAGAGGACGTGTTTGCGGAGCTCGGCGTGCGCGTCTCGAAGCATGCGCTGTCGAGCCGCTTCCCAGCCGTCGCGCTGCAGCGCTATCTCGAACGCTCGCCGGCCGACTTGCTCGTCGTCGCAACGGAAGGGCGTGAAGGCCTCGCTCGCTGGCTGCACGGCTCGGTCTCCGAGGCGATGGCGAGATGGTCGAAGACGATGACGCTGTTCGTGCCGAACAAGGCGCAGCGCAGCATGGTCTCGCCCGCGGACGGCAGCCTTAAGCTTGCCAACGTGCTCGTGCCCCTGGATCGCTCGCCCGACCCTCGCGCCGCGATCGAGTTCGCGCGCCGCGTGGTCGAGATCGGGGGCGACTCCGGTGTGATCACGCTGCTGCACGTCGGAGCCGAGAGCGGCATGCCGCACGTCGCGGCCGCGGACGGCGACGGCTGGACGTTCAGGCGCATGTTCCGCCACGGTGATCCGGTCGAGCAGATCCTGGCGGCCGCGGACGAGGTCGAGGCCGATCTCATCGTGATGCCCACAGCCGGCCGCGCGGGCGTGTTCGACGCGTTGCGCGGCAGCACGACCGAGCGCGTGCTGCGCCGGGCGCAGTGCCCGATGCTCGCGGTGCCCGCGCCGGAAGTGTGAACCGCCCTCATCATGTCGCCCGGATCAGTTGCCACAGCCTCCCAGTGCGTCAGCGGCTGACTGCAGCGCCGTGATGTCCGAATCCAGGGCGCCGGGGTCGGACAGTACGGCCAGTCGAACCGGCGGCAACCCGGCACGGCTGAAGAACGTTCCGCCGAGGTCCAAGACTCCCTGAATTCCAGCCGCGGCGCGCAACACGTCTGGAGCCGATGCAGATTGATCGCGCAGACATTCCAGGGACCGCAAACTCAAACACAAGAGATCGCGCACCAATGGGAGTGCTCCGGCGGGGGTGCCCATCAAGAAACACGGAGCCAGATCGACCGCGGCTTTGTCGAACGCGCCAAGGGACGATAGCGACGGCGACGGCAGTTGATTGATCACATCGATGAGCGGTTTCAAAAGCGCGAGGATTTTCAGCACGCACTCAGCGGATGCGAGCCACGGCGCGGTCTGTCTTTGCAGGTCTGCAGTCATGGCGCATCCGGTTGAGGCATTCTCAGCTTCGACGATTGGATGCAACGACGCCCCGGTCGGAAGTTGTACGCTTTGCGCGCCCGCAGATTCCGGTGGTGAATCGGCGCCATTCCACAGGTTTCCGATCACGAAGGGACGCCTGACGTCACCTTTCTCGAATGCCACCACCACTTCGTCACCGATTGCGAGTGGTATGGCTGTGGGGGCACGACCGATCAGCGGGCTGACGACCCGCGCCCACTCTTTCGCACCGCCAGCATGATCCGGCAAGTGAATCTGAACGCGGCCCAGATCGGCAGGATCCTTGACCTCGGAAACCACAGCGGTTGCTACGCCGTTCAGGACCATTTATTTTCTCTCGTCAGTGAATTCACTCTCCGTGAGCCGTTTCTCGCGCTGCTGACGCATTAGTCAGTAGCGGAGGGGCATACCGGCCGCCGCCAGGAGGAAACCAAATGCTTTTATCACACGCTGAACCCATGCCGTCCTTGACGGGCGCTTTTCTGAACGCTCTCTGGCCGCGAGCAAGCGCGATGGCGATCGCTGCCGCAGAAGGACTGCTGCAGGCGCGCTGCGGTCTGAGCGGCCATGACATGGCGATGCGATTCGAAAAGAATCGCATGTCGCTGCAGTGCCTGGGCTGTGGCCACAACACTGCGGGATGGACGACGATTCACGCACGCTCCTGAGCGCTCTTTGCAGGTATCGTCTCGATCCATGAGACGACCCCGCATCGCATTCGCGCGGCTCACGCTAGCGGAACGTGCCGACGCGCGGCCGGGTGGCTGAGTGCCAGCGCGACGCGACGTCGAAGAGTTTGGGCGCGCGCGGTGCGACAGGCGCGCACCGTCGCACCCATCGCACCTCGCACCCGAGCTACCGTCTCTTTGATCGCGATCCGCTCGAACGTCCCCGGCTGCCGCTCGACGAACTGCCGCGGTTCGAGCGCGAGCCGGACATCGCCATGCTGCCGTCGCCTTCCTCTTCTTCGGAGCTTTCCTGCTGTGATTCCGGATTGATCTGGCCGGCGATGCCCGTCAGCCTCTCGTCGGCTTCCTTCTCTTCTTCCAGTGTCTGGCCGAGCAGGTCCTTCGCGTCCTGATGACCCAGCAGGTCGGCCCACTTGGCCAGCGTGCCATACGTCGCGATCTCGTAGTGCTCGACTTTCTGAGCCGCGCCGACGAGCGCCGCATCGAGCGTGGCGCCGTCGAGCTCTTTGATGTGCGACGAGCCCTCTTCGATCAGCCCCTTCATGCCATCACAGGTTTTCCCGCGCGCCGGCTTGCCCAGCGACTTGAACACTTCCTCGAGCCGGTTGATCTGCATGCGGGTGATGTCGAGATGCTCTTCGAATGCCGCCCGAAGCGCATCGCTCCCGGCCGCCTTCGCCATCTTGGGGAGCGCTCTCGTGAGCTGCTTCTCGGCGTCATACACGTCTCTGAGTTCTTCGACGAACAGTTCCTGAAGATTTTCAGCTGCCATGTGCTGATCCTTTCGTAGAGCGCGCCATCGGCGCGCGTTTGAATCGAAGCGGCGACACACGCCGCCGCAGCAGAAAGAATCAGCAATACGTGCGCCAGCCGCAGCGTTTGTGAATCTGCAGGCAAATGAATCTGTGCGCCCGGGCGAGTGTAGCGACGGGCGTCACGCGCATCGCCGGCCGGCTTCGCGTCAGATGCGGCTGTTCGATCTTTTCAGGATGTCGCGGTAGAGATGGGCGCGATTGGCCAGCAGCTGCGCGCGATATTTGCGGAGCGTGTGCGTCTTCTGAATCAAGGTTGCGATTTCCTCGTCCACGGCGGCGATGCACTCGTGCCCGTTCTTGTGAGGCAGGAGGAGGGACGACCCGCACAACGTGCACGCCGCCGCCGCGCCCACGCCCGGCCGAATCGGCAGGATTCGAGCCCCTCCCTGCGGCGCCGCAACGTGTGGCTGCTTGACGACCCGCTCGAGCGTGTACCCCCGCTTCATCGCGTCGTAGCATCGGCATGCGCGCCGCCGCAGCCCGATGGAATCGAGAATGGTGATCGACGTGCCGTCGTAGGCAGCAAGCCCCTGCTCCTCGAGCGAGGAGACGATCGCCGCAACCTCAGAGTTCATCACGCCCATCGCGCGCGCGAGAAAGCGGACTTTCAGCTCGAACCGTGCGCGACCCAGCCGATCGTGAACGCCGAGCAACCACCGGCAGCACCGCTCTTCGGTGTTGTGAAGGCGATTGCAGGCCACCGCCTGGATCATCGTCTCGAGAAACGAGTGGCAGAAGCTGTCGATGATTTCGCGAAAACGCGTGTTTCGGGCGAGCTCGCGCTCGAAGAGCACCGTCGGGAGGTAGTGGACCGTACCATCCGCCACCTGCACGAACCCGTTTCGATCCTGCGGGCACTCGCCGGCGAGCGATTGCAAGCCGACGACACCTTCGCTTCCGACGCAGGCGACCTCGATGCCGCCGCCATCCGCCATCTTGTTGATGATCGAGCAGAGACCGGTACCAGGAAAGTAGACGCGCGTGATCCCGCAATGCGGCAGTCCCGTCTCGGCCGTCATCTGCAGCGTGCGCAGGAGCGGCCGCAGGCGCTGATAGTCCTGGCGCGGCAGCGCCGCGAGCAGCTTATTGTCCGACTGCGACATCGTGGCGCTCCGGCTGACTCAACAGACGGTCGAACGCCGCCCGCACATGCCGGTAGCATTCACACGAGGCCGTCTCGAGGCCTTTCCGATCGACGATCCGGACGTGCCCGCGAACATGAGAGACGATGCCCGTTCGGGCGAGCTCGGCCATCACCAAGGTGACCGTCGGCCGCCGCACGCCCAGCATGCTGGCCAGGAACTCGTGGGTCAGCGGGAACTCATCCTGCCCGATCCGGTCGTGCGTCATCAAGAGCCAACGGCAGCATCGCTGCTCGGCCGAGTGCAGCCCATTGCACGCAACCGACTGCATCAGCATGCTCACGAATGCCTGCGAGTATTTCGTGACGCGGTCGTGGAACGCGCCGTGCCGGTCCATCTCGCGGCGGAAGGCGTCGAGGCTCATCACCGCGGCAGGATCGGCCGGAATCTGCACGAAGGCCTCGCCCGACGCAACTGGGGCGCCAAAGACCGCCGAGATGCCAATCAACCCCTCCCGTCCAACCGTTGCGACTTCGACCACGCCGCCGTCCTCCATCACGTTGGTGATGGAGCACACGCTTCGCCCCGGAAAGTACACTTCGGCGACAGGCTCGCCGTGCTTATGAAGAACCTGGCGTACTTTTAATGGACGCCATGTCAACTCTGAAGACACTCGCTGGTAGTCTTCTGCCGGCAACGAAGAGAGCAATCGGTTCATCGACCAGTGTGATGTCGTCGCGGTAACTGGTTGGGCCGGCTTACTTAGCTGCATCGCTCCTCCCACCTCCCGGAACAAATCTTAAGTTTTTAGGCGTGGCCTCTGGTTTGGTTGTACCTTTCGCTGCATCCGCCGTGCCTGCGACTCACGTTGTCGCCGTTGGAGCGTCCGCGGGCGGCATCGTCGCCCTTCGCACCCACCTCTTCCGGACAGCAGCCAAAGCATTATCGCGCCAAAACCATCGGCGTAGCCCTGTCGGGACACATGGCCGACGGCAAACACGGATTATCGCGCATAAGGCAGGCGGGCGGCGTCACAATCGTGCAGGATCCGCCATTTACCT
Organism: Vicinamibacterales bacterium; assembly: GCA_963744405.1. Lineage (GTDB taxonomy): Bacteria > Acidobacteriota > Vicinamibacteria > Vicinamibacterales > JAMQPK01 > JAMQPK01. The sequence continues at coordinate 6,980 of CAVUTO010000014.1, forward strand.
GTCCCGATTGTGGCGGTACGCTGTGGGAAACGCATGGCTAAAAAGCGACAACCTCGGGCCAGACGCTCCGCTGTCTCGCGCGTTCAGCTGCCCTCTGCGCCAAAGCCGGCGCCCGCATTCACCATCGTCGGAGTAGGCGCGTCGGCTGGAGGTTTCGAGGCGTTCGCGCAATTTCTCGAGGCGCTGCCGCACAGTCCCAATCTCGCCATCATTTTCGTGCAGCATCTTGCGCCGAATCATTCGAGCGCGCTCGCATCGCTGCTTGCCAACCACACTCCGCTCCCCGTTGTCGAGGCCACCGAAGGCGCGCGCATCGTGGCCAACCGGGTATATGTCGTGCCGCCCAATGCGCAGATGGAACTGGTCGACGGACATCTGCATCTCGGCCGGCGGCCTGTGGATCGAAGCCAGTACAACCCGATCGACTTCTTCTTCCGCTCGCTCGCGCACTCGTTGGGATCGCATTCGATCGGAGTTGTGCTTTCAGGGACGGCGTCGGACGGCGCCCTCGGCATTCGCGAGATCAAGACGATGGAAGGGATCACGTTCGCGCAGGATCCGTCTACCGCGAAGTACGACGGGATGCCACGGGCCGCAATCGCGACGCAGATGGTCGACGTCGTCGCGTCGCCCGGCGCAATCGCAGTCAAGGTCGCGCAGGTTTCGACGCATCCGTATCTGATGCCGCCCCTCGCGGCAGGCGAGGTGCCTCTGGTCGCCGACGAGCAGCTTCGCCGGATCTTCCGGATGCTGCTTCCTGCGGGCGGCGTCAATTTCTCGGACTACAAGACCCCGACCATCATCCGCCGCCTGTTTCGACGCATGGCGCTGCTACGCATGGACGATGCGGACGCCTATATCGCGTACCTCGAGCAGACGCCGGCGGAGATCGTCAATCTCCATAACGACCTGCTCATCCACGTGACGAGATTTTTTCGCGAACCGCATTCCTTCGAGTTCATCGCCCGCCACGTGCTTCCGTCAATCGAAGCCGAGCCGGGAAAGCCGCTGCGCATGTGGGTTGCCGGTTGCGCAACGGGCGAAGAGGTGTATTCGCTCGCGATGGTCGTCCACGAAGTGCTGAGCGACCGGCCCGACCGCGGACGCGTGCAGATCTTCGGGACGGACGTCAGCGATAGCGCAATTGCGTTCGCGCGCCATGGACTCTATCCAGCGTCGATCGCCCAGGATGTGTCCCCCGAACGGCTCGGCGGATTCTTCGTGAAGACCGACGGGGGGTATCAGGTCAGCAAGACGCTCCGCGATGTCTGCGTATTCGCGCGGCAGGACCTGACACGCGATCCGCCGTTCTCGCAACTCGACCTGATATGCTGCCGGAACGTGCTGATTTACATGGGCAGCGCACTTCAGCGGCGCCTGCTGTCGATGTTTCACTACGCGCTGAAACCCGTCGGGTTCCTGGTGCTCGGGCACGCCGAGAGTATCGGGTATTATTCCGACCTGTTCACGCTGATGAACAAGAAGAACAAGGTCTACCGCAAGAAAGCCGGGGCCGTCGCAGCGCCGCGTATCGACATGTTCAGGGCGCCGTTCCGGGCGGAGACGCCCATCAGGACGGTCGCCACGGCGCCGGGCGACACGCGGCTCGTACTGGGGGACGCCAACCGCATCATCATGGACCGGTTCGCGCCGCCGAGCGTGCTGGTCGATCAACACTTCAGTGTCGTGCAGTTCAACGGGCAGACAGGCCAGTATCTCGAGCCGTCGCCGGGCCAGCCGACGTTCGACATTCTGAAGCTCGCGCGCGAAGGGCTGGCGCACGGCCTGCGCACCGCGCTGCAGGCGGCGCGCAAGACCCGGAAGCCCGTCAATCGACCAGGACTGCGGGTGCGGCACAGCGGCGATTGGCAGGCGGTCGATGTCGAAGTGATTCCAATGGTGCGGAGCGGACATCCGTACTATCTGGTGCTTTTCGAAACGGCACGAGCACAGGGAGCGATCAAGGACTCCAAACCCGGGCGGCAGGAGAAAAAGGTGCCGCCGAAAGGCCGCGTCGGCAAGCTCGAGGAAGAGCTGGCCGCCACACGCGAATATCTGCAATCGACGATTCAGGAAATCGAAGCGGCCAACGAAGAGCTGCAATCAGCGAACGAGGAGATTCTCTCGAGCAACGAAGAGCTGCAAAGCACTAACGAAGAGCTCGACACCGCCAAAGAAGAGCTGCAGTCGACCAACGAGGAGCTCAACACGGTGAACGACGAGCTGCAAACCCGCAACGAGGAGCTGACGCGCGTGAACGCCGACCTCCTCAACCTGGTTGCCAGCGTGCAAATCGCCATCGTCATCGTGGCGCGAGATCTCCGCGTGCGGCGATTCACACCGATGGCCGAGAAGAAGTTCAACCTTATTCCGAGCGACGTGGGCAGACCGTTTTCGCAGATCAGCACGACGCTGCAGTGTCCCGAGCTGGCAACCCTCATCACGGAAACGATCGACACGGTGTCTCCCGTGGAGCGCACGGTTCAGGACAACAAGGGCGAAGCGTACCTGCTGCGCATCCGGCCCTACAAGACGCCCGACAACCGCATCGACGGCGCGGTCATCGCGCTCTTCGATCTCGAACCCGCAAAAAAAAGGGCGAGCCTCACTGAGACCCGCCCTGCTGTCGACTTGCGACAGTAGACTTGCGACTGTCGACTTACTTCATCCTGAATCCACCCTCAGGAAGTTTTTCCCGATGCGCCGTGTGGCACGACATGCAGTTGGCGCCAATCGCCGCGCGTGCCGTTTCCGCGGCCGCCATGTCCTTGGACGCGAGCGCCTTCTGAACGCCCTGCAACGAGGTGACGACGCCCTGCGCGGCGGTTGTCGCGTCGGCAATCTTCTTGTCGGCCCAGTAGGTGTGCACGTTCTTGAAAAGCACTTCCATCCGCGCTGCGGCCTTCTCCGCCTCAGCCGCTTCTCCTGCCTTCAGGGATTTGTTGAGCACGCCGTTGAGCTGACCGATCTCTTTCATGTGAGTGGCGTAGTCGGCATCACTGGCGATCTTCATGCCGGCCGTTGGTGCTTGCGCAGACAGTGACACCGCAAGTGCAACGCTGAAGAGCAGACACGCTGTCGAGAGCACACGCTTCATAAACGGCCTCCTGAAATAGGCGATGTTCACCGGGGGCTGGTGGTTTAGTCTAGTGCACATGAATTGGCTCTTCAAAGAAGAACCGTCGAATTACAGCTTCCAACAGTTCACCAAAGACGGCGGCACCTCCTGGTCGGGGGTTCGGAACCCGCTCGCGCAGAAGCATCTGCGCAGTGTGACGAAGGGGGACCGTGTATTTTTTTACCACACCGGTAACGAGAAGGCCGTCGTCGGCATGGCTAAAGCCACCAGCAACGCGTACCCCGATCCGAACGACAAGGCCGGAAAGCTGGTCGTGGTTGATATCGCGCCCGTTCAGGCGCTCAAGAGGCCGGTGACGCTGGCCGAAATCAAGGCCTCGAAAGCCTTTGAGAGCTTCCCGCTGACGCGCCTTCCGCGCCTGTCGGTGATGCCGGTGAGCGACGCTGAATGGAAGGAAATAGAACGGATGTCGCGAACCTAGCGTGAGGGTCCTACGGTAGTGTCCGCCTTCAGGCGGACCGTATCCGCGCGAGGATTATTCCGACGACGAGCAGCAGAAGTCCCCAGCTCACCGTCAACGCCTCGAAGCCGACGCGCTCGAGCAGAAATCCTCCGAGCGCGGGCGACGCCATCAGCCCTACCGCCCACGCCATGTTGTAGATGCCGTAGACGACCCCATAGGACTCGAAACCCGCGGCCGACGCCGCTTCGGCCATGTAGGCGAGCGACGGCGTCACGATCATGCTGAACACCATCCACATCGGCACCATGGCGAACGCGGCCGATCGGAAGTCGGTTGCGAGCCCAAGCAGCGGCAGCATCACTGCCGACCCGACGAGGCCGATCATCATCAGGCGGCGGCCGCCGAAGCGATCGCTCAATCGGCCATAGACCGGATGCATCGCCGTCGATGCAACGGCGGCGATGCTGAAGAGCGTGCCGATGGCACCCGGGCCGAGGCCGAGACGGGTCCGAAACACGAGCGGAATGACAGGTTCGAGCATCGCGATGGTTCCGCCGCCCGCAATGACGACGAGCGCGCAGATCGCGATCGGACGATGTGTCAGCACGCGCCGCATCGGCGCCGAGCTGCCGGAACCGTGCGTGCGTGGCGCGACGAGCGCGAACACAATCAAGTCGAGAATCGCCAGGGCCGCCACGAACAGGAACGGCAGCCGGATGCCGCCGATTTCGTAGAGCCAGCCGCCGAGCACGGGACCGACGATGATGCCGAGGCTGCTTCCGGCCATCGCGAGCCCCATGGCACGGCCGCGCTCCTCGGGACCATAGAGATCGGCGATGAGCGCGAAGCCGACGATCCATGTCATGCCGTCGGCGGCCCCCTGCAGCAAACGCGCGACAAACAGCATCGTCATCGATGCCGCATAGGCGAATGCGAGTGTCGAGGCCGCCAGCAGCGCCAGCCCGAAGATCATCGGACCTTTACGGCCGATCCGATCAGAAACAGCTCCCATGGGAATCGACAGCACGAGCAGCGTGAGGCCGAACGACGCGAACAGCACGCCGATGGTGGTGGGACTCGCGTTGAATCGCGTTGCGTAGTCCGGCAGGACAGGAACCGCGACGGAGTACGCGACGAGGTCGGTGAACGTCGCGGTCGTGATGCACGCGAGGACAAGGGACCTTGGAAGGGGCAAGGGGTAAGGGGGAAGGGGCGAGGGGGAATTGTCGCTGCTTTTGGCCCTCACCCTTTGCCCCTTGCCCCTTGCCCTTACCCCTATCGTGATCTTTTCAGGATCAAACATGCGAGCGGCGGCATGGTGAGCGACAGCCGGTGCGGGCGCCCATGCGCTGGAACAGGCTCCGACTGAATCACGCCGGCGTTGCCCAGATTGCTGCCGCCGTACACCTCGGCGTCGCTGTTCAGCAGCTCGACATATGGGCCGGGCTCGGGCACGCCGATGACATAGGCTTGCCTCGGTACCGGCGTGAAGTTGACCGCGACGACGACGAAGTCTGAGGGATCGTGCGCGCGTCGGATAAACGACACGATGCTCCCTTCGAAATCACTGCAGTCGATCCATTCAAAGCCGGTGTGATCGAAATCCACCTGATGCAGCGCCGGCTGATTCGCCAACAGATGATTCAGGTCGCGCACCCACTGCTGCACGCCTCGATGCTCGTGGTACTGGAGGAGATGCCAATCGAGGCTCTCGTCGTGGTTCCACTCGCGCCACTGCCCGAATTCGCAGCCCATGAACATCAGTTTCTTGCCGGGGTGACCGAACTTGTACCCGTACAACGCGCGCAGCGTCGCACGCCTCTGCCAGATGTCGCCGGGCATCTTGTCGAGCATCGCGCGCTTGCCGTGTACGACCTCGTCGTGCGAGAACGGGAGGATGAAGTTCTCGGTGAATGCGTAGAGCAGCGAAAACGTCAGGTCGTTGTGCGCCCAACGTCGGAAGATGGGGTCCTTGGCGACGTACTCGAGCATGTCGTGCATCCACCCCATGTTCCATTTATAGGTGAACCCCAACCCGCCGAGATGAACGGGCCTTGTCACGCCGGGCCACGCCGTCGACTCTTCGGCGACCGTGATCGATCCGGGGTGCTGCGCATGGGTCTGCACGTTGAGCTGCCGCAGAAATTCCATCGCCTCGAGGTTTTCGCGCCCGCCGTATTCGTTAGGGAGCCACTCCCCTTCCTGTCTCGAATAGTCCAGATACAGCATCGACGCCACTGCGTCGACGCGCAGCCCGTCGATGTGGTACTCGTCGAGCCAGAAGAGGGCGCTGCTCAACAGAAACGCGCGCACTTCGTGGCGTCCGTAGTTGAAGACGAGCGTGCCCCAGTCGCGGTGCTCCCCCTGCCGGGGATCCTCGTGCTCGTACAGCGCCGTGCCGTCGAAGCGCGCAAGCCCATGCGCGTCTTTCGGGAAATGTCCCGGCACCCAGTCGAGAATCACGCCGATGCCGTTCACGTGGCACGCGTCGACGAACGCCTTGAAATCTTCCGGCGGCCCGAAGCGGCTCGTCGGCGCGAAGAAGCCGGTCACCTGGTAGCCCCACGACCCGGCGAACGGATGCTCGAGCACCGGCAGCAGTTCGATGTGCGTGTACCCCATCTCCTTCACGTACGGGACGATCTGCTCGGCCATCTCGCGATAGGTCAGCGATGCTTCGCCGCGCTCGGGAACTCGCTTCCACGAACCGAGGTGCAACTCGTAGATGGAGAGCGGGCGATCGAGCCAGCCGTTTTTACGCGGCCGCTCGTCCATCCATTGCGCATCGCGCCATGTGTAGCGATCGAGGCTCCAGACGATGGCCGCACCGCTGGCATCGGACTCGAAGAACGCGCCGTACGGATCCGTCTTCTGGAGGCGGGCGCCGCCGGCCCTCGACGTAATCTCGAACTTGTACCGCTCGCCGTCGGCGACCTTCGGCACGAACGTTTCCCAGATTCCACTGACGCCGAGGCTCCGCATCGGATGCGAGCTCGAGTCCCAGCCGTTGAAGTCGCCGATGACGCTCACCTGCTTCGCGTTCGGCGCCCACACCGCGAAATGGACGCCTGACACGCCGTCGAGCTCGCTCTGATGCGCCCCGAGTTTCTCGTGGGCGCGATGCAGCGTGCCTTCGTTGAAGAGGTGCAGATCGTATTCGGTGAGCACGCGCTAGTCCTCCACTTCCATAGTGCCTTCGGCAACAAAGACCGACGTGCCGCCCACACGCACACGCGAGATGTCCCCTTCGGACGTCTCGATCGCGATGTGAATCCAGCTCGGTCGCCCCAGCTTGACACCTTGCAGGTTCAAAATCGAGCGCGCCTGTTCTGGCGTCACGACCGAGTGCCTGACGAGATACGAGCCCAACGGTCCGCTGGCGCCGCCCGTCGCCGGGTCTTCGTACACGCCGAGCATAGGCGCGAACATCCTGGAATATGTGGTAGCCGAATCCGTGGCACCCGAGCGGTCCGTCGTAAAAACGTACGCTTCGAAGTCGAGCAGTCGCATGTCGGGCACGACTGAGTCGACAGCGCCCCTCGACGGAAGCGGGACGAACACAAATGGCATGCCGCACGACACCTGCTGCACCGGAAGCCCCGTCGCGCGAATGTCTTCTTCACGTACGCCGAGCGCAGCCGCAACTCGTCCCACATCATCGAAGGCGATGCCGAATTCCGGCTGCCGCTGCGTCATCCACGCAAAATTCAGCCGTTCGCCCGTCCATTCGAGCTCTACCGTCGTGGGACCGATGTTCAGCCCGAACACCCAGCCCGCTCTGCCGCCGGCAATCCGCCCATCGCGCGCGAGCGCGAATGTGCTGCCTACTACCGGATGGCCCGCCATCGGCATCTCGGTGCCAGGCGTGAAGATACGCATGCGCACGTCGGTGTCGGGCCGCTCCGGGGCCGTGACGAATGTCGTCTCGGCAAAACCGATCTCGCGGGCGATCTGCTGCAGCGTCTGGGCCGAAAGGCCGGCCGCATCGGGGAACACTGCGAGCTGATTGCCGCCGAAGCGGCGATCGGTGAAGACGTCGTAGTGGAGGTACCGGAACCTGGAAATGCCCATGCTAGGATGTTCATTCTAGCTGGTTGGTGGTTGGTGGTTGGTGGTTCGTAGCAAGAGCTAACGCGAGAAGGAGTTCTGCGATGACCAAATGGATTGTTGGGTTTGTGTGTGCGGTTGCGATGGTGACGGCAGGATGCGGCGCTCCGCCGGAACCTGCGCGGCAGGCAGAACCGCCAGCCGCGACGCCCGCACCAGCACCGACGCCGGCAGCGCCTCCGACGCCGGATCCGGCAACACCGGCAGAAAAACCTGCGGCGCCAACTGCCGAAAAACCCGCGCCTTCCGCCGAGAAGCCGGCGGACCCGGCGCCCGCGGACACATCAAAGCCGTCCGCTTCGAAACACGGCCCAGGGATGTACGCGCATTTCACGACGAATCACGGCACGATGGTCGCCAGACTGTTCGACAAGGAGGCGCCGAAGACAGTCGAGAATTTCGTCGGGCTTGCCGAAGGCAAGAAACAGTGGAGGAATCCGCGGACCAACACAATGGTGCGCCGTCCGTATTACAACAACCTCACGTTCCATCGCATCATCCCGGGCTTCATGATTCAGGGCGGCGATCCTGAAGGAACGGGCATGGGCGGACCGGGCTTCACGTTTGCCGACGAGTTCAATCCCAAGCTTCGCCACAACAAAGCCGGCATCCTCTCCATGGCCAATAGCGGGCCCAACACCAACGGCGGACAATTTTTCATCACGCTGGCGCCGACACCACATCTCGACGACAGGCACAGCGTGTTCGGCGAGCTGGTGGAGGGGACCGACACCTTGAGGGCAATTGGCAAAGTGGAGACGAATGGAAAGGCCGGCATGCCGCTGAAGCCGGTCGTCATCAAGTCGGTCAGGATCGAGCGCGTGTCCTAACTTCTTGACAGGAGCATAGGAGATTAGGAGTTTGAAAGTCTTTCTCCTAGCCTCCTAATCTTCTGTGAATAGTCCTCAGATCGCTATCGTCGTCGGCGCCGGTTTCGCCGGCCTGAACGCGGCGAAGGCCCTCGCCAACCATGATCGCGTTCGAGTTGTCCTCGTCGATCAGCGCAACCATCACCTCTTCCAGCCGCTCCTCTATCAGGTGGCGACTGCCGGCCTCAACCCGTCTGATATCGCCGTCCCGATTCGCGTCCAGTTCAGGGGCGCGCGTAACGTCGAAATCCACCTCGGGCATGTGGCGGGCGTCGACCTCGCGAGACAGATTATCTTCGGCGAAGGGCACGAGATCGGTTTCGACTACCTGATCCTCGCGTGCGGCGCGCGGCACAGCTACTTCGGCCATCCCGAGTGGGAGGAATTCGCGCCGGGTTTGAAGACGCTCGAACAGGCAACCGAGATGCGGCGCCGCATGCTCGTCGCCTTCGAGCTCGCCGAAAACGAGCGCGATCCTGCCAAGCAGCGCGCCTACCTGACCTTCGTCGTGGTTGGTGGAGGACCGACAGGTGTCGAGCTGGCCGGCGCGATTGCCGACATCAGCCGTACCGCCATGCGCGGCGACTTCCGCCGGATCGATCCGTCCAAAGCGCATGTCGTCCTGCTCGAAGCAGCGCCGCGGGTGCTGACCGCGTTCCCGGACGATCTCTCTGAGCGCGCACGACGTGACCTCGCCGAGATCGGCGTCGAAGTGCGGACGAACGCAAAGGTGGAGTCCATCGACGCGCTGGGCGTCACGATCGGATCTGAACGGCTCGACGCACGCACCGTGTTCTGGGCCGCCGGAGTGCAGGCCGAGCGGTTGACGATCTCACCGCCGCTGGACGCCGATCGCGCATCGCGCATCAAAGTGAGTGCCGACTATTCGGTACCTGGATATCCGCAGGTTTTCGTGGTTGGCGACATGGCGGCGCTCGAGATGGCTCCGGGTCAGCTCGTGCCGGGGATTGCGCCCGCAGCGATACAGGCCGGCGAGCACGCCGCCCGCATGATTCTTGGCGACCTCGTAGGAGAGCCACGGCAACCGTTCGTCTATAACGACAAAGGGACAATGGCCACGATCGGCAAGAGCCGGGCAGTCGGTCAGATCGGCCGGTTCAAGTTGACCGGCCGCATCGCCTGGTTCGCCTGGCTGCTGATACACGTGTACCAGCTCATCGGTTTCCGCAACCGCCTCGCGGTCCTCTTCAACTGGGCGTGGAACTACATGTTCAGCAAGCGCGGGGCGCGGTTGATCATCGAGAAGGAATGGAAATTGCGGAACTAATTGATCGCCATTTCGGTAGGGCTCAGCTTTAGCTGAGCTTCCCACTCAGTTTTCGCAGCCGGCGCACGGGGCCTGTCGCCGATTTTCCTTTGCCCGTCCTCGGGCCGACAAGCGCGTGTACGTGAGACGGCCCTGCGCGGCGGACAAAGAAAAATCGCCGCCACCCGCCATGAGAGCTGCGAAACGCGTCACTGTCGGGCACGCTATGTCGGCAGGGCTCAGCTTTATCGTCAGGGCTCAGCTTTATCGTAGGGCTCAGCTCTATTTGTAGGGCTCAGCTTTAGCTGAGCTTCCCACTCAGTTTTCGCAGCAAGCGCAAATCGGCGCCACCCGCCATGAGGGCTGCCAAGCGCGTCACTGTCGGACGCGTGCAAGCCGGCCGCTCAGTCACGGATCCGCGACTGCATTGGTTGGACGGAACACCCTGTGGCGTTCTAGCGCGGTTGCTCGAAGAACACCCCATGGGGTTGGGTCAGCCCATTCGGGTCGCTTGGACGGTTGCCCACCACGTTCCGCGACCCGGTCACGGTGCAGCAGTTGCTCTATCTCGCTACGCCGCGAACCCGCCCTGGTCCGGGAGCAGGCTGTCGCGCAGTTCGGCCGGTGTTGTCCCCGCAAACGCCCGTACGTCGCGTGTGAGGTGCGACTGGTCGTAGTACCCGGCCCTCAGCGCCGCATCGGTCAGGCTGCCGGCGCGCCCAGATCGCACGTCGCGGACCACGCGGCCGAAGCGCAACATGCGCGCGAACACTTTCGGCGACAGACCGAGCTCGTGCGTAAACTGCACGATCAGGTAGCGCTGGCTGCAACCCGCGCGTTTCACGATGGAGCCGATGCGTGCCTGGCCGTGTGAGGCGATGAGGTGATGCCAGACGCACCGGACGCTCACCGGTAGGTCCGTCGGGCTGCGGAGGCGTGCCGAGAGCGCTCGATCGAGCCAGGCGAAGCGCGCGTCCCAAGTGGCCGCGTCGTGAAGACGCCCCGTGAGCTCACGTGCGAAGGCTCCGAAGACCTCCTCGGGCGCGACGGCCTGGTTCTTCAGGTCCTCGATCGGTCGCCCGATAAGAAGCCGCAGGCCGAGCAGCGTAAAGTTGACCTGCACGCCGCTCGACGCCCCACAGGATTCCACGATCTGGAACGTGTCGTAGGCGCCTGTGACGAAGCTTGTGAGGTGCGTCTGGCGCTGAGTAGTGCCCGGCGCGAACAGATGAAACGGCGACCCGAAGTTGATAATGAGGGGCACCTCCTCGGTCGGCAGCTCTCTACGGCACAAGGGCACCGCCATGTGCTCGGTCCACCCGACATACTCGCGCACGAACGGCTGGAGCGGTGCAGCCGGGGACGCGGTCGCAAGTTCCCAGCGCCCCAAAGACGAGGCATGTCGCGTCACCTGCGCGCGCGCCGCACGCAGATTCCCCTCGTGAGCGTCCACCGGTGCAGCGTAGCATCGCCGCGGCGGCGAAGGTCAGTTTTTTCCAAGACGCACTCGCCCCGCCTGGTGGACACTCGACGCCAATGGACGCTGTCGTCACCCGCAGTCACTCAAACAGTTGGAGGCGCGCATGTCCCTGAAGGTGAAGAGTGGTTCAGAGAGCCAGTCACACACGGAGTTCGCGAGATTGCTGGCTGCGTGGGCCGACGCCATCGTGGCCAATGATGCAGAGCGCATCGCGGCGTTCGCCGAGCCGGATTGGATCATCACCGGGCCCGAGGGAGGCCCAGGTCGCCTGGAGGGCTTCCTTGCGGTCGTTCGCTCGGGAGAGCTGACGCACTCGGAGATGTCGTTCCGCGTTCTGGAGGCTCGAGTGTTTGGCGATGTCGCTGTCGTCCTCGCTCACGGCACCAACAAGGGGACGTGGAGGGGCCAGGCATTTGCAACGGACGAATGGGTTACCGAGGTGTTCGTGCGGCGACCCGAGGGGTGGCGCTGCACAATGAGCGCACTGACCCCCAACTACGCATCGCCTGTCAATGCGCCTAGGAACTGACGCTGAATTGGGAGATTGGAAGATTGGTAGATTTAATCTGCCAGTCTTCCAATGCACAGTTCCTATTTCCATTGCTGCGGAACCACACTAATGCCGCCGTGGCGTTCGAGAATCGCGTACTTGAACTGCTCCAGCCGTTCGAGGCCGTGATGTTCACGTCCTGCGGCGAGGATTTCTGTCAGCGTCACGCCCTCGTGATCCGCCCGCTCGTGCAGAACCTTGCCGTCCTCCACGATGACGACCGGCAGGCCTTCCACGACGCGAACAAACCCCGGCATGCGCCGGCCCATCCACGAGAAGGCCATCTCGAGGGTCGTCAGCGTCGCAATGACCACCAACGCGTTGATAATCGAAAAGTCATTGCCGACGAGCGCCTGCTGCGTCGCTTCGCCGATGATGAGCAGCAGAATGAAATCGAAGGTCGTGATCTGGCTGAGCGAACGTTTTCCGCTGATCCGGAACACCACGAGCACGAACAGATACACCGCGATCGATCTGAGCACTGATTCCATTGCACCCTCGTTCAGAACAGCGACAGTTGCCGAATATTGACGCTTGGTCCGCCGACGAGGCCAACCTCGCCTGCCAGCCTGCCGAACGTTTGATGTTCCATTTCAACGGTGACAGTGACCTCCGGAGACGCGGCGCGTACCGTATAGACGTGACGCGAAGCCTCCACAGTCACAGTCTCCGGAACGGGCGCGACCGAGTCGACGATGACGTCTTCAGGTACGGCGCCGACACCCAGAACTGGATGAATCCCGGAGGATCGCTGCGGAAGCGCAACTGCATACGCGCCTTCGCTCCGCGCCGCACGAACCGCTCGTACTCGACAAATAGCGGACCTTCGCGCTCTCCGGCTTCGGCGTGGCTCATCGGGCCGCCCATACCCGTCACTCCGATCGCCGCGGCGATGACCAGGGCAAAAAAGGAGCGCCACGCCGAAACGCTGGTAGAACCATTCCTTCCGCTGAAACTGGAGATCCTCTTCGATCTCGAGCGTGCGCGCTTTCCTGCTCATTTCGTCTCGGCCTTGATGCGTCTCTCGATTCCCTCGAGCGTCAGCACGAGCAAGCCGAGCGCGCTCGCCGACAGCACGAGCGCCCAGTACGCGAGCGCGCACGCGACGCCGATCGCGGCAGCAAGCCAGATGGAGGCCGCGGTCGTGAGACCGCGAACCGACTGTTCCGTCTGTCCTCTGATGATGGTGCCGGCGCCAAGGAATCCGATGCCGGTGACAATGCCCTGAATGACGCGCGACGCGGCGTCCGGCCTGCCGGGATCGAGCGCCGCCAGCGTGAATACTGCGGAGCCGAGGGACACGAGAGTGATGGTGCGAATGCCGGCAGGCTTGTCGCGAATCTCGCGATCGAGCCCGATAACCGCTCCCGCCAGTACCGCAGCACCGAGGCGCAGAAAAACGTCGATGTACCCGAGCGAATACATCTGCCAATTGTTCGTTGGAGGACGCGAGCGCGTCAACGTGCTAGTTACAGTCCTTCGAGCCTCGTCGTGGCATCGCCGAAGGCGTCGAGCTTGACGCCCATGCGGTCCATGATGCCGAGATACAGGCTGCACAGCTTGCGGTTCTCGTCGCCCGCGTACAGGTAGTCAAGCGAGCGGCCGGTTTCGAGCGTGCCGCCCAGGCCGCCGGCCGTGACCACCGGCACCTTCATGTTGTCGTGTTTCCAGCCGCCCACATGTTCGAGAGGAACAGCAGGCACGAGTTGTCGAGCACGGTGCCTTCGCCTTCGGGCATCGCGTCGAGCTTCTGGGCGAGGTACGCGAGCTGGCTGAGGTGGAAGCGGGAGATCCGCTCGTAGCCGTCGGACAGATCGTCGTGCGAGGCGCCGTGGTGGCCTTCGCGCACGTCGAGGAACGGATAGTAAAGCGACGACAGATCGCGCGCGAGCAGCAGCGACGCGATGCGCGTCTTGTCGGTCTGGAACGCCAGCGCGATGATGTCGCACATCAGCCGCGTGTGCTCGCGGAGGTCTTCAGGCAGTCCGTTCGTCGGACGCTCCATCGAGCAACGCCGGGCGATTCTTCAGCTTCGCCTCATCGTCCGCGGCATCTTTCATCGCACGCATTCGCTCGATGCGTCGCTCGACTTCGCGCACGCTGGTGAGGTACTCGTCGAGCTTCGCCTTGTCGGTCGCGCTCACTCTGCGGCTCAAGCTCTCGGCGCGATCCTTCACGCGATCGAGGATGCTCTGTGTAGCGGAGGCTGCCGCGGTTCTCGAACAGGCTGTCGAACGCGAGCGACGGGATAGACCTCGTTCGGCACCGGCGAGTCGGCGCTCTGCCACGAGATGTGCGAGCTGTACGCCATCGAGAAGTTGGTCTCGTGGTAGCCCGTCATCGGCTGCTCGCAGGCGAGCACGATGCTGGCCTGCGGCGTGTCCTGCCCGACGTGGTTGGCCAGCACCTGATCCATCGTGATGCCCGCCTTGACGATAGCGCCCTTCTGGATCGGCGACGCCCGAGAGCAGGATTGCCGGTCTGGCCCGGATGGATGCCGATGCCGACCGCCGGCTTGTTGAACAGGCCGTTGATGACGTTGATCTTTGTCTTGAGCGGCTCGAGCGGCTGGAGCGTCTTGCCGAGCTTCATCTCGGCGCCCTGCCCTCGCGCCCACCAATGATTGCCGTTGATGCCGTTGCCCATGAACAGCACGGCGAAACGCTTCGGAAAGGGCCGGCGGCGGTGCTCACCATGTTGCCGGGCACCGCGCTTTGCGCAGGGTTGGCCCACGCCATCGATTCGAGCCACGGCAGCGCCATCGTGACGCCAACCCCGCGCAGAACCGTCCGTCTCGAGATAGTTCCGTTCGTCATCGTCTACTCCATCGGGCGCCGCTATCGCCGCGCGGAAAGTTCTTCTCCGGCACGTTTGTTCCGGAACTGCGGGCTGGTGACGATGCTTTCGATCAGGCTGTCGAACCGTATGCGCATCCTTTATGAGCTTGGCGCGCATGCTGTCGATGGCAATATCGTCGGACAGCATCAGACTGCGCCCGAGCGCGTACGCCAGCAGCTTGCGCGACAGATTGTCGACGAAGTCGTCCTGGCGGCTGGCGCGCACGTAGGCGCGCAGGCCCTCGATGCCGGCTCCGTCGCGCCGCCTGGGAACGTCGCCGAAGCGTCGACGGCGCGGCCGCTGAGATCCTTCGACCGGCGCTCGCCGACCGGCCGTAGCCTTCGAACACGAGGCCGAGCGAGTCGAATCGCGAGTGGCAGCTCGCGCACGCCTGGTCCTCGCGATGCCTCGCGAGCAGGTCGCGCAGCGGCAGATCGAGCTTCGCCTCGTCGCGCGGCAATTCGGGCACCGCGGCCGGCGGCGGCGGAATGTGCTCGCCGAGCACTGTCTTGACGACCCAGTAGCCGCGCTTCACCGGGCTGGTCCGCAGGCCCGGCGCGTTCTTCGTCAGGAACACCGACATCGGCAGCAGCCCGCCGCGCCCGTATTTGTCTGCGTCGTCGATCGCGCACCCACGCGTCAGGCGCGCCCGTCACGTCCGGGCATGCCGTAGTGCTTCGCGAGCACCGGGTTGACGAACGTGTGTTGCGCGTACAGGAAGTCCGAGCACCGGACGGTTTTCGCGGAACACGTCGAGCAGGAAGCGGACCGGCTCTTCGAACATCGCCTGCCGCAGATCGTTGTTGAAGCCGCGAAGCGCTCGCGATCGACGGCGTTGTGCTCTTCGAACCGGCGGAAGTCGAGCCAGTTGCCGCCGAACTCGTCGACCAGGCCCCGCACGCGCGCGTCCTTCAGCATCCGCCGTGCCTGCCGCGACGAGCACCTCCGGACGCTTCAGCTCGCCCCTGGCGGCCACGCGCGAGCAGCTCGTCATCGGGCATGCTCGACCAGAGGAAGTAGCTGAGACGGCTGGCGAGCGCGAAATCGCCGAGCGGTCGAATGCGACGTTCGCGTCGACCAGATCGATGCGGTAGCGAAGTCGGGCGACATCAGCACGGCGACGAGCGAGTCGCGCATCGCGTCTTCGTGCGACAGTCCGTCCTTTTCGCGCAGCGTGCGGTAGTACGCCAGGAGATCGTCGCGCTCTGTCTGCGTCAGCGGCCGGCGATAGGCGCGGCGCGCGAAATCGAGCAGCGCATTCAGATGTGTCGGCTCCGATTCGATCTTGGCCTTCTCGACCCAGCGCAGCTCGGCGTTGACCCACGCGAAGTGCTCGTCGATGGCCTTATTGCGCTTCGGCGTGATTCAGCTCGCCGGACTCGGCTGCGATACGCCTCTGCCAACTCGAGCACAACCGGTTCCGATGTGATTTCCTTGTCCGCCGGTCGCGCGCCTTCGGATTCGCGCCGCAGGCCGCGCGCTTCGCCGCTCTCGTTCAGGAAGAACTGGATGAACGTCCGCGTCAGGCCCAAGGCGACGAAGTCGAGCTCGCGCCACATCTGGTCGAGCTGTTTCTGTCCGGTCTCGTCGAGTATCAGCTCGTAGAGCGGCTTGTCGTCGCGGAAATACCCCATCACGTTGTGGAACCCGGCGCTCAGATGGCGTCCGGTGTCGCGCGTGAGGTCCGGGAAATATCGGCCACGCTCGGACACGTAGAAGGAATCGGGAAACACCGCAGCGAAGCGCGCCGAACGCGGCTTCGTATGCGCGCGCGCTGCCCGGCTGGGACCTGCAGAGCGGGATCCGCAGCGTTCTCCGCTTTCGCCGCTCCCATGCGCGACTGGTTGTCGAGCGCATCGAATTGACCCGCCGGCGCATTGGTCTGCAGCTTCGCCAGCTCGGCGGCCGACATCTCTTCGCCCTCGACCTGCAGAGCCGCGCGGTTGAAGTCCATGCGATTGGTCGCATACTGACGGTTGCGCCACATCAGGAACGGCTGCGCTGTCTCGCCAATTCCTTTCACGCGGATGGGCGTGTAGGTGAACTCGATCTTCTTGCGCAGCTGAACGACGTAGTCGCGCATCCTGTCGGCTTGCGCTTCGGCGGACCGCGGCTGCTCGAGTGTAGGCGCCGGTATGTCCCGCCACAATCGCCTGAAGTTTCGCGAGAGGCCCGATCTCTTCCTTTGTCTCTTCCAGTGTCTTCCAGATGGTGGCCAGGTACTTCGGGCTGACATTTTCTTTCGCCGCGATGGCCGCGAGCGTCGCCTTGGGTATTCCAAGGACCGCGCGATGCTTGTAGCGCCACGCCGCCAGGAAGTAGTCGCTGTAGTTCGTGTTCTGCTGCTTGTAGAAATCGATGATCTGGTTGACCGCCTACCGATCGCGATCGGTCTCGACGAGCATCGGGTGCGGCGCGAACGCGATGCCCTGCGGCTTGAACACCATGTGGTTCGCGACTTCGCGCGCGGCCTGCAGATATTTCGTCAGCAGCGACGGCGACATCGCGAGCGACTCGCCCGAGTTGTCGAAGCCGGCCTGGTTCGCCGGGTCGACCGGGAACTCGCGCGCGGGCTTCAGATCCAGGCCGGTGAGATCGCGAATGGTGTTGTTGTATTCCGCGTTGCTCAAGCGCCGCGCCAGCACGAGGCCCGGATCGCCGGCATTGCGCCGCGCCTCGGCCTTCCGCATGGCGTCGACCCAGGCAATCACGGCCCGGCGCTCATCGGCGGTCGGCTGTGCCGCTGACGCCGGAGGCGGCATTTGCCCCGACTGAAGCTTGTCGAGCACGAGCGGCCCAATGCTCATGGTCCTTCACGACCGCGGCCATCGTCGTGTAGGGACGGAGATCGAATTGCGCCGCCAGCCCTTTCTCACCGTGACAGCTGATGCAGTACTTCAGGGTGAACGGGCGGACCGTTTCGGTGTACTGCCGGTCGAGATTCGGCTGCCCGCGCTGCGCGGACTGTCGGCTCGAGCCGGCTGTGAGCATCGCGACGATTACGAAGAAAAATATCAGCGTCTTTCGCATGCTTTGGCTGTCACTTGAACAGCAATGGAGCGACCTCATGTAGATATCGGCGCCAGACCATCCACGTGTGCGCGCCAGCAGTCTCGCGAAACGTGTGCTTGATGTTGCCGGCGGTCAGCCACTCCGAGAAGCTCTTTGCCGCGCCGAACAGAGAATCCTCTGTTCCGCAGCCGATCCACAGCAGTTTCAGCTTGCCGTTCGCCTCTGCCGGATTGCTTGTGAGCCTGGCGTAGGTCTTCGGAAAATTCGCGGCATTTCCTATAGCTGCGCTGAACCCACCCACGTAGCTGAACAATTCGATGTTGTTGAGGCCGATGTTCAGCGCCTGGCCACCGCCCATCGAGAGGCCCACGATTGCACGATTGGCGCGACTGGAGATCGTGCGATACGAGGCATCGATGTACGGAATGACGTCGTCGATGAGATCCTTGCTGAAGTTCGCCGTGTTCTCAGCTTGCGGCCCACCCGGCGTCACGCCGTAACCGAACGGCATGACGACGATGAACGGCTCGTTCTGCCGGCGGCGAGCAGGTTGTCCAGAATCAGGTTGGCCCGGCCCAGCCGATACCAGGCGTTCTCGTCGGCGTTGGCGCCGTGGAACAGATAAAGCACCGGGTAGCGCGCCGATTGATTCTTGTCGTAACCGGGCGGCGTGTAGACCGTGAGCCGCCGCACGCTGGCGAGCGATTTCGAGTGATACCAATGCGTGCGGATCTCGCCGTGCGGTACCGGCTGCGCGTCGTAGAAGGCCGGCGACGGATGCCTGACTCGAGCACGCTCGTAATCGTGCTGGGCGTCGAGCCGGTCTTCAGCTGGGGATTGGCAGGGTCGATGGTCCTCACGCCGTCGATCGTGAAGTTGTAGTGGTACACCTCGGGCGCGATCGGGCCGACCGTCACGCTCCAGACGCCGTCTGCATCTCTGGCGAAGCTTCTCGGCCCATCCAGAAACTCGCCCGTGAGGATAACCTCGTCCGCTTTCGGCGCGTTCAGGCGAAATGTCACGCGGCCGTCCGGCAGCACGTCGGGCGACACGACAGGCTTCGCCTGCTGCGCGTGCGCAAGCGCAGGCAGCAGCAACAGTAGGGCGCAACTAAGTTGCGCCCTACGAAACGCCCTACCAAGATGTGAGCAGGCATCCGCTCTCTCATTGTTGTGCTGGTGGAAGGAACCGGATGCTGGCAGGCGACGGGACGTCGGCAAAAATTCCCGACGGCTTCAGCCGCCCGTTCGTTTCGTCAATTCTCGACGCCAGCACCTGGTTGGTTTCGGGAAGCGAGATCGCCATGTGCCCGCCGGAAGGCTGCACGCCGAATTCCTTCGGATGGCGTCCGCCCGTGCCCTGCTCCTCGACGAAGCTGAGCGTGCCCTTGTCTTTGTCGATGTTGAACAACACGATGCTGTCGTGGCCCATGTTCGACGCGTACAGATATTTTCCGGTGATGTGCACGCGAAGATCGTGCGCGGTGTTCGGACCGTCGAAGTACTCCGGGCGTAGTCGACACGCTTTCGATTTCCTTGAGCGCGCCGGTCGAGGCGTCGTAAGCAAAGCTCGTGATGGTCGAATTTTTCTGGTTCAGTATGTACGCAAACTGCGCATCCGGACGAAACGCGACCTGCCGCGGCGCTGCGCCAGGCGTCAACGCAATCGGCGCGCGCGCCTGGAGCTTGCCTGTCGCGGCGTCGAGCTGATACGCGAGCACCCTGTCAGCGGACGGCTCGCACACGAACACGAACTTGCCTGCGGGATCGCCGCTGACACACGCGGCTTTCACGCCTTTCACGACATCAGTGGCGGCGCCGAGCTGCCCGTCTTCGGCCACCGGCAGCACCGACACCGAGCCGTCCCCGCAGTTGGCCACGACGAGGTGCTTTCCCTCAGACGCCATGACGAGATGGCACGGCGCTGCTCCCATCGATGCCCGCTGATTGATGAACGCCAGCTTGCCGGTGCCATCAATCGCGAAGGCGCTGACGGCGCCACCCGGTTTGCCTTCGAACTGATCGATCTCGTTAACGGCAAAGAGCAGGCGACGCTCTGTGTCAGTTTCGAAGAACGTCGGATTCGGCGTCTCCGCCGCGAGCCCAAGCGGCACCAGCGTCACGTTCTGAAAGACCTCCGTGCCCGCCGACTGCAACCGAAACAGATAGATGCCCTTGGCCTTGTCGCTTGTGTGGGTACCGATATAGACGAGCGTCGATTTGCCTTGAGGCGGCAGACCCTCCTGCGCCCAAGCAGAGGCGGCAAGCCCAGCCAGCAGGAGAGCCGGAACAAGAGGTCGCGCGCTCATTTCCGGATACTTTACCGGTAAACGTTACAAGCAGCAATGCGTGGACGTCAATGTATTTTGGGCGTCAATTGTCCTCTTCGAGATCGACGGCGATATGCCGCCACATGCCCTGGTTGAAGCGCAGGACGCTCAGAACGCAGCGCGTGGCGTGGCCGATGAATATCGCAATCCAGATGTCGATCGGATCCAGCGTCGCGATGCGCTGAATCACAAAGCAGATGCCCAGCGGGACGACAATCTGCGAGACGATCGAAATATAGAGAGGGCTTTTCGTGTCTCCTGTTCCCTGAAGACCGCCGGTGTAGGTCAGCGCCACGGCGATCAACAATCCCGAAAAGCTCAACACGCGGAGCAACTGCACGCCGATCTCGACGACGGCTGGATCGTTCATGCCGAAGATCGCCAGCAGCTGCCGCGGGAAAACGAGAAAGAAGAATCCGATAATCGCGGCGCCGGTAAATCCGAAGCGCGCCGCCGCATGGACCGCGGCATCCGCGCGATCGGGACGCCCTGCGCCGAGATTCTGTCCGGCCACCGCGGCGGCCGCGCCCATCAGCCCCACCGACGTCCAGGTGATCAGCGAAAACAGCTGCGTGTACGAGATGGCGAACGCCGCCTGCGCCGCGGCGCTTTGGGGCAGCGAGCCGATGAACGCGAGCATCAGCACGCCGCCGACGTTCATCGCAATCCCCTGAATGCCCGTCGGCAGACCGAAGCGGAAGAGCGATCGAATGATGCGCCAGTCCGGCCCGAAGCCGTGGCGATGGGGAAATCCGACGACCCACGCGCGGCTACGGAGTTTCCACAACGAGTAGACCGCCACCAGCCCCGAGGCAATGGCCGTGCCCATGGCCGAACCCTTCGTGCCGAAGGACGGAATCGGCCCGAGGCCACGGATGAGGATGACGTTGAACACGAGATTCAGCACCGTCATCGCGATGCCGAGCATCATCGGCGTGCGCGCATCTCCTGCCGAGCGCAGCGCGGCGCTCAGCATGAAGAACATCATCAAGCCGCCGATGAACACGAACATGATGCGGAGAAACGGAAGGGCCTCGGCCCTGACGGCCGGCGCGGCGTTGACGAAATCGAGCAGCCACGGAGACGCCACGTAGCCGAGCGGCGCCATGACGCCGAACGACAGGAACGTCGCCGTGAGAAACGCCTGGTATACGGTGCGATCGACCTTCTCGGAGTCGCCGGCTCCGGCGAAACGCGATACGAGCACGCTCATGCCCGAAAACAGCGACGAGATGAAGACGATGACGACGAGGATGATCTGCCAGCTGACGCCGATGGCCGCGTTGCCGGTAAACCCGACGAGATGCCCGACGAGCACGTGATCGACGATGCCCTGCAGACCGCCGACGACATTGGTGAGCATCGTCGGCCACGCGATTTTCCAGACCGCCGGCTGCAGCGGGCCTTCGACGATCGACCGGTCATAGCGAGGTCGTTCGAGAACCGTGGCCATGTCAGGCCGGCCCGCGCAACAACACCTTCAACCCGTTCACCAGCATCTGTACCGACACCATGACGAGGAGCATCCCCATAAGCCGTTCGATCGCAATAAGGCCGCGCTCGCGCAACACGCGATAGAAGAAGGTGGAGCTCAGCAGGATCGATCCGCCGATTGCCCACGCAATCGTAACCGCGATGAGCAGCGATGTGGAATCGCCCGGGGACGAGCGTTGCAGAAGGAGGAGCGCCGCCAGCGTCGATGGGCCGGCGAAAAGCGGAATCGCAAGCGGCACCAGGAACGGCTCCCCTTCGAGCGGCTCGCCCGCGACAGCCCCCCTCGCGCGGAAAGATCATGCGCAGCGCGATGAGGAACAGCACGATGCCGCCGGCTATGCTGAGCGTCTCCTGCTCGAGCCGAAGGAAGCGCAGCAGGTAGGTGCCGAAGAAGAGAAACACCAGCAGCACGCCGTACGCGAGCAGGATCTCCCGCATCAGCACTATGCGCCGGCGCTCTGCTGGAACGGTTTTGAGAATGGACAGAAACGCCGGGATGTTCCCGACCGGGTCCATGATGAGCAGCAGGGTGACGACAGCGGCGGACACGTCCACTCCCTGAAATCTTACGCTGAAGGGATTGGGGGTTGGGGATTGGGGTTGGGGATTAGTTTAGGGATTAGGGGTTAGGGATTGGGGATTAGCAGGACCAACGCGATTCGGTAGTGTCCGGCTTTAGCCGGACCGTGCTCTGTCAAGCAACAACGTTCTTTCCCGCGCGTTTTTTGTCAGCGACGCCGCGCGCGCGAACTCGGCGCGGGCTTCGTCGAGCCGGCCGATTTTGGAGAGCAAATCGCCGCGCACGCTCGGGAGAAGGTGATAGTTCTTCAGAGACGCTTCCTCGAGGAGCGGCTCGACAATCGCGAGTCCCGCTTCGGGACCGAGGGCCATCCCAACCGCGACCGCACGATTCAGCTCGACAATCGGCGAGGGCGTAATCTGCGCGAGCGCCGCATAGAGCGCGGCGATGCGCGCCCAGTCGGTTTCCCACGCGACACGCGCCCGCGCGTGGCACGCCGCGATGGCGGCCTGCAGCGCGTACGGCCCGCGTGCGCCGCCAAGCCTCTCGGCACGCTCGAGCGCGGCGAGGCCTCGGCGGATCAGCAGCTGGTCCCAGCGTGAACGATCCTGGTCGAGAAGCAGCACCGGCTCGCCCGACCGCCCCACACGTGCCGCAGCGCGGGACGCCTGAATTTCCATCAGCGCGACGAGGCCGTGCACCTCGGCATCCTCCGGCGCCAGCTCGGCGAGAATACGGCCCTGGCGCAGCGCGTCCTCGCAGAGCCCGGGGCGCATCCAGTCGTCGCCGGCGGTCGCGGAATACCCTTCATTGAAGATGAGATAGATGACCTCGAGCACCGACGACAGCCGGGCGTCACGATCGGCGCCGCGTGGAACTTCGAAAGGGACGCGCTCTTTCGCGAGCGTGCGCTTGGCGCGGACGATCCGCTGTGCGATCGTGGGCTCGGAGACCAGAAACGCGCGCGCGATTTCATCCGTCGTCAGGCCGCCGAGGAGACGCAGCGTCAGCGCGGCGCGCGCCTCCGCGGACAAGACGGGATGGCACGACGTGAAGATCAGCCGAAGGAGATCGTCCCCCACATCGTCATCGAGCGCCGCTTCGAGATCGCGGGCGAACGCGTGCTGGCGTTCCTCGAGATCCTGTCCGAGCTCGTCGTGTTTGCGATCGAGCATCTTGCTGCCGGCGGAAGTGATCGATCGCGCGATGTTTGGCGGCCGCCATCAGCCAGGCGCCGGCGTTGTCGGAATCCCCGATGCCGGCCATTGCTCGAGCGCCGCCACGAGCGCGTCCTGGGCGAGATCTTCGGCCAGACCGACGTCGCGAACCATGCGCGCGAGCGTGGCAATGATCTTCGGCGATTCGATGCGCCAGACCGCGTCGATTGCCCGATGGGTGTCGGTAGCCGTCACGGCTACCGATCACACCACATCTTCAGAGACTAGAGATCTGCTTGCTCCTCGGAGCTACTCACGACTTCTGCTTCTCGAGCTCCTCGCCGACTCGGCGATGGTGTTCGATAGCCGGCCCCGGAGCGAAATCTTCGAGCTCGAAGAACGGCCGCAACTCGACTTCCCCTTCGTCGAATGGGACGCGCTTGGCCCACTCGATGGCCTCTTCCTTCGATTTCACCTGGATGATCCAGAACCCGGCAACGAGCTCCTTGGACTCCGCAAAAGGGCCATCGACGACCGGTGCGCTTGCTGCCCGATACTTGATCCGTGCGCCCTTCGAGGTCGGCTTGAGGCCCGACAGGTCGAGCAACACACCGGCTTTCACCAGCTCTTCGTTGTACTTGGCCATATCCGCGAGGATCTTCTCGTCGGGCATCACGCCCGATTCCGACTCTTTACTGGCCTTCACGATCATCATGAATCGCATCTCGGTCGCTCCTTGATTGGCAATGAACAGGCTATCTGTCCCTTTGTATACACGTCGAATGAGGTCGGGGCGGATCGACACAACAGCGGTTCTAGGGTTCTCAGGTGCTGGGTTCTGGGGTTCTGGTTCCAGGTTCATAGTTCTGGGTTCCGAACCCAGAACGCTAGAATCCTAGAACCCGAACCCCAGAACCCAGCACCCAGAACCCGGAACCGTGCGGGTGCAATCAGTGGCGGCATCCAGCATATATATATACAAAATGATCGTTCACCTCATCGACGGCACGTACGAGCTCTTTCGTCACTTCTACGGGTTTCGCCGGACCAACCTTCCGGCTCCGCCAATGGGAGCTGTGGCCGGAGTGCTCGGGACGCTGATGCAGATGCTCGACGAAGGGGCGACGCATATAGCGGTTGCCACCGATCACGTCATCGAATCGTTCCGGAACGATCTCTGGCCCGGCTACAAGACCGGCGAAGGGATCGATCCCGCCTTGTGGGCACAGTTTCATCCTCTCGAGGAGTCACTCGTGGCCATGGGCGTGATGACATTTCCGATGGTCGAGCTCGAGGCCGACGACGCTCTCGCGTCGGCTGCGCACTTCGCGTCGCGCGACGAGCGGGTCGAGAAAGTGTGTATCTGGACGCCGGACAAGGACCTGGCGCAGTGCGTCGTCGCCGATCGCGTCGTGCAAGTGGATCGGCGAAGCGGCGAGATTCGAGATGCGGCACGCGTGCAGGCAAAGTTTGGAGTCGCGCCGGAATTCATCCCCGACTATCTCGCGCTCGTCGGCGACGCGGCCGACGGTTACCCAGGCATCGCGGGCATCGGCGCGAAGACGGCGGCCCGCCTGATCGGGCGGCACGGCCACCTCGAGGAATTTCCGGCCGACGTACTCGGGGACGAATCGCGAGCGGGCACTGCTCTTCAAGCACCTTGCTACGCTCCGCACCGACGCACCACTCTTCGATGACGTAGATCGCCTGCGATGGGCGGGCCCCACGGAACAATTCAAAGCTGTCGCGGAAAAACTTGGCAACGCCAGGCTCGCCGAGCGTGCGCGCCGGTCGGCTTATACTCGTTCGTTATGAAGTGGAAACACTCCCTCGTACTTGTCGCAGCGCTTGCGTCCGTCACGCACGCTCAGAACACGGTGGAAACCAACTCCGCAGGTGTCGCGCTGCATGCGCTGTTCGATCGCGAATGGGAATGGGAACTCGCCCAGGATCCTCTATGGGCGTCCTACCTCGGCGACCGCCGCTGGAACGATCGTTGGGAGGACATCAGCCCAAGTGCGCTCGCGGCGCGCCTGGCCCACCGCGAATCCGTGCTGAAAGATCTCAGCGCCATCCCGCGCGATCGGCTGTCGGCTATCGACCGCCTCAATTACGACCTCTTCCGCCATCAGTATCAAATGGCGGTCGAAGGGTTTCAACATCGGCAACACCTGATTCGCACGTCGACGCTCAGCGGCGTGCAGGGCACCGAATTCGTTGTCGATTCGCTGCGCTTCCAGACCGTGAAGGATTTCGACGACTGGCTGGCGCGCCTCGAAGCCTTCCCCGCCTACATGGACCAGAACATCGCGTTGATGCGCGAGGGCATGAAAACCAACGTGGTCTTGCCGAAGATCATCGGTCAGCGGGTACGGCCGCAGATCGCCGAGCTCGCCACGCAGGCGCCGGATCAAACTGGGTACTTCCGTCCGTTCAAGAATATTCCGGGCCCGGTGCCTGCCGCCGATCGCGAGCGGTTGACGAAATCTGCCGTCGATCGTATCCGCACGCGAGTGCAGCCGGCTTTCGCAAAGCTGCTCGAGTTCATGGATCGCGAATACCTTCCGGCATCCTACGACGGCGTCGGCTGGTGGCGGACGAGCAGCGGCCTGGCCGGCTATCGGTATTTCGCGAAGTACCACACGACGACCGACCTCGCCCCGCAGGACATTCACGCGCTCGGGCTCAAGGAAGTCGCGCGTATCCGCGCCGAGATGGAAGCCATCAAGAAGCAGGTGGGGTTCACGGGGACGCTCGAGCAGTTCTTCACGCACCTGCGAACCGACCCGAAGTTCTTCTACAAGTCCGGCGAAGAGCTGCTCGAAGGCTACCGCGCCGTCGCGAAGCGCATCGATCCCGAGCTGATCAAGATCAGCCGGAAACTTCCGCGAACACCGTATGGCGTCATCCGGATGCCCGACGCGATCGCGCCGACCTCGCCAACCGCGTTTGCCCAGGGCGGCGCGCCCGATGGCTCGCGGCCGGCGTACTTTTTCGCGAATCTCTACAAGCCGGAAACGCGCCCGAAATGGGAAATGATGGCGCTGACGCTGCACGAGGCAATGCCGGGGCACTGCATGCAGATCTCGATGGCGCAGGAGCTCGGCGAGCTGCCTCAGTTCCGGCGCCACGCCTTCTTCACGGCATACGTTGAAGGATGGGGTCTCTACGCAGAATCGCTCGGCGAAGACATGGGTCTCTACAAGGATGACCCATACTCGAAGTTCGGCCAGCTTACCTACGAGATGTGGCGCGCGGTGCGGCTCGTCGTCGACACCGGCATCCACGCCATGGAATGGGAACGCGAGCGCGCCATCAAGTACTTCATGGACAACGCCGCGAAAACCGAAAACGACGTCATCGCCGAAATCGACCGCTACATCTCGGTGCCTGGACAGGCGCTGGCGTACAAGATTGGCGAGCTGAAAATCAAAGAGCTGCGCCGGCGTTCGGAACAGGCGCTCGGCGAGAAGTTCGACCTGCGCGACTTCAACGACGTCGTGCTGCAGTCCGGCGCGGTGCCGCTGAACATCCTCGAGGCTCGCGTCGATGAATGGCTTAAGGGTAAACAACAGTAACGAAAAGCGAAAACCGAACAACGAATAAAGTCACGCTGTCGTTTTTCGTTTTTCGTTAGCGGTTTCTGAGCTCTATCTCGAGTGTGCCGTACCGACCAGTGAGCCGATCGCGGACGATGACGCGAATGGCGGTGGTTTCGGCGACGAGAGGCCATGTCGTGGCTGAAGAGATGACGGCCGCGCGCTGATCTTTCGAAGCATCGTTCAAGGTGACTTCGAGCGGCTGCTGCCGCAGGTCCACGACACGGCCCGCCGCCTTCTGCACCACGCCGATTTCGAGATCGGCGATCGCCTTGCCTGACCTGTTCTGAAAATACAAATCACCTGCCGAAATCTGCAGCAGCACGGTGACCTGTTGCGGCGTTATCGTCGGGCGGCCGTTGAAGCGGATGCCGCTCGACCCGAGCGGCGCGAGCGCAAGCTGCGTCCATCCCTCCGGTGTAAGCGTCTGCGGCTGCGTG
Source organism: Vicinamibacterales bacterium (assembly GCA_963744405.1). Taxonomy (GTDB): domain Bacteria; phylum Acidobacteriota; class Vicinamibacteria; order Vicinamibacterales; family JAMQPK01; genus JAMQPK01. Next base: position 34,184 of record CAVUTO010000014.1, read on the forward strand.
CGCGCAGCCGAGAGATATCCCTGTCGATGTCGAAAGGTGATGCCGCGCCTCTTCGTGCCGAGGCCGATCGCGTGCCACCGATCGTCGGGCTCGTCTGCCGTGTAGAACCCGACTGTGTACGTGGCGCGTACATCGTTCGCCGCGCCGACGACTCCTTTTGAAAGATCATCGTCGTGCTTGGTCACACGTCCGCCGGTGACGTCGGCAATGACATCCAACGTCGAGAAGACATCCTGCGTTGCGTCATTGACGCCGTACGGCCCTTCGCTTGCGCTGTTGTCCAGGGCCCGGCAATTTCCCTTGGCATCGACCGGATAAATGACGATGCCCTGGTTTGCCAGACGTTGCGCCGCGAGCCGAATCGGCGGTTCGAAGTTCGTGCGTTGGGCTTTGAGCTGAATCGGCATGCCGCTCGAAATCCAGACGATGTTCTTGCGTCCCGGGATCGCGGAAAGGTGATTGCCAAGCGCTTCGAGATTTGCCAGCGTCACGTCGAGACGCGAGATACGAATCGTCTGATTTACAGCCGAGAGCCCGCGCGAATTCGACTCGACGGACGCGGCCATCCCCTCCGCCATGGTCGAGCTGCCTCGTCCGCCCCCCGTTCCCGGCGTGCCCGCGCCTGGCACCGGCCCGCTGCCGTCCGCGGCTCCGCACTCGCCTCCAACGATCGGCTTCGCCTGGTATCCCGGTGTGACGAGCTCACGCCGCAACGAGGTGCTCAACCCCGCGATTTGCGAGCGCATCAGATCGCTCTGATTCGTGAATGGCGCCATCATCCTGACCGGCTCGGTGTCGCTGAAGCGAAACAGCCCAACCGGCGTGTTTGCCGGTAAAGCCTTCAGGTGGCGCAAGAGCTGTTGGCGGGCGCGGTTCTGATCGGGCGGTGCGGTGTTGACGAGATCCAGGACGATCGCGGTCACGTTCGCGCTGCGGCTCCGGCTGATACTCGGGACGATTGGTCACAAATCCCGGCGAGAGGGGTGGCAACGGCGTGGCGTTCTCGGCAGACGCACCGCCGGCGTCGAACCGGAAGAACGCGATCTCGCGAGGTTGACCTCGGTCGGTGAGCACGAGGTCGGCCTTCGTCAGGTCAGTGATCGGATTTCCCTTGCTGTCGAGCGCCACGACGGTGAATTCGACGAGAGTAGTGCCGGTCCGGAAAGTAGGCTGGTCCTGGGCAGCTAGTAACGAAAAACGAAGAACGAAAAACGAAAAGAGTGCCGCTGTCACGCAGATTACTCGCGCCGCACGCGTGACATGCGTGACCTTATTCGCTCTTCGCTCTTCGTTTTTCGTTAACACTACGGAACGACTCTGAACGCTGTAAGCGTCCGTTCTGCACCGGCAACCATTTCGACGACGTATTCTCCCGGCGCGAGCGGCGCCAGCGCGATCTCGACCCGCCGCCACCGCGTCCCATCCGCGTCGTCGCGAATCGTGGCCGTCATGGGGATGTTCAGCGGCGTGCCTGTGCGCCCCAGCAGACGAGCTGTGATGTCGGTGCCCAGCGACGCAGGCGTCTCGACGATGAGCCGTTCCGTGCGTCGGAATCGCAGGTCGGCGGTAGGCGTTTCGCGGGGTCCGGAGCGCCTGAAGAACATCGTGCCTGTGCCGAGCGGATCGGCTTCGAGCGTGAACATCACAGACTCGGTCGAGCCCAGCGCCGCAGCGCCCTTCGTGCGGATCAGCACCTTGTAGTCGCCCGGCTCCAGCCGGGCCGGCGGCGCAATCGCAATCTGAGCGACGAACGTGCCGGGAACCAGCGATGCGCTCCCCTTCGCGATGGTCTTGCCGGCGGCGTCCAGCAGCGTGGCATCCACCTGCCCACCCCTGCTCCAATCGTCTCCGCTCGCCGTGCCGCGCGGCACTTCGGCAACGGCGCGCACGATCGCCGCCCGGTCACGCGTCCATGCGGCAGCCGCCTGCACACGCAGCGGCAGCTCTCGTGAAAACGGCGCAAGCGACGACAGCGCCTGGGTGAGTAATTTTGCTTCGGACGTGTCGACAGATGTCGTCGTTACAGTCGGCTTAACTGCTGCAGAGGTCTTCGCAGCGAAATATCCTGCTCTTGCGCGCACCCGAACGCCTGGGCGCTTTATGCGGACGGTGATGTTGTGGAAGTTGCCGTCGGCCTGCACCGGTGAGTAATAGCCGAGCAGGTAGTAGTTGCCGAGATCGTCGACCATGCGTCGAAGGCCCGATTCGAACAGCGCGGTTTCGCTGATTCTCAGTCCGTCGGTGATCGACACCATCGTCTCGAGCGCGCGATTGCTGTTGAGCGTGTGCGTCCCGGAAAACAGCCGGCTTGGATCGACCGGGTAGAACGACACGTTCGCCCGGTTCGCTGTCTGCATCATCGTGGTGAAGCGATGCGAGTGGTTGAGCTCGGAAAGCATGAGCCGATCGTTCTCGCACTTCGAGAGGTCGTACTCCTGCACGCCGTCGTTCGAGATCATCGTGCCGGCGTTCGGGTCTCTCGGAGTGACGCGACCTGTTCGCGGGTCCCGTCCAATTTTTGGCACCGGGACCTGCGTCTGGCCGCCCGTGATGGGTTCGATCAGCGGCTTCGCCAGATTGCGATCGGGCTCGTAAAGGGGCCAGCCGTCGGTCACGGTGATGACCGCCTTTCGTTCTTCGCGAACGCCGCGCAGGTGCTGAATGAGCTCATCGAGTGCGTCGAGCGTGCGCAATTCGCGCCGCCGGGCGATCATCTCGCGAGCCATCCGCTGGCCATCGACGATACTGGGGCGGTCGTAGCAGGACTCGTATTGCACTTCCAGCGGATCTCGTGTGCCGAGCCATCCTTTCGTGCCCCACAGCCCCGACAACATGTCCTCTATATTGCCCGTCCGCCGCGTAAATGTGAGGGCCTGGGCCGACATATCGGGCGTCATCACCGCAATCAGATCGTCGCCGCCGACGAGCGTGTTCAGGGCATCGATGAGCGGCCGCCTGATCCTCACGGAGCCTTCGGCGGTGACAAATCTCGGATCGAGAAAGAGCACCATCACGCGAGAGCGCGGATCGGCAATCGCGCGGCGCATCTCCGCGATCGTCGATGGCTCCGGCCGCAGCGTTTGCGGCCGCGGGCCGTCGACGCGCACGTGCTCGAACTGCACAATCTTCTGCGGGGCGCCGTCTTCAAGCAGCTCGACCTCGCTTTGCTGGAGATCTGCGAGCGGCTTGTCGTCGACCGTCGGATACATGTCGACGCGCACGTAATTGACTTCAGTAGTGAAAGGGCGAGGAGCGGGCGAATCCTGGGCAGCAAGCAACGAAAAACGCAGAACGAAGAACGAAAAAAGTCCCGCTGTCACGCTGGCCAAGAGCACGGCACGCGTGGTACGTGTGACACGCGTGACACTTTTCGTTCTTCGTTCTTCGTTTTTCGTTTTCACGGCTCCAGGATAGCTGCCAGTCTACACCGGCCACCACTATCCCCGTACCGCGCGCGCCTTTCTGAAGAGCTCATACAGCACGACTCCCCCGGCGGTGGCCACATTCAGCGATCGTTTCAGCCCGGCCATCGGAATCCGGACACGTGTGCTGCACCGCCCGACGATATCGGCAGGCAGGCCCTCGACTTCGTGGCCGAAGACGACGAGCACCGGGAAGCGGGGAGACCAATAGAACAGATCCACGGCGTCCTCGACCGTCTCGATCGCTGCCGTTTCCCAACCCGCGTTCCGGCGATCGTCGATGATCGCAAGCGGGTCGGCGCGTTCCCAGGGAACGCTCTGCTCGGAACCGAGCGCCGTCTTCGCAATCTGCTTCGACGGCGGCGACCCGGTGAAGCCGGACAGATACAGTCGTGACACGCCTACAGCGTCGGCCGTTCGAAAGAACGAGCCGACGTTGTAGAGGCTGCGCACGTTGTGAAGAAGAACTTCTACGATTGACCCGGCCCTTCGTAGATCTGCCGGATTTCGCACTCGCCATCATCGGCGACCGCCAGGAACGCTTTGGCCAGCTCGATGGCGTGGGCCTTGGACTTCGCCTCGAGAATGGCGAAGCCGCCGACGACCTCCTTGGACTCAGCGAACGGACCGTCGGTCACCTTCAGCGTCGAGCCGTCCTTCCGCACGCGGGCGCCAAGCGCGGTCGGCAGGCACCCTTCTGTTGCGATCAGCTCGCCCGTCTTCATGTACTTTTCGATGAGGCGTCCCATGTCCTCCATGTGCTGCGGTGACGGCGGGACCCCGGTCTCTCGACTCGTGTAGATCGATAGAAATCGCATCCTGTCCTCTCCTTCGTGTCGGTTGTCCAATCTGCCTTCTAACACCACGTCGAACGAGAGAGGCGGAAATCGACAGGGACTGCCACGCGAGGGACTATCGCAGCTGGGCCAGGACGACGACGCCGATTCTGAGGGTGTTCCTGTCGCCGCTCGCCGCCGCAAACACCTGCTGCTGCACGGCGAAGCGGCTGCGCAACGAGCTGATGCCGCCGACCGCGCGGTGGTCCTCTTCGAACAGCACGGGCTGGTTTCTGATCGTGCCGTTCAACAGCAGTTCCACTCCAAGAGGATCGTGCACCATCTCGACGAGGTTGCCCTTGACGTCCTGATACTCGCCCGCCCGACCGCAAATGGGACAGATTTCCACGTCGGCGTGATTCGGGTTCGTGTGCTCCACTTCGTAGTGCGCGCTCGCGGCAACGCGGTAGAAGCGCCGCTCGCCCGCAGGCGTCCGGAGCGAAATCACGTGGAGTTGCTGTTTCTCGAGGGCGGAGTGGTAGTACCGCAAGTGAAACGCATGCGAGTGCTGCAGCGGCCGATGTGCGGCGCTCTCCCACGGTTGCAGATGTTCGAGTCGTACTTCGAAATCGCCGCCTTCCGCGTTCGTGAACGGCCCGTGATCCTCGATGAGCCGCATGGGGCCGCGCAGCTGATCGGCCACGAGCCGCACTGCCGCTCGGTAGGAATCGACGAGAGCGGTATCAACGTGGAACCAGACGTTCGGGTATCGCGGCATCGCGCCATCGAACACCGCCTTGGGCGGCAGCCGGTAATCGTCGAGTGACGCGGCTTCGACGAGCTTCGGCGGCGGCGCATCCGCTCGAACGAGCCCGCCCGTCCGTTCGACGGGCCACTCCGTTTTGGGCCTGAAGTTGTACGCAAGAAAGTGCCGGTTGATGACCGCGCTGTTCCAGCGCGACACGCTCATCAGATTCCCTGCTTTGATCGCTGCTGCAAGATCGACCGGCCGTGAAAAATCGACGAAGCTTTCCCAGGTGCCGGTGAAGCGATCGGGCCATTGCAGACGTCGCGCGAGCGGGTGATCAATCAGTCTCCGCCCGTCACTTCGCAGCTTCTGCCACGTGCCGCGGTTGTACTCGGCCAATGCGATCGGCTTGCCGACGGTGTAATACGCGCGCTCCAGGTCGCCGGTATCGCCGACGATGGGCATAGATTCCCACGCAAACGGCATCGACCCGTGCTTGCCCCATTGAACGTTCACGCGCGGCCGCATCGCGTGGGCTCTGGCATCGCGAAGCGCGTCCTCGCCGGCCTCGAGAATCCGGCCGTGAAAGTAGGTCCAGAACCGCTCGACGGATTGCCGATCCGGCGCGAACTGCACCCAGACCACTTCGTGATCGCACGGATCGTTGTCGTCCGGAAAATCGATGTCGTCTTCCCAGAACAGGTGATACGCGATGAGACGCTCGGACGGATGTAGAACGGCGGCGGCGTCCTTGAGCGGAAAGATCTCATCCGGCGTCGTGAACACGCGCGGCGCAAAGCGAAGGATGAGCGCGCGCTCGTCGGCGCCGGGCGCCCTCGGTGGATCGAGCGTGAGCGCCTGAGCGTATTCGCCCGCAGCCTCGTCGAGCCGCCGCTCGAGGTGGAAGTTCACGCCACGCTCGTGACGGCTCGAGGCGGTCTCCGGCTGCGCTGGCGCGCCGAAGCTCGCGACCGGCGCTTGTGCGAGCGACGGCGGCCCGCCGACCGTGATGACTGCCGCCACGATCAGCAGAATTCCCCTGCCAGTATGCATTTCAGAAGTAGAACTTCAACCCGAACTGGACGATCCGGGCGTTTCCGGCCGTGAGGATTTGGCCGAAGCCCGAGGAATCGCGCATGATGTTCGGCGGCCCGAAGTTCGCCCGGTTGAACGCGTTGAAGATCTCGGTGCGGAACTGGATTCGACGCTGGTCGTTGACTCGAAAATCCTTTGCGAACGTGAAATCGAAGTTCGCAAAGCCGGGACCGCGCATGATGCCGACCCCGGCATTTCCGAACGCCTGCGGCGACGGACTGAACGCCGGTGAGAACGCGTCTGTGTTGAACCACCGCTGAATCGTCCGCTCCGACTCGGGCAGCTCGGGATCGCCGACGAGATTCGGACGCGCCCGGCGCTCGCCGCCGAGGTTGAGCACCGACGCGCCGCCGAGTGTGGCGGTCAACGCGAGCCCGCTTTGCAGCACGTGGATGCCCGTCAACTGCCAGCCGCCGAGGACGAACTCTGTTGCGGAATTCCACCCGCTGCCGAACCGCCTGCCCTGGCCGAACGGCAGCTCCCATACGTAACTCGCAACTAACCTGTGCCGTACGTCGAACTCGGCCGGGCCGCGCTCGGCCTTGAGATTGTAGGAGTCCTGCGGCTCGCGGAACGTTCCCGTATCGATACCCGCTCCGCCGCCGCTCGTGGAGATGTGGTCGGGCGAATCGGTCAGCGCTTCTCCAAGGGTGTAGCTGATGAGGCCCGTCAATCCCTTGGACATCCGCTTCTCCAGGCTCACCTGAAACGAGTTGTAGTCCGCGCTCACGCGATTTTCCATCCACTGGATATCGCCGAATGCCGGATAGGGTCTGTCGCCTGCGGCCTGGGAGCCGTCCGGATTCTGAATCACCGCACGCTGGTTGAGGTTGCGGAAGCCTGGAAGGTTCCTGCCCTTGTTGCCGACGTACGCAACGTCGAGCGCGAGGTCCGGCGCGAGCTGGAACTGCGTCCCGATGTTGAACTGATGGATGGTCGGTGTCACCTGGTTCGGATCCTGCCCGCGCCGCTGAACCGTCGGTGCAAGCGTCGTCGGATCCAGCAGACCGTTGGGATAGCCGGTGGCGAGCTTGAACGGCGCAGCCGACGCAATCGCCGCACTGCCGCTCACGCCCGTCGACAACAAGTTGTCGACAAGGTACGGCGGATTGAAGCCGAGCATCCCTTCGCGCCCCTGACGCACCGTATGACTGTAGAAAATGCCGTAAGCCCCGCGAACGACCCAACGGTCGGTCGCCGCATACGAGAAGCCCAGTCGAGGAGCGAAGTTGTTCCGGTCGGGATGGATCAGCGCTCGCTCGAACAGGCCGCCGTCCTCCGAAAAGATCATCTGCCCCGTGGCCGGGTCGAAGTTGGCCAGCTGATTGTCGCGCTCGCGCGGAGGCGTGGCGAACTCGTAGCGCAGCCCCAGGTTGAGCGTCAGCTTCTGCGCCGCCCGATAGTCGTCCTGTATGAAGAAGAACCGCATGTCCTGCCCCTGATCCATCACGGTGTAGCTCGTCAGCGCGAGCTGCGACGGCAGGCCCATCAGGAAATCGCCCATAGCGCGGTTGGTAAAGCGATTTTCAAAGTTCATGCGGCCGATCGTCGCGTTGAGATCGTTGATCTTCGTCTGCACGTGCAGGAACTCGCCGCCGAACTTGAATAGATGCGATTGCCGGCTCAGCGTGAACGTGACGCGCGGATTCCACGAGCGAGGTGTCTGGAACTGCGGCGTCGACGTGTGTCGCCCGACGGCATCGAAGCCCTGGATGTTCATCTTCGGAAGGCCGCCGACGATCGCGGGATCGTTCGGCACGTTCGGGATGCCGAACTCCGCCGCAGCATCCTGGCCGGCATATGGTGGGTTCGTGAAGTAGTTCCCGCGCGCAAATCCCAAACGGAAATCACCGACGAGCGCAGAATTCGCGACCCACGTCAACCCGATCGCAAGCCCCTGCGATCGATTCAGATTGGATCCGAACGCGTCGTTGAACGACCCTTCACCGAGGCCCGGCAGCGGAGCGGGGCGGAACGTATTGGTGTCGACGAAGCTGTAGCGTGCGAAGAAGCTCGTGCCCGGCGCGAATTGATGGTCGATGCGTACGTCGAACTGGTCCTGCCGGGTTTCGGTGACAGGTGTCGATGCATAGATCGTGGATCCCGCCACGTTCGGATCGGGAATCAGCTCGACGATCTTCGCGGCAACCGGATCCCAACGCTCTCGCGGAATCACCCATTGGCCTGCCGCATTCCGGCTGAACTCCGGGCGGCCCAGCGTGAACGGATCGTTGACGGCCGTTGTGAACAGCCCGGCCTTCTCCGCCGCGGTCGGCACCTGCCGAGTACGTGGAATCCCCTCCTCGTCGCGCAGACCCTCGTAGTCGGCGAACCAGAACGTCCGATTGCGCACGATCGGTCCGCCGACAGCGCCACCGAACTGATTGCGCTTGCGCTTCGGCTTGGGCGCTCCGAGCAGCTTCGAAAAATAGTTGTTGGAGTCGAGCGAATCGTCTCTAAGGAACTCGAAAAGACTGCCGTGCATGCTGTTGGTGCCCGACTTGATGGTGGCGTTGACGACGGCGCCCGAGCTGCGGCCGTATTCCGCCGAATACGCATTCGTCTGGATCTTGAACTCCTGAAGCGCCTCTATCGATGGCTGGACGAGCTGCACGTTTTCGCCGCGGAACGAATTCGAGTACGAGATGTTGTCGACGCCGTCGAGCAGAAAGACGTTGTTGAACGTGCGATTGCCGTTGACGTTCAGCACACCCTTGAAATTCACGCTCGCCAGCCTCGGTGTGCCGGGGAGCACCCCCGGGGACAGCAGCGCCAGCTGGTTGTAGTCACGGCCGTTCAAGGGTAAGTCCAGAATCTTGCGTTCGTCGATCACCAGGCCCCGCGAGGATGTCTGCGTCTCCAGCATCGCCGCGGCGCCCGTCACCTCGACCGACTCCTGAATGCTTCCCGTTTGCAGCCCGGCATCGAGTTGAAGCGTTTGCGCCACCTGCAAGATCACTCCAGTACGGACGAACTTGCTGAACCCGGGCGCTTCCACGACAACCACGTACTCGCCAGGACGAAGGCCCGGGACGTTGTAGAGGCCGCGCTCGTTCGTTTCGGTTGTCGTGGTGATGCCGGTCGCCGTATTCGTTACGGAGACACCGGCTTTGGGAACGACCCCACGCGAGGCGTCCGTGACTTCACCGACGATCGTGGCGGCGTCCTGCTGGGCCAGGCCGGGCAACGGCGCGCACAACGTCACGACAAGGACAAGTGTGAAGAGCGCAGTCGAGGAAACACGCATTGCAACACCCCCAAGTCGGCAAGCGTAGTGGCAGGATGTAAACGTGCTGTGAAAAGCAAATGACCGCGATCTGACGATTTTTCACGAGTGATCGTTTCCGAACACCGCCACCACAGGGCCGTGATCGCTGGACCCGAACTCACGCTGCACAGTGCACGAGACGGTCGCGTCTGCGAGCGCCTTGCTGGCAAGCACCAAGTCGAGCCGCCAGCCGATGTTCCGCTGCCGCATGTTTCTCCATGGCGCCCACCAGGTGAAGATCTCGGCGTTTTCCGGCTCCATCTTACGATGGACGTCAACCAAGCCATGGCCAATAACGCGCTCGAGCAGCGCACGCTCTTCGGGCTTCTGCCCGATCGCGTTTGGCTTCCGCTCCTTCGGGTGCACGTCCATGTCCGTCCGCGCCACGTTGAAATCGCCGCATAAGATCAGCGGCTGCCCCGACGCCTCGTAATCTGCCGCGAACAACTCCAGCGCGTCCAGAAACCGCATCTTCGCTTCGAAATCCTTGCCGCCGTTGGGTACGTAAATCGAGGCGACGGTAAATCCTGGAAGCTGAGCGGTCACGATGCGATGCTCGTAATCGAATTGCGGATGCTGAAAAGCCGGCGCATCGGAAAATGCGTCCTTGCGCACGTGCAGCCCGACGCCGGAGTACCCCTTCCCGCCGTGCCAGTAACACCAGTAGCCCTCGATCTGGCACAGCCATACCGGCAACTGCTCGAGCGAGGCTTTCAGCTCCTGGAGGCATAACACGTCCGGTTGCTCGCGCTCGATGAGCTCGTGCAGTTGCGCGTCGCGCGCACGGATGCCGTTCACGTTCCAGGTGGCGATCTTCATCCCTATTACTTTACTGATTCGCGCGGCTTGTGCGTTCATAGACGCCGAGGCGCCGGGGAAGCCGGAGAAGAAATTTCTTACTCGGTGTTTCTCGGCGTCGCGGCGCCTCGGCGTCCGTTCGACGAAGGCGATGTGCCGATCTGCGAATCCTTACTCCTGCCTCAGCGTCGCACTTGGATCGATGCGAGCAGCGCGCCAGGCAGGAAACAAGGAAGCAGCGAAGCAAGCGGCGATGATGAGGAGGACGCTCGCGCCGTAGGCGATCGGATCGAGCACGTGAACGATGGCTCCGAGGCTGGCTGCACCCAGCGTCGACATCAGCAGCCTGGCAAGACCCCATGCCAGGCCTCCCCCGGCGATCAAACCGTAGCCGACCGGACGCGCGGATTGCGACAGCACCATCAGGGAGACGGTACGTGTCGTCGCACCGAGAGCCATGCGTACGCCGATCTCCTTCTTGCGTTGCTCCACCAGGTACGACAGCACGCTGAACAGGCCCGACAACGTCAGCACGAGAGCCAGCCCACCGAGTACAGCGGTGAGCCAGAAGGCGATCTCCAGCAGATACGTCTGCATCCTGGCCATGGTCTTGAGCGTCATGACCTGACCCATGTTCGGATCGATCGTCGTCAAGCTCTGCAGCAGCGCACGACGCACCTGTTCCGGATCGCCCTGGACGCGCACGGTGAGAGATGTCTTCGCCATAGCAGAACTGGTGGGCACGTAGACGCCCGTCACCTGATGGAAATCCGGGATCCCGAAACCGGGCACGTCGCGAACGACGCCGACAACCGTAAACGTGCGCGAGGGCAGAGCCGGCTCATCGACGCGCCGCGTTTCCGCATCCGGCTCGAGATGGAGCACCTGACCCACGGCATTACTTCGAGGCCACAGCTGCCGCGCGACGCTGTGGGACACCACGACGACCGCCGCGTCTGCGGCGCGTTCCGCCGGCATGAAACCGCGGCCCCGGAGCACATCGATGCCAAGCACGCTGAAGTATTCGGGCGACACGAACTTGTAAGCGACGGTCGATCGGGCCGACTCGCCTGCCGTCCTTGCGAAGGCAGTACGCGGCCGGCCCTGGATGTCCGGCCACGAGGCCGCCACCCCTGCGACGGCCGGTTCCGCAGCGACCGCCTTGACCATCGCGTCGCGGAACGGCTCGTTGACGACGTCGATGATCACCGTGTCGGCGGTGCGGACGCCGGGATCTGCGGTCGATGAAGCGAGCGCACTGCGCAGGAACACGGCTGAACAGATCAACAGCAGAGCCGACGCGGTCACCTGGACGCCGATGAGCGCGTTGCGCGCGCGGTTCGGGCGCGGATCGCTCGTGACGTCGCCGCGAATGGTCCTCGTCAGCTCGAGCCGGGTTGCCTGCAGGGCCGGCACGAGCGCGAAGAAGACGGTCGAGACCATCGCGCCTGCCACCAGGAACGCCGCCACGCGCCAGTCTGCGGCTGGCGCGGCGATGCGAATGTTCTCGGCGATCTCGGGCGCCATCGAGCTCGTCACAGCATAGATGGTGACCTCGATCGCCACTCGGGAGACGGCGAAGCCGAGCACCGCGGCCACGAGCGCGAGCAGCAGGCTTTCCGTGAGCAACTGCCGCACGATGCGTGGGCGTGATGCGCCGAGCGACAACCGGACTCCGATCTCACGTTGACGCGACACGGCGCGCGCCAGCAGAAGGTTGGCGACGTTGGCGCAGCCGATCATGAGAATCAGACCGAAAGCAAAAAACAGAGGGCTGAACATCAGCAGCCCCACGCTGAGCGGCCCGATGGTTCCCTGCCGCGGTTCGATCGTGATGTTCGTGCGGTTGCGATCAACCGCACCGTTCGTTCGTTGTGAGTCCCACACCGCGAGGCCGGCCAAAGCCGTCTCGCGCGACAGTCCGGGCTTGAGCCGGCCGACGACGTCGAGACCGATGGCGTTCTCGCGACCTGCGTGGATCGGACGGAACTGGGCGAGCAGCGCGAGTGGAGCCCAGTAGTCCGGCGGACCAGGATCGAGTCCGCGAAACCCGTCCGGCATGACGCCCACGATCTCGTAGGGAGAGTTGTTGACGACCAGGGTGCGGCCCAGAACCGCCGGGGCGTTCGAGAACAAACGGGACCAGCCCCGGTGACTGAGCACCATCACCGGCCGCGGCGCGCCGCGCTCGTCGTCGCCGGGCACCAGGGTGCGGCCAAGCGCCGCGTTGACGCCCAGCACCTGAAAGAAGTTGCCGGTCACGAGCGAGCCCGACATCATCCGCCCGTCGATGCGGCTGTCGATATCGGGCAGCATCGCAAAGGTGTCGGAGAAGACATCCGTCTCGCGGCGCAGCGCTTCGTACTGCGGCCGGGTGAGGCGCACGCGTTCGTCGAAGCCCGTCGGCCAGCTCACGGCAAAGAGCTCACCCGGGTTCGGGACCGCATCGACCCGGAACATCAGCACGTTGAAGATCGTGAAGACCACGGCTACCAGACCGAGGCCGAGGCCTACCGTCACGACGATCGTGAGAGCGGTCAGTGGAGCACGCCCGAAGCTTCGAACTGCGTAGCGGATGTCACGGGCACAATCGTCCACGAACGCCGCTTCCGCGCGCGTCCCGGCACTCCTCTTCCGCCAGCGATTTGGATCCGAAGCGCGCCCGCGCCCGGTTGCGAGCCTCGTCCGGACTCAAACCCGACGCCACGTGCTTGCGCGTCTCCATCTCGAGGTGGAACGCGAGCTCGTCGTGAAGATCGCGCTCGGCGTGCCACCGCGAGAACAGCGAACGCACGCGGAGGCGAAGATCGCGCCACCTCATGTGTGTCACGCCATCTTCATGACACGGGCGATCGCCGCGGTCATGCGCTCCCATTCGCCGGCTTCGATCGTCAACTGACGGCGGCCCGCGGACGTCAGCCGGTAGAATTTCGCGCGGCGCCCCAGCTCGGACACTCCCCACTCGGCCTCGATCCAGCCATGATGCTCGAGGCGATGGAGGGCCGGATACAGAGAGCCCTGGTTGACTTGCAGCACGTCCTGCGAGATTTGTTCGATCCGCTCCGCAATCGCCCACCCGTGCATGGAGCCGGTCTGGAGCGTCCGGAGAATCAGGAGGTCGAGCGTGCCTTGCAGAATGTCGGGAAGAGGTTGTCGGCTCATTGGTGTCGAGTGACGACACTAAACCCATTGGTGTCGAATGTCAACACCAACGCGGGACGCGGGGCTTTGAGTACGACCGGCTCGCCCGGCGGCATTCGCCTGCGAGGAAATCGGGCGGCCATCCGGATTACACTGCCCAGCATGGCGGTTGTGGTCCAGAAGTATGGCGGCAGCAGCGTCGCCGATCTGCAGAAGCTCAAACTCGTAGCCGAGCGCGTCATGCGCACCCGCGGTCTGGGCCACGACGTGGTGGTGGTCGTCTCCGCGATGGGCGACACCACCGACGAGCTGCTTGCGCTGGCCAAGCAGGCATCGTCGGCTCCAGATCGGCGCGAGCTCGACATGCTGCTCACGGCCGGCGAGCGCATCTCGATGGCGCTGCTTTCGATGGCCATACGCGAGCTCGGCGGCAACGCGATCAGCTTTACGGGCAGCCAGTCTGGCATCATCACGAACGATCGCCACGTAGACGCGCGCATCATCGAGGTAAGGCCGTTTCGCGTCCAGGACGAGTTGTCGCGGGGAAAGATCGTCGTCATCGCGGGGTTTCAAGGGGTTTCGTATCGGCGAGAAGTAACAACCCTTGGGCGAGGTGGCAGCGACACGACCGCCGTGGCGATGGCGGCAGCCCTCGACGCTGAGTATTGCGAGATCTGTTCCGATGTCGACGGCGTCTACTCTGCCGACCCGCGTGTCGTGCCGACTGCGCGCCGTATTGGCACCCTCTCGTACGAAGAAACGCAGGAGATGGCCGAGGCGGGCGCCAAGGTGTTGAACGCCCAGGCCGTGGAGTTTGCCAAGGAACGAGGCATCGCAATCTACGCGCGCGCGACGAGCGGTCCTCCGCCCGGCGCCGATCCGTCAGCCGATGGGACGGTCGTCCGAAAAAATCCCCCTCGCATGCCTGGCACGGTCGTCGGCGTCGCCAGCGAACGCGACGTGCTCGTCGTCGAATCGGATGCAGAGGTGGAGGAGCTGCTGGCCGCGCTCGACGAGCATCATGTCGCAGGAAAGCAGCTTCACGTGACGACCGACGCCGCTCACGCCACGCTGGTGATCTCGCGCGAGAACCTCCACGACGAGATCGGCGTGCAGCGCGCCTTCAACGCACGCTTTGGCGATCGCGCCAGATTCGTCGCCGGTCTCGGCGCGGTCAGCGCTATCGGCGCCGGCATCAATGCCACCTACGCGAACGTTCGCGCGGGCTTGTCGGTGCTCGGCGACGCCGGCGTCCAGTGCCACGGACTGTCGACGTCGTCGTTTCGCATCACGTGGATGGTACCGGGCGACGACGTCGATCGCGCGGCGCGCGCCCTCCACGCGCGATTCGTCGAGTCGATTGCTCCTCTCGTCCCGTAACGCGCTTTTCACAAGCCGTAGTGTCCGCCTTCAGGCGGACCGCCCCCGCTGGTCTGGGAAAAGCCTGGCTAAAGCCAGAGCTACGTACTGATGACGGTCTTTATCACGTCCGGGTTCGCAGCGATCTCGGGAAACCGCTGCGGCGTGTCCGCGAGATCGAAGCGGTGAGTAACCCAGGGGTTGACGTTGATGCGGTCCGATTCAATCAGCGCAATGATCTCGCGGAAGTTATCGGGCAGCGCATTGCGGCTGGCCAGAAGCGTCAGCTCGCGACGGTGGAAATTGGGATCGTTGAAGCTGACATCGCCCTGAAAGAGTCCCACGAAGACGATGCGGCCGCCCTGCGCCGGCAGATCGAAGGTACCGGCCATCGAGGCCGCGCTGCCGGTCGCGTCCATCACGACCGTCGGCAGCTCGCCGCCGCCGATGCTCCGAAGCTCGTCAGCGGCATCAGGACTAGCGGTCAGCGTATGTTTCACGCCGAGCTGCCGCCTGCAGAAGTCGAGACGCGACTCCCGTAGGTCCATGACCGCGAGCGTGGCGCCCCGCACCTGCACGAACTCGACGACGCTCAGACCTATGGGACCTGCGCCGATGACGAGGACGAAATCATCCGGCTCAATCCGCGCGCGCTCGACGGCATGGGCACCAATCCCGAGCGTCTCGACGAGCGCGAGCTGATCGTAGGTGAGTGTGCGCGAGCGGTGGAGCTTTCGCGCAGGCACGACAATCTCGGGGCGCATGCCGCCGTCGACGTGCACTCCGAGGGTTTTCAGCTCGGCGCAGCAGTTCGATCGGCCCGCGCGACACGCGATGCATCGTCCGCAGTTGAGGTAGGGCTCGACCGAGCAGCGGTCGCCGGCTTCCAACCCGTTCGGCTCGCTGCCGGGATCGATGACCTCGACGCCGAGCTCGTGGCCAAGGACTCTTGGGTAGTTGAAAAATGGCTGCCGTCCGGCAAAGGCATGGAGGTCGGTGCCGCACACGCCGATGCGGTGCACCCGCACGAGTGCCTCGCCTGGCGCCGGCCTGGGTGGTGGGCCGTCGACAGCTACGAACCGTCCTGGTTTTTCGAGCGCGATCTGGAACATGATCACGCACACCATACACGATCGCTTCGCTCTGCGACAGCAACAGGGAGCACCGGTTGCGCGGCGTCTAACGCACGTCCCACCGACGAGACAGGCTTCCTTCCGCAAGCCAGCTCGACGACGCGGGAAACGCATCTCCCGGCGAGGTGTCGCCGACGGTCGAGGAGTCCGTTTCTTCGCCGTCGCCACGCGGGATCACACGCCTCCCGATGCGTTTCCTGCTGCGCCGCGCGTCGCGTCGCTCGCGATGGCTCGCTGCAGGAAGCCTGTCTCATCGGTGGAGGTGCACGCCTTCGGTCGCTAAGTGCGCATGGAAACGCCACGCATGGCGTTTCCCGCGGGAGGCTCCGCTTTGCGTTTAGCCGAGCGTTGGTCAGCGCAGGCTAAACGCCATGAAAACGCGCCAGTGGGCGCGTTTTCCGCGGAGGGCATCTCCCGGCGAGGTGTCGCCGACGGTCGCGGAGTCCGTCGATTCGCACTCGCCACGCGGATTCACGCCTCCCGATGCGTTTCCGTGCTGCGCCGCGCGTCGCGTCGCTCGCGATGGCTCGCTTGAGGAAGCCTGTCTCTCCGGCGGGAGATACGCGTGCTGCGCTAAATGCCCATCGTCAGCGGCGCTGGCCGCAGGACTGTTCAGGCGATGTTCCTTGAACGGCGTGACAGAGGCCTGTCAGGAACTTTACGCGACCGGGTGTTTAGTGCAAGCTCGCCTCATGTTCGTGATTGAACTGGTCTACAGAGCCGACCTCAGTGTGATCGACGCGCATATGGCCGCGCACGTGAAATTCCTGAAGAAGTACTACAAAGCCGGCAATTTCCTCGTCTCGGGCCGTAAAGTTCCCCGAGATGGCGGGATCATCCTTGCAGTGGGCAAGAGCCGGACCGAAATCGAAGCGATCATCCAGGAAGATCCGTTTTACGAGCACCGGCTCGCCGACTTCCGCATCATCGAGTTCAGAGCCAGCCAGCGCGCGCAGGATATTCAAGAACGGATTGACAACTCCCCGCTGAATTACGACTTTCGAAAAAAGAGGGTCTGACCCTCAAATAAGAACGGCCCGGTCGACCGCACTATGACCGGAATATTCAGAACCAGAACTTCGCCGCGAGTTGCACAACACGTGGATCGAGCGCCGTCGTGATCGTCCCGAAGCTGGCCGGTCCGAGCTGCGCCGCCGGTGCTCCGAAATTCACAGTGTTCAGCAGGTTGAACACCTCAAACCGCAGCTCGATCGCGCGCTCACCTCCTACGCCCACGCGACGCATCACCGCGAGATCGACATCGCGGTACGACGGCCCTCTCACCGGATTGCGCGAGGCGGATCCGATGGTGAACTGATTGGCTGTCGCGAACGCTGCCGTGTTGAACCAGCGAGCGGGTGTCCGCTCGTCGGCGGGGAGTGTCGGATCGCCAACGAGATTCGGGCGTTGCGTCGTGAAGCCGGCATACCCGAGCGAGTTCGCCTGCGTCACCGCGACTGGCACACCGGACTGCATGGTCATGACCGTCGCGACGGTCCAATCCTTCGCCAGCGCACCGAGCACGCCACCGGGGTTCTTCGCGCGGCCTTCGCCGACTGGAAGATCCCACACCACGGAAGCACCGAAATAGTGAGGAATATCACCGGTCGAATAGTCGCGGTCGCGCTCCAGATTGTGACTGTCGGCGACGGCGGCGTTCGTCAGCGGTCCCGTCAGAATGGACGCGTCGAACACCGACGAGGCAATGTCGGTCAGCTTCGAACGCGTATAAGCGGCCGAGTAGGTCAGGCCGCGCGACATTCGCTGACGAATGCTGAACGAGAGACCCTGGTAGTTCGTCGTCCCGACATTGTTCCGGTAAAAACTGACCGCGGTGTACTCCGGATACGGTTTCATGAGCTGCGCCCTCGTGATCGTCTCCTCACCGAGCGTGGACGAGGGGGGAATGGTCCCGAAAAACGGGTTGGGGACCCTCTCAATGAGCGTGGGGCCGAGTTTCAGTTGCTCCTCTGTCAACTGATTGATGTTGCTGTCCGGGATCCCGATGTTCGTGATCTTCGATCCGAGGTACGAAACTTCGATGGCCGTGTTCGTGGTCAACTCGCGCTGCACCGACACGTTCCACTGTTGCGCGTAACCCGACCCCAGCTCCGCGTCAACGGTGAACACGCCTTGTCCGAGGCCGGCGTTTGGCGTCGCACCGACTGGCGTGACCGTCGGTCCGTTCTTCAGCACGAACGCTGGCGCGATGTTGTCGAGCGTTCTCTGCGGTGACATCCTGGAGAAATGGAAAGTTGGGCGTCGTGAAGGGCGTGGTAATCCCCGCCATCTCGATCCAGACCTTCCCGTAGCCCGAACTGATGATGGTTCTGTCCGTCAGTCGATAGACGGCGCCAAAGCGTGGACCGAAGTTGTTCTTCTTGAGCGGCCGTACCGGATCTGTACCGGGATATTCGAGCTGCTTTGTCTGCAGATTGAACACGGCAGTCTGGCCGTTGATCTCCGTGGATGGGAAATTCAGCGTGTATCGAAGCCCGGGATTGAGCGTCAGGCGCTCGGATACCTTCCAGTCGTCCTGGATGAAGTACTCCTGAAAGTGTGCGCGCTCCTGAATAGTCCGTCTGTTGGAGGTCAATAGCGAACGTCTGCACCTGTCCGAGCAGGAAGCTCGCAAGCGCGTTACCGGTGTTCGCGACCCCGGGTAGATCGCTGCCAACGGTCGTGAAGACGAACTGTCCGGTTGGCCAGGGAGGTTGGATCACGTTGAGCCGTTCCCAGCGCCAGTCGAGTCCCATCTTCATGGTGTGCCGGCCTTTCAGCCACGTCAGCGAATCGGCGATTTCCGTCACGCCCGTGCTGAAGTCCGAAGCCGTGCTCGTCGGAGATCCGATCTGCTGGTAGCCGCTTGGCTGGAAGGTCGGCAGCGTGTTGGGGAATTGTGCATTCGATGGGATGCCGGGAATATCGAGCGCGGCTCCCGCAGTGCGAAGACAATGACACCGCGCTCCGCTGGACAGCTCGCCTTGTATCTCCAATGCGTACTTCATTCAGCACGTTGGTCGAGAACGTGTGTTGATAGTTCGACGCAAACGCCCACGCTGTCGTATCTTGCGGACCAACGGCCACGCTGCCGGCCAGAATGGCTCCACTCCCGTCCGGAAAGGCGGTCACCGGTTCGGCGTGACCACGGAAGTACGTCAACCGTCCGAACGCCTGATCCCGGCCGGTCCCGAACTTGTGATCGATCCGCACATCGCCCTGATCCTGATCGTCGATTTCGTTGGCCGTCCGGCTGTAGTTGTTCGCCGTGGCGGTGTTTGTCGGGAGCGGGTAGCGCTCGAGAAGCGACAGCGCGACCGGATCCATGGCGCTTCTCGGAATCGTGTTGTCGGGAAACTGCTGACGCGTTCTCCCCACCGTCGTCGCCGGATCGTAGATGTTCTGGCGGAAGACACCTGAACGCTCGGCGAGCGTCGGCACGTTCGACGTCACCGTGCGGCCGATGCTCTGACGCTGCCCCTGGTAGTCGACAAAGAAGAACGTTCGGTCCCTGACGACCGGTCCGCCGAGCATTCCGCCGGTACTGGTTCCGGCGGTAGTCCGGTTTCACCGGATTGGCCCGCTGGAAGTAGTTCCTGGCGTTCAAATGCTCGTTGCGAAAAAACTCGAACACGTTGCCGTCGAATGCATTGCTGCCTGATTTGGTAGTGAGATTGACCACGCCGCCGTTGAACCGCCCGAATTCGGCTGGAGGGCTGTTGCTCTCGATCTTGAACTCCTGGATGGCGTCGATCACCGGGTAGTACGCCACCTGTCCCGGCTCCGGCTGCAGCACGGAGATGCCGTCGAACAGATATTCGTTCGTTCGAGGTCTCCCGCCATTGATGCGAGGCAGGACGGAATTCGGCGGAAGGGCAACGCCCGGGACGATCGAGGCGAGCATGATGAACAGGCGGCCGTTCAGCGGCAACTGCACGACCTGCTCGTTCTCGACGACCGTCCCGAGGCTCGCGGTCTCCGATCGCACAATCGGCGCGTCTGCCACGACCGTCACCTGTTCTCGAATGTCTCCGACACTGAGATCGAAATCGATGCGCGCCTTTTCACCCGTGGCGAGACGGACGCCTTCGCGGCGAAAGAGCTTGAAGCCCGCGAGCCCGACATCGAGGCGGTACTCGCCAGGAGCCAGGCTGGCCACCGTGTACACGCCATCGCCGGTGGAGATAACCACACGCTGCAGATTCGTCCGTGTTTCGGTGACGGTGATCGTCGCGCCGCGAAGGCGGCCCCAGCCTGATCGTTCACATGGCCAGTGATTTCGCCGGCAGCCGTCTGTGCACGGGCGGGCATCACCGCGGCGCCGCACACACATGCGACGGTCAGACAGATTGAGAGCGATTCGCTTCGAGTCATACGCTTCGCTCCCGCCCCTCGGTCCCTCCTGATGGGATCGGTCAACGGTCCACGCCAGCCAGCGTAAACTCTAGATCGGACTGAGATGATACTCAAATCGGCTTAATCCGACTCAACCTAACGAGACGCCTCCGCGGCGTTCATGTCCGGCGCGAGCAGTTCGATAGAGACCGATTTGACGAGCGCATGCAAACGGTGGCCGACCTGGATGTCGAGTTTGTCGACGGCGTCTCGCGTCACCTCCGCAAGCAGCAGTAATCGACCTACTGTCAATTGAACGATGACTGCGTCGAAGGCCGTGTCGGCGTGGATCGCGGACACGGTACCCGATAACACATTGTGAAGACTAAGTCCGGTTGGCGCGCTGGTGGCCAAAATGATCTCGCGGGCCGGAATGCGCACACGGACAGCCGTTTTCGCGGTGAGATGCCGGGCAGGTGCGAGCAGAGTTCCTCCATCAAACGTCAACTCGACGAGGCCACGATCGACGTCCACCTGACTCACTGTTGCCTCGAAGACGCTGCCAAGGCCAACGGCCTCTCGCAACCAGGAGAGGTCCGGCCGGCTCGTGAGCATCGACAACGGCCCATACGCGACGGTCCGGCCATGTTCCAGCATCAAGACGTGCGTGGCAATGCGCACGACATCTTCGAAGTCGTGGGTCACGAGGATCAGCGGCACTTGGAGTGTACGGCGCAAGCTGTCGATCTCATTCTGAAGACGTCTGCGAACGGAACGATCGACGGCAGCGAACGGCTCGTCGAGGAGCAGCACTGCGGGCTCTCGTGCCAGCGCTCGCGCGAGCGCGACGCGCTGCCGTTCCCCGCCGGACAATTCGTGTGGTCGTTTCGACGCGTGTCCGGCAAGGTGGACGAGATCCAGCAGTTCACTCGCCCTGGCGCGTCGTTCCCCTCGCGGACGATGCCCGAGTGCGGTCATCACGTTGCCGTGAGCCGTCAGATGTGGAAACAAGGCGTACTCCTGGAAGACGAACCCTACCGCCCGTCGATGAGGCGGCCACGACACGCCGGCCTCGGTGTCCGTCCACGTGTCGCCCCCGGACTGCACGCGGGCATGCGTCGGTCGGGCGAGGCCGGCAATCGAACGCAGGATGGTTGTCTTGCCGCTTCCCGACGGCCCGAAGATCGCGAGCACCGCACCCGAGTCGCAGGTGAATTCGACGTCGAGGGGAATCGGAGCCTGCTGACGGAGGGTCACGGTGAGGCGGTGTTCAGGCACGAGGTGGTCCCACCCGTCGCGACAACATCGTCGTGGCCATCAACGTCACGACCGCGATGACGAGTAGCGTCGCCGCCATGATGCCGGCGCTTTGATCGTCGAATGCCTGCATCCGATCGTAGATCGCGACACTCAGCGTGCGGGTCTCGCCCGGCAGGTTGCCGCCAACCATCAGCACGACGCCAAACTCGCCGAGCGTGTGTGCGAATGCCAGGATGGCAGCCGTCAGCACGCTGGGCCACGCCAGCGGTAGCTCGATACGTACGAAACGTTGCCAGGGCGTCAGGCCACAGCAGGCGGCGGCATCGCGGACGTCGTTCGGAATCGCTTCGAATCCGCGCTGGATCGGCTGAATGACGAACGGAATATTGGCAATCGCAGAGGCGAGTAGCAGGCCCTCGAACGAGAATGGCAATGATTGCCCGATGACGGCCTGGAATGCCTGTCCGAGCGGGGACCTGGCCCCGAACGTCACCAACAGGTAGAAGCCGAGAACTGTCGGCGGCAACACCAGCGGCACCGTGACCAGGGCTTCGACGAGTAGCTTGCCGCGGAAGTTGTGGACCGCCAGCAGACGGCCAAACCAAACACCCAACGGCAGCAGAATCGCGATCGTGCCGGCGCCGAGCCACAGCGAGACACGAAGGGCGGACCAATCCATGCGGCGCTATTGTGGCACCGCGTACCCGTGCTTCCGAAGGATCGCGCGCGCGGCCTCGCCTTGGAGATAGCTATAGAACTGGGTGGTCGTTGGGCTGGCGCGCTTGAGGAGGACCATGCGCTGCCGCAGCGGTGGATAGTCAGCATCGGGGACGACAGCGTGCGTGCCGCGGTCAGCAAACCCTGGTGCCAGGACCAGCGAGTACGCGATGAGACCACCAACCGCGTTGCCGGTGGTCGCGAACTGTGCCGCTTGCGCGATGGTGTCGCCCAACACAAGGTGTGGCCGGATGGTGTCCCAGACACCACGCTTCCGGAGCACGGCCTCCGCCGCCTTGCCGTAGGGTGCGACCTCGGGATTGGCGATGGCAAAGCGCATTACGCCACCAGCCTTCGCGAGTCGGGCGAGCCCTTCGAGCCGCTCATCAACGGTGAGTGGTGATCCATTCGGCGCGAAGATCACCAATCGGCCAACCGCGTAAACGACGCCGGCATCACGCGTGAGACCGGCGGCGGTCAGTTGGTTCGGAAACTCCTCATCCGCCGCGAGGAAGAGCTCGAATGGCGCGCCATCCTGGATCTGACGTGTCAGCGTCCCCGACGCCCCAAACACCAACTCGACGCGCAGTCCGCGGTCGTGCGCGAATTGCCTGGCAATCTCCGTGAGCGCGAAGTTCAGATTCGCCGCTGCGGCGATGGTTGGCGGCTTCTGAGCCGGCGTCGATGCGGCGAACCAGAGCCAGAACAGGACAACCGCGACACGCCAGCTGCAGCCGACAAGGCGTCGTCCCGTCATGGTGCGACGGATTGTATTCGCAATCTTAGTCAGCTTCAACAGATGTCATAATTGACTTACTTCGACCTATTCCGTCTCATTATTGCAGAACTAGATGGTTGAGCCTTTCGGGTGGGCTGGCAACTACTCGTACGCGGGGTCGTCGACGATGGTGGCTCCAGATGGCAAGTGGCTCCCTTCATCGATTGACGCTGTGGACGTGTGGATCAACGAGCGTCTTGGAGGCGGATCAGGCGGCGAGTCGGCCGCCATCTGATGCCGTGCGGCCGCTCGTGAACCCTTAGGTTACGACAACGCCGCAGTGGCGACTGATCTGCTGGTCGCTCTACACTGGGCGGCAAGATAGGACCTACCCACCTGGGCGCCTGTCCACCCCACCACACCCCCAGCTAAGGAGTTCCCGGCGCACGACTAATGGAGGCGCATGAGGAACGGCTGGACAACGCAACGGCGGGAACGCCAAGCGCTCACCGCAGACAGGACCGCCCCGCTCAGAACCACTTCTTCTTCTGTACTACATACTGCTGCTCGAATTCCTCGTCGCTCTTCGTGAGGTAAATGATCCCCTCGATGAGGGCGATGATGCCGAGCGCGATGTTCGGCAGGAAGAGCATCACCCACGTC
The DNA here is from genome assembly GCA_963744405.1 of Vicinamibacterales bacterium. Taxonomy (GTDB): domain Bacteria; phylum Acidobacteriota; class Vicinamibacteria; order Vicinamibacterales; family JAMQPK01; genus JAMQPK01. Next base: position 57,617 of record CAVUTO010000014.1, read on the forward strand.
ACGGCAAACCCTACTGTGTTCACGAGCAGAAACACAAGGCCAGGTCCCGTGTACCCCAAGTAGAACTTGTGAATGCCGAACCCGCCCAGGAAAATGGCCAGGAGCCCCGCGGCAACCTTGCTCTTGGAGCCTGTCGTCGGAGCGCTCGCGCCGATGGCCACGTAAACGCCTCGCGCCTGGTTGCCATCGGTCTCGAAATCGACGCGAGTGCCGCGCATCGGAACGCCGACGCCTTTCCATTCGGATCCCGGGAAGTGATACCGGTTGCCATCCGCACCCGTGATGGTTCCTGAGTTGCCCTGTACCGAGTAATCCAGAATTTGACCGTTCATGCTCCCCCTCGCTGATCGCGGCCCGTACGGCGCGCTGTGGCACTTGCGTCAATGGGTGACCTATCCACACTTGTCGATCCGGGTGGCTGCGCCACACCGTGTCGATCGGTTGTGGGGATTTTCCAGCGGGAGACGATAGGAAACATTAGGCCCGTCTCGCGGTTAGCATAACGTTCGTTCTCTGGTCAGCCTTCCCTTACAACGGGAGATTAGGCCTCCGTGTGCGGCCCATTCTCGGCAGGCTGGCTAGGAATGGCAAGGGAAAAACGACCGGCGGGCACAGAGACAGCTTTACGGGGCCGACACCCTTCCTAGGCGACGACCCTTATCTGGCGGCGTCGAAGTCGGGGCTGCGACTCGATCGCTGTATCTGTACGTACCTGTTGTGTTGAGGCCTTGGTGCCTGGCTTCGCTCGGCACTACGCCACGAAGCACCGTAAGTTGCGACCGGAGTCAAAACGTGGCGGGCGAGGAGTCCGAGAGTGTCAGTACCAGTGAGTGTCATTCGCGGAACACCGAGGCGATGGACGATCATCCTGGCGTTTTCCTATATTGGGTGGCTTGCAACCAGGGTGGGCTTCGTCACCGAGTTCGACCTTCTAATCGAATTCGAGCGCGATCATGGCCAGTTGCCTCCGTTTAACCGGCAATGACAGCTGGCTCGGGCTTGGAACATGTTTCAACATGCTGGCTAACCTGCGGCAGCACCCGTCGTCCGGTAGGATCGGAACGGCCGCGGGTGAGCCGCGATCGTTAGGCGGACAGTCGCCAAGAACGTAACTCCATGACAAATCTTCTGGGGAGGCGCGAATGTTCTGTCCTCACTGCGGGACGCCGAACGACGACAACAGTTTCAGGTGTGTCAAGTGTCAGAAAGTCATTCAGCCGGAGGCTCAACGGGTTGTTACTGAAGAACTTGCTGATAACGCCACCATGCGATGGATCTTGCCGGTCGGACGCTCAGGGCTGGCCATTGCCGCAGGATACGCCGGACTCTTCGCCCTGCTTGTCGTGCCGGCACCATTGGCGCTGCTTCTCGGCATCTTGGCCGTTCGAGACTTAAAGCGAAACCCCAAGAAACACGGAATGGGTCGAGCCATTTTCGGTATTGTCATGGGCGTTCTGGGAAGCGGCATACTTGCGTGGATAGGGTGGGCATTCGTCAGCGGGGGTTGAGGAATGTATTGCAGAAAATGCGGCGCTGCGAATGACGACAACGCATACAAGTGCGTCCGTTGCACGGAGATTCTGCAGGAACTTGCCCCAAAGAAGATTGACAACAATCTGGCCCTTGCGATTGTGGTCACGGTTCTCTGCTGTTTGCCGTTCGGGATCGTCGGCATAGTGCAGGCCGCACAAGTGAACGCCAAGATACAGGCTGGAGACATTGCTGGCGCCGAGGAGTGTGCGCGCAAGGCCAAGAAGTGGTCTCTGTGGGGACTCGGCATTGGAGTCACGGTCTATGGCTTTTACGGGCTAGTCATGCTCGTGGCTGCTATCTCTGGGTCGACTTCCCGATGAGTATGGCTGGCCCCATGATTCGTCATCCGCTCAGCGTCCTCGCATGCGGAGCGTGTCTGGCGATTCTTGGCGTAACAGACCCGGCCACAAATCAAATGTTCCCACCCTGCCTCTGGCGTTCGGCTACCGGCTGGCTATGTCCCGGCTGCGGGTCTGCGCGAGCCATACACGCACTCCTGCACGGACAACTTTTGGCCGCGTTTAGTTTGAACCCCCTCGCCGTTCTGGCCATGCCTGTGGTGGCCAGCGACGTCATTCAGGGCTGGCGTGACACTGGCTGTGGGTGGATGTGTCAACTGCGCCCCGCATACATTTGGGGTCTTGTCGTCATCATCGTACTGTTTGATGTGTTGCGCAACGTGGCCGCCTGGCAACTCGGCTCGTCGATCTGATGATCGAATCGTCCACACAAATCCCATCGCCGCCTAACACGCGTTGCACCAGTCGGCCATTGCGTGAGCGGCCGCTGGTGAAGCTGCGCGATACTCACGATAAACGCGACTCACGGTGATACGATTCGAACCGACTTCGACCAGAAAGGAGTCGGATGGCACTTCTCACCGTACGGATGGCGGCCGATCGGCTCGGGGTCGCCTACTCGACACTGAAACGATGGGTACATACCGGCCATGTGCGGACCACGCGCACCGAGGGCGGGCATCATCGCGTGTCCGACGCGGAGATCGATCGCCTGTTGGCACGTCAGCAGCCCGAGGGAAGACGCAGCACGGCCACCCACGATCCTGATGAAGCTCTCGGCGGGCTCAGCGCGCGCAACCGGCTCCACGGGTTCATCGACGAGGTCCGTGTCGATGGGCTCCTTGCGCAAGTGCGATTGCGCGTCGGCGATCAGTCGTTGACGGCGGTCATCACTGCCGATGCGGTGCGGGCCCTCAAGTTGCGCCGCGGCGACGATGCGATCGCGATCGTCAAATCGACCGAAGTCATGATCGCCAAGGCGGCCAGTGCGAAGAAGGGCTCGCGACGATCGCGGACATGAGCCCTTACGTCGCCGAAGCTGTGGGAACCATGATTCTCATCCTGCTGGGTGACGGCGTCGTCGCGAACGTCCTTCTGGCGCGCTCGAAGGGGCAGAACTCGGGCTGGATCGTGATCACGGTCGGATGGGGCGTGGCGGTCACCATCGCGGTGTACGCGGTCGGCCGCATCAGCGGCGCGCATCTCAACCCGGCGGTCACGATAGCGCTGGCGACGATCGGCGGCTTCCCGTGGCCGAGCGTGGGCGGTTACATTGCCGCACAGATGATTGGGGCGTTCGCTGGCGCTGTCCTCGTGTGGCTCGCGTACCTGCCGCACTGGCGCCTGACGGAAGACTCCGAGGCAAAGCTGGCCGTCTTTTCCACTGGCCCGGCGGTTCGAAGCGCCGTCGCGAACTTCATGACAGAAGCGATCGGCACCGCGATGCTGCTGTTCGGCGTGCTCGCCATCGGCGCGAACGCCGAAGGGTGGGCACAGGCAGGCGACGTGGATCTGTCCCAGGTTTTCAGCCGCGCGCTGCAACCGATGCTGGTCGGCATTCTGGTGCTGGGGATTGGTCTGTCGCTCGGCGGCCCGACGGGCTACGCGATAAACCCCGCGCGCGATCTCGGGCCCAGGCTCGCGCACGCAATACTTCCCGTCCCCGGCAAAGGATCATCAGACTGGGCTTACGCCTGGATTCCGGTCGCCGCGCCGATTGCCGGCGGCATGGCCGGCGCGGCGCTCTACACCCTCGTCGGATTTTAGGAGATACATGGGACGCTACGTCGGAGCGCTGGACCAGGGCACGACCAGCACGCGGTTCATGGTGTTCGATGCCGCAGGTGCAGAAGTGGCGCGGCGCCAGATCGAGCACACGCAAATCATGCCCAAGCCCGGGTGGGTCGAGCACGACCCGGTCGAGATCGCGGCGCGTACCAACGAGGTCATCACCGGCGCACTGCGTGTCGCAGACCTCGACGGGAAAGACCTTGCAGCAATCGGCGTGACCAATCAGCGCGAAACCACGGTGGTGTGGAATCCCAGGACCGGGCGTCCCTGGTACAACGCAATCGTGTGGCAGGACACGCGGACCGATCGGATTGTCAGCGCCCTCGAACCGAAGCGCCAGCTTCTCTGCGAGCGTACCGGACTTCCGCCCGCGACATATTTTTCAGGAACGAAGCTGCAATGGATTCTGGAGAACGTCGACGGCGTCAGGGCAGCCGCCGAACGCGGCGACGCCGTGTTCGGCAATATCGACACGTGGGTGATCTGGAACCTGACCGGCGGCACCGACGGCGGTGTGCACGTGACCGACGTCACCAACGCGAGCCGCACCCTTCTCATGGATCTTCGGACGCTCGAATGGGACGACGAACTGCTGGCCGCGTTTGGAGTTCCGCGCCGCATGTTGCCGGCGATCCGATCGTCGTCCGATCGGCATGGTTACGGCGTGACACGCCGCAACGGCCCGGTCGGAGCCGAGGTGCCGGTGTGTGGCGATCTGGGCGATCAACAGGCCGCGACAGTCGGCCAGGTGTGTTTTTCGGTCGGCGAAGCCAAGAACACATACGGCACCGGCAACTTCATGCTGCTCAACACCGGAAAAACGCCGACGCCTTCTACGACGGGCCTTCTCACGACTGTGTGCTACAAACTGGGTGAGGCCGCGCCTGTCTATGCGCTCGAAGGCTCTGTCGCCGTCACAGGTTCGGCCGTGCAGTGGCTTCGCGATCAGCTCGGGATCATCGGCTCAGCCGCAGAGGTGGAAGCGCTGGCGAACACGGTGCCAGACAATGGCGGCGCCTATTTTGTGCCGGCATTCTCGGGGCTGTTCGCGCCATATTGGCGTGCTGACGCTCGCGGAGCGATCGTCGGCCTGTCGCGCTTCAACAACAAGGGGCATCTCGCTCGCGCGACACTCGAGGCCATCTGTTTCCAGACGCGCGCAGTGCTCGACGCCATGACTATCGACTCGGGCGTCACGCTGGCCGTGCTGAAAGTGGACGGCGGCGCGACCGTGAACGACACGCTGATGCAGTTGCAGGCCGATGTGCTCGGTGTACCTGTCGTCCGCCCTGTCGTCGCAGAGACGACGGCGCTCGGAGCGGCGTATGCCGCGGGCCTCGCCGTGGGATTCTGGAACGATCTGGAAACGCTCAGAAAGAACTGGCGCGCCGATCGGCAGTGGGAGCCTTCATGGAACAATGACCGTCGCGAGAAATCGTATCGCCAATGGCAGAAGGCCGTAGAGCGCACGCTGAACTGGATCGATCTCGGGAAGGAGTGATGGCCACCATGAATGAATCAGCGAGGGAACAGTCACTGATCAACTGGACGCAGCTCATCTCGCCGGCTGGCCGTCGATTCATCGCCGTCATTCTGAACTACGTAAAGCGCGGCGACGTGCGCGGCACCTGGCTGGAGTCGCACTTCCGCTGGCAGATCCGCACGTTCTGGTTCGGACTACTGTGGATTTCGATCTGCCTGCTCTTCATCATCTTTACGTTTGGTCTGGGCATCCTGATCGCATGGTTGCCAATGGGGCTGGTGGGGCTCTGGTTCATCTACCGGATTGTCCGGGGCTGGTTGGCCCTGAATGATCGAAAGTCGATGCCTGCCTGAGGCGCTACCCCTTGAACGGCTGCGGCAAGCTCACTTCTGGACCGGCATGCGCCTCCTCGACCGAAGGCCACGCACGAATCACCTTGAGATACTTGTTGGTGGATTCGCCAGGCGGCAGGATGACTTGCATGTAACGGCGCAGATCTCGTTCGGCGTCGTTCAGCCTGGACGGGTTGGCCCTCGCGAGGTTTGGCACCTTGTAGACGATCTTGCTGCCCTTTGGAAGGTCCCCGCGAGCCGAAAATTTCTCACCGGTCTCGAACTCGAAGATGCCGGGTTGCCGCTTCACATCGAAGCGCCAACCCGGCTTCAGCGTGAAGTCGATGGGCGTTCGCACGCTGCCGTCCTTCGGCAAAGGAACCGCTGGAATCGTCACGACTTCCCATTCTCAGACCATCGACATGGCCTTCGGCAGATCAGGCTGCGGCCCGATGTTCTGTGTGAGCGGCACACCGGGGCCCGCCTGCTGCGGCGTACCGCTTGCCATCAGAATACTCCTGACCTTCGCCGGTGTCATCGGCGCGCCGTTCTTCGATTTGGCACGTCCCTGGAGACACGCAACCGCTCCCGTGACGATCGGCGAAGCGCTCGACGTGCCCGAGAAGCGGAGCGTGTACCACGTGTTCTCGGACGAGCCGCCTTGTGCGTCGCCGTAACCAAGCGTCGTGACGTGCCAGCCCCACGCCTGCACGTTGACGATCTTGCCGTAGTTCGAGAACCAGATTCGCGAGCGCGGCACCCCGATCGACGCGTACGCATTGTCGTTGTCGAAATGGTTGGTCGGTGGAATTCCAGCGCCGACGACGATGGCGCCGCTGTCCTTCTGCAGACCCGTGTGGTTGAAAATGGCGAGGTCGAAGTTCTCGTTTCCGTTGCCGGCTGCTTCGACAACGGTGATGCCCTTTGCCGTCGCCGCTACGATGGCCGAGAAGATGTCTCCCCAGAATTGCATCGCGACGTACTTGTTGTTGGGACCCGTTGCCTGCAGCTCGATCAGAATGACGTCGCCCGCTTTCAGCTCAGCTGCCGCGTTGTTGATTGCGGCCGCCGCGTTGAAGACGCCGTTGACGACCGCCGAGTGCACGACCGCCTTCGCCGCATGGCTGATCCCTACGGTGCCTTTCGCGCTGGGGATCGAGATCATCTCGCCAAGCACCGCCGTGCCGTGATTCCTCCACCCAAGGTCGTCGATGACGGTGCCGCCGATGAGCGAGATGCCCGACGGCAGATCTTCGTGCGCGCGGTTCCAGTTGCCTTCGATATCACAGATCGTGACGCCGGTGCCCTTCGCGCCGCCCAGACCCCAAACCTCGCATGCGCCGATCCCGTTCGGCGCAGCGTGCAGGTAGCCTTGCGAGGGCTCGAAGTTGCGGCTCCCGGCGCTTGACCCATCCAACACGGCCGCAGGCACGGGACGGGGCGCCACGAACGCCTTCCAGACCGCTTTCTTCTGAGTCAGCTCCCGGGCGATCTTCCGCGCGTCGCCGCTCTTCTTCGGTACGACCTGGACGAAGCTGCTTTGGATGAAGTTCGTGTCCATCCCTTTCTTCGCGAACTTCCTCGGCTCCGGCTCTGGCGGCAAGGTGGCCGCCACTTCGACCCGGTCCTTGACGACCGAGGAAGGAAGACCGAAGTGAGAACGCAGCGCCTTGATGTCGTATTTTGCGAGGACGTTGTTCAGGCTTTCGGCCTGGGGTTCCGCGGCCGCAGGAGCGGAGAATCTGGACCTGCTGAAGGCAACAGGGCTTTCGTAACGGAGCTCGACGACGACGTAGTCGGGGACGTCGGGCGTTTCGATCTCGGTGCTGACAAACCCGGCCTTTGTATCGCGACCTGTCCGGCTGACGATCTTCTTTCTCTTGGCCATGCAAATCCTCCTCGACACCTCCGGTCGAATATTCGACTGGGTCGTACAGGATTAAACGTCAAAATGAACGAAATAGAACACTGCGTTTGCTAAAACGTCAGCTTCACCGCCAGTTGGACCTGCCGTGGATCGCCAACGCCTGTCCGAAGGAACCCGTCAAAATTGAACAGCGCCGGCGTCGACAGAGGATTGATGTTGTTGTCGTTGTTGAAGGTGTTGAACATCTCGATCGTCGGAATCAGCAGGGTCCCGCCGCCGAGGCTGAACGGACGCGACAACCTCCAGTCGAGACTGAAGTATTCGTTGTCCTTCCGCAGGCTGTTTCGGCCTTGATCGACGCCGTTGGCGACGCGCGGATCCGGCGTGAGGGGCTGCGCCCCACGCGCCTGGACGCGCGTATTCAGTTCGATGCGTCCCGGCATCTCGAAATACCCGAAGAAGTTGAATTTGTGCCGGATGTCGCGATCGGAATACCCGTAGTCGAGCGAGAGATCGTTGAAGTTGAACACGCGATCGGTGAACGGATCGCGCTCGTTGGAATCGTCGTCTTTGTCGCGTGCGAGCACGTAGTTCGCCTCGAGCTGAACCCCATTCGACAGACGCTTCCGCACGCCGAGCGTTAGTCCGTTGTAATCCGAGTGCCCAAGGCTCGTCGTCACCATCACTTCATCGAGCTTCGGACTGAAGGGGTTTCCGGCATCGTCGCGGTTGTAGTTGATGAAACGCGTCAGATTCCGTCCGCGGGCGTACGTGTAGTCGGCATAGGCGGACACGTCGGGAGCCACTTCCTGCTCGTAGCCGACATTGAATGAGGTCGTGCGCGGGTTCTCGTAGTCGCGGTGAAAGACACGCACGCCGCTGAAGTCCGGAAACTGCCCTTCCGGAAGCGGAGTCGGCGTCAGCACACCCGGCCAGGCGGGCGGGGCGGCGCCGAACATCCGGACGTTGTCCGTGTCGACGTAGAGCGTCTGCTGCTGCAGGCCGTTGGTCGTTACTGAACCGACCTGGCTCAGCATGTTCTGGCGCGCATAGTAGATGCCGGCGCTCGTGCGCAGCACCGACCGCCCGTCGCCGCGCACGTCCCACGTTGCGCCCGCGCGCGGCTGCAACATCACCCACTGATCGGGAATGGTGCCGTCAGACGGAAATTGGGGGTGGCTGAGAAACGGTGCGAACGCCGTCGTCTGCGGATCGGCGGTCTCCGGCATCAACTGCGCATCCCATCGCAGACCATATTGCAGCGTGAGCCGGCTGGTCACATACCACTGATCCTGAACGAAGAGCGAGAGCTCCTCGTTGGAGATCGTCGAGGCGCCGGCCGCGTCGGTCGCCGGCCCGGTTCGACCCGCACCCTGGAGATAGAACACAAGCGGCCCACCCGTTGGCGTCGTGCCGCCGGGACACGCCGCCGGCAGGGTAATGTACGCGCCGTTCGAGCACGCGGCTGTCATCGGTCCGAATCCACCAGGGGCCGCCGGCGATGTATACCGGAGAAATCCCTCGACGCTCTCGAACAGGTATCGGCCGGTGAAAAACCCGCGGAAGGTCTGATCGTTGAGCGTGTGCATCCACTCGCCGCCGATCTTAAAGTTATGGCTCCCGCGGAGGATGGAGATGTTGTTCTTTAGCTGCGTGCGCCAGATCAGCTCGTCGACGTTCGGCTGGAGAAAGAACGGATTTCCGAAACGGAAACTGGGAGAGAAGCCCATGCCGGTATCCGCTAAGAGGTTCGACTCTCTCGTCAGGCGCGGGCGGTTCTCGCGCGAATACGTGAAATGAAACTCGTTCAGCTTGTTGGTGGCGAAGGTCGTGAACAGGTTTGCGTTCACCACATTGATGCGGGCCGGATCACCTTCGATACCGTTCGCCGACGTGCCGTACGACGCGACATCGAACGTCTCGTTCTCTTTCCGCGAATGATTGAAGTTGTAGGAGGTCGACAGCCGGCTCGACGCGCCAAGGCTCATGTCTCCTTTCATCAATAGGGCAACCGTCTTGATCGGATGGTCGATGGGCAGCGCCTCGTTCTGATTGAGACGCGTCTGAAAAAAATTGAGGAGGGCCAGCCGCTGACAATCGGGCTCTGCGTTGATCAGCCCCGAATTGGCCGGCACGCTGGGATTCGGAATCGGGCACGGCGTACCCATCGTGCGCCCGAGATTCTGCCGCTGAAAATCGCCCACGATGCCCTCGATCGCGGCGAAGAAGAACGCACGATCCTTCTTAATCGGCCCCCCGATCGTGCCGCCGAACTGCTCGCGATGGAAATTCTCGAGCTTGGTGCCGTCCGACAAGTCGCTCGTCATTCCTTCGAGGCGCTGGAAGTAGAACACCGAGCCGTGCCGCTCGTTGGTGCCCGACTTCGTAATGACGTTGACGACGCCACCAGCAGTACGGCCGAACTCGGCGGGAGCGCCACTCGCGATCACCTGGAACTCCCTCACCGCATCGAGGGTGATGTCGATCGGCGCGCGCTGGCCGCCGGCCTGCTCGCCGAAGAATCCATTGTTGAAGTCGCCGCCATCGAGGCTGATGTTGTTGAACACACCGCGCTGGCCGGCAAAGGTGATCTCATCGCCGTCAGGCCCCTGGACGATGCTGACGCCGGGCGTCAGGGTCAGTAGGTCCTCGAACTTGCGCCCGAGAATCGGTGTCGTCGCTATCGTCGTCTCGTTGAGCGTCGTCGCGACCGCGGCCCGCGTTACTTCGACGACGGGCGAGCCGCTGACGGTGACCGTTTCCGTGACGTTTCCGACTTCGAGGTGCGGCGTCAAGTTCACCGCCTCGCCTACCGTGAGGTCGATGCCTTCCTGCACGACGGTTCCGAAGCCCGACAGCCGGAACGTGGCCGTATAGCGGCCCGGCGGCAGTTGCAGAAACACGAAGCGCCCGTCTGTGCCCGTCGTGCGGCTCTGCGAGAGATTGGTCTCCGGATTGACAATCGTGACCACGACTCCCGGCAGCACGGCATCCGTTGAATCCGTCACGGTGCCTTGAATGACGCCGGTCGTGATCTGCGTTTGTGCAGCGAGCGAAGTCGGAAGGATCAAACAACCAACTATCAGGAAGAGCGACACTCGTGGCATCGATGGGCCTCCGGTGCAAGATTAGCGCCGCAGTTGTCCCGGAAACTATACAAATGCGGCAGAGACACGAATTGTCGGGCAACGTGAAAGTCCCGACAATAAAGTTCGATCTACGACTGGCCGTCTTCGAACGGCTCGCACATACCAGCGAGGGTGCTCCGGCCCAGACGCCGCGACAAGCGCACGAGCCGCAGGAAAACTTGCGCAGTGATGAACGCGTCGCCCGCGGCGGTGTGGCGATCGTGCGGGATCACGCCGAACATCTCGCACAACGCATCGAGGGTGAACTGCCGAATCGGCGGGCGGCCGGCAAACGCGCCCGCACGCTCCAGATGCAGCGTGAGATCCATCGTATCGAGGCTTCGATTCAGCAGCTGCAGGTCCCAGTGCCGCGCGCATGCCGCGTCGAGCGACGCGATGTCGTGTCCGATGTGGTGGCCGACGATGACGCCATCGCCGAGGTATGCGAGAAACGCTTCGAGCGCCTCCGGTTCTTCGACGCCTTTCAAACTCTCGTCGCGCGTGATCCCGTGCACCGTCACGGCTGGCGTGTTCTCCGCCACCTTGAGCAGCGCGTCGAAAGAATCGTCGAGCATGATTTCGCGGTCGAGAACGCCGACCGCGCCGATGGTGATGATGCGATCGGTGCGTGGATTCAGTCCGGTCGTCTCGGAGTCGAGCACGACGAAGCGCACCTGCTCGACTGGCGTTTCATCCGTCCATGTACGGTCGAATCGCGCGCGGTACGCATCGAGAAAGGGCGGCCCGCTCACAGCTTCTTCAGCCACTCGAGGTCGGCAGTGAATTCGAGCAACTGCAGAATCGACCTGAACCCGCCCTTCAGGACCTGCCGGTCGTGACGGCTGAGGACGGCTGCGGGCAGTTCCGCTCCCCGCGTGCCTTGAGCAATTCCCACACGGCCCTGCTGCCACAGCACGATTCGCAGCGTGTCGGCGGCAGTACGGAAGATTGCTTCCCGCTCTGGCAGCAACGCGCGCGCGATGGCGAAGCGTTCGGTTGTCGAGCGCCCCGGCGCATCCCGGGCAGCCAGGGCAAACACACGCCCGACGTCCACGAGCGGCCTCAACGCGCTCTCCTCGAGATGGAACGTCAGCTCCTGCTCCCCGAAGCTGTCGACCACGGCATTCTGGAAAAACGTGAGCGGAGGCAAAACGGCAAGACAATCATTCGCCAACACGTGAACGAACTTCGGCCCGACGGCTTCGGCGATCGTTGTCTTGAGGTCGTGCCACAGTGAATCACGACCGCACACCGCTCGCAGGTCGAAAAGGGATCGCGCGCGATACGTTTCCTGCCGTACCGGATCGCGCACCCAATCTCGAAACCTCGCGTTCCACTCGCGGGAACTTGCGGCGTAGAAGCCGGTCTCGAAGGGCAGGTCGAGACGCGGCAGGTAGCCGCATTCGACGAGCGCAGAGAGCACCCGTTGATACTGGCCTCGAGCCGCGGCGTCCGGAGTACCGTCCTCGAACACCACCGACAGCATGGGGGCGAGCATCGTCAACGACTCTGCCCGCCCTGAAGACCCACCGAAGCACCATGACGCAGACCTCAGATCGGCTCCGACAAGCTCGACGACGCGTGTGAGTACTGCCGCGTCCACGAGGTGGCAGAAACGCGCCAGCCAATCCACGGACGAGGGCCCCGCGAGATGCTCGAGGACGAAGGCGCGCGTTCGCTGATTCAGCCCGCGCAGTTCCTCCGTACTCGTCGCGCCGCGTATCCCGCGCACGAGCCCCGTAGGGTTGTGACCGAATAGTGGCGCCAGATCCCGGTGCGTGACCAACGCCTGCACGCGGCCGTTGAGTGTTCCGTCATCGGTAATCGCGACGACGTCGGCGTCCGCGGCTGTCATTTTCAGCAGGCCTTCGGCGACGGACGCATCCGGCGCGATCGTCACCGGCGTGTGGTTCAGGAGCGCCGCGACAGACTGGTGCGCACCGTCGGCTCCGGCGGCCACCCATGCCAGTACCGCGTCTGGCGTGAGCACTCCACGGGCGCGATGATTTGTATCCACGACGATCATCGCGTCCGATCGCGAGGTGAGCAGGTGTGCGGCAACATCCGCGATGGTCGCGTCGACGTTGCAGACTGGAAGTGCGCGTTGCCCGACCAGGTCATGGAGAAACACTCTCGGCAGGTCGCGGCGCTCCCCTGCTGTCTGGTAGTCCGATGTGACGCGGCTCTCCGCAGCCACATATCGAGCAGCGTGCGGATACTTGAGCACGAAGGTCTCGAAGTCTTCGCCAGGAAACGCGTAGACGACGACGTCGCTTTCGGAGCGCGCGGAGTAAAGACAGGCAGGCGCATCGTTGTAGCGCTCGATGCCGAGCATGTCGCCATCGCCCCGGATGTCGCGCAGCTTTGCACCTGCCGGCGAGTCGTCCCACATCGAGACCGTGCCCTGCTGAATGACGAACACCTGGTGCCGGTGGGGCTCTCCCTGCCACAGGATGTATTCGTTGGGCTCGTAAAATCTCACCCGGCCGCCGCGGGCAAGCGCAAGCAGGTCTTCGTCTTCGACGTTATTGAACGGCGCGTGCTTTTTCAGGAAGTCGGCAACGCGATGACTGATGACAGCTGTATCCACGACTTCGATTAATCTACGTCCAGGTGAAATACACGGCGAAAAGCGCGGCGGCTGCGTACATCATCGGCTGCACGTCGCGTGGGCGCCCCCGCAGCAGCTTGATGCCCACATACGCGATGAAGCCGTACCCGATTCCATGAGAGATGGAGAACGTGAGCGGTGTCAGCAGCAGAATCAGGAAAGCGGGGATCGCGGTGTCGAGCGCAGCAAAGTCCATCCGGACTATCTGCTGGCACATCAGGAACCCGACGATGATCAACGCAGGGGCGGTGGCTGCCGCGGGCACAACGGCAATCAACGGCGCCGCGAACATGCACACGGCGAAGAGAGCCGCAACGACGACATTGTGCAGGCCGGTCCGCGCGCCCTCCGCGACGCCTGCGGCGGACTCGACGTAGGACGTCACGGAGCTGACGCCAAACGCTCCGCCAATCATCGCGCTCAGCGAGTCTATGGCGAGAATCGCGCGCAGCCTCGGGACTCGCCCATCTCGATCGTGCAGGTCTCCTGTTTCCGCAATCGCAGTGACCGTGCCGAGCGTGTCGAAGAAGTCGACCATGACGAGCGAGAGCAGCAGCGGCACGAGCCGAACATCGAACGCGCTCCGCACATCGGCCTGGAAAACGGTATCGAATCTCGGCATCCGCAACCCGGCGCCGGTGGGCCACTGCGACACGCCGAGGATTAGCGCAGCGGCGGTCACGCTCACGATGCCGATGACGATGGCACCTGGCACTCGTTTCGAGAGGAGGAAAGCGATGATCAGCAATCCTGCAAGCGCGAGCAACGGCGCGGGAGCGTGCAGCGAGCCATGGGTCACCGGTGGAACCGTCGCCAGCGGATCCTTGATGAGAACCGCCAGGGACGTGGCGGGAACAACGACCAATCGGGCGTTCACCGCTCCGATGAGCGCGATGAAGAGGCCGATTCCTACGCTGATCGCGCGGCGCAGATCGAGAGGAATCGCTCTCATCACTGCCTCGCGTGCACCAATGATGACGAGCGCGAGGACGACGAGACCGTTCAACACCACCAGTCCCATCGCGGCCTGCCACGAGCCGGTTTGCCCCACGACCTGAAACGCGACGACGGCGTTCAGTCCCATGCCCGGCGCGAGCGCCATCGGAAAGTTCGCCCCCAGACCCATGAGAAGCGTGCAGATTGCGGCCGCCGCCGCGGTCGCCGCCGCGGCCGCCTCGAACGGGATTCCGGCCGATGCGAGGATCGACGGGTTGGCGAACAGGATGTACGCCATCGTCAGGAACGTGGCAACGCCGCCGCGTATTTCACGCGCGGTTGTCGAACCACGACCCTGCAGATCGAAGTGCATTGGGAGGAGCCCGCCTCTTGCGGGATTCAGAAGTGTGGGCGCTCTATTTCGGGACCCAGAACGGCTCTCCCGCTCTCACGAGCTGAACGGGTACTTCCGGAACGAATCCCTTGATCCACTCCGCCATCTCGAGCATGCCCGACTCTTCCGAAATTGCGTGCCCCAGCATGATCCAGCCTTTGTTGATGCCGAGCGTGACGGCGTCGAGCACGTATTCGGGACTGTCGAGCGTGCCGTCAGTCTCCTGCTGTTCGCCGCTGATGACGACGTCGACTTCCGGGTTGTTGACTGCGGGCGTCGCGTAGCCGACGCCGAGCTGGATGCGGCTGACCCTGGCATTGGGATCGCCCACCACTCTCAGCGCACGCGCCCCACTTCGCTCCTTGACCTGCGCAGCCAGAGCTCCCAGCGTGGTCTCGGGGACGACGAACCGGTGCGAGTTGGGCGCCGTCTCGTATTTCGGATCGAGACCGATCTCGCGCGCGGAACCGACGTAAGTAAAGTCGGGCCGCTGTGCGTGCATGTGATCGTGGATACGGAAGACGGCGATGTTGTTCTTCCGCATGAAATCGACTTTCGCCGTGTAGAGCGGGTCGCCGCTGACGATCGCGACGTCGTCGCGATCGCTCCAGAACGTATCCTCGTGCGGAATGATCATGTTGCAGCCCGCCGCACTCGCCTTGCGGACGACCTCGAACGAACAGAAGACCGTCGTCGCAATGCCCGTGACCTCCGTGTCGGGTCCACCAAACTTGAAGGTGTCGCGATACGTGGTATCACGCCAAGGCACGCCGAGATTCTTCTTGATGCGGTCGACCACTTCCCCTGCGGTCATCAGGATGGTCTCCAGTAAGGATCGCCCGCAGAGATGTGCCGGACTGGCACTTCCGAAACGAATGTCTTCAGCCAGTTGGCGCAGACATTCATGCCGGGTTCCTCCGACGCGACGCGGCCGACGAGAATGAGGCCTTTCTTCTCGCCCGAGAAGACTTTGTCTCTCACGTACTCGACAGACTCCCACTCGCGAACTTCGCCCGCGACGATCACGTCCACGTTTGGCAGCATCTTCAGCGCCGCCTGAATGGGCGTCGTGCCGGGCAGCAGTCCCACACGCTGCACCGTCGTTCGAGGATCACCGAGCACACGGATTCCACCGCGAGACCGCAGCGCGTTTTTCACATTGATCGCCAGCGCGTCGAGCGTGAGCGCCGGTATATCGAATCGTTGAGGATCGCCCTCGGCTTGATACTTCGACCAGCGGAGCGCCGCAGCGATGCCCTCCGCAAGTGGATCGGGCCGGCGCTGCCGCCAATGCTCGCTCAGGCGGAAGACGACGAGATTGTTCCTGGTGATGAACTCGTTCTTGGCGGCAAAGATGCGATCGGGAAGCGCCGCCGACGGGTTCGACGCACCGCGGCCCGCGGGCGGAGTCGGCACGTCGGCCCTTCCGTAAAACGTCGGCTGTGCGGTGATGATGAAATTGGCACCGGCTTTTACGGCCTGCTGGAGCACCGCCATCGTCGCCATGGAGGTCGTCACGATGCCTCTCGTGACGGTGGACGGATCGCCGGCCTTCACCGTGTCGACCGAGTCGAGCTTCCACTCGACGCCGATGTTCTTCTTGATGCGGTCGATTACGACTTGCGCCGGGATCGGTGTCGCCGCGAACATCTCACTGGCGCACGCGAAAGGTGCGGCGACGGCCAAGGCAGCGAATTCGCGTCTGGTGAGGTCAGCCACGGCGTGACGAATCATACCCGGGTTTGTGTAAACTGTTGCGGGAGATCTCATGAAACGGATTCTTGGTGTGATCGGGTGCGTGATGTTCAGTGCGGCGACGCTTGCGGGTCAGACACCGCGTGCTGCGTCCTCGGGCGAAGACTCGGCGATGCCGTGGCTCGTTACAGAGGAAGGCAAGCCGATAGATTCGCGGCCCACCGAGAAAAGTGACAATACGCCAGCGTTTCCCGAACAGACCCGCGCGCCGTATCGCAAGACGGTGCCGTTCACGGTGACGACCCTTATCGACAACCTGGAAGTGCCGTGGAGCCTGGCTTTTCTGCCGAGCGGAAACATCATCCTCACCGAAAGGTTACCGGGAAGGCTGCGCATCCTCGGCACGAACGGAAAGCTGTCCGGACCGCTGGCCGGAGTGTCGGCTGTCGCGTTGCCCGGCGCGAAAGACATCGGCCTGCTCGACGTCGTGCTCGATCCGAACTTCGCGACCAACCAGCGCATCTATTTCAGCTTCTTCAACTACATCGACGGCACGAACACGAACACGTGCATCGCCCGGGCGCGGCTCGATGAGAAGACCCTCTCGGTGTCCGACGTCGCCGTCATCTTCCGCGCGCTGCCGATCATGCCGTCGAAGCGGCTTGGGGCAAAGACGGGCGGCAGGATTGTGATCGATCCCGGTGGCAATCTCCTGATGACGCTTGGCGATCGATCGGATTCTCCGCCGTGGGACGTGGCACAGAAGCTCGACAACCATCTCGGCAAGATCATCCGCATCGCGCCCGATGGCAGCGTGCCTCGCGACAATCCGTTCGTCGGCAAGCCCGGCGTGCTGCCGGAGATCTGGGCCTATGGCATGCGGAGCCCCGAAGGGCTTGCGTACGATCCGCGAACGGGCCGTCTGTGGCAGAACGATCATGGTCCGCGCGGCGGCGACGAGCTGAACATCGTCGAGAAGGGCAAGGACTACGGCTGGCCGGCCGTTGCCCGCGGCATCGACTATCCCGGCGCGCCGATCGGCGTGACGCGCAAGGACGGCATGGAGGAGCCGGTCTATTTCTGGGATCCGGTGATCGCCCCGTCAGGGCTCGCCTTCTACACCGGCAATCTGTTTCCGCAGTGGAAGAACAGCATGTTCGTTGGAGGTTTGCGTGGTGCACTGCTCGACCGGCTGGAGATCGTGAACGACAAGGTCGTTGCGGAAGAGCCAATGCTCGCGGAAATGAGCTCGCGGATACGGGACGTGCGCGTCGGGCCCGACGGCGCGGTGTATGTGCTGACCGACAGCGGCACGCCGACGATGAGCCCGAATACGCCGCCGACGAGCAAGTTGCTGAAGCTGACGCCGAAGTAGCTGACACCGAAGTAGTGTCCGCCTTCAGGCGGACCGAGCACGGTCTGGCTGAAGCCAGACAACTACACGGATACGAAAACCGCTTTAGTAACGGCTCTTTCGCGGCCGTTCCGGAACGATGGTCTCGCCGCGTGCGAGCATGTCGACCAGCGCCGCAATTTTTTTTGCGCGCCCGGCGGCGGTCTTCATGTTGTTAGTTCGAAACGCCAGCGCGAAAAGGTTGATACGGCCGAGCGTGCGGAACGTCTTGCGCGCGCGCGGATTGGCCTCGATGGCGGCGCGCAGATCCTGGGGAATGGTCGCTTCGCTCGCACTGCGGATCGGCGCATAGGCCGCCTCCCAGCGGCCGTCGGCTTTGGCGGCATCTACCTGCCGCAAACCGTGCGGCGTCATGCGGCCCTCCGCGGTCAGCCTCGCCACATGATCGCGATTAATCTGGCTCCACATACTTCGCGCCCGCCGCGGCGTATATCGCTGCAGAAACGATTTTTCGTCGAATGCCTTGCGGATGCCATCGATCCATCCCCAGCACAAGGCGACATCGAGCGCCTCCACATTCGTCACTGACGGCAAGCCTGAATCTTTCTTGTGAATCTTCAGCCAGAGCTCGGTCTCGCGAGCATGGTTCGCTTTCATCCACGCCTCGAGCGCCGCCCTGGTGCGAAAACTTTTGATCTCCGCGGGCGGGTTCCTTCATCGCCGCCGTTGCCCCCAGAAAATGAAGGTCCCGCGGTTGGTTGACGTGACGATGTCGACGTTGCCGTCCTTGTTGAGGTCGGTCGCCGTCACGTGCGAGCCGACGCCGGATTTGTTGTGGATCAACTCGGGAACGAACTCGGCGCCGCCGGGAGCCCGCGTATTGCGAACCGTGCGGAACAAGTAGAGCACTGCGTCGCCGTTTGGATCCGGATCGACCCAGCTCTCCTGATGCGAGAACAGCCGCTTGCCTGTCACGAAGTCGGGAATCTTATCGCCGTCCACGTCGGCCATCGTCGCCCCGTGCATCTCCGAGATGGTGATGCCGCCCGTATTTTTGGTCGAATAATCGTCGATGATCATGTGACGAACGAACGTGATGTTTCCTGCCGCGTCGCGCTTCTGCTCGAACCACGCGAGCCCGAATCCATGCGCGTTCAAGCCGGCGACGACGTCGTTCAGACGGTCGCCGTTCACGTCGAAGACAACCATCTCTGCGCCACCCGCCCCCTCGGCGCGCCCCCAGCGACCGAAAGCATGCGGATGGTATGTCCAGAGACCGGAGCGAGGTCCGGCAGCCGGCTGCTCCCACCATCCCGCCGCCTGAAGAACGTCGACTCGTCCGTCGCCATTGACATCGCCGGCGCCAAGGCCGTGGCCGTGCGCGGGCCCGGGTTGCGAAATCGTGTGCGTCGGCCACGGTGCAGTGGGATTGGCAGGGTCGGGCCATCCGAATGCCAGCGTGCCCCCGACGCCGCCAGTGCCGAAGACGATCTCGGGCTTGCCGTCGCCGTCGATATCGCGCATCAGCGCGAGCTCGCTCGTAATCTGCGGGAGCACCGAGTGCTTGGCCCAGCGGCGGTTTTCGCCTTTCGGGTTTACGTAAAGGTGCATCGGCCGCGACTCGCCGGCGAGCACGTCAGTCCAGCCGTCGCCGGTAAAGTCGTATGCGTAATCGACCATGGTGCGCGCGAAGCTGCTGCTCGGCGATTGGGCAGGCGCGATGTCGATTTCTCCGCGCGTCGTGTATGCCGGCCCCAGGTAGTAATAAGGACCCGCGACGACATCGAGCACACCGTCGTTGTTGAAGTCGCCCGCCGCCGCACCCCACGACTGATAGAACTCATCAATTCGCTGCAGCCGAAACCGCGAGGACACGTGCTCCGGCGGGTTCTTGCGGAGATGAAGATCCTTGAGCGAAACGTCTCTGAAACGGACTTCGCCGGCGCCACCGGCATACAGCGCGATTGGACCATAGTCGTCGCGCTCATCTGTCGCGCCCGGTATGAAGTCGTAAGACTGATTGAGGATGGGACGGATGACGTTCGCATCCATCGTGATGCTCAAGAGATTCCAGTCGCCCTGGCGGATGCCCGGCGGCGGCGGCATCAGCTCGGGCAGCGGCGCAGGCAGCTTGACCGGTGCGCCGCCGCGCCCGGCGCCCACCATGGAGAAGGGGGCTGCCGCGCCACGTCCAGGAGCATTCGCATCGGCAGGCGCAGGCGGTGGCGCGACGCGCAGAAAGGGCGCCACGGGCCGCAATGCCTCTCGTGATGTTTCTCGGCCTTCCGTATCCAGCGCGATTCGATAGGTCTTGAGATCGTCATCCTTGAGGGAGACGTAGACTCCCGTCATGCCCGTTGCGGTCTTTCGCAACCTGAACAGCACGCCGGCCTGACATGGAGCGGCGCAGCGGAAACGGGTAAAGAAATTGACGTCCTGATATGACTTGTCGAGCACGAGCCAGCCGCCCGGATCGGCGCGCGGCCGTCCGACGATTTCGCCGCTCTGGACCTGCCAATCGGCAGCACCGAGCGGCGTCCATCCGCTCAGGCTCGAGCCGGTGAACGTCGTATCGGGCGCGAACTCGTTGGCCGGGCCCTGAGCCGAAAGCAGCGCCACAACCGCAACGACACTGCATGACGCTGCTGCGAACATCAACCTGGGGCGAGACATCGACGGCTCCCTTCCGCGCAGAGCTGGAACGCGCTCGCGTGTCGGGCATCGTAACCCACTATGCGTGATGGAGGACCCTCAGCATTTTCCTAGCGGTAAGCGGCCGCTTGAATGCTGTAGAGCTGCGCGTACTGTCCACCTCGTGCCATAAGCGCTTCGTGCGTCCCCGTCTCCACAACGCGGGCTCCGTCCAGCACGACGATGAGATCCGCCATACGCACCGTTGAGAAACGGTGCGAGACAAGGATCGTGATGCGGCCTACGCCGTCTTCTTCACGCACCGCCGCTGCATACCGCTCGAACAGCGCATGCTCGGTCTCCGCGTCGAGTGCCGCGGTTGGTTCGTCCAGCACGAGCACCAATGGCCGCTCGCGCATGAACCCACGTGCGAGGGCGAGCTTCTGCCACTGTCCAAAGCTCACTTCGGTACCGCCGGGCCACGTGGGGCCAAGCTGCGTGTCGAGCCCTGCCGGCAGCCTCGCGATGACGTCATCGGCTCCTGCTCTGCTGACGGCGGTCACAACGGCGGCTTCATCCTCCAGGCGTGGCAGATCGCCGATGCCGATCGTTTGACGCGCGCGGAACTCGAAGCGGAAGAAGTCCTGGAAGGCGCCGGCAAGCCGCGTGCGCCAATCGACGGCCGAGATGCGAGCAAGATCGGTCGAATCAATGAGGATTCGGCCGCGTGTCGGCGTGTACATTTTGGCGAGCAGCTTCACGAGCGTCGACTTCCCCGCTCCGTTCTCGCCGACCATCGCGATCACTTTCCGGACGGGGAGATCGAGAGTGATGTCGTCGAGGACGAGCCGGTCAGTGCCTGGGTACGCAAACGAGACGTGTTCGAAGCGAATCCCTTCGGACAGGCGTGCTGGAGACGGTTGATCAGCCGTCGCCACAAGCGACGCTGCGTAATCCTCGAGCCAGGCAAGTCGCCGTGCGGCATCCATCCAGACTCCCCTCAGGAAACCGATCTCGCCCACGGTGGCGCCCACATAAAACGAGAGACGCGCACCAGCCGCGAGCGCGAGAAGCACGTCGCCGGCCGGCGCACCCAGACCGGACGAGACGAACACAATGGCCCCGACGTAGCCGGCGCCGAAAATCGCCCACGCAACGACATGCCAGCCTGCCGACGTCCACCGCGCCGTCGCGATCGGCCGGTTCCCCGACTCCGAAGCCAGACGCCGCTCTCTGACCAGGCGATCCGCGATGCCGGTCACTCGCACCTCCTTGCTGGGCGATGCGGTCGTCGCCACGTCGAACAAGTGGCGCGCGAGACGGCTCGCCGGCGCGCCGCGTTCGTAGGCGTTTCGCTCGACCGACGGCCGCCACGTCGAGGTGAAGACGGGGGAAAAGCAAACAGCGCCAGCAGGATCAGGGCTGGATGAATTGAAACGAGCAGCGCGATCGTCACGCCAAGGCGCAGCATCCATCCACACGTCGAAAACAGCGACATGTACATGTGATCGAGCATGAAGACCTGATGGCGCAGGACCGAGAGACGGTCGAGGTATTCGGGACGCTCCTGGTGCGCGATGGTTGAGATCGAGGCCAGCAACGTCGCCACATGCGATTCCAGCGCGATGGTTACCTTATCGCGGAATTTGCGCTGCACTCGCGTGCTCACCGTCACAAGGAACCACGTCGCGGTGGCAGACAGGCCAAGCGCCAGTAGTGCGAATCGAACCTGGGCCCAGTCGCCTTGCAGCGCGCCTTCGCCCAGGAGCTTGAACCAGAATGCCATCAGCGCATCCGGCAGCGCCGACAGGAGCGCCAGCGTGAAGGCCGCGCTGATCAGTGCCGGCTCGTGGCGGTAGCCCAGCTTGCACAGCCGCCACATCGATGAAAGCGCAGGAGGCAGGGCGTCGATCGTCGCCTGATGCTCAGGCGAGGACGTCATAGATCCTCCCTTCTTCGTCGTCGCTGCCGAAGCGCTGCGCCTGCAAATCGAACATCGTCCTGTAGCGCCCGTTCATTGCCATGAGCTCGTCGTGCCCGCCGAGCTCGACGACCTTTCCCTTCTCGAGCACGCAGATCCGATCTGCCTGCCGTACCGTCGAGAACCGATGAGAGATCAGGATGGTGGTGCACCGGCGCGTTTCGGCGAGAATCCGCTCGAAGATTTCCGCTTCGCCGCGGACGTCGAGCTGCGCTGTCGGCTCGTCGAGGAGCACCACACCCGCGCCCATCCGAACCGCGGACAGGGCGCGAGCTAGTGCGACGCGCTGCCACTGGCCGCCCGAGAGGTCGGTTCCACCTTCGTAGCCTCGAGCCAGCACCGTGTCCAGCGGCGCGAGGTTCGCGGCCCCTGCGGCGTTGAGCGACTGAAGCACGACCTCGTCGGGCGCTCCACCGGGTGCGACGTTGTCTCGCAGCGACAGCTCGAGCCGGGTGAAATCCTGGAAGACCGCAGCCAGGCGCGAACGCCATGAGGCGAGGTCGAGATCGCGGACGTCGACGCCGTCAACTTCGATCGCTCCACTCTGGGGGTCGTACAACCGGCACAGCAACTTGGCCAGCGTCGTCTTGCCGGCGCCGTTCTGCCCGACGATCGCGATCGAAGACCCCGCGGGAATGGTCAGGTCGAAGCCGTCGAGCACCACTCCACCGCCTGGGTAAGCAAAGGTGACATCGCGGAAGCGGATCTCTCTGGCGGGAAGGCCGGCGGCTGTTTGTCGTCCAGAACCGAGCTGACCCGCTGCCATCATCGCCGGCTCCAGGCGCCGAATCGCCGCAACCGGAGCCGAGGCTCCATCCAACGCCCAGTTGAACCCGCCGAACGCGATCGCCGAAGTGCCGACGGCGCACTGGGCGTACATGACGAGGCTGCCGAGGTCGATGCGATCGCTCGCAGCCGCCGAAGCCAGAAACCAGAACACGATGACGTTGGCTGCCGCGACAAGGAAGAGGCTCAACGCGAGCGGCCGCTCTCGCAGGCGCGTCGCTTCGTATTGAAGCTGGTGAAGTCGCGTGCGCCTGGCGACGAAGCGCTCGATCGTCCAGCCGACCAGTCCGAACATGCGCAGCTCTTTGCTGGCGGGAGGATCGACCGCGAGACGGTACGCGTACTCGGCATCCCGTTGGGCGCTGCGCACTTCGTCAGTGTTGCGATCGCGCCAGACTGCGCTCTCGCGCAACAGCCAATGAGTGGCGAGCCACGCGCCGGCGAGGACGAGGGGTGCCCACCAGGCGAAGAAGAACAGAACTGCCGCCGACGCGACGCCGCTCGTCATGCCCACCAGGCCGCCTGCGATGAAGTCCATCGAGTACGACAAAGGAGGCCCGGTCATGCCGAGGTCGAAGTCGCGTGCCACCGTGAGGTCAGCGGTCAGCGTCGCATCCTCGAGATGTGCCATGCCTTGCGGGCGGACGCACGCCGTAGTCAAGCGGTCGTACAGGAGCGCGGATGTCCGATCGCCGAGGTTGTGACTGACCGCCGTCTGAATCGGCGTCAACACCTGCAGCAGGACGAAGACGACGCCCACGAGGCCGAGCGGGCCGATCAGGCTGTCGCCACGTTGGACAGCACCGACGAGGAGGCCCATTGCCATGGCAAAGAACGCAGGCAGGATTCCGTGGATCAGCACCACCGCCCACCACGTGAACGCGAGCCGGCCGCCGGCCTTCGGCAGGACCGCGAAGAACTGCCACTCCTTTCGGTCGCGCAGGCGCTGACGCCATCGCATTCGATGAGTATGTAAGCGAATTGTTACGCCCACGCAACAGGAACGACGCGTCGAGCGACAAGATCGCTTATCGCAGCACGCGCTGCAGGTACGGCATCCGCATCAACGACGGCGCGTCACGCGCGTCGACTGCTGCCCTTGCGCCGTAGCCGACGAAGGCATAGCCGCGGCCGGTGACCGCGCCCTTGACGACAGCCCTCGCCGGGCCGGTGTACTCGAACACCACGCGGCCGTTGGTAGGTATCGGGGTTCGTGTCCCTCGCGCCGAATATTCCGTTCGCAACTGTTCACGCTGTCCGCCACAACATGACATGGTGTTCCTCCATTTCTTTCTTGGTGAGCCGTCCCGGGCTCACGACGTCGTATCGCGCGACGTCAGGCGCTCGAGCAGGATCGCGCCTGCCGACAGCGCCGGCCACAGGAGCAGCCGCCCCGTCCACCCGCTGCCAAGCAGCAGGGCGAACGGAGCGGCGATCCAGAGACTCAGACAATTGAAGCAATCGAGCAGCTTTCCCCAAACTCCAGCGCCTGCCCGCCGCCGCAGCCAGATGATCGCATCCCACGGGCCGTCCTCCGCGAAGAGCAGGTGCGTGATGCGCCACACGACCAGGACGCCGACGACGAGCCCGTAGAAGTCCACTCATTGCTCACTGCGCGCGGGGGCCCCTCCCCCGCGCGCTCTCGCTCAGCGGCTTCGCACCTCGCTCGGCCGCAGGCGCTTTCTCACTTCACGTCTACGCCGGCTCCAGACAGAAGCCGACGTCGTACGCCATGTCGTACGCGTTTCCCGTGCTGTTGACGTTCGTCCGGTCCGTCGCGTAGAGCCGGATGACATACCCGCACGGATCCATCCCGTGCGTGTCGAGCGTCCAGTTGCCCGCCTCGCCGGTGGTCGGCACCTGCAGCGGATACGATCGGCTCGACGGGCTCGGCGTGACGCCGTTCGCCGGTCCCGCCGGCGTGACAGTCAGCGACAGCGCGCTGAAGTGCTGGTTCGGAGACGTGAGCCCCGGATCGTGCACTTCATAGGTGCCGGTGATGATCGATCCAACGGGAACTTGCCGCATGCGACCGCCGGCAATGGATTGCCGTTGAGCGTCGCGCCGGTAATCGTCAGCGGCGGGTTCGCCTCGATCTGCGCCTGCGTCGCGCCAGGCCCGGCCGGTCCCGACGGCCGCGTGTTGTCGATGCGCACGCGCACAGTCTGGAAGCCCGGGAACAGCATCGGCGCCGATGGATCCTTCGCCGTGATGCGAATCCGCCACAGGCCTTCCATCGCCGGCGTTCGTGAACCAGCTCGCCAGCTTGTCCACGACCAGGAACCGTTGGTTCACTCCCTGGATGTCCTCGAGATACGTATACCAGCCGGGCCCGAACCCGTCGCCATCGTCGGTGGGCGTCAACGTCGTGTCGCAGACGAAGTCGCCCGGCGCGCACATGACGGGGTTGCCGTTGAACCACTCCGACACGCCCACGACGATCGGGTTCGTCAGCGGCGTCCACGTGTTGAACGGCGCCGGTCCGAATACCTCGACGCGGTACTTGAAGGGCGTCGCTCCGCCGCCGAAGCTGTTCGGCGGGTTTCCTATGCGGCCGGTGATGCGCACCTCGCCGCCGAACGGGCTGTCGACGACCGAAAACGCGCCGATCTGGCCGTCGCCGGTGGCAAGGCCATTCACCGGGTTGATGTCGGGCACGAGAATGTCGCCGACCGTCTCGATAAGCGGGATGTGTCCTTCGAGCTTCCCGGGATGGAGCTGAACGCGGCACTCTTCGCGGTTGCCCCAGACCGGCACGTAGTTCGGATTTCCTGGCGGCGGCGCCGTGGCCCACGACAGGATGCCGCGCAGCCGGACGATTCGCGGACCGGCCTCGCACGGCACGCGGAACTTCGAGAGATCGGTCTTCAGGAAGACGGCATACTGCACGTCCTCGTCCGGGATCGTCTGAAGGTCGAACACGTTGACGGTCGCGGTGCCCTGGTACTGGAAGCCGGAGCCGTCATTGAAATCAATCCAGAACGCGACGTATTCGATCGAGCCGTTGCCGCACAGCCCGCCGCTGTAGCCGCTCGACTTCTTGACGGTCAGCACCGCCTGGATCAGATCGGCCTCGGGATAAAGACCGACGCACCGCAGCTCTTCGAAGCTGGTGTCGCCGTCGGTTGGAAACAGTTTGCCGATCAGATCGTCGATCGCTGACTGCTTCAGCCCCAGCTCGACGAGCGGCGATTTGCCCGGCGCCGCCAGCGCGGTCGGATTCGACATGGACAGGAACTGCTGAACCTCCTGAAACGCGAAGCGATGCACCGGCACGTCTTTGCCCTTGTACAGCTCCTGCTTCTGCGGCGATCGTCAGGGGCGGGACGTCGAGCGCGGTCAGCTTGACGGACGGATCGAGGCCCTTGATGACCGGGCCGATGGGATCGGGAAACTTGATGGGAATCTTTTCGAACTCCTTGACGAGATCGCCCCACGGGAAGAACTTGAGCGGACGAATCTGCACCTGCACGTTGACGACGTTGCCCCACACCGGCGTGTAGTTGGGCGAGTTGGCAGGCGGCGGCACGTTCCACTGCAGGATCGCGCGCACCTTGACGATGTTTTCGAAGAGACAGAATTTCCTGATCGAGTTGAAGTCGCGGCGCACGGCATAGCAGATGGGCTTCTCGCCCGGAATGTCGTAGACGCGAACGCTCGAGACGCCGACGTCGTGCCATACGCCGTTGTCGAACAGGTCCACGTAGAACCGGACGTATTCGCGCGATCCGGGGCTGCAGATGTCGCCGCCATAACCGTTCTCCGCCTTGATCTGCACGACGGCCTCGAGCCGGTCGTACGGCGGGTTGAGGCCGACACAGACCATCTGCTCGAAGGTGGTGTTCCCCTTGATGACCTTGATGGGTTTGAAGTCGCTGACTTCGAGGTTGCCGAAGTAGTTGGGGTTCTGCAGAAGGAAACTCTTGAACTGGGTGCGTTCGATCTCCACGCGCTGCGAGTCGGCTAGCTGCTTTTTCTTCGGATCTGCCATTACTACCTCCAGGGACTCGGATAGTTGTTTGGAGCAGAAATTTGCTACCTAGAGGAAGAACGTTGGAGTGTTTTGATCCGAACAGTAGAGCGTTTTTCGTACGCGTCGTTAATGCGGCAGAGTTCTTGCTGAAATTGAAGGAAAGGAGCTGAAATGCGTTGTGACGCCCGAAAGGCCGTCACGGCCTAGTCGAGCGTCACGAGGGTCGAGTTGCCGAACTACTTCTTTCTGAAAGCGTCCTGTACCTGCTTCCTGATGTCTTTGAAGTTTTTCGAGACGAGCTGCTCCTCTTCTTTCGTGAAGATCCTGAATGGCACACGAATGACGGTTTTCTCCAGTTTCACGTTGAGCCAGTGCTGGCCCAGCTGAATGTTTCCGGGCACCTGGAAATAGAGCCGGCCGAGGCAGGCGCGGGTGTTGCTGAGCGCGACCTCGTCGTAAGCCATTGTGGGAGAAGACAGCTCCGAGAAGAACCCGATTCGACAGGCGCGGGTCGCACTGGGCGGAAAGTAGTTGATCGAATCGCGCTGGACTTTCTCGCGATTCTGCAGCGCACTGAGGTTCGCGGCCCGGTGCTCGCTGACGGTTGCCAACGGAATCGTCTTGCCGTCCGGCGTCTCGAGCGAGAGGTCGTCGCGGGTCAATGTCTGTTCCGGGACGCCGTCGCGCAGCGTCATGCCGACCTCGAGGAGCACCCACGGTTCACCGATGGATCGCTGGACGAGCTGGTAACCGATGATGACGTACCCCTCGTTGTTGTACGCGGCTCTGACGAACGTGCCCTCCAGCGTCATGATTTCCGGGACTCCGGGCTTGGGTATCGCTACCTGCTGCGCCTGTGTCTGAACAACCGGTGCAATCGGCGCAGACAGGTAGGCCAGGCCGACGAGCACGAGTGCCAGTGATTTCTTTACCATCGAGACCTCCATTTACGGGTTGTGAATATATCGCATTGCGCCACGTCCCCGCGGCGCTTTCGAAGCGGAGCCATATTGGGCAAAAAGCGCGCCAGTCACTGAGGGCCCAATATTAAGGGATCGCGGGAAATTCGGGGAAAATCGTGAGGTCGGGGTGCTGAATAAGGTGAGACCTGCGGGCGCGGTCACGGCCCGTTGTGACCGCCCTGCCCCGGTTCAGTCGCTGCCGCCGCGCCGCCTTACTACTTCGGGGGAACCGTGCGAACCGCAAGTTGCACCGGCGCCTCAGCGAAATCATCGATGATGACGCCCCCATCCGGAGACGGTTTCACACGGGCGGCGCCCGTCATCGTGCCTGTGCCGGAGCCTTGCGCGTTCAGGATCAGCTCCACCAGAGTGAGTTCGTATCCCGCTCGGGCCTTCCCTGGTTCTCCGAGAAAAAACATCGGGCGATCCGCGACGAGAACCAGCCGGCTCCCCTTCTCGTGAGGTTCCTCGCGCACATACTTGAGCTCGACCATGCGGTCATTGACTTCGATCGTGCCGATCACCGGAAGCGGGCGGAGCGCCGACAGAAACTTCGGATAGCCGCCGAACTTGAGCGCGTCCGTGACACGCGTCCGGAATGTCTCGTTCATGACGCGCTCGACCTTTATCGTGAACGTCGTCGTGACGGTCGTGGCGCCCTTGGTGACCTGCGCACTCGCCGCCAGGTTGAGCGGGTAGTCGGTCGCCTGCACGGCCGCCCAGCACATGAGCACGCATACGGCGATCGGTGCGATGCGCATTGATCTCATCGGAGTGTCACCCTTATTTTCTGACTTCGAGTACCAGGTTGTTCAGCCGCACAGGCTCGCTCGAATAGTTTTCGATCTCGATTGTGTTCTTGCCCTTGTCGAACTGGATTTGCGTAGCATATGCCATCCTGCCTTCGCCCTTGCCGGATCTGTCGAACCGCAGCTCGAAAAGCGAGAACGGATAGTCGTATGTACGAGGTCGGTCGGTCGCCTCGCGGAAACCGATCACTCGCGGCGTGATGATCACGATGCGCCGGCCTCCGTCCGGGTTGGGGAAGTTCATCGCATACCGGATGTCTGTGCCGAGCCGCATCACGCTGTTCGGATCGGGACCCATGTAGCCCGGAAAGTTGAAACGTCCAAGCTCGGGCTGCTTCTGGAGCTCGCTGACGAGTCCCTCCTGCTTCTTGGCCAGGAAGGTCTCGATCAGGTGCTGCCGCTGCGCCGGGCTCGACCACCCGTTGACCTGGATTTGAATCGTCTGATTGGCGCCCGGAGCGACGGTGCTCATGCTGAGCGCCCAGCCGTTGATGGTCAGTTTGTCGTCAGCGCTCGGTTTGACCGATTGCGCCACGCCAACTGCCCCCATCACGGCCATCGCGAGCAGGCTGGCCACGAACTGTCCGGCTATCCTGTCGATCATCACGGCGAAGGCGCTACGCAAAAGCGGGGCCGATCGACGCGCGCCATTCTGCGTCCGGAGCCTGCCGAGATTCTCAAGACTCGCCACACGTTGCGAGAGGGGTTCACAAACTACCGTGACCAGCGACGATGCCCGGGTGGCCATGTCTCTGGCTCTAGTTTAGCTTAGCTGCTAGGCGGTCGGCTGGCCCGAAGCCGCGCCAACTCTTCGCCGGCTTCTCTGAACGCCGGCAGATCCGGGTCCGCCTCAGTCCAAAGGGCCAGAAAATCCTCGTACGCTTTGCGCGCCTTCTCGGTGTCGTTCGTCAGCATCGCGGCGCGGGCGAGGCCGAGATGCGCGAGCGGATACAGCGCTGACGTCGGAGAAGCGCCGCGATGATCCAGGACATTCTGGAACTGAACCGCCGCCTCGCGTCCCGCTTTCAGTCGAAGGTGCGCCAGGCCACGCAGGTACATAGGCCAGAAGTCGGTGCCCAACGCGCGCTCGTAGTGGATTGCTCCCTCGAGAACCTCTATCGCCCGCACCGCGTCTCCCTGCTCGAGTGCAAGCGCGGCCCTCGTAACGGGAATTGCCAGGTGCGCGACCAGAGTGGCCTCAGGTAAACGATCGACCAACTCCTTGGACAAGACAGCCGATTCTGTGGGTCTGCCGCAGAGCGCCAGGATGCGACCCGCATTCTCCAAGGTGAAGTTGTCACGACTCAACGTGAGCGCCGCTTGCACCTCACGTCGCGCCTGCTCGCACTGACCGACTACTGCATGGGCTTCAGCATCCGCAGCCGAGAGCTGAGCTGCACGCTCTTTGAATTCTCCCTGGAGCGCCAGCTGAATCGCCCGGCGAAATTGGTCGTGCGCGGCCTTCAAACGACCTGAGAACGCCGAGGCATGTGCAAGCCACGCGAGGGTAATGGAATCCCCAACGCTGTTAGAGGACTTAAGCTGCCGCGCCATGGTCTCTTGGTCGCCTTGCATGAACGCCAGGAGGAACCCGATGCGTCGCAAGCCGAGAGACTCAAACCCAAGCTCCTCCGACTTGCGCAAAGTGGCTTTTGCTTCGTCGAGTTTGTTGAGTGCTAAGAACGTGACCGCAAGGTTGCTGTACGGCGGCACGAACGGCGGATCGAGCCGGATCGCTTCGCGAAGCGCCTCGACTGCCTGACCATGCTGGCCAATGCGCCCATATGCGAGGCCCAAACTGTTGAACGCAAACGATTCTCTCGGATACATGGCCGTCCACGACCGCGCGAGCTCGAGCGCCTTGTCCCACGCCTGAACGGCGTCGACATAATACCGCCAGGAAATGAAGAAGCGCTCGCGCTCGCTGACTCTGTCGCGCAGCTCGAAAGCTCTTCGAGACAGTTCTGGCGCCCGCGCCGCCTGACCGGTGTTGGTGTAGACACCCGAGAGCTGCGCGAGCGCGAGTGCGAAGCTCGGATCAAGCTCGATCGCCCGCACGAGATGCGGAATCGCTTCGGGGCGCGGTACGAAACGGCCCTGGTCGAGCGCCAGCGAGTATGCATGGAGCGCGTCGAGCGAGGGCGTCGTCGCACGCGCCAGCGGTACGTCGAATCGCTCAATCGAAGCCAGAGACTCGCCGAGCCGTTCGCGAAGGCGTGCGGTCGCGCCGCCAAGCGCGCCAATGACTTCTTCTCTGCTGGCAACCTCGACTTGATTTCGCGCCACCACGTCGCCGGTCTCCGCATTGATCGCCTCGAGCCCGAGCACGTAGCGGGTGCCGAGCTTGCTTACCGATCCCGCTATCAGCGCCTTCAACTGCTCCCGACGCGCGACCTCGCGCGCGACGGCCATCGTCACTCGTTCGTTCGGCGGCAGCCCCATCAGCCGCAACGTTTCTTGCACGCGTTGATCCGAGAACACCTTGAGAAATGGCGACTGTTCCAGCGCCACGGCCAGCGCCACCTTCAGGGTTCCGTCGAAGACCGGCTCACCCGTGACGTTCGCAAAGTCTGCCAACACGATGACGTCACGGTCGGCCAACGCCCCACCTTGGGTCCGGAGCAGGCGCGGCGTTACGACCGTGAGGAGTCCCACGATCGCGGCGATGGCCGCCGCGGCGACCCACCACCGCCGCAATGGCCTGGCGAAAGTCGATGC
Source organism: Vicinamibacterales bacterium (assembly GCA_963744405.1). Taxonomy (GTDB): domain Bacteria; phylum Acidobacteriota; class Vicinamibacteria; order Vicinamibacterales; family JAMQPK01; genus JAMQPK01. The sequence goes on from CAVUTO010000014.1 coordinate 88,900, forward strand.
CCAGGAAAGGCTCGCACCCGGGTGGCTCAACAGACGCAGCCGAAATCCGAGATCACGGACCGACTGATACCGCGGATGCTTCGATTTCAGTTCGTCGAGCGTCTGGCGGATCGCTTCGTTCACTGCGGAGAGGTGTTGCAGACGGGCGCCAGCCTCTTTTTCGAGGCACCGTTGCAAGAGGCGGAAGATGGTCGGCGGTGTCCATGGCAGGGCCGTCCAGTCAGGCTCGCGGTCGAGGACCGCCGCAACCGTGTCAGACGGCGTCTTGCGCGCGAACACCGCACGCCCGGTCAGCATTTCATACAACACGCACCCGAACGCCCAGATGTCGGTCCGCTGATCGACAAGTTGTCCCCGCACGTGTTCTGGGCTCATGTATGCCGCCGTGCCGAGGATCCGCCCCTCCTGGGTCACGTCAATCACTATCGTTGGTGCCTCCGTCGACGGCCTCGGGGCCTTTGCCTTGTCTAGCTTCGCCAACCCGAAGTCCAGAACTTTGATCAATCCGTCCAACGCGATCTTTACATTGGCCGGCTTGAGATCGCGGTGAATGATGCCTTTGTCGTGCGCCGACGCGAGCGCCTTGGCCATCTGGCTCGCCATGTCGAGCGCGCTCTTAATCGGGATGGGTCCATGGGAGATTCGCTGGGCCAGCGTTTCGCCCTCAACCAACTCCATCACGATTCCACGAAGCCCATCGTTCTCTTCCACTGCATGGATCGTCGCGATATTCGGGTGGTTAAGCGAGGCAAGCACACGCGCCTCGCGCTCGAACCGAGCCAGGCTCTCATCATGATCGTTGAACTCGAGCGGCAGGACTTTGATTGCGACATCGCGGCCGAGCCTGGTATCGCGGGCGCGGTAGACGTCTCCCATGCCCCCACTCCCGATGTGCTCCACCAGGCGATACACGCCGAGTTGCCGGCCGATCAGAAACGACGCTGCCGGGGCGCTGACCATCTGCGTGGCAATCGCCAAGGCGGGCCCAGCGAAGGCGCCGTCGGTCGTCGCAGGGGCATCAAGGAGGGATTCGAGCTGACGGCGTAGGTCCTCGTCGTTCGCACACGCGTCCACCAGAAACGCAGGACGCTCATTCGCCGACCGTGCCAGCGCTGAGCGATAGAGCGCTTCGACTTGCCGCCGCCGCTCGGGGGTCATCGGTTGGCTTCTGAACGGGTTATTCTACGCTTTGTGATGGGCCAACGCGAAAGCATTGCAGACGTTGTCACACCGACATACGCGCCGCGTTCCCCAGAGTGGAGCCAGACGCAAACAGCGCGCGTCTCCGGAAGGAGACAGAGCTGGCGCTTTTCTTAACGATTCTGCGAAACAGGCTGTGGAACGAGTGTTGCTCGATCCCTGCCCCTATGCTTCGCTCGTCGATCCGACCTTTCGCGCCCATCCTTTTCATAGTGATCGCGCTCACAACGATCGCAGCGGGATGCTCGAGTCCATCCAGCCCATCGGCCAATGCCGACCGGATCGCTGGAACGTGGACGCTCCAGTCAATAACGCCCGCCGGTAACCCGGAACAAACGACTCCGGCGGGTGCACCCTACGCGTTGACGCTGACCGAAGACCGCGCTTCGGCCAAGGCCGGCTGTAACGTCTGCGCCGGCAACCTCGTGGTCGGCGGTCAGACCCTCACCATAGGTCCACTGCTCGCCTGCACACTCGCGGCCTGTCCCACGATGGCATTCGAGACGACCTACGTCAGTCTTCTGGCGGGAGACAGCACGGTGCAGATCGACGGCGACACGCTCACGCTTACCTCGAGTCGTGGCGTGCTCCGCTTCCGCCGCTAAAGCGGCTGCACAGCGGCCAGCTTCCGTCGCCAACTTCTCTAGTCGGCCTCGACGCGTCCGCCGCCCTCGAGGTCGCGCGGCATAGAGGCGCTCCACGGACCAGCCGGATCGGTCACTCGGGTTCTGGCGAAGTCGAGGCCGGCGGCGCTCGGCGGATGCCCTTCGCGCGCCGCAATCTCGGCATTGGCGGCAAGCGCCCGCTCCATCGCCTCGCGACCGCCTGGCGCTGATGATTTCGCGCACGTTGCCGCGGAACAGACATCTCATCGAGGCCAGCGCCGCGAGAAACACAAGCTTGTCCCACAGCATCTGCTCACTGTGAGACGTTACGAGACGCAACGAGACGGCGTAAGTGAGTTAGAATAGAAAGTTCTGCACCACTGATTCCTCTGCGGAGAGGTACCGAAGTGGTCGTAACGGGGGCGCCTCGAAAGCGTCTTGTCCCGTAAGGGGCACGTGGGTTCGAATCCCACCCTCTCCGCCAATCTAAGCGCTTGAAAATAAAAGAGTTGTTGAATCCAGTTGTCTGACTGTACCTGCCCCCTCGTTTTATCCGACCTTTCGCTTCCAAAACTCTGAAAATACCTAATGTTTTCGGCACGCAGGTTCCGACTCCACCCACGTGGTAAGTGTTGAGGCGGCCCGCCGATTGGCCGCTCTTCCAGAGCGGCCAATAAGATACACCAGGCTGAGTTCGGAGGGGCAACGGAGACGACCGCGTCAGAACTGTCGCGAGCAGTCGGGCCGGGACGTGCAAGTCCACAATGCGGCGTTGGGACCAAGCCGCTGGCGCGGCGGACGCTACGCATAAGCCTCGCTCGACCGACCGGGTAGCGTGGGGGTCACAGGAGGTGTCTTGTGACCCATTGTCGGCGCATCATGCTGGAGGAGCTCCAGCGCCGTAACTTCGCCCCCACGACGATCTCGTCCTATCTCCACGCCGTCGAGCAATTCGCCCGACATTTCAAGTGCCGACCTGACCGGCTGAATCAGACGCATTTCCGGTCCTACCAGGCGTATCTGCTGCGCGAGCGGAAGATGCAACCGCTGACGGTTCGCCTCCACGTCGCGGCGTTGCGCTTCTTCTTCGTGAAGACGCTGAAGCGTCGGTACCTGCTCGACGACACGCCCTATCCGAAAGCCCCGCGTCGGTTGCCGCAGATCCTGAGCGTCGAGGAGGTCGCGCGGTTGATCGACGCCGCCGACAGTCTGTCGCACCGCACGATGCTGATGGTTCTGTACTCAACCGGGATGCGGAACGCGGAGCTGCGTCATCTGCAGGTTGCCGACATCGACAGCCGGCGGATGCTGATTCACATCCAACGGGGTAAAGGGGGACGCGATCGGTACGTGCCGCTGAGTCCCACGCTCCTCACCACGCTGCGCGCGTACTACCGGTGGATGCGGCCGAAGACGTGGCTGTTTCCGGGGACCGTGGACGGGTGGCGGGCCGACAAGCCCATCACACCGAAGGTCCTGTGGGACGCGTGCGTCGTCGCGGCCCGGCGCGCCGGGTTGCGCAAGCCCTGCTCACCTCACCTGTTGCGCCATTCCTTTGCGACGCACCTACTTGAAAGTGGTGCGGACCTCCGGACGATTCAGCTCCTCCTCGGTCACGTGGAGATCCGGCATACGGTGCTGTATCTCCATCTCTCGCAAAAGCATCTGCAAGCCGTCGCGAGTCCCCTGGACGCGCTCAACGTCTCGGCACCCGACACCGCGCGGCGGACGCGGCTCAAGCACAAGCGATGACCCGGCCACCCTTCGAGGTGGCCGACATCGTGCGCCAACACGGCGATCGTTTTCTGGAGACGCACCGCGCCTGGGTGACCGGGCAGCATCGGCACGTGCTCCGGGCTGTGGCTCAGTGCCGCACGGCGGCACTCGGTGGGCATCGTGATCGCTGTGAGCAGTGCGCGCACCCGGCCCTCTCGTACAACAGCTGTCGCGATAGGCATTGCCCGAAGTGCCTCACGGCCGCCCGCAACGCCTGGGTGGCGGCGCGGGAGCAGGAGCTCCTGCCCGTCGGCTACGTGCACATCGTCTTCACGATGCCGGAGCCGCTCGCGCGCCTTGCGCTGCCCAACAAGCGCGTCGTGTACGACCTGCTGTTTCACGCCGCTGCCGAGACCTTGCTCCAGGTCGCGGCGAACCCGAAGCGCTTGGGCGCCGCGATTGGCGGACTGATGGTCCTCCACACCTGGGGCCAGCGGCTCCAGCACCATCCCCACGTCCACTGCGTCGTACCCGCCGGTGGCTTGTCGCGGGACGGCACGCAGTGGATCCACGCGCGCCCGACTTTCTTTCTGTCCGTGAAGGTGCTGCGCCAGGTCTTTCGCGGGAAACTCGTCGCCGGCTTGCGCGCAGCATTTCACCAAGGGCGGCTCTCGTTTCCTGGCACCTTACAGTCGTTGGCCGCCGAGTCCGCCTTCCGCGCGTTTCTCCGATCGCTCTATCGCCAGTCGTGGGTGATCTATGCCAAGCCGCCCTTTAGCAGTCCTGCCTACGTGCTGCACTACCTCGCGCGCTACACCCACCGCGTCGCCATTTCCAACCACCGGCTCGTCATCGTGACTGACGACACCGTCTCGTTTCGATGGAAGGACTACCGGCATGGGAGTCAGATCCGCACCCTCACGCTCGACGCCGACGAGTTTCTCCGACGCTTTCTCCTCCATGTGCTGCCGAAGCGCTTCGTCCGCATCCGCTACTTTGGCTTCCTCGCCTCACGCGCTCGTACCCGCGGGCTGGCCCACTGTCGTCAGGCGCTCGCGGGCGCCCCAACACCACCGGCCGAACCGCTCATCACCGCGCGGCCACGAGCGTCGTGGCCGTGCCCTCGTTGCGGGGCGCCTATGCGCATCGTCGAACGCCTAACCGCGCGACAGCTCTTCGTTGAAGCGCTCCTGGCAGACGTCTTTTATGACACCTCGTAAGCCGCGTCCATGTCCCGCCACCCGCTCGCCGTCGCGCTCGGACGCGCGTGCGCCGGAGGTGTGGCCAACCGCCACGATCGACGACCCCACCCGTCGTGTCGATGACTGCCTGCGCATCGTGGATGTCGCGATCAGACCTCCATCGTGCAGATGCACGTCCCTACGTCCGGGGCTCCCACGATTGAACGCACATAGCTGAGGGGCCGCGTCCGCCGCAGACGCCAGCGGCTTGGTCCAAACGGCTCTATCGAAAGTGACTCGGCGATCGAGGTGCGGGCTTGAAGCGTGCGTCGCGCGCCGAGTCACTCCCGATAGAGTCCTACCGTTAGGCAGGAGTAATCCTGTCCGCTCGGCCGTCACCACCCGTATAATCCACGAAGATCGCTTGGCCCTCACGCCCGGCACCCGCCTCGGCGTCTACGAAGTCACCGCGCAGATCGGCGTGGGTGGGATGGGGGAGGTCTATCGGGCGACGGACACGAAGCTGAAGCGTCAAGTCGCCATCAAGATCCTCCCATCGTCTCTGGCAGCGGACCCCGACCGCCTGGCGCGCTTTCAGCGCGAAGCGGAAGTCCTCGCCTCGCTGAATCATCCGCAACATCGCCGCGATCTACGGGCTGGAGGACGCCGACGGCGTGAAGGCCCTCGTGATGGAGCTGGTCGAGGGCGACGATCTGTCGCAGCGCATTGCGCACGGCGCGATCCCGGTCGACGAGGCGCTGCCCATCGCCAAGCAGATCGCCGAGGCGTTCGAAGCGGCGCACGAGCAGGGCATCATCCACCGTGATCTGAAGCCGGCCAACATCAAGGTGCGACCTGACGGCACGGTGAAGGTGCTGGACTTCGGCTTGGCAAAGGCGATGGATCCGCCGGATTGACGGGGTCGGCCCGGAGTAAGACCCGAACCTGAACGAAGGGGAACAGGCAAAAACCATGTATTGCTCCGGGCCGACCCCGTCGATCCGGCTGTATCCATCGCCTTTGCCAGGCCGAAGTCCAGCACCTTCCAGACTTCGCCGTCAGGTCGAACCTTGATGTTGGCCGGCTTCATATTCCGATGAACGATGCCCTGAAGCTCGTGCGCCGCCTCGAACGCTTCAGCCATCTGCCTGGGCAATGGCCAGCGCCTCGTTCACCGGAATCGGGCCTCTGCGCAATGCGCTCCGCAAGCGTCGGAGCCTTCGACCAGCTCCATCACGAGAGCCTTCACGCCGTCGGCGTCCTCGAGCCCGTAGATTGCGGCGATGTTCGGATGATTCAGCGAGGCGGCGCAGGACCTCCGCTTCGCGCTGAAAGCGCGCCAGGCGGTCGGGGTCGGCTGCGAAAGACGCAGGGGAGGATTTTCTCATCGCGACTTGAACGATTCAGCTTCGTGTCCGTCGCGCGATAGACCTCCCCCATTCCACCCACGCCGAGCTGCGCGGTGACTTCGTAGATGCCGAGGCGGGTGCCGGGCGTGAGGGCTTCAGCGATCTTCGTGGATTATACGGGTGGGACGGCCGAGCGGACCGTATTACTCCCGGTAACGGTAGGACGCTATCGGGAGTGACTCGGCGCGCGACGCACGCTTCGAGCCCGCACCTGGATCGCCGAGTCACTTTCGATAGAGCCGTTTGGACCAAGCCGCTGGCGTCTGCGGCGGACGCGGCCCCTCAGCTATGTGCGTTCAATCGTGGGAGCCCTGGACGTAGGGACGTGCGCTGCACGATGGAGGTCTGATCGCGACATCCGCGATGCGCAGGCAGTCATCGAACGGCGTGGGGTCGTCGATCGTGGCGGTTGGCACACCTCCGGCGCACGCGCGTCCGAGCGCGACGGCGAGCGGGTGGCGGGACATGGACGGGCTTACGAGGTGTCATGGAAGACGTCTGCCAGGAGCGCTTCAACGAAGAGCTGTCGCGCGGTTAGGCGTTCGACGATGCGCATAGGCGCCCCGCAACGAGGGCACGGCCACGACGCTCGTGGCCGCGCGGTGATGGCGGTTCGGCCGGTGGTGTTGGGGCGTCCCCGAGCGCCTGACGACAGTGGGCCAGCCCGCGGGTACGAGCGCGTGAGGCGAGGAAGCCGAAGTAGCGGATGCGGACGAAGCGCTTCGGCAGCACATGGAGGAGAAAGCGTCGGAGAAACTCGTCGGCGTCGAGCGTGAGGGTACGGATCTGACTCCCATGCCGGTAGTCCTTCCATCGAAACGAGACGGTGTCGTCAGTCACGATGACGAGCCGGTGGTTGGAAATGGCGACGCGGTGGGTGTAGCGCGCGAGGTAGTGCAGCACGTAGGCAGGACTGCGAAAGGGCGGCTTGGCATAGATCACCCACGACTGGCGATAGAGCGATCGGAGAAACGCGCGGAAGGCGGACTCGGCGGCCAACGACTGTAAGGTGCCAGGAAACGAGAGCCGCCCTTGGTGAAATGCTGCGCGCAAGCCGGCGACGAGTTTCCCGCGAAAGACCTGGCGCAGCACCTTCACGGACAAAAAGAAAGTCGGGCGCGCGTGGATCCACTGCGTGCCGTCCCGCGACAAGCCACCGGCGGGTACGACGCAGTGGACGTGGGGATGGTGCTGGAGCCGCTGGCCCCAGGTGTGGAGGACCATCAGTCCGCCAATCGCGGCGCCCAAGCGCTTCGGGTTCGCCGCGACCTGGAGCAAGGTCTCGGCAGCGGCGTGAAACAGCAGGTCGTACACGACGCGCTTGTTGGGCAGCGCAAGGCGCGCGAGCGGCTCCGGCATCGTGAAGACGATGTGCACGTAGCCGACGGGCAGGAGCTCCGCTCCCGCGCCGCCACCCAGGCGTTGCGGGCGGCCGTCAGGCACTTCGGGCAATGCCGATCGCGACAGCTGTTGTACGAGAGGGCCGGGTGCGCGCACTGCTCACAGCGATCACGATGCCCACCGAGTGCCGCCGTGCGGCACTGAGCCACAGCCCGGAGCACGTGCCGATGCTGCCCGGTCACCCAGGCGCGGTGCGTCTCCAGAAAGCGATCGCCGTGTTGGCGCACGATGTCGGCCACCTCGAAGGGTGGCCGGGTCATCGCTTGTGCTTGAGCCGCGTCCGCCGCGCGGTGTCGGGTGCCGAGACGTTGAGCGCGTCCAGGGGACTCGCGACGGCTTGCAGATGCTTTTGCGAGAGATGGAGATACAGCACCGTATGCCGGATCTCCACGTGACCGAGGAGGAGCTGAATCGTCCGGAGGTCCGCACCACTTTCAAGTAGGTGCGTCGCAAAGGAATGGCGCAACAGGTGAGGTGAGCAGGGCTTGCGCAACCCGGCGCGCCGGGCCGCGACGACGCACGCGTCCCACAGGACCTTCGGTGTGATGGGCTTGTCGGCCCGCCACCCGTCCACGGTCCCCGGAAACAGCCACGTCTTCGGCCGCATCCACCGGTAGTACACGCGCAGCGTGGTGAGGAGCGTGGGACTCAGCGGCACGTCCAATCGCGTCCCCTTTACCCCGTTGGATGTGAATCAGCATCCGCCGGCTGTCGATGTCGGCAACCTGCAGATGACGCAGCTCCGCGTTCCGCATCCCGGTTGAGGTACAGAACCATCAGCATCGTGCGGTGCGACAGACTGTCGGCGGCGTCGATCAACCGCGCGACCTCCTCGACGCTCAGGATCTGCGGCAACCGACGCGGGGCTTTCGGATAGGGCGTGTCGTCGAGCAGGTACCGACGCTTCAGCGTCTTCACGAAGAAGAAGCGCAACGCCGCGACGTGGAGGCGAACCGTCAGCGGTTGCATCTTCCGCTCGCGCAGCAGATACGCCTGGTAGGACCGGAAATGCGTCTGATTCAGCCGGTCAGGTCGGCACTTGAAATGTCGGGCGAATTGCTCGACGGCGTGGAGATAGGACGAGATCGTCGTGGGGGCGAAGTTACGGCGCTGGAGCTCCTCCAGCATGATGCGCCGACAATGGGTCACAAGACACCTCCTGTGACCCCCACGCTACCCGGTCGGTCGAGCGAGGCTTATGCGTAGCGTCCGCCGCGCCAGCGGCTTGGTCCCAACGCCGCATTGTGGACTTGCACGTCCCGGCCCGACTGCTCGCGACAGTTCTGACGCGGTCGTCTCCGTTGCCCCTCCGAACTCAGCCTGGTGTATCTTATTGGCCGCTCTGGAAGAGCGGCCGATCGGCGGGCCGCCTCAACACTTACCACGTGGGTGGAGTCGGAACCTGCGTGCCGAAAACATTAGGTATTTTCAGAGTTTTGGAAGCGAAAGGTCGGATAAAACGAGGGGGCAGGTACAGTCAGACAACTGGATTCAACAACTCTTTTATTTTCAAGCGCTTAGATTGGCGGAGAGGGTGGGATTCGAACCCACGTGCCCCTTACGGGACAAGACGCTTTCGAGGCGCCCCCGTTACGACCACTTCGGTACCTCTCCGCAGAGGAATCAGTGGTGCAGAACTTTCTATTCTAACTCACTTACGCCGTCTCGTTGCGTCTCGTAACGTCTCACAGTGAGCAGATGCTGTGGGACAAGCTTGTGTTTCTCGCGGCGCTGGCCTCGATGAGATGTCTGTTCCGCGGCAACGTGCGCGAAATCATCAGCGCCAGGCGGTCGCGAGGCGATGGAGCGGGCGCTTGCCGCCAATGCCGAGATTGCGGCGCGCGAAGGGCATCCGCCGAGCGCCGCCGGCCTCGACTTCGCCAGAACCCGAGTGACCGATCCGGCTGGTCCGTGGAGCGCCTCATGCCGCGCGACCTCGAGGGCGGCGGACGCGTCGAGGCCGACTAGAGAAGTTGGCGACGGAAGCTGGCCGCTGTGCAGCCGCTTTAGCGGCGGAAGCGGAGCACGCCACGACTCGAGGTAAGCGTGAGCGTGTCGCCGTCGATCTGCACCGTGCTGTCTCCCGCCAGAAGACTGACGTAGGTCGTCTCGAATGCCATCGTGGGACAGGCCGCGAGTGTGCAGGCGAGCAGTGGACCTATGGTGAGGGTCTGACCGCCGACCACGAGGTTGCCGGCGCAGACGTTACAGCCGGCCTTGGCCGAAGCGCGGTCTTCGGTCAGCGTCAACGCGTAGGGTGCACCCGCCGGAGTCGTTTGTTCCGGGTTACCGGCGGGCGTTATTGACTGGAGCGTCCACGTTCCAGCGATCCGGTCGGCATTGGCCGATGGGCTGGATGGACTCGAGCATCCCGCTGCGATCGTTGTGAGCGCGATCACTATGAAAAGGATGGGCGCGAAAGGTCGGATCGACGAGCGAAGCATAGGGGCAGGGATCGAGCAACACTCGTTCCACAGCCTGTTTCGCAGAATCGTTAAGAAAAGCGCCAGCTCTGTCTCCTTCCGGAGACGCGCGCTGTTTGCGTCTGGCTCCACTCTGGGGAACGCGGCGCGTATGTCGGTGTGACAACGTCTGCAATGCTTTCGCGTTGGCCCATCACAAAGCGTAGAATAACCCGTTCAGAAGCCAACCGATGACCCCCGAGCGGCGGCGGCAAGTCGAAGCGCTCTATCGCTCAGCGCTGGCACGGTCGGCGAATGAGCGTCCTGCGTTTCTGGTGGACGCGTGTGCGAACGACGAGGACCTACGCCGTCAGCTCGAATCCCTCCTTGATGCCCCTGCGACGACCGACGGCGCCTTCGCTGGGCCCGCCTTGGCGATTGCCACGCAGATGGTCAGCGACCCCGGCAGCGTCGTTTCTGATCGGCCGGCAACTCGGCGTGTATCGCCTGGTGGAGCACATCGGGAGTGGGGGCATGGGGAACGTCTACCGCGCCCGCGATACCAGGCTCGGCCGCGATGTCGCAATCAAAGTCCTGCCGCTCGAGTTCAACGATCATGATGAGAGCCTGGCTCGGTTCGAGCGCGAGGCGCGTGTGCTTGCCTCGCTTAACCACCCGAATATCGCGACGATCCATGCAGTGGAAGAGAACGATGGGCTTCGTGGAATCGTGATGGAGTTGGTTGAGGGCGAAACGCTGGCCCAGCGAATCTCCCATGGACCCATCCCGATTAAGAGCGCGCTCGACATGGCGAGCCAGATGGCCAAGGCGCTCGAGTCCGCGCACGACAAAGGCATCATTCACCGCGATCTCAAGCCGGCCAATGTAAAGATCGCGTTCGACGGATCGATCAAAGTTCTGGACTTCGGGTTGGCGAAGCTAGACAAGGCAAAGGCCCCGAGGCCGTCGACGGAGGCACCAACGATAGTGATTGACGTGACCCAGGAGGGGCGGATCCTCGGCACGGCGGCATACATGAGCCCAGAACACGTGCGGGGACAACTTGTGGATCAGCGGACCGACATCTGGGCGTTCGGGTGCGTGTTGTATGAAATGCTGACCGGGCGTGCGGTGTTCGCGCGCAAGACGCCGTCTGACACGGTTGCGGCGGTCCTCGACCACGAGCCTGACTGGACGGCCCTGCCATGGACACCGCCGACCATCTTCCGCCTCTTGCAACGGTGCCTCGAAAAAGAGGCTGGCGCCCGTCTGCAACACCTCTCCGCAGTGAACGAAGCGATCCGCCAGACGCTCGACGAACTGAAATCGAAGCATCCGCGGTATCAGTCGGTCCGTGATCTCGGATTTCGGCTGCGTCTGTTGAGCCACCCGGGTGCGAGCCTTTCCTGGGCATCGACTTTCGCCAGGCCATTGCGGCGGTGGTGGGTCGCCGCGGCGGCCATCGCCGCGATCGTGGGATTCCTCACGGTCGTAACGCCGCGCCTGCTCCGGACCCAAGGTGGGGCGTTGGCCGACCGTGACGTCATCGTGTTGGCAGACTTTGCGAACGTCACGGGTGAGCCGGTCTTCGACGGAACCCTGAAGGTGGCGCTGGCCGTGGCGCTGGAACAGTCGCCATTTCTCAAGGTGTTCTCGGATCAACGCGTGCAAGAAACGTTGCGGCTAATGGGGCTGCCGCCGAACGAACGAGTGACGATGGCCGTCGCGCGCGAGGTCGCGCGTCGGGAGCAGTTGAAGGCGCTGATAGCGGGATCGGTAAGCAAGCTCGGCACCCGCTACGTGCTCGGGCTCGAGGCGATCATGCGGAGACCGGCGACGTGGTGGCGCGAAATCAAGTCGAGGTTGCCAGCAGAGAAGAAGTCATTGGCGCGCTTGGCGGCGCGACCGCGACGCCTTCGCGAACGGCTCGGCGAGTCTCTGGCTTCGATTGAGCGATTCGACGTACCGCTGGCGCGTGCGACGACGCCCTCGCTCGACGCGCTCCATGCATACTCGCTGGCGCTCGACCAGGGCCGTTTCGTACCGCGCCCCGAAGCGATTCCGCATCTCGTGCGGGCGATCGAGCTTGATCCGAGCTTCGCACTCGCGCTCGCGCAGCTCTCGGGTGTCTACACCAACACCGGTCAGGCGGCGCGGGCGCCAGAACTGTCTCGAAGAGCTTTCGAGCTGCGCGACAGAGTCAGCGAGCGCGAGCGCTTCTTCATTTCCTGGCGGTATTATGTCGACGCCGTTCAGGCATGGGACAAGGCGCTCAAGCTCGCGCGGTCGTGGACGGCCATGTATCCGAGAGAATCGTTTGCGTTCGACAGTTTGGGCCTCGCATATGGGCGCATTGGCCAGCATGGTCAGCAGTCGAGGCGCTTCGCGAAGCGATCCGGCTCGATCCGCCGTTCGTGCCGCCGTCAGCAACCTTGCGGTCACGTTCTTAGCACTCAACAAACTCGACGAAGCAAAAGCCACTTTGCGCAAGTCGGAGGAGCTTGGGTTTGAGTCTCTCGGCTTGCGACGCATCGGGTTCCTCCTGGCGTTCATGCAAGGCGACCGAGAGACCATGGCGCGGCAGCTTAAGTCCTCTAACAGCGTTGGGGATTCCATTACCCTCGCGTGGCTTGCACAGCCTCGGCGTTCTCAGGTCGTTTGAAGGCCGCGCACGACCAATTTCGCCGGGCGATTCAGCTGGCGCTCCAGGGAGAATTCAAAGAGCGTGCAGCTCAGCTCTCGGCTGCGGATGCGAAGCCCATGCAGTAGTCGGTCAGTGCGAGCAGGCGCGACGTGAGGTGCAAGCGGCGCTCACGTTGAGTCGTGACAATTTCACCTTGGAGAATGCGGGTCGCATCCTGGCGCTCTGCGGCAGACCCACAGAATCGGCTGTATTGTCCAAGGAGTTGGTCGACCGTTTACCTGAGGCCACTCTGGTCGCGCACCTGGCGATTCCCGTTACGAGAGCCGCGGTTGCACTCGAGCAGGGAGACGCGGTGCGGGCGATAGAGGTTCTCGAGGGAGTGATCCACTACGAGCGCGCGTTGGGCACCGACTTTGGCCTATGTACCTGCGTGGCCTGGCGCACCTTCGACTGAAAGCGGGACGCGAGGCGGCGGTTCAGTTCCAGAATGTCCTGGATCATCGCGGCGCTTCTCCGACGTCAGCGCTGTATCCGCTCGCGCATCTCGGCCTCGCCCGCGCCGCGATGCTGACGAACGACACCGAGAAGGCGCGCAAAGCGTGCGAGGATTTTCTGGCCCTTTGGACTGAGGCGGACCCGGATCTCCGCGTTCAGAGAAGCCGGCGAAGAGTTGCGCGGCTTCGGGCCAGCCGACCGCCTAGCGCTCGGCTAAACTAGAGCCAGAGAAATGGCCACCCGGGCATCGTCGCTGGTCACGGTAGTTCGTGAGCCCCTCTCGCAACGTGTGGCGACTCTTGAGAATCTCGGCAGGCTCCGGACGCAGAATGGCGCGCGTCGATCGGCCCCGCTTTTGCGTAGCGCCTTCGCCGTGATGATCGACAGGGTGGCCGGACAGTTCGTGGCCAGCCTGCTCGCGATGGCCGTGATGGGGCAGTTGGCGTGGCGCAATCGGTCAAACCGAGCGCTGACGACAAGCTGACCATAAACGGCTGGGCGCTCAGCATGGGCACCGTCGCTCCGGGCGCCAATCAGACGATTCAAATCCAGGTCAACGGGTGGTCGAGCCCGGCGCAGCGGCAGCACCTGATCAGACCTTCCTGGCCAAGAAGCAGGAGGGACTCGTCAGCGAGCTCCCGAAGCAGCCGGAGCTTGGACGTTTCAACTTTCCGGGCTACATGGGTCCCGATCCGAACAGCGTGATGCGGCTCGGCACAGACATCCGGTATGCGATGAACTTCCCCGACCCGGACGGAGGCCGGCGCATCGTGATCATCACGCCGCGAGTGATCGGTTTCCGCGAGGCGACCAACCGACCTCGTACCATACGACTATCCGTTCTCGCTTTTCGAGCTGCGGTTCGACAGATCCGGCAAGGGCGAAGGCAGGATGGCATATGCTACGCAAATCCAGTCCGACAAGCGCAGAACACAATCGAGATCGAAAACTATTCGAGCGAGCCTGTGCGGCTGAACAACCTGGTGCTCGAAGTCAGAAAATAAGGGTGACACTCCGATGAGATCAATGCGCATCGCACCGATCGCCGTATGCGTGCTCATGTGCTGGGCGGCCGTGCAGGCGACCGATTACCCGCTCAACCTGGCGGCGAGTGCGCAGGTCACCAAGGGCGCCACGACCGTCACGACGACGTTCACGATAAAGGTCGAGCGCGTCATGAACGAGACATTCCGGACGCGTGTGACCGACGCGCTCAAGTTCGGCGGCTATCCGAAGTTTCTGTCGGCGCTCCGCCCGCTTCCGGTGATCGGCACGATCGAAGTCAATGACCGCATGGTCGAGCTCAAGTACATGCGCGAGGAACCTCACGAGAAGGGGAGCCGGCTGGTTCTCGTCGCGGATCGCCCGATGTTTTTTCTCGGAGAACCAGGGAAGGCCCGAGCGGGATACGAACTCACTCTGGTGGAGCTGATCCTGAACGCGCAAGGCTCCGGCACAGGCACGATGACGGCGCAGCCCGTGTGAAACCGTCTCCGGATCGGGGCGTCATCATCGATGATTTCGCTGAGGCGCCGGTGCAACTTGCGGTTCGCACGGTTCCCCCGAAGTAGTAAGGCGGCGCGGCGGCAGCGACTGAACCGGGGCAGGGCGGTCACAACGGGCCGTGACCGCGCCCGCAGGTCTCACCTTAATTCAGCACCCCGACCTCACGATTTTCCCCGAATTTCCCGCGATCCCTTAATATCGGGACCCTCAGTGACTGGCGCGCTTTTTGCCCAATATGGCTCCGCTTCGAAAGCGCCGCGGGGACGTGGCGCAATGCGAAATATTCACAACCCGTAAATGGAGGTCTCGATGGTAAAGAAATCACTGGCGCTCGTGCTCGTCGGCCTGGCCTACCTGTCTGCGCCGATTGCACCGGTTGTTCAGACACAGTCGCAGCAGGTAGCGATATCCAAGCCCGGGGTCCCGGAAATCATGACGCTCGAGGGCACGTTCGTCAGAGCCGCGTGGACAACGAGGGGTACGTCGTCATCGGTTACCAGCTCGTCCAGCGATCCATCGGTGAACCGTGGGTGCTCCTCGAGGTCGGCATGACGCTGCGCGACGGCGTCCCGGAACAGACATTGACCCGCGACGACCTCTCGCTCGAGACGCCGGACAGCAAGACGATTCCGTTGGCAACCGTCAGCGAGCACCGGGCCGCGAACCTCAGTGCGCTGCAGAATCGCGAGGAAATCAAGGCGCAATTCGATCGACTGCTTTCCCGCCCAGTGCGACCCGCCCTGTCGAATCAGGTTCTTCTCGGAGCTGTCTTCTCCCACAATGGCTTACGACGAGGTCGCG
>CAVUTO010000015.1:0-105417 GCA_963744405.1 Vicinamibacterales bacterium
GCTGGCTCGCCATCGCCACCGGTCCGTACCTGGTGTTCCATTTGCTTTTCCAGGATCCCGCGTTCCCCCGCTATGCATTGCCCTTCGTACCCGCGATCGTTTACCTTGCGGTCCGGGGGTCAGACCGGGTCGTGCCGCGCGGCGCGCCTGCCTTCGTTGGACTGCTTGCCGTTGTCTGCCTCGCCATTGCCGCGTGGCCGGTCGTCCAGTACGGGCAGACAGGTGAGCCCGGATATCAAGCGATCTCGGCTGTGCGTCAGCAACTCGGACGAGTGACAGGTGCTCGCCCGGTGATGGCGGCCCATCAAGAGGTCGGTCTCGCTGTCCGTGGCGAACGTTTCGATGTCAGGTATCTGCCATTTCCTCGGGGTCACGAGTGGCTCGAGCTGGTGAAGTACTGGCGAGACGGTGGCTCGGCGCCGGTGTGGTTCCTCGGTGAAAGCGGCCGCACCAATCTCGCGCTGATCGATCCGTCCGCGCGGACTTTGATGGGCGAGTCACCGGTTACCGTTCACGAATCGATTCTTCATGAGCGGGGCGCGTCCACACGCCGTGAGCTGGTACGAGTTTACGGAGCCCGGGTGGATGGCCGGCGAGGGTTGGGCGCTCACACCGGAAACGGCCGGTATTGCGTGGCGCCATTCGCGCGGTCCCGGATTCCGTCCGATTACCGCGTGGATTCGGAGGCGATCGGAACCGACGCTGATGATGATTGGAGGCCGCAACCTCGGACAGCTCGGCGAGCCCGAGGTGCGGTTTGAGGTCACGCTCGATGGGCGAGCGATCGGATCGTGGACGGTTGCCCCGGAGCCCGGCTTCTTTCTGAAAACACTGGAACTGCCGGCTGGTACGCTGGAAGGCAAGGGGCGCTACGCCGCGTTGACGATTGCCGCCCGCCCGTCCGATGGCGTCATTCGTCACGTGAATGCCGCGGTGGAACAATTCGACCTCCAGTCGATCACGCGACCGGTCTACGGCTTCGACACCGGATGGTACCAGCTGGAATTCGATCCGAAAGCTCGAAAACTCTGGCGATGGACCGGTCCGTGGGCCGCTCTGCGCGTGCACAACGCAGGTCGCGATCTCAGACTTCGACTCACGGGAGACTCTCCGCTCAGGTACGGCGACCGCATCCCTACGGTGACGGTGCGCTCGGGTAACCAGGTCCTCGGACAGCTCTCACCCGATCGCGAGTTCGTGTGGGATGTGCTGCTGCCGGCGGCCGCCCTGTCGAGCGCGCAAGGCGAGGTCATCATCGAATCCGATGTCACGTTCGTTCCGGATGACGTGGAGCACAACGGCGATCGACGCCCGCTCGGGCTACGGATCTTTGAGGTTTCCGTGACCGAAGCTCTTGTTGACGGACGAGTGTCCGCGGTCCTGCCTGGCGTCGACTCCAAGTCGCGATAGCAGTTCTCAAGCGAAATCTGAAGTTCGGTTGGGCGTGAGCGTCAGTCTGTCATCGTGTTGGCGCCTTCCAATTGAGGATGACGGTGATGGGGCTGGCCTCCGACACAACCGCGGTGACCAGAAATCGCTTGCCGTCGGGTGAGGGCTCGTAGGCCGACGTGGTCGACAGCGCGAACAAGGCACGCGGAGGACCCGTCTCGAGACGCGAGCCACGCTGCGACACGGACACGGCCATCAGGCGTCTGTCGGGCGCGAGGTAGAACAGCTCGCCTCCGTCGCGCCGCCAGCGCGGCAGCCTGCCTCCGCCCTCGGAAACTTGCACCTTCGGTCCCGGGCCCGGGAAGGGCTGAACATAAATCTCCATCCGTCCTGTCTCATTCGATTGGTAGGCGACCCAGCGGCTGTCTGGCGAGAACCGGGCGCCGATCTCTGCAAACGATGTCCGCGCGACGTCGAACGGTGCACGTTCGCCAGAGAGGGGCAGCAGCCCGCAGATCCAGACCCGTCGTCGTTGTGACCGCATAGACGATGTAACGCCCGTCGGGGGACCAGTCCTGCGGGTGATGCCATTCGCTGACGGATTCTTCGAGCAGCTGGATCTCTCCTCCCGTGCCATCCGCACGCCGTTCGTAGACGACTGACCCGTCCCGTGGCCCATTCGCCTGGTGCACAACGCGAGTGCCGTCCGGTGAAAGGATCCACATCGTTATCGTTCACATCGAATGTCAGTCGGCGGGGCACTCCACGTTCGGTATCGAGAAGCCAGACATTCGTGTTTCCGGCGATCGTTCGCGTGACAGCGGCGACGCGCCCATCACGCGACAAGTGGTACAGATGCATTTGGGCATCGTCGGCCTGTCCCACGGTACCGACAGGACGGCCAGTCCGATCGAGCCAGACAAGCTGCGTTTCGCCGGCCGACGCGCGGTAGGCGATCGACCCGGTCGATGACGAGGAGAACGCGCCGTAGCCAAAGAATCCTCGGGACACGAGCACCCTCGAGGCAACAGGCACCGGCTCTCTCTCGAGAGTTGCGGAATCGCTGCTCAGTCTCCGTGCCCACAGCGCCCCTTGTCGCAGCGAACAGGATATGAGCGGGCGACATGAACCGGTAGCCGGATTCTCGATCCGATACTCGCTTCACGTTCGCGTCTGAGGTGGACCCGAGATACACACCCCGGACGTCAGGCGGTCCCAAGGTGAAGAACAGGAATCGGCCATCCGGCAAGAACTGTGGCCAGCGGTGACTGCTCTGCCCTTCCAGCAGATTGGTCGCTTGTTTGACGGTGCCATCGTCGGCCTGGACGCTGTAGAGCGGTCCGATGACGCTGCCGATGAGGATCGTTCCATCGACGCTCCATGCCCCCCCGGCGAAGGAGCGCCTCGCCAGCGTGCGCACGAGGCCGCTGGCGAGATCAATTCGTTTCAACACGCCACCTGCGGTGAACCCGACCGACCGGCTATCCGGCGACCAGAACGGATACTGCGCGCCGTCGGTGCCCGCCAGCGGCCGCGCCTCCTGCGAGTCGAGCGGGCGAAGCCAGAGCTGTCGGCGGATCTTGTCCGGCCTGGAAAACCACGCTGCGGCCATCGGGAGAGATCGCAAGCGACAGCGGATCGGCTGCCGGAGGGGTCACAATCTCCAGACGAGTTTCGGCCACGTCCGCTGGCGCGTCAGGGCGCAAAGGCGACGATCGCAAACGCGCCGGCGATCGCCACGAGCGCGATCGCCCAGCCGGCGTAGGCGAGGCGCGCGTGACGAGGCCCGCCGCGTTGCGTCGAGTCGCTGTCGCGGGTCGGCTGCTCGAAGGCGCCCTCCATCGCGAGACGCACGTCGGCGATATCGTGGAAACGCTGCCGGAGATCTTTCTGCAGGCAACGCTGCAGGCACAGACGCAGCGCCGCGGGTGTGTCCGCCGGGAGAGCACGTCCAATCGGGCTCCGTTTTGATCACGTTGGCGAGCACCTCGGCGACGCCGTCCCCCGCGAACGCCGGCGAGCCGGTCAGCATCTCGTAGAGCACACAGCCGAACGCCCAGATATCGGTGCGCTTGTCGACCGTCCGTCCGCGCGCCTGCTCGGGGCTCATGTACGGCGCGGTACCGAGCAGCACGCCGTCCTGCGTGCCACCCACGGTGTTCGTCGGTGAATTGCGCAATCTGGGGGCCGCTGCCAGTGCCGCTCATCGCCCTGGCGAGGCCGAAGTCGAGCACCTTCACGCGCCCCGCGGGCGTGATCTTGATGTTGGCCGGCTTGAGGTCGCGGTGCACGATGCCGCGCTCGTGCGCCGCTTCGAGCGCCTCGATCACCTGACTCGCGATAGCTCACGACCTCGTCGATGGGCAACCCGCGCCGCGATGCCGACGGCTGGGCGTGGCGCGCGATGCGGTCGGCGAGCGTCTCGCCTTCGACCAGCTCCAAGACAAGCGCTTTGACCGCCAGCCCTGAGCCTGGAGAAGGCTCGCCCTCATGGACGCCGTAAATCGACCCGATGTTGGGATGGTTGAGCGACGCCAGGACGCGCGCCTCGCGCTCGAAGCGCGCGCGTCGGTCGGGATTGGCCAGCCAGAGATCGGGCAGGATCTTGAGCGCGACCTCGCGGCCGAGCGTCGTGTCGCGGGCCCGATAGACCAGGCCCATGCCGCCCGCGCCGAGCAGTCCGGTGATCTCGTACGTTCCGAAGCGCTCGCCCGGCGTGAGCGCGGGCGTCTGGTGGTCGAGGACGCCTGCGACCGCGCTGAACACACGTCCGCGCATGTCGCGATCGACCGGCTGTTCGAAGACCGATCCGTTGCCGGCATCGGCGGCCAGGAGCGATTCGACGTCGGCCTGCAACGCGCGGTCATCGCCGCACATGTCACGTACGAGGGTCGCGCGGTCTTCGACACGACCGGCGACCACCGCATCGAAAATCTCTTTCACGCGCGTCCAGCGCTCGGCCTCGCTCACGTCGATTCCTGGGGACGGCCCGACGTCATGCGGCGGTAGAGCCACGCCTTCGCACTTCTCAGCTCTCTCGCCACAGTCGATCGGGAGACCGACACGGCACCCGCGACTTCTTCCTCGGTGAGCCCTCCGAAGTAACACAGCTCGACGATGCTGCTTTGCCGCTGGTCGAGGTGTGCGAGTTCTGACAGTGCCTGGTCCAACATGAGCAGATCGCACCCGCGGGGGTCGACGCTCGCGAGGTCGCCGTCGAGCATCACCCGGAGCGCGCTCGTCCGGACGTTTCGCCGCCGCGCGAGCGCGGGCGTGGTCCACGAGAACCCGGCGCATCATTCGCGACGCCAGCGCGAAGAAATGCGTGCGGCTCTGCCAATCGACCTCTCGCTGGCCCACCAGCCGCAGATAGGCTTCGTGCACCAGCGCGGTCGGCTGGAGTGTGTGGCCCTTGCGGTCACGGCGAAGATGGCCTGCGGCGCGCTGCCGGAGCTCGGTGTAGACGAGGGGCAGCAGCGCCTCCTGCGCGTTCGGATTCCCAGCTGACCACGCCTGGAGCAGACGAGTCACCTCTCCCGGCGAGGCTTCGGCTCGAGCGCTCATCGGTTACTCATTCCGGTCGTGACACAGCGCAGGCAAATCCTACGCGTTAAGGGTTGGGGAAATACTGTCGCGCTTTCCGCCGATTCTGGCGGCTTCGGCCTGGCCAGTCAAGGCGCACGACGGGAGAGAACCGTAATCATGCGCACTCGCACTGTGTTCTGCATGCTCGTTGTGTGTCTGGCGTCCGCCGCTGCCTCTCCCGCGGCGGCGCAAACAGCCGGTTCCGGCAAGTGGGAGATCGAATTTCACGGCGGCGGGATGTTGCCGACCAATCCGACCGGCGGAACGGTGAGCCTGCCCGGGCCAGGCGAGGTGTTCACCAGTCCCAGCAACGTGCCCGCCATCGGGCCCGCCATCCATGCCTCTCGGCGCCAGTCGTCCTGGTACTTCGGCGATGGGGCCATCCTGTTCAATGGGCTTGCCGACACGCTTGGTCGGCAACCGGTCAGGCACGAGTTTCCAGGACGGATCACCACGCTCGATCCCGTACTCGGAAGGTCGCTTGGCGCCGAGCGGCGCGGGGGGAGCATCGGGGCCCGTGTCAGCCGCGTGCTGACGCCACGGTTCACCGCAGAACTGAGCGTCGACTACAGCCTGGCGCGGCTTCAGATCACGCAGGCAAACAGCGACTCGATCGAAGCGACGCGGGCGAGTTTCATCCCGGCCTTCAGCGGGTTGTTGGTGCCCAGTGGACTTGCCGTCAACGTGAACCGCGTGCTGAACAGCGTCACATCCATCGCTGCGCTCGAACGCGGAAGCGGCCATCAACTCTCGACGAGCGGTGCGCTCCTCATCAATCTGAGAACGACCGGGGACGTCATCCCCTATGCGACCGTCGGCGCGAGCCTGATTTCGACCATCGGCAGGATGCCCAGCGCCACGCTGGCGGGGAACTACCAGTTCCTGTCGGTGGGCGCCCCGATGAACGAGTCCGACACCGTGACGGTGAGGGATGCGCGCGACGCCCACACGGTGGCCGGCATCCTGGGCGGTGGCGTGAAGTACAACGTCTCGCCACGCTGGGGCATCCGGCTCGACGCCCGCGTGTCTCTCAGCAAGAACACCGCGGGCACGACCCTCGACGCCACGCCCAACGTCGTGATGGGGGGACTTCCGGCCGGCCGCTTCCTCTTCCTCGCGCCCACGACGATCATGTTCAGCAACTCGACTCTCCCCGTGACGGGGCAAGGCGTGACTGTGGTCGGTATCTCCACTCTCACCGGTCCCGCACTGACCGGCTTTCGCACGTTCTCAGGGAGCGGCGTATCGAGTCACACGAACATCGCTGCCGGCATATTCTGGCGATTCTGAGAGCGGCCGCTGCTGAACGCTGGCCGTTACTATCGAATCGTCCGCCAGGTTTTCAAGAGCGTGCCGTTGACGAGGAGCAAATCGGCGCGCCGGGCAAGGCTACTGCGGGATCTCATCGTGTCGGTGGGCCAACCTTCGCGAGACGCTCACGCAACGCGGCCGGCCAACCGAAGCCGCGAGCGCAGCGAGCGAAGGTGAGTTGGCTTGCCAACCGTAGCTCACGCTGGAGGAATAGCAGAGGCGTCCACCTTCGCCAAGCGCTCGCTTCGCTCGCGGCTCCGGTGGACAGCCTTCGCGGGACGCTCGCACGACTCGCTGGCCCGCCAGCCGTAGCCGGCGAGCGAAGCGAGCGGTTTGGCGAAGGCTGGCGGAGAGAGAGGGATTCGAACCCCCGGTACCCTTTCAGGTACAGTGGTTTTCAAGACCACCGCCATCGACCGCTCGGCCATCTCTCCGCTCGACGAAATCGCGCGCGGCTCAATTTTACATCTCATGTAAGATTCGGCGCATGGGCCTCATTGCATCGACGCTGCTACTGGCCGCTGCCCTTCAGGTTCAGAACGCGACCGACGCCGGCCGCTTTCATGTCGAACACCCGACCCTCCTGAACGCCGGCTTCGAATGGGCCATCACCGGCGACGCGAACCGCAACGCGAGCGTCAGCGTGCAGTTCCGCGCCGTCGGCGAAACAGCGTGGCGCAACGCGCTGCCGCTGGTGCGCGTCGGCGGCGAGAACATCTATCGCCGCCGCGAAAATCTCGACTACACCGTCCCCGACGGGTTCGCCGGCTCCATCCTGAATCTCTCACCAGGCACCGAATACGAGTGCCGATTCCAGCTCTCCGACCCCGACGGTGTAACCGGCCAGACGACGCACGTCGTCCGGGTCACTACGCGCACCGAACCCATGCCGTCCAAAGAAGGGCGCACGCTTCACGTCTACCCGCCGGACCACAAGGGCGAGAGAATCGAGCCCAGCTTCACCAGCGTGCTCCAGGCGTATTACGGCGCGGGCCTCGGCGACTGGAGCGTCGTGTGGGAGCGCCGCGCCCAACCCGGCGACACCATCCTCGTCCACGTCGGCCTCTACAAGCCGGAGCGGTTCAATTACGTCGATCCGATGATGGCGCCGTTCGACGGCTCGATGTCGCTGACGCTCAAAGGCACGAAAGACAAGCCCATCACCATCAAGGCGGCCGGAGACGGAGAAGTCATCTTCGACGGCGATGGCAACGCGCGATTGTTCGACGTCATGGCGTCGAGCCATCACATCTTCGACGGACTCACGTTTCGCAACACCGACGTCGCCATCTTCGCCGGCCAGAAAGAAGTGCTGGGCGCCGTCGGCCTTGCGGTGAAGAACTGCCGCTTCGAAAACGTCGGCATGGGCGTCTGGACCGAATACGCCGGGCTCGAGCGATTTCTACATCGCCGACAACCTGTTCCTCGGCCGCGACGATCGCTTCCGCCTCGTGGGCTGGACCGGTCCGCTGTGGGCGAGCGCCGGTCCTTACGGCTCGCATCTGCTCAAGAGCTATTACGCCGTGAAAGTCTACGGGCCCGGCCACGTCATCGCGCACAACGCGATCGCGTACTTCCACGACGGGATCGGCATTTCCACCTACGGCACGCCCGAACAGGATCCCGAACGCCGCGCCTCGTCTATCGACATCTACAACAACGACATCCACATGATGGGCGACGACTTCGTCGAAACCGACGGCGGCGGTCCACAACGTCCGCGTGTTCAACAACCGCGGCGTCAATGCGGCACACGGCGGCTACAGCGCGCAGCCGGTGTTCGGCGGCCCGGTCTATTTCATTCGCAACATCCTCTATCACGTACCGAGCGGCGTGGCGTTCAAGTTCAGCGCGAAGCCGGCAGGCCTGTTCGTCTATCACAACACCATCATCGGCGAGCACATCATCGGCGACCCTTCAGCCAACATGCACTTCCGCAACAACCTGTTCCTCGGCCGCGACACACCAGGCCGCGGCATCCTGCGGCTCGCGAACGCGACCGACGATTTCAGCACCGACTACAACGGCTACCGCCCCAACAAAGGCGTGAAGGGGCAGTACGCGTTTCTCGGACCGAAGAAAGGGCAGCGTCTCTACGAGCCGGCGATCGATGACTGGCAGACGTTCGCGACGCTGTCGGAGTTCAGGAAGGCGACCGGCCAGGAGGCGCACAGCCTCGAAGTGGATTTCGACATCTTCGAGAAAGTGACTCCTCCCGACCCCGGTCAGCGTCACGCGGTCTATCACGCGATGGATTTGAACTTCACTCTGAAGCCGACGAGCAAGGCCCTCGACGCCGGCGTGGCCGTTCCCACGGTGAACGAAGCATTCACGGGAAAGGCGCCGGACCTGGGCGCGCTGGAAGCGGGCGCACCCGCTCTCCAGCTACGGGCCGCGATGGCTGAACTGGCAGCCGTTTTACCGCTAGGGACCACTGGTACATACTTCCCGGAATGAACGGTGCCCTCTGGGTCCTGCTGCTCAGCGGCGTTCTCGGTTTTCGCGTGGGAATGCTCGGATTTCCCGACTGGCAGGTCGCCGTAGAGACCGCGCAGGTCGTCGCGGGGCTGGTCACTTACCCAGCCCGACAACATTTTCTACATCTATCACACGCGCTTGTGGACGGCGCTGCATCAGATCCTCGCGATCGCGCTTGCGCGCGGGCGTCGAGCGAAATCACGCTCTCGCTCATCATCAGCGGCGTGCAGGGCATGCTGACGTTTCAGGCGCTGGCGCTGTTCGTGTACGCGCTGAGCCGCGACGTGCTGCTCGCAATCGGCGCGGCGGCGCTGATTTTTTTCACACGCACCGCAGAGTACGGCACCGTTTATCCTCTGTTCCTGCTCGGCACCGAGCATACCTACGGCGTGATCGGGCTCTCGACCGCTGCGCTCGTGGTGGCAATGCTTGGCGCTGGTTGGTATCGCACCGGCGCATTCCTGCTCGGCGTCGCGCCGTGCATTCATCCGGCGCTTGGGTCGTGGACCGGCCTTGCGGTCGGGCTTGCGGTGCTCTCGGACTTCCGCAACCTGCGGGTCGAGCTGCGCCCCGCTCTTCCGTGGTTTGTTTCGGGGTGCGGCATCACGCTCGTCAGCTTGTTGATTCAGTTCGGCCTCGCGCCGGCCATGCCGGCGACGATGACGCGGCTCGACGCCCGACGATCTTTCAACGTTCATCAGGCTGTGGGATGGACATCGCGCTGCCGTGAGTCTCTGGTCGACTGGGGTACAGCTGAACGTCGCAGCGGCCATCATCGCTTACACCTGGCTCGCATTCTCTTCGGCCGAGCTTCCGAGCTCGTCACGGCTGCTCTTGCGCATCACCGCCGCAGGTCGCTGCTGGCGCTAGCGATGGTCCCTCTTTCGTGGATTCCACCGGAGGCTTCCATCGGCGCTCCTCGTCTTGATGCCGGGCCGCTACTTGAACTTCGGTGCGCTGATCTTCGTGGCGTTGCTCATCGGACTTCTCGGCAGCTGCCGCGCGGTCTGGAGTCGCCTGGTGCTGCTGTTCCTTTCGTGCGGCCTGCTCGTCAGCAATCGCAGCATGCTCTGGGAGTTTCTCGCGCACCATCACAACGTCCGCTTTCAGATCGACGTCGGCCCTTGCGGATTGTGTGGCTGTCCGCTGCCGCGGCGCTCGCCAGCGCCATATGGGAGCGCTCGCAATCGTCGCCCCAGCGCACCTGGCGCGGCGCAGCAGCGCCCCCAGCGCCCCTAGCGCCCCCAGTGCGCCAGCCTCTAGCGCCCCTAGCGCCCCTAGCACCCCTACGCACCTAGCGCACCTGGCGCACCTGGCTCTCCTGGCCCTGGTCGTCCTGATGACGATGCATCAGCACGCGGACCGGTCCGGCGCGCATTTCAACGACCGCACGAACGACGTGTTCTTCGCCGACGTCGCCGCACGCCGGGGCGTGCTGCTGCTTGCCGGCGATTTGCGCCTCATCCAGTTGCGCACGAGGCGGCCGGTCCTTCTCGACGCGGGCGCCCTCGATACCGTGATGTACTCGCTCGAAACGGGCGCCGCCATGCAGCGCATGCTGAGGGACATCTACGGGCTCGATCTCTTCAATCCGCCGCCCGATGCCGTCGGCGCGGGCCGCATTCCCGCGCTCTCGCACCGCGACACGTGGGAAAGTTACCCGCCGGAAAAATGGCGCGCCATCCGTCGCGACTTCGGCGTCACTCAGGTTCTCGCGTACGCCGACTGGGCGCTGCAGCTCCCCGTCGCATCGCAGAGCCGCCGGCTGCTGCTCTATGACATTCCCGAGCGCTAAAGCTGATATTCTTTCGGCACTGCAGGCATGATCATCAGCCGGACACCGTTTCGGATCTCATTTTTCGGGGGCGGAACGGATTATCCGGAATGGTATGGCGAGCACGGCGGCGCCGTGCTCGCAACGACCATCGACAAGTACTGCTACATCAGCGTCCGCGAGCTGCCTCCGTTCTTCGACCATCGCTTTCGCGTCGTCTACTCCATCGTCGAAAACGTCATGGAGATCGGCGAGATTCAGCATCCCGCCGTGCGCGGCGTGCTCGAGTGGCTCAAGGTGGCCAAGGGCCTCGAAATTCATCATGACGGCGATCTGCCGGCCCGGTCGGGTCTGGGCTCGAGCTCCGCGTTCACCGTCGGACTGATAAACGCCGTTCATGCACTCGACGGCCGACACATCGCGAAAGAGACACTGGCGAACGAGGCCATTCACGTCGAGCAGCGCGTGCTGCGCGAGCGTGTCGGACTGCAGGATCAGGTGTCCGCGGCGTTCGGCGGCTTCAATCACATCGCGATCGCGCAAAATGGAACCTACAGCGTGACGCCAATCGTGCTGCCGCCGGAGAGGCTCCACGCGCTGCAGAGCCACCTGATGCTCGTGTTTACCGGCATCTCGCGAACCGCCAACGACGTCGCCGAGACCGTCGTCACGAACATGAAGAACAAAACGGCCGACATGCGGACGCTGCAGCAGATGGTCGACCAGGCGCTGGGCATCGTGTCGTCGGCGAAGACCGATCTCGTCGAGTTCGGCAAGCTCTTGAAGGAAGCCTGGCAGCTCAAGCGGTCGCTGTCGGATCGCGTCACGAACGCCACCGTCGATCAGCTGCTCGACGCGGCCATGAAAGCGGGCGCGGTTGGAGGCAAATTGCTCGGCGCCGGTGGCGGCGGGTTCATGCTGCTGTTCGTGCGGCCGGAAGATCGCGACGCCGTTCGAGCGGCGCTCGGCAATCTGATCACCGTGCCGTTCAAGTTCGAAATGTCCGGCGGCCGCATCGTGTTGTACCAGCCGAACGGCCTATGACCATCCGATATCCCTACAAGGGTCACGGGGCTCGCGGGATTCGATCGCATCTCGCATTCGCATTCGACCGATCAGCTCGTGGCGTGGTACCGCGCGATGCTGCGGATCCGCCGGATCGAAGAGGAAATCGAGCGCCGCTATCATCAGGATCAGATGAAGACGCCAATTCACCTGGTCATCGGTCAGGAGGCCGCGGCCGTCGGGTGCTGCGCGGCGCTTCGGGCGACCGACCTCGTCTACACGAGCCATCGCACTCACGGTGCCTACCTCGCCAAGGGTGGCGACCTCGGACGAATGCTGTGCGAGATGCATTGCCGGGCCAATGGCTGCGTGGGCTCCCGCGGCGGCTCGATGCACCTCATCGATAAATCCGTCGGCATGGCGGGCACGTCTGCAATCGTCGGGGGCGCAGTTCCGATCGCGACCGGCGCGGCGCTCGCGGCAAAGATGAAGCAGGACGATCGCGTCGTCGTGGTGTTCCTCGGCGACGCCACGACCGAAGAAGGTGTGACGGCCGAGAGCCTCAACTTCGCGGCGCTCAAGAAGCTGCCGGTGATCTTCTTCTGCGAGAACAACTTCTACTCGGTTCAATCGCCGCTGGCCACACGCCAGCCGCAGCGCGACATCCGCGCATGGGCAGAGGCTCACGGGATGCCGGCGGTGTCGGTCGACGGCGTCAACATTCTCGCCGTGTACGATGCAGTTCGCGCCGCTGTCGATCGCGCGCGAGCCGGCGACGGTCCGACGTTTGTCGAAGTGGCCGTGTACCGCTTCCGTGCGCACGGCGGTGCAGGCGACGACAGCAAGACTGGCTATCGCGCCGAGGCCGAACGAGTCGCATGGGAAGCCGTCGATCCGCTTCCGCTGTTTGGCGAATACCTGATTCGCTCGGCACGGCTCGACGCGGCGGCAATTCAGCACATGGAGGACGAGATCGCCGCCGAAATCGCCGGTGCGTTCGAGCTCGCGCTCACGAGCCCGAATCCGACCGAAGAGGATCTGCACCGGCACGTCTACGCCGACTAACCATGCCTTGGGACGAAGGGCTCGTCAATTCGCTCGTTTACGATCGTCCCGACCCCGGCGAGGGGCGCGTGGTGTCGTACGTGCGTGCGGTGAACGAAGCGCTCGCGATTGCGCTCGAACAGGATCCGAACGTGTTCGTCCTTGGCCAGGGGGTCGACGATCCCACGGCCATGTTTGGAACGACGAAAGATCTCGCAGCCCGCTTTGGGCCGGATCGCGTGTTCGACACGCCTCTCTCTGAAGAATCGATGATGGGCGTGTCGACCGGCGCTGCCATGAACGGCATGCGCCCCGTGTTCATGCACAACCGTCCAGACTTCGTGCTCCTGGCGTTCAACCAGCTCGTGACGCACGCATCGAAACTTCACTTCATGGACAACGGCCAGACGGCCGTGCCGATGGTCGTGTGGGCCGCAATCGGCCGAGGCTGGGGATCGGGCGCGCAACATTCGCAGGCGATCCACGGGATGCTGCTGGGCGTGCCGGGGCTGAAGATCGTGATGCCGAGCACGCCGTACGATGCCAAAGGTCTGTTGCTGTCCGCGATTCTCGACAACAACCCGGTGTGCGTCTTCGAGCACCGGTGGCTCATGAAGAAGGATGGGGTCGTGCCCGAAGGTGCCTATCGTGTGCCGATCGGCAAGGGCATTTATCGACGCCGCGGCCGCGATGTCACCATTGCCGGCGCTTCTCACGCAATCGAGCTGGCAATTCAAGCCGCCGCGCAGCTTGCGCAGGAGGGCATCGACGTCGAAATCATCGATCTGCGCACGGTGAAACCGCTCGACGAGGCAATCGTGCTCGAGTCGCTCAAGAAGACCGGGCGCATCATCGCCGTCGACACGGCGTGGATGAAAGGCGGGTTGTGTGCCGAGATTGGCTGCCTCGCCGCGGAAAAGGGTTTCGCCGATCTCAAGGCGCCAGTTGTTCGAATCGGCCTTCCCGACATCCCCACGCCGGCCGGTTACACCCTCGAACAGTTTTACTATCCCGACGCCGCACGCATCGCCAGCGCGGCACGCCAGCTGGTCCGCTCCTGATGGCCTACGAGCTTTCGAGTACGAGCTGGGGTCAAGAAGAGCAGGACGCGATGCAGCGCGTGCTGCGGAGCGGACGCTTTACGATGGGCGAGCAGGTGCGAGCGTTCGAGGATGCATTCGCGAAGCGGTTCGGCATGAAGCACGCCGTGATGGTGAATTCGGGATCATCTGCCAATCTCGTGGGCGTCGCGGCGCTCTTTTACAAATCAACTCGGCCGTTGCAACGCGGCGACGAAGTCATCGTGCCCGCCATTTCGTGGGCGACGACGTTCCATCCCCTGCAGCAGTACGGGTTGACGCTGCGTTTTGTGGACGTCGAGCTGGACACACTCAACATGGACGCGTCGAAGCTCGAAGCGGCGCTGACGGCGCGCACTCGAATGGTCGTCGTGGTGAACATTCTCGGTAACCCAGCCCCGCTCGACCGTATACGGCGCCTTTTGCGACGCTCATGACCTGATCCTGTTCGAGGACAACTGCGAATCGATGGGCGCGAGCCTGAACGGGCGTCTCTGCGGTACGTTCGGCGACATCAACACCTTCAGCACGTTCTACTCCCACCACATCTCGACGATGGAGGGCGGGCTGCTCGTGACCAACGATACAGAGCTCGATCATCTTGCCCGCGCCATCCGCAATCACGGGTGGGCGCGCGACGTGCCTGCCGACTCGGTAGTCAACAAGGGGCAGCGGCACGACGACCCGTTCTTCGAGGCCTATCGATTCGTCGTCCCGGGCTACAACGTGCGGCCTCTCGAGCTCGCCGGCGCTGTGGGCATCGAGCAGCTCAAGAAGCTCGACGGCATGCTGGCGATTCGCCGGCAGAACGCCGCGCATTTTGTCAAACTCTTCAAGGACGACACACGCTTCGTCATCCAGCGCGAGAACGGCTCGAGCTCGTGGTTCAGCTTCACCATGATTCTGAAGCCCGAATCCAATCTCGAGCGGAGGCGTGTGATGGACGCCATGCGAAAGGCCGGCATCGAGTTCCGCATGATAACCGGTGGATGTTTTCCACATCACGCTGCTATCAGGTTCTTCGACCACGTCATCGTCGATAATCTGAACAACGCGACGACGGCGCACGAACGCGGGTTTTTTGTAGGCAACCACCCGCGCGACATCACCGCGGAACTCGACCACCTCCGCTCCGTACTGGATGGGGTCTGACCCTCTTTTGACGATTTTCGAAAATGCGATGACGAAGGTATTGGTAACCGGCGGCGCGGGATATCTCGGCTCGGTGCTCGTGCCCGCCTTGCTCGAGCGCGGCTGTTCGGTGGCCGTCATCGACAACTTCATGTACGGCCAGGACAGCCTCGCAGCGGTCTGCTATCACCCGCAGTTCTCGCTGGTTCGCGGCGACGTTCGCTCGATGGACACGATGCGGCCGCTGGTCAAGGACGCCGACGTCATTATTCCTCTGGCGGCACTTGTGGGAGCGCCTGCTCTGCGATCGCGATCCACTCGCCGCGACCTCGACGAACAAAGACGCGATTGTCGACATGCTTGCGCTGCTCGGCCGAGATCAACGCGTCATCCTTCCGATTACCAACAGCGGGTACGGCGTCGGCGAAGCCGGCACGTTCTGCACCGAGGAGACGCCGATCCGTCCGGTCTCGCTGTACGGACGCGACAAGGTCGAAGTCGAAAGAACCCTGCTCGATCGGCATCCGTCGGCGATCAGCCTGAGGCTGGCCACCGTGTTCGGCATGTCGCCGCGCATGCGGCTCGACCTGCTCGTCAACGACTTCACGTATCGCGCCTGCACGGATCGGTTCATCGTGCTGTTCGAAAGCCACTTCAAACGGAACTTCATCCACGTCCGCGACGTAGCGCGGGCATTTCTTCATGCCATCGATCGGTTTGACGGCATGAAAGGGCAGGTTTTCAACGTCGGCCTGTCCGACGCGAACCTGTCGAAGCTGGAGTTGTGCCTGCGGATTCAAAAGCACCTGCCCGGTTTCATGATTCACGAATCGGACGTCGGCAGAGATCCCGACAAGCGCGACTACATCGTCTCGAACGAAAAGATAGAGCGCACCGGCTACGCGCCGGCGTTTTCGCTGGATGACGGCATTCGAGAGCTCATCAAGGGCTTCGCCATGATCCGCAACGCGAAATATTCGAACATCTGAACATGACGAGAGCAGACCGGCCTCTCATCTCTGTCGTGTTCTCGTTCCGGAACGAGGCCGACAACATCCCGACACTGGTCTCGCGGCTCGACACGATGTTCAGCGGCGTGCAGGCCGACTACGAGGCGATTTTCGTCAATGATGCCTCTACAGATGCGTCGCTGTCGCTGCTCGTCGCCGAACGCCAGCGGAACCCGCGCATCACGATCGTGAACATGTCGCGGCGGTTCGGCGTCGCCGAAGGTGTGATTGCCGGCATGGCCACCTCGCAGGGCGACGCCGTTATCTACATGGACGCCGACCTTCAGGACCCTCCCGAAGTGATTCCGGCGTTGATCGATCGCTGGCGACAAGGCGCCGACATCGTCCACACCGTGCGGACGCGGCGCCACGGCGAAAACGCGCTGAAGATGGCTGCCACGCGATTGGCGTACCGCCTGATTCAGTTCGGCTCGTCGATTGAGCTTCCCGTTGATGCCGGCGACTTCAAACTGCTGTCGCGCGCCGCCGTCGATCATCTGCTGCGGTTGCGCGAATCCGACCCTTATCTTCGTGGCCTCGTGGTGTGGCTCGGCTTCAATCAGGTCTGCATCCCGTACGAGCGGGACTCACGGCACGCCGGACGCACACACTTTCCGTTCTTCAGCAGAAACCCGTGGAAGACCTTTACGACCGGCCTCACGTCGTTTTCGTTCATGCCTATCTACGCCTGTGTCGCGCTCGCGGTTTTGGGCCTTGCCGCCTCGCTGATGCTCGCCCTCGCCGGCTCGACGTTGATGGCCGCCCTGACATTCTTCTGGGCGACGACGGTTGGAGCGATCGCCGTCGTCGGCATTTATCTCATTCGTGTTTACAAGGATGTGAGGCGCCGCCCGCCGTACATAATTGAATCCGTCATCGGACATGAAAACTCTCGATCTCGTTCTCGTTAATCCCGGCAGCCGCGCGCGAATTTACCAGTCTCTCGGCAAACGACTGACGGCCGTAGAAAACCCCGTGTGGGCCGGCCTCATCGCCACTTTCGCACGCACGCACGGATTCTCCGTCGAGATTGTCGACGCGGAGGCCGACGAATTGTCGCCCGAGCAGGCGGCGGATCGCATTACAGCCCTCTCTCCTGCCCTTGTCGCTGTCGTCGTTTACGGTCATCAACCGTCGGCATCGACGCAGAACATGATCGGAGCGTCGGCCCTCACAACCGCAATTAAGAATGCGAACCCGGACACGCCGCTTCTCATGCTTGGCGGCCACGTCGCGTCATTGCCCGAGCGCACCCTCGCCGACGAAGCCTGCGATTTCGTCGCGAGCGATGAGGCCCTTCATACCGTCGTCGATCTCCTGAATGCGTTCAGAGCAACCGCGGAGCCGGATCTTTCACGAGTGCGAGGGCTGGTTTATCGGGAGCCGTCGACGTCGCTCAGGGCAGCTCACGGCCGTGTCATCCGCAACGACGCGGCGCCGCTCATCAGCAATCTCGACATCGAAATGCCAGGGGTCGCGTGGGACCTGCTGCCGATGACGCGGTATCGCGCTCACAACTGGCATTGCTTCGGCGATCTCGCGCGCGAGCCGTACGCGGCGATTTATACGACGCTGGGCTGTCCCTATCGCTGCTCGTTCTGCTGCATTCAGGCGCCGTTCAAGGCGGGCGAGCACATGATGGGGTTGCGCGCCGACGCCAACAGTTACCGTTTCTGGACGCCTGCGAGGGTGATCGAGGAAATCGACCTGCTCGTCAACAAATACGGCGTTCGGAATATCAAGTTCGCCGACGAGATGTTCGTGCTGAACAAGCGGCACGTGATCGCGATCTGCGACCTTCTGATCGAACGCCGCTATGACCTCAATATCTGGGCCTATGCGCGTGTGGATACCGTCAAGGACGACATGCTCGACAAGCTGAAGCGCGCGGGCTTCAACTGGCTCGCACTCGGCATCGAAGCCGCAGATGATCGCGTGCTGACCGACGTCGACAAGCGGTACGAGGTGGACGAGGTGTACGACACGGTGCGCCGCATCAAAGGGGCCGGCATCAACATCATCGGCAACTACATCTTCGGACTCCCCGAAGACACGCACGAGACGATGCAGCGAACGCTCGACCTTGCGCTCGATCTCAATTGCGAGTTCGCGAATTTCTATTCCGCGATGGCGTATCCGGGCTCACCGCTCTACCAGGAAGCCCTCCGTCGTGAATGGCGGCTGCCTGACGACTGGAGCGGCTATTCGCAGCACTCGATCGACACGTTGCCATTGCCGACGCGGCACATTTCTGCCGGCGAGGTGTTCAGCTTCCGCGATCGTGCGTTCGATACCTACTTCACGCACGAGCCGTATTTGAAGATGGTGAAAGAGAAGTTTGGCGAGGCCACCATCGCGCACATCCGTGAGATGACCTCGCATAAGCTCGAGAGGAAACACGCGAAACAGCAGTAGGGCGGGTCCAGAGGCCCCGCCCTACGTAGCAGCGCCCTGTCTGGGTTCTAACAGTTCGAGACCGCCCATGTACGGGCGCAGCGCCTCGGGGACGACCACCGATCCGTCTTTCTGCTGGTAATTCTCGAGCACCGCGACGAGCGTTCGGCCGATCGCCAGTCCCGAGCCGTTCAGCGTGTGGACGAACTCGGCCTTGCCCGTCCCGCCCGCCTTGAACTTGATGTTCGCGCGCCGCGCCTGAAACGCCTCGGCGTTGCTGCAGGAGGAAATCTCTTTGTACCCTTTTTGTCCCGGCAGCCACACTTCGACGTCGTACGTTTTCGCCATGGAGAAGCCGACGTCCCCCGTGCACAGCACAATCGTGCGGTACGGCAGGCCGAGCCGCTGCAGCACCGCTTCGGCATTCAGCGTCATGGCTTCGAGCTCGTCATACGACGTGTCGGGATGGGTGATCTTCACCATTTCGACCTTCTCGAACTGATGCTGCCGGATGAGCCCTCGCACGTCTTTGCCGTACGAGCCCGCCTCGCTTCGAAAGCACGGCGTATAGGCCGTGGACTTCAGCGGCAGCGCATCGCCATTCAGGATTTCGTTGCGATGGATGTTCGTCAACGGCACCTCCGCGGTCGGAATCAGAAAGAGATCCCAGTCGCCGGCGATCTTGAAGAGATCGGCCTCGAATTTCGGCAGTTGTCCCGTCGCTTCGAGCGACGCACGATTGACGAGGTACGGCGGCGCGACCTCCAGATACCCGTGCTCGCGCGTGTGCATGTCGAGCATCAAGTCGGTGAGCGCACGTGATAGCCGCGCACCTGCGCCGAGCAACACCGCGAACCTCGCGCCGGACATCTTCGTGGCGCGCTCGAAGTCGAGAATGCCGAGCGCCGGCCCGAGATCCCAATGCGCCAGCGGCTCGAAATCGAACTTCGTCGGCTCGCCCCATGTGCGCACCACCACGTTGTCGGCTTCGCTCTTGCCAACGGGCACCGTGGCGTGCGGCAGGTTTGGCAGCGACATCAGCAGCTACGATCGTTGCTGCTCAACCTGATCCAGCTCGATGCTCAAGCTGTCGAATCTGCTGCGCCCGCTGACGATTGGCCTCGAAGATGTCGCTCGCGTCCTGGCCTTGCCGCTTCGCGCGCGCAACCTCGTCGCCCGCCGCATTCTGATCGCGCTTCAGCCCCTCGAGCTCGGGAATCAGCCGGCGCCTCCTGTTCTCGAGCGTCGCAAGCTGTTCGAGCTCGGCATCGGCGTTCATGCCGCGATTCTGCAGCCCGCGTTTGACGTCTTCCTGGTGATCGCGCACATAAGCCGGGTCAAGCATGGTGGGAATTGTATGCCAGCCCTACCACCTACCGCCTACCACCTACCGCCTAGTAGAATGACGGCGTGAAATCATCCGTACCGCAAAGTCGTCTTCCCGGCCGCCGGCCTGGGCACTCGCTTCCTTCCCGCGACCAAGGCACAACCGAAAGAAATGCTTCCGCTCGTCGACAAGCCGATCATCCAGTACGGCGTCGAGGAAGCCGTTGAAGCGGGCGTCGAGAACATCATCATCGTCACGGGCAGGGGCAAAAACGCCATCGAAGATCATTTTGACGTCAACATCGAGCTGGAAAGCTTCCTCCAGCAGCGCGGCAAGCTGGACCTCCTCGAAGAGATTCGCAAGATCTCGGACATGATCAACGTGGCTTATGTCCGGCAGGGAGAGCCGCTTGGCCTGGGCCACGCCGTGCTGGTGACGGCCGACCTCGTCGGCGACGAGCCGTTCGCGGTC
This sequence comes from Vicinamibacterales bacterium, assembly GCA_963744405.1. Lineage (GTDB taxonomy): Bacteria > Acidobacteriota > Vicinamibacteria > Vicinamibacterales > JAMQPK01 > JAMQPK01. The sequence continues at coordinate 19,999 of CAVUTO010000015.1, forward strand.
ATTCTTGCCGACGACGTGATCGATGCCAATCCGCCGGCGCTGAAGCAGATGATCGACGTGTTCGAACGAGTCGGCGGGCCCGTTCTCGCCGTCGAGCGCGTTCCCGCGGATCAAATCTCGAACTACGGCGTGATCGACGTCGACTCGTCCGTCGCTCTTGGGAAAGGCGTTCACCTGGTCCGCGACCTCGTCGAGAAGCCCAGGCGCGAAGAAGCCCCGTCGAATCTCGCCATCATCGGACGCTATCTGCTGACGCCCGACATTTTTCCCGCGCTACGCGAAACCGCGAGCGACAGAACCGGCGAGATTCAATTGACGAACGGCCTGCGCAAACTCCTGCAACAGCGAAAGATTTACGCGTGCGAGATTGAAGGCAAGCGGCACGACACGGGCAACAAGCTCGGCTACCTTCAGGCCGTGGTCTATTTCGCGCTGAGGCGCGCGGATTTGAGCGAGCCGTTTCGCGCGTATTTGCGCTCGGAAGACATCGAGCGGCGGAGCACTTCCCGTACCGGGAAGTAACCTACTCGCCTGAAGCTTTAGGAGTGGTGGTCGTCCCCGACGCGGGAGCGCTGCTCTTCGACTCTTTGGACTCCCTGGACTCTTTCGACTCTTTGGACTCTTTCGACTCTCTCGACTCTCGACTCTTTCGACTCCCTCGACTCTTTCGACTCCCTCGACTCTCTCGGCTCCCTCGACTCTCTCGACTCCTTGGACTCTTTCGACTCCCTGGACTCTTTGCCTGTCGTGTCTTTGGCGGCGTCCGCGGACGCGGACGTTTTCGCATCGGTGCCGTCTCCGCCTTTTTTTGCGTAGTCGGTGATGTACCAACCGGTTCCCTTTGAACTGAATCGCAGGGCTGGACAACAGCTTCTGGACCTTGCGCTCGCCGCAGTTGGGACACTCTTCAACCGGCGGATCCGAGAACTTCTGGATTCGCTCGAAACGATGGCGGCAGGCAGTGCATTCGGTACTGGTACATTGGCATGGCAGTAGGTGCAGTTTACTCCAGCAGGTCGCCGGCCCCGTCGCCGAGCATCAACTGGCGCTGCACGGCGAACGTCGCGGTTCCGTTGCCCAGCAATTGATCGTGGAACGCACGCTGCGAGTACTTGGCGCCTTGCTGTTCCTTGTAGTCGCGCCGCAGTTTCAACAGCATCAGCTTGCCGACCGAATAGACAAGGTATGTCGGATCGAACGTGCCCCGCTCTGCTTCGCGGCGCGCGCCGCCTTCCTCCATGAAGCACTCATCGCGGAAAAAGCGGACGCCCTGTTCGACGGACCAGTCCTGCACATGGAGCCGAATGGCGACGATGAAGCGCCCGAGGCGAATGAGCGCCTCGGCGAGCTGCGCGAGCTTGAATGCCGGATCGTTCCGACGGAATCCCGCCTCCACCATCATCTGCTCCGTATAGTGCGCCCAGCCTTCGACGAACGATGCTGGTGAAAACATGATCGACTTGCGCACCTTTGATTCGACGCGTCGCAGAAACTGATAGTGCAGGAAGTGCCCTGGATAGACCTCGTGGATCGAGATCGCCCATAGCGTCGGGTAATTGAAATCGCGTAGGTGATCTTCCTGTCTGTCGGCAGGCCATGATGGGTCGGCGTCGGTCAGGTAGTAATAAGCCCGCGTCGCCTTCTGCTCGAACGGTCCGGGCACCCACATGCTCGCGAATGTCCACCGGTAGAACTCGGGCGTCGGCGCCACGATGATCGATTCGCCTTCGGGCCGCGACACGATGCCGCTGCGATCGATAAACGTCGACAGCTCGTCGAGCTGCTGCTGTGCCGCGGCGGACAGCCCACCGGGCGCAGGGTGCTCTTCCTTCGCCTTGCGCCAAACCGCAATTGGATCGCCGCCGTCACGCTTGCCCGCCAGCGACCGGAACTCATCCTGCGTCGCCTGGAACTCCCGCAGCGCGATGGCGAGAAGGCGATCGGCATCCATTGCCAGCCCCTCATCGAGCGCGAGTTTCCGCTCGAAGAGGTCACGCCCCAGCCGGAACGAGGCGCGCGCCTTGGGTGCCGCGTCCTCCTCGAGGTACTGGACATAACTCGAAATCGCGCCGGCGGCTTCGGTCGAAGCGTCTGCGAGGTCGCCGAGCAGGTGCATGTCGTCGAGCGCCGAAAACGCACGCGGCAGGTCCTTCTCGATGAAGTTGAGCGCGCCGCGGAACGTCTCGAGGCCGACTTTGATGAAAATGCCCGGCGGATCCTTGATGTTGTCGCGGGCCGCCTGCACCACCCGGGCGGTCTGACGCAGCTTCGACAGCACGCGGCGGGCACGCTCGGGGAGCGGCGCGTGCGTAAAAACGACTTGCGCCGCGAGGCTCGAGCACAACGTGTCTGCGTAGTGTTGCGGGTTGCGCTCCCAGGTGCGGATCTGTTCGAGCTCGAACATGCGCGCCTGAATGTTCGCCGCCACCATCGGCTGCTCAGCCCTTTCGACGGCTGTCAGATCGCCGAGGTTGATGTCCTGGAGCCGCCGCGCGAAGCCCGAAAGTGCGCGCGTGTGCTGGTCGATGGCGTGACGGCTGAAGTCTTCGATGTGGTCGTCGTACGTGTGTATGCCGTCAAGCGTCGCGCCCGTGGGGTGAACTTCGTGAAGGTAGGAGAGATAGTCGTCGACGAAATGATGAAACGGCTCGGACGAACGCATCATTTAGGCAGCAGCTCGAATCCCAGTTCTGTAATTCCAAATTCCGACAAACCACAATGGTACATTATCCTAATCCGCGAATGGCGGGCAGCCTGTACGTCGTCTCTACGCCGATTGGAAACCTCGACGACATGACGGTACGGGCTGTCAGCACATTGAAATCTGTCGGCCTGATAGCCGCAGAAGATACGCGGCGCACAGGACTTCTCCTTCGGCACTTCGGGATTGCCACACCAACGACCAGCCTTCACGCGCATAACGAAACTGAGAAGCTGCCCGCACTGTTGCACAGACTTTCGGAAGGCATCGACATCGCGCTTGTTTCGGACGCAGGCACCCCGGTCGTCGCAGACCCGGGGCAACGTCTGGTCGCTGCCGCCATCGGGCAAGGCATCCGTGTCATTCCAATTCCTGGTCCCAGCGCGGTCATGGCAGCCCTGGCCGCTTCCGGTTATCCGGCGGACGAGTTTGTGTTTGCAGGATTCGCACCTTCTAGGTCAAAAGATAGAAAGCAATGGTTGGAGCGTCTCCGCACGGAACCCAGGGCCGTCGTTTTGTTCGAAGCACCTCACCGAATTACAAAGACTCTCACTGACATGACCGAAATATTGGGGGAAAGACCAATTTGTATTGCAAGAGAGCTGACAAAACTCCATGAGGAGATCATCCACACCAGCGCCGAACAAGCTCGAAAGCTCAATGTTCCTGAGCGAGGCGAATTCACTATCGTGCTTGCTCCATATTCGAAACCGGACGAGCATGAGCATCACGTTGATGACACGGAGCTTAACTCGTATTTCTATCAATTGACCAATAACGGTGCGCTGTCCCGGCGTCAGGCACTCGTCGCAACGGCCAGCAAATTTGGTCTTATCGCCCAATGAGGTCTACGCCAGACTTGAACGGCTCAAGGCATCTCGGCCGTCTTGACCGATGCGGCGACGTTTGTTACCGTAGCGCCCTCTCAGGCAGAACCTCGATGGCAAAGCAGCGGCGGGCCAAGTCCCGCTTCGGCCGGGCGAAGCAAGGTGGTGCGTCGAACGCCCCGAACCCGCGCCCAGTCGAGCGCCGTCGCGAGCCTGAGGTTGCCAACGGCCCTGTGGCGGTTCCCACCTCCAGCCCGGGACACCTCGAGGCGGTCGCGCTCTACGAGGAAGGTGTCGCCGCTATTCAGGCGCACGAGTTCTCACGTGCATCGGCACTACTGCGATCGGTCGTGACGCGCTTTCCCGAAGAACGAGAGCTTGCACGAGCGGGTCCGCCTGTACCTCAATGTCTGCGAACGCCATATGACCCCGCGGGCCGCATCACCTTCTACGCCGGAGGAACGTGTCTTCGCAGCCACCCTGGCGGTAAACGCCGGAAACTACGACGAGGCACTCGCGCACTTGCGAGCCGCCAGCGCGGAATCGCCGGAACACGACCACGCGCTCTATATGCTGGCCTCTGTCCTGGCGTTGCGCCATGCCTTGGACGAAGCCGTTCCTTTGCTCCTGCGTGCCATTGAGCTCAATCCGGACAACCGAACGCTCGCACGCCACGACCCCGACCTAGAAGCGCTGCGGGAATTCGACAACGTTCGAGCCGCTCTCGAGGCCACATCGTCTGTAAAGGCCGAGCGTCGCAAAACCCCCCGCCACCGCTAGATCGCATTATTGTTTGTTTTCAATAACTTAACCTGCAGCTCTTAGTCCGATTCGCACCCGCCGCGGGTGGGGTTACGGTAAACGGTAAACTGTTACCGACCGATGCCCCACCTCCACGTCGTGATTCTCGCCGCCGGCAAGGGGACGCGGATGAAATCCGCGCGCCCGAAGGTGCTGCATCGCGTCGCCGGCAGCCCGATGATCGAGTACCCCCTGAGAGCCGCGCAGTCTCTGCAACCCCGGACGACGACAGTCGTGGTCGGGCACCTCAAGGAGCTGTTGCGGCAGGGGCTCAGTGGCCACTCGAGTCTGTGGTACGTGACGCAGGAACCGCAACTTGGCACCGGCCATGCTCTGTTGCAGACCGCCGGCGTGCTGGAGCGCCAAACCGGCTTCGTTCTGTTGCTCTCGGGCGACGTACCGTTGCTGAAAAGCCACACCCTTGCCGCTCTCGTGCGGAAACACGCGGAATCGAAGGTCGCCCTCACCGTCCTGACGGCCATGGTTGATCAGCCGTATGGATACGGGCGCATTGTCAGAGTGAAGGGACGCATTGCACGGATCGTCGAAGAGCGCGACGCATCGCCGGCCCAGCGGAAGATTCGCGAGATCAACAGCGGCGTCTACGTGTTTTCGCTCAGCCCGCTGTTCGAGTCGCTGCGTGGGCTCGCGACCGGCAACGCGCAGGGCGAGTACTATTTAACGGATCTCGTGTCGATCTATCGCCGCCGACGGCTCGGCGTCGAGACGGTCGTCGTCGACGATCCCAACGAGATTCGCGGCATCAACAGCCGGTCGGAACTGGCAGAAGCGAGCCGAATCGTGAGACAGAAAAAGAACGAAGAGCTGATGGCGGCAGGCGTGACGATTGAAGATCCCGCGACGACTTACGTGGACGACGACGTCGTCGTCGGCGCAGATACCGTTATCCATCCGGGTGTCCATCTCGAGGGCAAGACGCTCATAGGCAAGGCGTGCGAGATTCACGCCGGCGTGCGCATCGTCAACTCCGTGCTCGACGATCGCGTCACAGTGCAGAATTTCTGCGTCATCAACGGTGGGCGCCTGGCAACCGGGGTGACCGTCGGCCCCTTCGTTCATATCAGGCCAGAGACCGAGCTCCGCGACTCGGTGCACATCGGCAATTTCGTCGAACTCAAGAAAGCGGTGCTCGGCAAGGGCACCAAAGCCGGCCATCATTCGTACCTGGGCGATGCCGTGATCGGCGACAACGTGAACATCGGGGCCGGCACCATAACCTGTAACTACGACGGCAGCCGCAAGCACCAGACAACGATCGAGGACGGGGTGTTCATCGGCAGCGATTCGCAGTTGGTGGCGCCCGTTACGATCGGAAAGGGCGCCTATGTCGGCAGCGGGGCGACCATCCGAGAGAACGTTCCCGCGGGAGCCCTCGCCGTGAGCGCCGGGGGGCAACGCAACATCGAGGGGTGGGTCGAACGGAAGAAGACGGACGCCCAAAAAGTGAAAAGTGGAAAGTAGAAAGTAAAAAGTATGTGCGGAATCATCGGTTATCTCGGCCCGAAGAAAGTTGTCCCGATTCTGATCGACGGGCTTCGTCGCCTCGAGTATCGCGGCTACGATTCTGCCGGCGTGGCTGTCGTCCGTAACGGACAGATTGAGCGCCGTCGAAGCGCCGGCAAACTGGTCAATCTCGAGGAGGCGATCGACACGCAGCCGCTCGAAGGCTTGTATGGCATCGGGCACACACGATGGGCCACGCACGGGCGGCCCACTGAAGAGAACGCACATCCCCACCAGGACTGCAGCGGCAAGATCGTCGTCGTCCATAACGGCATCATCGAGAACTATCTGGACCTCAAGCGCGAGCTCCAGAAACTCGGGCACACATTCGTCACCGAAACCGACACAGAAATCATCGCCCACCTGCTGGAGCAGGAAGCCAGCTCCGGACGAACGCTCGAAGACGCGGCGCGACAAGCACTACTACATATGCGCGGACTCTTCGCATTTGTGGCAATCTCCACAGACGACCCGGAAAAGATCATCGCCGTCCGCAACGGACCGCCGATCGTCGTCGGCCTCGGCGAAAACGAGTTCTTCGTCGCCTCCGACACGCCGGCCATTCTCAGCCATACACGGGACGTGGTGTTTCTCGGCGACGAAGAGATGGCCGTCATCACGCGCGGCGGCGTCGAGTTCACCAACTTTGCCGGCGTGCCCGTGTCGAAGGCCTCTCAGCGAGTGCTGTGGGATCCGGTCATGGCGGAAAAAGCCGGTTACCGCCATTTCATGCTCAAAGAGATCTTCGAGCAGCCGCGCGCCGCCGAAGAAACCCTGCTTGGACGGCTCAGCATCGATACGGGCCGGGTGTTCCTGGAAGAAATCGCCATTTCCGAGGCGGACATGCGCGACATCAACAAGATCGTGCTGGTCGCGTGCGGTACGTCGTGGCATGCAGCGCTGGTGGGCAAATTCCTCATCGAACGATTCGCCGGCCTGCCGGTCGAAGTCGACTACGGCTCCGAGTATCGCTATCGCGATTTCATCGTCGATCGAAACACGCTGGTGGTCATCATCACGCAGTCGGGCGAAACCGCCGACACCCTGGCGGCGCTTCGCGAAGCCCGCAGGAAGGGCGCTCGCAGCCTGGCCATCTGCAACGTCGTGGGCAGCATGGCGACGCGAGAGTCGGAAGGAACCATCTATACGCACGCTGGGCCGGAAATCGGCGTGGCCTCAACCAAGGCCTTCACGTCGCAACTGGTCGCGCTGAACGTGCTGGCGCTGTATTTGGGCCAGATCAAGGGCACGCTGCACGAATCCGCCGCCAGGCAACATCTCGACGCGCTCGTTCAGTTGCCCAAACAGATGGAGCAGACTTTGAAGGCCTCCGGCTCGGTGGAAGAGGTCGCGGGCCGTTTTTTCAACCGCAGCGACTTCCTTTATCTGGGACGCGGGATCAACTACCCGATTGCGCTCGAGGGCGCCCTGAAGTTGAAGGAAATTTCGTACATCCACGCCGAGGGCTATCCTGCCGGCGAGATGAAGCATGGGCCCATCGCCCTCATCGACAGTGAGATGCCCGTGGTGAGCATTGCACCGAATGATCACGTCTTCGAGAAGATGCTTGGCAATATTCAGGAGGTCAAGGCTCGGGGCGGATCGGTGATTGCCATCACCACGGAAGGGCACGATACGTTGGAAAGCATCCTCGACCCCTCACGCGACGCCATGATTTCCCTTCCCCGCGTACCGGAAATGCTCTCGCCGATCGCGATGGTACTGCCATTGCAACTGCTCGCGTATCACATCGCAGTGCGCCGCGGCTGCGACGTCGATCAGCCGCGGAATCTGGCGAAGAGTGTCACAGTAGAATAAAGAAATCGGGATCCTTTTTCCCGGTTTCACGGCGGAAAAAGGATCCCGATTTCTTTATTCATGGATCAATTAGCAGCACTCAATCCCGAGCAACGCGAAGCCGTCCTCCACATCGACGGCCCCTTGTTGATTCTCGCCGGCGCGGGTTCCGGAAAAACCCGCGTCATCGCGCAGCGCATCGCGTATCTCTTGTCCGAAGGGTATGCGCAGCACTACGAGATTCTCGCCGTCACTTTCACGAACAAAGCCGCGGAGGAAATGCGTACGCGCGTCGAAACGCTGCTTGGCGCCGCACTGGCGGGCTCGTGGATTTCGACGTTCCACGCGCTCTGCGCGCGCCTCCTGCGGCGCGAGGCGACCGCCATCGGCCTGCCGCGCGATTTCGTGATCTACGACTCGTCCGACCAGGTCGCGCTCGTGAAGCAGGTGCTCAAGGACCTGCAGATTGACGACACCGTGGTGCAGCCGCGGATGGCGCTCTCCAAGATCAGCCATGCCAAGAACACCATGGTCGCCGGACCGGAGTTCTTCAGGTCGCAGGGCTGGAGCCAGCGCGGCGAGCAACTCGCGAAGGTGTACGAAAAATACGTTCAGGGACTCAAGGACAATGGTGCGCTCGACTTCGACGATCTGCTACTGAAAGCTGTCGAGTTGCTCGACAAAGTCGAGCCGGTGCGCGAGAAATACGCAGAACAATTCCGGTTCGTCATGGTGGACGAATACCAGGACACGAACCGCCCGCAATATCACCTGATCCAGCGGCTCGCGGCGCGACACCGAAACCTGGCGGTGGTCGGCGATCCCGATCAGTCGATTTATCGCTGGCGCGGCGCCGACCTGCGAAACATCCTCGACTTCGAGCACGATTTTCCTGAGGCCCGCATCGTGAAACTCGAGCGGAACTACCGCTCGACGCAGGTCATCCTCGATGCGGCATCTGCGGTGATCGGCCAGAACAAGAACCGGAAAGAAAAGCGGCTGTGGACCGAGCGCAAGGGCGGCGATCTCATCAAGTACTTCCGCGGCTCGGACGAGCTCGAAGAAGCAGACTTCATCATGCGGACCGCGCACTCGGGTATCTCGTCCGCGCCCGACTGCACTGTGGCGGTTCTGTACCGTACGAACGCACAGTCGCGCGTCATCGAAGATTCGCTGATGCGCTCGGGTCTTTCATACCGCATCGTCGGCGGCGTGCGCTTTTACGAGCGCAAGGAGATCAAGGACTCTCTCGCCTACCTCAAGCTCCTGATCAATCCGCACGATGACGTGAGTCTGCGGAGAGTGATCAACATGCCTCCGCGTGGCAACGGCAAAGGCGTGCTGGATTCTATCGATCGGGTCTCGGCAGAAGAAGCGCCACCACTTCTGCTCGCGAGCGGCATTGCCGTCCCGGCGCCCAATTCACTGTGGACGAAACTGAACAGGGCAATCGACGAGCGGCTGGTGCCGCCTCGGGCGCTCACCTCGCTGCGAACATTCCGCGATCTCGTCCTGAGCCTGTCAGAGGTGGCACGGAAAGAGCCTCTGTCGACCACGCTCGGCAAAGTGCTCGATCAGACCGGCTACCTTCAGGATCTGCGCGACGATAGGTCCGAGGATTCCCAGGGCCGCATCGAGAACCTGATGGAGCTGGTTTCGGCGGCGCGCGAGTACGAAGGGCGGGAGCCGGAGGCCTCGCTGGGAGGATTTACCGACAAACTGTCGCTGCTCTCCGAAGCGGACGAAGGCGAGGGCAGCCTCGAAGCGCGCATTTGGCTGATGACGCTGCATGCCGCCAAGGGCCTCGAGTTTCCGACCGTCATCATGAGCGGTCTCGAGGAAGGCGTCTTTCCACACTCGCGTGCATTCGAAGAAGAGGACGAGATGGCCGAAGAGCGCCGGCTGTGTTACGTCGGCATGACGCGCGCCCGCTCGCAGCTCGTGCTGACGGGCGCCGCGCGGCGGCGCGTCTTCGGCGAGTATCAATCGATGCAGCCGTCGCGCTTCATGGACGAAGTGCCGCCGCAGCTCATCGAGCGAATCGAACCCGCATTCCAGGCGAGCACCTATCAGAGCTCGTTCGGAAGCTTCGGGCGTTCGAACTCATCTGCCTCGAACAGGTTCGGTACAGGCGGACGGACTTCGACGTTCCATCGCCCGTCCCGCACGCACGAAGAGCCCGGGTATTCGTACGAAGACGAAGACCAATCCTCGTTGCTCGGCCTGCGTCTCGGCGCGAAAGTGCGCCATCCGCAATTCGGCGTCGGGACGATTCTCAGCGTAGAAGAGCTGGCTGACGATGTGAAACTTGTCGTGCGGTTCAGCGTAGGCCCGAAAACCCTTCGGGCGAAATACGCGAAGCTGGAGCTTGCCTGATCGGGAAGGGATTAGAGCAATTTTCACATTGATGGCGCGGGCCCAGGCTTGCGGTAGTGTCCGCCTTCAGGCGGACCGAGCACGGTCTGGCTGAAGCCAGGCTGAAGCCAGACACTACACGGATTTGAAAAGCGCAATAGGGGTTGGGGATTAGGGATTAGGCCTGCGACGAGTATCACGCGCGTTCGCGCGTTCAAACCTAATCCCGAATCCCTGGTCCCAAATCCCTGAGGTTAGGCTGGTTTTAGTTCGGTGATAATCCACTTGCCCTGGCGCTCGCCTTTGTCGCTTTTCACCACCGCGCGCTGCGCCGTTAACACGTAGTTCTTCTGAGTCGTGGCGCCGTCCGCGCCGCGCACCGTCGCCGTCACCGAGATGTCCTTCGAGACGAGCGTCCCATCGAGCTCAGCGACCGTCGGCGTTGGCGAACCGGAGTTGGCCATCAGGCTCAACTCCGCGATTGGGCGAGCATCCGAGAGGGCTGCTCTCGCGGACGACACTTTCTTGGCTTCTGCGCTGCTGTCATCGCGCCATTTCGTCCACTCGGCCTGAATCTGCGCGTCCTTGCCCGTCAACTTGCGGCCGGCGCTCTCGGCCTTCAACACGCGATCGATGGCCTCGGCATTCGCGTCCTGATAGGTCTTCTTCTTCTCATTGAAAGCCTTGTTCGCCGCATCAGCGTCGCTGACGGCCTTGTCGAGCTCGATGACGCGAAGCGCTTCGCTCCGCTCGGGGCTGACAGCCGTGACGTCGAAATCGGCGACCGTCCCTTCGGTTTTTGGGTCGAAGCTGACTGTTGCGAAATTCGCGAGCGTCTGGCTGTCGCGCAGACCCGACGCGCGGAAAAACTGCCGTACCAGATTCTCTTCCGCCGCGTTTGGTGACGAGCACGCGCTCAGAGCGGCGACCGCCAGAACCATGGGCGCCAGTAGATACACGCTAGTCTTCGGCCGAAACATACCAGCCTCCTCTTTTGCCGCAGTGTTGCGGTGAAGTCTGTCAGTAGACCCGCTTAGGCGGGCCCTGTGTCTTCCGTGCCGTTCTCGTCGTCTTTTTCGGCAAGCCGCGCGAGGGCAACAACCCGGTCCTCCGCGTCGATCTCGATCAGGCGCACTCCCTGTGTTGCCCGTCCGATGCTGCGGATATCTCGCGCAACGGTTCTCAAGATCTTGCCCTGCTGCGTGATGAGCATGAACTCATCCTCGTCGTGCACAGACGCCATCCCGACGACCCGGCCGTTCCGTTCGGTTGTTTGGATGTTAATAATACCCACACCGCCCCTGGACTGCACCCGATATTCGTCCAGCTCCGTGCGTTTTCCGTAACCGTGCTCGGTCACCGTCAGCAGAGTGCTGCCGGGCCTTACCACCTCCATCGCCACGACCTCATCGCCTTCGCGAAGAGTTATCCCCTTCACACCGTAGGCCGCGCGCCCCATCGGCCGGACATCGTTTTCCGGGAACCTGATAGCTACGCCGTCCCGCGTTCCAATGAAGATTTCGCCGGTTCCGTCTGTGATCTGGGCCGCCATCAGGCGGTCCACGTCTTCGACCCCCATTGCGATGATGCCGCCCGCCCGCGGGTTGCTGAAGGCCGACAGTTCGGTCTTCTTCACGATGCCGCGCAGGGTACCCATCGCGATGAACTTGCCCTCTTCGAACTCTTTCACGGTCTGGAGGGCCGCGATCTTCTCGTCCGGCGCCATCGACACCAGGTTCGCAATCGCTTTGCCCTTGCCCCCTGGGCCGACGTCGGGAATCTCGTGAACTTTCAACCAATACGCGCGGCCGCGGTCCGAGAAAATCATGATGTAGGCGTGCGTCGATGCCACGAACAGGTGGCTGACGAAATCTTCCTCGCGCGTGCGCATGCCGATGCGCCCTTTGCCACCGCGCCGCTGATTGCGGTAGCTCGTAATCGGCGTACGCTTGATGTAGCCGGTGTTGCTCACCGTGATCGCCATATCCTCTTCGGCGATCAAGTCCTCGATGCTGATTTCACCTGCATCCCCGTCGATGAGCTCGGTACGGCGATCGTCGCCGTATTTGTCGCGCACTTCCTTCAACTCATCCACGATCAGCTGCATCAGCAGCCGCTCGCTGCCGAGAATCGCGCGAAGCCGCTCGATGGTCTTCAGCAGGTCTGCCATTTCGTCGAGGATCTTCTGCCGCTCGAGCCCGGTCAGCCGCTGCAGCTGCATGTCGAGAATGGCTTGCGCCTGGAGCTGGCTCAGCGAGAACTGCGTGATGAGGCCCTCGCGCGCCTCAGGGACGGTCTTCGACCCTCGGATGAGCCTGATGACGGCGTCGAGGTTGTCGAGCGCAATCTTCAGGCCCTCGAGGATGTGATAGCGGGCCTCGGCCTTGCGCAGTTCGAACTGCGTCCGCCGAATCACCACCTCGCGCCGGAAATCGATGAAGCTCTCGATGAGCTCGGTGAGGGTGAGCACCTTCGGACGGCCGCCCACGATGGCGAGCATGATGACGCCGAAGCTCTGCTGCAGCTGCGTGTGCTTGTAGAGATTGTTCAGGATCACTTCCGGCACTTCGCCGCGCTTCAGCTCGATCACGACCCGCATGCCTTCGCGATCGGATTCGTCGCGCAGATCCGAGATGCCTTCGATGGTTTTCTCGCCGACGAGCTCGGCGATCTTCTCGATCAGGCGAGCCTTGTTCACCTGGTACGGAATCTCGGTAACGACAATCGACTGCTTGTCGCCCTTCCGAGCCTGCTCTATGGACGCCCTGGCGCGCATGAGAATAGCGCCGCGGCCTGTGCGGTACGCCGCGGCAATGCCCGATCGTCCGACCACATAACCCCCGGTCGGGAAATCGGGGCCCTTGATGAAATTCATCAGGCCGTGAAGCTTCTCGCTCTTGTCGAGCTTCGCACCGCTCTCCTGCTCCGTTTCGATTGCCCAGATGACGCCGTCGATGACCTCGCGCAGGTTGTGCGGCGGAACGTTGGTGGCCATGCCGACCGCGATGCCTGCCGATCCGTTGACGAGAAGATTCGGGATAGGCGCGGGCAGAACCGTCGGCTCTTCGGTCGTTTCGTCGTAATTCGGGACGAAGTCGACCGTCTCCTTGTCGAGGTCGGCCATCACGTCGTCGGAGAGCGACTGGAGACGCGCTTCCGTGTACCGCATCGCCGCCGGCGGGTCGCCGTCGATCGAGCCGAAGTTGCCCTGCCCGTCGACCAGCGGGTACCGCATGTTGAAGTCCTGCGAGAGCCGCACCAGCGTGTCGTAGATCGATGCGTCGCCATGCGGATGATAGTTGCCCATCACCTCGCCGACGATCTTCGCGCACTTGCGGTAGCCGCGGTTCGAGGCGAGCCCCATCATCTTCATGCCGTAGAGCACGCGGCGATGGGCCGGCTTCAATCCGTCTCGGACGTCTGGCAGCGCTCGTCCAATGATTACGCTCATGGCGTAATCCATGTACGACCGCTTCATCTCATCTTCGATGTTGACGGGGACTTTTTGTGTGGTGTCGCTCATGTGTTGATGTCTCGACGCAGAGCCGCAAAGACGCAGAGTAATTTCGTTTGAAAAGAATGCTCTGCGCCTCTGCGCCTCTGCGTCGGATCGGAGAATCAAATATCCAGGTTCCTCACGTCGAGCGCGTTGTCTTCGATGAACTTCCTGCGGGGCTCGACCTGGTCGCCCATCAGCGTCGTGAACATCTGATCGGCTTCGGTGTGATCTTCGGCGCGCACCTGCAGCAGCGTGCGCCCCTCGGGGTTCATCGTCGTGGTCCATAACTGCTCGGGGTTCATCTCGCCGAGGCCCTTGTAGCGATTGATGGCCACGCCCTTCTTGCCGGCGTTGATGAAGTATTCGAGCAGTTCGTCGAGCGAGTGAATGGAAACCGCGGGGTCCGCCTGAAGGCGGACACTACCGAATTCTTTTCCCTCGTGTGGCTTTCCCTCGGTGGTGTCCGGCTTTAGCCGGACCTCATCGGTTCCGCTCTCCGCTTCCTGCTCCACCGCCTTGCTCGTCGTGACCACCGTCATCGGCGGCTTGATGTCGCGAATCTCGCCGTAGCTGTTCAGCAGCGTGCGATAGTCGGGCGATGTCACGAAGTCGAGCGAGATGACGTTGTTCCGCGCATAGCCGTTCGATCGATCTTCTATCGCCAGGCTGAAAGACTTGTTCTCTTCGTCTGGCTGCACGGTTACGACTGACGTCGTAGTCGTCAGGCGCGCCGCGAGCGCTCCAAGCTGCTCCTGGCTGTCGAAAAACGACTTGTCGTGCACATCCATATCGAGCAGCGCCTCGATCGCCTCGCGCACGTGCCCACGGCGTTCGACAAGCCGCAGGTACTTCCGGTACGTCATCAGCCGGTGCAGTAATTGCTCGAGCGCCGCACCGGTAATCTCCCTGCCGTTCAGTTTCACGGCGCGCGACTCGGCAGCGCGGTGAATCAGATACGTCTCGAGCTCTCGCTCGTCCTTGATGTAGGTCTCGCCTTTCCCGCGCTTGGCGCGGAACAGAGGCGGCTGCGCGATGTAGATGTAGCCGTTGTTGATGAGCTCGGGCATCTGGCGGTAGAAAAACGTGAGCAGAAGGGTGCGGATGTGCGAGCCGTCGACGTCTGCGTCGGTCATGATGATGACGCGGTGATAGCGCAGTTTCGCAATGTCGAAGTCTTCGCCGCCGATGCCGCAGCCGAGCGCCGCGATCATGGTCTTGATCTCGTCACTGCCGAGCATCTTGTCGAAGCGCGCCTTTTCGACGTTCAGGATCTTGCCTTTAATCGGCAGAATCGCCTGGAACCGGCGATCGCGTCCCTGCTTGGCCGAGCCGCCCGCCGACTCTCCCTCGACGATGTAGAGCTCGCTGTTTGCCGGATCACGCTCCTGACAGTCCGCCAGCTTGCCCGGCAATCCTCCGCCCTCGAGCGCGCCTTTCCGGCGCACCAAATCCCGCGCCTTGCGTGCGGCCTCGCGCGCCCGGGCCGCATCCACGGTTTTGCCGATGATCCGCTTCGCAACGGCCGGATTTTCCTCGAGGAACGATCCGAGCTTGTCGTTGACGATGGCTTCGACAATGCCCTTTACCTCGGTATTGCCGAGCTTGGTCTTTGTCTGTCCCTCGAACTGCGGGCGCGGGATCTTCACGCTGATGACCGCCGTCAACCCTTCACGGATGTCGTCGCCGCTGAGGCTCTCCTTCAAGTCCTTCGCGAGGTTGTTTTTGCCCGCATAGAAATTGATCGTGCGCGTCAACGCCGAGCGAAAGCCCGACAGGTGGGTGCCTCCCTCGTGAGTGTTGATGTTGTTGGCGAACGTGTAAATTGCTTCCGAATAGCCGTCATTCCACTGGAGCCCGATTTCGGCGTCGATGCCGTCGCGGTCGCCCTTCATGTAAATCGGCTTCTCGTTGACTGCGGTCTTGTTCTTGTTCAGGTGCTTGACGAACGAGATGATGCCACCGTCGTACTGGAACTTGTGGCTCTTGGTCTCGCGTTCATCGTCGAGCGTAATCAGGATGCCGGCGTTCAGGAACGCGAGTTCGCGGAGTCGCTGCGCAAGCGTGTCGAAGCTGAATTCGACGGTCTCGAAAATTTCCTTGTCGGGCGTGAAGGTAATCCTGGTGCCCCGCTTCTTGGTCGTGCCCGTGATCTCGAGATCGGCCTGCGGCTTTCCCCGGTGGTACTTCTGCTTGAAAACCTGACCGTTGCGCCAGATCTCGAGGTCGAGCTCCTGCGACAGCGCGTTGACAACCGACACTCCGACGCCGTGCAAGCCTCCTGACACCTTGTAGCTGTCGTTGTCGAACTTGCCGCCGGCATGGAGCATCGTCAGAACAACCTCGGCGGCCGATCGGCCGCTCTGGTGCTGATCGGTAGGAATCCCCCGCCCGTTGTCGACGACCGTGACCGAGCCGTCGATGTGAATCGTCACGTTGACCTGGTCGCAGAAGCCGGCCAGGGCCTCGTCGATCGAGTTGTCGACGACTTCGTAGACGAGATGATGCAACCCAGACGGCCCGGTCGAGCCGATATACATGGCTGGACGCTTGCGGACCGCCTCGAGGCCTTCGAGGACTTTTATCTTGTCGGCGCCGTAATCTTCAGCCTGCCCGGCGCGCTGCGTTCGAGCTCTACGCTCTGATTGGTATCTGCCATTTATTGTTTTTACGGCCCTAAAGGCGCTGTCAAACCCTCATCGGCATGATGACGTACGTGTAGTCGTAGCCTTCCGTGCCGATCGGCTTCATGACCGCCTGGCTTACTTCGTCTTTCAGCTCCAATGCGACCTGATCCGTGTCGACTACGCCGAGGAACTCCATCACATACTGCGCGTTGAAGCAGATCTGCATCGTGCCATCGGCGTAATCCACCGGCAGCGTCTCTTTCGCCTCGCCGAACTCCGGGCTGCTCGACGTAACTTCGACCTTGCCTTTGTCGAGCTGAAATTTCACCGAACGCGATCGTTCATTCGAGAGCAGCGCCACCCGCTTGACCGCGTTCGTCAGGCGCTCGCGTTCGAACTCGATGCGTTTGTTGTTGCCTTTGGGAATCACGCGCTCGAATGCGGGAAATTGTCCGTCAATCATGCGGGAAATCAGCGTGCGCCCACCGACATCGAAAAACAAATGGTTCTCGCCACGTTCGTACCGGATATCGCCATCACCTTCGGTGAGCAGCTTTCCAAGCTCCCACAGCGTTTTTCTCGGCAGGATGGCCCGTCACTTCTTCGCCTTCCTTCGACGGTTTGCCGCCTTTCCGATCGACCGTCACCAGCGCAAGACGGTGTCCGTCGGTAGCGACGAGGCTCATCTGGCTTCCGCCGAGAATGAACAAGGCGCCGTTCAAAAAAAAGCGCGTGTCCTCTCCGGTGATCGCAAACTGAGTCTTCGCGACCATCTCCTTCACCGCGTTTCGCGGCAGCATCGCGCTGGTGGTGCCGCTCGCTTCCGGCACCGCCGGAAAATCCTCGCGGGGCAGCGTCTGCATCCGAGAGTCAAAACGGTCGGCGGCAACCTTGACGCCGTTCTTGTCCTCGGCGATACGGACATCGGTCTCCGGCAGCGCCTTCACGATCTCGTAAAGTTTTTTCGCTGGCAGCGTCAGTGTTCCCTCTTTGTCCACGGCCGCATCACAGCGACTGCGCAACGCAACTTCGAGATCCGTCGCCAGCATCCGAATCTCATTGCCTTTCGCTTCCATCAAGACGTTCGCCAGAATCGGAATCGTATTTTTCCGTTCGACGATGCCTTGGAAAAGTTGCAGTTCTCGCAGTAGGTCGTTTTTCTTAACGACTAGTTCCATAGCTGGCTGAACCTCAAATTTGGGCGGCTCGGGCCCGGCGATCTCTTGTACTGAAGGAAGAAAAGAGAGATAAAGAATTATACAAGAAAGAGGTGTTGTTGGGAAATCAAAATGTGGCCGGAAGTGCTTGTCTTACAAACACTTACTCCGTGTGATTTCCTGTGGATAACCGGTCGTACCGACGCCAGTGGGACGTGGAGGCTTTCGCCCTAAAAAAGCGTCATAAACAGCCCTGTTGACGCGCGCCCGTGCCGGCCTGTGGAAATCACGGTTTCTCACCGCAAACTCTGGACGAAGCTGTTGAGAAGTGTGTTGAAGTTGGTGTCTTTCTTTCGCATTGCTTCGACCTTTCGAATCGAATGAATAACCGTCGAGTGATGCTTTCCGCCGAAGCTGCGCCCGATCTCGGGGAGCGATGCGTGCGTGAGGTTTTTACACAGATACATCGCTACCTGCCGTGGCATGGCTATAGACTTCGAGTTGTTGCGCGACTTCAGATCCGTCAGCTTCAGCTGGTAGTAGTCCGACACGAACTTCTGAATATGGTCGATGGTGATGGCCTTTTCTTCGTGGTCTTTGACATTTCGGAGAACCTCCTGCGCCAGTTCAACCGACAGTTCACGCCCCGTGAGCGAGGCATATGCAATCAGCCGGATGAGGGAGCCCTCGAGCTCGCGGATGTTCGACTTGATGCGTCCGGCGATGTAGATCGCGACTGAAGTCCGGCAGCGGCACCGCTTCCGCTTCGGCTTTCTTCTTGAGAATCGCCACCTTCGTTTCGAGGTCCGGCGACTGGATGTCGGCGATCAATCCCCACTGGAACCGCGACCTCAGCCGTTCTTCGAGTTGCTCAATCTCGTGTGGTGGACAATCGCTACTCAGCACTATCTGTTTTTGCGAGTCATACAGCGCGTTGAACGTGTGAAAGAACTCGTTCTGCGTCCCCTCTTTTCCGGCAAGGAACTGCACGTCGTCGACCAGCAGTACATCGACGCTGCGATAACGCTCGCGGAAATCGATCAACCGGTCGTAACGGACTGCGTTAATCATCTCGTTCATGAAACGTTCGGACGAGATGTAGGTGAGCACCAGCGTGCGATCGTGCAGCAGCACGTAATGGCCGATCGCATGCATCAAGTGGGTCTTGCCGAGGCCGACTCCGCCGTAAATGAACAGAGGGTTGTACGAACGCGACGGCGCTTCAGCGACCGCACGGCAGGCGGCGTGGGCGAACTGATTGGACGAGCCGACGATGAACGTGTCGAAGGTGTAACGTGGATTGAGACCGGCGGACGAGGTCGGCATTACGGGGGGAAGCGAGTCTTCCAGCGTGATTCCCGGTTCCTGGCTCCGGGTTCCCTGGCCCTCGGCAACTGTCAGGGGCGGCGCCTTTGGCAGTGCGGCAACGGTGCCTTCCGCCTCTGGCGTTCCGCTCGCGACAAAATTGACGAGCGCTTCCGGTCGGCGTACTTCGTCGAGCGCTTCGGCGATGACGCCCGAATACTGCTTGGTAATCCAATCTTTGAACAACGCATTCGGCACGCGCACCGTGACCGTTGCGCCGTCATCTCCGACGAACGCCGTCGGCTTGAACCACGTATAGAAACTATGGCGGTTCACTTTGGCCTGGACGCGCGACAGGATTTCTTCCCAGATATTGATGGCAATCATTGGCGATTTCTGCGCTTTCGCCTCTACCACCAGACGGCGGTGTCCGTTCGGGTTTTTGGAGGAACGCCGAAAGTGGCTTCAAATCGTGCTCGGCGGACTTTCGCCTTCAAAAAGTGTCGATAAACATCGCCTTTTTTTGATTCCGTACGCCAAAGAACACCAATTTCCACAGGTTTTTGCACAGGTGTGGAAAACTTTGGGAGGAGACCAAACTCCATAAGGGGCGTCCTTCAGTGCAGACGAGACTCGCGAATGTAGCATACGAGCGCGTTCGTTGACAGGCTGGTGCAACGCCCATTAGGATTGTAGGTTCGCGCGGTGCCAAATTTTTCAATTCCCTGAGGATTTTCGATGAAACGCACGTATCAACCGAACCGGCGCCGGCGCCGGCGCACTCACGGGTTTCTTGTCCGCATGAGCAGCAAGAACGGGCGCATCGTGCTGAAGCGCCGTCGTGCGAAGGGCCGCAAGCGGCTGTCTGTTTCGTCGTCACGGTGAAGTTGCGCCGCCGAGCGGAGTTTACGCGGGTCTACGACCATGGCACCCGGTATCGGGGCCGGCTCATGACCTGCTTCGCCTTGCCGAACGAGGTCGGGTCACCCCGCCTCGGCATCGCGGCCAGCCAGAAAATCGGGAGCGCGGTCGTGCGGAACAGGGCAAAACGGCTCGTTCGCGAGCTGTTTAGAGGCCGCAAACCATTGACAGGAATAGATATCGTTGTCATTCCGCGCCGGGAGATGGTGGATGCGCCCTGGCGGAACATTGAAGCCGACTACCGTGCTGCACTCGAGCGCTTCGAGAAGCGTTAACCCGATCTCTGTCCGCCTCGGACTTGCGGCCATTCGAGGTTATCAACTCCTTATTCGACCGTGTCTTACGGGCTCGTGTCGGTATCTGCCGACGTGTTCCGAATATGCGGCCGAGGCAATCGTCACTCACGGCGCGCTCAGAGGCGGATGGCTGGGCCTCAAGCGCGTTCTCCGCTGCCACCCTCTCGGCGGCGCGGGTCTGGATCCGGTCCCTTAGCTGATGGAACGCCGTCTTCTTCTCGCCATAGTTCTCACGTTCATCGTGCTCACCGCCTATCAGTGGCTGATTCCGATGCAGCAGCCGCCGGCTACCCGGAGTGCAGCGCCGGCTGCCCGCAGCCGGCAGCGCAACCTGCTGCGCAACCTGCGCCCGCCACTGAGGCACCGCCTCCCGTTGCCATGCCGGCCGCTCCCGCCGAGGCGATTGAGACGGTCAAGTCCGATACCGCCGAACGCACAGTGACAGTGGACAACGGCGTTGTGCGGGCTGTGTTTTCGAACCGTGGCGCAACGCTCGCCGCATGGGAGCTCCTGGCGTACGCCGGCCCGGACGCGCGGCCCGTTGACCTCGTGCCTCACGACGTTCCGCCAGATCAGCCAAAGCCGTTTTCATTGAGGCTCGACGATGCGGCGAAAACCGCGCGCGTCAACGCTGCGCTGTTTGCGTCGGAGTCGAGCGGAGTGCTCGACGCCAAGAGCGCACCCGTGACGATCGCGTTCGAGTATCAGGACGCTGCGGGACTGCACGCGCGCAAGCAGTTCGTCATTCAGCCGAATTCCTACGAGGTGATCGTTACGGCGGATGTCACGGACGAGAGGAAACCCAGTCAATCCATTCGTGCAATGGGGTCCCGCTCTCGGCGACGTATTGGCTACCGGTGGCGGCAGCATGTTCATGCCGCTCCGCAAGTCGGAGGCGATCCTTTCGATTGGCGGCGACGTGGAACGCGTACAGGCCGCTGACCTGACAACGACGCCGCGCCGTCAAGGGAACTACGAGTTTGCGGGCGTCGATACGCACTACTTCATCTCGGTGGCGGTGAAGCCCGGCGGAGCCGAGCTCGTGTTTTACCCGCTGTCGGTTCCCTCGAAAACCGGCTGATGCTGCGGTGTCTCGCGACTACGTGGGCTACGACATCCGCTGGCAGGCGCCGCCGAATGGTCCGGCAAGCGTGCGTTTTTTTGTCGGACCCAAACATTTCGAGACGCTCAGACAATCCGACCCGGACCTGGTGCGCGCGATCTGGTTCGGCATGTTCGCGTTTCTCAGTGTGCCGCTGCTCTCGGCCCTGAACTGGGTGAACGGTTTCGTCGGCAACTACGGCTGGTCGATCATCGCGCTCACGTTCATCATCAATGCGGCGATGTTCCCGCTCCGGCACAAGAGCAACGTGTCGATGCGCAAGATGCAGGAGATCCAGCCGCAGGTGAAGGCGATTCAGGATCGCTACAAACACTTGAAAGCGACGGATCCCGCGCGTCAAAAGATGAACACCGAGATGATGGAGCTCTACCGCCAGAAGGGCGTCAATCCCGCGAGTGGATGCGTGCCGATGCTCCTTACCTTCCCGGTGCTCCTGGCGTTTTACAGTCTCCTGTCCGAAGCGATCGAGCTGCGAAACGCGCCGTTCATCTGGTGGATCCACGACCTGGCGGCGCCCGATCCGTTTTACGTCACCCCGATTCTGATGGGCGCGTCACAAGTGCTGCAGCAGAAGATGATGCCGATGACGGGCGCTGATCCGGTGCAGCAGAAGATGATGCTGTTCATGCCGATCCTCTTCACGTTCCTGTTCCTGACGTCGCCGGCCGGCCTGGCTTTGTACTGGTTCGCGAGCAACGTGCTGGTGATCGGGCAGCAGGTGCTGACCAACAGGATGATCGGGGCTCCGGCGGGAGCGAGGGTGAAAGTGGAAAGTAAAAAGTAAAAAGTGGAAAGTAAAAAGTAGAAAGTAAAAGCAGATGAGCGCACAAGAGCAGGTGGTCGAGTTCGTGACGAGGGTCGTGAAAGACATGGGCCTTAATCTCGAGACTCAGGTCGAGACGACAGCCGATGGCACGCGCATCAATCTGACGGGAGACGGCGCAGAGACGCTGCTCGCGCGCAGGGGCGAGGGACTGCAGGCGCTCCAGCACATCGTCGACAGCGCGTTCCGCAAGCAGCTGGGCGACCAGCGCCTGCTCGTCGACTGCATGGACTTCCGGCGCGGCAAAGACAACGAGTTGCGTCAGATGGCGAAGTTTCTCGCCGAAAAAGCGAAGACCTCAGGTATCGAGCAGAACATCGGGCCGCTGAATGCCTACGAGCGCCGGCTCGTTCACCTCGCCGTGGCCGAAGTTCCAGGCGTTACGTCCGAAAGCATCGGCGACGCGGCGGTCAAGACCGTCACGATTACTGCTGAGAAACGATAAGGCTCTTTTACAGAAGGTGAGGAGTTCCAGACCTTTTGATCTTTTGTTTATGTTTTCTACGGAAGACACGATCGTTGCGATTGCGACGCCGGCGGGCCGCGGCGGCCTTGGCGTGGTGCGTATCAGTGGTCCCTCGGCCGAAGCAGTCGCGAACGGGGTGCTACAACTCGTTGCACCGCTGAAACCGCGGTATGCGACGTTCACTGCGTACCCAGGACGACCACGTCGTCGCGACCTACTTTCAGGCCCCTCACTCCTATACCGGCGAGCATGTCGTCGAAATCAGCGCTCACGGAAGCCCGGTTGTGTTGCGGCAGATTCTGCAGCAGGCGATGTCGTGGGGCGCGCGGCTTGCGGAGCCGGGTGAATTCACGCTCCGCGCATTCCTGAACGGCCGCATCGACCTGGTGCAGGCCGAGGCGGTGGCAGACCTGATCGATGCCGTCACTCCCCTGCAGGCGCGGGCTGCGTTCGATCAACTCGAAGGGACCTTGACCGGTCGCATCGCGGCGATCGATTCGGCACTGTTTGACTTGACGGCCAAACTCGAGGCTTCGCTCGATTTTCCAGACGAGGGCTACCACTTCGTCGAGGCCGGCGAAGCGGCGTCGGCGGTACGTGCGATCGAAAACGACATCGGCGCGTTGCTCTGCGAGGCGAGGCGCGGCCGGCTGATTCGTGAAGGCGCGCGCGCGGCGATAGCAGGTAAGCCGAACGTCGGAAAATCGAGCCTGTTCAATGCGCTGCTTCGTTCCGGACGGGCGATCGTGACGCCGATTCCGGGAACGACGCGCGATCTCGTCACCGAGACCGCGGACGTCGACGGTATCAAACTCGAGCTCGTTGACACCGCGGGCGTGCGTGAGACCACCGACGAAGTCGAGATCGAGGGAGTTGAACGCGCCCGCCTTGCCTGGACGACGGCGGACCTTGTGCTGGTCGTGCTCGACAGGTCGTGCCCGCTCGAAGATGACGACTTCGGCCTGCTCCGGGAAACTGCCGACGCGCCACGGCTGATCGTGGCAAACAAATGCGATCTCCCGGCGCAGTGGGAGCATGTCGAGTTGGCGCTGGATATTCCGGTGGTTGCCGTCTCTTCGAAGACGGGAGACGGCCTCGACAGGCTTCGCGCCGAGATTCGCGCCATGCTCGACCGAGCGAATCCTGCGACGGCGCGGGACACTGCGGCTGTGACCAACGTTCGTCATGCGGCGCTGCTCGAGCGCGCCCAACGCGCGCTCCGGCGCGCCAGCGACGCGGTCGACGCGCCTGGCGGGCCGATAGCGGAGGAATTCGTGCTGACGGATCTTCAAGAAGCGCGGGCCGCACTCGAAGAAGTGACCGGCACGCGCACGTCAGAGGATCTGCTCAGGCACATCTTCGCGCGGTTTTGTATTGGGAAGTGATGGCATGCCTCACCGCAGAGACGCAAAAACGCCGAGAATGTTTGTCAACAGAACTTTGCGTCCCGGCGTCTCCGCGGTGAAGACACAGAGAGATCTGGCGGAGCAATGCCATGGATCTCCATGTCTCACCGCGAAGACGCAAAGTCGCGGAGAATGCCCATCCGGAGAACGTCGCGTTCCAGCGGCCTCCGCGGTGGAGACACAGAAAAGATCTGGCGGCGCAATGCCATGGATCTCCATGTCTCCACCGCAAAGACGCAAAACGCAGAGAATTCTTATCAACAAGAAACTTTGCGTCCCAGCGCCTCCGCGGTGAAGACATGGAAAGATCTGACAGAGCGATGTCATAGCATCGCGCAGGGGGCGTTTTCTCTCGTTAGACGATCTCCATGTCTCACCGCAGAGACGCAAAAACGCGGAGAATGTTTATCAACAGAACTTTGCGTCCCGGCGCCTCCGCGGTGAAGACATGGAAGGGCTGTGGCGCATGAAGACGACGCAGTTGTGATTGGCGCGGTTTTGTATTGGGAGTGATGGCTGCCTCACGGCAGAGACGCAAAAACGCGACGAATTCTTATCAACAGGACTTTGCGTCCCGGCGTCTCGCGGTGAAGACATAGAAAGGATCCGTGGCTGATAGATACGACGTGATCGTGATTGGCGCCGGACACGCGGGGTGCGAGGCGGCGCATGCGGCCGCGCGACTCGGGCGGAGTGTGGCGATCTGCACGCTGTCGCCCGACACCGTCGCGCACATGCCATGCAATCCCGCGATCGGCGGCACGGCGAAGGGTCATCTCGTCGCCGAGATTGACGCCCTCGGCGGATTGATGGCACGCGCGATCGACGCGACCGGCATCCAGTTCAAGGTGCTCAATCGCAGCCGCGGCCCCGCCGTGTGGTCGCCGCGCGCGCAGGCCGACAAGAAACGCTACGGCCGATGGATGCTCGAGGCCCTGCGCGCGGAACCCAACATCGAGTGGATTTTCGGCAAGGCCGGCCGGATTCTCGTCGCGCACGGCCGCGTCGTCGGGCTCGCGCTCGAGGACGGCCCGCGGTACGAATGCCGCGCGCTGGTCATCACGACCGGGACGTTTCTGAATGGCCTGGTGCACGTCGGCCCCGAGCAGCGGCCGGCGGGGCGCGCGAATGAGCCGCCGTCGCGCGAGCTCGCCGAATCGCTCAAGTCGTTCGGATTCACGTGGGGCCGATTGAAAACCGGCACTCCCCCACGCCTCGATCGCCGGTCGATCGATTTCGATCGCTGTGTGGCGGACGGCCGATTTGCCCTCGAGCCTGGCGATCGACCGCCCGTGCCGTTTTCGTTTCTCACCGAATCGATCGAGATCGAGCAGACGCCGTGTTATCTCGCGCACACCAACGATCGCGTGCGTGAGATCGTGATGGCGAACATCGACAAGTCGCCGTTGTTCAACGGGCAGATTCAGGGAATTGGGCCGCGGTATTGTCCCTCGCTCGAAGACAAGATCGTGCGGTTTCCCGAGCGCGAGCGGCATCAGATTTATCTCGAACCGGAAGGGATCGACGTCGACGAGATTTATCTCAACGGATTCTCGATGAGCCTGCCGGCCAGACGTGCAACTCGAGATCGTCCATGCGATGCGCGGACTCGAAGAGGCGCGGATGCTGCGCCCCGCGTACGCGGTTGAATACGACTTCATTCAGCCCACGGAGCTGACGAGCGCGTTGGAGACGAAGCGGGTCGAGGGGCTGTTTCTCGCCGGGCAAATCAACGGCACGTCGGGCTACGAGGAGGCGGGCGCGCAGGGTCTCATAGCGGGCGCCAACGCCGCCTTGCACGTGTCCGGATCGGCGCCCTTCACGATCGGCCGGAACGAGGGCTACATAGGTATTCTGGTAGATGACCTAATTACAAGGGGCTGCCTTGAGCCGTACCGGATGTTCACATCGCGCGCGGAGTATCGCCTGCTTCTGAGAGTGGACAATGCAGACCTGCGCCTGACGCCCAGAGCGTCGAGAAGTCGGGCTTGATCGACGACGCGCGATGGGAGGCCTTTCGAGCTCGAGAGCAGGCGGTTTGCAGGCGAATCTCGCGCGAGTGCGTGCGGCATCGGTGAGGGAAGCGAAGCGGCGCGAGGATCCCCGCTGAGCCAGTGGTTGCGGCAGCCGTGCTCCACGCCTGGCAGCGCTCGTCGGCGAGGGATTCGAGCTCGAGCAGCCGTTGAGCCGGCTCGATATTCCGAGCGTCGAGACGACGCTGAAGTACGAAGGGTATTTGAAGCGGCAGGAGTCCGACATCCATCGGCAATCGCGCGACGAGCATCGGCGAATCCCGCGCGAGTTCCGCTATGCGGCTGTTCCCGGGCTGTCCTCGGAGGTCGATCCAGCGGCTCAGCCAGGTCCGGCCAGAAACCATCGGACAGGCGATGAGAGTGCCCGGCGTCACTCCTGCGGCCATCGCCGTTCTATCGACCTACGTTTCGCGCGCCATCTGAAATATCCTGACGGAGTGTCGATTCGCGAAAAGCTCGCCAAGACGCGCCTCCAAGGCCGGATTATCTCTCCTGGAGAGGTCATTGATGGGCTTGCACGCGTATTTCGAGCTGCTTCGGAAATGGAACCGCAAGGTGTCGCTCACGTCGCTTCCGGTCGAGGACGCCGGGGACGAGGCCATCGATAGGCTGCTGTAGAGCCAGTTCTGGCAGCCAGGTATCTCCCCAAACCAGATGTCGACGGTGCTCGATATCGGTTCTGGAGGCGGCTCTCCGGCAATTCCGATGAAAATAGCGGCCCCGCGGTCACTCTTCGGATGGTCGAGTCGAAGACGCGCAAGGCTGCGTTTCTGCGGGAAGTCGTGCGCAATCTGAGACTTGGACCAGACGTTCGTCGACGCAGTGCGATTCGAGGAGCTGCTTGTCCGGCCTGCGCTGCACGACGCCTTCGACGTGGTCACCATGCGGGCCGTTCGAGTCGATCGAAAAATCGTGGCGAAGGTCCAGTCTTTCGTCCGGCCTGAGGGGTTGTTGTTCTTGTTCGGAACGACGGCTCCAAGCCTCCCGAGATCTAGCGTGCCGCACCTGTTAGCCCATCGTAGCTCATCACGCACTTCTCAAGCAGTGGGGAAGTCGTCTGGAGATCCTCATGAAGCGCAATCATCGCCAGTGATCCCTCAGGTGTTCCACGTGGAACATTGTAGAAAGCTGGCGCAACGTGGAGTATCCTTCCGAAAAGTTGAGCATTCAAGACTCACATTATTGGTCGATAGACCAATAACTGATATCTGTCTTTCGAATGAATAAGATACAGGCTATTGCCAATCAAAAGGGTGGCGTCGGGAAAACCACGACCGCCATCAATCTGGCCGCCGCACTCGCTGCCGAAGGGCGCAAGGTTCTGCTCGTCGATGTCGATCCCCAGGCCAACATGACGAGCGGCCTCGGCCTGCGCGGCAAGAGCGCCCCGGCAGGAAACATCTACAACGTGCTGACCGCCACCGACGGAGCCGCGCCTGAAGAACTCCGACGACTTCATCCTCGGCGACCGCGATTCCCAATCTCTCGATCCTGCCCGCCGATCGCAATCTCACGGGCGCCGAAATCGAAATGGTCGCGCTGCCTGGGCGCGAATCGCAGCTGCGCCGATTTCTGACGCCGCTGCGCGATCGCTTCGATCACATCTTCATCGACTGCCCGCCGTCGCTCGGCTTGCTGACGCTCAACGCGCTCGTCGGCGCCGAAGCCGTGCTCATCCCGCTGCACTGCGAATATTTCGCCCTCGAAGGGCTCGCCGATCTGATGACGACCCTGCGTCGCGTGCGCGCGGGACTGAATCCGGCGATCGACGTCGATGGCGTGCTCTTGACCATGTATGACGAGCGCACGAATCTGGGAGCGCAGGTGGCGGCGAACGTGCGCGAGTTCTTCAAGGAGAAGGTGTTTCACACGGTCATTCCGCGAAACGTGCGCCTCGCCGAGGCGCCGAGCCACGGCCTGCCGGTGACGGTTTACGACCCGAAATCAAGAGGCGCAGAAGCGTACCTCGCCCTCGCGCGGGAATTTCTGGCGAGAGATTCGGTACTCACCGCCACGACGCAACGGCGCAACGAACAGAATGAATCATCTCGTAGCGTCGTAGCGTCGCTGCGGTGAAGCAGAAGAGGACTTCGATGGAAAAACGACCCGCGCTCGGCAAAGGCCTCAGCGCGCTCATCCCGGACGTGCCCGAGTACGCGCACGGCAGCGCGCCGACCGAGGTTGACGTCGATCAGATCTCGCCGAACGAGCATCAGCCGCGCCATGGCTTCGAAGACGCGCGGCTCGACGAGCTCGCGCAGTCGATCAGAGCGAACGGCGTCATCCAGCCGATCGTGGTACGGAAGGTTGACGGCGGCTACCGCATCATCGCAGGCGAACGGCGCTGGCGCGCGGCGCAGCGCGCCGGACTGACGCGCGTGCCGGTGGTCGTCAAAGAGGTCGAACGCCGGCAACGACGCCCAGCTCCTCGAGATGGCGCTCATCGAAAACATCCAGCGCGAAGATCTGAATCCGATCGATCAAGCGGCCGCGTACGAAAAGCTCAGCAGCGATTTCCGCATGACGCAGGAAGAGATCGCGGCGGCCGTGGGCAAGGATCGCTCGTCGGTCGCCAACCACATGCGGTTGCTGAAACTGCCGCAGGAGGTGCGCGCGGAAGTCGCCGGGGGACGCCTGTCGATGGGGCACGCGCGCGCGCTCCTGGCTATCGCCGATGAGGGCGGCCAGCGCCAGGTCGCCCGCGAAGTGATCGCCCGCAATCTGTCGGTCCGCGAAACCGAGGCGATGGTCAAGCGGATGAGCCGCGACGCGTCAGCCGCACCGCGAGCGCGCGGCCGCATCACCCGACGTCCATACCCGGGCCGCGGAAGAGAAGCTGCGCATGGCGCTCGGCACGCGGGTTCGCATCAGCCGCAAGGGAAAGGGCGGCCGAATCGAGATAGATTTCGGGTCGGAAGACGAGCTCCAGCGCCTGTACGAGCACCTGACCGTCGTGACGGGGCCGAAATCGCCGCTTTTCGTGGTATAAATGGATGTTTTGCGCTTGTGAAATTTGGCGCAAGGATCCCAGGTCTCACCGCAACGACGCTGAGACGCAGGGTTTTTGTCTTTCTGAAAGAAGCTCAGCGTCCCAGTGCCTCCGCGGTGGGACATAGAAAATGACCAGTCGCACTGCTGCCACCCGTTACGCTCGCGCCGCGCTCGACGTCGCCACGAAGGAATCTGCCGAACTCGACGCGAATCGCCCGCGAGCTCGACGAATTCATCGCGTTCTTCAAACAGCAGCCGGCGCTCGAAGCGCTCATGCTGAATCCAGCGATCCCCGCGCCGCGCAAGCGCGCGGCGATGGAGCAAATCACCAGGCTCTCCGGCTTCACGCCGATCGTCGCGAAGTTGCTGGTCCTGCTTGCCGATCGCGATCGCCTTGCGCTGCTCAAGGACATCTCCGCGATCTATCACGACCTGCTGGCCGATAGGCAGAACGTCGTGCGTGCCGAGGTGACGAGCGCCGAGCCGCTGCCGAACGATCGCATTAATGCCATCGAGCAACGGCTCGCGACGCTGACCGGCAAGCGCGTGTCGATGACGGCGAAGGTCGACAAGGACGATCATCGGCGGGGTCGTCGCGCGCGTCGGCAGCACGGTCTACGACGCGAGCATCGCGACACAGTTGAAGAAGATTAGAGAGAGATTAACGACGTAACGCTCACGAAAACGGGACGGTTCACTAAGCAGAAGGTGCCACAACCAAAGCCGAGCCGCCGAGTGGCGGCGAGGCACAGGTCGTGGGGGTGGGGCCCCACGACAAACTAAAATATGGACATCAAAGCTGAAGAAATCTCCAAGATTATCCGCGACCAGATTGGCAGCTACGCCGTCGAGGTCGACGTGGCCGAAGTCGGCAGCGTCGTGTCGCTTGGCGACGGCATCGCGCGCGTGCACGGGGTCGAGCGCGCCATGGCGGGCGAGATGCTCGAGTTTCCGCACGGCGTTTTCGGCATCGCGCTGAACCTCGAAGAGGACGGCGTGGGCGCCGTGCTCCTGGGCGAGTACACGCGAAATCAAGGAAGGCGACGTGGTGAAGCGCACCGGGCGCATCATCTCGGTGCCTGTCGGCGAAGAGCTGCTCGGCCGGGTCGTCAATTCTCTCGGGCAGCCCATCGACGGCAAGGGTCCGATTACGACGAAGACCTTCATGCCGATCGAGCGCATCGCGCCGGGCGTCGTCGATCGCCAGCCGGTGCGCGAGCCGCTGCAGACGGGCCTCAAAGCGATTGACGCGATGGTGCCCATCGGACGCGGCCAGCGCGAGCTGATCATCGGCGACCGGCAGACCGGCAAGACCGCGGTCGCCGTCGACACCATCATCAACCAGCGCGACAAGGACGTCATCTGCATCTACAACGCGATCGGCCAGAAGCAGTCGACGATCGCGCAGGTGGTTCGCATCCTCGAAGAGGCCGACGCGCTTCGCTACAGCATCATCGTGGCAGCCGGCGCATCCGATCCGGCGCCGCTGCTGTATATCGCACCGTATTGCGCGTGCACCATGGGCGAGTATTTCCGCGATAGCGGCCGCCATGCTTTGTGCGTCTACGACGACTTGTCCAAGCATGCGCAGGCCTACCGCGAAATCTCCCTGCTGCTGCGGCGTCCGCCAGGTCGCGAAGCATACCCGGGCGACGTGTTCTATCTGCACTCCCGGCTGCTGGAGCGCGCGGCGAAGATGCGCGGCGAGCTCGGCGGCGGTTCACTTACGGCGCTCCCGATCATCGAGACGCAGGCGGGCGACTTGTCCGCGTACATCCCGACCAACGTCATCTCGATTACCGACGGCCAGATCTTCCTCGAGTCCGACTTGTTCCACCAGGGCATCCGGCCCGCGATCAACGTCGGCAACTCGGTGTCGCGCGTCGGCGGATCGGCGCAGATCAAAGCGATGCGGCAGGTGGCCGGATCGCTGCGCCTCGATCTTGCGCAGTATCGCGAGCTTGCGGCGTTCGCGCAGTTCGGGAGCGACCTCGACGCGTCAACGCAGGCGCAGCTCAACCGCGGCGCGCGCCTGGTCGAGATTCTGAAGCAGCCGCAGTACAACCCCCTGCCGATCGAAAAGCAGGTGCTCATCATCTATGCCGGCACTAACGGTTACCTCGATCAGGTGCCAGTCAGCGACCTCGGCGCATACGAAACCGATCTCTACCGGACGTTCGAGCTTCGGCACGCCGGCATTCTCAAGGGAATCGCCGACAAGAAGCAGATCGACGATGAGCTGAAAGGGCAGATCAATGCGGCCCTCAAGGAGTTCAGCCAGCAGTTCGCGGCGAGGAAAGCCGCCTAGGCGATGCCGTCACTGCTTGACCTCCGTCGCCGCATCCGCGCGGTGAAATCGACGCAGCAGATCACCAAAGCCATGAAGATGATCTCTGCCTCGAAGCTGCGGCGCGCCCAGGACCGCGTCGTGGGTGCGCGGCCGTTTGCGCTTCAGATGCAGCGGGTGCTGAACAGCGTCGCGAGCCGCGTCGATCCGTCTTCGCATCCGCTGTTGGCAGAGCGGGACCCGGGGCAGGGGCCCCGGGATCGGGAATGACGGTGCGGACGCGAAGGTCCTGCTCATCGTGGTCACCGCCGACAAGGGCCTGTGCGGCGGCTTCAACACGAACATCATCAAAGCGGCGAGCGTCTTCATCAACAAGGCCGCAAGCCCGGTCTCGCTCGGCCTGGTCGGCCGCAAGGGGCGCGATTTCTTCAAGCGCCGGGGCTTCGAGGTCCGGATCGAAGAAATCGGGGTGTTCCAGCGGGTGAAGTACGCCGACGCCAAGCGCATCGCGGAAGCGGCCATCGAGGAATTCACGAGCGGGCGTGTCTCGAAGGTCGTCATCGTCTACAACGAGTTCAAGTCGGTCATGCAGCAGCGCGTCGCCACGGAGCAACTGCTGCCGATTCCGAAGCAGGCGTTGGGGTCTGACCCCCGTACGACACAAGGGGGCCAGGCCCCCAAAGCGCCGGTCCTCGGAGACGTGGATTACATCTACGAACCAGGACCGGCGCGCATCCTGGGCGACCTGCTTCCCAAGCACATCGAGATTCAGGTGTATCGTGCGCTGCTCGAGTCGGCCGCCGCCGAGCACGCCGCGCGGATGACGGCGATGGATGCCGCGACGAAGAACTCGGGCGAAATTATCGACACGCTCACGCTCTATATGAACAAGGTTCGCCAGGCGGCGATTACGCGAGAGATTATCGAAGTCGTGTCTGGCGCACAGGCACAGTGAAGCGATGCCTTACCGCCACGACGCTACGACGCCAAGAATTTTCCAAAGAATTCGTTGCGCCGTGGCGCCGGTGCGGTGAGATCTGGAGAAACGAATGGCAACTGAGGTCGCAACGAAACAGAAAGTCGGCAAGGTCGTTCAGGTCATCGGTCCTGTCGTGGACATCGAGTTTGCCGACGGCCACCTGCCGGATATCTACAACGCGGTTCAGATCAAGACCGAAGGGAAAGCGGGCGAGTCGAAGGTCGACATCATCTGCGAGGTCGAGCAGCACCTCGGTGAATCGCGAGTGCGCACGGTCGCGATGAAGCCGACCGATGGCATGCAGCGCGGGATGCTGGCGGTCGACCTGGGCGAGCAGATTTCGATGCCCGTCGGGCCGGCGACCCTCGGCCGCGTGATGAACGTGCTCGGCGAGCCCGTCGACTATCCGGACAAGCCTGTCAACTCGAAAGAACGGTGGTCGATCCATCGCAGCGCCCCGACCCTCGAGCAACAGTCGACCGAGTTGAAGATGTTCGAGACCGGCATCAAGGTGGTCGATCTTCTCGAGCCGTACCTTCTCGGCGGCAAGATCGGACTGTTCGGAGGCGCCGGGGTCGGGAAGACGGTCATCATTCAGGAGCTCATCCACAACATCGCGATGAAGCACGGAGGCGTGTCGGTGTTCGCCGGCGTCGGCGAACGCACGCGCGAGGGCAACGACCTGTGGCTCGAATTCCAGGAGAGCGGCGTCATCGACGTGAAGGACCTGTCGAAGTCGCGCGCCGCACTCGTCTACGGACAGATGACGGAGCCGCCGGGCGCCCGTCTTCGCGTGGCGCTGTCCGGACTGACGGTCGCGGAGTACTTCCGCGACGCCGAGGGCAAGGACGTGCTGCTCTTCATCGACAACATCTTCCGGTTCACGCAGGCGGGCTCTGAAGTGTCCGCGCTTCTCGGGCGCATGCCTTCGGCGGTCGGATACCAGCCGACGCTGGGGACCGAGATGGGCGAGCTGCAGGAGCGGATTACGTCGACCAAAAAGGGCTCGATCACGTCGGTACAGGCCATCTACGTGCCTGCAGACGATTACACCGACCCGGCGCCCGCGACGACGTTCGCGCATCTGGACGCGACGACGAACCTGTCGCGTGCAATTGTCGAGCTGGGAATTTATCCCGCGGTCGATCCGTTGGCATCGACATCGCGCATTCTCGACCCGCGCATCATCGGCGACGAGCATTACAACGTTGCGAAAGAGGTGAAGCGCGTGCTGCAGCGCTACAAGGACCTGCAGGACATCATCGCGATTCTCGGCATCGACGAGCTGCCGGAAGAAGACAAGGTGACCGTGGCGCGCGCGCGCAAGCTTCAGCGGTTTCTGTCGCAGCCGTTTTTCGTCGCGTCGCAGTTCACCGGCCGCGAAGGGAAGTACGTGCCGATCGCCGAGACGATCCGCGGCTTCAAGGAAATCATCGAAGGCAAGCACGACGCGCTGCCGGAACAGGCCTTCTTCATGGTCGGCACGATCGACGAGGTCGTCGAGACGGCCAAGAAAATGGCGTCGGCGTAGAGAGTGTCTCACCGCAAGGACGCAGGGACGCGGGGAACGATTGGGTTTTCGAATGAAATCCCTGCGTCTCAGCGTCTCTGCGGTGGAGCATAGGAATGGCAGACATACCAGCACTTCCCGCGCACCTCACGCTCGAGATCGTCACGCCGGATCGGTCCGTCGTGACCGAGAAGGTCGATGAGGTCGAGATCCCGGGCGCCGAGGGATATTTCGGTGTGTTGCCGGGGCATACGCCGCTCCTCGCCACGCTGAAGGTCGGGGAGCTGTGGTATCGGAAGGGCAGCGAGAAGCATTACCTCTCGATCGCATTCGGATTTGCCGAAGTCCTGCCCGATCGCGTCACGGTTCTCGCCGAGCTCGCCGAACGCGCCGATGAGATCGACGTGGCGCGAGCGGAGGCGGCCAGGCGCCGCGCCGACGAGCGCATCGCGAAGCCCTCTGCGGACGTCGACTTCGAGCGTGCGCGAGTTGCGCTGATGAAGTCGCTCGTCCGGCTGCAAGTCTCCACGAGAGCCCGCACGCGCGTGTAGACTGTAGGCGGCCCGCCTTCGCCAAGGCTACGGCGCGCCAGGGCTTGTTCTTTGTTCAATAACCTCCTCCAGCTTCCACGATACCGCGGGCTGATCCAGAGCCTGGTCTCCAGAGAACTCAAGGCCCGCTACAGAGGGTCGGTTCTCGGGTTTTTCTGGTCGTTCATCAACCCGCTGCTGCTGCTGCTGGTCTACACGTTCGTGTTCGCGTACGTGATGCCGCCCCCGGGCAATATCGACAATTACGCGCTATTTCTCTTTACAGGCATCCTGCCGTGGACGTGGTTCTCAGCGTCTTTGCTGGAATCGTCGAGCGTCCTCATCACGGGAGGCAATCTCATCAAGAAAGTGATGTTTCCGGCCGAGATTCTGCCGATCGTCACGGTGCTGTCGAACCTCGTGCACTTTCTCCTCGGGCTGCCCATCCTGATCGCGTTCCTCGTCTACTTCGACGCGCCGCATCGAGTTGTCGGAGCTGCCGTGGTTTCCGATCGCGCTGTTCGTGCAGCTCCTGCTCACGCTCGGTTTCGCGCTCATTCTATCGGCGCTCACCGTGCACTTCCGTGATTTGAAGGACATTCTCGGCAACGTGATGACGCTGTGGTTCTTTGCCACGCCGATCATTTACGCATGGTTCAGCGCCCCCGAGCGGCTTCGCCCGTACTCTGAATCTCAATCCGTTCACGCATCTGGCGATCATCTATCAGCAGATTCTGTTCTTCCCTGCCGATGCCCCCGCCGTCGGCGGTCCGCCGGGCCACTGGAAGTGGCTGCTGGCGCTTGGCGTCGGTTCGACCGCGCTGTTTCCTGTTTGGGTATTTCCTGTTCGATCGCCTCCGCGATTCGTTCGCGGAAGAGGTGTGAGTTCCATGTATCACCGCAAGGACGCAGTGACGCGGAGAGTCCCTTGTTCGTTGATCCATCAGATCTTTGCGTCTCCGCGGCTCCGCGGCGAGACACGGTAAAAGCGATGAACGCGATCGAGCTGACCAACGTCACGAAGATCTATCGCAAGTATGCGAGGCGGAAACAGTTCGCGACGCTGAAGAGCGCGCTGCTTCGGGCAGCCTCATCCACGACCTGAAGCCCGACGAGACGTTTCCCGCGCTGCAAGGCGTGTCGTTCAGCGTGACCGCGGGGCGCACCTACGGGATCATCGGGCGAAACGGGTCGGGCAAAAGCACCGCCTTGAAGCTCGTCGCCGGCATCACGAAGCCCACGAGCGGTACCGTGAAGGTCGAAGGCCGCATCTCCGCGCTCATCGAGCTGGGCGCCGGATTCCATCCGGAGATTTCCGGCCGCGAGAACGTCTTCATCAACGGCATCATGCTCGGCCTCACCAAGCGGGAGGTCACCCGGCGCTTCGACGAGATCGTCGAGTTCGCCGAGCTGCAGCAGTTCATCGATGCGCCGGTGAAAACGTACTCATCGGGCATGTACATGCGGCTCGGTTTTGCCGTGGCGATTCACGTCGACCCGGATGTGCTGCTGGTCGACGAGGTGCTCGCGGTCGGGGACGAAGGGTTCACGCACAAGTGCCTGGATAAGTTCGGCGAGTTCAAGCGGCGCGGCAAGACGATTCTGCTGGTCACCCACTCACTGAATCTGGTCGAGCGCTTCTGCGACGAAGCCCTGTGGCTCGACAGCGGCAAGGTGCGTGGATCCGGCGATCCGAAACGGGTTGTCGGCGCCTACCTGACCGACGTCGGCCGAAGTGAAGAGAAGGAGCTCGCGCGAGCCGAAGCCCGTGCACACGAAGGCGCGCTCCAGGAAAGTCCAGAGCCGAGCGTCCACAGTCCAGAGTCTTCCGGCGGCGGTTCAGAGTCGGGCCCTTCCGCCCTCGATGACATGACGCGAATCGACGAAGGCCGCTGGGGCTCGCGCGAGATCGAGATCACGGGCGTCGACCCTGAAAACCGCGCACGGCGAGGTGTCGCACATCTTTCAGTCCGGCGATCCGATGTCGATTCACCTGAGCGTGCGCGCGCATCAGGCAGCCACGGACTTCGTCTTCGGCATCGGCATTTACAGCGCCGACGGCGTCAACTGCTATGGCACCAACACGCACCTCGAGGAATTCAAGTCGCAGGAAGCCCGCGGCGAAGGGGAAGTGACGTTCGGCATCGAAAGCCTCGATCTCGTCGAAGGCACGTACAAGCTCGACGTGGCCGTGCACAAGCGCGACGGATATCCTTACGATTATCACCGGCTGCTCTACACCTTCCGCGTGAAGTCGCGCAGCAAGGAAGTGGGCATCTACCGCCCGCGTCATACCTGGAGGTTCTCGCCGGGTATAAAGCTGACAAGAGAGGGGCAGTAGACAAAAACGAAAAACGATGAAAAGTGAAAAGTGAAACGTGAAAAGGGCATGCGCAGGAAAGTCCTGTCGATCGCAGAAGCCGTGGCACTTGTCGAGCAGCTGCGGCGCAGCGGCAAGAAAGTGGTGTTGACCAACGGCGTATTCGATCTTCTTCATCCCGGTCACGTGCGGTACCTGCAGGATGCCCGGCGTGAAGGCGATGCGCTGATCGTCGCGGTGAATTCCGATCGATCGGTCCGCGCCATCAAAGGGCCGACGCGGCCCGTCAACCCGGAAGACGAACGCGCCGAAGTTCTGGCGGCGCTGGCGTGCGTCGATGCCGTGGTCGTGTTCGACGAAGACGACCCGCAGCAGATCGTCAGCCGATTGCAGCCGGACGTCCTCGTGAAAGGCGCGGACTGGGCAGAAGACGCGATTATCGGGCGCGAGTTGGTTGAATCGCGTGGCGGGCGGGTCGTGCGCATCCCGCTCGCCGACGGGCTACTCAACGTCTGCGATAATAAGAAAGATGCAGGGACGCTAGGCTGTCGGCCTGTAATGCCCACCTCGACGTCGCTCAACCTCCAGGCCCTTCTCAAGACCGCCGCGGCGCGGACCGGCATGGATTCCTCCGCGTCGCACGTTCGCGGGCTGTCGTCGCCTGCGCAGGCGCTGTATGTCGCCGTCCAGTCAAGCCATCGAAAGGGCGCCGTCAGTGTCGTCATCGTGCCGGGCGACGAAGACGTCGATCGGTTCTGCATAGACACGCGATTTTTCATGGCCGCGCTCGAAGGCGCCTCTGCCGCGGCACTCGAAGACGCCGTCAAGCCGTTCCCGTCGCTGCAGATCGATCCGTATCGCAACATCGCACCCCATTTCGGCGTCGCGTCTGCCCGCGCGTCGGCGCTGCATGCGATCGCGAACGGCACCGCCAGGGTCGTCGTCGCTTCCGCCGCCGCGCTATTGACTCGGCTGAGCGCCCCCGACAGTCTCGAGGCCGCCGCGATCGAGCTCAGGAACGGAATGGACCTGGACCCCGTCGTGCTGGGAGATCTTCTGGCCGACGCCGGTTTCACCCGCGAGGATCCGGTCGACGAACACGGCGAATTCTGTGTTCGCGGCGGCATCGTCGATTATTTTCCGGCAGGGGCCGACAATCCGATTCGCGTCGAGTTCGTCGGCGAGACCGTCGAATCGATCCGCCGGTACGATCCGTCCACGCAGCGCTCGATCGAGACGCTCGATCAGGCCGCGGTCGTTCCGCTGACCGAGAAATCGGGCTCGGCGACCTTCTTTGATTACCTTCCTGCCGATCGCGATCTGTCCTTCATCGTTGTTGAAGAAGAGGACGCAGCGGCGCAGGCCGCCAGAGCTGGTCGAGCAGACGCAGGCGAGCTTCGAAGAGGCGGGAGCTGACAACCCGAGCTCGCCGGCGCCCGAAGAGCTGCTGATCCCGTGGGCCGAAGTCAGCGAGCGGCTTGCGACAGCCACGCGGCTGGATCAGCTGGCGATTGGCGAAGGCTCGACTGAAGTCGAGCCCTACGACCACACGCCGCCAACCCGACCGACGCCCCCAACCCGACCAGCGTCGCCAACGCGACCCATGTCGCCAACCCGACCCATGTCGCCAACGCGACCCACCCTGGACATCGCCTGTCAGCCGGCGGTCGAATTCCGCGGCCGCATTCAGGAGTGGATCGCCGAAGTCAGGCGCATGCGCGAGCGCGGGGACACCGTGCTGTTCGTCGCGGGCACAGAGGGGCGCGCCGAGCGCACGGCAGAGCTGCTTACCGAATACGGCCTGCGCGGTGTGCTGATCGACAGAACGGACGAGCTGCTGAACGTCGCCGTCCACATCACCGTCGGTCAACTCTCGAAGGGGTTCCGGCTCCCGGGGGCCGAGCTGCAGGTCATCGCCGAGCCGGACGTCTTCGAGGAGGAGCGGACCAAGGTAGAGCGCAAGGGCGACCGGCACCGCTCGATTGCCAAGACGTTCCTGTCGGACCTGCGCGATCTCAAGGTCGAAGATCTGGTCGTGCACGTCGACCATGGCATCGGGCGGTTCGTCGGGCTCAAACAGATCGGCGTCGGCGACTCCATGCAGGAATTCATGGAGCTGCGCTACTTCGGCGAAGACAAGCTATTCGTTCCGGTCGAGCGGCTCGATCTCGTCCAGAAGTACAGCGGCACGGCAAAGCCGGCGCTCGACAAGCTGGGCGGCACCTCGTGGGAGCGCACCAAGACCCGCGTCAAGAAGGCCATGCGCGACATGGCCGAAGAGCTTCTCAAGCTGTACGCCGCGCGCAAGGCGGTGCCGGGCCACGCCTTCAGCCCCGACTCGCACTGGCAGCGCGAGTTCGACGATGCGTTCGAGTGGGATCTGACGGTCGACCAGGTGAACGCCATCGCCGACATCAAGCGCGACATGGAATCGCCGACGCCGATGGACCGTCTCCTCTGCGGCGACGTCGGGTACGGCAAAACGGAAGTCGCGATGCGCGCCGCGTTCAAGGCCGTGATGGACGGCAAGCAGGTCGCGTTCCTCGCGCCGACAACCGTTCTGGCGTTTCAGCATCAGAAGACGCTCACCGAACGGTTCGCCGGATTTCCGGTGACGATCGAAATGGTCAGCCGCTTCCGCAGCAAGGCCGAACAGGATCAGATCATCAAGGATCTCGGCGCCGGCAAAGTCGACGTCATCGTGGGCACGCACCGCCTGCTGTCGAAGGACATTCAGTTCAAGAGACCTCGGGCTGCTGGTCGTCGACGAAGAGCAGCGCTTCGGCGTCACGCACAAGGAGCGCATCAAGCAGATGCGGCGGAAGGTCGACGTGCTGACGCTGAGCGCGACACCCATACCGCGCACGCTGAACATGTCGCTCGTGGGCATCCGCGACATGTCGATCATCGAGACCCCGCCGAAAGATCGCCTCTCGATTCAGACGAACGTCGTGAAGTTCGATTCGCACGTGATCGCGCACGCCATCAGGCACGAGCTCGAGCGCAGCGGTCAGGTGTACTTCGTCCACAACCGGGTCGAGTCGATCTTCTCGATCGGCGACCTCGTTCGGCGGCTCGTGCCGGAGGCGCGCGTGGTCGTTGCGCACGGCCAGATGGGAGAAGACGAGCTCGAGAGGGCGATGCTCGACTTCATCGGCAAGAAGTACGACGTGCTGCTGGCGACGACGATTATCGAAAACGGGCTCGATATTCCGAACGTCAACACCATCCTGATCAATCGCGCCGACCGCTACGGATTGTCGCAGCTCTATCAGCTGCGCGGGCGCGTCGGCCGTTCGGATCGGCCGGCGTACGCGTATCTGCTGATTCCACCGGAAACGACCTTGTCGCCGGTTGCGAAGAAGCGGCTCGCAGCCATTCGCGAGTTCAGCGATCTCGGCAGCGGATTCCGGGTCGCGGCGCTCGACCTGGAGATCCGAGGCGCCGGCAATCTGCTCGGCGGCGAGCAGAGCGGGCACATCGAGACCGTCGGGTTCGAGATGTACATGAAGCTCCTCGAGCAGGCGGTGCGCGAGCTCAAAGGCGAAGAGCTCGTCGACGACGTGCGCGCCGCTGTGAACCTGCGCGTGGACTTGAAGATCGATCCCGCGTACGTGCCCGAGATGAACCAGCGCCTGATGATCTACCGCAAGATCGCCGACGCGCGCAGCGACGACGAACTCGACCAGATTCATCAACGAGCTGCGCGATCGGTATGGGCCGGTGCCCGAGACGGTCGAGCATCTGGCGCAGTACGGCCGCATCCGCATCATGGCCGACAGGCTCGGGATCGAGTCGATCGACCGAGAGGCGCAGACGGTCGTCATCAAGATAAGACCGGATACGCAGGGCAGACGTCTGAATGTGGAGCGCCTGCTCAAGGTGATAGGGGGTAGGGGTGACACGGCCCTGGTGCCGCCAGGGACCATAAAGCTGGACTTACGGGCGACGGCGGGTCCAAAAGGACCCGCCCTACCTGTCCGGAGGCCGGGTCCTGACTGGACCCGGCGCGCCGCCTTTGGGCACAAAAGCCAGGGCGCGGCAGGGCAGCGGTGCGAGCTGGTGGACCGCCCGCGCGACGGCCGGCGAGGTGAAGGCAGGCTTCACAAAGGAGGAGATTCTGAAGCCTCCGAAGGAAGATCCGAGCGCGCCGGGCGGCGTATTCACGAGAGTGCAAGGTTTGTTGGCGGAACTGGCCGGAATACAATAAGGATCAGATGAAGAAAGCAGTATTTGCCGTTCTGACGGTCGCCGCCCTGGGGACCGCCGTTTCAGCCGAGATTCTCGAGCAGGTGCTCGTGAAGGTGAACGGCGAAATCGTCACTCAGACCGAGTTCCATCGGATTCAGCTTTCCGCGCTTCGAGAGCTGCCGAACCAGCCGGACGCGAGCCGGTTGTCCGATGCGGAGCTTGCCAAGTTACTCGCGCAGGTCACTCCGCAGGCCATCGTCACCGTGATCGATGAAATGCTGCTGATGCAGCGTGCGAAGGAGCTGGGGCTTTCGGTCAGCGACGCGCAGTTTGCGCAGGTGCTCGAATCGATCCGGAAAGACAACAAGATCGAGAGCGAAGCAGCCTTCGAAGCCGCTCTCAAGTCCGAAGGCATGACGCTCGCGCAGTTGAAGCAGATGCTGAGCAAGCGCATCCTCATCGGCCAGGTACAGCAGCGCGAAATCGGCGCCCGCGTCGACGTCACCGAGGCCGAAGAGCGCGCGTACTACGACTCTCACCTCTCGGAATTCGGAACGACCCCCAGCGTGACGCTTCGCGAGATTCAAGTGAATGCGACCGTCGACCCGGTGAAGAAGGCCGCCAGCGTCGGCGCGCTCGACGAGGCACGCGAAAAAGCCGAAGGCATCCGCGAGCGCATCATCAAGGGTGAGGCTTTCGAGAAGGTAGCCGCAGAAGTGTCGGATTCCCCGTCGAAGGCCAATGGCGGACTCATCGGGCCGATCTCGCGTGATGAGATGAACGAACAGGTGCTGAAGATGATTTCGTCGATGAAAGTGGGCGACCTGACGCCCGTGCTGAACACGGCGACCGGCGCGCAGTTCTTCAAGCTCGAGTCTTCGATCGAATCGACCACCCTCCCGTTCGAGGCGGCGCGCGCGCGCATAGCCGACAGGCTGTCCTCAGAGAAGATCGGCGGCGAGTTGAAGAAGTACATCGCACGATTGCGATCGCAGGCCATCATCGAGTGGAAGAACGAGGATCTCCGCAAGGCCTGGGAGATCGGCGTTGAAGCCGAGCCGACCTTCTAAGAATTCAGACTCCGGAATGTAATTTTGGATTCTGAATCAGGGAGCATGCCGCCAAGCTGGTTCGCCATCTGGACACGCTCGCGTCACGAGCAGGTCGTGCGCGACCAAATCGCGCGGAAGCACATCGACGCGTTCCTTCCCACCATCACGCGCTGGAGCCGCTGGAAAGATCGAAAGAAGAAAATCGACTGGCCGCTCTTTCCCGGGTATTGTTTCGCGCGCTTCAAGCAAGAGGAAACCCTGACGATTCTCAAGTGTACCGGGGTCGTCAACATCGTATCCTTCGAGGGAAAGCCGGCGCCCATTCCCGAGCATGAAATCGAAGGCATTCGACGCCTTCTCGACAGCGATTTGCAGTACGACCCGTGCCCCCTCATCCGCGAAGGCATGATGGTCGAGGTAAAACACGGCGCGCTCAAAGGCGTCGTGGGGCGTCTGGTCCGGAAGGGCACGCACGCGCGCCTCATTCTGGCTGTCGATCTGATTGGACAGGGCGTCAGCGTCGAGGTCGACGCGGCCGACGTCAAGCCGTATTAGCTGTACACATCTCTAGTTGCGTCATCCCGGGCGATGCCAGGGACAGCCGTGCCATAATCATTTCCGCATGAAGATCGGCGCTGTTTCCCTGGAGTCTCCGTTCGTCGTGGCGCCCATGGCCGGCATGACGGATACGGCGTTTCGCCGTCTCGTCAAGCGCCACGGAGGCTGCGGGCTCGTCGTCACCGAGATGGTCAGTTCCGATGGCCTCGTGCGCGGCATCGATCGCACGCTCGAGTACGCCGAATACACCGAAGAAGAGCGCCCCGTCTCGATCCAGATTTTCGGCGGCGATCCGGAGAAGATGGCTGATGCCGCGCAGATAGTGGAAGGGTTGGGCGCGAACATTGTCGACGTGAACATGGGTTGCCCCGTGCCCAAGATCGCGAAGCACAATGCAGGCTGCAGCCTGATGCGCGAGCCGGATCATGCGGCCTCGGTGATTGCGGCCATGACCAAACGCGTGAAAATTCCTGTCACGGTGAAGATGCGCGCGGGATGGAACGAACAATCGGTCAATGCTCCCGAACTCGCCAGACGCGTGGAAGGCGCCGGTGCTTCGGCTGTCGCGGTGCACGGCCGTACGGCCTCGCAGTCGGTACTCCGGGCATGCAGACTGGGGTCTCATCGATCGCGTGGCCGAGTCGGTAAACATTCCAGTGCTGGGATCGGGCGACTGCGTCGAGCCAGAGGATATTCTTGCCCGCATGACGACCGGCGTCAGCGGTGTGCTGGTAGGGCGGGGCGTCCTTCGGAATCCGTGGATTCTTGCGCAAGCCGCCGACCTCGCGGCGGGCCGTCCCGCGCGCCCTGTGACGCTCGAAGATCGCGGTGAGTTTCTGCTCGACTACGTTGATCTGCTTCTCAGCGGAGAAGAGTGCGAGCCGTCCGGGTTCAGGCACCGGGCGGGACACCAGGATCCGACCCCTCAGCGCTTTTCCATTGGGGATCGGTCGCGCCACGAAAGGTGGGTCGTCAACAAACTCCGCGCTCTCATGTCGTGGTACTCCAAGGGGCTCCACAACGGCGGACATCTCAGAACGGCCATCAATTCCGCAGCGTCGATCGCGGAGTCCCGCGACATCATTCAACTTTTTTTCAACGTCGGCTTGGGTCACGATGCGACCGATGAGAACACTGTAGATGCATCTCGGTTGTTCGAACTAAAGTCGTTCGTCAGATAGCCATCCTTGGCACCAATCGTGGTGGTGACGCGACGGCAAATTAAGTCAATTGACCGTCGGCGCAGAGAAAAGACGGCAAATCAAACATTACAAACTACATGAACGGGGTTGAGCGGCGGTTCTCTAGGGTAAATGACAGAGAAACGGGTGCTCGGCTGTAGGCGTTCGAAGATAGACCCACGCGATTTGAAGTATCAACCAGGCGGGACGGCCCTACCCGGCGTCGGCTCTAGAGATTGTCCGCACATCGTAGTCGTACGCGAGCGCCGCCTCCTGCAGCGAGTAGAACAACTCGCCGAGCCGCTGGTGCTGAGGATGCCGGAGATACGCCTGGAGCCCTGGAATATCGTCGAACTCGATGAAGGCAGCGAACGGAAAATCCTGCGTCATCAGGGCTTCGTACGCTGCGCCGTGAATAGCCCGAGCGCCGATCTCGAAACGCCGCACGGTCGGAATGCCGCTCGCAGCGGCGCGCAGCGCGACAAACATCGCCTCGCGATCGGATTCGGTGAGCCCCGGCTTCGGGCGAAAAAGCACGGCGTGCAGAATCATCGCTACGCGTCGGTGCGGGGTTCCAGGCGCTTCAGTTTTTCCACGAGTGTCGTCCGCTTGAGGTTCAGCAATTTCGACGCCTGCCCTTTATTTCCACCGGTCTTCTCGAGCGCGCGGCGGATCAGATCGTGCTCGATTCGACTGATGTAACGCTCGAAATCGATACCCCCTTCCGGGAGAGTCACGTCGGGCGCTGCCGCCGCATGCGCCGCCTGCTGGATATCCGGGGTCAGGTCGGACGTCTCGATCTGCGTGCGCCCGCCGCTCAGGGCAACGGCGCGCTCTATCGCGTTCTCGAGCTGACGTACGTTGCCTGGCCATGGGTACGCCATAAGGCACCGCGTCGCCTGCTGAGAGATCGAAAGGCTCCGCACCTCGTGCTCGGGGCCTCGCGAAAGACCTGACTTCGCGCCGACAGCCCCGGTGTCCTGGACGGCGAACTTCTTCAGGAAATG
This sequence comes from Vicinamibacterales bacterium, assembly GCA_963744405.1. Lineage (GTDB taxonomy): Bacteria > Acidobacteriota > Vicinamibacteria > Vicinamibacterales > JAMQPK01 > JAMQPK01. The sequence goes on from CAVUTO010000015.1 coordinate 64,263, forward strand.
CTGGACGAGGAGCGGGATGTCTTCTTTCCGATCGCGGAGAGGCGGCAGATGGATCGGGATGATATTCAGACGGTAAAACAAGTCTTCACGAAACACGCGGTCGGCCACCATCTTCTGCAGGTCGCTGTTGGTCGCCGCCACGACTCGCACATCCACCTTCGTGGTGTGGGTATCACCGACGCGCTCGAACTCGCGTTCTTGCAGGACGCGCAAGAGCTTCATCTGCATCCCGGCGCTCATGGTCCCCACTTCATCCATGAACAACGTACCCTTGTGCGCTTGTTCGAGGCGGCCTTGCCGTGTCCCGATGGCGCCTGTAAAGGCGCCGCGCACGTGACCAAAGAGCTCGTCCTCGAGCAGCGTTTCGGGAATCGCGCCGCAATTGAGCGCGACAAACCGCTGGGCGCGCCGCGGACTGTTGTGATGAATCGCGCGCGCCACCACTTCCTTGCCGGTGCCCGTTTCGCCGGTGATCAGGATCGTGCTCGCCGATGCGGAGACGGTTTCGAGCAGCTGAAACAGCGCGCGCATCGCAGGGCTGCGTCCGATGAGTCCGTCGAATTTGTAGCGCTCCTGAAGCTGTGAGCGAAGATACGCGTTTTCGGCTTTGAGCCGGCGTCTCTCGAGCGCCGAGTCCAGCGCATGGAGCAACTCGTCGAACTGAAACGGCTTGGTGACAAAATCGGTGGCGCCGCGCTTGATGGCTTCGACCGCATCCTTCACCGTTCCGTAACCGGTGACGATGATGCCCACGATGTCGGGGTAGCGCAGCAGCGCCGCTTCAAGCACGCGCGTGCCGTCGAGTCCCGGTAACCGCAGGTCTGTGACGACGATATCGAAGGCAAATTCTGCAAGCTGTTCGATCGCTTGTTCGCCCGTGTCGGCCTGTGCCACTTCGAAACCCTGCTCGGTCAGACGCTCGGCGAGCGTTTGCCGCAGCGATACCTCATCTTCGACGAGCAGGAGATGTTTCCTTGATTCAGCCATTTATAAGAGTGTCAATACTTTGACATAGAAAGTGGAAAGTGAAAAGTTGAAAGTAAAAGGGAATGTCGAGCCGCCAACAAAGTGACGCTCGGGTGTTGGGGCCTACAGAGTTGTGCAGGCGCTACCGATACGGGATTTTCGAGGGAGGAACGACAGTGGACATCGACAGACAGACGCTCTCGATCATGAAGGCCTGCGAATTGGTAGGAGTGAGCCGGCGCACGATCTACAACTGGATAGCCGGCGGCAAGGTGCAGTACGTGCGTACTGCCGGTGGCTCGGTCCGTATCTTCGCAGACTCACTGTGGAGAAGGCCCGAGGAGACCGACAACACTCAGATTCAGCACTAATTGGTCTGGCCGGCTTTTCTCAGTCTTCACGGGAGATAAAATGCATCGTCGGTCCTATTCAGTCGCAGATCTGCTCGAACGGGGTTCTATGGAACAGCCTCGGGAACTTCGCCAGCTCTTTCACCAACTGAACAATCAGCTCGGCATCATCCTCGCCCATGCCGAGCTGCTCGAAAAGAAGGCGCCGGACGAAATGAGTCGCTCGCGCGCCACCCAGGTCGTGAGCAGCGTGCTCGACGCCATGGGAACCGCCAAGCAGATCCGTATGCAGATGGGCAAGAGAGCTTCAGAAGCCTGATTCTCACAAATGAGCTTCCGGCGGATCAGAGGAAGTGCCCGCGCAGAATTACCACTTGTAACACCCAAAACTGTGATCAGAAACTGCCATCAAATTGACGACTCTGGGGCAGATCGTCAACAAGTTGGCGATTTCTAGCCGGTACATCCACCGGATTCATCATTCATTCGTCCACAGCTTCAAACGTCAAATATAACAGGAAAAAGGACTTACGTAAGTCATCCTGCCACAGAAACAACTTCGTTTTTTCTTCGTGTCGATACTGGTACCTCGCTTGCGATTAGCCGGCCCGTGCCGGGTTTTCCGGCCTTAGAGGAGCCAAGAACGAAATGCGCGTCCAACCCATGGCCCAAAGCCGTCGCATCGTCAACGGACTGCCCTTTGTGGAAGCTCTCGCGCGCCGGATGGCGTCGACGATGCCGCACTCAATTGATGTGGGAGACCTGGTGCAAGACGGTGTGATCGGGCTAATCGACGCCGCTCACCGGTTCGACGAGGGCCGCGGCATCAAGTTCGAGACGTTCGCCGAACGGCGCATTCGAGGCTCCATGATCGACGCGCTTCGCCGCGATGCCTGGCCGCGCGGCGTCCGCCGCGTCAGACGCGAGCTCGAAGCCGCGCGCGAGGCGCTTCGCCGCGAGCTCGGCCACGAGCCGTCGTTGTCGGATTTGGCGGCGAAGGTCGGCACCGATGAAAAGCGGCTCGGCCGCACCATCGTGCGCATCCACACCATCGAATCGACATCGCCACTGGCCACCAGCGAGACCGTCGACGAAGCGTGTCTTCCGACCGCTCTCGTGCCGTCGGAGCCTGAAGCGCCGGACGCGGCCTACGAGCGCTGCGAAATGCAGGACAAGGTTCGGACCGCCATCGCTTCCCTGCCGCCGCGCGAGCAGAAGGTCATCACGCTTTACTATTACGGTGACGTCACGATGAAGCAGATCGGCACAGAGATCGGCGTCAACGAGTCGCGCGTCTCGCAGCTGCACGCGCGCGCGATCAAGCGCCTGCGCATTGTCCTGGCCGACATGGCTCCGGCCGAAGCGATGAGCGCGCTCAAGAGCGCCGTGCTCGCATTTCATCAGAAGCCGTCAATGGCGAAAGCGGCGCTGCATCCGCGTCCGACCGCGGCAGCGAGCACGCCAGCAGCTATCGCGGCGAAGGCGCCGGCGGTGGTCGTCAACATCACGCCGGGCCTGGCCAAAAAATACGTGGCGGCGCGCGTCGCGCCGCAGACATCGCGGGTGGCGGTGGCCGTGGCGAGGTAGTCGACAGTCAGGAGGGCGGTCACGTATGTTGACGTCCCTTCGTTTGTTCAGGCGAGTATTTCGCGAGCGGTCCGAAGCAGATCGCCGAGCCTGAACGGTTTGGCGAGCCAGCGGCAGCCGCTGTCCTGAAGAAATCGTTCGGCCTCGGTTCCCGCGACATCGCCGGTGACGAACATGACGCGTCGCGCGGCATCGGGATGCGTCGCGGCCAGTTTTTGATAGAAGCGCCTGCCGTCGATCCTCGGCATCTTCAAATCACACACAATCAGGTCGTAGGACTTCGCCGCGACGCGGCGGAGGGCCTCTGCGCCGTCGCCCGCGCGATCGACCACGAATCCCGCGTCCGTGAACGCCTCGCTTACCGCCGCCGCGAGTGCGGGCTCGTCTTCGACGACGAGCACGGTCGAGCCGGCGAGGGCGGCGAAGTCGGCCTTCGGCGGCGTGATGGCGTCACGTTGAAGCGGCGTGCCGCTTACCGGAAGCTCGACATAGAACGACGCGCCTGAACCGGTGTCCGACGCAAGGCGAATGCGGCCACCGTGCTCCTGCACAATCGCATAGGCAACAGTCAGCCCCAGGCCTGTGCCCTTGCCAACTTCTTTCGTTGTAAAGAACGGGTCGAAAATCTTCGGTTGCAGCTCTTCCTTGATGCCAGGTCCGTCGTCATTAATCTCGAGCACGATCGACTCCCGCTCGACGTCGTGCCAGCTGCGGACGACAAGCGTGCCCCGTCCGTTTGCCGTCAGCATGGCCTGCTCGGCATTGATGATGAGATTCAGCAGAACCTGTTGCACCTGGTGGGCATCGGCGAACACCTGGGGGAGACCTGAGGCGAGCGCATCGACAATCGTAATGTTGGTGATGCGCTGTTCGTAGGATCGCAGTGCGAGCGTCTCTCGCACGACCTGGTTCAGGTCGACCATGGCGCGGGTCGATTGCCGCTTGCGCGCGAAGGTCAGCAGATTGCGGACGATCTTGGCGGCACGCTCCGATTCACTCAAGATGGTCTCGAGGCCCCGCTTCGTTTTCTCGTCTATTTCAGAAGGAGGGCGCTGAGACAGACGCTCGGCCCAGGTCAAAATCGTCGCGAGCGGGTTATTCAGCTCGTGGGCGACGCCCGAAATCGTCTGGCCCAGCGCGGCCAGCTTCTCGGCCTGGAGGAGCTGATGGTAGAGGTCGCGCGTCTGATCCTCGAGCTTCTTCCGCTCGCTTACGTCGCGCACGAGCGCGTCGATGCGGACCGATCCATCCTGCGAAGGCGAATCGGCATGCGCCGTTACTTCAACCCATACCGGTGAGTTATCGACGCGACGAAGGCGCAGCAGATAGTCGGTGACGGCGCCCTCCGACGCGAGCCGCGCGATGAATGCGACGCGCGCCTTTGGATCGACGAAACGGGGGCCATCGAACGGGCGAATCTGCCCGTCGCGCGCATCGGCCGCGTAGCCGAACATCACTTTAAGGTAGGGATTGGCCGCGAGAGTCGTTGTTTCTCGAGGGCCCAGCAGGCCGATGTAGACGCCTTCGTGAACCGCCTCGAACAGCCTTGCGAAGGCGTCGGCGCGGTGCTCGAGCAACGTTATTTACCCTGCGGTGGAGCCGGAGTCGGCGTTTCGCTGGTCGCGAAGCGCGGGCGGTAGTCGCCCTGCACCTTTTTGCGAATGGCCATGACCGAAGCGCCCGAGTTCCTCATCTTCATCGAGTCGACAGCGATGTCGATGCACACGGCGCACGAGACCCCGTGCGGTTCCCACTCGGTCACGCGCCCCTCGGGATCGCGCCCTTTGACGAAACAGTCGGCGTTGTTCTTATGGCCGGCATTGCCGCATCCGCAATAGCACGGTACGTAGCTCGCCACCTCGGGATGGTCGGCCGTAAAGACGTGTGCGTCCTTCAGTACGTCGATCGGACGTGCCGGCATATAGCCCTCGACGTCGATCAGCGGCATATCGAAACCCGGCCCATGCGGCGCGCCAGGCTTGGGCTTCGGCGGTATGACCACTGCCGGCTGAGGATAGTCCGGCTCGGGCGCCGCGACGGCAGGCTGTGCCGCAGCGTTCTTGGCGCCGCCGGCGGTGCTCGCCGCGTCGCCGCCAGGCGCGGTGCCGGCGCTTTCATTGTTCGAGCAGGCGCCCGCTGCGAGGGCGAAGCAGAGCGCGACGGTTACGACTGAGAGCTTCGTCATGGGAGCTTTAATTGTAACGCGAATTGGAAGATTGGAAGATTGGCGGATTGGAAGATTGGGATTACCGGATTGGATATGATGAGCGGCGAATGTCTTCGACGCACTTCCCGAATATCCGAGTGCTGACCCCGGAACTGGCGGGTTGGGGATTCTTTCTTTGCACCCGGAAAGACGTGCGGCACGGGCGCGGGGGAGACCTGTTCATCTCGATGTTGCTGCAGGACCGGACAGGTCTCCTGAGGGCACGGATCTTCAGTGAGGTGGCCCGTCTTCGCGAAGAATTCGACAGCGGCGACTTCGTGAAAGTACAGGGGCGCACCGAACTGTTCAACGGACGGCTACAGCTTGTCGTCGAGAAGATTCGCCGAGTGAATCCTGATCAGGACAAGGGGCAGGGTTTTCGGGAGGAAGACTGCGTTCTGTCTGCGCCCCGGCCGGTCGACGAAATGTGGAGCGATCTCGAGCAGCTGATTCTCCACGTGCGCGATCCTTTCGTCCGCGAGCTCCTGAACCGCATCACCGCGCGGCATGCGGAGAGGCTCCGTATCTGGCCGGCTGCGCAGACGGTGCACCACGCATACCGGAGCGGCTTTCTCGAACACATACTCTCGGTCGCGCGATCGGCGCTCACGCTGGGCGCCGCTTACGGTGCGAACCAGGATCTGTTGACCGCCGGTGCGCTGCTGCACGATATCGGAAAGCTCGAAGAGCTGGAGTACGACCGGTCGACGAGCTACACGCGCGAAGGCAACCTGGTCGGTCATGTCACGCTGGGCACGATGATGGTTCGCGCGACGATAGCTGCCATCCCTGAGTTTCCTGACGTGCTGCGGACGCAGATCGAGCACCTCATCGTGTCGCATCACGGGCATAAAGAGTTCGGCGCGCCGGTCGAGCCGATGACGATCGAAGCGATGATTCTCTCGGCCGCCGACGACCTCGACGCCAAAATCAACCAGGTGAAGCAGGCGCTCGCAGAGGACGGCGAGGGGGAGTTCACCGCCTACCACTCGCGTCTCGGACGGGTGTTGTGGCGAGGATAGCACGCTGCGCGATGCTCGTCCTTTTTGCCGCGTCGCCAGCCTGGGCCCAGGAAGAGTCCGGTGGCTCCAAGTTCGGCAAGGTTCTGCTCGGCGGCCTGGCCGGCCTTGGAATCCATGAAGGCGGACATCTCGTCGCGAACTGGGCGTTCGAGGAGAAGGTCACGATCAAGAGAGTCGACTACAAGGGCATTCCGTTCTTCGCGTTGTCGCATGCCCCCAATCTTTCACCGCGACGCGAGTACGTCGTCTCCTCAGCGGGCTTCTGGGCGCAATATCTCTACAGCGAGCAGATCCTCACCCACCATCCTCACTTGAAGGACGAGCAGAGCCCGTTTCGCAAGGGCATGCTCACCTTTCATGTCGTCACGTCGCTTGTGTATTCGGGCGCCGCGTTCGGAAAGACGGGTCCAATCGAGCGTGATACCCGTGGCATGGCTGTGTCTCGACGCATTGACGAGCGCTGGATCGGCGCGATGGTGCTCGCGCCGGCGCTCCTCGACTTGTACCGTTACTTCAACCCCGATGCGCGGTGGGCGAGCTGGACATCGCGCGGGGTCAAGATGGGAAGCGTGGCGCTGGTCTTCAAATAGGCGCTGCCTATTTCGCGTCGCGTGGTCCGAGAGCGAAGGTCATCGTGCCTTCGACGACGACGTTGCCGGCGACCCTGGCGCTGCCGGCCAGCACGCCCATGCGGCTGCGCAGGCGCTTCACGATCACTTCGATTATGACGACATCGCCGGGGTGAACGGACCGGCGATAGCGGACCCGTTCGATGCCGGCAAAAAACGGGAGCTTCTGCTGATTCTCCGGCTTGGCGAGAATCAGGATGGCCCCGACCTGCGCGATCACTTCCGTGAGAATCGTCGGCGGCAGGACCATCGGGCCCGAGGGCGAGCGCATCAGATACGGCTCGTTCGACGAAATATTCTTCAATCCGACGATGCGCCGGTCCATTTCGAGTTCGGTGATGCGATCGACGAGAAGAAACGGGTAGCGATGCGGCAGGATCTTTTCAATGGCCGCGTAGTCGAGCGGCAGCGTCAGCGGTTCCATCGAGACTGATATTATACAGGTCGGCTTTCCGGCCTCCAGACCGCGACCACATGACCGAAACCGCTGCTCGTCCGCAAGACCAGGAACTCGTCGCCACGTTGTTCGAGCTCGGCCGCGAAGTATCGGCCGTCCTCGATTTCGATGAGCTGCTTCGCCGCATTCCCGGCCTCATCGCCCGGCTGACGTCGTTCACGGTGTTCTCCGTCTACATGCTCGACCACAAGCGACAGGTGTTGAAAATCGCGTACGCCGAGGGTTATCCGCTCGACATGGTGCAGAACTTCCGCCTCAAGGTCGGCGAAGGCATCGTCGGGGCGGCGGTGGCCGAGGAAAAGGCAATCCTCGTCAACGATGTTCATCAGGATTCGCGATATCTGGGCCTCGTGCCCGGCGTGAACGCACAGCTCGTCGTGCCCCTTCGGCACAAGAAACGCGTGCTCGGCGCGCTCAACCTGCTGAGCGACAAAATCGGCGCCTTCAGCGAGCGCGACGAAGCAGATCCTTTCGCAGTTCGGCGTGCACATTGCGCAGGCGCTCGCCAACGCGCGCATGTTCGAGCAGGAGCGCGATTACGGCGAGACGCTCGAGACGCTTACCGAGATCGCCCGCGAAGTGGCGGAGATCCTCGATCTCGACGAGCTGCTCAGCCGCATCGCGATTCTGGCCAAACGCGTCATCGACTACCGCACTTTCGGCATCTTGCTCGTCAACGAAGCCACGCAGGTTCTCGAGGCGAAGGTCGCGCTGCAGTACGGCGTGAAGACCAACATGCTCAACGTCCCCATTGGCCAGGGGCTCGTCGGTTACTCGGCCCAGCACAAAGTGTCGCTCGTCGTCGATGACGTCTCGACCGATCCACGCTACATCAAGGTGCTCGACGACGTGCGCTCGGAGCTCGTGGTCCCCCTGCTGCTGAAGGATCGATGCCTGGGCGTGTTCGATCTCGAAAGCCCGGAGCTGGGCGCGTTTACCCAGCGTCACGCCGAAATTCTCGGCATCCTCGCCAGCCAGGCGGCCGTAGCCATCGAGAATGCGCGCCTCTACGAAACCGTGAGAGCGAGCGAGCTTCGACTCGAGCGCGAGATCGAGTTTGCGCGACGAGTTCAGATCGCGCTGCTGCCGACGGAACCGCCGAAGCGGCTGAAGGGCGTCGAGCTCGCCGCAAGATTCGAGCCGGCAAGGCAGATCGGCGGCGACTTGTATGACTATCTCTCGCCAGACCCGGGCACGCTCGTCGTGGCCGTCGGCGACGTGTCGGGCAAGGGGGTTCCTGCGGCGCTCTACGGTGCCTTTGCCGGCGAGCTGGTGCGCTCGCGCACGTTCCGGCGTCGATTTACGACCATCAGGTCGAGCCCCGCGGGCGTGCTCGCGTCGATGAACGCGATTCTGCACGAGCGGCAGCTCGAAGAATACTTTTGTGTGCTCTGCTATGCCTCGTTCGACTTCAAGAAGCGCCAGCTCGTGATGGCCAACTCCGGGCTGCCCTACCCAATCAGGCGCAGCGACGGCGTTTCGACGCCGATTCAATTGCCCGGCGTGCCTCTGGGATCGTTTCCAGGCACGACCTACGAGGAGCTGACGTTCGATCTGAAGGCGGGCGATTTGTACGTGTTCTGCACCGACGGCATTCATGAGGCCGAGAACGATCTCGGACAGGACTTCGGAGCCGAACGGTTGGTGGAGCTCGTCGATCGACTGGCTGACCAACCGGCGCAGGCGATTGTGGACGGCATCTTCGAGGCCGTGGAGAGCTTCCGTCAGGCAGGGGCACGCGCCGACGACATGACGGTGGTGGCGGTGAAGATAACCGCGTAATTAGCAACGAAGAACGAAGACCGGAAAACGAATAAAGCAAGGTGTCCGCAGAGTGCTCTATTCGTTCTTCGCTCTTCGTTTTTCGTTAGTTCCGTCGTATATCCAAGTCTCTTTCTTCCAAATGCAGCCCGAGCGGCATCCCATTGAACATGGCGACGTCGCGAACGACTCCCTTCACCTTTACGCGGCTGCCTTTTGACGGCGTACGGTTTCCACCGCGCGACAGCACCGTCATTTCGCCGGTGCCATCATCGACCTTGTACATCCTGAAGGGTACGAGCGGCACGCCCCACGAACTGGTAACTGTGCCGTCGAGCGTCACGGTACGATCGGAGTAGTGCCCGGCGTTCTGCCGGACGTCGGCGATATCGGGGTTTCGCAAGGTTCCGGCACACGCCGACAGCGCGAGCGCGAGCAGGAGAGCCGTAAAGCCGCGGGCAATCATTTTCATGGCACAACCTCAACGGTTAACGTAACGGCGACACGCTCAAAAGGGGCCGAGCACGCATCGTGAACATGCTCCGAAGTGCGGCGATGCCAGCGCCTGCCTATAGCGCACTTCGGTGACGCGGCGCGACCCCGATTGGATGTAATCCAAAAGGTGTGCCGTATAAGAAAGTCCACAAATTGCTGATTTGGGGGGGGAAACCGTCACTGTTCGTAGACAGTGACAATCCTAAACGCGGACAGCTACGCTTGTGCGGCCACCTTGACGGGTACGGCGGACGGGGTTACGACGAGGGTCGCGAGTTGTGCGGCGAAAATTGTAGCGAGCGCCTGGCAGCTCTCGTCCTTTTCGGCGCCACTCTTCATTTCTGCGGACATCACGCCAACACATCCCTCGCTGGTCATCAGAGGAACGATAACAGCGCCTTTCGTGTTCGCGTCCCCCGCGACAGTTCGCACCTCGCACGAGCGAAACGAGGCGGCGGCGGCATTATTCGCATCGCGGTGGATGCTGCCCATTCTCGAGACGATCTTGCCATCGTAGCCGTGCGAAAGTGCGGGAGACATGGCCTGGCGCGACGGCTCGGCGACCCACACGATGATGCCCGTTGCGTCGATTACCTTCGAGGCGCGCTCGAGCAGAGCCGGCAGGTCCCTGCTGTCGTCCACGCGCGCGAGCTCGCGGCATAGCTGGGCGGTCCGAAGCAGTTTCGGGGTGACGGCCGCTCTCGCCTTGGGCAGCGGCGCTTCGAATCTGACCGGATCCGCCGCAGGAACCACCGCTACCTCGGGCTCAGCCGATTTACCCTGTGCGCTACCCATCAGCGCGAGGCCAACCATCAGCAGAAGAACCACGCCCGCCCCTCCGCCGAGGGCTGCGATCTGGCGGTTGCGAAGGGCGGCTATGCTGCGGTTCCGGTGCTGAAGCTCTTCGTTGAGCGCTGCCATGAGCTGGGTCGACGCGGTGGCCATCGATTCGAGGCCGTCCGAGAAGATCATGTCGGCGGCGAGCAGCGAGCTGCCGTTCTGCACGAATTCGCTGACGCGAGCGTCGATCGAGCGGAAATTTTCGAGCGCCGCGACAGCCGGCTCGAACGCACTCTGCGCGGCCGGTGCCGTCAGCGCTGCCCCGAACTGGCCGGCGCGCTGTTGAAGGGTCGGGATGAGGCTCTCCACGCGCGCCGTCCAGAATGTTTCGCTCTGGCCGCGGGCGACGTAGGCAAACTGGCTGGCTCGCACGTCTGCGATCGTCGCGGAAAGGGCTGCCGCGTGCTCGCGCAGCATGTCTGCCGACGCACGTTGGGCGTTCAGGTCGCTATCGGTGTTCTTGAGAAAGTAACCTGCGGAGAGTCCTATGGCGATACAAATGAGAACGATCAGAATTCGTATCAGCCGAGAATTCATCGAGGAGGCGAATATAACAGAGACGACCGCAATAGTACAGTGGTTCTTGAGCCCCCGGTACCTTTTTTAGAACGTGGGGAAGTACGGCGTCAGCAGCTGGGCGATGACCGTGAACTTGTTGGTGAAGATCAAGATACCCACGACGATCATCAGCACGCCCGAGACGACTTCGATCGTATGGTAGTGCCTCCTGATTCGCGCCGATGCGGCGAGAAATTGATTGATCGCGAGCGACGTGGCGATGAACGGGACGCCGAGACCGGCCGAGTACACCGCCAGCAGTTGAACGCCCTGGCCCACCGTGTCCTGCGCCGCCGCCACAAACAGGATGGCGCTCAAAATCGGCCCGATGCAGGGTGTCCAGCCGAAGGCGAACGCGATGCCGACCAGAATCGCGCCGAAGAACCCTGCGGGCTTCTTATTGGTGTGTACCCGTTTCTCGTTGTAGAGCCAGTCAATCTTCAGCACCCCAATCATGTGCAGGCCGAAGAGGATGATGATGACGCCCGCAATCTTGCCGAGGAGCGACAGGTGGTCCATCAACAGCGTACCGATGGCCGTTGCGGATGCCCCGAGCGAGATGAAAACCAGCGAGAAGCCGAGGACGAAGGCAAGCGACATGGTGACCGCCCGCCGCTTGGTGCCCGGAGACGTCAATGCCGTGGCAGCTGCGGTTCCACGCATCTCCTCGAGCGTCACGCCGGATACGAACGAAACGTAGCCCGGGATGAGCGGGAGTACGCACGGGGAAATGAAGGACAGAATCCCTGCCACGAACGCCGCGAAGAGTGAGACCTCCTGCATTTATTCGACAGGCCTCAACCGGATCACGCCTGGAGGGCCCTCTTCCCCTGGTCTCGACGCCGGTGCAGGAGGCAGCGAGCTCGGGTCGACGGTGCCCTTCACGGGGGGCAGATCCTGAAACAGGACATCCCACTTCCAGCGCTCGGACGGGTTCGACATCTGCAGCCACGTACGCACCGATACCGGCCAGTTGAACATCATCTGCTGCAGCGGGCCGTATGCCTGCAGATGCATGAGCTCGGTGGCAATCTCGGTACGTGCGCGCTCGGCCGTCGAGAGCGTAAGGCCGAGGAGCATCGCAAAGTTCGCAAGAATGAGGCAATCGTCCTGAGCATCACCCGGCGCGGCAATGACGGTCGCCGCGCCTTGCACCATGCCCTGGTCGTTGGTGTACGACGCGTCCTTTTCGAACGAAGTCGATCCGGCGAGCACGCAATCGGCGGCGGCTGTGAGCTCCGAATGCACGACTCCGTGGACGATCAGCAGCGGCAGGCGGCCGCTCTCGCGGGCGCCGACGATCCATCGGACGTCGCCGAGTGAACTGGGAGGCCCGGGGTCGAAGACATAAAGCGCCTTCACGAGACCACTCTCGACGGCCGCGCGAAGTTCGTCGAGATTCGGCGCGGTCGCATTGTCCGCGGGCACCTTCAGGCCCAGGTCACGAGCGCCGTTCACGTTGGGCGCGTTCGCGGCCGATACCTTGAACTTCGCGCCAGCGGGCTGCGCCTTCTCAGTAACGGTGTAGCTCACCGAGATCGGCGTGCCTACGCCTTTCGCAAGCTGCTTCAGGATATGCAGCTCCTCGAGGGACGCATGAGCCGACGTGAGGACGTGAAGTCCCTCCCGCGCTCCGGTGACGGGCTCGCGGAGCGCGCGCCACGCGTCGTGCCAGTTGACGGGTTGCTGCACGCCGCTGGAGGCGCGCACGAGCGGTTGCACGAGCCGGCGATCGCTTTCGACCCAGTGATAGTCGAAGCGTCCGATGTCGCACATCCAGTAACTGTTGATCTGGGCGTTGAACCTCGGTGTGACTCGGGCCATCTGCGCGCCGCGCGCCCACTCGGGCTTCGCTTTGATCCACACGGTGGTGTTGCAGCCTTTCGAGCAGAACGTGCAGATGGTGTCGGCGGCCAGAGGGTTGTCCCACGGACGCGACTTGAACCGGTAGTCGCGCGTCGTGATGGCGCCGACCGGACAGACATCCATGAGATTCCCAGAAAGCAGGGAATGCACGCCCTCTTCTTTGTAGGTGGAAATCTCGCTGCCGGCGCCGCGATCGGTGATGCCGATCTGGGCGTCGCCGTCTACCTCGCGCATGAATCGGATGCATCGCGTGCACAAAATGCATCTGTTGCGATTCAGCATGAGCGTCGGACCGAAGTCCACGTCTGCTTCGACTCCCTCCCCGTCGAACGTGCGCCGGGGAAACTCCATGCGGCTGCGATCGGGACCGAACTGGTACGAAAAATCCTGCAGCGGGCACTCGCCGCCCTTGTCGCACACCGGGCAGTCGAGTGGATGATTGATGAGCAGGAACTCGAACACGCCGGCGCGTGCCTCCACCACATCGGGCGTCTGGGTGTGCACGATCATGCCGTCGGTGCACACCGTCGAGCACGACGTCTGCAGCTTCGGCATCTTCTCAATCTTCACGATGCAGACGCGGCACGAGCCGTCGACACCAAGGCCGGGGTGATAGCAGTAGTAGGGAAGCTCGATACCGTTCTCGATAGCCGCCTGAAGGACCGTTCTGCCTTTTTCGACCGTGAGCTCCCGCCCGTTGATGGTGACTCTTACCGTATCCATTCTCTGCTTAATTCTATTTCGAAAAGTCTTTATCTGACGAAGACCACTGGCGCGGCGTCATCTTCGTTCACGCCGACGCCCCGGACAGGAGCTTTGACCGGAATGCGCATGGTCGTCACCTGCGCCGCGACCGGAACCGTCACATCTGTCGAGGATGTGCCGTGTTTCAGCGTGACCGTCACTGGAACATCGAAGCGCTCGCCGATCTGCTCGAAACGCACGATAACGGCGTCCGGCTCGGTCGTGTAGCTGAACTTCATGCGCGGCAGGGACGACCCGTATATCCAGCGTTCGAAGTACTCGTCGAGATCGCGGTTCGCCTCGATCTCGAACGCGGCCTTCACGTCTTCCGTTCCCGCCTTCTTGAACCGCCACGTGGAATAGAAGCGGCGCAGCCCGCGGAAAAAGGCCTCGTCGCCGATGAGCTTGCGCAGCATATGCAGCGTCAGCGCGCCCTTGTTGTAGACGAGGGCGCGAAACACGCGTCCGTCGTTGCGGATGTGGCCGAGGCGGTAGCCGAGGTACACGGGACCCTGATCGGAACGGTCGAGCGTCCATCTCGCCATCTGCGCGATTACCTGTCGGAAAACCCCCTCTTTCTTTGCATGTTCGGCGTACATGGCGGCGAAGTACTGCGCGAACCCTTCGCTGATCCACTGCTCGTGATAGTTTTTCCAGCCGACGGCCTGCCCCCACCACTGATGCGCGCTCTCATGCGCCAGGAAGAACTCCGGGAACCCGTCGAAATACGCGGGATCCGACCGCCATGAGATCGGTGTCGCCGGCGGAGGATGGCTGAGCGCCGCGAAATACGGCGGACTGTGTCCGCCGGGCTGGTCACGTTCGACGATGGCCAGCGTAAAGCTCGGATAGGGAATGTCGGAAACGACCGAGCCGTAAAATTTCATCACCCGCTGCGTTTCCTCGAACAGCTCGCGGCCCCTGCGCTGCAGCAGGCCGCTGGATTCGACAGCAATGTCGCCAAATGTGTATGACGCGCCCGTCAGCGGCGCATCGTCGCCCTCCGCAGCAGCGATCGAGAACGATGTCGAATCGACGTGAACGAAGCGGCTCGTCGCCCAGCCGAGGTACCGGACCGGCTGCGTGGCGCTGAAGCGGTACTCCGTCCACACCGTGCGCCCTTCGGGCGGCAGCGTTTTCGGATACCCCGTTTCGAGCGTTCCGCTCGCGACCGACGAATAACCTTCGGGAACGCGCAGCCGCATCGTCGCCGTTGCGTAGTCGGTGACATCTCCCTGCGGATACCACCCCGATCGGCCTGTGTAGATGTAGCTGGGAAGGGCCTGGATGCTGAAGAACTCGTTCGCCTGCTCCAAACGCGCCGGACCGTGGGGTCCAGCAGTCCCCGCATCGGTCTCGATGGCCTCCCGTTCAGGAGGTACCGCCGTTAACCGCCCTCCGTACACGAACTCGAGATCGAGCAGCACGTCCGGGCGCAGCGGCTCGGGCAGGTTGATGATGATGTCGTTCTGGCCGCTGACGCGAAGCGCCATCAGATAGCCATGTTTCGCGCTCGTGACAGAACGAACGGTCAGCGGCTCGGCGAGCGTCAGCACCAGCGACGAAATCGGGTTGCGGCGCGCTGTCACGAGCAGCGTGGCCTTCCCGTCGATCCATTCGCGCCGCGGATCGAAACTCGCCTCGATGTCGTAGTTGACGATGTCGAAGTCGACCTGATCGTCTTCGTTGAAAAACGGGCCGCGTGTCGCGAGCTTCTCCTTCGAGGGGTAAATCGCGATCGTTCGGCTGCGCGTGCGATCGAAAAAGCGGATATCTTCGGCGTCGTTCACCGACCTCATGTAGGCGAGGTGCGCGCGGTCGGTGTTCATCTCGACGACGAGGTCGCCGAACTTGGGAATAACCGACCACCTGTCGCGGCTCAGGTCGGCGAGCTCGATGCCGAACGACCGAGGCAGGTTCTCCTGAAAGACGGCTTCCGCGCGCCGCAAATCGCGAGCGTCCACGTCGCGCGCATGGAACGTGCTGACGTCGAGCCGGCGGTCGAACTCGGCGGGATGGGCGCGCAAGTACACCCAGTCGAACCGGCTCGTAAGCGCGTCGCTGCCGCCGTAGATTTTGACCTGCCCTTTCTCCGCTGCCGGCGTTGGCGAAAACGTCATCTCGCCACGTCCGAGAATGACGATGCCCGTGACGCCGGCGTCGGTTTCGGCGACGAAGCCAGCTCCGTTGGGAACGCGCAGCTCGAAATCCTCCGCGCTCAGTGCAAGGTTCACAATCCTGTACTGCTTGGCGGGGTTCACGGAGAGCCGGTACAGGCCGCGCACAGTCGTCAGCACGTTCAGACGCGCAATGCGCCACTCTGTGGCATCGGCCGACTCGCGAAAGACTCTGATGAGGAACGTCCCGACGCGCGCGTTTCTGCCATATTCGGTCAGCACGTCGGCATAGACATCGTAGGCCAGCCCGTTGGCCACCTGTGGTATCTCGGCGCGCAGCCGCTCCTGCACGACGACGCGTGTTACCCCTGACTGCAACCACTCCTCGTGGAAATCCAGGCTTGTGTTGGCGCCAGGGGCGCACAGCGCGGCGTAGGCGCGCGAATCGGAGGTGGACAGCACGCGTTCGAGGTCGCGCATGATGCGGGAGACCCCGTCGTTGGGTGCAGGAACAGTCTGGGCGTCCGCATACGCCGGCACGGCAAGCGCGAGCGCGAGCAGCAGCACCCTCACAGGAGTATTAGACCACGTACACCTCTAAATAAGTCCCAGCTCGCGGCCCACTTTTGCGAATGCATCGAGCGCAAACTGCAGCTCATCGCGTGTGTGGGTCGCCATCACGATGGTGCGCACGCGCGCCTTGTCGCGGGCCACTGTGGGGAAGCCGATGCCCTGCGCGAACACGCCTTCCTGGAAGAGCCGGTCGGACAGCTTCATGGCTTTCGGCGCGTCGCCGGCGATCACCGGCGTAATCGGGCTTTCACTGGCGCCTGTATTGAACCCAAGCCGCTTCAGGCCCTCCTTGAAGAACTTCGTGTTGTCCCAGAGCCGATCGATGAGCTCGGGCTCTTCAAGAAGGACATCAAGCGCAGCAAGGCACGTAGCCACCACTGACGGCGGATGGGACGTCGAGAAGAGGAATGGCCGTCCGCGGTGATGGAGAAACTCGATCAGACTTCTGCTGCCCGCGACGTACCCGCCGAGCGCGCCGACGGCCTTCGACAACGTGCCAACCTGTACGTCGACGCGGCCATGCAACCCGAAATGGTCGATCGTGCCGCGCCCGTTCTTTCCGAATACCCCGCTCGCATGTGCGTCGTCGACCATCATGACGCAGCCGTACTCCTCGGCGAGGCCGCACAACTCGGGCAGGGCGCCCAGGTCGCCGTCCATGCTGAACACGCCGTCGGTAATCAACAGCTTGCGAGCCGTAACCGGCAAGCCGCGCAGGATCGCTCGTGCCGCACCCACGTCCCGATGCGGAAAGACCTTGATTGTCGCGCGACTGAGGCGCGCGCCGTCGATGATGCTCGCGTGGTTCAGCTCATCGGAGACGACGATGTCTTCTTTGGTGAGAATCGCAGCTACCGTGCCGGCGTTTGCGGCGAAGCCGCTCTGAAAAACGACAGCCGCCTCGGTCTTCTTGAACTCCGCGAGCCGTCGCTCGAGCTCCATGTGAATCGCCATTGTCCCGGCGATGGTGCGCACCGAGCCCGTGCCCACGCCGAGCTGCTCCAGCGCCGCCAACGCCTTCTCTTTGAGGCGCGGATGCGTGGTGAGCCCGAGATAGTTGTTCGAGGAAAGATTGATGACTTCGCGGCCATCGATTGTGGTTCGCGCGGCCTGCATGGCATCGAGTACGCGCAGACGCCTGTAGAGACCCTGTGACTTGAGGGCATCAAGCTCGTCGGCAAGAAAGGACAGGGGATCGTTACGCATGGGCGGGTCCCAAGAGCAGGACCCGCCCTACGTGGGTAGGCCGGGTCTTGTTTTGTAGACCCGGCCATTATCGCAACGCAAACACCTTGTCGCCATCGAATTCACCCGCAAGTGTGGCGCCTTTCTCAACGAGCCATCTGCCGATGTTTTCCCCTTCGTCGTCAAGGTAGTACGGCAGGTGCACCACCGCATGAGTGGCGCCCGAGCGCATCAGGGTTTCCCACGACGCATCGGGGTACTCGAGCGGATGACGCAGATGCGTGGCGTTCATATGGTAGCTGAGCGGAAAATGTCCGCTGTAGCCGTTCAGTAGCGGGTGCCAATGCGCGGTCGAATAGAAGACGTAGCGCATCTCGTACGCCCACTCACCGAGCGGGAATTCGACGACGACCGTTCCCGGCGCCGGGAGCGACTTCAGGAAGCGATACACACCCGGCACCTGTTCGCCGGTATACACGCGGGCGGGGAGCATGGCGTAGCGTCCTTCGGCGACGGTGCCGTTCACTACGATCGGTGCGGCGAACGCTTCCACAACCGCGAGCGCCGCGAGCAGTACAGCGAGAGCACCTCCGCGTCGGAATCGCCTTTCGAGCACGGCGGCACCGAGCCCCGCCCCAATAGAAAGGAACAGCACTACCAGCATCGCGAAGCGCGCCGGCACACGGAGGCCGTCGAATCCGGGCACATGCCAGTAGAGGAAATGGTACGGCCCGACCTCGCTGATCAATCGCCCGCCGCTTCTAATCTCGGGCCCTAGCGACATGAGAAATGCCGCTGTCGCGGCAATCAGCACGAAGGCTGCAATGCTGCGGATCCATTGGCGCGCGAACGCTCGCACGCGCGGAGACACGACGATGAGGAGACCGAGAATGACGGCAAGCACGCGGGAGTTGTGCCAGAGATTCCTGACGCTGATGGGAAACGGTCCGATCCGCGAAAAGCCGTTGCCTGTAAGAATCAGCAGAACGAACAGCGTGTACACCGCTGCCGCCGCGACGACGATCCAGACGATTGTGATAGACGCCCACGACGCGGCTACCGGCCGCGTTCGTGCCGTCGCCCACGCCAGCGACACGCTGGCCGCCGCGCCCAGACCGCCTAGAATGAGTGCGCCCAGGGAGAGAAACAAGTTTCCTTCTGCCTTCGGATACGCGCGAATCAGGCTGCCCCACACCTTCGACTCGCCAGGCGACGTCCAATAGCTGAACACGTCCGCTGAGAACGCTTTCACCTCGTTCAAGGTGCGCGCGCCAACACCGAGACGGCGCAACTCGAGGTAGGGAAGCAGGAACGGCAGCGTCAGCATGGTGACGACAATGGCCGTTGCCGACAAGGCGCCCCATACGCGCGTATCAGTCCAGAGTTTGCGCGCAGCGATCTCGTAGAGCGCATACGCGAGGGCAAAGGGTGCGAAGAACAGGAGGAAGTAACCGTTCGAAAGATTCTGCGCCACAAGAGCGGCGCCGGCACCGACGAGCGCGCTCGCATGCCTCGTCGCAAAATAGCGCCGCAGACCGTAAAGGACGAACGGCATCCATTGCGAAGAAATCACCTGGAGGTGCGAGAACTGGAGGACGCGATAGGGAGCGAACGCATAAATCAGCCCGGCGGCGAGCCCCGCGCGCGCGCTGCCTGTAATGTCGCGCACGAAGAGGAACATGCCAAGCCCCGACAGCGCGAACGTCGAGAGAAACAGAAGGTTGTATGACAGGATGACGTTGCCGGTCAGTGCGTACACCGGCAGAATCTGGACCGCCTGCGCGAACAGGTGTTCGGAGTACGCGAGGGTCAGCCGCTCGGGATAGAAAATATTGGCGTCCCAGAACGTTACGGAGCGCTGAGAAGTCGCCGGAAAGGAAACGAAGAAGACGTTCGGCATCCCATGCAAGAATCCACGCGTTCAACAACGAATCGCCGAGATCCCAGGGGATGTCGCGGGTCAGCCCCGCAGCGAGAGGCCACGTGAATACAACAGCGACCGCCAGATAGAGAGCGGTCGCCCTGATAGGGGCAAGGGGTAAGGGGTGAGGGGTAATTCCTTGCCCCTCACCTTGCCCCTTACCCCTCACCCCTTTCCCCTTACTTGTATCCAGCAGTAAATCCCGCAATCAAATCCCAAATCTGGTTCAGCTGATCCGGCGGCGCGAGGGTGACCATGCGGAAGTACCCGTCATCCGGATCCATCCCGAAGCCCGATCCGTGGACGCACAGCACGCCGGTGGCGTGGACGAGATCGATGATGAAGTCGGCGTCTGTTTTCCCCGGGGGCAACTCGACCTTCGGCATTGCGTAGAACGCGGCCGCAGGACGGGTGGATGAGATGCCGGGAATGGCGTTCGCGCGCGTGTAGACGAGCTCGGCGCGTTCTCGCAGCGCCGAGCGAAACGCGGGTTGATGCGAGCGGTCTCCATTGAGGGCCGCAACAACCGCGCGCTGCATCGGCATTGTCGAGCACAGCCGCCCTTCGGCGAGCTTCGTGATGGCGCCGAGCACGTCCTTCAAACGGTCGCCGCCGCCGACGGCAAGCCAGCCCGTGCGCCACCCGGGAACCAGGTAGCCCTTCGACAAGCCAGAGAGCGAGATGACGGGTGCGTCGGGATCGAGTGCGCCGATCGGCGCGATCGGGCCGTCGAACGCGACGTCCTGATAGATCTCGTCGGCGATCATCGGCACGTTGTGCTCGTCGGCGATCTTCAGCAGTTCGCGGCGGATCGACTGGGCGTAAGACGCGCCGGTCGGGTTGTTCGGGTCGTTGGCGACGATCGCCTTGGTGCGCGGCGTGATGAGGCTGCGGACGTGTTTCGGATCCGGCTGCCACCCGTTTTTCGGATCGGTCGGATAGTACACCTCGCGCGCGCCGATTTTGTGCAGTATCGCGGTGTACAGCGGATAGGTCGGCAGCGGCACGAGGACTTCGTCGCCCGGATCGGCCAGCGCGGTGAGGACGAAATCGATTCCTTCGGACGAGCCCGATGTCATGACGATGCGATCGGCCGAAACCGGCCAGCCGCGCGACGTGTTTTCCGCTGCGACCGCCTCGCGCGCATCGAGCAATCCGACCGACGGACCGTAGCCGTGCTCGCCATGGCGCAGGGCCTGATGCACCGCCTCGACCATATGCGCGGGCGGCTGGAAACCCGCGTGCACCGGATCGCCGGTGTTCAGATAGAAGATCTTCCTCCCCGCGGCCTCGGCCTTCCGTGCCTCTGCCACGACCCGGCGGATCGAATAGCTCACGGCGCTCATGCGGCTCGCCGGTGAAACGATGGCAGAGGTCTTGGGAGTTCCCATGGGATGTCGAGTTTATCAAAAGGTACGTTACATTCCTCGGATGGCGATACTGCGAGAAATCACTGTCAAACTGGCCAATAGTCCGGGCACGCTCAGCCGCGTGTCGCAATTGCTCGGCGCCGAGCGCATCAACATGCTCGCGATGTCGATCGATCCCTCTGGGCAGCTGCGGATGGTCGTGGACAACCCGCTGCACGCCGCGAGCACGCTGCGCGAACAGCACTACAACGTAGACGAGCGCGACGTGCTCTACACTGCCATGCCGAACGAGCCGGGCTCGCTCTCCCGCGCGCTGCGGCTGCTTGGCGAAGCCGGCATCAACATCGAATACGCGTATGCGAGCGGCATCGATCGCATGCCCATGGTCGGCGTTGTCATTGCCGTTGCCGATGCGCAGAGCGCGTCGTACGTCGCTGGTCTCTGAAAACGAAGAGCGAAGAATGAGGCTGTTCGTGCCCACGATGGACGCGTTTCTCGTCGAATTCGACAACGACGGGCGCATCCGGTTCGACAACGAGGAATGGTCCGTGCCGTCCGTGCAGGAACAGCGCGCGATTATTCACGCGGCGAAAGATCAGGTCGCACACTTGAAGGAATTGCTGGACGTGTTGGAGAGGGAACCATGAAACATTATCGTCTGGTCGCCGTGCTGCTGATGGCCGCCGCGCTCGCCGCCACAGTCGTCAGCCATCACCATCCCGAAAGTCGTCTATGCGCGACACGCGACTGAAGAACGGGCTGCGCGTCATCATCTCGCCCGACCGTGCGGCGCCGGTCGTGTCGGTGGCCGTGGCCTACAACGTCGGGTCGCGGAACGAACGAAAGGGCCGCACCGGCTTCGCGCACTTGTTCGAGCACCTGATGTTCAAGGGCTCGGAGAACGTGGCCGATGGCGAGCTCGCCGGTCTCATCGAGAACTACGGCGGCAGCCACAACGGTCAGACCGACAAGGATCACACTCTCTATTTCGAGCAGGTGCCGTCCAACCAGCTCGACATGGTGCTTTTCCTCGAAGCCGATCGCATGCGATCGCCCGCCATCACGCAGGAGAACGTCGACAACCAGCGTGAGGCCGTCAAGGAAGAACGCCGCCTGCGCATGGACAACCAGCCCTACGGGAAAACGTCCGAGGTGATTGGCGAGCTGCTCTTCGAGAACTTCGCCAACGAGCACTCGATCATCGGATCGATGGCCGATCTCGACGCCGCGTCGCTCGAGGACTTCGCGGATTTCTTCAAGACCTACTACGCGCCGAACAACGCGGTGTTGGCGATCGCGGGCGATGTCGACGAGAAGACCGCGCTCGAGAAGGTCCGGAAATACTTCGAAGGCATTCCGTCCGGTCCGCCGCCGCCACCGCTCGATACCACCGAGCCCGTGCAGAAGGAAGAGCGCCGCACGGTCATCAACGATCCGCTCGCGCGGCTGACGCTCGTCGACATCGCATATCAAGTGCCGGGCGGCATCAACCCTGACATGGACGCGTTGTCGGCGCTCGCGACCGTCATGGGCTCTGGCCGCAGCTCGAGGCTCTATGAGAGCCTCGTGCGGCAGCAACAGGTGGCCGTGCAGGCCGGCGCCGGCGTCGTGCAGGCGAAAGGGCCGACGTTCATGTATCTCGAAGGGATGGCCGCGCCCGGGAAGGATCCCGCTGACGTGGAGAAGGCCATCTACGCCGAAGTGGCGAGAAGTTCAGAAGGGCCCGATCCAGGAATGGGAGCTCGACAAGGCGCGGAACGCGGCGCGCCGGAGTCTTGTAGGGAGCCTGGCCAGCTCGCTGCAGCGCGCGATTTTGCTCGCGCGCTATACGGTGTTCTACAACGATCCCGCGATCATCAACACGCGCTACGAGCGCATCGCGTCGCTGAAGATCGAGGATCTCCAGCGCGTCGCGCGCCAGTATCTCGTGCCCGCGAATCGCGCCGTCATTGTCACCGTGCCCGCGCCGAAGCCGGTGCCACAGGTGCACCGAAGGCGGGTGCGCAATGAGGACACCCTCTGTTCTTTGCCATTTGCTCTCCGCCCTGTCAGTGGCGCTGCTCGCCGTGCAGGCGCCTGTTCTCGGCCAGGGCGCGGCCGCGCCGCCGGCAGCACCAAAATTCAAGGGCAAGGCGCCCGTCAGCGACGAGGTCATCAAGGTCAAGCTGCCGCGCGCGCAGGAGACGCAACTCTCGAACGGCGCGTACCTGATGGTGCTCGAAGACCACCGCGTTCCGTCGGTGCAGTTCGAAATCATCATGATCGGCGCCGGCGGGTACTACGATCCCGCCGGCATGCCCGGGCTGGCCGACACGACGGCGTCGCTGATGGACGAAGGCACGACGACGAGGAGCTCCGAGCAGATCGCGCAGGCGCTCGACACGATGGCGGCGAGCGTGGCCGTTTCGGCGAACGAGGGATCGCAGATCGCGACGCGTCACCGGGTCCGCGCTGACCGATCAGTTCGACGCGGTGCTCGCGCTCGCCTCCGACATCCTGCTGAATCCGAGCTTTCCGGAAAAGGAGATCGGCCTCTATAAAGCGCGTACCCGCGCCGCGCTCGAAGAGCAGCGAAGCGATCCGGACTTTCTGAGACAGGAGCGTTACTCGCAAGCGGTCTACGGCGACCACCCGGCGTCGAGCGTCGGCGTGACGCGCGAGTCGCTCGAGAAGATGACGCGCGACACGCTCGTGGCCTTCCACAAGAGCAACTACGTGCCCGACCACGCCATCATCGGCGTGTCGGGCGACATCACCCTGGCCGAGGCGCGCACGAAATTCGAGACCGCGCTCAAGGGTTGGGCGAAAAGCGGGAAGCCGCTGCCAGGCGTCACCGACCCGGCAGACCACGGCCCGATGAAGATCTCGCTCGTCAACCGGGCCGGGTCGGTGCAGACCGCGTTCATGCTCGGCGAGCTGGCGATCAATCGGACGGATCCCGACTACGACGCGATGGTCGTGATGAACCAGATCCTGGGCGGATCGAACGGGCGGCTGTACCGCGAGCTGCGCGAGCGCAAGGGCTACACCTACGGCGTCTACAGCTTCTGCAAGGGCGCTCCGGTATCGGGGCGACTGGCGCGCGCAGATGGACGTGCGCACCGACGTCACCGAACCGTCGCTGCGGGACATGCTTGCGGAGATCAACAAGATGCGGGACGAGCTGGTTCCTGCCGACGAGTTCAAGGACGCCCAGCGGTCGCTGACGGCGTCGTTTGCACTGTCGCTCGAGAACCCGGCCGCGCTGCTGAACCTCTATATCGTGCGGCAGCTCTACAAGTTCCCGGTCGACTACTGGGACCGATACACGGATCGCATCGCCGCGGTGACGCCCGCCCAGGTGCAGGCGGTGGCGCGAAAGTATCTGGATCCCAAACGGCTTCAGATCGTCGCCGTGGGCGACGCGGCCAAGATCGCGGCCGAACTCTGCGTTCGTTCGGCCCCGTTGAAGTTTTTGACGATGAGGGAAAGCCGGTGAACGTAGTAATTTCGTGCACCGAAAATCAGTTTCCGGTGGAGGAAGGCATCATGAAGAAGTTCCTGGCTTTTGCCGCTGTCGCCGCGGTGTCGGCGCTGTCGGCCCCGCTCGTCGCTCAGAATCCCGCGGGTGGCGCGGCTCCGCAGCAACGGCGCATGACGCAGGGCGGCTCCGGTCCTATCCGGATGCTGCTCATCACCAAGGCGCACGCGTACGAGCGCGAGCCGTACTATCAGATGTTCGACTCGATGGGCGCCGACATCACGTGGATGCACGTCGACCATCCCGCCGCCGAGGCGTTCATGACGCCGAAGTACGCGAACCGCTACGACGTCGCGTTCTTCTACGACATGAACGGCGCGCAGGCCGACCTCGGCCGCTCGAAGCGCGAGCCGGCGCCGAACAACCCCTTCTACCCGAACGGCACGACGATCGTCGTCAACCCGCCGTCTGCCGAGCTGCAGCGCGGGTATCCCGAGCTGCTCCGCATGGGCAAGGGGATGGTGTTCACGCATCACTCGCTCGCGTCCTGGCCTCACAGCTGGCCCGAATACATCGAAGTGATGGGCGGCGCGTGCGACTGGGGCAACTCGATTACGACCCGCGGCGTGCAGCATCCGCAGTCGGGATTTTTCCCGATGACGCCGCAGCGGATTACCGTCGTCGACAAGAGCCACCCGATTACGCAGGGGCTCGGCGACGGGTTCGACATCATCGACGAGTCGTACTCGTGCCCGTACTACGAAGACTCGGTGCACCCGCTGCTGCGCACCGACTTCAAGCCGGCCGATCACAATCGCAACCTCAGCCCGAACTGGAAGTACAGCAACCTGGCCGCCTGGGTGAAGACCGCGGAGAACAGCCCGGTCGCCTACATCCAGATGGGCCATGGTCCTGCGGCATGGGCCAACGAGTCGTACCGCAAGCTCGTGCTGAATGCGATCAAGTGGGCCGCGTCGCCCGAAGCGCTCGCGTGGGCGAAGGCGAACCCGAAGCGGATTTTCAAGTCGTCGACGAATTGACAGTCAGGCGGACCGTGGAGGCATTGATGAAATCGACATTGGGAAGAGCCGCGCTTGTCGCGGCCGCGATTGCAGTGTGCGCGCTGCCGCTCGTTGCGGGGCAGGCGCCCGCAGCTCAGGGCGGTCCCGCGCCGGCAGCCGCAGGCTCCGGCGGCGCCTCAGGGCCGGGTGGCGGTGGTGGCGGGGTTCGGCGGATCCGGGAATCTGAAAGTGCTGCTGATCACGAAAGGCCACGCCTACGATCGCGAGCCGTTCTACCAGCTGTTCGATCAGCCGCCCGGTGGGCGCGAGCGCACGCTGGACGCACGTCGAGCAGCCGGCCGCGGAAATCTTCTTCGATCCCGCGCTGGCGAAAGACTACGACGTGTTCGTGTTCTACGACATCAACGGCAGCCAGCCCGATCGCCGCAAACCGCGCATCGGACAAGACCGGCAAGCCGGTGCTGAACAAGGACGGCAGCCCCGCGTTTACCTGGGATGCCGCCGCCGGCCGATCTCGTGGCGAACACGAAAGCGCTGCTGCGGCAGGGCAAGCCGATGATTTTCCTGCATCACGCGTCGGCATCGTGGGCGCACAGCTGGCCGGAGTTCACCGAAGTGATGGGCATCGCTTGCGACTGGGGACAGCCGCTGCGCGTGCGCGGCGTCGATCATCCGAAGTCGGGATACTTTCAGAATACGAAGCAGCGCATCACGGTCGTCGACAAGGCGCACCCGATTACGCAGGGCCTCGGCGAGGGCTTCGAGATCGTGGACGAAGCGTACAACTGCCCGATCTTCGAAGACTCAGTGCATCCGCTGCTGCGCACCGACTTCACGCCGAAAGACGTCGCGCTGAATCTCAACCCGCGATCGAAGTTCAGCAACCTCGCGGCATGGGTGAAGACGGCCGAGACCAGCCCGATCGTCTACATCCAGCTCGGCCACGATCGCCAGGCCTGGGAGAACCCGGCGTTCCGCACGCTGCTCGACAACGCGATTCGATGGGCCGCCTCGCCCGACGCGATGGCGTGGGCGAAGAAGAACCCGAAGAGGATCTTCAAGAACTAGTCGGCGGGTCCAAAAGGACCCGCCCTAGGGACTAGGCCGGGTCTTGTTCTTTAGACCCGGCACGAAGGGAGCGATCATGAAGACGACACTGTTGAAGCAACTGATGATCGTGGCCGTCGGCGGCCTGTTCGTCGCCTCCGCCGCGAGCATCCAGCTGGCCGGCCAGGGTGCCCCTGCGCAGGGCGGTGCGCCGGCAGCGCCCGCGGCGCGGGGAGGCCGCGGCGGCGGTATGCCGCAGGGTGGCCGCGGACCAATCAAGGTGATGGTCGTCACGAAAGGCCACACCTACGATCGCGAGCCCTTCTTCCAGATGTGGGACTCGTGGGGCAGCGACGTCACGTGGTCTCACGTCGAACACCCCGCCGCCGACGTGATGCTCTCGCCGAAATACAGCAAGCTCTTCGACGTCTACGCGTTCTTCGACATCGGCGGGCCCGGCATCGGCAGCCGGCAAGGCCAGCCGCCGCCGGCGAACATTCCGCCCGGCTCGTTCAAGACGGCGAACAACCGGTTCTACCCGCCGCCGTCCGAGCAGTTGAAGACCGAGTTCCCGAAGCTCCTGCGCGAAGGCAAGGGATTCGTATTCCTGCACCATGCATCTGCGGCCTGGCTGCACACGTGGCCTGAATACTCCGAGGTCGTGGGCGGCGCGTGCGACTGGTATGCGCCCAACCGCGTCCGCGGCATCGATCATCCGAACCACGGCTACTTCGGCATGACGCCGCAGTTCATTTCGTTCGTCGACAAGAGCCATCCAATCACGAAAGGGCTCGGGGACGGGTTCCATGTGACCGACGAGGCGTACGCATGTCACTTCTTCGAAGACTCGGTGCAGCCGCTCGCGCGCACCGACTTCCAGCCCGCGGATCCGACGAAGAACCTCAACCCGAAGGTCAAATACAGCAATCTCGCCGCCTGGGTAAAGGTCGCCGAGAACAGTCCGGTGTTCTTCACGCAGGTCGGCCACGGGGTGACCGCGTGGGCCACACCTGCGTACAGGCAGCTTGTCGGCAACGCAATAAAGTGGGCCGCATCGCCCGAGGCGCTGGCCTGGGCGAAGGCAAACCCGAAGCGGATCTTCAACTCGTCGAATTAGTGCTGTATGGCGCAACTAACGGTAGTGCTCAACTTAAGTTGAGCCCTACTCCTACCGTTCAAGTGGAGACGATCATGAGAAATATTTCAAAAACGTTCGTCTGGGTCGCTGTGGCGCTCGCGATTGGCGTGGGATCGGTCTCGATCCTCGCGCAGGGTCAGTGGGGCAGCGGTCCGATCAAGGTCGCCATCGTCACCAAGGGACACAACTTCGACAGAGACGGCTTCTTTGCTTTCTGGGACTCGCTCGGCCAGGACATCACGTGGACGCACGTGCAGCATCCGGCAGCACTCGAGTTCTTCGATCCGGCTAATCGCGGATACGTTCGACGTGTACGCCTTCTACGATGCGCCAGGCCGCACGGCAACGCCGGGGCCGGACGGCAAGCCGACGTATCGAGCAGCCGAATGCGTCGGCCAAGAAGAACCTGATTCCATTCCTGCAGAAGGGGAAGGGGCTCGTGTTCTTCCATCATTCGCCAGCCGCGTGGAACCACACGTGGCCCGAGTACAGCGAGATGATCGGCATGGCGTGCGATTGGGGCAACGAAGTGACGTTCAAAGGCAAAACGTATCCGAATTCCGGTGCCCAGGGCGGCGTGAAACAGCGCATCACCGTGATCAACAAGACCCATCCGGTCACCCAGGGAATCGGAGACGGCTTCGAGATCGTCGACGAGACCTACCTGTGTCCGGTCGATGAAAAGGCCAAGGGATTGATTCCGCTGCTGCGCACCGACTTCGAACCAATCGACAAGAACTTCCCGGGACGGTATGCCAGTGGCTGGCGGTACCCTGGTGTCGGGAGCACGCTTGCCGGCTGGGTGAGAACCGCAGAGAAGAGCCCGCTCGTGTACTCTGCAGAACGGCCACGACGCGGTCGCATGGAAGAACCCAGCGTTCCAGACGCTGATGCGCAACGCCATCAAGTGGAGCGCGTCGCAGGAAGCGCGCGACTGGGCGGCGAAGAATCAGACGAGGGTGAGGAAGCCAAGCAACACGAGTAATTAGTAACGAAAAACGAAGAACGAAAAACGAATAAAGACAGCGAAGGGCGCCGCAGTTGATCGCGGCGCCCTTTTTGTTGCTCTATTCCTTCTTCGCTTTTCGGCTTTCGTTACTGCGCCGGCGCAGCCGGCGGTGTGGCCGGAGCGGCGCCAGGATCCGGCTTGATGAACAACTCGATCACCTGCACTGCGGCTGCCGTCTTGTTGGTGAAGCTGTGGGTCTGCCCCTTCACCATGTAGTAGGCCTGTCCTGGAACAGTCGTGATGACCGGATCCTTTTCAACCGTGAGCTCCAGCGATCCGGTAACCGGCACGAGCATGTGGAACGTGACGTCGTTGTGAACGTGTGGCCGGCGCACAGCGCCTGGCTGCAGCGTCACCTGCAGCACGCGGACATGCGGGTTCTCGACCACATTGAGAAAGTTGACGCCCGGATCGGGATTGCCGGTCTGGCCGACCTTCTGACCGCCGCCCGCGGGCTTGGCGGTCGCCGGTGCCGCCGGTTCGGGCGCCGCCGGAGGCGGAGGAGTCTGGCCTGCCGCCGGCGCAGGAGCCGCCGGTGCTTGAGCCTGAGCGAGTGCCGGCGCGACGGCAAGCCCGCAGATCGCCATTGCCATTCCGAACGCTTTCATCAGCATGCGTTTCTCCTGTAGTCGGTGGAATTCGAGGAATTGGAAGTCACGTACATACCACAGATAGGGATTAGGGCTTTGGGATTTGGGATTAGCGCAGCGACGACAAATCCCTAATCCCCGATCCCCAATCCCTAAAGTAGAGTGTGCAGATGGATCTTTCAAATCGCGTTGCGCTCGTGACCGGAGGTAAACGGATCGGCGCGGTAGTCGCCATCGAGATGGCGAAGCGCGGAGCAGATATCGGGCTCTGCTACAACCGCTCGCGCGACGAAGCGGAGAAGACGGCGGAATCAATCAGGGCACTCGGGCGCCGGGCTTTCATGAGGCAGGCCAACCTGACGAAGGCCGCCGAGTGCGAGGCGTTCGTCAACGAGAGCGCGTCGGCGTTGGGGCGGCTCGACATCCTGGTCAATATGGCGTCGATCTACGTGTCGAAGCCGTTCAGCGAGCTGACGGTCGAGGAATACGACGAGAACGTGGCGGTCGACATGCGGTCCGCCTTCGTTTGCTCGCGCGCGGCGTGGCCGCACATGCGGCGCGCCGGTGGAGGCAACATCATCAATTTCTCGGACTGGCTGTCGCGAAGCGGGCGTCCGCGGTACACAGGCTACCTGCCATATTACGCGGCGAAGACAGGCGTCATCGGAATTACCGAGGCGCTGGCGCTCGAGCTCGCGCCAGACAAGATTCGCGTCAACGCGATCGCGCCAGGTCCGATTCTCGCACCGCCTGAGACAACGGAAGACGAGCTCGCGTCGGTGGAAAAAGCCACGCCGTTGGGATCGTGGGGAGGGGAAAAATCAATCGCGGACGCCGTGCTGGCGCTGCTCAGCTGCGACTTTGTTACGGGAGAAACGCTGCGCGTGGATGGAGGCAGACACGTGCGGTAGTAACGAAAATCGAAAAACGAAGAACGAATAAAGCACCGGCTCGCGCGTTCTCTATTCGTTTTGCGTTCTTCGTTACGCCGCGCTCACTTCACTGCAGCCCCACCCAGCGCGTCTGCCAGCCGCTTTTGTTCCTCGAACATCTCGCGCGGGACTCGCGCGCCGAGCGACGTGAAGAAGGCGGCTTGATCGGCGGAAGCTTCCGCCCAGTCGCCGGGCTCGACCGCGACGAGCGTGTCCATAGCTTCCCTCGAGATCGACAGACCAGTCTGATCGATAGCGTCCGGCGTGGGGACGATCCCGATCGGTGTCTCCTTGCCTTTGCCGACGCCGTCGCAGCGCTCGAAGATCCACTTCACCACGCGAAGGTTTTCGCGGAATCCCGGCCAGATGAACTTTCCGCGAGAGTCGGTCCGGAACCAATTTACGCGGAACACCTTCGGCGGCTTCGTCACCTCATGGCCGATGTCGAGCCAATGCTGGAAGTAGTCCCCCATGTTGTAGCCGCAGAACGCCAGCATGGCCATGGGATCGCGACGCAGTACGCCCGTTTTGCCCGACGCGGCAGCGGTAGTCTCGGACGAGAGCGTTGCGCCAAGAAACACGCCGTGCTGCCAGTTTTTCGATTCGTAGACGAGCGGCACGCGTTGCTGCCGTCGCGCGCCGAACATCATCGCGTCGAGCGGCACGCCGTGAGGGTTCTCGAATTCAGGAGAGAGCGTTGCGCAGTTAATCGCGGGCGTCGTGAACCGGGCGTTTGGATGCGTTGCCTTCTCCGGCGAAGCGGGCGTCCAGGGCCGCCCCTGCCAGTCGAGCGCCTCGGCCGGAGGCGGATCATCGTGCCCCTCCCACCATGGCGTTCCGTCGGGACGCAGCGCGGCGTTGGTGTAGATCGTATCGCGCTGAATCATGTCGAAGGCGGTCGGGTTCGTGCTGTGGCTGGTGCCGGGGAGGACGCCGAAAAATCCCGCCTCTGGATTGACCGCCCATAGCCGGCCGTCCGCGCCAGGGCGAATCCAGGCGATGTCGTCGCCGATCGTCCACGCCTTCCAGCCGGGCATCGAAGCCGGCGGCACGAGCATGGCCATGTTCGTCTTGCCGCACGCAGAGGGAAACGCCCCCGCGATGTACCTGACCGGCCCATCTTTGTATTTGCACCCGACGATGAGCATGTGCTCGGCGAGCCACCCTTCACGGTTGGCTTGATAGCTCGCAAGGCGGAGCGCCAGGCATTTCTTGCCGAGGAGCGCGTTGCCCCCATAGCCCGATCCGATTGACCACACTGAGTTGT
Source organism: Vicinamibacterales bacterium (assembly GCA_963744405.1). Taxonomy (GTDB): domain Bacteria; phylum Acidobacteriota; class Vicinamibacteria; order Vicinamibacterales; family JAMQPK01; genus JAMQPK01. The sequence continues at coordinate 95,375 of CAVUTO010000015.1, forward strand.
CTTCGGGAAAGTGCACGATGAAGCGCCGATCGGGGCTGAGATCGCCAAGCGAGTGCAGGCAGCGCGTGAAGTCGTCGGAATTGCCAAGGTGATCGAGTGCGGGCTGGCCCACGCGCGTCATGATCCGCATGTTCAGGACCACGTAGCGGCTGTCGGTAATCTCGACGCCGACCTTCGAGTGCGGAGAGCCGGGAGGGCCCATCAGGAACGGCACCACGTACATAGTGCGGCCCTTCATCGATCCCCTGAAGAGCGGGGTCAGCTTTTCACGCGCGGCTTCCGGCGCCATCCAGTTGTTGGTTGGCCCCGCGTCGTCCTGATCCCTGGTGCTGACGAAGGTGAGATGTTCCGTACGGGCGACATCGTGCGGCGCGCTGCGATGCAGGTAGCAGCCGGGAAGCTTCTGCTGGTTCAGCTCGATCAGCTCTCCAGCAGCGACGCACTCCGCGACAAGTCGATCGCCCTCGGCCTTCGAGCCGTCGCAATAGACGACTGACGCCGGCATCGTAAGGGCTTCGACGTCGGTCACCCAGCTACGAATTGCCGAGTTCATTCACACATCCTATCGCAGAAGATTCTGCGTCGTGAAGTCGAGCATCATGCGGCGCAGGTGCACGACCAGTTGCGGATCGCTGACGCCGTGTTCCGACCTCGGATACATCATCATTTGAAACGGCTTGCCCGCCTGCTGCAGAGCGTACGCAAACTGCATCGTATTCTGCGGGTGCACGTTGTCGTCAAGCGTGCTGTGAACCAGCAGAAGATTTCCGCTGAGGTTTGCCGCACTGAATCGAGGTGCGCTGCGCCGGTAGCCATCGGGATTCTCGTCGGGCAGACCCATGTAGCGCTCGGTGTAAATCGTATCGTAGTTGCGCCAGTCGGAAACGGCACCCTCGGCGATGCCCATCGCAAAGCTGCGGCTGTGCGTCAGCGCGTACAGCGTCATGTACGCGCCGAAGCTTATCCCGGCGATGCCGATGCGCGAACCATCGACGTAAGGCTGGCGCTTGAGCCATTCCAGGCCGTCCTCGATGTCGCGCAGCTCGAGCGCCCCGAAATTCTTGTAGAGTGGCCACGCCGACTTCATGCCCTTGCCGCTCGCGGTGCGGTTGTCGCAGACCCAGACAATGATGCCGTGCTGCGCGAGCAGCTGATGATATAGAAAATCCGTTCCGCCCCAGGCGTTGACGACCTGCTGCGAGTGAGGTCCCGCGTAGGTGGACTGATAGACCGGATAGCGGCGCTTGGGGTCGAAGTTCGGCGGCTTGATCATCATGCCTTCCATGACGAACCCGTCGCGTGTCTTCACTTGCAGCAGCTCCGGCGTCGACAGGCCGCGTTCTGCGAGCGCCGGAAGAGGGTTCGCGTCCACGATGCGGACCACCTCTCGCGTTGCGGTTGCCTGCAGCCGCACCTGCGGCGGCGTCACGATATCGCTCCACGAATCGAGGTACAGCGTGCGCGAGGGATTGACGAACACCTGATGGCGCCCGGCTGTCGTCGAGAGGCGCTGCATGTCGGTGCCGTCGACTCGAATGCGATACAGGTCGAGCCCAACAGGGCTGTGCGCCGTTGACGTGAAGTAGACCCACGTGCCGGTGCCTATCGACGCCGTGGGTGCGCCGGATTTCCCATTCCCCATCCGTCAGCTGACGGATCTGCTTTCCGTTGGCGGCGTAGTGGTAGAAATGGCGCCACCCGTTGCGCTCGCTGAGCCACAGAAACGAGCCGTCCTTCAGCCAGATCGGATCGACACTCGAGTCCTGCCACCGCTCGACCCATGCCTTGCTCGTTTCCCTGAGAATTGTCCGCGCGTCGCCTGTCCTGGCGTCGGCGCGGTTGAGGTCGAGCCACGTCTGCGCGCGGTCTTGAATCTGATAGATGACCTCGCGGCTGTCCGGTGCCCAGCCCACGCTGACGACGAGGAAGTCTGTGTACTTGGAGGTGTCGACCCAGCGCACACCGCCTGCAGCCGGCGAGACGACACCGAGCCGAACTGTCGGATTGGGGTCGCCGGCCTTTGGATAGTCCCAGCGCTCGATGACCGCGTGGTAGGGAATGTCATCGATGAGCGCGTAGTCCGGCACGGCCTTTTCATCGAACTGCAAAAACGCGATGCGCGACGAATCTGGACTCCACCAATAAGCGCGATGGTTGCCCCGACCGTACAGCTCTTCGGAATAGACCCAGTCGAGCGTGCCGTTGAGCAATGCGGCGCTGCCATCCGACGTCAGTGGCTTTTCACCTGACGCGTCGCTCGTCGCGACGAAAATATTGTTGTTCTTGATGAACGCCACGCTGCGGCCGTCGGGGCTGAAGGTCGCTTCGAGCTTCGCGCCTGCAGAGTCGGTCACCCGGGTCGCCCGCCGCATGGGGATGTTGTAGACGTATAAATCGTCGCGGATAGTGATGAGAACGGCATCGCGTGCGGTGTTGAACGTGGAATGGGCGATCCTCGATGCCCTGCGCGCTTCGTCCGACGCGACGCCGGACTGGATAAGCGCTCGCTCGACCTCCGCGTAGGTATAGAGAGGGCGGCTGGCGCCTGTGGCGGCCTCGACGCGCAACCATGGGCCGGCTGAATCGTCAGGTCTCCCTTCCGCTGTGTCGAAGGGCCACAGATGGTGCGTGTCGGTGAGCCATGGATCCCCGCCCGGCGCCCACGACATGGTGGCGGCCCGGCTGCCGTTGAAACGCTTCCATCCTTCGTAGCTGTAGATCTCATCGATGGTGAGCGGCGACGCGGTTTGCGCCGCAGATATGGCGGCGCCGGGCGCCGAGAGCAGGGCAGCCAGCACCGTCAGCGTGACAGAACGCAGTACCATACGGTCTCACATTATGACAAAGCTCACCTTCCTGGGGGCCGCGCGCACTGTGACCGGCTCGAAGTACTTGTTGGAGACAGGCGGCCAAAGAATTCTGGTCGACTGCGGCCTGTTTCAGGGACTCAAGGAACTGCGCCTGCGAAATTGGGAACCGCTGCCGTTCGATCCGTCAGAACTCTCCGCTGCCGTTCTGACGCACGCCCATCTCGATCACACCGGCTACCTGCCAAGGCTTGTCGCCGATGGATATCACGGCCGCGTCTTCTGCACGCCTGGGACCGCCGACCTGTGCAGGCTGGTGCTGCCCGATTCCGCGCGCCTGCAGGAAGAGGATGCGCGCGAAGCAAACAGGCTGCACTATTCGAGGCATAACCCGGCGCTGCCGCTCTATCGGGAATCAGACGCGTTTCGCGCGCTGTCACAGCTGCAGGCGGTTGCGTTCGACAAACCGATTGCGCTCGTCGATGGCGTCGACATCGAGTTCATCCACGCGGGCCATCTGCTTGGATCGGCGTTCATCAAGATGACAATCAGGGGCGGGCCGACCGTCCTGTTTGGGGGCGATCTCGGCCGCTACGCGCGGCCGGTGCTGCCCGATCCGTCGGCGCCGGCACAGGCTGATGTGCTGCTCCTGGAGTCGACTTATGGCGATCGGATTCACGAAGCCGACGATCAGGGCGCGCGCCTCGCCGCGATCATCAAGGACACAGTCGCTCGAGGCGGCAAGGTGATCATCCCGGCGTTCGCCATCGGGCGGGTCGAGGAGGTGCTGTACTGGATCAAGAAGCTCGAGGATGACGGCAAGATTCCCAAGCTGCCAGTATTTCTCGACAGCCCGATGGCGCTCGATGCGCTGCGCTACTACGCGAACCGCGCAACGGAACTCGACCCAGACATCCAGGCGGCGGTCGAGATCAGGCGTTTTTTCACGGCCCGGTTTCAGCCGGTGTCCTCGGTACAACAGTCGTCTGAGCTCGTCCGATCGAAGATCCCGTCGATTGTCGTCTCGTCGAGCGGCATGGCGACCGGCGGCCGCGTCCTGCATCACTTGCTCGGAGCGTTGCCCGACAGGCGCAGCACGGTGCTGTTTGTGGGCTACCAGGCCGCGGGCACGCGCGGGCGTCAGCTGGTCGACGGCGCGCGCGAAGTGAAGATTCGCGGGCAGCTCGTGCCGGTCAATGCCCGCGTGGAACGCCTCGACTCGATGTCGGCCCACGCCGATTCACACGAAACCTTACGGTGGCTCGGCGGTTTCAACACGCCACCTCGTATCACCTATCTCGTGCATGGCGAGCCGGGCCCGATGGACGCGCTGAAACGGACGCTCGAATCGCAGCTGAAATGGAACGTGCATGCACCGGCGCACCTCGAACAAGTGGAGTTAAGCTGAACAGGTTGATGTTCAGGGCCCGCTGATGTTCTCTTCGCGTTTGCGGCAGACGACGGGCCGTAACCGGCTTGCCGTCGCAATCGAACGGCGTCGTGCGGCCGGTCTCCCGATAATCGACCTTACCCTTTCCAATCCCACTCGCGCGGGCCTGACATACCCGAAGGGTCTGCTTGCGTCGATGACGCACGACCGGGCGTTGTGCTACGAACCGGCGCCGTTCGGGATGCTTTCTGCGCGGCAGGCCATCTCCCAGGATTTCATGCGCCGCGGGCTCATGGTGGCACCGGACCGAATCGTTCTGACGGCCAGTACGAGCGAGGCTTACTCTACGTTGTTCAAGCTGCTATGCGATCCGGGTGATGCCGTGCTGGCGCCGCGGCCGAGCTATCCGCTGGTCGAGCACCTGACAGAGCTCGACGGAGTTGCCATCGAACATTACTCTCTCGAGTTTCATGGGCGGTGGGAGCTGGACCTCGAACGGCTGCGCGAGAAGGCGCGCTCGAAACGAATGCGCGCGATCATCGTGATTAACCCCAATAACCCCACGGGATCGGTCATCGCCGACGCCGAGCTCGACGCGATAGCAGCGATCGCACGCGAGCACGATCTCGCGCTCATTTCCGACGAAGTGTTTGCCGAGTACCCATCTCAGAGCTGCAGCCTCCCAGCGCCATTCGGCAGCCGACAGCGCTGACGTTCGCGCTCGGAGGTTTGTCGAAGTCCGTCGGTCTCCCTCAGGTGAAGCTGGGGTGGATTGCCGCCGGCGGCGAGGCGCCGCGTGTCGCAGACGCGATGGAGCGGCTCGAAACCATCTGCGATGCGTATTTATCGGTGTCGACGCCCGTGCAGGTGGCGGCTGCCGAGTTGTTGATCGCCGGTGCATCTGTTCGACGACAGATCCAGACGCGCGTGCGGGAAAACTACATGCAATTGGTGAAACTCGCCGGCGGCCATCCGGCCTGCGCCGTCATGCCTGTCGAAGCCGGGTGGTACGCGGTCGTACAGGTCCCCGCAGTGGCACCGGAAGATACGATTGTGGTCGATCTGCTCGAACAGGCAGGCGTGCTCGTGCATCCTGGCTATTTTTTCGACTTCGAACGGGAGGCGTTTCTCATTCTCAGCCTTCTTCCCGAGCCACGAGTGTTTGCTTCCGGTGCGCAGGCCCTTTTCGGCCAGATCGGCACGCGTCCATGACCGGACGCTCGCGGCGCGCGGGAATCACTGTGCCGCTTTTCTCGCTCCGCTCGACCCGCAGCTGGGGGATAGGCGAGATTGGCGACATTCCAGCGGTAGCGGAGTGGCTGCGCGCCGCAAATCAGTCGGTCCTCCAGATTCTGCCGCTGAACGAGCTTGCGCCTTCTGAATCGTCGCCGTACTCGGCGCTCAGCGCGATGGCGATCGACCCTCAGTTCATCAGCGTCTGGATGATGGAAGGCGGTGCGGAGCTCGAGCGTGAATGGCAAGTCGAAATCGAGCAGGTTCGCGAGAGGGCCAGGATCGACTACGGCCGCATCCGCAGCCTGAAGCGGAGGGCGCTGATAGCTTCTTTCGATCGTTTTCTGACGAGCGACTGGCGGCTCGATACCGCAAGCGCAGCCGACTTTCGCGCGTATGTGGAAGCGGAGTCGTGGTGGCTCGACGAATACAGCGTGTATCGGGCTCTGCGCGCGGACCAGGGCGAGCGCCAATGGCCTGAATGGCCGGTCGAGCTCCGCGATCGCGAGCCGTCGGCGATGGCGCTCGCGCGCGAACGCCTCGCCGGCGAAATGATGTTCTATCAGTACATTCAGTGGGTGGCTGCGCGGCAATGGGAGACGGTTCGGCGTGCCGTCGATGGGATAGACATCCTCGGCGATTTTCCCTTCATGGTGGCGTTCGACAGCGCCGACGTCTGGAGCCGACAGCAGGATTTTCTGCTCGACGCCCAGGTGGGCACTCCCCCAGACGCCTTCAGCGACACGGGACAGGAATGGGGATTGCCTCCCTATAACTGGGACGAGGCGCGGAGGAACGACTTCGCGTGGCTTCGCATGCGCCTGCGGCGGCAGGTCGACCTGTACGACGGATTTCGTGTCGATCACCTCGTCGGCTTTTATCGAACTTACGTGCGGCCATTCGACGGTCGCGCGTCATATTTCATGCCTTCCGACGAGCCTGCGCAAACCGAACTGGGCGAGAGCGTGATGCGCATCATGATCCACACCGGCGCCGATGTCAGCGTCGAAGACCTTGGCACTGTGCCCGACTTCGTCCGCGAGTCGATCGCGAGTCTCGGTCTCCCGGGCTACAAGGTACTGCGCTGGGAGCCGGCGAATCCGATACTGTATCCACCGCTGTCAGTGGCGATGACCGCAACGCACGATACCGATTCGCTGGCAGCCTGGTGGGAATCACTGACGGCCGAAGAACGGGTTCGTTTCGGCCCTGATTCGGCGGAATACGATGCTGCCGTCCGCGATCGGCTCATCGAGATGGTCTACAACGCCGGGTCGAACCTCGTGCTGGTACCCATACAGGACGTGTTTGGGTGGCGCGATCGCATCAATCTGCCCGCAACGATCAGCAACGCGAACTGGACGTACGTCCTGCCCTGGCCGTCCGACACCATGACCACCCAACCCGACGCTCTTGAATGCGCCAATCGGCTCGCGAGATTGAGTTATCAGACGGGACGATGGCACCCGCCGGAGGCTGACGATTGACGGCCATCGTTCGCCGATAATCTCCTATCTCATATAATTGAAGGTTCGCGATGGCTGTCATCCGACCTTTCCGTGCTGTTCGCCCCGATCCGGCCGCCTCATCCCGTGTTGCTGCCGTCCCCTACGACGTCGTCGACCGCGAAGAGGCCCTCGCTCTTGCCAAAGGCAACCCCTTGAGTTTTCTTCACGTCTCACGGGCCGAGATCGATCTACCCGCGGGCACGGATCCACATGTCGACATCGTTTATCGCACCGCCTCCGAACGGTATCGCGCCCTGAAGCACGATGCACCGCTGGTGCAGGAGAGCGAGCCCGCGTTGTATCTCTATCACCTCGATTCGGACGGGCACGGGCAGACGGGCGTGGCGGCGTGCTACTCACTTGCCGAATACGACAGCAGCGTCATCAAGAAGCACGAGCGCACCCGCAAGGACAAGGAAGACGACCGCACAAGGCACATCGTCGAGTTGCGAGCGCAGACGGGACCCGTCTTCCTGGCGCATCGTCCGGTCGCGCTCATCGACCAACTCGCGCACCACGTGCGATCGACGAACCAACCGCTCGTCGATTTCACGGCGCTCGATGGGGTGCGCCACGCGATCTGGCGCGTAGAAGGGCGGATGGTGCCTGAGTTCGTCTCAGCGTTCACGTCGGTCGAAGCGCTCTACATCGCAGACGGGCATCATCGTGCGGCGAGCGCGGCGCGTGCGCGCGATGCCATCAGGGATTCCGAGGAAGCACATTCGTTTCTCGCGGTTGCGTTTTCGTCGGATCAGCTGAAGATTCTTCCGTACAACCGCGTCGTCCGGGATTTGAAGGGGATGACACCGGAGCACTTTCTGGGTGATGTCGCGCGGGCATTTGCGATGACGTCGGGCCCGGCGACGCCTGCTGAAAAGGGGAACGTGTCGATGTATGTGGCGGGCAAGTGGTACACGATTGACCTCGAGAGCGCGGGCGTGCCCGGCAGGGGCGTCCTCGAGGCGCTCGACGGCAGTGTGCTGCAGGAGCGGTTGCTGAAACCGATTCTGGGCATTCAGGATGTGCGAACAGACAGCCGTATCGATTTCGTCGGCGGCGCGAAGGGCACAAAAACTCTGGAGCAGCTGGTCGACAGCGGCAGGATGGCGGCCGCATTCTCGATGTATCCCGTCAGCATCGTCGAGCTGATGGAGGTGTCGGATGCGGGCGAGATCATGCCGCCGAAATCGACGTGGTTCGAGCCCAAACTTCGAGATGGATTGCTGATACATGAAATCTGAACGCGTCTTCAACTTCTCAGCCGGCCCAGCCGTGCTGCCGGTTCCGGTGCTCGAGCAGGCTCAGCGCGACCTCGTGTCGCTTCCCGGCGTGGGCATGTCCATTCTGGAAGTCAGCCACCGCTCGAAGGTGTTCGAGGACGTACTGGCGCGGGCCGTGGCCGATATCCGTGAGCTCGCGAAGGTGCCCTCGAACTACCGCGTGCTGTTCCTGCAGGGCGGAGCGAGCCTGCAGTTCACGATGGTGCCGATGAATCTTCTGTCAGAGGGGACTACGGCTGATTACCTGGTCACGGGTGCCTGGGCGAGGAAGGCGGCGGACGAAGCGAAGAAGATCGGCAAGGTGCACGTCGCGGCCACTACGAAGGCGGAGCAGTTCACGCGCATCCCCCGCGCCGAGGAGATCGTGTTGACGCCCGGCGCGGCATACGTGCACATGACCTCGAACAACACGATTTACGGAACCGAGTGGAAGGCCCTTCCTGACGTGGGAGACATTCCGCTCGTGAGCGATACGTCCTCCGACATGTTCAGCCGTCCCATTGACGTGGCGAGTCATGCGCTCATCTACTCCGGCGCGCAGAAGAACATGGGGCCGGCCGGAGTTGCCGTGGTCATCATTCGCGACGATCTCCTCGCGCGTTCGCCGGCGTCGCTCCCCGCCATGTTGAGTTACGCCGTCCACGCCGAAAACGGATCGATGTACAACACGCCGCCCGTGTTCGCGATTTATATGCTCGGGCTGGTCACGCGGTGGCTGATTGCGCAGGGCGGCCTCGAGGCGATTGCGTCGGTGAACGAGCGCAAGGCGGCCAAGCTGTATGCCGAGATCGACCGGACCGGTTTTTATCGCGGTACGGCGCAGAAGGACAGTCGGTCGCTGATGAACGTGACCTTCCGGCTGCCGAGCGAAGAGCTGGAGAAACAGTTCGTGAAGGACGCCGAAAAGGCTGGACTGGACGGCCTGAAGGGACATCGATCCGTCGGCGGCATCCGGGCCTCCATCTACAATGCGTTTCCGGAAGCGGGCATCGACGCGCTCACCGCGTTCATGCGGGAGTTCGAACGGCGCAACGGGTGATGTGGTAGGCTGTCGCGTGCTCCGGCAGCTCGCCTGGTGCCTGCTGACATCTGCTCTCGTTACACAGGTCGCCGTCTTCAGCACCACGATCTTTCTCCATCGTTGCGCCACGCATAAGGCGCTCGAGCTGCATCCTGCGGTGGCTTTCATCTTCCGTTTCTGCCTCTGGATTACGACAGGCCTGTGCACGCGCGAGTGGGTTGCCGTGCATCGCAAGCATCACGCCTTCACCGAAGTCGAAGGCGACCCGCACAGCCCGCATTTGAGCGGCTTCTGGTCCGTGCAGCTCGGCAACGTCTTTCATTACCTGAAGGAAGCGAAGAATCCCGAGACGCTCGAGCGCTACGCGAGGGACATAGAAGAAGATGTCTTCGACCGGATGGCGTTCCGCTTTGGTATTGCAGGACCGCTGCTGGGCATCGTCGGGCTCTGCTACGTGCTCGGACTCTGGTGGGGCCTACTGGCCGCGGGTCTTCATCTCTTCATGTACGTGTTCGTGCTGTCGTCTTCGATCAATGGCCTCTGCCATTACATCGGCTATCGCAACTTCGACAACACCGCCACCAACATCAGGTTGGTGGCACTGCTCACTGGTGGCGAGGGTCTGCACAACAACCACCATGGGCACCCGCGCAGCCCGAAGTTCAGCTTCCGTCCCAGCGAGATCGATCCGTCGTGGCCGATCATCAGGCTGCTCATCGCGCTGCGGCTCGCGCATCCGTACAAGACCATCCACGAAATCTACGAGTGAGTGATTGGTGATTGGGTGATGGGAATCACGCTTTC
>CAVUTO010000016.1:0-36164 GCA_963744405.1 Vicinamibacterales bacterium
CTTAGAATTGCCGGCCGCCACGCGTAATCAACGCGATCACGAACAGGCCCGTCACAGATAGCAGACCAATGACCACTGCTTCCGTGTCAACCCACCCTTCACTCTCCGGTCTCCCAGCTACGTCGTGGTTCTACTTCGCATCGGGCAGCGCAAACACATGAAGCCGCCCACCGATCCGGCTCTCGTCGACCTTTCGCGCGACGGGCCGGCCGCCGCCGGCCATGATCGCCACGTACTGTTTCCCGCTCTTCCCCTGATACGTAATCGGCACAGCGCGGCCGTTCTCGGTCAGGTCGGCAACCCACAGCAGTTTGCCCGTGCGTGCGTCGAAGGCGCGGAAGCGGGCATCCTGTGAGGCGGCGATGAACACCAGCCCACCCGCCGTCGCGATCGGGCCGCCGCGATTCGGCGTGCCGGTCGGCGGACGCCGAGCGCGTCGAGCTCCTCGAAGGACCCGAGCGGACTCGCCACGCGATGTCGCCGGTGTTGACGTTCACCGCGACAAGCTCCCCCCAGGGCGGCTGCTGGCACGGCCAGCTCTTGCGTCCATCCCAGAAATTCGTTCCGAGCATCGGCGGCGCCTTCTCCGGGCCGCTACGGATCTACATGTTGTCGACCCGCTCGCTCTTGACCATCTTATTGAGCATGCCGACGTCTTGCGTCGGCGTGAACAGCGATCCCGAATCGGGATTGAACGCCGAGCAGTTCCAATTTCCACCGCCGGTCCAACCCGGGAAGATCACGCGCAGCTTCGGTCCATATTGCGCATATGGCCCGCCGGTCATGACGCCCCCCTCGAGCTCGAGCAGCCCCTGGCAGTACGCCTCGTGCTCTGGAGTGACCTCGCTATTTCATTCGGCGAAAATGTCATTCGCCCGATTGGCGGCGGCTTCAGCGGGAATGGCTGCGTCGGCCAGTCCTCGTCGCCGGGAATAGGATTGTCGGACACGACCTGCCGCTCTTCGACGCCGAAAATCGGCGTACCCGTCACGCGATCGAAGCAACAGAAGGCCCTGTTCGTATAGATCGCCACGGCCGGAATCGTTCGCCCGTTTCGCCTCACGTCGATCAACGTCGGCGGCGCGTTCAGGTCGTAGTCCCAGTTGTCGTGATCGTCGTTTGACAGAACCACTTCAGCTTGCCGTCGCCGCGTCGAGCGCGAGCGGGACAGCCATACAGGTTCGAGCCAAGGCGATCGCCGCCGTAGAAATCAGTCGCGGGCGTGCCCGTCGGCACGTAGGCAATCCCGCGCGCCACATCGACGGTAATGAATCCCCACGCGTTGGCCCCGGCGCGATCGACCCACTGCTCGTTCTTCCACGCGTCGTGATTGGGCTCGCCTGGCTGGGGAATCGTGTGAAACGTCCAGACCAGCTTGCCCGTGCGCAGATCCCACGCACGCACGTCGCCCGCGGGTCCGAGGCTCGGTGCTTCCTGCGAGTGATTTCCCGTGATCACAAGATTCCCGTAAATCGCCGGCGGCGACGACAATGCGACTCGCAGCTTCGGAAACTTCTCGCCGACGCCCTCGCGCAGATCCACCTTGCCGCCCTGCCCGAAGCCCTGATTGAGCTCGCCGGTTTTCGCGTTCAGGGAAATCAGGAGCGACGACCCGTCGCCGGTACCGAACACCAGCTGCGGCGGTATGCCGTTGGCCCCGGGCCAATACGCGATGCCCCGCGTCGATGGAGTGTTTCCGATGTCCTTGACCCAGATTTCCTTGCCGGTCTCCGCATCCAGCGCGACGACGCGGTTGTACATCGTTCCCATGTACAGGACGCCGTCGACCACGAGCGGCGTAGCCGCCGATTGTCGTGGCGTCGGACGCGCAGGCGCTTCTGAGCCGCTGGATTCGCCGCGGCCGGCGGCGGGGGGGCGTTCGGCTCGTCCTGGTTCGCGGGTGCGCCACCGCCTCGAGGCGGCGGATGGCGGGACGGCGGCAGGCGTGTCGTAGGTCCAGACCTGCTGGAGATTCGAGACGTTCGCCGTGTTGATTTGCTTGAGCGGCGAGTATCGCTGTGCGCCGGTATCGCGCCCGTGCGCGGGCCAGTCTCTCTCCATGTTTGGCGCCTGAGCGCCGACGCTGGTGGCTGCCGCGAGAGCGACGGCCGTGACGTGAAGAGGTCGCATGTTAGGGCTTCGCTGCTTTCCAGTTGTTCCAGAAGATGAACGTGCCGCGTTTGGTCGACGTGATGATCTCGGCGGCGCCGTCCTTGTTGAGATCGGTGACAGAGAGGTGAGACCCGACGCCCGAACGGTTGTGGATCAGCTCGGGCACGAACTCGGCCCCGCCGGGCGCCTTGGGGTTCCGAACGGTGCGATAGACGTACAACACGGGCGGCCCGTGCGGATCGGGATCGATGAACGTGTCCAGATGCGACCAGAACCGCTTGCCGGTGATGAAGTCCTGTAGCCCGTCGCCGTCGACGTCGGCGTACGTCGCCCCATGGAGCTGCGAGAAGATCACTCCGCCCGCATTTTTGGTCGAGAAGTCGCTCATGATGGGATGCTCGACGAACGAACGAGAGCCGTCGGCGGCTTTCTTCTGCTCGAACCACGACAATCCCAGGCCATGGGCCTGCAGCGACGTCACCACGTCGTTGAGTCCGTCGCCGTTCACGTCATACACGGCCATCTCTGCCCCGCCCGGGCTCGATCGCGTCCACCTGCCGAACGCCGCCGGATGGTACTTCCACGTTCCTGACACTGGACTTTGGACTTTCGACTCCTGGACTCCCCGACTCCCGGACCCCTGGACTCCCGGACTCCGACTCCTGGCCGGCGGGCTGCTCCCACCAGCCGAACGCATTCAGAAAATCGGCGCGCCCGTCGCCGTTCACGTCGCCGACACCCATGCCGTGGTTTGCCCATGGGCCCGGCTCGCTGATCGCGTGCTTCTTCCAGAGCGCGGTAGGATTGGCCGGGTCAGGCTTCGCGTAGACGAACTTGTTCTCGCTGTCCTTGAAGATGAACTCGAGCTTGCCGTCCGCGTCGACATCCTTCAGCAGCATGAACTCGCACGACATGCGATCGGTGACGGCGTATGTATCCCAGCGCCGCGACTCTCCCTTGGGATTGACATAGAGAATCGCGTCACGCTGGAACACCGAGTTGAGGACATCGGGCCATCCATCGCCCGTGAAGTCGTAGGCGTACTGCAGGCCGTTGAAGTACTGCGTTCCCGGGATCGATCGTTCCGCCGATATAGATTTCGCGAGCGGTCGTGTACTCGGGGCCGAGGTAGTGGTACGGCCCCGCGACGATGTCGGGCGTTCCGTCGCGATTGAAGTCGGCGACAGCGGGACCCCAGGAGTAGTAGAACTCGTTCAACGTCTGCATCCGGAACTTGCTCGACACCTTTTCCGGTTCGGCGACTCTCGGCTGCAGATCCTTGTGCGAGACGTCCTTGAACCGCACTTCACCCGTTCCGCCCACATAAAACGCGTACGGACCGTAAGCGCCGTACTCCGTCTCGGCAACGCGAATCGCCGATGCCGCCCGCGTCGTTCAGAAATGTGCGAAGGATGTTGGCATCAAGCACCAGTTCGATCGGTGTTCCATTCGCCCGCGCGCAGGCCGGTGGTCGGCCGCGGAATGGGCGACGCGATGCCGCCGGGGAACGGGGGCAATGCAGGCGGGCCTCCTGCGCGCGCGCCGCCAGCCGGCGCCGCCGTTGCGGGATTCGGCGGCGGCAAGGCCACACGCAACTGCCCGCCTCCCGGCCCTCTCATCCGTTCTTTGGACGTCTGCGCGCCCTGGCGATCAAGCGTCACACGGTACGCGGCAAGATCCGCTTCGTTCAACGACACGAAGACGCCCTTGAGGCCCCCATCGGCCGTCTTCTCGGCGCGCAGCATCACGCCCGTCTGGCAGCCAGCCGCGCATCGGAACGAGGCGAACACAGCGACGTCCTGATAGGGCTTGTTCGCAAGCAACCAGCCACCGGCAGCGGCTGTGGGTGTGCCGATGATCTCGCCATTTTCGGCACGCCATGTGCTCTGGCCGATCGGCTGCCATCCCGTGAGGCTCGAACCTGTGAAGACGGCATCGGGCGCGAAGTTCTTCGACGCACCATGAATAATCGATGCAAACGCTGCCGCCGCAATAGCGACCACCGCGAGAGAGGCTCCAGATCGACACGTCATGACACTTCCTTTTTCTAGCGGCGCCGACTGATTCGGCTCTTGCGACCCGGCTTCCCTTCGTCTTCAGCGGCTTCTTCTTCCAACGCAGCGCGCAGCCACTCCCCCGGCTCCTCGATGTGGAATCTCATCGCGCGCTCGGCCGCGTCCGGATCTCTTGTGCGCAGCGCGTCGACCACCGATGTATGCCGCTCGACGATCTCACGAAGCGAATGATGCGACTTCGACACCGTCAGATACGTCGTCGTCGCCAACCGCATGCGATCCCAGATCTGCTGAAGCAGGCGGTTGCCCGACGCCTCCACAATCGTGAAGTGAAACGCAAAATCGGCCTCGACCGCGCGGCGGTGATCGCCGCCGGCGGCGGCAGTGCGCATCGTCGCGAGAAGACCTTCGAGCTTTTTGAGCGTCACCGGGCTGATTCGCGACGCTGCGTGACGCGCGGCCAGACCCTCGAGGACCGCCCGTATCGGGTACAGCTGCAGGAGCTCTTCGACCGAAATCTGGCGAACGATGGCGCCTCGAAACGGAGAGCTGACCACGAAGCCCAGCAGGTCGAGGTCGCGCAGCGCCTCGCGGACGGGCGCCTGGCTGACGCCGAACCGCTGGGCGATGCGCATCTCGACGATGCGCTCACCTGGCGCCAGCTTGCCGTTCAGGATGTGTTCGATGAGCTGATCACGAATCTCGTCGCGAAGTACACGCCGTTCGCGTCGCGGCCTCTTGGCTCGCGTCACTTCGGAGATCCTTTTTCCGGCAGCGCGTAGGCGACGTACGCTCTGGCGAGCGGCGGCGTGCTCGGCTGTTCGGCCGTACTGTCCTGTCCCACAATCGTGGATGTCGCGTTCACGACGAAGAACTGACGCCCATTCGCTTCGTACATCGCCGGAATGCCGCGCGATCCCGCGGGCATCTGCCGCGTCCAGAGCACGCGGCCATTTTCGGAGTCGTAGACGCGCAACACACCGTCGCCTCCCGCCTGGAAGAGCAATCCGGTCGAGGTGGTAACGATGCCGGTGCGATGACTCGGGTAGCCGGTGTTCTTGCCGCCTTCCTTGACGGCGCGCGGATCGTCTCCGCCAGCCGGCACCTGCCACTTGATCGTGCCGGTGTTGAGATCGTAAGCCGTCAGGGTCGAATACGGCGGCTTCATGAGCGTGCTCTCCATGCCGTAGCCCGTATACATGCGCACTTCCGGCACTTTGATACCGGGAGGATACGGGGGGCCGACCATTCCGCCTGCGCGCCCGGGCGGAACCGCACGCCCGCCTGGTGCCCCGCCGGATGCCACGACCGGACCACCTGCCGGCGTTTGCGCTGCGCCCGGTCCGACGCCTCTGCCGCGCGCAGGCGCCGCGCTTGGGATTTCCGAGAAACGACACGAGCGCGTCGAGATCGGCGGGGCTCAGGTCGTTGGACGGGAGGCATGCCTGGCCGGCCGCCGACGATCACTTCTCTCAGCGACTCCGGACCCATGCGCGCGGTGATGTCCACAAGCGACGGATAGTTTCCGGACCCTTTCAAGTCCGCACCGTGGCACGACTCGCACTTCTGCTCGTAGAGCGTACGCCCTCGCGCGATCGCCGCGGGGCCGCCGGCTCTGCCACCGCCGCCCGGCGCGGGCGCTTCGGTGCTCAGCTTGTAGATCGACGGCACGTTGATGCTCAACACGTACACGATGCCCTTCGCGGGGTCGGCCGCCGTGCAGCCCCAGTTGGCGCCGCCCTGCGCGCCGGGGATCGAGACCGTGTCCTTCAACGCAGGCGGAGTGAACAGCCCGTCATTACGCGCATCGGCGATGCGCTTCTTCCACGTTTCACGTTGTTCGGGCGTCAGAACATACGGATTGATGTCGTCTACGCTGTAGTTTCTGCGGCGCGAACGGCGGCGGCGCGGTCGGAAACGGCTGAGTGGGCCACGCCGCTTCGCCGGGAATTTCGCTCGGGGGAACGCGCCGCTCTTCGATGGGCCACAAGGGCTCTCCCGTGACGCGATCGAACACGTAGAGGAACCCGGTCTTGCCAGCCTGCGCAACCGCGTCGATCGTCTTGCCGTTACGGCGCACCGTAATCAACTGCGGTGCCGACACGTTGTCGTAGTCCCACAAATCGTGGTGAACCATCTGGAAATGCCACATCCGCTTTCCGGTACGGGCATTCAAGGCGAGCAGCGAAGTACCGAACAGATTGGCGCCGTGACGATCGGCGCCGTAGAAGTCGTAGGTGGGAGATCCGAGGGGGAAATAGGCGATGCCCCTCACAGGATCGACCGAAATCTCAGCCCACGTGTTGACGCCGCCGATGTATTTCCACGCGTCGGGAGGCCACGTCTCGTAGCCGTACTCGCCCGGGTGCGGGATGGTGTGAAACTGCCACACGAGCTTGCCGGTGACGACATCGAAGGCGCGAAGATCGCCTGGGGGCGCCATATAGTTCTCGCCCGCCGCCGATCCGAGGATGATGAGGTTCTCGAACACCTTGCCTGGATTCGATGACTGCGTCTTCACGATCGTCGCCGGATCCCGTCCGAGCCCTTCGCGCAGGTTCACGGCGCCGTCTTTGCCGAACGTCAAAATCGATTTGCCCGTCCTCGCGTCGATCGCCTGCAGATAGCTGTTCATCTGGAACAGCAGCCGCCGATCCGAACGATCCTTGCTTTCCCAATAGTTGATGCCGCGCGGCGCGATGCCCTGCAGACCTTCGTGAATCCAGATCTCGCGGCCGGTGGTCGCATCGAGCGCCACGAGCGAATTGTTTTTCGCCAGAACGTAGACGACGTTGTCGACGACGAGCGGGCCGAAGACGTACGAGATGGTGTCTTCGGTCGGATAGGTCCAGGCTACCGACAACTGGCTCAACGTCGACTTGTTGATCTGGTCCAGCGTGATGTGGCGCGCGTTGTCCGGACCGCCTCCATATTCGGCCCACGTCGTCCGGCTCGACTGCGCATGCCCGTGCTCGGCCGCGACCGCGGCAAGGCAGATCATCAGTAGCGCGCCACTCGTTCTCTTCATGGGACCTCTTTCAGGGTCCGGCTGAAGCCGGACACTACCGACTACGACCGTTCAGCTCGCGCGCACGAAGAATCAGAACCGGCGCGTCCAGGACGCCGGCCAGCGTTCGACGACGACTTTCTCCTGCGTAAAGAACTCCACGGCATCCCTGCCCTGTCCGTGCAGATCGCCGAAGAAGCTCTCGCGCGCCCCGCTGAACGGGAAGAACGCCATTGGCGCCGCGACGGCGATGTTGATCCCGATGTTGCCGACTTCCGCCTCGTGCCGGAACTTGCGGGCGTTCGCACCGCTCGTGGTGAAGAGACAGGCCTGATTCCCGTACGAGCCGGTATTCACGAGCGCAATCGCGTCCTCGACGGTGTCGACGTGGTGTGCCGACAGCACCGGTCCGAAAATCTCGGTTGTCGTGAGCTCGCTCTCAAACGGCAGGCCGTCGATCACAGTCGGACCGACGAAATTTCCGCGGCTGATAGGCGGGCCCCGCGAGTTTTCTGCCGTCAGCGAGCGGACGCGCCCCCTCGGCGACGGCCTGATCGATCGCTTTCAGCACGCGCGCCCGGCTTTCGGGCGAAATGACCGGCCCCATCTGGACGCCCTCGTCGAGACCGAAGCCGACGACGCGGGACTGCGCCCTGTCTCGAATGGCATCGAGGAAGGGATCGTGTGCGGCGCCAACCGTGATCGCCAGCGACGTCGCGAGGCATCGTTGGCCGGCACATCCGAAGGCGCTGTCGGCGATGACGTCGGCAGCGGACGCGAGATCCGCGTCCGGAAGGACGACCACAGGATTTTTCGCGCCGCCCTGGCACTGCGCGCGTTTGCCGGCCGCCGCCGCCCGCGCATAGACCTGGCGCGCGACGGCGCTGGAGCCTACGAAGCTGAGCGATCGGACGGCAGGATGATCCAGCAAGCGTATTGACGACGTCCCTGCCACCGTTCACCAGGTTCAGGACTCCCGCCGGCAGGCCGACGGCTATTCACCAACTCGAACACTTTCTGCATCGTCAACGGCACGCGCTCGGAGGGTTTGAGCACGACGGTATTGCCGCACGCGATCGCATACGGAAGGAACCAGAACGGAATCATGCCGGGAAAATTGAACGGCGCGACGATCGCACAGACGCCCAGCGGCTGGCGGATCATGATCTCGTCGATCCCGGCGGCGATGTCCTCGGAGTTGTAGCCCTGGACGAGGATCGGTGTGCCGCACGCGACATCGACGTTTTCGACGGCGCGTCGCATCTCGCCGCGCGATTCGGCGAGCGTCTTGCCGCACTCGAGCGTGATGGTCCGGGAGATGTCGTCGAAATGCTGTTCGAGGAGAGTCTTGAGCTTGAACAGGAACTGCACGCGGTCGGTGACCGGGGTGCGGCGCCAGGCGGGAAAGGCGCGGCTCGCAGCGTCGATCGCCTTCGAGACGTCTGCGACCGTCGAGAGTGGCGTCGTGCCGATCTGTTCGCCCGTCGCGGGATTGAGAACGGGCAGCGAGTCTGCGGCCGTCGACGCCACCCACTCGCCCCCCACGTAATTGCGCATCAGCGTGCTGCCGCCTGTCACGGTTGACATTATCGATAATCGATTTTATGAGCGGAAAGAAGTGTAAGAGGGTGTCGCGGGCCGTGTCAACAACGTAGTGTCCGGCTCTTGAGCCGGACCTCGCGCGCCTAGATGCGAACCGAGGGCTTCTCGTTCCAATGGACCATCGGCAGCCCCGGCACTGGCGCGCGGAATGACGGAATGCGCGTCCCCTTGAGCGAGCCGATGTACACCGTTCTGAGATCCGGTCCGCCAAACGTCACGCTGGCCATCCACGGTGCCAGGCCCCGGCCGGTGGCGAAGAGCACATCCTCGGTCACGGTGTTGTTGAAGAACGCCTCCTCGAGCGCCCGCACCTTCTGCTCGTCTCCCTCGTCGAGCAGCACACGCATGTCGCCGTCGGGCGTCAACACGAACAGTTTGTCCGAGTACACGAGCGTCCCCCACAAGTTGCCCGCGCTGTCGAACGCAATCCCGTCGGGCCAGGCGCCCGTGCCGAGCGTGCTGGGGCCGAAAATCTCGCGCGCCGTTATGTTCCCGCTGTCGTCGATGCGCAGCCGGGTGATACAGCCGCCGGTGGTCTCGACGACATACAGATACTCTTCGTTGGCGTCGAATCGAATCTCGTTCGTGAATCGGAAGCCGTCGGCCACAATCCTGAACCGGCCGTTTTCGAACCGCGCTAGATAGCCGTCTGCGAGATCGGGACGCAGCGCGTGCATCCAGTTCTTCACCCGCGTCGATACGGTGATCCAGATCCGGTCGCGCGAATCGCGGAGCACGAAGTTCACCTTGCCGATCGGCTCGCCGTCGATCGCGTCGGCCAGCACGTGCGACGTGCCGTCCCTCGACATCAACTCCAGACAATCGGTCCCGAAATTGGAAATCAGAAAGTCGCCGTTCCTGGCGAAAGCCAGGCCGTTCGGAAGGGTGCCTTGAAGATAGCGGGTGGCTTCTGTTCCCGCGTGCTCGAAATGCGCCGAACGGCGCTGCGTAATGACGTCCTGCGACCCGTTCGGGCCGATCCTCACCACTCCGCCACGCGCATCAGCCGACCAGAGCGTGCCGTCCGGCTCCGCCAGAATGCACTCCGGTCTCTGCAAGTCGTGTCCAACAAACGTGATTGCGCTTCTGTCGATCTCGAAATCAAGAATCGGGTTGCGCTTCAAGCGGTCGGCTCCATGAATTGAGCCTATGGTGAGTCAAAGCACGCCGCCTGTCAAAGCAGGCGGCGCGCGTCGTAAGAAAGAAGGTTTTTCTTTGTCCGCCGCGCAGGGCCGTCTCACGTACACGCGCCTGTCGGCCCGAGGACGACGAAGGAAATCCGTGAGAGGACCCGCGCACCGGATGCGAGACATTGCGTGGTCAGCTCAGCTAAAGCTGAGCCCTACCGAAATGGCGTGACCGCGTTTCGCAGCCCTCATGGCGGGTGGCGCCGATTTTTCTTTGTCCGCCGCGCAGGGCCGTCTCACGTACACGCGCCTGTCGGCCCGAGGACGGACGAAGGAAAATCGGTGACAGGACCCGCGCACCGGCTGCGAGACATTGCATGGTCAGCTCAGCTAAAGCTGAGCCCTACCGAAATGGCGTGACGCGTTTCGCAGCCCTCATGGCGGGTGGCGCCGTGGTTAGTTCGCCAGGCGCGGCGCGCTCTTGACGGGAATCGTGACGGTCGCGCCGACGCGGGACGGGTCGAATTGCCCCTCGACCAGGCGCCAGGCATCCGTTTCCTCGAGCAGTTTGCTCGCAAACGAGGTATGCAGCGCGTGGCCTCCCCGGTGCGCGACGAGATGGCCGATGATCGGATAGCCCACCAGTGCCATGTCGCCGATGACATCGAGAATCTTGTGGCGCACGAACTCGTCTTCGAAGCGCAGCGCGTTGAGCGCACCGGTCTCGCCGAGGACGATCGCGTTCTCGAGCGATCCGCCGAGCGCCAGACCGTTCTGTCGCAGCATCTCGACTTCCTTGAGGAAGCCGAACGTACGCGCCGGCGCGATCTCTTCGATGAACGACTCCTCGGTTATCTCCATCGTCCGGGTCTGGTGCCGCAGCATCGGGTGATCGTAGCTGATGCTGTATGTCACCTTGAAATGATCGGACGGATAGAGCGCGATGCGCTTGTCGCCGCGCGAGAGCGCGATCGGGCGCACGATCTTGAGGAACCTCTTCGGCGCGTCCACACGCTTGAGGCCTGCTTCGTGAATCAGGTAAATGAACGGCGCGGCGCTGCCGTCCATGATCGGCACTTCGGGATGGTTCAGTTCGACGACGACGTTATCGACGCCGAGGCTGACAAGCGCAGCCAGCAGGTGCTCGACCGTCTCAACCGAGCCCTCCTTCAACGAAAGGCCCGTCGCATACTGAATACCCCCCAGGTGGGTGACGACGGCTGGGATTTCGAGCCCCCCGAGGTCGGACCTCCG
Organism: Vicinamibacterales bacterium; assembly: GCA_963744405.1. GTDB lineage: Bacteria > Acidobacteriota > Vicinamibacteria > Vicinamibacterales > JAMQPK01 > JAMQPK01. Next base: position 11,118 of record CAVUTO010000016.1, read on the forward strand.
GAAGCGAATCCCGTGATTGGCCGGAGCCGGCCTCAGGGATAACGACACCTTCTTCCCAGAATGGAGACCAATTCCTGCGCAGGAGACGGCTCGTTTGAGGGTACGTTGTGAGTCCATTAGTCGTTGAGGATCAGGCCTTTAGCACGCGCTAGCGGCCCCCACTAGAGCAATTCCGGTGCCCGGAGGGAGCCATTGTTGCCCAGGGCCGCTAAGTTGTTTGTTCAGCCTGATTTAGCAGACATAGCCTACAGCGCTTAACGCCGATGAAAACGCGCGCCTGTGGTACCCGAACCACACAAAACCGCCGAAACGCTGTTGTAATCCTACCACACGCGTCATGAAACTGACGTCAGCAACGGTCTGAGGAACTCCCCCGTCGCAGAGTCCGGCACCCGGGCGACCTGCTCGGGCGTGCCTTCCGCAATGATACGGCCCCCGCCTGCCCCGCCTTCGGGCCCCAGATCGATGATGTAGTCGGCCGACTTGATGACGTCGAGGTTGTGTTCGATGACGACCACCGTGTTGCCCTGATCGACCAGCTTGTTCAGCACATCGAGCAGCTTGTGCGTGTCTTCGAAGTGCAGGCCGGTCGTCGGCTCGTCGAGGATGTACAGCGTGCGTCCCGTACCCGCGTCTCGACAATTCTTTCGACAACTTGACGCGCTGTGCCTCTCCCCCGCTCAACGTCGTCGCGGATTGACCCAGCTCGATGTATCCGAGGCCGACGCTCTGCAGCGTGCGCAGCTTGTTGGCGATGGGCGGAAAGTTTTCGAGCAGCGGCAATGCCTGATCGACCGTCAGCTCGAGCACGTCCGCGATCGACTTGCCGCGATACTGAATGTCGAGCGTCTCGCGGTTGTAGCGCCGGCCCTTGCACTGCTCGCACGTGACGTACACATCGGGCAGAAAGTGCATCTCGATCGCAATCACGCCGTCGCCCTGGCAGCCTTCGCAGCGCCCGCCTTTCACGTTGAACGAGAAGCGGCCCGGCCGGAACCCGCGGGCCTTCGCCTCGGGCAGCATGGCGAACAGCTCGCGAATGAACGTGAACAAGCCCGTGTAGGTGGCCGGATTGGAGCGAGGCGTCCGTCCGATCGGAGACTGATCGATCTCGATCACCTTGTCGATGTGCTGGATGCCCTCGATAGCGTCGTGTGCGCCGGGCTCGTCGCCCGCACGATACAACTCGCGCGCGAGCGATCGATAGAGAATGTCGTTGACCAGCGTCGACTTTCCCGAACCGCTGACTCCCGTTACCGCCACCAGCTCGCCCAGCGGGATGCGCACATCGATGTTCTTCAGGTTGTTCTCGCGGGCGCCGCGAATGACGAGGGCGCTCTTGCCGCTCGCGCGCCGGCGACCCGGCATCGCAATCGTCTTTTCGCCGCGCAGGTACTGCCCCGTCAGCGACTCGTGTCCATTTACCCCTTGCCCCTCACCCCTCGCCCCTTCCCTCCCCCCTTGCCCCTTTCAGCAGCTCCTCCGGCGTTCCCTGAAAGATCACCTTCCCGCCGTGCTCGCCTGCGCCAGGACCCAGGTCGATGAGGTAGTCGGCGATGCGAATCGTCTCTTCGTCGTGTTCGACGACGATGATCGTGTTGCCGAGGTCGCGGAGGTGATGCAACGTGCCGAGCAGCGCGCGGTTGTCGCGTTGATGCAGTCCGATCGACGGCTCGTCGAGGACGTAGAGCACGCCCGTCAGGTTCGCGCCAATCTGCGTGGCCAGCCGGATGCGCTGCCCCTCCCCTCCCGACAGCGTCGTCGCGCCGCGGCCCAGCGTGAGATAGCCGACGCCGACGTCGTAGAGAAATCGAAGCCGGTCCTGAATCTCCTTCAGCACACGCCCCGCGATGAGGTTCTCGCGCTCGCTCAGATCGAGACCGTTGAAGACGTCGTACGCTTCGCTGATAGGCAGGTTGACGTATTCGGAAATCGTGCGGCCCTTCACCTTGACGGCGAGGCTCTGCGGCTTCAGACGTTCGCCGCGGCACACCGGGCAAGGCCGCAGAGAGCGGTACACGTCGAGATCTTCCTGCTCGGCCCATGTCGCCTCGTCGAACCGGCGGCGCAGGTTCGGGATGATGCCTTCGAAGCCCCTGCCGTTGCCGCCGTAAAGAATCTGATCGCGCACTTTCTTCGCGAGCGTGGCGAACGCCGCTGCCGGGTCGAACCCGAGGCTTTTCGCGAGTCCGGCGATGGCCTCGCGGACGAGCTTCCTGTCTCCCTTCGCCCACGGCACGATCGCGCCGTCGACGAGCGATTTGGTCTGGTCGGGCACGATGCGATTGGGATCGAAGTCGTGCATCGCCCCAAGCCCCTGACACTCGGGGCAGGCGCCATGCGGCGAGTTGAACGAGAACGCGCGCGGGGTCATCTCGGGCATGCTGATGCCGCACACGATGCACGCCAGCTTGCGCGAGAAAAGCCGGTCGCCCCCGTCGAGCGTGTTGATGACCACGATGTCGTCGGCGAGATTCAGGGCGATCTCGATGGATTCGCCGAGCCGCCGCTCGATGCCCGATTTCACGATCAAGCGATCGACGACGATGTCGATCGCGTGGTTGCGGCGGCGGTCGAGCCTGATGTCTTCGTCGAGCGAACGGAAGACGCCGTCGATGCGCGCCTTGGTGAATCCCTTTTTCTTCAGCTCCGAGAGCTCTTTCTTGAACTCGCCTTTGCGCCCGCGAACAATCGGCGCCAGCACGTTGATGCGCGCGTCCTGCGGATAGAGCATCACCATGTCCATGATGCGCTCGAGCGACTGGGCGGAGATCTCGCGCCCGCATTGATGGCAATGCGGGATGCCGATGTTCGCGAACAGGAGCCGCAGATAATCGTAGATTTCGGTGACCGTGCCGACCGTCGAACGCGGGTTCGAGGCGGTCGTTTTCTGCTCGATGGAAATGGCCGGCGAGAGCCCGTCGATGAGATCGACGTCGGGCTTCTCCATCTGTTCGAGAAACTGCCGGGCGTAGGCGGACAGCGACTCGACGTAGCGGCGCTGTCCCTCCGCGTAAATCGTGTCGAACGCGAGCGACGACTTGCCCGAGCCCGAAAGCCCGGTAATGACCGTCAGCTTGTCCCGCGGAATATCGACGTCGATATTGCGAAGGTTATGGACGCGCGCGCCGCGTACCGATATCCAGCCCTGACCCATCTGTATGCGTTCTCTGTGGGACCTGAAACGATCGATTGTAACAGGTTTAGTATGTGGAGTCCGGCTTCAGCTTTAGTATGTGGAGTCCGGCTTCAGCCGGACCGTAGTAGGTTACGGATTCGAACCGGCATTGCGTGTCGCGGCGGCGGCGTTCATCAGAGACTGGTCGCGCAAGGCGGCAGCTTCCCGAATCTCGCTGCGTTTGACGGCAATCAGCCCACTCGACAAGCCGGTGATGTCTTTTTCGTATTCGGCCAGTTCGGTCTGCATGCGGGCGATGACGGCCTCGTAGCAGGATGCCGCGACCGTAAACCGGCTCGATGCCGGTTTCCAGCTGTGCTCGGCCGAATCGAGCAAGCCGAGGTAGCGCTCCGAGTCGCAGTCGGCGCGGTTCATGCTCAGCGCCTCTTCGAAGAACTTCCGCGACTCGTCGACGCGATTCAGAGCGAACGACGCCATCCCTGCGAGCCGATAGATCGCGTCGTTCCGCATCGCGTTGAGCCCGGTCGTCGCATCGTCATAGGCGAGCTCGGCGCGGCCGAGCTGCAGCTGATTCCACGAGCGCCAGTAGTACTTTTCACCAGGATTGTTGCTCGGATCGGTTTGCAGCACCTCGATGAGCTGAGCGATGGCCTCATCGTGGCGCTTCAGATAGCTCAATGACTTGGCGCGGCCAAGCTTGACTTGCGGTTCGAGTCCCGCAGCCGCGGGGCTCGAAAGGATGTGATCGTACAGCGCCAACGCGTCTCCGTAACGCGCGTAGGAAAACGTGACATTCGCCAGCGCGAACGAAATCGAGATGCTGTCGGGCAATAGCTCGCGCGCACGCGTGAGATCGCGAAACGCACCGGCCAGGTTCCCGCCCATGACCGCACGTTGGCCGATCAGCAAGTGCACTTCGCCGAAACCGGTTTCCTGGCCGATGAGATCGCGTGCGGCCTCGCCCGAATACGTCGGCTGAAACGCGAGCATGCGGTTACTTGAGGGAGAGATCCTGCGGATGGGCGGCGAGTATCGCGTCGATCTGTGCCTTGATGTCCTTGAACTGCTGCAGCTGCACGACGAGCGCAATGAAGAAGTACGCCTTCATCGGGCTCGCTGACGCGTCCGGCTCGAGCTCGGCTACCAGCTTCAGCCGCTCGTCCCGTTCCTGCTTCATGAGAAACGGCTGACCGCGCACGGACAAATCCCCTCGTCCGTAGTGTCCGGCTTCAGCCGGACCAGTCGGACCAAAGGCATCGAGCACTGCGAAATGTGGCGCGTAATTGACGGCCACCTTCGCCTGGAGCTGCTGTGCGTGCTCGCGCGCGCCGGAGTCGGGCATGCGCAGCTCGATCTCGCGTATCGCCAGCATCAGATCGTTCTCGAGCGCTTTGCGCAGGAGCTGGCTGTCGTCGGAATCGGCGAGCAGGCTCGCGTACGCGGCCGCAGCTTCTTTGAGACACAGATAACATCCGCGCGAGGCGAGCCGATCCGCTTCGGATAGGCGCGCCGCCAGCATTTCGGGCGCGATGCGAGGCGCCGCGACCGGAACAGGACGCGGGGCACAGCCGAAGGTGACCGCCAGCGCGAGGAACGCGAGGCATCCGCAACGCATCGCTGGCTTAGACACCGTCCACCGCGCGGCGCTCCACCGCTAGCGCACAAAGACCAGCCGCATGCCGAACGACGGAGCGGTCGGCGATTGCACGACAGGTCCGTCCGGTACGAGGGTCACATCGCCAAGGTGTGTCTGGCCATCCTCGCCAAATACGGACACCTTGAGGTCGGCCGATCCTGCAGAGCGCGACGGCGTCAGGTGAAACCGTCCGAAATCTGCGACGAACTGTGTTGGCACGTCGGCCCGGAGGTTAGTGGACGCACTGCCGTCAGGCATGGTCACCTGGATTCGGGCCAGCGGGCCCAGCGTGAAGTTCACCGTAACAGTCATCCGAACTGGCACAGCGACGCCGTTCATCAGCGTTGGCGCGTACTGCCATTGCTTGACCGCGTCGATCGCCGCCTGATCGAGCAATGGGATGGACCTGAGTGTTCGCACGTCGCTGACCATGCCGCGCTCGTCGATGCGCACCTCCACAATCACAACCCCCTGGACGCGTGCCTCCTTTGCGGCTTCGGGATATTCGGCCGGAACATCTTTGAGTTTCTTCGGCGGCGGAAAATTGCCGCCGACGCGATAAGCACCAGTCTCGTCCGGATCGGCAGTCGAATCCGGCGACGCAGCCGCGCCCTGGCGTGTCGCCGTGAACCGCGGGCCCATGTTGCCGAGCGCGTCCCCGATCCTCACGCCCCAGGACGTGCCGGTGAGCGTGTAGTCGAACGCGATCTTCAGTGCCGTTGTCGACGAGCCTTTCGTGTATTTCAACCCGAGCGCGGCTTTGAAAGCAGACGCACGCAATTCCTGGGGACCGCTCGCAACCGCGGCCGTTGTCACTTCGCCCGCGGGATTCACTGTGATGTCGACGATGACTGTTCCCCGAATGCCGCGCTCGAGCGCGTCCTGGGGATACTCCGGATACACCGTGTTGATCTGCGTGCGCGGCGCGTCGGACGCCGCTTGCGACCGCGCCGCTTGCGGCTGCGCGGCGGCGGTCCAGCGAATCGCGGTCGCCGAGCCTTCAGTGATCAAGAAGCGTGACACGAGAAGCGGAAGCGGCTCGTTCGACGTGGCCGCAGACACGAGCGACGAGGCGCGCATTGGCATTGCCGCGATGGCGATCAGCCCGGTGGAGGCTGTGACGGCGACGAACGACAACGCGGCGACGGCGAAACGGGTGCGCGACATGTGCGCCTCCTGAAAGATGGCGTCGACCCTCGCGCGCAGCTCGCGCGGCCGCAGCATGCCGGCGCCGGCCTGCGAAAAGTGCGGTGCGAGATCGTGCCCGGAAATGTCCACGAGACAGCGCACGTATTCATCACGGTTTCCGAGCAGCGCGACGACCTGGCCATCCACAACCTGCTCGCGCGCAACGCGGATGCGCGCGCGAAGCAGCCATATCCACGGGTGAAACCACAACGCGGCGACGGCGAGCTCCTCGCAGAACGCCACTGCCATGTCGCGACGTTTGACGTGGGCCAGCTCGTGGCAAATCACCGAGCGCTGGAAGGCGGGGACGAGCGCGTCGAATCCTGCGGGAAGCGCAATGGTCGGCCGCAGAAATCCGAACGTCCATGGGCCGCGGCTGCCCCTCTGCTGAATGTAGCGCGGCGAGACGCCAAGCTCCGCCTCGAGGGCCCAGGCAACATCGGGCGTCTCGACAACCGACGCGGCACGACTGAACCGAGCGAGCCGTACTACACCGTAGAGAAGCCAGATCAATCGCAACACGATGCCCGCTGCGGCCAGTACCACAGAGGCGAGCGCAGGTTCGAAACCTGGCGTGGCACTGGGAGCCGCATGTGCGAGCGCCTCCGACATGATCGGCGGGAGGTCAATCGCAGTCGTCGCTGGTGTGACTTGAAGCGCCGGTGCATCGGGCCTCCACGGTTGTACTGCGGGCAGCAGAACGATGGCGACGAGCGTAAGGTGCAAGGCCGCCAGTCTCGCTCGCGGCTCGCGCAGGAGAAGCCGCATCGCCAGCAGCGCCGACGCGGCGACGATTCCCGCCTGAAGCCAATGAGCCGCAATGTTTCCGGCGAGCAATTCAGCGTTCATCGATGCCCTCACTTTTCCCGCGATTTCAGATGCGCCGCGATTTCCCGCAGATCGTCCTCGGTGAGATGCCGGTCGCGCACGAGGTGCTGCACGAGAGGTTCGGCCGCGCCACCGAACACACGATCGACGAACTCGCGCACCATTTCCCCAAGTACGCGCTGTCTGGGCCGAGCGGGACGATAGACGAACGCCCGATCGGCACGGCTGACCTTCACGTGCCCCTTCCGCTCGAGAATCCGCATCATCGTCATCACGGTCGTGTACGCAATCTGCCGCTGGGCCCGCAGGGTCTCGTACACGTCGCGCACGGTCACGCTCTCGCGCTCCCAGACGACCTTCATGATTTCCAGTTCCTGTTCGGTGAGCACCGGTGGTTGCTTCGCCATCCTGACTACTAATCAGTTAGTACTAAACGGGCCGCTCGTGTCAACGGCGTCCTCTAGAACCTGGAACGTTGACATCTGATGCGTGATGCGTGATGCTATTGCCATGAGAACCACGCTCGATCTCGATGAGGATGTGCTGCAGGCTGCGAAGGAACTCGCGGAATTTCGCGGCGTTACGGCCGGCAGGGTTGTATCTGACCTTGTCCGGAAAGCATTGACGCCAACGGGGCCTGTTCCAGAAGGTACGCAACGGCGTGCCTCTACTGCCACACAGACCTGGCAGCCGCATCGTGACGATGAAGCTGGTCAACGAGCTTCGAGACGAGGAGTGAACGGCGTCGCGCTGCTCGACGTCAGCCTGCTTATTGCCCTTTTCGATTCGGATCACGTCCACCACGACGCGGCGCACGACTGGTTCGCCGACCACCACGCAAACGGGTGGGCGACCTGTGCGCTGACTGAGAATGGCTTCGTTCGCATTCTCGCGAACCCGCGATACCCAGCGACGGTCATGTACCGGCCGGCGGAACTGCTGCAGTATCTGCAGCAATTCTGCAACAGCAAGCATCACGTCTTCTGGTCAGCCTCGGTGTCTCTGACGGATCCGAAGATCTTTAATGCGGCACTCATCCGTGGACACCGCCAGATGAGCGACGTCTATCTACTCGGACTGGCCACGAGGATGCGTGGGTATCTCGCGACATTCGATGCGGGTATTCCTCTGGGCACGGTCGTCGGTGCCACGCGCGACACAATCGCAGTGATAGCTTCTGGCGATTCTTACGACTAGCCTGCCCGGCGCGCCTGCGGGATGAGCAGTCCCACGAACGGACAAAAACGGATCGAAGGATCGCCGGTGGCGTAGGGCATCGCAGGGAATTCCCCACGCAACCTACGCGGCCCACGAACCCCACGCGACCCTTGAATGGGCACGCCGCTTGATAATGCCCACGTCATGCTCAGGGATCTCCGCCACGGATTTCGCGTGCTGCTACAGGCCAAGGGCTGGACGGCGGTCGTCGTGCTGTCCCTCGCCGTGGGTATCGGGGCGAACGCCGCCATCTTCACGGCGGTCAACGGGCTCCTGCTGAACAAACTGGCGGTCCACGATCCCGAATCGCTCGTGCGCCTCAGGTGGGGCGGCGCGAACGACATGGCGAATGACACGAGCGATTACGGGCTGTCGGCACCTGGCCCGAATGGCGAGAGCGTCCACGCAACGTTCTCGTACCCGATGTTTCAGCAGTTCAGGTCCGCCAACCAGACGATGACCGATCTCGCCGGCAGCAGGCCGACCGGCATTACGGCCACGATCGACGGACGTGCAGAAACGGCGACCGCCCTGTTGGCAACGGGCAACTATCACCGGCTGCTCGGCGTCACGACGCAAATCGGACGCACGTTGACGCCGGAAGACGACGATCCCGCGGCTCCGGCCGTTGCCACGCTGAGCGATCGCTATTGGCGGTCCCGCTTTGCGGCAGACCCGGGCGTGCTGGGCAAAACGATCCGCGTCAACAAAGTTCCTGTGACGATCATCGGCGTGATCGCGCCTTCGTTCACAGGGACACAACGCGTGACAGCCGAGCTTCATGATCTGACGATGCCGCTGAGGCTCGACGATCAAATCAGCGGCGACGAGCCGCGGCTGAACGATCCGACCAACTGGTGGGTTCAGGTAACCGGGCGGCTCAAACCGGGTCTCACGGCGGAGCAGGTGCGAGGGAACCTTGGATCCGGCTTCCAGCATCAGGCGCGCGCGGGCCTGGACTCCTACCTGGCCTCCTCGCCGGAAGAGGTCCGAAGCCAGTCTCGCAATCAAGAGCGGACGGCGGTTCCTCACTTGCTCGTCGACTCTGCAAGTCGCGGTACCTACGACACCGACAACCGGCACATACAGGCGCTGTCGATCCTGGCCACTGTGGTTGCGCTCGTCCTGCTGCTCGTATGCGCCAATGTCGCCAATCTGCTGCTCGCGCGCGCGACGGCCCGCCAGAAAGAAATCTCTGTGCGGCTATCAATCGGCGCAACGCGTGCGCGTCTCATCAGGCAGTTGTTGACCGAAAGCCTGGTACTGGCAGCCATCGGAGGCATTGCAGGGATGCTCATGGCCGGGTGGGGACAGGCGCTCCTGCCGCCGCCGGTGGGAACTGCTGCGCCCGCCAATTGGCGTGTCATCCTGTTTACCGCGGCGATGTCTGCGCTCGCCGGCATGGTGTTCGGCATCGCGCCGGCGCTTCGCGCGACAAAGATGGATGTCGGCTCAGCGCTCAAGGAAAACAGTCGCAGCATAGCCGGTTCGAGCACGGTGCTGTCGAGAGCGCTGCTCGTGGTTCAGGTGTCCATCTCGATGCTGCTGCTCGTCGGCGCCGGGCTGTTCCTCCGGACCCTCGACAACCTTCGCAACGTCGACATCGGCTTCGACCCGCGGAATCTCGTGTTCGTCCGCGTCGATGCCGAGGGCAGCGGACTGAGCGACGAGCGCAAGTTCCAGTACCTGCAGGACGGCATGACCCGCTTGAAGGCGATCCCCGGCGTGAGAGACGCCACTGTATCGAGAGCCGACGCTGATGTCCAGCGGGGGCAAGCGAAACCGTGATGTTCGTGAAGGGACGCGACTACAGTGGCGGCTACGACGACCCAGCGCGACAGCATCAGCCGCGTGATCGTGGCGCCGAATTACTTTGCGACGATGGGCATCCCGCTCGTATCGGGCCGCGGCTTCACCGAGCACGATCACCACAAGGCTCCGGAAGTGGCAGTCATCAACGAAGCCGCTGCGCGGAAGTTTTTTCCGAACGAGAATCCGATCGGCCGGCGATTCGGACACCGGCCCGAGGGCGGCACAATCGAAATTGTCGGCGTCGTGCGCGACGTCAGGTATAACAACCTTCGCCAGCCGCCGCCGCCGACTCTTTACCAGCCGCATCTGCAGAGCAACCCGGAGGATCTCGTATTCAGCATCCGTACGGCGTCCGATCCTGCGAACGTGATGAACGCAGCACGCGCGGCGGTGAGCGCTGCTGATCCCAACATCCCTGTCGTCAGGGTCGAAACGCAGATGTCGACGCTCGAACAGCGCTACGCACAAGAGAAAGTCCTCGCGCAGGCGTATGCGCTTTTTGGCTGCATCGCTCTATTCGTCGCCGCGATCGGACTGTTCGGCCTGATGTCGTACAACGTCTCCCGCCGCACGCGCGAAATCGGCATCCGGATGGCGATGGGCGCCGAAAGCCGCGAGGTGCTCAGCCTCGTGCTTCGCGAATCGATGCTGCTCGTTGCGATCGGCGTCGTGATTGGCATCGCCGCATCGCTGGCCGCCGGCCGTCTCGTTCGGTCGCAGTTATTCGGGCTGGAGCCCACGGACCTCTCGACAATGGCAGCTGCCATGTTCGTGATGGTGGCGGTGTCGGCAGCGGCGGGCTATCTGCCAGCGAGACGGGCACTGCGTGTGGATCCCATGATTGCGCTCAGATACGAATAACAGAATTGGAAGATTGGAAGATTGGTAGATTGCCAGATTACGAGGAACACCCTAATATCGCGGCATGAAGAATACGGTTGCCCTTGTCGTCGCCCCGGCGGTTTTGCTGGCAGCGTTCGCCGGCGCTCGAACAAATGCGCAACAAGGGCCGAACCCGCCCACTTTCAGCAAAGACGTCGCGCCGATCCTCTACAAGCATTGCGTCACCTGTCATCGTCCCGGCGAAATCGGACGGATGTCGCTCGTGACGTATGAACAGGTGCGTCCTTATGCCAAGGCGATTGCCAATGCGGTGACGAACCGCACGATGCCGCCATGGCACGCTGAGGCGCCCGCGGGCACGTTTCACAATGAGCGATCGCTCAGCGATCTGGAGCGGGACACGCTGACGGCATGGGCCGCCGGCGACGCGATCAACGGCGATCCGAAGGATTTGCCGGCGCAGCCGACGTTCAGCGACGGATGGTCGCTCGGCACGCCGGACGTCGTACTCGAGATGCTCGAGGACTATCGCATTCCTGCCAAAGGCACTATCCAATACGAATGGTTCTACATTCCGACGAACTTCGCAGAGCCGAAGTGGGTGAAGTCGATCGAGATCAGGCCAGGGCACCGCGGCGCCGTCCACCACGTTCTCGTTTACTACCGCGCGAAGCCCGACGCCAAAACGCCGCCTGTCGCGCGAGGGAACGCGAAAGATCAATCGGACCCGCCCCCTGACGAGCCGGGTGTGTCCGAACGGCCGCGCCGTAATTTGCCCGGCATGCCGCCAAGACTCGTCTCAACCTACGCGCCAGGTACAAATCCTCAGGTGGCGCCGGCGGGAACGGCGTTTCGCCTCGAACCCGGCGGGATGATCGAGCTGCAGATGCATTACACCGCGACAGGACAGCCTGTGTCAGACCGGACGAGAGTCGGGATCACCTTCTCGACCGAATCGTCACCGCGCGAAGTGCGAGCACAGCACTTCATGAACATGAGGATGAAGCTGCCGGCTGGCGCCGCTGACGTTGCGGTGAAAACGGACCTCGAATTTCTACAGGACGCCACGGTGTGGGGCCTGTTTCCGCACACGCACCTTCGCGGCAAGCGGTGGGCATACGTGCTCGAGCTGCCGAATGGCGAGACCAAACCGATTCTCTCGGTGCCAAGGTACGACTTCAACTGGCAGACGTACTACATGTTCAAAGAACCTCTGCAGGTGCCAAAAGGATCGAAGATCGTTTCGACGGCCTGGTACGACAACTCCGCTGCGAACAAGAACAATCCCGATCCCAAGGTCGACGTCAGGTGGGGCGATCAGACGTGGGAAGAGATGCAGTACACGGGAATACTGCTGAGTTCGAATTGATAGATTGGCAGATAATTATTAATCTTCCAATTCAGGCGAGAGGTCGTATCGGCACATCGAGCCTGTAGACGGTGTCGTTCGACGCCACGACCATCCCGCCATTCGGGTTGAACGCCACTCCGACGAGCGACTGTCCCGCGACGACCAGCTCGGCGCTGCCGTCGGCTCTCACGCGATAGAGTCCATTTGATCCCGCCAGCGCTTCGACGACATAGAGCGCACCCTGCGAGTCGAACGCGATTCCCTGCGGCCGGCCAAAGCCCGAATACATCCTGTCGATCGCGCCCGTTGCCGGGTCGAGGCGATAGACGTGATCGTACGGGCCAAGCGTGGGGCCCGATACGTAGACGCAATCGTCCGGCCCGACCGCGAGATGAAACGCCGCTACGCTCGGCGGCAAAGTGGCGATGGCCTTGACGGTTCTGTCGGGCTGGACGGCGAACACCGTCCCGGATCGATCTCCTACGTAGAGCACACCTTTTCGACTGAACGCCAGACCACAGGCGATGCCGAGATCGCTGGCGAACGGTTCGTGCGTGCCATTGGGAAATACGCGGTAGATTGCACCTTCGAACCGGCTCGACACGTAGAGCTGCCCTGCCGCATCGAAAGTCATCGATGTCGGATTGACGATACCGGAGACGTACGACTCGCGCCGCCCGGTCAGGCTGACACGGAAAATCGACACGGGCACGTCTTGACCCCGCGTTCCGCTGTAGGTGACGTAGAGATTGCCTTCCCGATCGAAGACCGGGTTGTCGACCTGATGCAGCCCGGTCGCGAGCGGCGTGCCCACTTCGAGCAGCGCAGTCTCGCCTGGAACACCCGCTACACGAACGTTGGTACGGCCGCCGTCGAGTCCAGGCGGCACGAGCACCGAAATCGTGGATGGGGATGCATAGACCGCGCGTGCCGGAGTCTCGCCGATGGTGACGTCTGGAAGCCGTGGCTTGTCGACGGGAAATCCGGACCCATGAATGGTGACGCGGCCACCTTCCACGGCCCAGTGAGGTTGAATCGAGGTGAGACGCGTCAAACCGTCAGGTTTCGTCGAGCTCGGCGTTCCAATAGAGGAAATCGCGCCAGCTGTCTGGAGCGTTTCTCAGACCGATCGTGATGCGAATTGCCGGCACCGACTCCGGCCGCCTCGGGTATTTCACCAGGTGCATGCCGGCCTCGGCAGGCGTGCGCCCTCCCTTTCTGCGGTTGCACGACACGCAGCAGGTGACGATGTTCTCCCAGTCCTTGCGTCCCCCATGGGCGACCGGGACGACATGGTCGAACGTCAGCTCGCTGGTTGGAAACATGTCGCCGCAATACTGGCAGCAGTGGTTGTCGCGCGCGTAGATATTCGCCCGCGAAAACGGGACGTAGTCGAAGCGGCGTTTGATCCTGATGTAGCGGAGGAGGCGGATGACGGAAGGCAGCTTGATGCTGAATGAGACTGCCCGAATCTCCCGGTCGTAGACCGAGATCACCTCCACCTTTCCCTGGCAGAGCAAGGTGATAGCCTTCTGCCAGTTAACGACCTTTAAAGGCTCGTATGTCGCGTTGAGGAGTAAAGTCTGCTCCATCTTCAGTCGCAGGGGTCCTTTCCCCCGCTCGCGTGCGGGGCCCTGCCCCCCCGCGCCGCTCGCGGCTACGTGCAACGATTTTCGCGTGAAGGTTTGCGGCTGTCAAGTTACTGTGAAGACTGTAGTTCGGGCTCAGTTGCGCCGATAATCCACACGAATGCGCTCTCTGGTCATCATCATCGCCGTCGCGGCGCTCTCGTCCGCCGCCTGCGCGACGTCGGGCGCCGTGCCACGGGCATTTCCGGGTGCAACGGGGGCGACAAGTGCGGGAACTGCATCCAACGCACCTAGCGCACTAGCGCCCCAGCGCCCCTAGCGCACCCAGCGCCCCTAGCGCCCCCAGCGCCCCCAGCGCCCCCAGCCCACCTAGCGCTGAGGAGCTACGGCGAGACAAGCCCGGTCTTCTTTTCCTCAGGTTTGACGGCCGGGCACTTGCTCAGTTTGCATTGGGGTTTCGGGGCGTGCCTTACCGGCTGGGCGGAGCCGACCCAGGCGGGTTCGACTGCAGCGGGCTGGTGCAGTACGTCTTCGCGCAGTACGGCGTCGCCGTTCCGAGGGTCGTCGAACAGCAATACGAAGTCGGCGACAAGATCCGGCCGTCGGACATCCAGCCCGGCGATTTGATTTTCTTCAACACGAAAAGACGGGGCCGCGGCGCCTCGCACGTCGGCATCGCGATCGGTCAGGACACCTTCGTCCACGCGCCGAATTCTTCCGGCGTCGTCCGCATCGAAGCGTTGAGCTCGAGCTACTGGGGCTCGAGATACCTCGGCGCACGCCGCGTCAATCCGGCCGAATTCGCAAATAACTCGAACCCTGCAACCGCCTATCGTCCCAACAATTGAAGAATCTGCCATCGCTGCGTAGATTCCCCAACAACTCCGACGGCACGGCTTCTGCTAAACGACGATGTACAATCCCTGCCATGGTCGGCAGACGATTCTCTATGCCTACCGTCGAGGAACGCGTCGCGTATCTGGAAGGTCGACTGGAAGACCATGCCGGCACGGTCGGAAGCGTGCGACAGGACGTGGCAGGCCTGCGCCAACTGATTCAGCATCTCGACCAGAAGATTCAGCATCTCGAGCAGACAATTCAGTATCTCGACCAGAAGGTCGACAGACTTTTTTTCAATCTCGATTCCAAGGTCTCACGGCAGTTCGTGTGGCTTGTGGGCATGCAGGTGGCGGTGCTTCTTGCGGTCATTGGCGCAGTGCTTCGGCTCCCCTAATCCCCAATCCCTAATCTAATCCCAACTCCCTAGTCCCTGCTCTACATGTTACGATTCGCGCCATGAAGCGCATCGGTGGTCTCTCTTTCATCCTGATTCTGGTTGCCGTGTCCGTTTCGGCTCAAGTGAAGGATCCCGTGGCGCCTGCGCTCACGGCCGAACAGATCGCGGCGAGCGAAGCGCTCGCACCGAAGTTCGACGAAAGCGCCGCCAGGGAAAAAGCGCGGCTCGAAACGTTCGCGAACCGTCCGCTCGGCGGCGTCATCCAGCGCTCGTTCAACGTGTTCGCAAACTACCTCGTGATGGCCGCCGAGATGATGCCGGAATCGAGCTACGCGTTCCGTCCGACGCCAGACGTGCGGACTTTCGGCCAGCAAATCAACCACGCAACGAGCTCGCATTATTCGTTCTGCAATCAGGCCGGGCTTCCGGCAGGCGTTGAGAAACAAACCGCACCAAGCCTCGGCGCCGTCACGGCGAAGCCTGCGATCGTTGCCGCGCTGAAGGAATCGATCGCCTATTGCGACAGCGTGCTGGCTGCCGCCTCGGAGGCCTGGCTTATGGAGACGGCAACGGGCCTGGGCGGTTCGTCGAGCGGCCTGATTCGCGGCATCCGCGCGCACTCGTTGATCTACAACGTCGTGCACAGCGCGGAGGACTTCGGGACCATCACCACGTATTTGCGCATGCAGGGCGTCGTGCCGCCGTCAACGGCGCTGCACCCGCCCGCCCGAAAGTAGCGCCTCGCCTCGGCCTGAACGGTAGGTAGTAGGGCGGGTCTTATAAGACCCGCCCTACTTTAAGCCGAGCCTTAGCCGGACCATGCTCACTCTGCATCGCGCGGAAGCAGACGCGGCGCCCCGGCAATTTTGATGGCGCCGAAGTGCCGAAGATCCAGGGTTGCAATCGCATCCGCGCGCAACCGCTCGGCGATCGCCATGACGACGGCGTCGACCAGCCCCATGTTCAAGGCGCGGTGTTTTCGGGCGATCGCATGAGCACGCGCGATGTCGGTGTGCCGGCCGTACTCGACGGCGAACGCTCCCTCGGCGAGATCGTCGAGAAATGCTTCCTGCGCGCGGGCGCCAAGCTCGGCGCCGATCAGGTAATCGACCTCGGGCAGAATCGCCCATGGGAGCAGCCAAAGATCGGGGCGCTCCTCGTAGATCTCGCGGACGGCCGCATGGTGACGATCGCTCTTGTCGACGAGCGCGAGGATCGCTCCGGTGTCGGCGACGATCACCGCGAGCGTCCCATGCCTTTCAACAGCTCTTCGGCGCGCTCGCTGAGATCGCGCCGGCCGCTCGCGAACGCCCCGATGCTCTTCGGCGCGCGCCGGGGCTCGTGCCGCGCGGCATACTCCGCGACGGCTTCGCGCACGAGCTCTGCAGGCTGGCGCTTCTTGCGAGCCGCGATCCGCTTCAAGGCGCGGTAATCAGCCGGGTCCAGGTAGACGGTGGTCTTCTGCATATGGTTACCATATATGGTAACACAGGGACCAGCGGAGTGGGGACCCTCCAGAGGGATTAGGGATTCAGAAACCGCTCGCCACGCACATTCGCGACGCGTGCGCGGAAACGCCGCGAGCTCGAGGAGATTGTGGATTCGGTCAATTCGTCTCGCAACGAAGGTTTCAAGCGCACTGGTGGCAGCCGGCTGGCATCTGGGCCGTGTTCGTATCGTTCGGGATACGGGCTGCCGTAAGGACCGTGAATCGCGGCGCCCCAGGAACTGAGGGCGCCGCGTCTGCCTTGCGAACGACCGTCGACTATGGACTTTCGACCGTCGACTTTCGACTTTCGACTTCCTCAATCCCCAATCCCTAATCCCTGTTGGGCCTAATCCCTGCTGTCAGGACGGCAGTCTGAACGCGACCAGCTCGCCGCTGTATCCGGCTCCGCTGACGGCGACGACGATGTACTGACGTCCGTTCAGCATGTAGGTCATCGGCGTTCCAGTCTGGGGCGCCGGCAGATAGACGGCGCCGACCTCCTTACCCGTCGCTTTGTCATATGCGCGCAGCATCGAGCCGCGTGCGCCGGTCGGCGTCGGGCCGAAGCCGGCCTCGCCCGAAATCACGAGCGTCTTCGTCGTCAGCGAACCGACGATACCGGGCCGCCCGGTGCGTGGAATGTTGAGACCCTTCAGCGCCGGGTGATTCCGAATCGCGTCGGGCGTGTCGCCGTGCGGGACCTGCCAGAGAACTTCTCCTTTGGCGAGATCGATCGCACTCAACTGGCCGTAGGGCGGTTTCATGATCGGCAGCCCGTTGACGTTCAGTCCCGGCGCGCCACCGCCACCTTCGCCGGCGGGCGCGGCCGCTGCAGCTGCGGCAGGCTTGCCCGCCGAAGCGCCTTCCAGCGCGGAGGCGGGAGTGCCGGGCGCGACCGCACGATCGCCTCCCGCCGCCGAGCCGGTTCCGCCCGTCGTTCTCGCGCCTGTCAAGGCGTTGCCCATCACATACGCGAGATCGTTTTTCGTCGCATCGCGCGGGGGCACGAGCCCGAGCTGGCTGACTAACTTCTGCGAGTTCACATACAGGATGCTCGTTTCGGGATCGTACGAGCCGCCCGGCCAGTTCGTTCCGCCGCTCGCCGATGCCATCGACAACGTGGCGAGCGGACCTTCGGCTTTGCTGACGACCGGCGGCGTGAAGATCGGACCGTATTTGTATTTCGAGATCACCTTCATTCCTTCGGCGCGAAGCTCGGGAGTAAAGTCGATGAGATCGTCGACGACGAACCCCTGTGAGTCGTACTTGAACAATTCTCCGCGTCCGTTCAGCGGAAACGGCTGCGTCGGCCGCGTAGTACTCGCCGGGCACATCGCCTTTCGGCACCGGCCGCTCTTCAATCGGCCACAGCGGCTGTCCCGTGACACGATCGAAGACGTACATGAATGCCTGCTTGCTCGGCTGCGCGACAGCTTTGATGATCTTCCCGTCGCGTCTGATATCGACGAGCATCGGCGCGCACGGAATGTCGTGGTCCCATATGCCGTGGTGGACGAGCTGGTAGTGCCACTTGCGCTTGCCGGTCTGCAGATCGACGGCGACGAGCGTCTCGGCAAACAGATTGTTGCCCGGGCGATCGGCGCCAAAATAGTCGCCGGTCGCGCTCTCAATCGGAAGATATGCGATCTGCAGCTCCGGGTCGATGCTGATCTGTCCCCAGGCGCCCGTATTGCCGGTGTAGGCCCACGAGTCTTTCAGCCACGTTTCGTTGCCAAACTCGCCGGGCTGTGGAATCGTGTGGAAGATCCACAGCCGCTTGCCCGTGCGCACGTCGAATCCGCGAATGTAGCCTTTCACGTTCGTCTTACCCGTGGGAACGCCGCCCGACCGATGAGCGGCGCCGACGACGACGATGTTGCCGGCCACCATCGGCGTCGCGTGGAGTCCGATCTCGCCCGACATCGGATCGATCTGCTGATCGTTGTTCTGCTTGAGGTCGACGATGCCGTCTTCGCCGAAGGCCGGCACGCGCATTCCCGTCTTTGCGTTCAGGGCGACAAGCCGGTATCCCGGGGTGACGTAGAGGATTCGTTCTTCCTTGCCGTCGGTCCAGTACGCGAGGCCGCGCCCCGAAAGCAGCCGCGGCGCCGCGGCGCCACGTGGGCCTTCGCGCTCGCTGTGCATCCAGAGCTCTTCGCCGGTCTCGGGATCGAGCGCGACGACGGCCCGGCGGCTGCCGGCCGTCGAATACAGCACGCCGTTGGCCATCACCGGCGTCGACTCGAACATGAACTCGGGACGCGGGCCGAGGTGATCGGTCTTGAAGCGCCACGCCACGGCGAGCTTGCTGAAATTCGCGGCGTTGATCTGATCGAGCGGCGCATAACGCGTGTGTCCGGCGTCGCCGCCGTAGGCGCGCCACTCGCCGTTGAGCGCGCCGGTCTGGCCGTTGAGAACGGCGGCGGACGCGACGCAGACCGCAATCGCGACAACAGCAGCGAACAGCCGGAACGGCATCAATCGGCGCATGAGACTCTCCCTTCAGGTCGGTGTGAATATTTTCTGTTCATTGTGCCTCGTTGATAACGCGTGCCAGCCGCTGCAACACGTCGAGCAGGCCGTTCGGCGAAATATTCGTGTATGCGCCGCCGGTGTCGCGCGCGATCATGAGACTGACAGGCAGGTCGGTCAGGTTGCCGCCGCGAAACGTCGACGCGCCGGTCGGCACCTGCAGCCTCACCGCGTGCAGCGTGCCGCCGTTATCGACGAAATGATTCGTCACGTGCGCGATTTCCTGCGGATTGATGTTCTGTGTCGATTCGAAGCCCTCAGCCGTCAAGACGATGAAAATCGGGCGCCGATCGGTGGGCTGCGCGAACCGATGGAACAGATCGTCGATGATGCGGTGCATCACATTCGATCCGGTCGTGCCGAAAATGCCGTTCACCGATTTCAGGACCTCCTGGCGGTCGAACGTCGGCCGCACGCGGATCTGCGGCGTCCCGGCGACCGTGACGAGCATCATTTCGTGCCGCGCGTCGATGTCCTGGACGAACGCCGCCAGCGCTTTCCGAATCGTGCCGATCGGCTGCCGTATCGCCTCGGTCGAGTCGACGATCAGCACGATGCGGACGAGGCGTGCAGCGGGCTGGGCCGCCGCGGGCACGGACAGAAGCGAGGCAGCGATCACGAGCGCGGGCAGCCGCATCATCGGCGGGCTCCCGCCCAATTGACGAGGATGGTGACGAGAGACGGCGACTGCGCCGCCGCATTCATCAGGAACCGCTGGCCGTCCGGAGACGGTTCGATGTCCGCACCGGCAGCCGTCTCAAAGAGTCGCACAGGCGCCGCCCCCACCTTGAACGTGGTCGGCGTCGTCGTGATCGGAACCGACAGCAGGTAACCCAGGCTCCTGTAGATACAGCTCCCGGCCATCGCGGCGCCACTGCGGGTTGGCGCCGCCCTCTGTCGAAATCTGGATACGCTCCCCAGGTCCGGGAACGGCTGGACGTAAATCTTCGGGCCTGGAGCTTTCATTCGACTGAAACGCGACCCAGCGTCCATCCGGTGAAAAACGCGCGTCCACCTCAGCGGCGGGGTTGGTCGCGATCGAAAGTGGTTTGCCATCGCCACCGACCGGCCAGGCCCACAAATCACGCCCTGTTTTCGGATCGGTATCTCGAATATGCGATCCACTTGCCGTCAGGCGACCAATCGGTCGCCGCCTTATCGATCGCCGATTCGATCAGGGGCGTTTCGGGCGGCCCGCTCCATCTTCTTCAAAAGAGGTCGAGCACACCGCTCAGACGGTCTGATCCGAACACGAGCTGCGCGCTGTCGGGTGACCAGACTCGGACTGGTCTCATGCGCCGCATGTGTCGTAACGCGTCGAAGTGCTCCACCGTCGAGATCCATCGTCCAGATATCGCTGTTCCCGTCGACACGGCGAATCATCGCCAGAACCCGGCCATCGGGCGACAAGGACATGAACGGCCCGGCGATGTGTGCGTCCCCGACGTGGCCGAGGCGTCGACCCGATCGATTCAGCCAGACAAGCTCTCGCTCCGGAGCGCTCGCCCGATACGCAATCGGTCCGACTCGCGAAGCCGACACGGCGCCTTGCCGTTAATCGAATCGATATACACGCTCGGAGCCACAGTGACGGACTCGCCGAGCGCCTCGAGCGATGCGAGATTCACGCGCTGCGACATCAACGCGTCGCCGGTCGGAAAGAGCAAGCGATCGGGCGGCACAAAAAGCGCTGCGGCGTCGGCCGCAGCGACCCGGCTCACCTCTGGCGAATCAAGCGAGCCTACATACACGCCGGCGCCCTCCTTCGAACCGAAGGCGAAAAAACAAAATCGGCGACCATCCGGCAGAAACTCTGGCCACACATGACCCGAATGAGCCGGCGGCGCGGTACGCGTCACGGCACCGGTTCTGCACCCGTTGCAGCAGCCGCGATTTTGTAAATCGGGCCGGCGAATGATTTCGTGAATAGAATCGTGCCGTCCGCATTCCACGCACCGCCTGCTCCATTTGCGGCGCTTGTCGAGCGTGCGCACAAAGCCATCCGCAAGGTCGATTCGTTTCAGCTGACCGTTCGCGAAAAAATCCAACCGACTGGCTGTCGTGAGACCAGAATGGATTTCTGCCGCCGTCCGTGCCATCCAGGGGACGCGAGCATGTCAGAGCTTAATGCACGCAACCACAGCGAGGCCCGACCGCCATTACGAGCGCTGAAGACGAATTGCCGGCCATCAGGTGAAAACGCAAACTGCGTTGAGGCCTCCGGAAGGCGCTTCAACTTCCGGCACATGAACCTGCAGCCGCAACTCCGGCGCCTCCAGGCTAGCCAGCTGCAAAATAGTCCGAGCGCTGCCAACGCGATCGCGGCGCCGCATCCGGCTGCGCACACAGCGGCAGCCATCCACGCGACGCGTGAATTGGACCACACCGATGGGCGCTTCAGCGCATGCGGCAGCACGAGCTGCCCGATTCGCTCGGGGACGACAGTCCCTCGAGCGCGAAACCGAGATCCCGTGTCGATTGAAATCTCGCCGCGGCGTTTTTTTCGAGGCAGCGATCGACGATACGGACGAGCGCCGGTGGAATGTGACGTCGGCAACGGGCAGATCCGGCGGATTGTCCTTGATGATCGCCGTCATCGTGTCGATCACCGTCTGACCGGCAAAGGCACGACGACCAGCGAGCAGCTCGTAAAGAATCACGCCGAATGAAAAGATGTCGGCGCGATGATCGGCGTGGAGGCCTCGCAGCTGCTCCGGCGCCGCGTAACCCATCGTGCCGAGCATCACGCCAGGCTGCGTGACAATGCGCGGCGTTGTCGGAACGTTGCTCGCGCCTGAAAGCACGTCCGGCGTTTCGACCAGCTTTGCGAGGCCGAAGTCGAGAATCTTGAGCCGCTCGTCGGCCGTCAGGAAGATGTTCTCCGGCTTCAGATCGCGATGAACGATGCCCTTTTCGTGCGCCGCCGCGAGCCCGTGCGCAAGCTGCACGGCGTATTCAACGGCTTTGCGAACGGACATCGCGCCCGAACTCAGCCGCTCTCGAAGCGTCTCACCTTCGAGGAGCTCCGAGACGACGTACGGTGCGCCATCCTTCGCCCCGACATCGAATACCGAGAGGATGTTCGGATGGTTCAACGCCGCGGCCGCGCGTGCTTCCTGTTCGAACCGCTCGAGCCGCTCGGCATCTGTGGCGAATGATACGGGCAGAACCTTGATCGCGACATCGCGATTCAGCCGCGCATCGCGCGCGCGATACACCTCGCCCATCCCGCCGGCGCCAATCAGGCCGACAATCTCATACACGCCGAGGCGATCGCCGGGCGCGAGGCTCATGCTGTTTGAGGGGGCCGCATCATCGTGCGCGTCCCTCCATCCAGTTCGTGATGACCGAAATCGGCTCACGCGTCGCGTCGTCAAGTGATGCGAACAGAAATCGTGTGCCATCGTTGCTGACCGCGTACGGATAGCCGCTTCGGCTGGTTCGCACGGGGAACAAGTTCTTAGGTTCGCCGGCCGTAACGCCAGCCGGAGTAATGGTCACATCAACAGCCATCAGCCGGCCCGACGACAGATAAAACAACTCCCGCCCGTCGCCACGCCAGCGCGGAAATGCGCCGCCACCGGCCGATACCAGCCATTTCGCGCCCGTGGGCGGGAACGGAGCGACAAATACCTCCAATCGCTGCTGCTCGTTGGTCTCGTATGCGATCCACTTGCCGTCAGGCGAAAATTGTCCGAATGATTCCGTTGCCGGCGTCTGCTGAAACGGTATGGGATCGCCCTTTTCGGAAAGCGGCAGCACCCACAGATCAATGGAGCGGCCCTTCTCGGAAGATGAGTAAAGCAGGTAACGCCCGTCAGAAGACACACCCCTGGGAATACCGGGACTATGCACGAATTCGGGCGTACCGCCATTCCGCCGCTGGCGATAGACACTGAACCCCTTTTGAGTGGAGCCGTAAAACAGGTACTCGGCCAGCGCGCTCGCCCACACGGGCGACGCATCGGATCCTGGATAGGACGTTATCTTCGTTCGCCGGTTCTTGTACCTGAAGATCGTAAATCCAGATGTCCGGGCTGCGCTGACCACGTTCGAGCGACGTGACGGCTGCGAATTTGCCATCGTGAGACAGATCGAGATCGATGAAGTTGCCCGAAGCGCTCACCTCCTCGATTTCCTTTCCGGAGCGATCCACCCACCGCAGGCTCGACGCTCGATAACCGCCGCTGCCCGCCTGATACACAAGGACGCCATTTGTCGACGCTGAAAACACACCGAAACCCGGGTTCAACGCCGTGAGGACATTCTCCACGATCGGAAACGGCTCGCCATCGAGCGCGAGGCGCTCCACGTCGAACCGCTGCGCCATGAGCGTGGTTTCGCGCACGAAAAGGACATGGCCTGAGGCGAAGGCGACGTTTGCCGTATCGCCCTTGACGAGCAACTTACGGGCGGGCGAATCGACCGATGCAAGATAGATCGACACGTCCGCCGTTTGACCGGCAAAGTAGCTGCTGTACAGAAAATGCCTGCCATCTGGCAGAAACGTTGGACGGACGTGACCGGTCTCGTTCTCGGCCAGGACCGTGACCGGCACAGGAATCCCACCTTCCTCGGACACTCGTTGAATGGGGGCGGAATTCGTGGGTGAGAACAGAATTGAGCCGTTCGGGCCCCACGTGCCATTCCGATTGCCTGGCGCGTCGCAGAGCGGGGTTGGGGGGCCGCCTGAGGCTGAGATTTTTTTCAGCTTGCGATCCGCAAAAAACGCAATCCACCGGCTGTCCGGAGACCAGAACGGTGATGACGCGCCTTCTGTTCCCTGCATCGGTTGCGCGGTCAGCGCGTCCAGCGGTCGAAGCCACAACACGTTGGTCCCATCGGCGGTTGTCGCAACAAAGACAACACGAGTCCCATCGGGAGAGACCGCCAACGGCAGCCCACCTTCTTCCGGTAGTCCGGCAACAATCGTGGAATTGGCGGCGGGAAAAATCTCAAATTGAAACGTCAAAGCGCCGGCGTTTTCGCGCCACATCGATATCATGGCGGCGCCAGTAACGGCGGCGATGAGGACGGCGACCGCCCAGAACGCGCGCTCGAGTCCCCTCCGCTCCGCCACCGGACGAACGGGTGCAGCGATCAGTGGCACCGGCCGTCCGGCTTCATCAATCTCGAGCCGCGCATCGGCGATATCCGACAGCCGACGTTTACGATCTTTCTCGATCGTTCGACGCAAAAGACGCGTCAATGCCTCCGGCGTCGAGGAGGGCAGTGCTGTCCAATCCGGTTCTTTGCTTAGAACGGCGACGATGGTATCGGTGACATCCTCGCCCGCAAACGGGCGCCGCGATGTGAGCATTTCGTACAGAACACATCCAAACGCCCACACGTCGCTGCGCTTGTCGACAGGCTTGCCCTTCGCCTGCTCTGGACTCATGTATGCGGCCGTGCCAAGTATCACGCCGCCCAGCGTCATCGCCGGTGACGTGATCGTCGGCGACGCTGTGAGGTCCGGCTGAAGCCGGACACTACCGGTGACGGGCTCGAGCGCTTTCGCCAGACCGAAGTCCAGCACCTTCACTCGGCCGTCTTTCGTGAGTTTGATATTTGCGGGCTTCAGATCGCGGTGGAGAATCCCTTGATCGTGCGCCGCCTCGAGCGCGTCGGCGACTTGACGAGCGACTGAGAGAGTCTCGTCGAGCGGCAGCGGCCCCTCCGCAATACGATCGGCCAGGGTCGGGCCATCGACCAGCTCCAGTACCAGGGCGCGGGCAGTCCCGGACTCCTCGAGACCGTAAATAGCGCCGATGTTCGGGTGATTCAGCGACGCCAGCACGTGCGCTTCGCGTTGGAATCGCGCGAGACGATCGGGGTCGTCTGCAAGCGCGTCCGGCAGGACCTTGATCGCGACATCGCGATTCAGCCGCGCATCGCGCGCGCGATACACCTCCCCCATGCCGCCGGCGCCAAGCAGAGCAGTGATTTCGTATGTGCCTAGTCGGGTACCGGCGTTCAACGCCATCGATCAATTCGCAATCTGGCAATCTTCCAGTCTGCCAATCTTCCAATGTCGCGCGCGAGCGCGACCCAGCCGGCACCAGCAACCCGACGATTTCATACACGCCGAGGCGATCGCCGGGCGCAAGGCTCATGCTGTTTGAGAAGTGCGGGAATTATACGTGCCTCACCACTAATCCCCAATCCCCAATCCCTGGACTTAGACT
>CAVUTO010000017.1:0-10105 GCA_963744405.1 Vicinamibacterales bacterium
ATGAACCCAACGAACACAAGAGTGATCGGTATCGGATCGAGCAGCTGGGCATAGCTCGTCATCAGTTGTGACCCCCGAACACCGCGCACCGTGAGGAAGCGAGCGCGCCGCTGGCGTTTATCGGCGGTTGCCCACGGCCCCGGGCTGATTGCGCCCGGGATCTCTTCCCACATTACCGGCAGCCCCGGGCTGGTTGAGCCCGGGATCGCCGACGGCGCGGACCTGCCGGGCCGACCCACCGTAACCAGCGGGGGTGGCGGCGGCCGCGGCGGCGCCACGGTTTCCGGCGGCACCGGGCTGGTTGATGCCCGGATCGACGGCACCCCGATTTCCCGCGGCGCCCGGTTGGTTGACGCCGCGATCGCGCTGCGCGTCGAGGCCGACGATCCCCCACGTGGCGACCGCGGCGAACGTCGCGATCCACGCGGTAATGCTTGTGCCCGTCCGTCTCGTGCGTGTTGTCCTGCTCATCTTCATAGGCCTTTCTCCAGCGTGAGAGTACATCATCGCGGCCGCGGCACGGGAGACGTGCCGGGCGGGACGAGGTTCGTCGCGTTTCCAGCAGAGAGCAGTCCGGCCACGAACTGTTCGAAGGCGATCGGCGTCGTAGCCTCGCGCGGCTTGAACGTGAACATTCCGTCCGCCATCTTCACGTCGAGATCCCACCGAGTGAAATCGATGCGCGCCGACGGCGCGCCCGGCACTTTCTTGTAGACGAGGTGCACCCGCCGGGGCAAAGGCTGGCCCGTTGAGGGCAGCCAGACCTGCACGTCCACGAGCTCGTCGCCGTACGACAGCTGCACACAGCTGACACCGTCGATCGTCTCGCGTCCGACGAACCCGCCCTTTGTGTTCCGGCCGATGAAGGCGTCAAAGGGCACGCTGTAGATCACGTCGGCGATGGGCACCGGCAATGAGTACCCGTCGGGCGACATCATCCAGCATGTCGTCGAGCGTGCCGGGCACCGGCGTCTGCGCCCACGTCCCATGCGCGTTGTCGCGAAGCGACACGGTCTTTCCGTCGTAGTAGGCCGACACGTCCAGCGCTGTGTCGCCCGAGCCGTCGACCTCGAAGAACATGGCGTCTGGCCGGTGAACGGTCACCACGCGCGTGAAGCGCAGCACGCGACCGGCGAGTGTCCCGATTTGCTCCAGGCTCTCGGTTGTCTCGAACCTGAAGACCGAGGCTCGGGCCAGCTCGTCGCTCATCCGGTGCATGAGCCGGTCGCCCTCGGCCGTCGCCGCCGGCGTGCCCGGGCTGGGGTCACGAGCGCAGGCCGGCGCCAGGAGCATGGCCGCTGTCAACGCGAGCAGAGTGTAATGAGCGCCCCTGTGCATCGCTGGGCTCCCGCGTAGCATATGAGTCTCCTTCCGATCCCGCCGGTCCGGCACGCTTCAGGGAATCATGCCGCACTCGAACATCTTGTTGGCGATGGGCGCTGCGACGATGTCGAGGAACGCCTTGCGCATCGCTGGCTCCTGTCGCAGCATCTGAATCGCCTTTTCCTGTTTCTGGAGCTGCTCAGCGGTCGGCGGCTGCCCCTTTTCGGCCCACAGCTGCTGGCAAGACGATGCCTGGTACTTCTGGATGACTTTCGTCGCGATGCCTTCCATCACCGGGTACTGCTGCGCCGGCTCCGGAGCCGGCGGCATGGCGGAAACGGCGACGGCGATGAACAGCATGGATGTGACAACGGCGGCAAGCAGGCGTTTCATGGGTGACTCCTCTTTTGTCGTGCAGTTGATCGGTGGTGGATTGTGCGCAGCAGAGCCTTACTGCTGTGCGGGCCGATACCCGGTGTTCTGTGTGACCACGCGGACGTTCTGCTTCGTCGCGTCGAGGGTCACTTGCGACGGGTAGCCCGTGCCATCGGCCAGCGTCGCGAACTGAACCTTCAAGCTCACGGCGTCTTCCGGTTTGTCGATGTAGGTGCCGACCTCCAGGCCAAGAATCTTGTTATTCGTGAGGTTCACCTCGACCCCCAGCACGTCGCCCGCGATCAAGTAGTCGCGGAAATCGAGGCGGCCGCGGCGCCCTGGCTCGAGGATCTGGACGCCGGTCCGGCCGGCCTGGAAGACTTTCTGGAGCGTCGCCGGAGTGGGAGGCACGTACTGGTGGATGAGCGCCACCGCCTTCTGCATGTACTCGGTCACGTCTTCCTTCTTGCGCTTGGCCGCCCTGCCGCGGATCCCTCCGGGCATGTCGGCGCTGCTGCTGGCGACCGGAACTTTCTGCAGCACGCCGTCGGCGCCGTAGTAGCAGCGCTTCTGCGCGTTCGACTTCTCCTCGCCCTTGTAGCTGACGAGGGTCGTTTCGATCCATTCGTACTTGCGCAGCGTAGCCTGGTCCTTCTCGAGTGACTGCTTGAGCGCCAGCACACGCTCTCCGAGATCGGATCCCTGCGCGAGCTCGAGAACGGGGAGGAGTACTGCGGCGGCGAGCACCGGAAGCCAGGGCGATAGCGTTCTCATCAGTCTCATCACGGATACCTCTCTGACAACTCAGGTCGGACACGTTTCCAGTCGCATCGTCTACGTGCAGGGTCCTACAGCAGCAGCGCGAGATACGGCCGAGGACTCTGCAAGACCGCGCCTCGTGCCCGCAATTCCCCGAGTGCTCTTACGCCCGCGTCATCGGCGTAGTAGACCTGGGAGAGATCGATGGTCACGACCGGCCCAATGTCCACGCACGCACCCATGAGCACGTCAACTGCGTCACCGGCGAGCCGCCCCGCAACTTTGACCGTCGTGGGTACGCCCGCGTAACGTTCCGTCGAAATCCGGAAGGTCATGGGCGTTCACCTTCTCAAGGAAGCCCTGTGCCAGCGCGCCGCGCAGCCTTCGTCGCGCGGGAAACCCCAGCACATAAGCCCATTCGTTGCGATCTCGCGATGCTCGGGGGGCTGCAGCGGACAGCCGCTGGACCGGCGCGGACCGAATGTCGACCCGGAGGAGTCCGCATGCGGTCCCTGAGGAATCGCCTGCGTCCACGTTCCTGGATCGACCGCGGTTTTCAGCGTGGAATTACGTCTCGGTCGCGACGGTCGATCGGTGGCAGCTGGTGTGCTGTCAAAGCGCTTGGATTGGGGCAGTCGGTAGCGCGCGCCGACACGATGACTGGAGCTTCTTGGTTCAAGGTCGGTCAGAGGTCGTTGCTGGTGTTCGCGCTGCTGATGACACTGCGCGGAACCGCACGGGCGCAGACGGTGCAGCTGTGGCCTGAGGTCAGTGCGTTCATCAAGATGACTGACAGTACGCGTCTCTACCTCCTCGCGACGACGGTGAAAGAGGATAGCGAAACCACGTCCGGCGAATTCGGACCGAATCTCGATATCTATCTGCGTCCGATTGGAAACAGGAAATACTGGGCCGGGTTTCGGCTCGATGAGTCCAAGAATCGAAAGCTGCTTGTAAGGATCGGCTACCGATATCTCCACAATGCAGGCGACGACCCCGAGGAGAACCGGGGCGTGCTCGAAGTCACGCCTCGCTTTCCGCTCGTGCGAGGCGTACTCGTCTCGAATCGAAACCGGATCGATTTCCGGTTCATCGAGGGCGAATATTCGTGGCGGTACAGAAACCGGTTTTCACTCGAACGCGAGGTCTCCATTGGCCGTCTGCGGGTGAACCCTTATGCGCGTGCCGAGGCCTTCTACGACAGTCGCGTCGACGCATGGAGCCGGACGGAGTTCGTGGCGGGCGCGTCCTTTCCGGGCAACTGGTGGGAGCTCGAGGGTTATTACGACTACCAGCACGACACCGGTAGTGGTTTCAGCCGGAATGTGCATGCGATCGGCACGGTCCTCAATATCTACGTTCGATGATCGCCTTGCGAGGACCGCTACGTTTATTCCCTTCGAGGCTGGGGCGTCGCATCGGCTGAGCGTGGGCGCAAGTCGCTGCTGACTAGAGGGAGAGATGGACGATTTCTGGACGCGCGTCGTGGACAACATGGCCGCGCGGGTGACCGGACCGATGCAGTTGAGGCTCCTGCTGCAGCCGATGGTGGCCTCAATCTTCGCGATCCGCTCGGGGTTGGCCGACGCCAAGGCTGGCAAGCCGCCGTATTTCTGGGCGCTCTTCAGCGATCCGGTCCACCGCGCCAAGATGGTCAAGGACGGCTGGAAGAGCGTCGGGAAGGTGTTCGTGCTGGCGCTGGTTCTCGATGTCGTTTATCAGATCGTCGCCACACGGTTCGTGTATCCGGGTGAGGCGGTCACTACGGCTTTGTTGCTGGCGATCGTGCCCTATCTGATCTTGCGCGGCCTCACGACACGACTCGTTCGCAAAACGTGATCGTGCCACCAGGCGGATTCAAGTGAGCACGACCTAGAGGTCGCGCCACAGTTACTGACGGTTGGAATCGAAGCCCGCTAAGGAGTTATTCGCATGGGTGAACGAGACACGCTTCAACGCTCAATTCTTCCGATTCCCGAAACGCAGCACGTGGGCCTGACCACGTACGATGCCAAGGATCCCGACACCCGATTCCCGCCGATCGTGCCGTTGCGGCCGCCGAAGGGCGCGCCCAACGTCCTCGTCGTCCTGATCGACGATTGCGGGTTCGGCGCGTCGAGCGCATTCGGGGGGCCCATCCCGACGCCGAACGCCGAGCGACTGGCGGCCAACGGGCTCAAGTTCAACCGCTTTCACACGACCGCGCTGTGCTCGCCCACGCGGCAGGCGCTGCTCACCGGGCGCAATCATCATTCGGTGAACATGGGCGGCGTCTGCGAGATGGCGACATCGGCCCGCGGTTACACCTCGGTGCTGCCGAAGAACACAGCGCCACTCGCCATGACGCTTAAGCTCAACGGCTATTCGACCGCGCAGTTCGGCAAATGTCACGAAGTGCCAACCTGGGAAACGAGCCCGATGGGGCCGTTCGACCAGTGGCCCACAGGCGGCGGCGGGTTCGAGTACTTCTACGGCTTCATCGGCGGCGAGACCAACCAGTGGTATCCGGCCATCTACGAAGGCACGACGCCAATCGAACAGGGCAAGAGTCCCGAGCAGGGCTACCACTTCACCGAGGACATGACGAACAAGGCGATGGGGTGGGTCCGTCAACAGAAGGCGCTCATGCCGGACAAGCCGTTCTTCATGTATTTCGCGCCAGGAGCGACGCACGCTCCGCATCACGTACCGCAGGCTTGGATCGACAAGTACAAGGGTAAGTTCGACGGCGGCTGGGACAAGCTACGCGAGGATACCTTTGCGCGTCAGAAAAAGCTGGCTGTCATTCCGGGCGATGCGGTACTCACGAAGCGACCCGACGAGATTCCCGCCTACGACGACATGCCAGCGGCGCTCAAGCCCGTCCTCGCACGCGAGATGGAAGTCTATGCCGCGTTCCTCGAACATACCGACCACCACATCGGCCGCCTCTTCGACACGCTGAAGGACCTCGAGGTCCTCGACAACACGCTCATCTACTACATCTTCGGCGACAACGGCGCGTCCGCGGAAGGCACACTGAACGGGTGTTTCAATGAGGTGGCGGTGCTCAACGGCATGAGCACCCTCGAGACCCCTGAGTTTCTAAAGAGCAAGATAGACGGCTTCGGTGGGCCCGAAGCCTACAACCACTACGCGGTGGGCTGGGCGCATGCAATGAACACGCCCTATCAGTGGACCAAGCAGATCGCCTCTCACTTTGGCGGCACCCGTAACAGCACGATCGTGCATTGGCCCAACGGCATCAAGGTGAAGGGCGAGGTCCGGTCACAGTTCTGTCACGTGATCGACATCGCGCCGACGGTCCTCGAAGCCGCAGGGATTCCTGCGCCAACAGTGGTGAATGGTATCCAACAGGCGCCGTTCGAGGGCGCCAGCATGCTGTATGCGTTCAACGACGCCAAGGCCGCCGAGCGGCGCGAGACGCAGTACTTCGAGATGTTCTGCAACCGCGGCATCTACCACAAGGGCTGGACGGCCGTCACCCGCCACGGCATCCCCTGGGTTGGGGCATACAAGCGCGCTTTCGATGACGATGTCTGGGAGCTTTACGACACGAACAAGGACTGGACCCAGGCGAAAGACTTGGCGAAGGAGAATCCGAAGAAGCTGGCCGAACTGCAGCGACTGTTCCTGATCGAGGCCACGAAGTACAGTGTGCTGCCACTCGACGATCGCTCCTTCGAGCGATTCAATGCGGACCTAGCGGGCCGGCCTCAGCTCATCAAGGGCAAGTCGCAAGTCCTGTTCGGCGGAATGTCGCGTCTGAGCGAGGGGTCCATGGTCGTCACGCACAACAAGTCCTACTCGTTGACCGCGGAGATCGAGGTGCCGGCAGCCGGCGCCAGCGGCGTCATCGTCGCGCTCGGCGGCAGCATCGGCGGCTGGACCCTTTACGCGCTGAACGGCAAGCTGAAGCACTGCTACAACTTCTTCGGGATCGAACAGTTCTTCGCTGAGGGCACGCGGCCGATCCCCGCCGGCAAGCATCAGGTGCGCATGGAATTCAAGTACGACGGCGGTGGCCTGGCCAAGGGAGGCGCCGTGTCGCTCTTCGTGGACGGTAAGAAAGACGGCGAGGGCCGCGTGGAGAGAACGATTCCCATGCTGTTTTCCGCCGACGAGACCTGCGACGTCGGAAAGGAAACCGGTTCGCCGGTTTCTCCGGACTACGGTCCGACCGGCAACGAATTCAGCGGCGAGGTCAACTGGGTCCAGATCGATCTGGAGAAGGACGATCACGACCACCTGATCACTGCCGAGGAGCGCTTGCGCGTCGCGATGGCACGGCAGTAAAGACATTCACCACTGGCTGCTGATGGCGGCACAAGCGTACCAGAAGTCCACGCTGGACCATTTGTCACTGGGGCGATTTCGCGTTCGATCCGTCTGCTCCGATTGACGAGGCACGCCGCATCATCGACACCACGGCGTTGGCGGTCACGCGGGCGTTCAGCCCGGCGGGACGATCAGCCAACGCCGAAGTGGTGCTGCCCATTATGGGTGCTCATCTGAACCGTATATCTCGGCGAACGCGCGGAAGTCGGCCGGTTCGGCCTGGGCGAATCCGAGACTGAGACTCGCGATAAATGTGCATGGGGCGCCTGCGCTGGCGCCCCAAGGCGTTTGCAACGTATCGTCAACGAACCATCCTTGGGGTCAGCGTGACGGTGGCGCCACCGCTTGGACAAAATGCCGCCGGGGACGGTTGACGAACCCGCCGCGCCTCGGTGGCGGGCCAGTTGTTCACGTCACCCGGAACGTGACGTCGATGAACTCGGCGGGCGCCCTTTTTCCTCGCGTTCGAGCTCGAATCGTGAAGGTCACGTCCGCAATGTACTATCCGCGCAGCATCCGCCAACTCTCACGCCCCTGGGCGCCGTCTCCTAAGCAGCTAAGGGAACCAAGGGGGGAACGCCTCTCCGCGCGAGGTGTTCCCCTACTCGCTCCCATGTCTCATCTGGCTGCCCGCGGCCGAGCGCGCGACATAGAGCCAGTAGCCACTTCATAACTGAAACCATAAGTGTGAGTTGTCGAGGACGGCGAGCGGGCGGCGGTCTTTGCCGCCCGCGGACATCCCGCCGGCGACGACGCATTCAGACGCAGGACCGTGGCGTGAGCGACCACGAGATTTGACCGGATCTGCGATCATGCCCGCGGCCACAGCCGAGGTCGCTCACGCCACGCTAGAGAGGCGTCAACGCAGCCTCCCCGGGGTGCAGACCAGGTCACAATCCGCTCAGATTTTGATGGCAGTCTCGGACGCGAATCCTCTTCGTTTTCGGCGAGCCATCGCCCCTGGTTTCAGTTCAGATTCGGAAACGGCTGACGCCGCGAGGGGAGCCGCGACAAAAGGCGGTGGTTGTCGTGGTCGACGGCCGCTAAGTAGTGAGTCGAGAATAAGCGTGAACCAGCAGTCGCAGGCGAGTCCGCATTCGCAAGTCTTGTAATGGCGATAAGTTGCAACAGGGCACTCGAACGTCGAGCGCGGCGTTCTGTGCCGCGCACGAAACGCACTTAGCCTGCGCCACTGATGGAGAGAGGGCGTGAGCAACCCCCCGGTTGTGTGCCGTGTCCCGTCCCAAGGACGGCCCCGGAGGGTTGCTCACGCCCCGTGTCGTGGTCGTGCAGGCAGTCGACAACCCAAGCCAGAACCGCATTCAGATGCGACCTGCGTACGCGCGCGCAATTCTTGGTGAATCGCGCACCGATATCGGTCCGGATCGCGCCAAGGATCCAGTGACCTGACCATCGCTGAACCAGCGTCGATCTGTGCTCGGCCTCGTCAAGGCTCGTCGCATTGCTCCGACCCGCTCGCGGGCCTGCGGGCCTGGACGACGCCTGCGCGCAGCTCGGCGGCGGCATTTACCGATGGTCAGGGGACGAATCTTCTGTTGACGCGCAATCGCCACGGGCGTATGTTGAAGATCCTTTCGGTGCTCGTTGCACCGCCTCCGCGACCGGAGTATCCGACGCGGATCACGACGTCGCGTGACGCTCTCAGAGCATACGCGACAATTTGTCCACAATCACTCACTACCGATCGCGTGATCCAGTCGCGCGATCAGCGCGGCTGACCCGCAGTCACGCGCATCGTTGTCGGCGACACGCCACATCCGCGCTCACGGGATCCGGCGCGTTGGTTCAACACCAACGCGCTCGAGCGCGCAACACAACTGCACCGCGACCACGCCGGTTCTCGGTCTCCACTTGCGGAGGTGCATCGTGTCGACCACACAGAACGCCTTTTCGAACTACTACCGGTCATCGAGGCGCACATCGCCGCCGGAACAACCCGACGACAGCGCGCTGCCACTTCTTCTGACCGTTGATGAAGCCGCCGTAATTTTGCGCACTACGCCACGCGCAATCTACGCGATGGTCGCACGCGGTCAATTGCCTGGCGTAACGCGGATTCGTCGCCGCGTACTCCTGCGCGCCGAAGACTTGCTACACTGGCTGGACCAGAAGCGCGCGCCATCGCCGAAGGAGTAAGCGGCGATGAGCATCAAAGTGCGGCCGTACCGCGGCGGAGGCTGGGAGGTGGACATCACGATCCTTCTTCCAAATGGCAGGAACTATCGAGAGCGGAAGTGCGCGTCCCGCTTCTCGAGGTCGTCGGCATATCGATGGGCGCAGGACCGTGAGCGGTACCTGCTGCAGCACGGGCCGCCGACTGCAAACAAGGAGGTGCCCACATTCGAAGTCTTTGCGCCGAGATTCGTGGACGGTCACGCACGGGCGAACCGTCACAAACCGAGCGGCATTGCCTCGACCCAGTCCATCCTGAAGTGGCATCTGGTTCCTGCGTTCGGCTCGAGGCGTCTCGACGCAATCACAAACGAGCAGGTGCAGCGGTTGAAGCTGGCGCTGTCTGAGCGTGCTCCGAAGACTGTCAATAACGTCCTCACGGTGTTGAGTTCGTTGCTAAAGAAAGCGGTCGAATGGGGCGAGCTCGAGCGGCTGCCGTGCGTGATCAAGTTGTTGCCCAATCCCAAACGGACGATGGGGTTTCACGACTTCGATCAGTACGAGCGGTTGTTGATGGTCGCGCGCAAGCGCGGACCGGACACGTATCTGATGGTGTTGGCCGGTGGCGATGCAGGGTTGCGACTCGGCGAAATCATCGCCCTTGAATGGCGTGACATCGACATGGCGGCTCGGCGTTTGACCGTGGAGCGATCCGACTGGCTCGGACACGTCAACGTGCCCAAGGGAGGGCGCTCACGTCAGTTACCCATGACGCAGCGCCTGACGGCCGCAGTGAAGGCCGTTCGGCACCTGCGAGGGGAGCGCGTCTTGTGCTTGCCGGATGGGTCGCCAATCACACGCGATCGCGTGATCAAAGCGGTCCGCGGCGCTCAGCGAATCGCCGGCATCGAACAGGGCGTGCATATACTGCGGCACACGTTCTGTTCGCACCTGGCAATGAAGGGCGCGCCGGCGAGAGCGATCCAAGAGCTCGCCGGTCATGCCGATCTGACAACGACGCAGCGCTACATGCACCTGAGTCCCGCGGCAACGGAAGACGCGATCCGGTTGCTCGACGGACGACAATGCGGACTGAAAGGCCCGGAGATTTTGGAGACATTCTGGAGACGGGATAGCGGAAACTGGAAACTATAGAGAGGGAAGAAGTTAGTGGAGC
>CAVUTO010000018.1:0-327687 GCA_963744405.1 Vicinamibacterales bacterium
CGGCCTCCAACACGGCGGCCATCGAGATTGCGAAGGCGACGCCGACGGTGACCGTGCAATCAGTGAGCGTGACCTTCGACGGCCTGCCGCACCCGACGACGGGGACCTGTCAGGTGTGGACTGCGAAGATCCGGCGTCCGGCGCCTATCAGCTAAAACACCACCGACGGGCTGGTGCCGGTGAACGCCGGGCAGCCACGTCGCGACAGTATGTTTGCCGGGGGTAACGACAACTCACAAGCAGGGTTTCTCAACACGGCGGCCATTGAGATCGCGAAGGCCACGCCTGGAGTGTGTACTGTGGACCCGGTGAGCGTGACCTTCGACGGCCAGGCCCATGGGACGACGGGGACCGTGACGGGCGTAGGCGGCGCGGCCTTGGGTGCTGCGACGATCACTTACAACACGGCGGACGGGCAGGCGCCGGTGAACGCGGGCAGCTACGTCGCGACGGGCAGCTTTGCCGGGAACGACAACTACACGGCTGCAACTCTCAACACGGCAACCATCGTGATCGCGAAGGCGACGCCGACATGACCGTGCAACCCGCTACTTCGACCTTCTACTGCCAGGCGCACGGGACGACGGGGACCGTGAAGGGCGTGGGCGGCGTAGACCTGGGTGCTGTGACGATCAGCTACAACACGACCGACGGGCTGGCGCCGGTGAATGCCGGTAGCTACATCGCGAACAGGGACGTTTGCGGGGGAACGACAACTACACGGGGGCAAGCGGCGATGCAGCGATCACCGTCGACAAGGCAAGTCGACGACGGTGGTGACGTTTGCAGGCGGGCCCGCAGACCATCGCCGCAGCGCCTTTACGGCGACGGCGGCGGTGACGGGAGCGGGCGGACTCAATCAGGGGGTGCCGGTGGTCTACAGCGGCGACTGCGTGAATGTGAGCGATGCCGGTTACCGCGACCGCCACGTTCGCTGGAGATGCCAACCACAATGGCGGCGACGACAGCAAGAGCATCCAGATTCTGCAGAAGGCTCTGACGATTACGGCGAATGACGCAACCAAGGTCCTGGGCGAACACAGTGACATTCGCAGGCACCGAATTCACCGTGGACGGTCTCGTCAGCGGCGACACCATCGCGACCGTGACCCGGACGAGCACCGGTGCGGCGGCAGGAGCCGCCGTCGGCTCTTATGAGATCCTGGCGAGCGACGCGAAGGGGGCGGCCGTCGCGAACTACAAATCAGTATGTGAAAGGTGAGTTGAAGGTTCTCTACCGGTGGGATGGCTTCCTGCAGCCGATCAACGATACGGCCCATGATCTCGGCCCCATGAGCAAGTTCAAGGCGGGCCAAACCATTCCGGCGAAGTTCGTCCTCAAGAATGCCGCCGGTGCAACCGTGCAACAGACGGGCATACCGACCTTCACGCGCACCGACGACTGGCGCCTGCGATTCGACCGCGGCGCTCGAAAATCCGGACCTCGTGTCGGCAAGCGTCGTGCCCCTGACAAGTGGGACGGTAGTCAGTACCACTACAACTGGAGCACGAAGGGAGTGCCGGCGGGCCTGTATCGCATCTTCGCGAACCTCGCAGATGGCACGGCCCGCTCGGTGGACATCTGCCTGACGAAGTAGGCGAAGTCACCGACAGGTAGCCCAGAGACGGCGACTCCTCGCTGCACGCGTCTGTGGGTGTTGCAGCCTCCACGGTAAAGGCGCGGGCGTCAAAAGACGCTCGCGCCTATAAGGCCGACGCGAACTGCACAGTGACGGGTTACAACATGATTTTCGACAACGCGTCCCACACAGCAACTGGAACGTGCATCGGCGTCGACAAGTCGGTGCTGGCCGGACTCGACCTGAGCAAGACGGCTCATACGCTCGCTGGCGACTACACCGACACCTGGACGTTCACCGACGTGACCGGTAACTACAACAATACGGGCGGAACGGTTGTTGATCGGATCGGTCACTGGATGACGAACGGCTTCTATCAGCCGGTGGATATGAGCGGTGCACGATCGTGTGGAACATGATAAAGGCGGCTCGACGGTGCCACTAAAGTTCAACCTCTATGCCGGAAGCGGGAAGAGGACCAACGTCAGTGACGTGCCCGGGTTTGCCTTCGCGCCCGCACCGTGCGAAGCATCGATGATTGATGCGGCAGTCGAGTTCACAACGACCGGCGGCACGCAACTGCGCTACGACGGAACGGCGGGACAGTTCATCCAAAACTGGCAGACGCCAAAAACGGCGGGAAAGTGCTATGTGGTGCAGCTCACGGCGTTGGATGGCTCGACGATCGCCGCCTATTTCAAGACGAAGTAGCCGACGCGAACCGCGGAGCGAGGACCTCGCTCCGCGGTTCGCCGTATAGCGGTTCGACACCGAGTTGAACGCCCTAGGCGTAAAACACTTCTTCCCCGTGCCTCTGGTAGGCTCACCATCTTCTGATCAGCACTCTCAGACGGCGCCAATTACTTGAAAATGGCGACAAGCACGAATTTCGACTGAGTCCAGCACGCATATTGGTGTGGCTTCCGCGGCACGTCGTAAGTGATGTCGCCGAAGAAGGCTACTCGGTCGAGTTCTTCGACATGACGGGCAACACCGTCACCGTCGTCACGCTCCCGGCAAGCGCCCTCCGTATGCCGACACCAGCGGATCGGCCTGCGGCGCGCGCTCTCAGCGCCTAAAGGCGGAAAGCGGCCTCAGGCCGCTCGCCAGAGGGTGTCCAGCTGCCTCAGCCAGACTACCGTCTGGTTCCAACTCGTGAAAATGTGGCGTCGCCAACCTTTGCTCATGAACGCACGCGAAGGTTGCCCACCATCACGCGAAGCGCGACGGTGGGCCGATCTTTACGGAGCTATGGTTGTGAAGCGGAGTGCTTGTATCAGTACTGCCACCTACGGGCAATCTTAGTCCCCCCGCAAGAAGCTGTCCCTATGCGTCTCCGGCGCTTGGCACAAGATGTCTCTGATGACGAACCACGAGAGCCGACAGACGCTCCGCGGCGGTTAGGCGTTGCGCTATCCGGCGGCGGAGTCCGCGCGTCGCTTTTTGCGCTTGGGGCGCTGATGTACCTCGTTGACAGCGGCGAAAACGAGCGGGTCACCGAGATGTGTTCAGTGTCCGGAGGCTCTATTACGAATGCGTTTGTCGCACAACGGTGTAATTTTCAGACCGTTTCGCGTGCCACTTTGACCAATGTGCATCGCAACTGGCTCAAGCGATCGTCCGCGGGCTCGTTACGAAGCGTTTTGTACTAACAACGTACGGCGTGGCCGGGTTGTTCGTCATCATCCTCACGATGTCGTCCTGGCCTCTGGATCTCCCGACTTATCTCGACATAGCTCTCATTGCGGTCTTTGGGGCTCTCGTCCTGCTCCGTGGTGTCGTCCTTACGCATCTGTTTCAACGGCAGCTGTTCGGTGCGGCACAGCTGCCGAAAACGCTGGGAAGCATCACATCGAACGTCGCCCACGTTTTCTGTGCGACGGACCTCAATGCGAGCATGCCAGTGTATTTCACGAATGCCGGCGTGCATTTCTATAGTCCCGCGTGGGGAGCTGCAGAGCCGCGCGCCGCAGGTCAGATTCCAATCGCCGATGCCGTTCGAGCGTCGGCTGCCTTTCCGGGTGGTATTCCGCCAAAGCGGATGAACATTCGGAACTTCCGCGTGAAGCGGACGCCGATTCAACAGCTGCACCAGTGGCAACAACTTGTGTTTCGGGATGTTCGACAACCACCGTCAGTGCTGTATCTCGCTGATGGTGGCGTCTGGAATAACCTCGGCACCGATTGGTTTGACCGATCCACCAGGCAAGCGGTCAAGGGCGTCTTGGATTGGCATCCCGAAGCGGAGCAAATGCTGATCGTTGATGCGTCTGCGCCGACAGCAGCACGATCGCGCCTCAGATGGTTTTGGGTTCCGTACTATAGTGAGCTTCGTGTCCTCTTGAAGGTTTGGCTGGTGTCGTATTCGAGCACGGTAAATGGCCGAATCCAAGAACTGCTGACTCGAGGAATTCATGCGAACGCGCCCGGTTCGGAAATCTTCATTGCTCGCATGATTGACCCTGTTCCAGGCGCTGTGAAACTGGGAGGAGTAGCCTGGCGCGGGAATCCACAGCATTGGTCGGGGCGATGGAACTTGTTGTCGTCGTGTTGGAGTCTGTGCGCGCGATGGTGTGTCCCCAGGAAGCAATGGGTTGTGCGTACTGGTGACCGGCTGAATGCGTGGACGTCATCGGTGCCAACCACGTTCTTCTCTATTCCCCCTGAGGTCGCAGTCCAACTGCTTGTTCATGGGTACATGTCTACGTCAAAAGCGATGACCGGATCGGAAGACGAAGCCGTCGTGAGATTCCCGGGCATTGACCGGTTCGCGACGATTCTCGGTCTCGAGACCGTTCGCCCCTCGTGGAGTTCCGCAACGATTCTCGGCTCATCCTCACAGTTGAAACCAGTGAGCCGGGTACAGGAGCTGCAGCTGCAGCTGGCGGGGGGAGTTCTCGAGGTCTTGAAGGAGGCGCGCAACACGACTGAGACCGTCAGTGGCGCCGCGGAGCGCCAACTGGCTGCAAGTCGTGCGCTGCGCGACGTGCTGGACAAGGAACGCGCCAAATTGGGTCCGTTGGAAGGACCTTTCCTCACCTATCCCAATCCAGAGCTCAGGAAGGCGAAGGCTGCGTTGGATAAAGGGGACCTTGCGGGCGCCGTGGCTCTCTTCGCAGAGATCTTTGCGAAATTCGCTCCTTCCGACGAATCAATCGCTTGCAACGATGTCGCAAGCTATGCTCACGCGCTTGCGGCGAGCCACGACAATCGAGCTGTAGAGGTTATACACATTGCGGAACACCGACTACTCGCGACAGGTCGCGAGATTACCGCAGCGACACGTGCTGCACTGGGGTGGTGGAGTCTCGCCAATGCCTATGCCCACCTCGACATGCCAGAAAATGTTGTGCGATCCGCCCGTGAGGGCCTCGCTTGCGATTCCAGAGTTCACCGCTGGTACGAGCATCAGAAGAATGACGAACACTTTCGCCGCATTCGGAATCATGCGGCGCTTATCGCTTTTGAACAGGAACTCATGCAGCAATGAGAGAACCGACGGTAAATAGCCTCGGTTAGTCGCGCACGCGCACAGCGCCGCCCAGGTCGGAACGCTCGAAGGTCGCGACGCCGGCGCCGGACGGCACACGGCTGCCGCTGACCGTAACATCGCGGGCCGCGACACCGCCGACGTGAACCAGGCATCGGCTTCCTTCGGTCGCCTCACTGTTTCGAATCACGCCGCGATCCACATCCTCGACGAGGATCGGTGCGGCATTGGAGCTCGGCAGACCCTGCCGTCCCTTGAAGCCGTCGACGTCGAAATCGGAAACCTTCCGCAGTACCAACGCGCTCCGCCACTTCGGCTCGGTCTCCTCCTCACCCCATCGCACCGAGAGATCGCGGACCCGCACGCCCCTGGCGGACTCGATGAACAGCGCATCGTCGGCCCGCTTGTCGGGAGCATTCTCCGGCAGCATGGTGAGGTTGATATTCGACAGCTGTACGTTCTCGATCGGGCGCTCCGGGTGTCCGACGATGGTACTGGTCCCGCGCACCCGGGCAATCACGTTGGCTACGGTGATGTCCCGGATCGCACCGAGCTTCGATGCCGGGGTCCGTTTTTTCAACACCAGCTTGAACAGCTCGGCGCTGCCCCACCAATTCCAGTGGCGCCTCGCGGTTTCGACTGTCAGGTTGCTGACGATCACATCGCTGACAACGGCGCCGTCCTGGACGT
This sequence comes from Vicinamibacterales bacterium, assembly GCA_963744405.1. GTDB lineage: Bacteria > Acidobacteriota > Vicinamibacteria > Vicinamibacterales > JAMQPK01 > JAMQPK01. Next base: position 5,761 of record CAVUTO010000018.1, read on the forward strand.
TGATCCCGAATCCCTTGTTCGAGTTCCTGATGACGCAGTTGTTGAACAGCACGTGACGGATATCTGCCTGGGTCTCCGTCCCGATCATCAGCGCAGTGGACGACGAGGTCAGGACGCAGTTGGTGACGGTGACGTTCTCCACCGGCCGAGCCGGTTCTCCGTCCCGCGCAATCGCCTTCAGCACGATCGCATCGTCGGCGGTCTCGATGATCGAGTCGGAGATGGTGACGTTGCGGGACGAGACGATGTCGATGCCGTCGGCGTTCACGCCCTTCTCGAGGTCGGAATAGATATAGACGCCGTGCACGGTGACCCGGTCGCAGTCATTCAGCCGGACGCTCCACAGCGGCGAATGGACGATCGAGATGTCGCGCAAGTGGACGTGGCGGCAGTTGTTGAGGATGCACATGTAGGTCTGCACGCCGACCCGGTAGTACCTTCGCATGTCGATGCCGGCGGCCCGTGCGATTTCAATCTCGCGGGTAATCTCGGGATCGACGCCCCGCATCGGCGCGAACTGGTACTGCGCAAGGCCGTCGAGCGTGCCGCGCCCCGTGATCGCCACGTTGACGGCGTTCTCGGCGAAGAGCATCGCGCGCCGTCCGCGCGGGAATTGGGCGTTGTCCTGAATCAGGAACAGCGTAGCGCCTGCCTCGACGTGCAGCGTGACGTTGTCCTTCAGCTGGAGCATGCCGACGCTGTAGTCGCCGGGCGGGACGTTAACGGTGCCCCCGCCGGCAGCAGTGCAGGCGTCGATGGCCGACTGGCATGCAACGGTGGCGCTCTGAGTGCGGACGCCCGTCGCACCGTAGGCCTTGACGTCGAACTGGCGCGTGGCGGGCGTCGGCTGCGGGGCGGGGATCGACTGTCCAGTCAGGGCTGTGCCACCGGCGAGCACGGCGCAGCTCTTCAGCCACGTGCGCCTGGAGAGCGAGCGGGCCGATGGGCCGATGGAGAGACCGTCGGATCGAACAACCATCGTGCGCCGGAATTATAGCGGCGACAGCAGCAGGGACTCGAACTTTATAGGCTGATCCGCCGTCGCGGTTAGTACCTGGATTGGCGACCCTCCGGGAAAGTCGGTGCGAATGTGGCCGCGCACGACCTGCGTGTCGTTGGTGACGTAGAGGTACCGGCCGGGCCCAAACGCGCAGTTCGAGACGCGGCCCGCGATTGGGGCGAAGCCGATGTGTTCGCCCTTCGGTGAGAAAACGTAAATCCCCCCGCGACCGCTCGTCCAGATGTTGCCGGCCGAGTCGGCCTTCATGCCGTCACCACGCGCGCCCCCGACCCTTTCGCTGGCGACGAACTGCCGCTGTCCGGTCGGCATGCCGGAACCATCGAGATCGATGGCGACCCAACCCGAATTGTCCGTGGCGTAGAGAACGCGGTTATCCGGCGACAACGCAATGCCGTTCGGGGACAGGTTGTCGGCAATCAGGTGCACCTGATTGTCCGGCGTCACGCGGAAGACGCCGGTGTAGGTCAACTCCCGCTGCGGTGACTTCTGCACGCCCGCAAGGCCGAAGGGAGGATCGGTGAAGTACACGGCGCCGTTGCGGGCGACCACGAGATCGTTCGGGCTGTTGAAGCGTTTCCCTTGGTAGGACTCGGCGAACACCGCCTTCTGACGCGTGGCGAGGTCCACCCGCGCCAGCGCGCGAGTTCCGCTGTCGGCGATCAGTAATCCACCACGGCCCAGCGCCAAGCCGTTCGAGCCGGCCTCGCGGAGCGAAGCGGGAATCGGGAAGCCTTGGTAGCCGGACGGGGCCAGGAAGACGGTGGTTCGCTTGCCATCCCAGCTGTAGATGGCGTTGCCGGGCACGTCGGAGAAGAGCAGGTGTCCCGCCTCGCCGCCCACCCACACGGGACCTTCGGTCCAGATGTAGCCCGTCGCGATGGCGTCGACACCGCCTTCCAGTGGATTGGGGATGCCGGGAAAAGACACGGGCGAGGCCGGCGCCTGGGCCGCCGCTGACGCGCTCCACACACTTCCGGCACCAAGGACCAGCGAACTGCCCGCCGCACGCAGGAAAGACCGTCGATCTCGTCTCCATCCGTCTACCTCTCAGGGAGTGTCCGCGAGTATAAGGTAACGCTGCGGCGTTTCGCCAACACGTTGAGTGAACGGCCGATCAGCAATGCGGTGGCCGGAAAAAATCAACATCCCCCTGTCCTGGCCTCCGCCCTCGACTTCATGGAGCGCAAGACGAAAGAGAACGTGCCGTGGCTCTGTTACTTCAACCCCACGCGCATGCACGTGTTCACGCATCTGAAGCCGTCGTCGGTGGGCAAGACCGGGCACGGCCTCTACCCGGACGGGATGGTCGAGCTCGATGGCTACGTCGGTGATCTGCTGAAGAAGGTCGACGATCTCGGCGTGGCCGACAACACGATCGTCGTCTTTACCACGGACAACGGCGCGGAAGAATGCATCTGGCCGGACGGCGGCGCGACGCCGTTCCGCGGCGAAAAGGACACGAACTGGGAGGGCGGCTGGCGCGTTCCGTGCGTGATGCGGTGGCCTGGCGTCATCAAGCCCGGCGAGGTGATCAACGAGATCGGGTCCCTCACGGACTTCCTGCCGACCTTCGCGGCCGCAGCCGGGGATCCGGACATCGTCGCCAAGCTCAAGAAGGGACACGATATCGGCGGGACGACGTTCAAGGTGCATATCGATGGCTACAACCTGATGCCGTTCCTGTCCGGCAAGGAGCCCTGCCCGCGCGACGGCTTCATCTACTGGAGCGACGATGGCGACCTGATGGCGTTGCGCGTGCAGCAGTACAAGATCGTGTTCGCCGAGCAGCTCGCGAAGGGACTCAAGGTCTGGCGAGCGCCGCTGAAGCAGATGCGCATCCCCAAGATGTTCGATCTGCGATCGGATCCGTTCGAGGCGGGCGAGGACAGCATCAGGTACAACGACTGGTTTGTCGAGCACGTCCCGTTTCAGTACGCCGCGCAGGCGATCGTGCACCAGTGGCTCGAGAGCTTCAAAGAGTTCCCACCGCGACAAAAGGCGGCGAGCTTCACTATCGATCAGATCGTCGAGAAACTGATGCCGAAATCGTAGGGCCGGCCTACTCTATAATCTAGCCCTCTGCCGCTTGCACCTGGTGCCCGCCTCGGCGTCTACGAAGTAATCTGCCGCGATTGGCGAAGGCGGTATGGGGACAGGTCTTTCGCGCCCGCGACACGAAGCTCAATCGCGACGTGGCGCTGAAAATCCTGCCCGACTCTTTCGCGCGCGACGCGGAGAGGCTGCAGCGATTCGAGCGTGAGGCGCGGACCCTGGCCGCACTGAACCACCCCGGCATCGCACAAATCTACGGTACCGTCGAGGCCGAAGGGCACGAGGCGCTCGTCATGGAGCTCGTGCCCGGCCGCACGCTGGACGAGGTCATTCGCTCGAGCGCAGTCCGCACCGGCGCGGGCCTGGCGATACCCGACGTCGTCAGAATCGCGTCGCAGATCGCCGAGGCTTTGGAAGCCGCGCACGAGGCCGGCATCGTGCATCGCGATCTCAAGCCTTCCAACGTCAAGGTCCGCGATGACGATGTGGTCAAGGTTCTCGATTTCGGCCTCGCGCGTGCGAGCGATTCCTCCGCGGCCAACCCCGTGGTGAGTCCGTCGACGGCCACGAGGCTGTCGCCGGCAGTGACCCAGGACGGGGTGATCCTTGGTACTGCCGGCTACATGAGTCCGGAGCAGGCGCGGGGGCGTTTGGCCGACAAGCGTTCCGACATCTGGGCCTTCGGCGCCGTCGTCTGGGAGATGCTGTCGGGCCGTCAGCTCTTCGGCGGCGAGACGGTCGCCGAGGTGATCGCCGCCGTGATCAAGGACGCGCCGGACCTCAACGCGCTGCCAGCCAACACGCCGCCTGGCCTGCGCCGGCTGCTCGAGCGATGCCTCGAGCGCGATCCCAAACTGCGGCTCCGCGACATCGGCGAGGCGCGCATCGCCCTCACGCGGGCCGACGAGCCGCGCGACGTCGCATCGCCGGCGTCGCGATCGGCCGGTCGTATGCTCCTACTGGCGCTGGGCGTGTTCGGCATTGCCGCCGCGGCGGGTATGGCTAGCTGGATCATGAAACCCGGTGCGCCGGCGGCTCCCGTCCGCCGTTTCGACTTGCCGCAGACCATTGCCGACAACCGGAGTGCGTCGTTCGCGCCGGATGGCAACCAGATCGCCTACATCAAGGATGGGCGGTTGTACCTCCACTCACTCGCCTCCGGAGTGGCGGCCGATCTCGGCGCCGTGCCTCCCGGCGCGGAGAACCTCTTCTGGTCGCACGACAGCCAGACGATTGGCTTCGCCGCCGAATCGACCATCCGCACAGTTCCGGCCACCGGAGGCACACCGCTCGTCGTCTGCCGGATTCCCGCATCCGGCCAGATCATGGGGGCGCTCTGGTTGCCCGACGACACCATCGTGTTTGCCGTGTGGCGGGAGAGCGTCTACCGCGTGGCGGCGACGGGCGGCACGCCCGAGTTGCACGTTGCGCTCGATTCGGCGACGGAGGTCGATGCCCATTCGCTGACGATGGCGCCTGGCAATCGGCTGCTTCTGACCATCGACCTGCGTGGAGAGGTGGACAATCAGCGCGTGGACATCGTTGAAAACGGCCGGCGGATTCCGCTGTCGAGTGACGTCGATGTGTGGATTCCGCAGTTCGTCCCCCCGAACCATCTGCTGTTCGTGCGACGGCAAACGAACCCGGGCGTCTGGACAGTGCCATTCGACGGCGGCCCGCTCGACCTGACGAGGGCGTCGATGGTCCAACCCGGCGCGGCCGGTTTCGCCGCCGCCCGCGATGGCACACTCATGCTACGGTTCATGCCGAAGGAACGGCGTGACCTTGTCTGGGTGACCCGTTCCGGAACGACGACGACGGTTCCGGGCCGGGCGCTCGAGATGACTGCCGGAACCTTCGGACTGGCGCCGGACGGCGGCCGTGCACTCATCTCGACCCTGGGACCCGACTTCAGGGAGGAAGTCGTCGTACGCGATCTCGCCGCGGGCACGGACACACGCGTGCCACCGCCGCGACCAGTGAGCGCGATGATGACCGGGGCCACTGTCTCCTGGGCGCCTGGCGGACGCCTGTTCTTCGGCATTGGCGGCGTAGAAACGTCCGAGATCTTCGATTGGCCCGCCGATGGATTCCGACCGGGGGGCGCAAGCTCGTCGCGGGCCTGAGCGCACGAATGGTGGCGGGCCGTCCGGAGATCTACTTCACGCGCGACGAGAGAGGTGCGGATTGTTTGCGGCGGGCGGCGCTGCGACCAGACGGGACGGTGGATAAGCTCGAGCCGGTGTTTCCGGCCAACCCGGAGCCCAAGGTGCGTTGGTTCGACGTGTCGCCGGATGGGCGGCTACTGGCGTTCACCGACGGGGACCCACTGCAGACGAACGTCTTCGTCACGACGCTGCCGGACCTTCGAGAACGCCGGCAGGTCACCTCGAGCGGCGGGCGCCAGCCGAGGTTCTCGCGGGACGGCAAGGAGCTCCTCTACGTCAGCGGAACGGGCACAGGCGACTCGATGCGTCAACTCAACGCCGTGTCGCTCGCGATGAACCCGCTCACCATCGGTGCACCATCGGTGGTCCTCGTCGAGGATTCGGCGCGCGGGGTGTCGGTGAGGTCGTTCGACGAGGCGGCGGACGGACGGCTGCTGATGACCCGCAGGGCCGACCCGCTGCCCGGCGACGCAGCTCGCGTGGTGCTGGTGCAGAACTGGCTGGCGGCGATCAGGAAGTGATTCTGCGCGCGTTCACTTCTCCCCGGCGAGCCGCGCGTCGATGTCGGCCTTCGACAGCCACCGGCCGTTCACCATGACGCCGGCAATTCGCGAACTGTTCGCGATGTTCGCGAGCGGGTTGGCCTCGAGCAGGATCAGATCGGCTCGCTTGCCGGCGGCGACCGTTCCAACGGTCGACTGCGTGCCGAAGTAGACCCCGACGTTGGCGGTCCCACTTTTCAACGCCTCGTACGGCGTCAACCCGGCGGCCACGATTGCGCCAAGCTCGCGGTGCGCCGAGAACCCCGGCACGTTCCAGGTCTGCGGCGCGTCGGATCCCAACGCGAACGGGACGCCGCCGTCGTGCAGCGCCTTGATGAGCTTCCGGCGCAGCGCCAGCAACTTCTGGCGATCGGCCTGCGGATACTTCGCGAGAAACCCCTGCTTCTGAGCGATCCACTTCGCCAGGATTTCCGTCGCTACGTACTTCATCTCGGGCCATTTCGCCATGACCTGCGGGTCCTCGTCGTTCAGCCAGTTGACGAGCAGGATCTCGGTGGGGACCTGCCACGTTCCGGCCGCGCGCGTCGTCTTGACCAGCTCCGGGATTCGGCTCTCCTCCGCCCGCGAGACGAGATTGACGCCAAAATTCTGCGACCCGGAGGCGTCGGGCACCAGCGCCTCGACGTAGCCGTCGAGGTGATCGATGCTTCGATACCTCGCCTCGAGCGCGCGCCTCAACCCGACGGCCTCGGGCACGTGCCCGGCGAACGGAATCTTGAGCTCGCCGGCCTTGGCAGCCATCGCATCGAAGGCGTCGCGCGGAACGCCCGGGTGAATCTTGAGCAGGTCGTAGCCCGCTTTCTGCTGCTCGATGACCATCGCGGCCGCGGCGTCGGGCGCCTTCACGGTGTTGCCGCTGAACGATGGACCCGACGTGTAAATGCGCGGGCCGAGGACTTCGCCCTTCGACACCCGCTCGCGGTAGACGAGGTGCCGCGGATCGCCCAGCATGCCGCGGATCGTGGTGACGCCGTTGGCGACGTAGAGAAACAGCGTGCGCTCGATGTCGGCCTCCGGCGCGTTGCCGCCGGGAATGTGCGCGTGGAGCTCACCGAGTCCCGGCATGAGGTACCTGCCCTTGCCGTCGACCTTCACCGCTCCGGCCGGCACCTGCGCCTTCCCCGCCGGAGCGATCGACGCGATCTTCCCGTCGGTGACGACGACGGTCTGGTCCGCGAGCACGGCGTCCTTGTCCATTGGCAGCACGTTGACGCCGATGAACGCCGTGGCTGCCCCCTGCGCAATCGGTTGGTTGGAGGGCGAAGTGTTCAGCAGGGTTGCCGTCGCCGCGATGGCCATCAGGACCGACACGGGATGCCTGGCAGTCAGAATAGTCATAGACGAATAGTACAACGGCAGCGGGAGACGACTGCGAGAAGTAGCGATTACGCTACCGAACGCTGCCCCGTCTCAGCTTGCTGGTCGCCTCTCTTCTTCAGGAAATCGAGGACACGCGCGTCCACGATTCGAGATTGGCTGAAACACATGTCGTGACGGCAGCCTGGGATCAGTTCGCCCTCGAAATGAGTAATCAGCCGGCGTGCCCGATCGCATGCCTGCGCCGGGTCGTAAATCACCTCGCCATCACCAAAGAGCAGCAGCACCGGCATGTGCAGGCTCTGCAGCTCGTTGTCGGATAACGGATTGACAGCGTCACGATTCACACGCATCGTCTCCTTGGGCATTCGAAAGTGCTTCGTCCCCAGATACATCAGGTCAAGCACATACCCAGCGTCCTCTTAGTTATCCCCGCCCAACTCATGAACGAGTTGACAGTGAACCGCGTGGGAAAAAACGCCAGCAGCATGCCGCGGAGGCCAAACTGCTTCACCATGTGCAGGAAGCCCCCCGCGGAGAGAAGAACGAGACGCTGGATCCGCTCAGGCGCGGCCACTGTGTACTGCAACGCAATCCATCCGCCGAACGACATGCCTACGAGCGAAACGCGACCGAGATCGAGGCCATCAAGTGTGGCAGTCAACCACGCAACATAATCTTTTGCATCTCCGATCGGGTCGCAGGGAACACTCTTGCCCGGCTGCCCCATGATGTCGATCGCATACACACGATAGTCCCTGCTGAAGTCGGCAACATTCGGTGCCCACATCACTGACGTTGCCATGTACCCGTGCAACAAGACCAATACCGGCGCGTTCTTCGGGCCGGCCGCGACGACGTGCGTCAGGCCGAAGCGCGTCGGGATGTCGAGCTGTTCGTACGGGACGGGCCACAGCTTCAGCGCGGCGTCATAGGCCGCGAGGAACCTGGCTTCACCGTCAGGAGTCCTGAATCCTTCCTTCGATGTTGTGGTCCGCAACAGTACCATCGCCAGCGCCGCAACCCACGTCAGGAACACGGCGATGTTGATGCGCTCCCACAGCCCAATCCACGGAGTGGGCAGACCGGATTCCAGACGTGGAGCTTCGACAAACGTCAGGGCGCCGAACGTGATCAGCACCACGCCGCTGATGATGGAGTAGAGGCGGAACCGCTTTCCGAATGCGCTAGCGCCAAAGCCCATTGCGAGGAACATGAGGAGCACCGTCACGCCGCCGAGCACGACGTGCATCGTGTCGCTCCACGTGCCTCCGCCGGCTGCCAGCACCTCGCGCTGGTGCATCGCAGCAAACGGCCAGAGGAGCCCGAGCGATCCGTAGGCCAGCATCAGCCCGCCCACGATTCGCACGGCACGGTTGCGGCCGGCCGATTGCCAGACGCCCAATCCAAAGGCGGCCATCAGCACCGTGTAAGCCGAGCCGAGCCACATCCAGAGCGTCCGCGTCGGCGCTCCAATCGCGGTCAGTTCGCTGGGCACCTGAGAGACGAGGCTGTATCCCTCGAACCGGATCGCGCCGATCATCGCGCCGTAGAGCAGCGAAGAGAGGATGCCGCAGACGAGCAACGCCTGTCGCGCTTCCATGACACCTATGCGTAGCATTTGCCGTACCCAATCAGATCGGCGCGAATCTGAACCTGGCGCGGGCCCTCCCGGGGATAAGACAAGTCAGCTGTCGAAAATCCCGCCCGTCCCAGGGACTTTTTCGCTTTAGGATTGCCATCACGGCAGTCCTCATGCTCCGCCACGTGTTTGCCTGGTTCGCAATGCTCGTCATCGCGGTTGCGAACGGAGCGCCGGGCGTTGTGAGGACGATGGGGTTGGCTGTGTCGTTGCCCTTGCTGTTGGCCCTGCAGGCAACAGCTCAACAGGTTGACGCCACTGCCGAGCCCGCCCCGCTGGCCCGTGGCTACCGTACTCGCACGCTGGCCGGAGGCTGGGGGCACTCGTGGTTGCACGGCTGGCCTGGCTACGGCAAGGCGGTCAGCGACATTCAGTACTTCGGCTTCTACCCGCAGATGGGCTGGTTCGTCACGAATTGGCTCGAACTGTACGGCGAAGGGACGGTGCACCTGTACTATCGCCCCGATGTTTCCATTCTCGGGGGAATTGTCGGCTTCGGCGGCCGGCACTACTTCCTGAGGGACCGGCCGTGGACACCTTATTACACCCTGGCCGGCGGAATGGCTTGGACGTCCCTCGAGGTGCCGGAGGTGGACCGGATTCTGGAATTTCCAGGTGGTGTGGGGCGCAGGTATCAAGCGGATCACTCGCCGCGGGCCGGGGCTGATGCTGGAGTTCCGCAACCACCACATCTCCAACGCCGGCACTCGCGGCGAGAACCTCGGCGTCAACGCCGCGACGGTGGTCGTCGGTGTCCACTGGGTGCTGCGGTAAGTCGGGCCGACAGGCGGTGAAGGCAAACACCATCGGCGGCAGTCGCAACGATCAACCTGGCGTCGGCACCGACTTAGGCGTCTGTTAAGGCTCAGGCCAATGTCTCGGTGAATTCCCCATCGCTTGGCGGACTACCCCGGAGTAATCCGCCGAGAAATGTCGGAGTCACCCGCATCGCTGGACAGAAATCGCCAACTTCAGTTGACCGCGACCCCGATGAGCGGCAACGCCGCCTCAGAGCGCACGGCGTTGTAACCCTCTAAACGTGCCGGTCCTACTGCGGCTTAGACTTCACCCAGCCGCGCTTGTCAACCAGAACGCCGCGCTTTACAAAGACGAAGTACTCGATACCGTCACCAGGATCTGCGTACTCCAGCATCACTTGTTCGCTCGCCATGTTAAGGAATTCTGCAGCGGGCGCCAACCTGGCGAAAAGCCGGGCTCGCCAGCCTTGAATTGATCCTGTGCAACGGTAGGACTCTATCGGGAGTGACCCGGCGCGCGGACGCACGCTTCGAGCCCGGATGAGGACCGCCGGGTCACTTTCGATAGAGCCGTTTGGACCAAGCCGCTGGCGTTTGCGGCGGACGCGGGCCGGTCGGCTATGGGCGTTCGAATCGTGACGAGCCCCGAGGCGTTCGGGTGCGCGTCTTCGCGATGGAGGCCTGATCGAGGCGGTCGAGGACGTCGCCGGCATGTCGGATCGACATGACGGATGCGACACGGCGATCGCGGCTGTGGACAGACCTCCGGTGCTCGCGCGTGGGAGCGCGGCTGACGGCGGAGTGGCGAGACGCGGGCGGCGGCTTACGAGCTGTCATAGACGAGGTCGGCGAGGAGCGCTGCAAGAAAGAGCTGCCGCGCGGTCAGTCGTTCGACGATGCGCATAGGCGCGCCACAGCGCGGACACGGCCAGGACGCTCGTGGCGTGCGGTGACTGAGCGGCGCGGTCGGTGGCGGCGGCGCACCGCGAGCGACCTGCTCGACACGTGGGCAAGATCGGCGGGTGCGAGCAGCGAGGGGCGAGCAAGCCCGAAGTAGCGGATGCGGACGAAGCGTTTCGGGAGGACGTGCAGCAAGAAAGCGTCGGAGGAAGTCGTCGACGTCGAGCGTCAGCGTGCGCATCTGGCTCCCGTGCCGATAGTCCTTCCACCGAAACGAGACCGTGTCGTCGGTGACGGCGACGAGTCGGTGATTCGAGATGGCGACGCGGTGGGTGTACCGCGCGAGGTAGTGCAGGACGTGGGCGGGGCTGCCAAAGGGCGGCTTCGCGTAGACCACCCACGGTTGGTGATGGAGCGATCGGAGCCACCGCGCGAAAGGCGGACTCGGGTGCCAGCGCCTGCAAGGCCCCAGGAAACGAGAGCCGTCCCTCCCGCCACGCCTTGCGCAAGCCGGCGACGAGTTTCCCGCGAAAGACCTGCCTCAGCACCTTCACGGGCAGAAAGAAATTCGGTCGCGCGTGGATCCACCGCGCCCCATCGGGCGACAGGCCGCCAGCAGGGACCACGCAGTGGACGTGCGGGTGATGCTGCAGGCGTTGTCCCCAGGTGTGGAGGACCATCAGTCCCCCAATCGCCGCGCCCAGGCGTTTCGGATTCGCCGCGACCTGCAGCAAGGTCGCGGCGGTGGCCTGAAACAGGAGGTCGTAGACGACGCGTTTATTCGCCAGCGCGAGCCGTGCCAGCGGTTCCGGCACCGTGAAGACGACGTGGACGTAGCCCACCGGCAGGAGCTCGTGCTCCCGCGCGGCCACCCAGGCGTTACGGGCGGCTGTGAGGCACTTCGGGCAATGCCGATCCCGACAGCTGTTGTACGAGAGCGCCGACTGCGCGCACTGGTCGCAGCGATCGCGGTGCCCGCCGAGTGCCGCGGTTCGACACTGGGCGATGGCCCGGAGGACGCGCCGATGGTGCCCGGTCACCCAGGCGCAGTGCGTCTCCAAGAAACGATCGCCGTGTTGGCGCACGATGTCGGCCACCTCAAAGGGTGGCCGCGTCACCGCCGGTGCTTCAGCCGCGTCCGTCGCGCGGTGTCGGGCGCCGCGAGGGTCAGCGCGTCCAAGGGACTGGCGACGGCCTGGAGATGTTTCTGGGAGAGATGGAGATAGAGCACGGTGTGCCGGATCTCCACGTGGCCAAGGAGCAGCTGAATCGTCCGGAGGTCCGCGCCACTCTCCAGTAAGTGGGTGGCGTACGAATGGCGCACCAGGTGCGGCGAGCAGCGCTTGCGCACGCCGGCGCGCCGGGCCGCGACGACGCACGCGTCCCAGAGGACCTTGGGCGTGATGGGCTTGTCGGCGCGCCAGCCGTCGACGGTGCCCGGAAACAGCCACGTCTTCGGCCGCATCCACCGGTAGTAGGCGCGCAACGTCGTCAGGAGCGTCGGGCTGAGCGGCACATACCGATCTCGTCCGCCCTTTCCCGCGCTGGATGTGAATGAGCATCCGCCGGCTATCGATGTCCGCGACCTGCAGCTGGCGCAGCTCCGCGTTCCGCATGCCGGTCGAGTACAGGACCATCAGCATCGTGCGGTGCGACAGACTGTCGGCGGCGTCGATCAACGCGCGCCATCTCCTCGACGCTCAGGATCTTGCGGCAGCCGCCGCGGGGCTTTGGGATAGGGCGTGTCGTCGAGCAGGTACCGACGCTTCAGCGTCTTCACGAAGAAGAAGCGCAACGCCGCGACGTGGAGGCGAACCGTCAACGGTCGCATCTTCCGCTCGATGCAGCAGATACGCTTGGTAGCGATCGGAAATGCGTCTGATTCAGCCGGTCAGGCCGGCACTTGAAATGTCGGGCGAATTGCTCGACGGCGTGAAGATACGTCGAGATGGTCGTCGGCGCGTAGTTACGGCGCTGGAGCTCCTCCAGCATGATCTGGCGGCAATGGGTCACAAGACACCTCCTGTGACCCCCACGCTACCCCGACGATCGAGCGAGGCTTACGCGTAGCGTCCGCCGCGCCAGCGGCTTGGTCCAACGCCGTAGTGTAGAGATACCGATCGCTCCACACCAGGCGACCAATTGCGGGTAATCCTCTGATGGTTTAATGCTGATGACGCCTGACCAATGGTTGGAGGTCCAGCGGATCTATCACGCGGCCTTGGCGCTAAGCGCCAACGACCGGGCCAGTTTTCTCGACCAGGCGTGCGCGGGCGACGACACACTACGCCGTGAAGTCGAGTCGCTGCTCGAGCATGAGCTGAGCGTGGAGGGCTTTCTGGCGACGACGCGGACCGTGGACGCCGACCCCGAGGTCAAGCCGCGTTCGCTCTCCCCTGGCACGATCTTCGGCCCCTACCGAATTCTCCATTTGCTCGGCCGCGGCGGCATGGGGATCGTGTACGAAGCAGAGGAAGTCGACAGCGCGCGTCGCGTGGCGCTGAAGGTGATCGCCACGCGCCTGCAGAACCAGGTCGAGCGTGATCGCTTTCTGCGCGAGGGCCGGCTGGCTGCCTCGATCAATCATCCAAATTGCGTTTACGTTTTCGGGGCCTGCGAGATCGATGGCCAGCCCGCGATCGCGCTGGAGCCGATGCTGGAGACTCTCGCCGATCGCCTGCACCGCGACGGCCCGTTGCCGCCAGCGGCGGCCGTTGACGCGATTCTCCAGGTTGCTCGAGGGCTCGCGGCCGCGGCAGATGGCGGCATTCTGCATCGCGATGTCAAGCCCTCGAACTGCTTCATCGGCGACCACGGCCTCGTCAAGATCGGCGATTTCGGGATTTCGCGATCGGCGCGTCCTGCCATCGACACGACGCAGCTCTCCAGGGTCGGACATGTCGTCGGGACCCCAAGCTATGCCTCTCCGGAGCAGCTTCACGGCGCCCCGCTCGACACGCGCAGCGACATCTACGGCGTAGGCGCCACGTTGTTCGAGCTGCTCACCGGTCGCACGCCCTTTGTCGCGGCAGACCTGATGTCGATGCTGATGGCGGTGGCGAATGATCCTCCGCCCGCGCCCCACACGTTCGACCGGACGATCCCGAAGGGTTTGAGCGCGGTCGTTGTGCGTTGTCTCGCAAAAAAACCGGAGCACCGGTTCGCAGACTACCAGCAGCTCGCCGCAGCACTCGAGCCATATGCATCGGCGAGCCCTACCGCCGCGACCCTCGGTCGTCGATTCGTGGCCGGAACCATCGATCTCGCGATCGTGAGTGCGCCGCTCATCGCACTCGGCATCCTGGGTACGAGTCTCGCAGAATTCGTCATCATGTTGCTCTACTTCGGCCTCTTCGAAAGCATCTGGAGCGCGACCCCCGGCAAGGCACTCTGCGGCCTTGCCGTCGTCGGCGCAAACGGTCAACGTGCCAGCCCGGCTCTCGTGATGGCTCGGGCGGCCGCTTACGCCATGGGGCTGCTTTTGATCACGTTCATTTCGACACGGGAACCCCAGGGTCTCGAGCAGACGCTGGGCGGCCCGTTGGCATTCTTGACCGTCCAGGCGTTCGCATTGCTGCCACTCGCGATCATGTTCTCGACCGCGCGGCGTCACAATGGCTTCGCTGGCCTGCACGATCTCGGCACCCGCACGCGCGTTGTCGAGCGCCGAGTGAGAGCCGCTCGAGCCGCGCTCACCACATCGGCAGGTCCGCCGCGGCATGTGATCGCCGGACGAGCGGGACCCTACGAAGTGCTGCCAGACGCCGTACGAGGCCTGGCTGACGGATGGCGATGGGGATTCGACCCGCGCTTGCGGCGCACTGTCTGGCTCCGGTTCAGCGATCCCGGGACGCCACCCGTTGTTCCTGCACGCAGGGCGGTGGGCCGCGGCACACGGTTACGCTGGCTGGCTGGACGCCGGCTCGATAACGAGGCGTGGGACGCGTACGAGGTGGCCGAGGGTGTACCGTTGGCCGAGGCCACGCGGGACAGGCACGAGTGGACCGACGTTCGATGGTGGCTACTCGACCTCGCCAGGGAGTGCGCGGCGATGACAACTGCCGATCGGGCGCCGCGCAGTCCGCAACGCGTGTGGGCGCTCTCGTCTGGTGGCGTCAAGTGGCTCGACGATCCAGTGGCGGATGCCGTCGCTCCGGCCGACACAGTCGCCACGGATCAGGAACTCTTGATCGCCATTGCACGGACCGCGCTCGGCGGCGAGCTCGAACCGGTGACCGCGAGCTCGGTGTCTCGCCACCCGCTTCCTCTCGGGGCGTGTCGCTTCCTCGAGCGCCTCGCCGGTCCGCCGGGCCGGGACATCGGTGCGATGGTGCGAGAGCTCGAGGCACTGACCAAACAGCGCGCCGTCCTCACGCGGGCATGGCGAATGGTGCCTGTCGCGATCTGTGCGCTAGTGCCCGCGTTCGTTTTGAGTGCGGCGATGGTGTTCACGACGACCAAGGACGTCGACCGAAGCCGCGTGCCGATCGACGAGCGCGCGGCGGGAGCCTTGCTGTGGCACCTCGCGCTCGCCGACCGCGCGTGGATAGCGATTTCGATGGACGAGCGCGAATCGATCGAGCGCGCGCTGGCGACTCGATACAGGGACGAGCTGTCCGAGGGTCGATTGTTCACCCCACGGAACATGGATTATCTCGATCTCCGACGACTATCACCAGGCGATCGCGAGCGATGTGCTGCGGCGTTATCCACAACCGCTCCCCGATCGGCAGGATCAAGTCGACACTCGAGCCGCCGCCATCATTCGACGAGCGACCCAGGACCCGGTGCGGCCGTGGTACGAGCCCATCCTTTCGGGAGCGTTCCAGATGTACTTGTCGGTCGCCGTGCTGGCACTCGTCGTGAACTTCGCCTTTCGGCGTGGCTTGATACGCATGATGGGACTCGAGCTCGTGACGGCCGACGGGCGGCCTGCGTCACGGCTGCGTGTGCTCGCCCGTACGGCGATCACGTGGTCACCTGTGTTAATGGTTCCGTTCGTGATCCCGTTCGTCCCGGGAATCCCGCCAAGTCTCACTGGGACACCCTGGTGGATGTTGGTAATGATCGCGGGCGGCGTCTTCGTCGTCATCACGCCCGCGCGCGGCGTGCAGGATCGCATCGCTGGCACCTGGGTCGTGCCAAGATAGCGGCCGGGGGATAGGGATGGGATGGGGATTGGGGATTGGGGATTAGGGATTGGGAATGGGCGACGACGAAAGTGTGCTGACGCCGCGACAAATTACCTTGCGGATCTTTATTCAATGAAGGCTGCAGCCTCAACACTACTGGTTATCGCATCTTACAGTTTAGGTCAGAATGCTGTGCTCGACAGACTCGAACAGCTGCCCAGCGATCCACGAGACCGTAACTTTTGGACTTTCTATAGAAACGACTGGCTTCCGGACGAGACGCGAGACTACGTGATGTCCGTTTTCTCTGCAGCGCTCATCTGCGAACAGCCGGACGTTTTCAATATTCCAGTAGAAAGAATCTGGTAGCTGGGAGTGGCTATTCGAACCCAGCAAGAGATGGCCCACTTCGTGGGGCGATGACATCGCGGATTAAGGATTGGGAATGGACGACGACGGAAGCGTGCCTCCCGATTTTCTGGCGAGCGGACGGCTGGCACCGGCCGCGGCTTCACCGTCTCAGGAGGCTGGGCGTGAGTGAGGCCAAGATTCTTGAAGCGTTCCTTCCCGCCATCGCTCAGAATCGTCAAGCGGCGCTCTTGGGCAGAATCAACTGCGGTCACCCCTGACACACCGCACGGAAATAGCCATCTCCTTCTCACCCTGGGGCTGACGGTGGAGAGCTTGGCCGCCTTGACCGAAGTTGTAATACGGGGCGCTGCTCCGATCGTTGTCTGATGCCGTCCAGTAAAACCCGTGCGCCTCTAACCGGGCGTACTTTCCATCGGAACGGTTGCCGCCCAGGACGGCATTGAAGCCTGACGTGCCTCCGCTCACGAGTGCCGTGAACGAGGCTCTACCTTTGTCAGCCGAGTCGTCGCTGACTCCGCCATAGCGCTTCGCCATCTGCCGCCATTCGGCGTCGGTCGGCAAGCGCCAACCGTCTCCGAGCGACCCACACACCCGCTGCGCCGACTCCCATGTATACATACGGCCGTATCGACGGCAATTCGGCTCGGCATCGTCATAACAATAAGATGGCGACACGTTGACGTTGAGATTGGCAGTTGTCCATTCCTTACCGTCCGCCATCCGCCTCGAGGAAGAGATTGTGCCGGACGCGTTCTGGTCTTTCGCTGAACGCTCGGTCGTGCCGGCACGGCCGACAGATGCGAAGGCGATACTCAGCGCGAGTGCCACGATACGAATTCGAATCGGCGTCATGGTCATGCGGACCGTTCCGGGCTACATACCGTGCGGTGAGCGTCAGAATCTGAACACGAAACCAAGCGAGGCTCTCGTGAAATCGACCTTCCCGGGCGACTGGGCGATCGGGACGCCGAGGATCTCCAGATCGTCGAACGTCTGGAAGTAGCGGATGTCGAAACGGAGACCGGCGCGGGTCCCGAAGAACAGCATCACGCCGCCCCCGGCGCTCCACGTCAGATCGTTCTCGTCGATGTCGGAGACGCCGGTACCGAAGTCCGACTTCGATTTGAGCAGGCCCGCGCCGCCGACGCCGTACGGACGGATGCCGAAGCCCTGCTGGCCGCCGAAGGGAATCCCGATGACCAGGTTTCCAGTCGCCGTGAACACGCTGCTGCCGCCCACGTCGGTCTTGCCATAGAAGTCTGGACTGAAACTGAAGTCACCCTCGACGCCGAAGACTCCGCCGCCCATGAAGGTAATGCTCCCGCCCCAGTTGAATTGACTGGTGTCGAACGCATCCGAGAACTCCGTGCCGGAATCGCCGCCGAAATTTACGCCGAAGAACGGAATGAGCAGTGTGTCTGCCCGCGCGGGTACCGCCGCGAGCATGATCGCGACGAGCGCAGTGCCGATGACTCTGGTTGAAAGCATGTGTCGCTCCTCCTCAATGATTCGCGCCGCTGGCGCCGTGAGTAACCACCATGCAACTCCGCGTCCGCCCGACCCGGGGGGCGGGGCTCACGCGCATCGCATGGCGCGTCAAGGAGTTGCGGCTATCGGGAGGGCTCGGGTCTCCGGACAGACCACGAAATCTCGTGGCCAGCCCCACCGGGGGTGGTGGGTATATGGCGACCGATAGCCGCGAGCCGTTCTGCGTATACTGTGCGAACCTCCCCGATGACACCTGAACGGTGGCAGCAAATCTCACAGCTCTACATCGCTGCGCTGGCGTGCGACGTGGCGGAGCAAACCGCGTTTCTGCACGATGCCTGTGGCGACGATGCGGAGCTGCGAAGCGAGGTCGAGTCGCTGCTCGCCCAGGAAAGTCTGCCCGATAGTTTTTTGAATCCGTTAAGAGGATTAGAGATTGGGAAGTCGGAATTCGATCTGACTGGTCAGCAGATCGGCATCTATAAGGTTATGTCCCTCCTGGGTGTCGGCGGGATGGGCGAGGTCTATCGCGCGCGCGACTCGAAGCTCGGTCGCGAAGTGGCGATCAAGATCCTGCCAAGGCTTTTCATCAGCGATCCTGATCGGTTGACGCGATTCGAACGCGAAGCGCGCGTGCTTGCGTCCCTCAATCATCCCCACATCGGCGCGATCTACGGAGTGGAGGACGCGGACGGGATTCGGGCCCTGGTGCTCGAGCTGGTCGAAGGCGAAACGCTGGCCGACCGCATCGTGCGCGGGCCCATACCTCTGGCCGATACCCTGACCATCGCGCGACAGATCGCCGATGCCCTTGATGCAGCCCATGAGAAGGGGATCATTCACCGCGATCTCAAACCGGCCAACATCAAGATCACGCCCGACGGCATCGTCAAGGTGCTGGACTTCGGGCTCGCGAAAGCGACGGCGGGTGACGGAGCGACACCGGACTTCACGCAGTCGCCCACGGTGACGGCAGGTGGCACACGCGAGGGAGCCGTGCTCGGGACTGCGGCCTATATGAGTCCCGAACAAGCGCGAGGGCAGGCAGTCGACAAGCGAACCGACATCTGGGCGTTCGGCTGTGTGGTGTACGAAATGCTGACCGGCCGAATCGCATTCGCGGGGCAGACGGTCTCGGACACGATAGCGGCCATTCTCGAGCGCGAGCCTGATTGGTCTCGGTTGCCTGCATCCACGCCGGCGAACATTCTTCGTGTGCTGCGACGCTGTCTTCAGAAGGATGCGAGACGCCGCCATCGCGATATTGGCGATGTTCGGATCGAGCTCGATGACTCGCCGAGCGACGCTGCGCACACGGTGCCTGTGGCTCGCCCTGTTCTGTTGAGCCGGCTACGGTCGTGGGTTGGCGGCGCCGTTGCCGGGAGTCATCCTGAAGGCGCTGCAATGAGAGGGATCACCTGAGTCCCAAAGGACGACTGGCCCTCGCCCACCCCGCCTGCGCCAAGCAGTAACACGATCTGATAGACGGCCGATCTGCCGGCATTTCCCCACGGCGGGTGGCGCCGATTTTTCTTTGTCCGCCGCGCCCCTCGACACCGCTCGGGGCGCCCTGAGCCTCGTCGAAGGGCGCAGGGCCGTCTCACGTACACGCGCTTGTCGGCCCGAGGACGGGCAAAGGAAAATCGGCGACAGGGGCCTGAAGCTGGCGAACGTTACGAAGAACTGCAGGATGTGCCGCGAGCCGTTCTGCGTATACTGTGCGAACCTCCCCGATGACACCTGAACGGTGGCAGCAAATCTCACAGCTCCACATCGCTGCGCTGGCGTGCGACGTGGCGGAGCGAACCGCGTTTCTGCGCGATGCCTGTGGCGACGATGCGGAGCTGCGAAGCGAAGTTGAGTCGCTGCTCGCCCAGGAAAGTGTGCCGGAGAGTTTTTTGGAACCGTTACCGGGGTTGGGGATGAGGGAGTCAGAATTCGATCTGAGTGGTCAGCAGGTCGGCATCTACAAGGTGATGTCCCTGCTGGGCGTCGGCGGCATGGGCGAGGTCTATCGCGCGCGCGATACGAAGCTGGGACGCGACGTGGCGATCAAGATCCTACCACCCCACTTCACGAGCGATCCCGATCGGCTGGCGCGGTTCGAGCGTGAAGCGCGGATGCTGGCGGCCCTCAATCATCCGAACATCGGCGCCATCTACGGCCTCGAAGACGCCGACGGCGTTCGTGCATTGGTGCTCGAGCTGGTCAACGGCGAGACGCTGGCCGAGCGAATCGTGCGCGGACCTATCCCTCTCGCTGAAACTCTGCTCATTGCGCGACAGATCGCGGACGCGCTCGAGGCGGCGCATGAAAAGGGCATCGTTCATCGCGATCTGAAACCGGCCAACATCAAGATCACCCCTGACGGTGTCGTGAAAGTCCTCGACTTTGGCCTGGCGAAGGCGGCGTCCAGCGACGCGGCGACCGGCGATCTGACGCAGTCGCCGACGATAACTGTCGGCGGGACGCGGGACGGAGTCATCCTCGGGACGGCGACGTACATGAGCCCCGAGCGGGCGACGGGCCGCCCCGCAGACAAGCGCGCAGACGTGTGGGCGTTCGGCGTTGTGCTCTACGAGATGCTGACAGGCCGGCGCGCCTTCGAAGGAGAGACATTCTCAGACGTACTGGCGAAGGTGATCGAACGTGAACCAGATTGGACGGTGCTCCCGGCCACGACTCCTCCTCGCCTGCGTGAATTGTTGCGGAGATGTGTGAGGAAGGATCCGAAGACACGGCTCCAGGCAATAGGAGATGCGCGCGTTCAGATCGATGAGCTAATCAGCGGCGCGACGGAGGAAACCGCTACGGCAGTAAAAGCGCCCACCGCCTACAGAAGCTGGCGCGTTCACGTGGCGTGGGCGTCAGTGCTGCTCGCCGCCGTCGTCACCGCGATCTGGCTTTCTGCGGGGACTGTTTCTGAGAATCTTCCCGCCCCAAACGCCGTCCCGGTGATCGTGTTGATGGATTCGCCGCTGCCCGGGCGCGTTTACGATCCGCGCACGCTTGCCGAAGGAGGCACGAACGCGGACGACGTGACGGACGTGCTGCGGGACTTGCGGGTCGCCATCCGCAAGGAAAACACGAGCGCCGCGTGGCATCGCGAGGAGCAGGTCGTGGGAGGGAACCCCGACTTGATCGTCGCCCATCTGTCCTGTCTCCTCGATGCACGCGTAGGAGAAGGCCAGACGGCCATATCGGCACACCTGGTCGATCTTGCAGAGAACCGGTTCATCGTCTTTCTCGCGTATGTGGCGGCGCGCAATCCGCGCACCCGATTCATCGTGTATTCACGTTCAGTTTTCCAGACGCATGGCGGCGAAGAACAGTGGGTCGCAACGCAGGTCGCTCGGCTGCCGGTGCTGAAAGATCGCTTGAACGCCTTCACCGTGCCAGGCGGTCGGGAGAAGGCGACGTTTCGTGATCCCCAGAGTGCGCAACTGCTCCGCGCGCGAGTCGCACAAGTTCTTGGTCGGGGGCCGAAAGGAGCTTCGAACTGAAGGCTCCACCATTTTAACGACCGTGATTGACACCTCGCTACTTGAGATTAGGTTTTAGTCGCGATCACCGCGAGTGTCATCGGACTGACGAACAGCCGCGCCGGATCGTCGAGCTCAGCCAGTTCGCGGTCCCCCTGCGTGACGTCTGCGCCTGCGCGCACCGGCTGCGAAGTGTTTAGCTCAGCTAAAGCTGAGCCCTACGAATAAAGCTGAGCCCATCCGCTGTTGTCGGCCCGAGGACGGGCAAAGGGAAATCGGCGACAGGAACTCAGAGTTCTGACGCACCATTGGTGGATTGGTAGATTCGTAGATTGGTAGATTACGGAGCTTGCACAGTGCCTTTCTTAATCTTCCAATCTACCATTCTTCCAATCTACCAATGCGCGCGTTCAAGTCGACCCGCACACCGGCTGCGAGAAACCTCATGGAATCCTGCCTCGTTTGAGCGTGAGAACCGGCACGAGCTTCTGTCTCGCTTTCCGAATTTCCCCCTGCGAGTCGACAAGCGAGAAATCGCCGTCAACGAGGTCGAACACAGCGACATCGGCCGGGCTGCCAGGTTTCAGCGACGCCATTTCTCCGGTTTTGTCGATAGCCCGTGCGGGAGCGACTGTCGCGAGCTCCACGACTTTCTCGAGCGTGAGACCGAGATGGAGGAACTTCGTCATTGTGGTGGGAAGGTCGAAAACGGGACCGAGAGCGCTGTACGCATGGATGTCGCTGCTAATCGTCGCCGGCGCGAATTTTTGCTGCAGCGCCGCTTCGGCAGCGGCGAACGAGAAACTGCCGCTGCCGTGGCCGACGTCGAACAGAACTCCGCGCTCTGACGCGCGCCGGATGTAATCGGACACGCGCCCATCTGGTCCAATCACACCGCCCCCGCCGCCTCGACGAAAGGCGTGCGTCACGATATCGCGCGGGCGCGTCAGCTCGAGGATCTTCTCCATGGGTGAGTACGGATTGCCCACATGGATCATCAACGGCTTTCCGATCTGGTCGGCCACGCTGCGCGCTGCGCGTACGGCCTCGATGTCGTTGGGACCCGAATAGTTTTCGCCGCACCGGACCTTGATGCCGACGATGACGTCGGCGTGCTCCTTCGCCACGCGGAGGGCCGCCGGAACATCGATCATCCGCGTGTCCACGAGCTCGCCGGGCTGGCCGATCAGTCCGATTCGCGAGATGTTGAGAAACGCGAGAACCCGTGTACGTGAGCGGTCGATCACGAGTCGCCTGAAGCCCTCGAAGCTGTCAGACCCCGACGTGCCGGCGTCGATCGCAGTCGTGACGCCGCGCGCGATGCAGTACTGATCGAGGTCGACACCCCAGTGCGAAACGCCGGCAAACCCATGGGTGTGCAAATCGACCAGCCCGGGCGTGACAATTTGACCGGCCACCGGAACGGTCCGCTCGGATTCGGCCGCATCGATGTCACGGGCTATCGCCGCAATCCTGCCGCCAGCAAGGGCCACGTCGGCAGGCGCGTTGAAGGATTGCGATGGGTCGATGACCCGTCCTCCCTTGAGAAGGAGCTCATACTTTCGTCCCTGGGTCTGACCAAGCGCGCGGGGGCCGGCCATCAGCACAGGCATGGAACCCATGCTGAGGGCGCATATCATTTGTCGTCTGTTCATGGTCTGGCCTCGCTTTCGGGGTCGGAAGACTATCAGACCCGATGCCTTTCGCGAACAACTTCAATCTCCTGTGGCCGGTCCGTGCCTTCGTGACCACACCTGATTAGAATGTAGTCTCAATGGCCACACGCGAGAAACGAATCGGCATCAGGGAGCTCAAGTCGACGCTGAGTGAATGCGTCCGCGAGGTCAGGGCCGGCAGGACCATCGTGGTCACCGATCATGGCCAACCCGTCGCTCGCATCATTCCTGAGACTGCCTCGCTGCGCGAACCCGTTGAGGCTCTAAGGAAAGCCAGCGCCATCGCGTGGAGTGGGCGACGGCTGCGGCCGGCGAAACCTGCCGGGAAGATTCGCGGCACCAGGACGGTGGCCGATCTGGTCGTCGAAAACCGCGAGTGATTGCATATCTCGACGCAAGCGCGCTCGTGAAACGGTACATCGTCGAGCGTGGCTCACGAGAGACGATCGCGCTCACGACCGTGGGAGCATGGCTTGCGCGGCTATGACGCCGTCCAGCTCGCGTCGGCTCTGACTTGGCAGGAATCTCTCAGCGAGGAGATCGTCTTGGCGAGCTTCGATCAGCCACTATGGGAAGCGGCGAAGCGCTCGGGACTGAAGGCATGGCCGGATGGTGTCTAAGACGTCCATGCTGCCGCTCGTAAGGGCCTTCGACTGGAGGGCCGTCGATGCGGGACTGAGGGAGAAGCCGCAGCTCGTCACGCATCGGGATGAGCGTGGGCGCAACTGGCTGCATGTGTGCTGCGCGACATCGCTCGATGGGCGCAATCCCAAGTCGAGCATTCGCACCGCGGACGTCCTGATGGCGCATGGAATCGATTTGCGGGATCACGCGTTCACGGAAGGGCGTTGGCGTGCCACGCCAGTGTGGTACTGCGTGGCCTTTGGGCGGAATCTCAAGTTGGCCGAACACCTGATGAAGCTTGGCGCGAGCCCGCAGTATTCGCTCTACGCAGCAGCGTACAACCGCGACACCGATGCCATCCGCTTGCTCGTGCGCTATGGCGCCGACATCGAGGAGCCGTCCGGCCCGGGCGAGACGCCGTTTCTCGGGGCGATCGGCTGGAGTCACTTCGAAGCTGCAGCGGCGATGCTGGCGTGCGGCGCCAACGTCAATGCGCAGAACGATCGAGGCATGACAGCAGCGCACATGATGCTGAAGAAGGGGTCGGATTACGAGCACTTCGAGGCGCTTGCCCGATACGGTGCCCGGTTCGATCTGCCCAACAAGGACGGTGTCACGGCCGCGGAGATCATGTTGCACAAGCGTGACCCGAGATTCCGGGCCCTGGCAAATCTGCGGACCCACCATAATCAGGCTTGATCCGAAACGCGGCTGATGCTATCAAGGGCGACAATGGATTGACACTCCGGTCGAGGTGATGAGGAGGCGTATGCGAGCTTTATTGATGATTTTCATTTGCTCCGTCACGCTCGCGGCACAGCAGGCGAGTGCACCTCTGGTCACGAATCAGGATCTGCTTGCCGGCCTTTCGAGCGACGGTTCGAAGTGGCTCATCTACCACGGGAACTACTTCGGGCATCGTTACAGCCCGCTGACGCAAATCACCCCGCAGAACGTCAACCAGCTCAAGGCTCAGTGGACGTTCCAGACACGTATCAGTCCGAATTTCCAGTCGACGCCGATTTTCGTCGACAACGTGCTGTATATCACTGGCTTCGGCGGGTACGTGTGGGCCATCGATGCGCGAACAGGACGGCAGATTTGGCAATATCGAAAGCAAATACCAGGCGACTTCCGTGGCTGTTGCGGACCAAATAATCGCGGAATGGCGGTGCTCGGCGACACGCTGTTCCTCGGAACGGGTGACGCACATCTCATCGCGCTCGATATGAAGACCGGCACGGCTGTGTGGGACGTAGAGCTCGCCAACTACAAACACGGATATTCAATCACCGTTGCGCCGCTGGTCGTGAAAGACAAAGTGATCGTCGGCATGGCGGGCGCCGAATTCGGCATTCGCGGCTTCATCGAGGCCTACGACGTCAACACGGGGAAGAAAGCCTGGCGATTCTATACAGTGGCCGGACCGGATGAGCCGGGTGGGCATACGTGGCCGAAAGGCACCGACGCGTACTTGAGGGGTGGCGGATCGATCTGGGTGACAGGGACCTACGATCCCGAGCAGAACCTCGTGTTCTTTGGCACAGGCAATCCGGGTCCCGGCTACTACAGTGCCGTCCGCGAAGGCGACAACTTGTATACGGGATCGGTCGTCGCGCTCGACGTCGATACCGGACAACTGAAATGGCACTTCCAGTTCACGCCCCACGACACGCACGACTGGGACTCCACCCAGGTGCCCGTCCTTGCCGATCTGACGATCGACAATCAGCCACGCAAGACGATGCTGTTTGCCAATCGCAACGGATTCTTCTACACGCTCGATCGGACGAACGGGCGCATGATTCTGGCAAAGCCGTTCATCACACAAACATGGGCGAAGGAAATCAGCCCCGAGGGACGGCCGATTCTGCTCCCGGGCAATACGCCCAACGAAGAGGGTGCGAGGACGTGTCCTGATTACGGTGGCGGGACGAGCTTCTTCTCCCCCTCCTACGATCCGGCGCAGCGTCTGTTTTTCGTGAACGCGCGTGAGACGTGCGCCACTTACTTCACCTTCAACGAGCCGTTCAGACAAGGGGAACAGTACCAATCGGGCGGTACGATACGGGCGCGCGATCACCAGACCTACGGCGCTCTCCGTGCGATCGACCCGCTGACGGGTGATCGCAAATGGGAGTTCCGCTATACGACCGGTTCTTCCTCCGGCGTGCTGACGACGGCGTCGGGACTGGTGTTCTCGGGGGACGGCGACGGCAACATCATCGCGTTGGACTCTCGGAGCGGGAAGTATCTGTGGCATTACCAGCTCGGCGTGGGTCTTCGGTCTACCGGCGGAACGACCTACATGGTCGACGGCCGCCAGTATCTCCTCACGCCGTCCGGCAACGCGCTGACGGCGTTTGCGCTGCCGTAGTAGGTTTTTCTTGTCTCAACGCAGAGGCGCGGAGACGCTGAGCTGAGCATCGACTTCGCGGCCCACGAAGTCGATGCGTACCCACTGGTAAGTGCATGTTCTCTGCGGCTCTGCGTCTCTGCGTCGAGATAGTGACGTCCAGGCTAGCAAGAGCGATGAACTGCTGTCCGCCGGACGCGCGCGCCCCAAACCGGCGAAGTAGATGTGAAGGATGTATGCGAATCCTTTCATGTTGGCTTGGAGTCATCTGTGCGGTAGCTGGGTCGCTCGGCGCACAGGTCACCGTGCCGATGTCGCAGTACGACTATGGGCGGACGGGAGCCAACCTTCAGGAATGGATGCTCAACCCGTCCAACGTGGACGCGACCCACTTCGGCAAGCTCTTTTCGAGGAGAGTAGACGACAGCATTTACGCGCTTCCTTTGATCGTTCCCAACCTCAACTTCTCCGGCCAACGCCACAACGTCATGTTCGTCGCGTCCATGGGAAATACCGTGTACGCATTTGACGCCGACGATCCTGCGCAATCGGAGCCTCTTTGGTCGCGAAACCTTGGCACGCCCGCTGCCGGCGACGGCTGGATCGGGCCGACCCGTCATGGCATTCTCGGAACGCCCTTTATCGATGTGCCAACCGGTACACTTTATGTGGTCGCCGTGGTGGCGAAAGACAACGAATACAACCTCTGGGTGAATGCCCTGGACATCTACAACGGCAGTCCCAAATACAACTCTCCACAACTCCTGTCATTCCCCTTCGCTGGACCGGAAGGAACGCTCACGAACGTGAAAGGCGCGCTCCAACGGGTGGGACTCCTGATGGTCAATGATGTGCTTTACATCGCCTTCGCAAACATAGTGCCCGATCCAAACGACCAGCGCTGGTCTCAGGAAGGCTTCGTGCAAACATT
Source organism: Vicinamibacterales bacterium (assembly GCA_963744405.1). Classification (GTDB taxonomy): domain Bacteria; phylum Acidobacteriota; class Vicinamibacteria; order Vicinamibacterales; family JAMQPK01; genus JAMQPK01. The sequence continues at coordinate 32,243 of CAVUTO010000018.1, forward strand.
CAATGCGCGCGATCTGAGGCAACGGTTGGCAGTCTTCCAGACGACGCCGAGTGGACGGAAAGGTGGAATTTGGCAGGCGGGCCGCGGGATCGCGACGGATGGTCTGGGCAATATCTTTTTTTCTACTGGCGGCGGCTTCTATGACGGTGTCAGCAATTTTGGCAGCAGCACGCTGAAGTTGCGTGGCCCCAGCCTCAAACCTGCCGACTGGTTTACACCAGCGAATCACGAGTATCTATTCCTCAACAATCTGGACATGAGCGCAGGCGGTGTGACCTTGATCCCCAATTCGCCGCTCATGTTCTCCGGCGGCAAGGAAGGCGTTATCTTCCTCCTGAATTCGAACGACATGGGCAAGCTGGAAGGCGCCAACGGCGGCCCACTACAGCGGTTTCAAGCTGGGAAAGGTTGCGGCCAGGAAGACTGCGCGCAAACTCTCGGAACGGCTTTCTGGAGCCGACGAAATGACGGCGTTCTTTACGTCTGGGACCGAGGGGATGTCCTCAGAGCCTATAACTTCATCAACAACCGCTTCGTCACGACTCCAACCGCGGTGAGTGCGGTAAGACCAGGGATGACCGGCGGCCCCAGCGTTTCGGCGAATGGCTCTGACATCGGCAGCGGCATTGTGTGGGCCGTTACGACTCAATCCAGCAAGAGCGACGACCAAACTCCCGGTACGCTGCGCGCCTTCCGCGCCTCCGATGTGAGTCAGGAAATCTACAACACCGACACGAACAGCGCACGTGACGCGCTTGGTGACTTCACCAAGTTTGCGCCGCCAGTCGTCGCGAATGGAAAGGTATACGTATCGACGCAGACGAAGGCAGTGAGCGTTTATGGCCTTCTTTGCGGCAGCAATGTGTCATCACTGGTGAGCGTCAATACTGGAACGCGGAATGCCGCGCCGAACAATACCTACACGCAGTCGATCACCGTCAAGAACACCTCGTCACACGCCATTGGCGCACCATTCGACATTGCCTTGGACAACCTCACCCCTGGCGCCACTCTGACCAACGCGACGGGCGCGACTTCGTGCGCCTCGCCATCCGGAAGTCCCTTGATCCGATCGACAGGCGCGCCGCTCTGGCTCGAGCCGGGCGCTTCTTTTACGGCCGCCTTCACATTCACGGCGCCTTCCAACGAAATTCGCTTCAGTGCGCGCGTTATCAGCGGCTCCGGCGGCCGGTAGTCTTCGGCCTGACTTACGGTCCGCCGCAGCGCGCCTGGGCTGGACGTGACCCTCACCCACTGAAGTGGCCGGAATTTGGCGGGCCGGGCATACTTGAGGAGTACCCATGCCTCACGCGACGATTTCGCGCGGCGCAGCTTGGAGGACGCGCACCCGACGCGGTCGCGCGCGCCGCTGTACTGCATCCATGATCACGGCGTGGTTGAGGACGGCCCTGGCACGACCCGCGGGCACCTGATATAAAAGGGGCGCTCGAACGGGCCGATCATCAAGCGTGGAGGAACCAATGAAGCGTCTGGCTGTGTATTTCCTCACGACCTGTGTTCTCGTCGGCTTCGTGCATCAGCGCCGTGTCGCCAGCCAGCTGAACACGGTCAAAGAGCTCGCGCCGGGCGTGTACTTCCACGAAGGCGATCTGCCTGGGAAGGGACACTGCAACAACGGCTGGGTGATCTTCGACGACTACGTGCTCGTGCTCGACGCCAATTTTCCCTCGGGCGCGCAGGAGATTATCCCGAAGATCAAGGCGCAGACGAACAAGCCGATCCGGTTCGCCTTCGACACGCACCACCACGGGGATCACGCCTACGGCAACCAGGTCTGGGCGGACCTCGGCGCCGTGCCGGTCGCACACGAAAACGTCGTCGCCGAGATGCGGAAGTACGAGACCGGGTTCTTCGGCGGCAAGCCCGGACGCTGGGAGGAAGCGGCGAAGCAGCGCGAGGATCTCAAAACGACGCGGCTCAAGCCGCCGTCACTGCTCTATCGGGACCTGATGATTTTCGATGACGGCAGTCACCGCGTCGAGCTGCGCTACTTCGGCGTGGGACACACGCACGGCGACGGCTTCGCGTGGCTTCCCAGAGAGCGGATTCTCTTCACCGGCGACGCCGCCGTCAACGGTCCGTTCAACTACATGGCCGACGGCGACAGCGGCACGTGGATCGAGACGCTCGCCAGCGCCCAGAAGCTCGGAGCAACCATCGTCGCGCCGGGTCACGGGCCGTCTGGAGACGCCCGCGTGCTCGAAGCCCAGCGGCAGTATTTCGTGGCGCTGCGAGCCGAGGTGGCAAAGAGGAAAGGGCTGGCGCCCGAACGCGTGCAGGCCGACGTTCCAGCCATGCGCGACGCCCTCCTCAAACAGCACGCGACGTACATCGATACCAGCACCAAATCAATTGCCGGATTCGAAGCCCAGGCGGCGCAGGTTTACAAAGAGCTCACCGGCCGTGAGTTTCCGAAAAGAGCGGCGATGGAGGACGCCCGGCGGGCGCACGAGCACCATCACGGCATCGCGGCGATTCAGTAAGCGTCTCTTCTGGAGGACTCACCTCATCGCCAGTATGCGTCGAGTCGGCCCTTCGACGTATGCGCGCATCGCTTCTTCGGTGGACGCGCAACACGAAGTCTCTGTCATCTGGTGAACAGGGCAAGAGGTCGATTTGCACCGCAGTCTCGGGCGATGCAGGTGTCTCAATTCGTCCGGATTCCGCTTCTAGTCGTGGAGGATCGACCTTCGAACCTGAGCGAGCGTGCCAAAAAGGCGGGCCAGGAGGTTTGACACCTCCGGCGCCTTCTGGAAATTCTCAAGCAACGCTGAAGTATTACACGGTCGCATCGATGGAGTTTTGGTCGTAATCAGGTTCTTATGGCGGCCGGTCGCTAGCGGAGTTTCGTGCTGCGAGCTCATCGCTTGACAGCTCGTTCCAGAACGAGTCTGCTTCCCGCCGTTGGTCACTAGGCCGCTCGCGCACGAACAATGGCCCTTGCCCTTCTGCGCTGAAGTACTTCTCAGCCTCGTACGCGTTGTGCGGCCGACAGCGAAGCTCCAGATTCTCGACCGACGTCTCTCCTCCATCGGCGTAGGGCATGATGTGGTGAAACTCCAGGAAACCCGTCTCGGTGCATCGGCCGTTGTTGCCGACAAACGCGCACCGGCCACCGTCACGAGTCCACACGTCACGTTTGACGGCTGCTGGAATATGTCGCGACATGGTTGATGCCACTGCAGTGGTGCGGGGGCGCTTCGCCGCCGCGAACTTCCTCCGCTCCAGCTCGCACAACAACAGCGTGAGCGCTCGATCGAAGATCACAGATGGATCACCGTTGGGAATCGTGTGCCGCATTAGGTCCTGCGCACGCCGCAGCTTGTCGTGGGTCTCCTTCGATATCGTGAACTGAACTTTGTACCGTTCCGGCGAAAGCGGCCTGACTAACGGCCGGCGCGCAGCTGATGGCGACGCGAATTCCGGCGGCGACGTCGCTGGCTCCCCTTCCTTCGGGCACTCCGTCACCGGCGGTACTTCGGTGACGAGAGGTGACGCTGCCGGTGCGGGAAGTTTGCGCATACACGGGGCAACATCTGGTTCTGGTTTCTGCTGCGCAAGGAGGTGCTCGATGTCACGCTTGCTCTTGTGCCGCGCCGCATCCAGCAGCGCTCGATGGTTCTCCGCCGTGAGCGTTGGCGCCAGCAGGCGCACCGCCGTGAGATGGATTGACCCGTCTGCGAGCCGCTCGAGAATCTGTGGAAATCGCCGCGCGGTCCTCGCCGCTTCAATTCGGTTGTAGGCGGCGTGCTCCGACAGATGCAGCACCTGCGTGCAATACGTGAACAGGCTCGAACAGCCCTCGCTCAGGTACAGCTGCCGCGCATCGACTTCGGCGAGCGAGGCAACGAGCTGGGCCGTCGCTTCGCGTTCGCTCGCGGCGAGGCGACTCACTTCCGCGAGCAGGTCACGATCAGAAAAATCATTGAAGGAAAATATCGTCACATGCCCTTCATACCACGCGACTTTTGGACCGACGACGTCTGGCTGTATTGAAAGAATGACGGCGGGGAGGACGCCGAACCTGGAATGACCGACGATCGTCGCGCATACGCAGTTTCTCGCTCACCTACGAGCCTGCTGCCGAAATCGTTTCGGACGCAAACGCATCAGGTGCGCAAAGCGTGTCAAGGGTTTTTTGGGGTCGCAACAGCAAGAGCGATGAACTGCTGTCCGCCGACGCGAAGGTCATCCGCGAGGTCTTGATGGTGGCGGCCCTTATCGCTGAACTCCGCAGTCGCTCATCGCCGGTATGCGGCGCGTCGGCCTTTTAGATCCGCGACCGTCGCCGCATGGCGGGCGTCCTGCGCCAGGTTCGTCGTTTCGCCGGAATCGCGTTCCATGTCGTAGAGCTGCGCGCCATCCTGCCCCGCACCCCACTCGATGTAGCGCCATCGGTCGGTCCGCACCGCATAACCGTTCTGTGTCTGCGTGAACGCGGCGTCTTTGACCGACGCTGACGGGTTGTCGACGAGCGGCGCGAGGCTGACGCCGTCGAGCGGCCCTGCGAGCTTGATGCCGGCGAGCTCTGCAAGCGTCGGATACAAGTCGACGAGCTCGGCGAGGCCGCGCGCTGCCGCGCCCCTTACCTTCGCACGTGGAACTGCGATGATGAGCGGAACCCGCGCGCTCCGCTCGAACAGGCTCCGTTTTTGCCACAGGCCGTGATCGACTACAGGCGCAGCCGCCAAACGCTGGACACAATGCCGGTCACTGGGCCTGCCGCAGAGTTTGCGGTGATGTCCGGAACGGATACGTGGCCACGTACACGCGCGAGAGGCCGGGTATGAGCGCGTTCGCGCTCGAGGACGGCGTCGTGTATCACACCTACTCCACTTATGCGCGTTGAGTGGACGGCCTCTGGGGCATGTACCAGTGGCTCGACCGCGCACCCAAGGGGCGCAACGAGGTGGGCGCCTGGTGGCGCCGCCATGACGAGTACAACAAGGGCTAGAGCATTTCAGAATGCTCTGATGCAGCCGGTTCCTGGTCCTGTTCCCGGGTTCCGGTGTTCGCGGTGGGCGGCTGATTCAGGACGATAAGTGCAGCCTTCACGATCCTCTGGGCCTTACTTTCGGCCGCTCAGTATAATCCCCGGTCGTGGCCTTACGACTCTTCCGCGCCGTCGTGTTCTTTGTCGCGGTCGCAGCGACCCTCGGCTTCGCCGCGCAGATCAATCGCTCATGGCCTCCGAGGCTCGCGACCGTGCCTGAGATGTCCCCTCCGCTGGCGCCAGAGGAGGCGCTGAAGAAGTTCTCTATGCCGCCGGGTTATCGCGTGGAGCTCGTCGCCAGCGAGCCGCTGATCCAGGACCCGGTCATGATCGAATGGGATGGGGAAGGACGGATCTGGGCCGTTGAGATGCCGGGATATATGGCAGACATCCAGGCGACCCGCGAACACGCACCAATCGGCAAGATCGTCGTTCTTGAAGACACCAACAGCGATGGCCGCATGGATAAGCGCACGGTCTTCCAGGACGGTCTGGTGCTGGCGCGATGGTTGAAGGTGCTCGAACGCGGTGTGCTGGTCGCGGAGCCGCCGAATCTCTGGTTGTTTCAGGATACAAACGGTGATCTGCGCGCGGATCGCAAGGAGCTCGTCACGGCCGCCTACGGAAGCCGCGAGACGAATGTCGAGCACAACGCCAACGGCCTATTGTGGGCGCTCGACAATGACATCTACACCTCCGAAATCGACATCGACCTTCGACTCAAAAACGGCAAATTCGAAGTCCGGAAGACGCTGTCGCGCGGTCAGTGGGGCATCACGCAGGATGACGCCGGTCGAATCTATAGAAACACGAACCAATCGGCGCTGCACGTCGATCTCATTCCTGCTCGCTACTTCATGCGTCATACGAATCTGCTTCGGACGCGCGGCAGCTACGAATCGCTGACCGGACCGAATGGTGAGCTGAACGACGTCTGGCCCATTCGCCCCACGCGCGGCGTCAACCGCGGCTATCAACACGGAATTCTCCGCCCAGATGGGACGCTCGCGAAATATACGTCCGTGTGCGCGCCGCTTGTGTATCGCGGGGACCGGCTACCCTCCGAGCTGTATGGAAACGTTTTCGTTGTCGACCCAACGGTGAACCTCGTCAGCCGATTCATTTTGAGTGACAGTGGCAACGGTCTGACGGCTGGCAAGGCTTATCGCAATGTTCGCGGCGAGTTCCTCGCCTCGACCGACGAACTCTTCCGCCCCGTGAATCTCTCACTCGCTCCAGACGGGACGCTGTACGTCGTCGACATGTACCGCGGAATCATCGAGCACAAGGGATACATAACGGAGTATCTGCGCGACTACATATCGACGCACAAGCTCGAGCAACCGACTTCGTACGGGCGCATCTATCGCATCGTGCACGACACGACGCGCCGCGATACGACGCCGCTGTCGATGCGCGCCACACCGGCGCAGCTCATTGGATGGCTGTCGCATCCGAATGGATGGCGGCGCGATCGGGCCCAGCAGCTCCTTGTCGAGCGTGGTGATAAGTCAGTCGTCCCTGCGCTGCGGAAGTTAGCAGATGGCGCCACAGATGTCCGCACGCGACTCCACGCCTTGTGGACGCTGGACGCACTTGACGCTGTCGAGCCCGCGTCGGTCACCCAGGCGCTTGCGCATCCGAACCGGGACATTCGCGTGTCGGCGCTACGTATCGCCGAACGGTGGTTCGGCCAGCCGAATCATCCGATCCAGGGTGAGGTTCTCAAGCTCCTCGACGATCGAGATTGGGCCGTCCGGCGTCAGCTCGCGGCGACGCTCGGAGAGCTTCCCGCCGCATCGAAGGAAAGCGCGTTGGCAAACCTGCTCGAACGGCATGGTGATGATCCGATTGCCCTCGACGCGGCCATCAGCGGCATGCGGGGCAGCGAGCTGGCAGTCCTCGACCGGTTGCTGCAAGCCGCATCCGAGACGCCGCAACGTTCTGCGGCAATGACCATGCTGGCCGCGACGATCGTGAGAACGAGCGAAGATGCGCCCGTACAGGCATTGCTCGGTCGTGTCTCGGAAAACACACGAGCGAGCTGGCAGAGATCGGCGCTGCTTCGTGGCGCCGAAGTGGCGTTGCTGGGAGCGACGATGCCGGGGGCGCCGAGTCGTGGTGGGGGCGATCCAAACGCGCCGTGCGAGACCTGTCCCGGTGGACGAGGTGGTCCCGGTGGCGCACGCGCATTTCCAGGCGCGCTGGCTGGTGCGACTCCGCCGGCGCCGCCAGCTCGCGCCGGTGGGCCGTTCCTGACGCTCGGCCGCGAGCCCGCGCTGATTGCGATTGCCGCCGGCAGCGGCGAGCTGGCCGATCGCGCGACTAAAGTGCTCGCGCGAATTGGTTGGCCAGGCAAACCAGGCGCGGGGCCGGCTGCTGCGCCGCTGACGCTGGGTGAGCAGAAGCGGTTTACAGCCGGCCAGGAAATCTACAAGGACCTCTGCGCAGGCTGCCATGGTGCCGACGGCCGGGAGCAACCGGGCGCCGCACCCAACATCGTCGGATCGCCCACCGTTGTCGGCTCAGCCGGCTTGCCTATCCGCGTACTCCTTCACGGCAAGGAAGGTCCTGTCGGGCTCATGCCTGCGCATGGCGAGACGCTGAACGATGAGGAGATTGCCGCGGTCCTCACCTTCATCCGTCGAGCGTGGGGACAGGCTGGTACACCTATAGATCCGTCAGCAGTTCAACAGATTAGAGCCGCTACCGCCGACCGCGCACGCGCGTGGACGCCTGAGGAACTCTCGCAGACTAAATGAGGACGCAGTAATGATTGCTTATTCTCGAAGAGAGCTCTTGGGTGCATGCCTTGCTTTGACCGCTGTGCCATGGCTTCAGGCACAAGACAGCGGCGACCCGATCCTGGATCTGCACCAGCACACACCTTATAACAAGCGGCCACGTGACTTGGTCTTGGCCCACCAGAGCCAGCACCGTGTCAAGACCACAGTGCTGTTGCCCGGCGAAGGGTGGATGCTGAAAATTGTCGGCGGTAACCGGGAATGTGCCGCGTTTGAGGCAGAGCATGCAGGTCGATTTGTCCGGTTTGCGACTGCCGATCCGGCAGAGTCGCGCGCGATAGACGTCTTGAGGGGACATGTCGAGCGGGGCGCCATCGGGTTCGGCGAGATGAAGTATCACGTTGCCGTTGACTCTCCCGAGATGCATCGGGTCTACAAACTTGCCGAGGAACTGAGTGTTCCGGTGCTGCTGCATTTTGAGCATGAAATGTACAATACCGGCTTCGAGCGTTTTGAAAAGATCCTCAAGGAATATCCTCGAGTAAACTTCATCGGCCACGCCCAGACCTGGTGGGGAAACCTGAGTTCGGAATTGGATCCTCTGGACATGTATCCGAAAGGGCGAGTGAAAGCCGGGGGACTCACCGAAAAACTTCTGCAAGACTACGGAAACCTTTACGCCGACCTGTCAGCCGGCTCTGGCCTGAATGCCATCACCCGAGATCCGGAGTTCTATCGCGGCTTCATCGAACGGCACAGTCGAAAGCTCGTCTGGGGCAGTGACTGTGACTGTCACGATGGAAAGGGGAGTGGAATCGGAAGCGCACGGTGCCTTGCGGCACAGTCGTTGGAACTTCTGCGTAAACTATCACCTGACGAGGCGACCTACCGCAGGATCGTGCACGGAAATGGGACGGCGCTGCTCAAGTTGAAGTAGGCGCCGTCGCACGGCGTGGATGAAATTGCTCATGCGTGTGCTTTTCGACCGCATCCATGTTCAGAGCGATGCCCAACCCGGGTGTGTCTGGCACCGCTAGCAGGCCATCGCTACCCAACCTCCATGGGTCAGCGACCAAGTCATCAATGAACGGCGATCCGGTGAGGTACTCGACCATATTGGTGTTTCGAATCGCAGACGCCAACTGCAGGTCGGCGGCCAATCCCAGCGCGGTGTTCCATCCGTGCGGGATGAACTGCACGCCGTTATCCTCAGCCATCCAGGCGATCCGCCGCGCTTCACTGATTCCCCCGACTTTAGTCGCGTCGGGCTGCACGATGTCGAGCGCTCGCTGCTGACACCACGGAACAAACGACTGCCTCCTGGTCAACACTTCCCCTCCGGCAATCTTCACCGGTGCTCGTTCGCGGAGCAGCACGTAATCCTGCAAATTGTCCGGCGGAACGGGTTCTTCAAACCAGTACACGTCGTAGGCGGCCAACATGTCACCGGTCCGCAACGCCCATTTGTAATCCTGCGGCCAGAAGGCATCGCTCGCGCCCGCATCCACCATGAGCATCGCGTCAGGGCCGATGGCCTCGCGTGCTGCCTTGACGACCGCCTCGTCCCGTGCTGCGCTTTGCCGCCCAAACGGTCCCCAGCCAATCTTGTACGCGCGAAATCCCTGACCGCGAACGGCAAGCAGATGGTCCACGAGGGCGCCAGGTTCGGTTATCAAGATTGACGCGTAGGGCATCACTCGCTCACGGTATCGTCCACCCAGCAACCGACCCGCAGGCTGGCGCGTGAACTTGCCAAGAATGTCCCATAGGGCAATATCGATTCCGCTGATGGCGTGTGTAACGGAGCCCCCGCGACCCATCCAGAACGTATGTGCGTGTAGTTTCTCGTTGACCCGTTCTGGTTCGAGCGGGTTCTCGCCTAAGTAAAGCGGCTCCAAGACTGTCAAAGCGCCGCGAACCAGCTGATCGTTCGTGAAAACAGACCCCCAGCCTGTGACACCTTCGTCCGTAAACACCGCAATGAGCGTGTGCACACAGTCATCCGGCTGGATCTCTTTGGCCCAGCCGCCTTCGGGCGTCCCGTGCCGCAGACCTGCCGATCTGACTTCGACGATCTTCATTCAGCGATTGTCGCTCATCGCCGGTACGCGGCGAGTCGGCCTTTCAGATCCGCGACCGTCGCCGCATGGCGGGCGTCCTGCGCCAGGTTCGTCGTTTCGCCGGAATCGCGTTCCATGTCGTAGAGCTGCACGCCATCCTGCCCCGCACCCCACTCGATGTAGCGCCATCGGTCGGTCCGCACCGCATAACCGTTCTGTGTCTGCGTGAACGCGGCGTCTTTGACCGACGCTGACGGGTTGTCGACGAGCGGCGCGAGGCTGACGCCGTCGAGCGGCCCCGCGAGCTTGATGCCGGCGAGCTCTGCAAGCGTCGGATACAAGTCGACGAGCTCGGCGAGGCCGCGCGCCGCCGCGCCCCTTGCCTTCGCACGTGGGACTGCGATGATGAGCGGAACTCGCGCGCTCCGCTCGAACAGGCTCCGTTTTTGCCACAGGCCGTGATCGGCCAGGTGATATCCGTGATCGCTCGTGAAGACGACGATCGTGCTGTCGGCAAGACCCAGACGATCCAGCGCGTCGAGCACCTGGCCAACCTGCGCGTCCATGAAGGTGGTCGAGGCCCAATAGGCCTGAATGGCCGCGCGGCGCTGGTCGTCGGTCATGACGTCTTGTTCTTTGAAGGCGCTCTGATAGGCCGGCGCCGGCCTCCGCGCCCGATCGTCGTCTGAGAGCCGCGGCAGCTCGATCGCTTTCATGGGGTAGAGATCGAAATATGATTTGGGCGCGACATACGGTGTGTGCGGCCGGTAGAATCCGACAGCCAGAAAGAAGGGTTGATTGTCTCGCTTGAAGCGCTCGAGCAGCCGCACGGCTTCATGCGCGGCGATGCCGTCGGTCTGCTCGGAATCCGGTCCTTCGTCGGCCAGCCAGCTGAGAGTCGCACCGAACTGTCCCGGCAGGAGCGAGAAGATCTTGTGGTGACTCTCGCGGTCGCGTCCGCGCGGATTGATCGTGAGATCCCACGATGGATAATCGTCGAGGCCGGCGGTTCCGATGTTGTTCGGCACGCCATAGTGATAGAGCTTGCCGACCCGGGCTGCGACCCAGCCGTTCGTGCGAAATGCCTGCGGCAGCGTCACTGCACCGGGCAGCTTCTCGCGGAAGTGCGGCGACATGGGGTTTTTGCCCGGATTCGACAGTACACCCGTCGCGTCGGGGCGTCGCCCGGTAAGAAACGACGAGCGGCTCGGGCTGCACAACGGATATTGGTTGTAGGCGCGATCGAATCGCACTCCGCGCGCCGCCAGCCGGTCGATGTTCGGCGATCGAACCGTGCTGCCGTAGGCGCCCAGGTCATTGTTCAGATCGTCTGCGATCAGAAACAGGATGTTCAGTCGCGGTGGCGGCGACTGCGCCTGGACGAACATTGAGACGGCCAGGAGAGAAACGGCGAGACAGGCCAGCAGTTTTCGAGACATCGCTTACCTCCGCGGACCATCGACTGACGATCGACGAGAACGGCGTAGATTACACGATCCAACCTGCAGCCGAAAGGTTATAGGATGCAAGGGTTCCGCAAGCCAACGCGCTCGCTCCTCAGTATTCTCGTTGTTGCGGTTTCGGCCGTCGCATTTCTCGTATCGACCGGCGTGGGATTCGTGTGGCCTCTTGCATGGCTCGCGCCGATTCCCGTTCTGGTGCTGGCCGTTCACCGTTCCTGGCGAGTAACCGCCGTTGTTGCCTTCACCGCGTCGCTTCTAGGTGATCTCAGTCTGGCTCGAACATACGGGCCGGGTGCCGTGCTCATCTTCGGAGTCCCTCCGGCGTTGGCATTTGCCGCGGCGACGCTGGTCACTCGCTCTGCCGCGCGGCGACTGCCGGCCCCGTTGGCGGTCTTCGCGTTTCCAACGATGCTGACATCCTACGAGTTCCTGTTTTCGCGCATCTCGCCCAACGGCACCTTCTGGAGTCTTGGATACTCGCAAACCGATTTTCTCCCGCTGCTTCAAGTCGTCTCGCTGACAGGGCTCTGGGGCGTAGTGTTCGTCCTGACGCTCGTCCCCTCGGCGGCGGCGCTCGCCATCTTTCGTCGCTCCTTTGCGCCGTTGATTCCAGCACTCGTGATCTTGCTGGCCGCGCTGGGCTTTGGAGCGTGGCGGTTAATGGACGCGTCCGACGAGGCCGGCGTGCGTGTCGGACTGGCCGCAACGGACCGCGGTTTGCCCGACGCATCGATCACTACGGATCCATCGATGGCGCTCACTGCAGCCGCCGCGTACGCGGACCGCGTCGCTCGCTTGGCGGTCCAGGGCGCGCAGATTGTCGTGCTCCCGGAAAAAATGGTCGGCGTGACATCAGACAGTGCAGACGTTGTGGTGAAAGTGTTCAGCGATGCCGCCCGCGCGGCACACGTTACGGTGATTGCCGGTGTGAGCCGCAACGGAGTCCAGCCCAGACGCAACATGGCCCTGGTCATCGCTCAAGACGGAACGCTCGTCGTGGAGTACGAGAAGCGTTACCTGGTCCCGATGATAGAAACGACCTTCGCCAGCGGAAACACGCCCGGCCTGTTTGCGGGTCCTGGGGCGGACTGGGGCGTGGCCATCTGTAAAGATCTCGACTTCCCGGCCTGGTCGCGCGCCTACGGCCAGCACGGTGTGCGCTTGATGGCAGTGCCGGCGTGGGACTTCGTCCGCGACGCCCGCATGCATTCGCGGATGGCGGTCATGCGCGGCGTCGAGAACGGATTCGCCATCGCTCGCTCCGCCCAGGAGGGACTCGTCACGTTCAGTGACGCCTACGGCCGCATCCTCGGTGAGCAATCTAGTGCCGCCGATCCCATGATGGTGCAAAGCGTCCCCATCGGTCCGGGAGCGACGCTTTACACGCGGTACGGAGACTGGTTTGGATGGGCGAACGTCATGGCGCTGGGCGCACTGTTGCTGGGGCTCATCCCCGCCATCGCACTGAATTCGAAGAGGGCCGGCTAACCTCGCGATGCACCCGATGGCCGCGGGTGACAACGTAGGATCGAATAGTGAACTCGGTGCTATCCTTCCCGCTTCGGGTCAGCGACAGGAGGGGCGATGAATAGCAGGCGGTCGGTGACACGTATGCTTCCCGTCATCGTGCTCCTTCTCGCGTTGTCGCTCGCCATCGAAGGTCAGGGTCCGTTACTTCCGACTCTGGCGCGCCTGGAGGCATTGAAGCTCGCCTCTATCGAAGGCGATGTGCCCGTGCGTTACAGCAAGGGCGCTTCTCGCGATGTCGCGAGTGCACTCGCGGGGCGGATCGCTGAGTGTCGCGGTCTGCTCGCAGCAACGGGTCGTCCGTCGATCGTGCTGGCGCTACTTGACCGGTCTGACTGGGAGCGAGTGTCGGACCGTCCTTACGGAATGCCTCATCACAGCGCCGCCGACTCGCCGTATATCATCGTGATCCCACAGAACTGGAGAGACGCTGCCACGATGTTTATTGGGGTGAGAACGCACCTCGCCGGCGCGCTCGGAGAGCATGGGGTCGATCGCTACGTTCATCTCGCCGCCCTGCACGAAGCGGGACACCTGCTCACGGACGCGGCGCTGGAAACGACAACCGAGGCCATCCGGACGCGTTTCCCGTTCTGGTATGGCGAATTCCTCGCCAACTATTTTGCGGACGCGTGCCTCGCACCGCAGGCTGAAGAGAGCGCCTTCCGCCGCCGCGGCGCGGCGGCACTGGCGGCGATTCCTCGTCAGCGGTTCACCACCCTCGACGACGCGGACCGCCTGCTGACCGAAAGGGATCCCTCGGGGCCACCGTACGTCACGACCGAAGCCGGCGGTCTGAACTTCGCGCGGTACCAAGGGTTTACGAGTCAAATGGCGAGTCGACTGCGCGACGCAGGGCTCGGAACGACACGCATCGTTGAAGTACTGCGGCTACAGTGGGCGCGTCCGGGCCGGCAGGCGACCGACGTCCTCCTGAAGGACTTCGCTGGCATCGCGCCGGGTTGGAATGAATGGCTTGTCGAGCAGGGTGCGATCGCCAGACTAGCGCGGGGCGACACTGACGCTGCCGGACACGCTCAGCTTTTGTTCACTGACCCGACGGATACTCGCAGGCCGCGAGCCTTGTCGGGGGTAACCGCATCATCGAGGGCCGTGGACTCGGTACCGAGATCCGGCACGATTCGCGCAACCAGATCCTGAACGCGACCATTACCGGCATCAGGCCATAAGTCTACGGACAGGTGTCTTGGCGCAGCGGACAAGTGCTTTCTGCACGTCTTCCCACGATTCGCGGGTGACGGCTTCGGCCTTCGGTTCGCGCCGGAATATGGGCAACCAGTGCCGCGGGAGCGGTTGGAGCGAGAAGCGGCATCCATAGCAATGGCGCGACCGTCTCGTGGTTCGAATCGTAACGTAACGTAGGAGAGAGATGCCCGAAAGGTCGATTGGCTATGAGAACTTTGCGGGGGCCTTTATCCGCTCCCGGAGTTCCTCTATCGGGCCGACCGTTGTGCGGAGATGGGCCAAGGGGCTGCGGGCCGGTGCCTCGATCCTCGATATCGGATGCGGGAGTGGGGTTCCGATTTCGGAGGTGCTGATGCAGGAGGGGTTTGCGATTTACGGAGTCGATGCATCGGCAACACTGATCGCGAAGTTCCGTGAGCGATTTCCGGGCGTTCCGCTGGAATGCAGCCCGGTGGAGAACTCGCTCTTCTTCAGTCGCATCTTCGACGCTGCAGTCGCCTGGGGGCTGATGTTCTGCTACCTATTGATACGCAACGCAGCCTGATCGGCAAGGTGGCTCGTGTGCTGAATCCGAATGGGCACTTCCTATTCACCGCGCCGAAAGAGGCCGGTACAGGCCCCGACGGCATCACTGGGCTTCCCACCTATTCACTTGGACGAGAAGCGTACGAGCGGGAGCTCGTGTCACATGGTCTCCGATTGATCGGAAACGACCTGGACAACGGGGACAACTACTACTACTTCACGGCCAAGTGATCATGCGACCAAGGCCCGAGGACGGGCAAAGGAAAATCGGTGACAGGACCTGCGCGACGCGATGCGTTACAGTCCAAAGCACACGATGGTGGAGCCGACAGCAATCGCGATGAACTGCTGTCCGTCAACGGCGAAGGTCATCGGCGAGGTCTTGATGGTGGCGTTCAGCGGAACGCGCCATAACGTTTTCCCGTCCCTCTCGTCAACGGCCACGAAGTAGCCGCTCGCGTCTCCGTAGAACAGGATGCCCGCCGCGGTCCCCAATACGCCCGCATCTCTTTTGCCGTCCGCTGGTCCGGCCTGCGGGATCTCCCACACGATTTTCCCGGTCTCGATATCGAGCGCGCGGAGATATCTCGCCGCAGGCTCCGCGCGCGGGCGCTCGGTTTTCCAACTGCCGGGCGACGGTCGGACGCTGCACTGCTCTGTGGCCTGAACGTAGTAGAGGCGTGTGACCGGGCTGAAGGTGGTGCTGTGCCAGTTCGTCGCGTGGCCGGGACAACTCACGCCGCTCTCGGGAATACGAATCGGGCGGCCATCTGCGCCAACTCCACTCGCCCAGGTCAGCTTTCGAACGAATTTCTCGGTAAGCAGTCGCTCACCGTTCGTGCGATCGAACACGTAGAAGAAGCCGTTCCGGTCTGCATGCAACAGCAGCTTTCGCTCCTGCCCGCGATACGTGGTGTTGACGAGGACATTGGGCTCGTTCGCATCCCAATCGCGAACATCGTGCGGTGTGAACTGGTAGTACCACTTCAGCTTTCCGGTGGCCGGATCGAGCGCGAGGACACAGTCGGTGAACAGATTGTCGCCGCCGCGCTCGCGATCGTCGGAATTCGGCCACGGATTGCCGGTAGCCCAGTAGAGCGTATCGGTCTCGGGATCGTATGAACCGGTCTGCCAGGTCCCTCCCCCGCCGGTGGCGACGGCCGTTCCCTTCCAGGTCTCAAAGCCTGGATCACCTTTGGCCGGAATGGTCCAGTGGCGCCAGACGCGTTCGCCGGTCGCGGCTTTGTAGGCCGAAAGGAATCCGCGAATGCCCCAGTCGCCGCCCGAGACGCCGGCAATGACCATATCTTTGACGATGAGCGGCGCCATGGTCCCGCCGTAGCGCTGGGCCTCGTCGGGCATGACGACCTCCCATACCGGACGACCCGTGATGCGATGCAACGCAATCAAGCGCGCGTTGTCGGTGACCATGAACACGTGATCACCCAGAACGGCGACGCCACGGTTCGTGCCGAGTGACGCGTCGGAGACCAGTTCGGTCGAGCGCGGGCGCGAGTAATGCCAGATCTGATGGCCGGTGCGCGGGTCGAGCGCGAACACCTGGTTCGGCCCTGTCACGTACATGATGCCGTCGGCCACGATCGGTACGGTTTCGAGGCCGAAGTACTGCATGTTCTGGCGATAGTACGGAGTGTCGGGATGGAATAGCGACCAGAGCGGAATGGAAAACGTCCATTTCAGGCTCAGCCTGCTCACGTTCGACTTGTCGATCGCGGTGAGCGGGCTGTAGCGGTTTCCGCTCACGTTTCCGTTGAACGTCGGCCACTCGCCGGCCTTCGGATTGAGAATCCTGCTGAAATCAATTCCCGTATCGGCACGCCCCCCCTCGACTCGATCGCTCGGAGCAGGCCGGACCACAGGTCCTGGACGTACGCCGGTCAGCCGGCTCAAATACGCGATCACGTCGCGCAACTCGTCGGCGCTCGCCTTCACAGCGCCCATGTGCGACGTTTTCTCGTCGGTGACGGACGCGACGTCATCGAGCGACAACGTGTGAAACGCGCCTGTCAGGTCCTGAATAGCCACGTCGAAACTGCTGCGGCTTCGCGCGAAGCCGCGCAGCATTCGACCGTCGCGCCGGCGAACGGAAACCACGCCATAGCCGGGAGCGATCCGCGCGTCTGGATTCAGCAGCGCGTCTCGAATTTCGTCCACCGTCAGCGTCAGCGCAATATCCGAGAGATCGGGTCCGATCGCCGAACCCTCACCCTGCGCGAGGTGGCACGACACGCATTGCCCCTTCCCCGCAAAAAACTGGCGGCCCGCGGCGGCATCACCGGGAACGCTGGCGTTTGCCGCCACCGCGTTCCACGACGTGATGATCGTCGCGAGCGCATCGATCGTGTCGGCCGGAAGATCGAATGCGGGCATCCCTGCGGCGGCGATCCCATTTCGAATGACATTACGAAGGCTTTGAGGGGATCGCGCGCGAACCGACGGACTTCCAGCAAGTGCCGGGCCCTGCTCGGTGCCCCGCCCATCGTCTCCATGGCATCCGCCGCAACGCGTCGAGTACGTTTGCTGGATCTCCGGAGGATTCTGCGCCCACAGCAAGGGGCTCAAGAGAGCCGCGATGGTGATGGTGCCGAATTTGGTTGTCGCGTTAGCCATGGCAGACGATCCGAAAATATCTGAGGAGTTCAGAGGTTTCGCAGGAATGCCAACAATGCGCTTCGGTCTTGGACATTCAGCGACAGACCGAAGGTATGCCCCGGCACGGCGCGCCTCGTCACACCGGGCGGATTCCACCCTTTCGGTTCGTAGTCAGGACTGAGACGAGCTACATCGAACATCTCTTCGAGAGTCGTGACCGAGGCATCGTGCAGCAGGCGCGGCCGATACCACACGCCGCGCAGCGAGGGAATCTTATAGAAACCAGTTCCCTTACGCGTCTTGAGTGCGAGCCCCGGATCGGTTCCCGCTGAGACAGGTGCAATGTCGTCGAGATTGGGGTGATTCGCCGGCGGTTCCCACCCCTGGGCGAGTGTGAGCTTCCCGCTCGTGTAATTCGGTGGCACGTGACAGTTCGCGCAGCCCTCCCGGCGAAAGACCTGTTCACCGCGCGCCAGCACGCTCGGCCTCTGCCGGGTTCGGATTCTTCGCAGGCTCGAGCGACATCAGGTACATCCCGATTGCATAGAGTACTTCATCGGCGTACCGGAACCGCACGCGGCGCTGCGCGTCGGTCAGGATGCGATGTGATCCGAAATCCATTGGATCGGCGCCCGTGATAAACGCGGCGTACCGGGCAGCATCCTCAGGTCCTCGGAGCCGATGAGTGCCCGTCGCATCCAGGTAACGGCTGTAGCGCAGGATGTGCAGGTCCGGAATCTTCGTTGCGTAAAACGGACTGCCGTGGGGGCGATTGAAGACGCCCGGATCACCTGCAACAAGTGCCTGGAGTTCGCGATTGTCCGCGTTCCGACGACTCTCGATACGTTCGTCAGGCGCCCAGGGGACCGACCACATTCGCCACTGGAACATCGGGCGTGGATCGCCCTCGTAGAAACGCTGCATAGCCTCTGGGGCGCCAGCTGCCACGACTCCGATGCCGCGAGGGATCAGCACGAGACTTCCGGGAGGGCGCGGTCCTCTTGGAAGCGCAAAGGCGACGGTGCCATCCGCCCGAAACGCAACGTGACAGGCACTGCAGGCAGGCGAAGACAACCTCACGCCTCCCGGAGTTATCACCCAGCGCGGTCCGAAGGCGGTCCCGTCGGGAAGCCTGAAGACGCCTTCGAACGACCGTGGATCTCGGGCCCGCGCGATCAGAACCGGATCATTCGTGCGGCTCCAGAAGTTATCTACTTCCCGAAACGCGCGTTCACCTGCTGCTATCCAACCCTGTGTGCTTCGAATCTCCGACACGTCCACAAGCGGCTCGGGCTTCTTCTTGTTCAGTTCCTCCCAATATCCAGGCGGCTCGCTGTCAGGATGATAGACGGGATAGGTGCGCAGGTTCTCCCCGGGGACGCTGTAGTACTCGGCCGACGAATAGTGGGATGGACGAACGTTGAGGCCCGCGACCGGCGTCGCCCAATCCGCCAGTGCAGTGTCATCCCAAATTCGGGGTATTTCCGTCGGCGCTTGTGCCACAAACGCCGCGGAAAACGCGGCCAGCAGCCCCAACCGGAGTACAGCGACTGCATTCATGATGACGTAAGGTCCTTGCGGGGAGGCGTCGCCGAGTATCACATAAGTGCGCAGTGCCGAACAAGCTCAGAGCCCATACCACTGCGCATTCACCGAGAGACCGGAGCGCTCACACCGCCATCGGCAATAAACTGCGCCATCCGCTGCTCCAGCACCGGCAAGGGCACCGACCCGAGCGCCAGAATGGCATCGTGGAAGTGGCGCTGGTCAAATTTGGAGCCCAGCTTCTCCTCCGCCTCGCGACGATGCCGGCGGATCTGCAGCTCGCCAAGCTTGTACGCCAGAGCCTGCCCGGGCCATGCGATGTACCGCTCGATCTCGGTCGTGATCTCATGGTCGGAAAGCGCCGCGCGCGTGCGCAGGTAGTCCATCGCCTGCTCGCGACTCCAGCCGAACGCGTGGATTCCCGTGTCGATCACCAGCCGGCACGCGCGCCACATTTCGTATGTGAGCCGGCCGAAGTCCTCGTACGGGGTTTCATAAATCCCCATGACGGTGCCCAGCCACTCGGTGTAGAGTCCCCATCCTTCGCCGTAGGCGGAGAATGAGGTTCCGCGCCGGAATGCGGGGCGGTCGGGCATTTCGAGTGCGAGAGCCGCCTGAAAACTGTGGCCGGGTGTGCACTCGTGCAGCGTCAGGGCCGCAAGCGTGTAGAGCGGGCGCGCTGGAAGGTTGTAAGTATTCATCAGGCACGCTTCGAGCCCACCTCGCCCACCGGTAAAGATGGGCGCGAGCGCGTCGGGAACAGGCCGGATGCCGTGCCTGCGCCGCGGCAGGAACCCGATCGTCTCGCCGAGCTTCCAGTCGGCCTTCTTCGAGACGTACGCAGAGTACGACAGGAGCTCGCGCGGTGTCTTTGCATAGAACTGCGGATCGGTTCGCAGAAACTGGAAGAACTCCGCCATCGTGCCTTTGAACTTCGCCCGCTGCCTGGTCGCTTCCATCTCTTTCTCGATGCGCGCCACCTCCTTCAGGCCAATCTCGTGGATCTGCTTTGCCGTCAGGTTCAGCGTCGTGAACTTCTCGATCATGGCCTGGTAGTAGGCCTCACCATCGGGCATCGCGGTCGCCGCGAGCGTCGTGCGAGCCTTCGGCACGTACTCGGTGCGCACGAAGGTGAGGAGCCGCTCGTATGCCGGCGCGACGACCTCACGGAGCACCGTCTCCGCTTCGGCGCGCATCGCCGCCTGGTCCGTCTCGGAGATGCTCGAGGGCATCTCGGTGAACGGCGCGTACAGAGGATTGGCGGTGCCGCCCTTGACGTACGGCTCGATCGTCTTGTCACGCCCGGCGACCGACACGCGCGGCACCGTAAAACCGCGCGCCAGGCCGGCCCGCATATTGGTGACCTGCTCGTCGAAGTAGCGCGGCACGTCGCGAAGACGGCCCAGATAGGCGCGATAGGCGCTGACGGTGACGAAGCCCTGGCGCGGCGTGAAGTCGGTCCAGAAGAAGGTGTCGCTGTTGAAGGGCGCTTCGTAGGTCCGGAACTTGATCTCGTTCGAGAGCGCGTGAATGGAGGCGCGGAAGACCTGCGCGTTCACCTTCTCCACAGGCGAGAGCTCGTCGAGCGGGATGCTGTCGAGCGTCGCCAGCGTTCGCGTCCAGTAGGCCAGCCGCGCCTGTTGCGACGCGGCATTCAACCCTTGGGAAGTGATCGCTCGCACCCTCTTCGCCAGGCTGATCGCTACTCCGCGCCATCTCCTGCCGCCGCCAATTCCACTCTTCCGTGTAGAGGGCGCGGAGCCTGGCATCAGCGGAGCTGGTATCGCGCTGCGTCTCGGCGGGGGCAGGCAAGAGCACGAGAACGCCGCAGAGAACAAGAGAAGTCAGCGCGCTCGGAACGAAGGATTTCAACATGGTGGCACCATGTCATCGGGAATGCCGAGCCCCGGCCCGCCGATGTCCGCGGTGCGGATGTATCCGTCGGTGATCCTGAAGATGCCGGGAAAACGGTGCTGCCATGGCTCGTTCGCCGCGGGAACGTACTGTCGCGCGTTGGCTTCGATGCCGGCGACCGCCGGAACGCGAGCGGAGATGCCAGCCGAGTGGATAAGCGACGCGCCGGGACACGTGAGATCCTGCACGCACAGGAACATCTTGTACTTCTCGGCGGCAGCGGCCATCAGCATCGTCTGGCTCTGGCCTTTGCAGGCTTTCAACGCCACACCCGTGTAGCCCATTTCGCGCGCGAGCACGAGACTTTCGAGATCTGTCAGCGATTCGTCGATGACGACCGGACGCAACCGCGCGGCTTCGTGCATGACATTCTGCCGGTTCGCTCTAGATTCCGCGCCGTCGGCTGCTCTACGTAGAGAATCCGCTCGAAGCCTTCGGGAGACCGGGCGCGGATTCGATCGAGACATTCGACAACGTACTGAGCGTCTGGGCAGCGCTCGTTGAAATCCAGGCAATACGCCATATCGGCCTGCCCTAGCGAGCGCGAGCGAGTCGAAGGGTAGGCGATCCGATCGATCGCCAGCGTCCGTTCGACGTCCCACGACAGATCGTCGCCCTGCAGCTTGATCTTGATGCGCACGAGACCATCGCGCCGAATCCATTCAGACAGCGTTTCAGGCAATCCGTCGCGGACGGGGTTCTCGACGTCGCTGGTCTCGAGCGGATCGAGTCCGCCGACGCTGTGAAACACAGGGATTCGCTCCCGTCGCTTCGACAGCAATGCCCGGTCGAGCCGCACGCCGTGAAAGTCAGCACCGAGATAACGTGACACGTCGTGGGTCATCAGATCGGGGCTGTAGGTGTCGTAGACGTTTCGGTTGTGAACCTTCCCGAACGCATCGTGCAACGCCGCGTCGAATGCACTGGCGACGACGAGCGTGCAGAGCTTGGGGATGGGTTCGGTGAGCTTGCGCTCTGCGGAAACCTCAGCGGCGGCCTTCAGGCACTCGGGCTCGAGGACATGTGCAATGTCGAGTGGATGCCCGATCTCGGGGCAGTCGCCCGCCAGCCGCGCGATGCGCGATGCCAGGGCTTTCATGGCCTCGAGCGTCGTGTCGTACGACATGGTGGTTGATGGAAACGCCCACATGTTCCCCATCGTCATCGACCCGAAGCCCCAGGCGGTCTGGCCGTTTCGCGTCGTGACGCGACAGTGAACGTTCAGCAGCGTCACGCGGTCGACGACCCGGCCGCCGAACTTGTACGGCGCGCGGTACACGTGGTCTTCGTAGCCGTGAACAACTTCGGCGATGCGGATATCGGTGGGTTTCGGCGAGACGATCGCAACGCCGAGCGGTACGGCCGACGCCGGGCGCAGAACCTGCCGGCGCATGACGATTACATCGCCGAATAGGCTTCGGCGAGGCGCGCCTTGACAAACGCCAGATCGCGCGCGGCCGCGGTCAGTGTGTTCTCCTCTTCTGCCGCGGGTGTGGCGCCGGTGATCTCGTATTCCAGATGAAGCGATACGGGACCGTGAAAACGCGCTTTCGCGAGCATGCCGAAGAACCGCTTCCAATCGACCATGCCCTCGCCTATGGGGCAGTTTCGCTGCTGCCACGAGCCGCCGGTCTTTTCCCAGAAGAAGTCCTTGAGTGCGATCATCGACAACCGCGGCGACACCAGGTCGAGCGCCGTGCGCCACCCGCCGTCTCCGCCTTCGACCACGGCATGACGGACGTCGAAGTAATACCCGACGGTTGCCGCGTCGAGCGGCTCGATGAAGGGGGCAAAATCCCAGACCGGGCCGCCGATGTACCCCGCATGGTTGTGATACCCGATGCGCATCCCATGGACGCGGCTCAGATCGGCAAGTCCTCTCAGCAGCCCGCCTGCGGCTTCGAGCTCTTTGCGAACATCGACGAACTTATATCGGTAGTAGCCCGGTTTGTAGAACGGAATCTTCAACCGCGCCGCGGTCTCGAGCGTCGGCTGCGCGACCGGATCCGAATCGGATAAAAGCTCGGTGGTGATCATCGGCACCGCGACACCCTCATGGCGGATGGCGTCGACGAACGCGGGCAGCTCGATCGCCACACGTTTCGGATCGACGTGCCCGCCAGAGCGCACCGTGAGATCGACGCCGTCGAATCCGAGCCCCTTCACCGCCCGGCCGACCTCGCGGGCGTTCATCCGCGGCAGGTGCTTCGAAAACAAGCAAAGAGAACCGCGGAAGCCCGCATCGCGCTGTGCGCCGGATGCGCGAGCGACGGCGGGCCCCACGGCCGCCGCACCCGCCGCGATTTGAATGAAACTGCGCCGGCTCAGCGTTTCCATGGCTGCATCCTAGCTGCGAGCCGTGGTGTTTATCAAGTCAAGCCGGAGGGGTTGCTCGCCACTTGGCTCAGCAGTAGTCGACCGCCTCGTTGCGGAAAAGCCGGCCGGCTTGCACTCGTCCCACAGTGACGCGTTTCGCAGCCCTCATGGCGGGTGGCGCCGATTTTTCTTTGTCCGCCCCGCAGGGCCGTCTCTCGTGGCACGTGCTTGTCGGCCCGAGGACGGGCAAAGGAAAATCGGCGACAGGACCCGCGCACCGGCTGCGAGAGACTGAGGGGTTAGCTCAGCTAAAGCTGATCGCTCGCCACTTGGCGACGGATCGTGACCGCTCAGTGCTTTGTCGCCGACGCAATGCGGCGTAGCTCGTCGAAGAAGTTGAAGATGAAGACGAGCTTGTCCGGCCGATCCTCGGCCTGACCTTCGGTCGCCACGGCGCCGGCCACTCGCTCGCCGTCCGGATGAAGGTCCATCATGCGCCGAAATGTCGGGACCGGGCCCAGTAGGATCCGTCGCTCGGTCCAGAGCTTTGGCGCTTCGGCCCTGAACGAATCCCCTACTACTGTGTACGACGCCGCCATGATCTGATTGTCGAGCGTGAGATAGAGCAGCTCATCTTTCGCCCGCGACCATATTGGCCCCTGACCGCCACCGTTGGATACTCGCCAACTGCCCTCTCGCTTCGGAAACGGGCGCACGTGCACCTCAAACCTCCCGGACTCGTTCGATTGGTAGGCGAGCCAGCGCCCATCCGGCGAGAAAGACGGTGCGACCTCGGCAGCAGGCGTATTCAAGAAGGCATAAGGCTTTCCCGGTTTCCACCCTGAAACCCCATCGCCCTCCATCGGGAGGATCATCAGGTCCGCAACGTTTTGAGAACCTTCCTGGAAGGCCAGGAACCGGCCATGCCATGAACCCGTGGCTACGGCGCTCAGTGATGCGCTGTCGGTCAGTTGCTCTGGGTCACCGCCGCCGTCAGCGCGGACCAGGTAAAGATTCACCCGCCCATCGGCGACACGATTCGAGACGAAAGCTATGTGCTGGCCGTCTGGCGTCCACACAGGCATGCTGTCAGGCTGGGCATCAACCGTGAGGTGGGTCAGCTTGTCTCGCGCCCAGTCGTACACGGCGATGTCTCTCTGGCCGTTGTCGATGATGTCCATCGCCACACGTGTACCATCCGGTGAAAACTGCGGATGACTCCAGTTTGCGAGTGTGGCTCGAAGGGGAGTGATCTTTCCGTCACGTGTCAGCCATTCGATCGGGAGGTCCGTGGACGAGGTCTGCCAGGGCCGGTAGACTGCCTTGCCATCTGCCGCAAAAGCGAACTGAGCAGCACCGGTGCTGCGAGTCTCCGCAATGTTCTCGATGACCGGCCTCCCCGTGCCGGTCATCAACGTCACGAGATCGAACGGCGCAGCAAACAGCGTCCCTTTGTGCACGTAGACCAGATGGCCGCTCGGCACATATCTCCCGAAGCTTCCACCGCGCTGGACGATCTTGCGCGGTCCGTTCGGCAGCGTTTGAACGACGATGTTGGCATCGGCGTAGTTGTTCGCGCGGTTGTGCGCGGTGTACAGGATTGCTCTCGCTCCTGGAAGCACCTGGGGCCATCGGTGCGTGACTTCGTCGTCTGCTAAGGTCGTCGCCGGTTGCGGCGTGCCGCCATCGGCCGACACACGCAATAGCGAATTCCGCGGCGAGGAGACGGAGCTTGCGAGGCTGAACAGGATGTCACCGTCCTCGCCCCAGGCGCCGCCACGCGGGTCTGGGGCGTCGCAGATCGGGACGACCGCGCCACCGGCGACCGGCACTTTTTTCAGCTTGCCTTCCGCGAAGAACCCAATCCACAGCCCGTCGGGCGAGAAAAAGGGTAACGAGGCACCGGCCGTGCCAGGAAGGGCGACCGCCTGCAACTGCTCGAGCGGCCGGCGGTACAACTGACTCGACCCATTACTAATCCCCGGAAACGCCAGCACGGACCCATCCGGCGAGAGCGCCAGACCGGCATTCGGCGAAATGTCGCCGTCCATTCCTAACTCCGCGCTGAGTCGATGCGGTGACACAAGAGCGGGCTGGGACTGCCAAGGCGCCCAAGGCGAGATGGCGATCCACACCGCCAACGCGAGGACACTGGCGAAGGCTAACGCGATTTTAGGCCGCGAGAACGGCTTCGGCGTAGAGCTGACCTCAGCGACTTGCTCGGCGCCGACTTCAGCGATCTCCAGCCGCGCGTCGGCGATGTCGCTGAGTCGCTGATGACGATCCTTGGCCAGGCACCGCCGAAGCATCCGGCGGATCGACGCGGGGGTGGACGCTGGGAGCGCCGACCATGCCGGTTCTTTGGTGATGACGAACGCCAGCGTGTCAGACACCTCATCGCCCGCGAACGCGCGGACGCCGGTCAACATCTCATAGAGCACGCAGCCGAACGCCCAGATATCGGTGCGTTTGTCGACGGGCTTTCCCAGCGCCTGTTCGGGGCTCATGTACGCCGCCGTGCCCAGGATGATCCCCGCTTGCGTCATCGCTTGCGTGATCGTCGGTGACGGCGACACGTTCGGCGCACGACCGACGGGTTCCATCGCCTTCGCCAACCCGAAGTCCAGCACCTTCACCGTGCCGTCGGCACGGACCTTGATATTCGCGGGCTTCAGATCGCGATGGATGATCCCCTGCTCGTGCGCCGCTTCGAGCGCGTCGGCGATCTGTTTCGCGATCGGCAACGCCTCGTCCATGGGGATCGCTCCGCGTGCGATGCGCTGTGACAGGTCCTCGCCCGTCACCAACTCCATGACGAGAGCGTGGGCATCACCTGTCTGCTCGAGCCCGTGGATGATGGCGATGTTGGGATGATTCAACGACGCGAGGGTCTGGGCTTCGCGGATGAAACGTGCGAGCCGTTCGGCGTCGCGCACGAAGAGATCGGGCAGGACCTTGATCGCAACATCGCGGTGGAGCTTCGTGTCCGTGGCGCGATAGACCTCGCCCATGCCGCCCGCGCCCAGCTTTTCAGTGATGTGATAGACCCCGATCGATTTGCCGATCAGGTCGACACCCAGATGTCGAATGGCCGATTCCAAGCGTCCGCTCGCCAGAAAGTCGGGCGGTACGGCCTGCTCGTCACTCATCACTTATCACCCATCACCGTTCGCGTCATCCACCGGTAGGGGCAAGGGCCAGACTTCTGCAGATTATAGGGTAGTTGCTCCCGGCGAAGGGGATTACTCCTGCCTGAGGCAGTCCATCCCTCGGGCGACGTTAACGCAGGACGCACGACTTGCTTAGCTAAGCGCGCCTAGCTAAGATCGAAGAGACCGTGGCGAAGCCTCATTCCATCCATGCCGCCAAGACCCATCTGTCGCGCCTGGTCGAACGCGCAGAACGCGGAGAAGAAGTAATCATCGCGCGTGGATCGACACCCGTCGTGCGTTTGACCCGCCTGCGGGCAGAACGGCCCGCCCGCCGGTTCGGCGCCATGCGCGGCCGCGCCCGCGTCACGCGGGCCTTCTTCGAGCCGCTCCCGGAATCCGAGCTCAAGCGCTGGGAGTAGCCGGTGCGCCTGCTGCTGGACACTCATGCACTGCTCTGGTGGCTGGATGGCGACCGCCGGTTGTCACTGAAAGCACGCCGTGCGATAGCCAATCAGTCGAACACGATCCTTGTCAGCGCCGCCTCCGCGTGGGAGATCGCCACAAAGGCGCGCCTCGGCAAGCTGCCCGGTGCGACGGATGTCGCAGCGGACGTTGCGGCGTGCGTCGCCGGCCAGGGCTTTCTGCCGCTGGACATCACGCTGCTCCACGCACAGAGGGCCGGTCGACTGCCTGGCGAACACAGAGACCCGTTCGACCGAATGCTCATCGCGCAGAGCCAAATGGAGGACATCGCGCTCCTCAGCGACGACGAGGCCTTCGACAACTTCGACGTCCGCCGATTCTGGTAGCTCACTCGACCGGCCGAAAGGCATCAAGGGAACTCGCAACGTAGCGCGAAGCGGCTGGCTCTCGTTGAGCTGCGGCCGAATTACTCCCGAACTGGCGGGTGAGTGGATTACGCGGGCCGACTACTTCTTCAACGCCGCCGCCCAATTGAGCACGACGGCGATCGGAGCGGCGGTTGCTTCACTGACGTTGAAGGGGCGTGGAATCAGAAAACGTTGACCATCGGCTGAAACAGCATACGTCTGGTAGTTCGCCACATGTCCCAAATTGATATAAGCGGAGTCGAAGAGTTCTTTCGGGGTCCCGGCCTCGAAGGTGGACGCGCTGGACTTGACGTCGACGGCCATGATCTTTCCGTTGGACACTCGTTCCATATAGAAAAGCTCTCGTCCGTCCCCTCGCCATCTCGGGAACGTACTACCGCCGATCGTAGACACTTTCCGCCTGCCAACACCCGCCGGAAAGGGCTGCACGTGCACCTCGTTCTGGCCAGTCTCATTCGAGACGTACGCCAGCCATTTCCCATCTGGCGAGACCTGACCGTGGCTTTCATTGAACGGCGTCTGCAGCAGCGGAACCGTCTTACGGTCTCCGGATAATGGAACCAGCCAGAGGTCGTATTGTGTGTTCGGATCATTCATCCAGTACACGATGAACCGTCCATCAGGAGACCAACTCATTGGCGCAATCGGCACATTCGACTCGACGAGGCGTTCCTCGGCGCCGGCGCCGTTCGCAGCCTTCAGATACAGGCCCCACTTTCCGGTGCGGACGGAACCGAAGACGATCTGGCTTGCGTCTGGAGACCAGATCGGCGAAGAGTTCTCCAGCGAAGCATCGAACGTAAACCGGGACGAGGTGCCCCTCGACAATTCCGTCACCCATATGTCGCCACCTTGGCCGTCATGGCGATGCGTCGCCACCAGGTTCCCGCCCGGCGCGAGGTCGAGTCCTCGGTAGTTCGCCTCGGGTCCGACGGTCCCGCTCACTTTCCCCTGTCGGTCGACCCAGACCATTTGGAAGGTGGCGCGGCCGGTGCCGACTCCGTATGCGAGCACGCCGGCGTCCGACACGGAGAAGGCGGGAACGCCGAGGTAGACACTCGATTCGATCTGTTCCGCCACGGGAAGCGGCTCGCCCGCGAGCGTCAAGGTCTTCAAGTCGAATGATTGCGCCAGCAGTGTGCCCTGCCGAACGAACAGGAGGTATTCACTTCCGGGGTCGTAGATGGCACCTGAATCCGCTCCAAGGAGCCGCTTCGATTCGCCGGTATCCAACGACACAACGTACGTGCCATCGAGGTCCTTGGATGATGCGGCAACGTAGAACAGCACATGGCGGCCGTCGGGCAAGAACGATGGGAAGTTATGAACTGTGTGCCCTGCCGCCAGCCGCGTCAATGGCACGGGCTGACCGCCCTCCGACGACACGCGAAACAATGTCGATGTCCCTTGATTGAAGACGATGACGTCGTCACGACTCCAGGCGCCGCTGGCCATCCCGTCGACCGCGCACAAGGTTTGCGTGAGTCCGCCGCCGGCGGCGATCTTCAACAACTTGTTTTGGGCGGTATAAGCAATGAATCGGCTGTCCGGCGACCAGAATGGAAACTGCGCACCATCGGTTCCCAAAAGCGGCGCCGCGGTCAGCGAATCCATCGCGCGCACCCACAGGAGAACCTTGCCCGCCCTATCTCGCGCCGTAAATGCGATCCTCTTTCCGTCCGGAGAAATGTTGGCGCTCGTACCTGTGCGTCCACCCGTGACGAACTCGGCGGTTTCGGGCGGCGGATCAAAAAGCGAGTCACAGCGGGAGCCGAAGGTCGAGAGGCGTACACAATCGCAGCGGCGGCCATCGCGGTCACGATGCTGCCCGCAATCAAACCCGCGCTTCTGTCAGCCCACATGCGTCGGCGTGGCATCGGCACCGGTTGCGGCGCTATGACAGCGTCGCCTGGCTGTGTCACCGCCTCCTCAATCTCGAGCCGCACGTCCGCGCTGTCAGCGACCCGCCGTTTGCGATCCTTTTCCAGGCAACGACGCAACAGCTTCCGGATCGGCGCCGGCGTGTTCGCTGGCAGCACACTCCAGTCCGGCTCCTTCGTGATGATGAACGCCAACGTGTTTGCGACGTCTTCACCGGCAAACGCGAGCCTGCCGGTCAACATCTCGTAGAGCACGCACCCGAAAGCTCCAGACGTCGCTGCGCCTGTCGGCGGCCCGCCCTTTCGCTTGCTCCGGCGCCATGTAGGCCGCGGTGCCGAGGACCATCCCCGCCTGGGTCATCGCGGGTGTCGTAATGGTCGACGACTGCGAGGCGCTCGGCGACGAACCCGCTGCCGGCTCTATCGCCTTCGCGAGCCCGAAGTCCAGCACCTTCACAGTGCCGTCCTCGCGGACTTTGACGTTGCCAGGCTTCAGATCGCGGTGGATGATCCCCTGCTCGTGAGCCGCCTCGAATGCCTCGGCGATCTGCTTCGCGATCGGCAGCGCTTCGACAATCGGAATCGGCCCCGCGCAGGATGCGCCGCGCGAGATCCTCGCCCTCGACAAGCTCCATCACGAGGGCCTTCACGCCATCGGCGTCCTCCAGCCCGTAGATCGCGGCGATGTTCGGATGATTGAGCGAGGCGAGGACTTCCGCTTCGCGCTGAAAGCGCGCCAGGCGATCGTGGTCGGCTGCCAGAGACGATGGGAAGGATCTTGATGGCGACTTGACGCTTCAGCTTCGTGTCCGTCGCCCGATAGACTTCTCCCATCCCACCCACGCCCAGCAGGGCGGTGACTTCGTAGACGCCGAGGCGGGTGCCGGGCGTGAGGGCCAAGCGATCTTCGTGGATTATACGGGTCGACGCGACCACGCGGACGGTATTACTCCCGATCACGGTAGGACTCTATCGGGAGTGACTCGGCGCGCGACGCACGCTTCAAGCCCGCACCTCGATCGCCGAGTCACTTTCGATAGAGCCGTTTGGACCAAGCCGCTGGCGTCTGCGGCGGACGCGGCCCCTCAGCTATGTGCGTTCAATCGTGGGAGCCCCGGACGTAGGGACTTCCATCTACCCAATGGAGATCGCGAAATCCACATGCGCAGGAGTCATCGCACGCCGGGTGCGGGTCGTCAATCGTGGCGATTTGCCACACCTCCGGCGCACGCGCGTCCGAGCGCGACGGCGAGCGGGTGGCGGGACATGGACGCGGCTTACGAGGTGTCATAAAAGACGTCTGCCAGGAGCGCTTCAACGAAGAGCTGTCGCGCGGTTTGGCGTTACGATGCGAGTAGGCGCCCCGCAACGAGGGCACGGCCACGACGCTCGTGGCCGCGCGGTGATGAGCGGTTCGGCCGGTGGTGTTGGGGCGCCCGCGAGCGCCTGACGACAGTGGGCCAGCCCGCGGGTACGAGCGCGTGAGGCGAGGAAGCCAAAGTAGCGGATGCGGACGAAGCGCTTCGGCAGCACATGGAGGAGAAAGCGTCGGAGAAACTCGTCGGCGTCGAGCGTGAGGGTGCGGATCTGACTCCCATGCCGGTAGTCCTTCCATCGAAACGAGACGGTGTCGTCAGTCACGATGACGAGCCGGTGGTTGGAAATGGCGACGCGGTGGGTGTAGCGCGCGAGGTAGTGCAGCACGTAGGCAGGACTGCTAAAGGGCGGCTTGGCATAGATCACCCACGACTGGCGATAGAGCGATCGGAGAAACGCGCGGAAGGCGGACTCGGCGGCCAACGACTGTAAGGTGCCAGGAAACGAGAGCCGCCCTTGGTGAAATGCTGCGCGCAAGCCGGCGACGAGTTTCCCGCGAAAGACCTGGCGCAGCACCTTCACGGGCAGAAAGAAAGTCGGTCGCGCGTGGATCCACGCGCGCCATGGGCGACAAGCCGCCAGCAGGTACCACGCAGTGGACGTGGGGGTGATGCTGGAGGCGCTGGCCCCAGGTGTGGAGGACCATCAGTCCGCCAATCGCGGCGCCCAGGCGTTTCGGATTCGCCGCGACCTGGAGCAAGGTCGCGGCGGTGGCGTGAAACAGCAGGTGGTAGACGACGCGTTTATTGGGCAGCGCAAGCCGTGCGAGCGGTTCCGGCACCGTGAAGACGACGTGGACGTAGCCGACGGGCAGGAGCTCGTGCTCCCGCGCGGTCACCCAGGCGTTGCGGGCGGCTGTGAGGCACTTCGGGCAATGCCGATCGCGACAGCTGTTGTACGAGAGCGCCGACTGCGCGCACTGCTCGCAGCGATCGCGATGCCCGCCGAGTGCCGCGGTGCGACACTGGGCGATGGCCCGAAGGACGGCCGATGGTGCCCGGTCACCCAGGTGCAGTGCGTCTCCAAGAAACGATCGCCGTGTTGGCGCACGATGTCGGCCACCTCGAAGGGTGGCCGGGTCATCGCTGGTGCTTGAGCCGCGTGCGTCGCGCGGTGTCGGGCGCCGAGAGGTTGAGCGCGTCCAAGGGACTCGCGACGGCTTGGAGATGTTTTTGGGAGAGATGGAGATAGAGCACGGTATGCCGGATCTCCACGTGGCCGAGGAGGAGCTGAATCGTCCGGAGGTCCGCACCACTTTCAAGTAGGTGCGTGGCGAAGGAATGGCGCAACAGGTGAGGTGAGCAGGGCTTGCGCAAGCCGGCGCGCCGGGCCGCGACGACGCACGCGTCCCAGAGGACCTTGGGTGTGATGGGCTTGTCGGCGCGCCAGCCGTCGACGGTCCCCGGAAACAGCCACGTCTTCGGCCGCATCCACCGGTAGTAGGCGCGCAGCGTGGTGAGGAGCGTCGGACTGAGCGGCACATACCGATCGCGTCCCCCTTTACCCCGTTGGATGTGGATGAGCATGCGCCGGCTGTCGATGTCGGCGACCTGCAGCTGACGCAGCTCCGCGTTGCGCATGCCGGTCGAGGTACAGAACCATCAGCATCGTGCGGTGCGACAGACTGTCGGCGGCGTCGATCAAGCGCGCGACCTCCTCGACGCTCAGGATCTGCGGCAACCGACGCGGGGCTTTGGGATAGGGCGTGTCGTCGAGCAGGTACCGACGCTTCAGCGTCTTCACGAAGAAGAAGCGCAACGCCGCAACGTGGAGGCGAACCGTCAGCGGTTGCATCTTCCGCTGGCGCAGCAGATACGCTTGGTAGGACCGGAAATGCGTCTGATTCAGCCGGTCAGGTCGGCACTTGAAATGTCGGGCGAATTGCTCGACGGCGTGAAGATAGGACGAGATGGTCGTGGGGGCGAGTTCGGCGCTGGAGCTCCTCCAACATGATGTGGCGGCAATGGGTCACAAGACACCTCCTGTGACCCCCACGCTACCCGGTCGGTCGAGCGAGGCTTACGCGTAGCGTCCGCCGCGCCAGCGGCTTGGTCCTAACGCCGTAGGGTAGACCGATCCTGCGGTCCTGTTGAGCGGCCGGCTAGCACTCGTCCGACAGTGACGCGTTTCGCAGCCCTGATGGCGGGTGGCGCCGATTTTTCTTTGTCCGCCGCGCAGGGCCGTCTCACGTACACGCGTTTGTCGGCCCGAGGACGGGCAAAGGAAAATCGGCGACAGGACCCGTGCTATTGGTTAAGTCAGGTCGGAGTGAACCATGAACGTGTTTCTGCGGAAGCTACGTGGCGTCGTTGCGACCGGCCTGATCTGGTGCCCTTTTTGGGCGGCGCTGTTCGCTGTTCTGGTCGGCATGATCGCGATCTTCCTCCCCTTCCGAGGTGATGTAGGACCGATCAGAGTGATCACGACTATCGGGTGGGTCGGTTTTGTGTCCGGCGGCCTCTTCGGCATCCTCATGTCCATTGCCGAGAGCGGGAAAGCGATCCGCAGCCTCTCGTTGGGACGTGCCGCGCTGTGGGGCATTCTGGGCTCGGCGGTGTTTCCTGTCCTGACAGACCGGGCGGACCAGGTGTTCTGGACGTGTCCTTTTGGCGCGGTCGTTGCCATGTCGTTGGTCGCTATCGCCCGAAAGGCAGCGCTTCACGAGGCCACGCATCCGATGCGACTTCACGACATTTTCTTCAACTCTGTTCTCATGGCGATTCGTGACCTGGTCAATCCTCCAAGGGAACTCGCAACGTAGCGAACCGGTGAGCCGGTTTCACCGCGAACAACGCATATAAGTGTGGACACAGAGTTCATACATGCCGTTGGTCAAACCCATCACTAAACACGGGAACTCCGCCGGAATCATCCTCGAACAGACCATCCTGAAGATGGTCGGCTGGGACGTGCGAACCGAAATCGAGATTCGCGTATCCGGCGATTCAATTGTGCTGACGCGTCACGTCAAGCCGCCCCACAACCGACGCTCAACCGACAGAGTCCCGGAGAAATAGCCGACCGCTCTCCGCGCAAATCGAAGGGAAAGTCGTGCGGCTCACGAGCTGGCCGGTGAGCCGTTCTCATAGCGAACAACGCATACCAGTGTAGATACCAAGTTCATACATCAGCGCAGCTTAACCGGTTTGGAGCCCGCTTGTCGGGCTCAGGAGGCATCAGTGAATCGAAGCGTGATTGCAGCAACTCTTATCCTGGGATCCCTGCTCGCAGTGCCGGCATCGGCGCAAACCTGCACCGCAACGGGCTTCTACAAGGACGGCATCAACATGACCGCGGCCATGATCAACCCGGCGGGCATCGTCACCGGGGTGGTCGACGCGACGGGATGCAACGTTGGCGTGTATTACGACCACAACGGGCTCGGCGGTACTGTTGTGATGGCGGAGGTGAAGAACGCCAACTACTTCGGGGTGCTTGTGAACGGTGACGCGGGGCCAGTCGCGGTCGACGTGATCGGCAGCACGATCCACCATATCGGCGAATCACCGCTGAACGGAACACAGCACGGCGTGGCGATCTACTATGGTGCCCTCACCGACATCGGCAGCGCTACGGGAAAGATCAGCGGCAATCACCTGTCCAGCTACCAGAAGGGTGGAATTGTCGTCAAGGGGCCGGGGTCGAACGTGATCGTGAGCAACAACACGGTTACCGGCGAAGGTCGCATCGACTACATCGCCCAGAACGGCATCCAGTTCGGCAACGGTGCTTCTGGTTCGGCCATGAAGAACACCGTGACCGGACACGCCTACACCGGCTTCAACAATGCCGCATCTGGTGGGATTCTGGTGGTCGGTGGTGCCTGCTACGGCCAGCCGCTTACCACGGGCATCCAGATCGCACAGAACATCCTGACGAACAACGACGTTGGCGTGTATCTGTCGAACATCGACGCCGGCTGCGAGTCAGCACCAGCCGACCAGACGAACGTGAAGGTCGTGAACAACAAAATCAGCAACGACGCGCATCACTAACCACTACCCGTACCAGGCCGGTGTTTCGGACGTAGGGAACAACGACAAGATCCTCAATAACACGATCTCCGGCCCCGGATATGAAAAACAGGAATGCGTATCGACGCCGATCCTCACTACACGAACCAACCCAAGGTGCACGGGAACAAGTAACTCACACAACACTCGGCGAGCGGATTATCGAAAAGATAATCCGCTCATGCCTAGCCTCACCTCAGAAGTACCGGTTTCTGGTGTAACGGGAGAGAAAAGGTGCCAAGGCCGCCGACAAGTCGCCCTTTTTGGGGGGCAACGGCGCTCTGCGCACAAGGAGTCAGCTTTTGGCACGGACGTTGATATAGCGTCACCGTTCTGTGCCGCCCGGCTTAGCTATTTCCGCCGGCCCAAAGTTATCCCCAACAACTTCTTTTCCGTTGAGAGGCTTTCGATGATGCTTCCCCGTCGCGCCCTTGGTGTCCTGGCTCTCGCGTTCCTTGGCAGCGCAGCAAACGCCGCCGCTTCCCCCATCAGCGTGACGTACATCGGATCCGGTCACGAACTGGGAGTGGGCAGAAGTTGCTGAACTCAAGAGTCTCTTCTCCTGGGACGACGTGAACACCGTGTGTGCCGAGGATGGGGTGACCGCCTGCGCCGGCACGTTGGAAGAGAAGGAGTTCGACGGCTGGATCTGGGCGACCAGCGATCAAGTACGCGATCTCTTCGTGAATGCCACCGATGAACTTACACCGTCGATGTTGGCCGCCGACGCGAAGGTGTTCGACTCGGTGTGGGCTCCGCAATTCCTGGAATTGTTCGCCCCTACTGATGTCTCTTCCGGTGACTCTTCCGGTAACTTTGCGTACGCGGAGGTGTTTGGATTGAGCGCAAGCACTGACGCCTTCGACAATGCGTACACTCCCTGGATGAAAGATGTTCTTTCCGGTTGCGACTGCGGTTTGAACTTTGATTTTGGGGCCCCGTTCGCTATCGGCCCCAAGGATGTTCAGAGCCTGGGCGGAGTCTGGCTTCATCGTCCCGCCGAGACGGCAGTCGTCACACCCGAACCGGCGTCCTTGCTGCTCCTGGGCAGCGGGCTCCTCGCCGGCATCCGACGCTACCGGAAGAACCGTTCATAGCGGTCGGTGCCTCGGCCGGGTCGCTCCCGTTCCCGCGCAGCTGAGGGCGCCGCCGCATCTCGTCGCGAACGTTCGCAATCACCGACTCATCGACACTGCCCGCAAGTGGGCCCGGATGAGCGCGGCCTGGCTGGGCTCGAATGTCAGGCTGCGCATCGACGCGAGACGGGCCTGTCGCCTGTCCCATCCAGCCTTCATGATTCCAGACGCCGCATGTGATCCATACGGCAGCAGGAGATGACCCATTTCGTGCGCCATGACGTGACCGAGCAACTGCGACACCTCGAGCTGGAGCAGCTGCCCGAGATCATGGATGCGGTGGTAGAACAGCCATGCGATTGTGCCGTGCGCTTCTTTCGATGCCGGTGCTATGGCGAGCATGTTGCGATTCTCGCCCGTCTCACCGATCAGATTCGAGACGATGATGACGAGCTCGATGACGAAAGGACCAGTGGGTGGCTCTTGACCGCGAAGGTGCCACGCCAGCGTGATCCCGGCAGCCTTGAAGATTCGCCGGGTTTCCTCCTGCGCCCGACGCAGCGTGTCCGCCTCGACGCCAACCTTGTCCAGAATCAACACGTGAACGGTGAGCGGGTCTAACGGTTCGGCTACCGAATCGGTCCAGCTCGTCAGCACCCCGAAGACAAGCGCCCCTGCGATCCAACCCGTCCGGCCCATCTCGTTCTCCTCCGGGGGCTGGGTGTATCCCGCCCATGAACCAGAAGGCGGAAAACCGCATCGGAAAGTGCAATCCGGACCGGAACTGAGTGCCCTGTTGGCGTTCGTTTTCGCGCGCCAGGACGTTGTCCTTCCTACCGTCCGGTCCGCGGTGCTCGGTTTTAACCTCGCAAGGAGAAGTCAATTGACGCGATTCATCACCATTGCTCTCGTTCTGATCTCCAGCGCGGCGACGGCCGCCTGGGCCTCCCCCATCAGCGACAAGTACACCCAACTCGGAGGGGCGGCTGGTTTCCTCGGGCAGCCGATCATTGCGGAAACCTTGACCCCCGACCTCGTGGGGCGGTTCCGCCACTACGAGGGCGGCTCGATCTACTGGCATCCGCGCACGGGGGCGCACGAGGTTCATGGCCTCATCAGGCAGCGGTGGGCGCAGTTGAACTGGGAGAAGGGCTATCTCGGCTATCCGGTGACCGATGAGATTGATACGGTCGATGGTGGCGGTCGCGTGTCGAGGTTCGAGGGCGGCGAGCTCATCTGGCGCGAATCCACCAACACGGTCCACGCGGTGAAGGCGAGCGATTTGGTGGTCGAGCTGCCGTTCCCGCCAGGAGAGACGTGGCAGGTCATCCAAGCCCACGGCGTCGCGGCCAACGACAGCCACTTCGACAGGTTTGCCTATTGCTGGGACTTCAAACGCGCCGGCACTCAGGCCAATTCGAACGGCAAGCCCTTCACCGCGGTCGCCAACGGGCGGCTCGTCCACGTCGACGATTCCTACGGCTCGGGCGACGACAACCCAGGCAACGTGATCGTCCAGCGCCTGGGACCGAGCCGCTACGCCTCGTACCTGCATGGCAAGGCCGGCAGCTACATGACCCACTTCGGTGCGGGGTCGCTCTTCGTGCCGCAGGCGCTGCCGTGGAGTTGGCGTCCGTCGGCTTCGACCGGCGAGGTGCTGGCGGCAATGGGAGATACCGGCGCCGGCGTGGGCGCCTACCATCTGCATTTCTGTGTCACGACGGCGCCCGATCGCGGCGCCTACAAACCGTTCGAGTCGGTGCCGGTGTCGTTCCGCAACTACGAAATGTCGGACAGCTTTGGCTTCCTCTGGACAGCGGTGGCGAACGGGGTGCCGCGCGCCGGTCAGCGGCTGCGGCGCCAGGGCACGCAAGGTTCTGCGGCCATCAACTTTTGCGCGTCACCCAACGGATTCGGCGCGCTGACAGTCGTGGTGAAGCTGGCCGGACCGGGCCGGCCCGCTTCCAACGGCGTCATCACACTCACAGTGATGTCGGCATGGGGCGAGGCGCTGAAGTCGAAAACGCTCTCCGTCGGCAACACCTCTGTCGGGCCGTGGATTGCGACGATCACCGGCGTGCCGGCTTACAAAGGCCTGAAGGTGGTGGCCACGTACTCGGGCGGGTGGAACATTCCGACCTTCGGAGGCTCCATCGGGGGCGAGAGCAACTCCTTCTCGTTGCCCGCGGACGTGACGGTAACCGCGACGCTGGACCTCAAGGTGCTCAACTGACAAGAGAGAGGCTCGCTTCGAGCAGTAGCTCAGCCTGTCGTGCCGAAGGTTCTCGCCGAGAAAGTGGGCCGAGTCGCGGATCAATATTGAGCAGCCGGCTTGCACTCGTCCGACAGTGACGCGTTTCACAATCCTCACGGCGGGTGGCGCCGATTTTTCTTTGTCCGGACGGGCACAGGAAAATCGGCGACAGGATCCGCACACCGTTGGGCCTGCGCACATGACGGCCGAACACGCGTTATTCTGAGGGCATGTCTGCGAGAGCCTTCGCTGTCGTGCTGAGCCTCGCAATGCTGGGCTGTGGCGAGTCGGACGGCCCAACGTCTCCGACCGGTTCGACTGGTTCGACGACAGCAACCGTGCGTCTGGTGTTCATGGGCTCGACGACGAGGCGAACCGATCTCCCGGCCTCCGCGCAACCATGCGTCAACGGTGTAGGCGCGACTCACACGCATCCGAGCTGGCGCAGCTTCGCGGGGATTTCCCTGCAGGCCGTGCCTCCAGACCGGTACGAAATCACGTTTACCGACGTGCCCGTCAATACCCGTGTGTCTTTTCGAGTGAACGATCAGAACGCCTGCGACGAGAATCCGACAGGGGCTGTGACGCGGAATGTGTTCGTGAACAACATCCGCCTGGTACAGAACACGACGACTCCGGGCAATGGGGACGAGCCCGGCTTTGCCTTTACCGTTGCCCCGAACGGGACGGTCAGTCAGTAGCTGCACCCTCCCGCCTACGTTGCCCGGCGACAACAGCATGTTCGGAAAACAGGGACTTGAATCATGGAGCGGCAGACGAAGCACTCGAGGGCGGAACACGAGAGTGTCAAGCAGAAGTACGACGAGGTGCAGAGTGACGGGCGCTTTGAGGAAGGAATGGCAAGGATGGCCCTGTACCATCATCATTGCCAGGATCCGGTGATCTTTCGAACTCTCGGCGATATTCGCGGAAAGTCACTGCTGGATCTGGCTTGCGGCGGCGGCTTCTATACGCGGCGATTCAGAACCGAATGCGCGGCTAACCTCGTAATGGGAATCGATTTGTCCCCGAAGCAAATCGAGCGGGCTAAAGCGATCGAACAGCGCGAGCAACTGGGTATCGAGTACCAGAGTCGGCGACGTGATGGCACTCGATTTGGAACGCCGCTTTGACATAGTTACCGCCATTCATTTGCTGCATTATCTCGAGAATGCGGCGGAAATAGCGTCGGCGTTGAGACGGATTCACGAGACGCTGTCTGATGGCGGGCAATTTGTCACGATGATTGCCAACCCTGAGTTCGAAC
Organism: Vicinamibacterales bacterium; assembly: GCA_963744405.1. GTDB lineage: Bacteria > Acidobacteriota > Vicinamibacteria > Vicinamibacterales > JAMQPK01 > JAMQPK01. Next base: position 71,040 of record CAVUTO010000018.1, read on the forward strand.
TGGAAAAGCACGACCCGTCGGATTCCAGGACGAAGTTTGGATACTACTTTTCAGTGGCGGAACCTGGCAATGGTGGCTTGCTGCGATTCCATCCCGGAGGATTCGAGAAGGAACGAGAGTTGACCATCGAGTTTCGGCGCTGGGAACGTGGCTTTCTCAACGGCATCGCAGGTGACATTGGCTTCACCGCGGAATGGCACGACCCGTTCATAAGCGCTGCTGGTCTCGAGGAATATGGGGCCGGTTACTTCGAGAATTACCTTGCCAATCCCCAGAGCAAGCTTCTGCGGCTGACCAGAACCACGTAGCCCTCAGGGCGGGTGGCGCCGATTTTTCTTTGTCCGCCGCGCAGGGCCGTGTCACGTACACGCGCTTGTCGGCCCGAGGACGGGCAAAGGAAAATCGGCGACAGGACCCGCGCACCGGCTGCGAGAAACTGCGTGGGAAGCTCAGCTAAAGCTGAGCCCTACCGAAGTGGCCGCCGAGCAGTCCTACGGCGTGAAGCTCCGACGGACTTCCGACGCACCTTGGCGCTCACGAAGCGGTGGGCGCCAGCGATGAGGTCTCTCAGCGCGTCGGTACGGACGCGCGACAGCCTGACGAGCACACACGGGTAGTTCAGGTAATGTTCTTTCAGGTAGTAGGTACCAGGATCGTCCTCGATGAGCGCGTCACGGTCGCCGAAATCCATCATCACCACCAGCGTGCTCGGCTCAGCGGATTTGTGGGACGCCATGCACACGAACATCCTGCCGCGCACCTTCAGCGCGGGCTGACCCCATGCCGTCGTTATCTCCACATCCGGCAAGGTGCGACCGAAGGATTCGACCGTTTTGAAACTGCTGACGCGTGACATTCCCGTCGCGTCCGATCGTAACGCGCATTGCTGCGTGTCCGTTAACAAAAGACCAGAAGATCAGAAGATCAAAAGGCTTCTGATCTAAAGATCACCAGGTCCGTGAGCACGTGTGTGATGAACGGCACGACCAACCCTCCGGCGCGGCATAGCTCACCAAGCACGAGGCCTGGCGCTCCGCCCGCTTCGCGTTACGCTGCGGACCTCGTAGAGCCGGACGGGATATGCTGATCGGCCTGCTGTTAGGCTGACAGCCGTTCTCACTGGGTATCACGTGCGCTTTTTGATCGACACTCGATTCTCATCCACGGCCGCCGCGGCGCTGGCTGTCATGGTGCCAGTGGTGGCTGGGATGCTGGCTCCGAACTACTCGCACACCGCCAGTTACATCAGCGAGCTCGGAGCGATCGGGATGCCCCTGGGGGGTCTCGTCAGTTTCGCCGGGTTTCTTCCCACGGGACTACTCGTGGGGGCGTGCTTAGCGGCGGCGGCTGCTCGAGCGGGAGTGACCGGGTCAGAACGTATCGGCTTCTTCCTGTTGATGTCCGTCGCTATTGCCTACATCGGCGCCGCCTTTGCGCGCTGCGACCTCGGGTGTCCGGCGCATGGATCCGTACGTCAGCAGATACATAACCTGCTGGGGGTTGCCGAGTACCTCGGTGGCAGCGCCGGGCTCATGCTCGTGTCGCGAGGCCTGTCGAAGGCAGTGCCTCCGGCAACTCGGGGCGTGCTGGCTATTGCCGGCATCGTGACACTGGTGGCCTTCGTTTTCATGGCGTCGCCACATCTGGCACTCTGGCGAGGTTTGGCGCAACGGGTCGCAGAAGCGGCGCTGTTCGGATCACTCCTGCTCATTGGATGGCGAGTTGCCGAAGACTAGAACGTTCTTCAGAATGCTGTAGACAGTCGGTTCCACGTTCCTTCTGTTCCGCGTTCCACAGGTTCGAGGTGAGCGGCGGATTCAGTACGCCATCATTTCTCAAAAAAGAGACGCGCGTCTGCATCCAGGCGCCACCGCGAACGAGGAACGAGGAACAGGAACTCTGGAACCGACGCGCGTTTTTCACAACGCCGGGTATACAGCGTTGTGAAAACGGTCCAGGGCCTATGCAAGATGTGGTAGTTCGCCACCGCCTTCTGAATCCAGTGCTACGATCGCGGCAATGTCGAGTGATGCGAGCGCCGCCGTTAGCGCGGCGACTGCCCGGATCAACGCCGCGTGGCGGGAACGTCGCTATGACGACCTCGGCCAGATGTTCGCAGAGGACATGGTGTTCACGTTGCCTGGGTTCAGCGGCCTCCTCCAGGGACGCGACGCGATCGTCGCGAGTTACCGCGAGTTCATCGAACGCGTTACGCTGACTTCCTATCGCGAAGAGCAGCTCGTCGTACACGTGGGGCGACACGGCGGTCGCAAGCTACCGCTGGGATATGGCCTGGTTAGCCGGCGGTGTGCCAAACCACGAGACCGGCCAGGATGTATTCGCGTTCCGGCACCACACGAACGGGGCCTGGCTTGCGATCTGGAGAACGATGACGTTCGATCAGAAGAATCCGTAGCCGTGGCTGGGTTGTCGGTAACGACTAACGCCATCGCGTAGATCGATCCACGGGGCCTCTTCCCCGGAAGCCCAGGGTGTTCCGTCTAACCAGTGCAGTCGTGGATCCATGATTGAGCGGCCGGCTTGCGCTCTTCCGACAGTGACGCGTTTGGCAGTCCTCACGGCGGGTGGCGCCGATTTTTCTTTGTCCGCCGCGCAGGGCCGTCTCACGTACACGCGTTTGTCGGCCCGAGGACGGGCAAAGGAAAATCGGCGACGGGACCCGCGCACCGGCTGCGAGAACGCGAAGCCTTTGTTTCCAACTGCTTGCGCTTTAGGATAGCGGTCACGGCCATCGTCACTGGCTGCGAAGCGATGCTGACGGTCTACTGGTTGATTTGGCGCGACCAGTTGAAAAGGAGTCGCCTATGGAAAATCGCACGAGAATCATCCCCGTTCAACTCGCCGGCGGACGACATGTGCATGTAGAGGCCATAGCGATGGGTGGCGAGCAGGACGTCGCAATTGGCTTGCTGTCCTTCGAGGAAATCACCGGCGCGATCGAGGAGATCTCGACTGCCATAGCTGGGGCCCTGGAGCGCGTCGGACCCCGAAAGGCAAGCGTCGAGTTCGGGCTTCAGGTTGCCGTGGAGGCCGGCAAGCTGACGACACTTCTGGCGAAGGGCTCCACGCAGGCAAGTCTGAAGGTGACCTTGGAATGGGGAGCGGAATAGGGTGAGCCTCGACGCTCAACTTCGACGCTGCACGGTTCGCGTAGAGGGGAAAGAACCGTGCGGAACAGGCTTCTTCGTGGCGCCGCAATTGATCCTGACGTGCGCGCACGTCGTCGAGGAGGCGGAGAAGCAGGGCGGAACGGTCCACGTCGCCTGGAACAATCGACGATATCCAGCGCAGACAGAAGTCCTTCTCGACAAGCCCTACCCCGATCTCGCACTTCTCCGCGCCGCGGAGATCGCCGAAGATCATCCCTGCGTCTACCTTCAAGGTGGTGTCAAAAGCGGTGACAGTTTCTATGGCTGGGGATATCCCAGAGGCCACAAAGACGGCGACTCGCTGCAAGCTGATTATGAAGGTCCGACCGGGACCGAAGAGTGGCGTTTGAAAATCAAAGCCGGCCAGGTACAACCCGGGTTCAGTGGTGCTCCCCTGCTGAACCTCCGCACCGGCGCCGTATGCGGAGTGGTCAAAGAGTACTCGTGACGACATGAGTGACCTGGGCGGTTGGGCAATACCGTCTGACACCGCTCTGGCGCGTCTGCCAGATCTAGGATCCAAGCAGGAACAATTTCATCGTAGAGACAGAACCTGGGCCAGGTACGTTCCGATGGAGATGTACCTGGCCAGTCTTCTCGAGGTCCTGCGCGAACCTGCCGTATCTCACGTTGGGCAGCATGGCATCGGGAAAGAGTCTTCCTGATATCTATATCCCATTGAGGATCAAACGAGCGGTGCGTTATCGCGTCGGCAATCGAGATCTGGAGGAGGCCACACGAGAATTGGTAAACCTCCTCGATGGATTGGAAGTCGAGGACGCACTCGAGGAATCCGCCGACACGCACCTGGTCCTGGTAGGTGGCCCTGGTTCCGGAAAGAGTTGTCTGCTTCGATATCTCGCAACGAACGCCTGGCATGCGCCGGATAAAATCGGCCTGAAACAACGACATCTTCCTCTTGTCCTTTCAACGCGAAGCCTGGCTCGAGCAAAGGGTTCGATGGAGGATCGCCTGTACGAAGTTGCGAACAACGCGTTCCCTCTCCTGCAGAAACTGCCGAACGGGTTCCTGCGCGATTGGTCGAGTGATACAGGCCACCCATGGCTTCTCATGCTTGACGCGATCGACGAAGTGCCTGACGACGATCGGCGCAAACTGTTCAATTGGCTGAACCCATTGTTGAAGGAGATGACGGGCGTTCGCGTCATTGTCGCGTCGCGTCCAGACGCAAACCTGCAAAAGGACTTTGATAGTCCGTTGTTCAGCGTGTACGAACTGCGCTCCTTGAGCTACGAACAGACATCGGAGCTTGCACGACGGTGGCTTGGCCAGGAGGCAGACGGCTTCCTGCAGGAAACGGAACGCACAGGCCTTCATCGAATGCTTCACGCTCCGCTCCTGGTCACACTCGCCGCCATGGTCTACAGCAGGCAGGGCGCGTTGCCTGAGCGTCTTGCACAGCTGTATAGCGAGTCTGTAGAAATCCTGCTGGGCGAAGCAAGAGAGCGAGGTCTGGATACAGAACTGGGTCCGCGAATAAGTAAAGTGGCAAAAGGCGCACTGGCGTCGTTGGCATTGGAGCTGACGAGGTTTCCGAATGCGCCGCCGGAGAAACTCAGGCAGCGAGGAGCCAAGTATCTGCGCAGCTCGCTGAAGTCAATCTCCGAACCCGAAGCTGTCGCGGATGGAGCGACATTGGTGGATGTCCTCGCAAGGCATAGCGGCCTGCTTGCGCGCACCGGCGATTCGTACGACTTTATTCACGCCACGTTTCGCGAGTATCTGTCGGCCCTCGACGTTGCCGATAGACTCCGGCAAGACACCCGGCTTTTGCGGGGCATCGTCCGCTCTAAGTTCGATAAAGACGAGCAAGTGATCCGGTTTGTACTCGGGATCCTGAGCGACGATCCACCATTAGTGCGGAAGCTGGTCAAAGGCATTTACAGCACTTTCATATTTCATCGGCTGTTACGAAATCGGTTAGTGCTGGGCCAGGCCTGGTACCTTCGCCGGATTTTCTGGCCGTTGCGCGTGTACACGAGTGTTGTCGTGGAGTTCCTCGCGGATTGTCTGATTCAAGGTGTTGCTCTTGATGAGAGAACGCGGGCCTCGGTAACTGAGCGACCTCCATCAACTTGCTGGCTGCCGCGAAGAAAAGAAGTATTCCTTATGGCTCCTGGCTGCTGACAAGCTCGGCAGGCTCGGTGAACCGCAACCGATGGCCGCGATCGCCCGTGATGAAAGTCTGACCAAAGAGGAGAGGGAGCGCGCGATCGGCTGGCTTTCTGTCTTCAACTATAGCCGTGAATTGGAAGCGATATGTGAGGATGCGCAGGTTGATGAGTACCTACCGTACATACGCGAGGTGCTTTCTGCACGGTGAGAGCCAGACAGACTCTCTCGTGCGCATCGTCGGCGATGAGCGCGCTGATCGCACCGCCCGCCTTGCCGCTATGGCCAGACTCCTTCTCAACGATCAGGTTGAGCACGTCATAAATCTGGAAAGCAGTACCGAGATGAAAGACGTCCTCCATGGCTTGGGACGCATACTGACCGGCACATACATTTACGTCGTGCGCAGGAAGACCCGACGGGGTACGGTGACAAAAGACGACATCGTAAAGATCGCCATTCTCTATAACTGCATGTCAAAGTACATGATTGATGATGAAGCTGCGAAATAACAGACCTCGGCCGCTATCCCATCCTCAAGCCCAACACCAGCCAGTACGCCCAGAGCATCGATCGCAGAAGGTTTCGAGTCGTGTGTCGTGATGCATCGCTACTTCAGCGGCACGCGCGCCTTCAGCTCTTCCGTCCAGTTCAACACCACGTTCAGTCGCCCGGACGCGGAATCGTCTTTGACCATCAGGAAGCGCTGGCCGTCTGGGCTGACGTCGTAGTTGGCGACCCCTTGGGAGCTGCCGAAGGCGTACCGCTGCTCGAAGAGCGTGCGAGGCTGTGAAAGGACGATGCCGCCAGCGTTCGTCGAGACGTCCACCGCCATCATCCTGTTTCCGATCCGGTAGAAGAGTTCCTTACTGTTCCGGTTCCACTTCGGATGCGTCCCACCCTGCGTCGACACCGGGACCCCTCGGTCGGGACCGCGATAGGGGCGAACGTAGACCTCGAATTGGCCCGACTCGTTCGACACATACGCCATCCATCGCCCATCAGGCGAGAACGCGCCGCCCCCGTCATAACCTTGCGAGCTGACGAACGGACGTGCTTCGAAGGTCCCGTCGAGAGACAGGATGTGCAGATCGCTGTTGCCTTCTCTCCCTTGCCGACCGAACACAAGCGTGCGGCCGTCCGGAGAAACGGAACTCGGAAAATCGCTGACTGACGTCTCGGGGATGGGCTGCGGCGGGCCGCCACCGTCCGGATCAATCAGAACGAGGCCGGCCACCGTTCGAAACACCAGTCGCGAGTCGGGCGTCCATGCCGCCCACGAGGCGCCAACGGTTCCCGCTGACGTGAGCTTCGTGAAAGTGGATCGCGTCAGATCCTGAAGATATAAATCTCCGCCGGCGACCTCAACGACGATGCGATTGCCATCGGGGCTGAGCCGCGGATTCTGATACGGGCGCGGCGTGTCGTTGATGGGCGATTCCACGCCCTGCCGCGAGACCCACACGAGCCGGCGTGTGGCGGATCCAGGGAACCCATACGCGAGCGTTCCGGAGCTCGACAGCGCTGCTATCGGAGCGCCGATTGGGTCCAGCGCGATGTTCTCCACGACGGCCGTGGCCGGTCCAGTCAGCTTCAGCGCATCGAGGTCGAACGGTGCCGCGAGCAGCGCGTTGTCGCGGTAGAACACGAGATGACCGCTCGACGCGTACATCGGATAGCTCCCTGAGTCGACGACCACGTGCCGCTCCCCGCTCGTGCGAACCAGCGCTTCGATACGCATCGCCGTTCGTGGTCCTGTCGTCACGGTGGTGAAGAGGACCACTTTCCCGTCTGCGACCAGGGTCGGCCATGCGTGCGCACGCTCTCCCTTGCCCTTTTCCAATGTGGTCAACTGTCGTGCGGATCCCGGGCCGGATCCGGGAATCTCCCAGAGCGCACCGGCGCGCGTAAACACGATCCGATCGTCGGCGCCCCAGACACCGCCGGCGGCAACGAAGTCGGCATCGGTTACGAGGGTCGTCACTAAACCGTCGGCGAGGGACACCTTCTTGAGAACACCTGCGGTCGTGATGAATCCCAAGGTCCGGCCATCATGCGAAAAAAAGCAGATATTGCCGCCTCCAGCACCGCGCAGCTCCGTGGCTTGGAAGTCGTCGAACCTTCGCACGAACAGCCGCCGCACGCCGGCTGTTACGCCAAAAAACGCGATGCGGCTGCCGTCCGGCCGACAGCGCCATGTTCGGGCTCGCCGTGGTGGCCACCTCGACGCCAGCCGGCATGATCAGGTCCATTCTGACGACCGGCGAAGCGGCGGAGCCAGATCGGCCGACGCGTAGTTGACTCACCAGCCCAATCGACGCGAGGGCCGCGAGCGCCCAGGGCAGCATCGAGCCCATCCACACACGTCGCCGCGTTGCGGAGACAATCGACGGGCGAACCGCCGGTTCCGCAATCGCTTCTTCGATCTCGATCCGCGCATCTCCCGCATGCTGCAATCGCCGGCCGGGATCTCTCTGCAGACATCGACGCAGCACCGATCTCACGAGTGCAGGGGTCGCAATCGGGAGCGCGTCCCAGTCCGGTTCATTTTTCACGATCGCCGCAACGACATCCGTCAGCGTCTCGCCGCTAAAGGGCGGCTTCCCTGTCAGCATTTCGTAGAGCACGCAGCCGAACGCCCAGATGTCGGCGCGCGTGTCCACGGGCTTCCCCCGCGCCTGCTCCGGAGCCATATACGCCGCGGTGCCCAGCAGCACGCCAACACCGGTCATCATGGCGGGACTGGTGATCGTGGGCGACTGCGACATGTTCCCTGCCGACACCGCCGGTTCCACCGCTTTCGCGAGCCCGAAGTCGAGCACCTTTACAGTGCCGTCGTTGCGCAATTTGATGTTCGCGGGCTTCAGATCGCGGTGGATGATGCCGTGCTCGTGCGCCGACTCCAACGCCTCGGCGATCTGTTTGGCAATCGTCAGCGCCTCTTCAATGGGAATCCGCCCATGCATGATGCGATTGGCCAACGTTGGCCCTTCCACCATCTCCATGACGAGGGCCGTCACGCCATCGGATCGCTCGAGACCCATAGATCGCCGCGATGTTCGAGTGGTTCAGTGAGGCGAGCACTTCGGCTTCACGCTGAAATCGCGCAAGCCGATCTCTATCCGCGGCAACCGACTCGGGCAGGACTTTGATGGCGACAGTTCGCTTGAGGTTCGTGTCCGTGGCGCGATAGACCTCGCCCATCCCGCCCGCGCCGATCTGGGCGGTGATTTCATAGGCACCGAGGCGCGTGCCGGGGGCAAGGGCCAGAGTTCTGTGGATTATAGGGCAGTCGCTCCCGGCGAAGGGGATTACTCCTGCACATTTTCGCAAGCCCGATGAGGACCGATGCTACGAATCGACCACTGCTTTTGCAGCCGGCTACGTCGTTGCCTTAGACTTGGGCGTATGAGTTCCCTGGAGCGCATCACGATCACGCCGGACGTTCGGTTCGGCAAGCCGTGCGTCCGCGGAACGCGGATCACCGTCGGCGATATCCTCGGATACCTGGCGGGTGGGATGTCTGAAGACCAGATCCTCGCGGACTTCCCCCAACTGATCCGGGAAGACATCCGTGCGTGCTTGGCCTATGCGGCGGAGCGCGAGCGTCGTACGCGGGGCATTCCGGCCGCCTGAGTCGTGCGCCTACTTTCGACGAACAACTGTCGGAAGAGCTGGTCACAGCATTGCACGATCTCTTCCCGGGCTCACTGCATGTTCGCCGACTCGGTAAGGGCGGCGCGGCTGATCCCATTATCTGGCTACTGGCTCGTGAGCATGGCTGTGTGCTCGTGACCAATGACGAGGACTTTCATCGGCTGAGTGTCCTGCGTGGGGCGCCGCCCAAGGTCGTGTGGCTTCGCACGGGCAACTGCGCAACCGCTGACATCATTCGATTGTTGAGGGACCGCGCGGACGAACTCCAGAAGTTCGACGGACAAGCGGAGGTCACATTTCTGGAACTGGGCTAGACGGAGCTGGATCGTGAAGCCATCGAATAGAAAGTCGACTCACGGCCGAAACTGGTTTGCGACAGACGAAGGACAGAAAGTTGCGAGTGAGTTCATCAGGTTTTGTCGCAAGGGTTCCTTTCGCATCTTTTGAGAGGCCTAACATCGAATGGAGCCGATGCGCCGATTGGGCTCCCGCGGCGTGTCGCTGCAGCGCGCGGCTCATTCGTAACATTGCAAAACACTCGACATCGCGAATCCAATGGCAAAGCAGACTCTCGCGCTTATCGGCGACTCCATTCTCGACAACGATCCCTACACTCGGCCCGAGCCGAATACAACCGTGCATCTTCAGCGTTTGTTAACGGATTGGTCGATTCACCGTCTGGCGCAGGATGGAGCGAGGATGGCCGACATTCCGTCCCAACTCCGCAAGCTCGAGAGTCGTCTGGACACAGCCATACTCAGCGTTGGCGGTAATGATGCCGTAGAGCATATCGGCCTGCTCGAGCGACGAGCCTCCAGCTCCGCTGAGGTTCTCCAACAGCTCCTCGGCATCGCAGACGAGTTCGCCCAACACTACGAACGCGTCGTGCGCTCGGTTCTTGAACACGCCAAACGCACCGTGCTGTGCACGATCTATGAGGTGCGGCTCGAGCCAGCGGTTCACGCCGATCTCGCGCGAGTTCCTCTCGGACTACTCAATGACCGTATTGTTCAGGTCGGCAGCCGTCTCGGTCTTGACGTCCTGGACTTGCGCAGTGTTTGCACGGATTCGAGTGACTTCGTTCTCCAAATCGAACCTTCCGCCAAAGGAGCGGAGAAGATCGCGCGCGCCATCGCCGGCCTGGTTGCAGATAACAGGGAACTTAGTTCGGCCCGGGTCTTTTCTGCCTAATTGAAGGATGAAGCCGACGCGGATAGCTCAACGATGTGACCTCGTCAGCATGGACCGCGCAGCTTATCCTTTGGTTAGCCCGACCATCGACGAAGTTCTGTGAGTTGATTTTCCGGCTCCTGGTCGAGCGTACTAACGCGAACATAGATCGCGCTGCGCATCTGACGTCGAGTGACGGTCTCTCCACGTCCCGCTGCGGCGGCGGAGCGCAGCGCCCATCAGGCCGGCGCCGAGCAGCAGGAGCGTTGCTGGCTCGGGCACCTGCGCGGGGGTGAAACGCGCCCACGCGACATCCTCGATCGGTGTCGTATCGGTAGCCGGATTGATAAAGAAGCTTCCCACCGAATCAGAGGCCTCGATTGCACCGTTGATGGCGGTGGCAAAGTCGACCGGATCCCCGGGACCGAACGGCATCCACACATCGCATCGCAAGAAGCTGGAACAGCCAAACGTGAACTCGGGCTCCGTGTCGAAGAGATCCGGGGCGACAAGATCGATGAACACCTGGTCGAGCAGCGCCTGGGCGGCCGCCTCCGCGGTGGCTTGTGTGGTGAAGTCGAAGTCGAACGGATTCTCGCTGCCGTCGAACAAGAAAATACACGTGCCGTCGACGAACTCGACGTTGTAAATCCTTCCTTCAGAAAGTGCGCGATAGATGTCGCCCGTACGCGGGGCTTTTGTCTTAGTTCGGGACGACACAATCGTCGAACCACAAACGGAGACTTCACACGTCAGAAAGAAGAATTTGTCGCCACGAATAGTGTGATTCGCACCGGTCCTCGACGAATTACTCCACACTGGGCGACATGGGATCAAACGGCGTTACGCCAGGTGGGAAGAGCACAGCTGGAAACCATCGAGGCACCGATATCTGTTACCCTCACAGCCGAAGGTCTCTCGAACATAGATCAAAGGAGCTCATATGAAGCCTGGCCTGCGTGTCCTCGCGGCGATAGTCGGCACGGTGCTGGTGTCTGTGCTCGTATTGCGGTTGGGGGCCCAGACGACGGTCGCCACACCTGAGGATGTGGGCCTTTCGACGCCGCGACTGACCCGCATCACCGAGATGATGAAACGCCACATCGCGGCGGGCGAGATCGCTGGCGGAGTGACACTGGTGGCGCGGCACGGCAGGATCGCGCACTTTGAGGCGACCGGCGTGGCCGACATCGACTCGAAGAAGCCGATGACCAAAGACGCGGTGTTCCGCATTGCGTCGATGACCAAGCCCATCACGGGCGTTGCGATCATGATGATGATGGAGGAAGGGCGGCTCCGCATCACCGATCCAGTGTCGAAGCATATTCCCTCCTTCAAAGATCTGAAGGTCGCCGTCGAACAGCCACGGCAGGGTCCGCCTGCAGATGGCCAAGCCACGCCGACGTTCTATAGCGTGCCGGCCACGCGGGACGTCACGATTCGCGATTTGCTGACGCATGTGTCCGGGATCGGCAGCGGCCCGATGAGCAATGCCGACATCCGGCGTCCCGAAATTGTGCGCAAGCCAACCGACACGCTTGCTGACTACGTGCCCCGCCTCGGCATGAGCGCGCTCGAGTTCCAGCCTGGTACGCGGTGGGCTTACAGCGCCGGAGCGGGATTTGACATCCTGGGACGCATCGTCGAGATCACGTCAGGGCAGCCATTCGATCAGTTCCTGCGGCAGCGCGTGTTCGATCCGCTCGGGATGAAGGATGTGTCGTTCTATCCGACCGACACGCTCGAGCCGAGGATGGTGACGGCCTACCAGCTCGACACCAAGGGTCGAATGTCGAAAGATCCGAACCCCGGCAGAATGCAAAGCAAGGTGTACTTCATGGGAGCCGGCGGACTCATCACGACGGCGGAGGAGTACGCGAAGTTCGCGCAGATGCTCGCGAACGGCGGTGAACTGAACGGCAAGCGTCTGCTGAGCCCGCGGACCGTCGCGTACATGTCATCGGTTCATGCGCCAGACACCTTACCAGGCCGAACGCCCGGCGAGGGTTATGGCTTGAGCGTCCGCGTTGTGAATCACGCCACTGCCAGCGGCTCGCGCGTGTCAGACGGCAGCTTTGGCTGGAGCGGTGCGTTTGGCACGCACTTCTGGGTGGACTCCGAAGGAAAACCTCATAGCGATCATGATGATCCAAACCCCTGTGCGCGACATGCGACCGGAGTTTGAGAACGCGGTGATGCAGGCTGTTATCAAGTAAGAACGCAGGACTGATACCGTGCTGTTCTGCGATGCAGTCGGCGCTGCGAGGTTTATCGCTTCGCCTCTGGATTCCAGTTCTGCAGCAGTGTGATCGGCACGGTGCCGCTGTCGAGCACGGTATTGATGAGGAAGCGGCCGTCGGGAGCCACGTCGTATTGCCGACGTTGTGACCCATCCACGCCTTCACCGACGATGCGCGTGGCAAAGAGCACGACCGGTACGCCAGGTGCGAGCGTGGACCCGGTGACGGTGATCGGTGCCGCCATCATCGCGCCCGCAGGGTTGAGGTAATAGAGTTCCTTGCCATCGGGCCGCCAGACGGGATGGATGCCGCCAGCTGTCGACACCAACTGGCCCTCGACTACTCCCGCGGCTGTGTCAGCACTGCCAGGCCGGACAAACGGCCGCACGTAGACTTCCATCTGCCCTGATTCGGCCGACATGTAGGCCACCCAGCGGTCATCCGGCGAGAACACGGCGTAACCCTCACGGACGGGGGTCTTTAAAACGACCTCCGGCTTGTGGTCACCTACCATCGGCACGATCCAGAGGTCGATGTTGTACGTGCCTTCTACACTGTGATAGAGCAGGAAGCGACCATCGGCGGACCAGCTGGTAGGGGTTTTGATCTGGTCCGACGCCACGAGCAGTTCCTCCATACCCGCACCGCCCATCAGCTTTTGATAGAGGTCACCTGCGCCAGTCCGGGCCGAGTGGAAGACGATCCGTCTGCCATCGGGGGACCAATCGGGAGACCGGTCGACAGCCGCATCGAACGTCACGCGTTGGGTGCGTGTGCCGTCCATCAACCAGACGTCGGAGTTGCCCTTTACTATACGGGCTACGACCACGCGATGGCCGTCGGGCGACACGCGGGGATCCACCAGAGTGCCATCCGGCTCGCCAAGCGTTCCCAGCGTCCTGCCTGATCGGTCAACCCACGTCAGTTGCCGCTGGATGACCCCGCCTGTTCGATACGCCACCAAGCCCATCGCCGCCACCGACACGGCGGTCCTCCCATTACCCTCAATCGCGACCTCGTCGGCCACTACTACCGGATCGCCCGTAAGCGCCGCCCGCTCGAGGTCGAGCCGCTGGGAAACGAGCGCACCTGCCCGCCCCCACAGCAGCCAGCCGGGGGACAGATACACCCCGCTGCCCTCGGCTTGCGTCAGCCTGGTGGGCGGGCTGCCGTCGAGCGTACCCAGGTAAATCCCGGCCGTATCCGGCGACTGCGCGTGGAACAGAAACCGGCGGCCGTCTGGCAGAAATTGCGGCGCGGTGATTGGTTGCCGTGTACTGAGCGTCGTCACGATCGTCGCCACACCGCCGGCGGCGGATATTCGGCTGAGGGTCGTGGAGGTCGACGAAAACAGAATTACGTCGTCCGTGTTCCACGTCCCGTTGCGACTAACGGCGGCGGCGACCGGAGCCAGGGGTTGCGGCGCACCGCCATCGAGGTCGAGCTTCTTCAGCGCGCCGCCCGCGAAGAACCCAATTGACCGGCCGTTGGGTTTCCAGAAAGGAGCCATGGCCCCCTCTGTGCCCGCCAGCGGCTGCGCCGTCGTCGTTGCCAGCGACCGCAACCACAGGCGCGACGACTTGTCATCCGACGCGACGAAGACAATCTGGCGGCCGTCGGGCGAGAGCGCAAACGATGTGGGAGCGTCGGTAGTGGGCGTGACGATCTCCGTGCGCGTTTCCGGTGGCGACGGTGGCGGTGTCTCGCGCAGATGCCGCACCGTCGGAATAGCCAGAGCGGCGGCCAACACCGCTGCCACGGCGAACGCAGTTATCCACGCCAACCGCCCGCGTGGCACCGATGACGCTGATGACGTCGTCAGCGCGGCGACCGTCTCGAACGCGCCCTCGAGCGCCATGCGAATGTCCGCGATGTCGTGCGCGCGCTGCTTCGGATCTTTCCGCAGGCACAGGCGGAGCGCCTGACGGACCCGTTGCGGCACCGTGGCGGGAAGCGCGTCGAAATCTGGGTCTCGCTCGACCACGCGCGACAATGTCACCGTCACATCGTCCCCGCCAAAGGCACGCTGACCCGTCAGCATCTCGTAGAGCACGCAGCCGAACGCCCAGATGTCGGCACGCTTGTCCACGGGCTTGCCCCGTGCCTGCTCCGGAGCCATATACGCCGCGGTGCCCAGCAGCACGCCAACCCCGGTCATCATGGCGGGACTGGTGATCGTGGGTGACTGCGACATGTTCACTGCCGAGGCCGTCGGTTCGATCGCTTTCGCGAGCCCGAAGTCGAGCACCTTCACAGTGCCGTCTTCGCGCAATTTGATGTTGGCTGGTTTCAGATCGCGGTGGATGATGCCGTGCTCGTGCGCCGACTCCAACGCCTCGGCAATCTGTTTGGCAATCGACAGCGTCTCCTCAATGGGAATCGGTCCGTGTGCGATGCGATCGGCCAACGTGGGCCCTTCCACCATCTCCATGACGAGGGCCGTCACGCCATCCGATCGCTCGAGACCATAGATCGCCGCGATGTTCGAGTGGTTCAATGAGGCGAGCACTTCGGCTTCACGCTGAAATCGCGCAAGCCGATCTCTATCCGCGGCAACCGACTCGGGCAGGACTTTGATGGCGACGGTACGCTTGAGGTTCGTGTCCGTGGCGCGGTAGACCTCGCCCATCCCGCCCGCGCCGATCTGGGCAGTGATTTCATAGGCACCGAGGCGCGTGCCGGGGGCAAGGGCCAGACTTCCGTGGATTATAGGGCAGGTGCTCCCGGCGAAGCGGATTACTCCTGCCTGAACGCCGACGGGTTTTCCGTCGTTGGTCTTGGGCTAAGATGTGGCCGTTTCGACACTCACGGAGGCGACGATGACCGAACAGGCGATTGCAGCGCTTCAGCAGAATCTTCGTGGACGACTGATTCAACCGACCGATACCGACTACGACGCTGCGCGCGCCCTGTACAACGGCATGATCGACAAGCGTCCGCGCTTGATCGCACGCTGCGTCGACACAGCCGATGTCATCACTGCTGTCAACTTCGCGCGCGATCAAAACGTGCTGGTGGCCATTCGTGGCGGCGGCCACAACGGACCGGGCCTGGGCAGCTGTAACGACGGGCTCGTGATCGATCTGTCGATGATGAAGAGCGTTCGAGTGGATCCGTCCACGAAGACCGTCCGTGTTGAACCTGGCTGCACGTCGGGCGATGTCGATCACGCGACTCACGCGTTCGGTCTCGCCGTCCCTCTCGGCATCGTGTCGTCAACAGGCGTTGCGGGATTCACGCTCGGCGGCGGGACGGGCTATCTCACGCGCAAGCACGGCCTGACGGTCGACAATCTCCTGGAAGCGGATGTCGTCCTCGCCAATGGCAGTGTCGTGACCGCCAGCGAGCGCGCACACCCGGATTTGTTCTGGGCTATTCGCGGTGGTGGTGGCAACTTCGGCGTGGTCACCAGCTTCCTCTTTCAAGCCCATCCAGTGAAGACCGTCTACGCGGGTCCCATCTTCTGGGATGCGGTTCACGCCAGGCAGGTCATGCGTGCGTATCGCGACTTCCTGCCAACCGCAACGGAAGACCTTGGAATCTTCGTCGGTTTGAAGACCGTTCCCTCGATGGATCCGTTCCCCAGGGAAGGATGGGGAAAGCGCGCGTGCGCGATCATCGGCAGCTACAACGGACCGGCCGAGGCCGGCCAGCGTGCACTGGCGCCGCTCCTCGACACATTGCCGCCGCCGATCTTCAACTGGATGAGCGACATGCCGTTCCCTGCGATCAACGCGCTGTTCGATCCCTTCTTTCCCAAGGGGCTGCAGTGGTACTGGAAAGGCGATTTCGTGAAATCGCTCGCAGACGAGGCGATTGACGTGCACATCGCCGAAGCGGCCAAAGCGCCGACTGAATTGTGCCTGATGCACCTCTATCCCATCGATGGCGCCGTGAGACGTGTGGCGCGCGACGCCACTCCGTGGGGTGCGCGCGACGCATCGTTCTCGATGGTCATTGCCGGCATCTCTCCCGAACCCCGAGACGCCGAAGCACTGAAATCGTGGGGGCGCGCCTATTGGAAGGCCGTGCATCCCTATAACATGGGCGGCGGCTACGTGAATTTCATGTTCGACGACGAGGCCGATGGCCGCGTGCAGGCCGCGTACGGAGACAATTACGGGCGGTTGGCGGTGGCGAAGATGAAGTACGACCCGAACAACCTGTTCAGGGTCAATCAGAATATCGCGCCGGCCTCTGCGTGAGGTGAGCACCGCGCAAACCGCCATTTACGCAACGCTGGCACTCCTGGCGTTTGCCGCGAACTCGGTACTGTGCCGGCTGGCGCTCCGCGAGGCGACAATCGATCCGGCCACATTCACGTCCGTTCGAGTGGTATCTGGTGCGGCCATGTTGCTCGTGGTCATGTCCTGTACTCGCGGGAATATTGGTAGTGCAGCGGTCAGGTCCTGGGCATCGCCCGCGATGCTCTTCTTGTATGCGGTGCCGTTTTCCTTCGCCTACACACGGCTGAGTACCGGGACGGGCGCGCTGATCCTGTTCGGTGCTGTGCAGGTGACGCTGCTGATATCGGCAGCAAGGTTGGGCGAAACGCTGCTGCCCACGCAATGGCTGGGCTTCCTTCTCGCGCTCGCGGGCCTGGTGTACCTGGTGTTTCCAGGCTTGACGGCACCACCGCCGTCGGCTGCCGCGTTGATGGGAATCGCAGGTGTGTCCTGGGGGATTTACACGTTGCGCGGGCGAGGCATGGCGAACCCACTTGCCCACACGACGATCAATTTTGTGCGTGCAGTCCCTCTGGTGATCATCGTCAGTATTCTGGCGGCGCAACAGATGCACGTTTCGCCGAGGGGAATCGTCCTCGCCGTCGTCTCCGGCGCACTGACGTCAGGGTTGGGGTACACGGTCTGGTACTCCGCACTTCGTGGCCTCACAGCGACACAGGCCGGAGTTCTGCAATTGGCGGTGCCCGTGCTCGCTGCGGCCGGAGGCGTCGTGTTCCTGATGGAACCTGTTTCGCCGCGATTGGCCGTATCCGCACTCCTCGTCATCGGCGGAATCGCAATGACGCTGGCGCGCGGCGCCAGCTAGGCGGCGGACGACGATCTCCCCCGCATCACTTGGCCCAGCCCATGCGGACGTGGATCACGTCAGACTCCGGTTGCTCCACCGCTTGTGGGATATAAAAGCGTGACCCGTCACGCGACACTGCCAGGAAATTCAGATCTCCGAATGTTCGGATGGTTCAGCGACGCGAGCGTCTGGGCTTCGCGTGTGAACCTGGCGAGCCGTTCGGCATCGTGAGCGAGAGAGTCGGGCAAGACTTTGAGCGCGACATCGCGATTGAGCTTCGTGTCGCGAGCTTGATAGACCTGTCCCATCCCACCTTCGCCGATCGGCGCGGTGACTTCGTACACGCCGAGGCGGGTGCCAGGGGCGAGGGCCAGATAGTTTCTTTACTTCGTCAGACTTAGCGCTTCAGCATCCTGGTCGACCTTCACTTCAGAAACATTGTCGAAAACCATGGTTGGTACGCGTTTGGTCGTGACCGGTGACCAATTCGGGAGGCCCTTGTGATTCGGATTCCCGTTCCGCGCAAAACTGACCCATGCAGCACTAACACGAGCCGCCAACCCGCTCGCTTCTTCAGTGCCGCCGGTCATCGAGGCGGCCAAGTTGGTGTTGTCGAATACAAACGGTACTTCACTCCCATGAAACGCCCGCGGAAGACCATCGAGTATTTGTGTTCGCCAAGCGAACAGGTATAGGTAGGCTGGGGCAATCGCCTGCGCCGCCTTACGCTGCGCCTGTACGACGGTCGTCTTACGCAAATCGAATGAGTCTATGTGACCCCACAGATCAATACGCTCTGCTGTCGGATACGCAGCGCGGAACGCCGACAGCACGTCGCTTGCCCGTGATCCGTATTTCTGTGATGCGAGTTCGCGTAGAGCCGCCTCGTCAATTGGCTTCTGCATTGGTCGCAGAATCGCACCGCTTTCACGCATCGTGGTGCCTACCATCAGCGGCACATTCTTCGACGCCTCAGGAGCCACTGTCATGAATGGTGGTTCCGGTACTAGATTCCCATCGACACTGGGCAAAATTGCAAGCGCGCCGTTCGCACCCTGCAGTACCTTCAGCGCAGCGTTTGCGACCCGATCAAAGGGCATGGTTTGCAAATCGTCAATACGATCGGGAGTGAGACCTAGCTCCGAAACGAGTGCAACCGCCAGCCTCGAAGTCTCATCGGGAGATTTCCACGTCGTGATGCGCGGCTCCGGGCTCTGTGCAATGGCCTTGTGGAACAGGCCCTCCGCCGTCGGCATCGTGAGCAAATAGTTGATCTTGGCACCGCCGCCCGAATGCCCGAAAAGTGTGACGTTGTCAGGATCTCCACCGAAGCCGGCAATGTTTTCCTTCACCCACTGCAGCGCCGCAACGATGTCGAGCAAGCCAATATTCCCCGAACGAACGTACTTTTCGCCAAAGTTAGCGAGGTTCAAAAATCCAAAGACATTGAGTCGATGATTGATGGTGATAACGACAACGTCGCGACGTGCGAGGTTCGCGCCGTCATAGGCGGCGTGCTCCTGGCTTGAACCCAGAAAAAAGCCACCCTCATGGAGCCAGAACATGACCGGCCGCTTGGCGCGATCGTTCAGACCTCGTGTCCATACGTTCAATCGAAGGCAATCCTCACCCATGCGACCCAGATCTCTGCCCTGAAAGAACGTCGCCCTTTCGCCGTAGCTCCGCTCCCACATCGGAGACACAGGGCCGTACTGCAAGCAGTCGCGGACATCGCGCCATGGTTCAGGCTTGCGCGGGGGCTGAAAGCGGCCATCGCCACCCGTCGACGCTCCGTAGGGAATTCCCTTGTAAACGTAGACTTCATCTTCGGCATAGCCGCGCACCCGGCCAGAGGCTGTTTCAACAACGGCGTGGTCATCGGAAAACCGCAGTCGCGGACGCCGTGCCGGTAAGGGATTCGAACCCTGCGATGCCTTCGCGACGTGGACCTTTCCGGCAATCGCAGCTGCGGAGAGCAGCAAGGCTCGACGGCTAAGGTCCATATCTCTCCCCTAGATTACTCCTGAGTGACGGTAGGGTAGACCGATCCAAGGGGCCTCTTCCCCGGAAGCCCAGGGTGTTCCGTCTAACCAATGCAGTCGCGGATCCATGATTGAGCGGCCGGCTTGCACTCGTCCGACAGGGATTCGTTTCGCAGCCCTCATGGCGGGTGGCGCCGATTTTTCTTTGTCCGCCGCGCCCCTCGACACGGCTCGGGGCGCCCTGAGCCTCGTCGAAGGGCGCAGGGCCGTCTCACGTCCACGCGCGTGTCGGCCCGAGGACGGGCAAAGGAAAATCGGCGTCAGCGGGCGAGCACGATGCCCGCGCCAAACCGGAACGCATTCACGCCCTCGACAGCGAGAATCCGAATGTAGTCTGCGCCGACACGGACAGCGAACTTGTCCGCGAGGCGCAGCTGCATTCCGCCGCCTGCCTGCAGCGCTATGTCCGTGCCGCTCGCCTCTTCGCTGAAGGAAAACCCAGGGGTGCCGGCGACGCTGCCTGATGCTGTGACCTTCGCCGAAGCATTGATCGCGCCAACCAGGAACTGCCCGAACGGAACCACCGTCGGGTTCGCGCGGATGCTGTAGCGCACTCCGCCCATGAACTCATGTATCCTCAGGTCCATTGAGGCGCTTGCTGCAAGACCGCCAAAGTTCGCCGATTCTGTCATCGACTTGTAATTGCCGCCCGCGGCGAACACGACACCGAAGTGGCGGTTCAAATTCCCGGCAAGATCGACGTACCAGCCGGCTGGCAACGACTGATCGACATTCCGGACCGGAATGTCGCCAATGTCGATACTTTCCAAATCTGCCGAGACATTGAGAAACTGATAGCCTCCCGACACCTCGACGCGCGGCGTCTGTGCCACCGCGGGAAGCGCGGCGCCCAACGCGGCCACAATCAAGAGCAGGCTGCGGATCATGGCTGCACGGTCCATGTCGTTCCTTTCCTCGAGGTTTCGCGGACAGTTCGAACCCGATCTTACAGCGGGCCAGGCCTTACAATCAGCGCGAATGAACACGCGGACCGGCGGCCCAACGCTTCTCCGTCCCGACGAAGCACACCGCGCAGAGACGGCAGGACCGGATTCGCAAGGGTTGCCGAGCGATCTGGTTCGGCAGGCGACGCGACGGCTTCGGGTGATGGCTCTCCTGTACGCCGCGGTCTTTTTTCTGATCGACTTCTTCCCAACGCTCATCTCGAGGGCCGATCGCTCCGTTCAGTTCGGCGCCATCGTGCAGTGGCTGCCGGGCACGATCGCAATCTCCGTCGCGCTTTTCCTTGCCGTTGCCATTACCAACCCCCGTCTGTCGCCTCGGGCTGCCGCCGCGATCGCTATCGTCTTCGAAGTCGCCGCCAGCTACGGGATCGCTGGCGCGGAGCTGCTCCAGCCCCAGAGCCTCGACTATCTTCGAGACGCCACGTGGATCGGGCTCTCGTGGGTCGCCGTCTGGACGCTCCTCTTTACTATCGCCGTTCCTTCGTCGCCGCGGCGGTCGCTCGTGGCGGGACTCGCCGCATCCAGCAGCGTGCCCGTGATGGCCGCCGTGTCGTTCGCGGTGTACCCGCCTCGCGCGCTGCCGAACGCCTGGGAGTTCTTCATCGTCTTTGTCTTTCCGTACCTGGTGGTCGTCGGGATGGCGTATGTCGGCGCGCGCGTGCTCTTCGCGCTCGGCCATGAGGTCCGAAAAGCCCGAGAGCTGGGCAGCTACCGTCTTCTCGAGCGCCTCGGCCAGGGCGGGATGGGAGAGGTCTGGCGCGCACGCCATCGGCTGCTCGCAAGGCCCGCCGCAATCAAGCTCATTCGTCCGCCCACCGCGTCCTCGATCATCGGATCGGAAGCCGTGAGTCGGTTCGAGCGCGAGGCGCAAGCGATCGCGAGCCTGCGGTCGCCGCACACCGTGGAACTTTTCGATTTCGGCATCGCGGATGATGGGACTTTCTATTACGTGATGGAGCTCCTCAATGGCCTTGACGCCGAGCGGATCGTGAAGAAGTTCGGACCGATGCCGGCAGAGCGCGTGATTCACGTGATCCGCCAGGTGTGTCATTCACTCTCTGAGGCGGAGTCGCTCTCGCTGGTACATCGCGACATCAAGCCCGCCAACATCGTCTTGTGCCGCTATGGCGAAGACTATGACTTCGTAAAAGTGTTGGACTTCGGCATCGTCAAAGCGATTCACCAGCCAAGCCATGCCGAAGCGGCGCCGACGGTGACGGCTCTCACCGCTGAGCTTAGCGTGCGCGGTACGCCGGCGTTCATCGCCCCGGAGCAAGTGCTCGGCGGACGGCCCGTGGATCACCGCGCCGATATCTACGCGACCGGCTGCCTCACGTATTGGCTGCTCACCGGTCAGCTCGTCTTCACCGGTGACACGCCGATGCAGTTTCTCATTCAGCATACGCAAACGACGCCGCAGCCGCCGTCCGCACGGACAGAACTGCCGATTCCGAAAGAACTCGATGCGATCGTGCTTGCGTGCCTGGCCAAAGACCCATCGGATCGGCCGCAGACCGCGCGCGAACTGGCCCGCCGTCTTGAAGCGGTGCCTGTCAGCTGCGAGTGGACCCGGGAAGTCGCACGGGCATGGTGGGAAAAACATCAGCCTGTGCCTTCCTGAATCGGCTCCGCGCATCCGCATCCAGGTGGAACGTGTGCGCGACCACCCGATATCGCAGAATGTTCTCTCGAGTTCAGGCGAGCGCGTTGGCAGACCGGTTGTCGATCGCCGGAAAGATCGTGTCGGCCGGCAACTCGATGAGGAATACGTCGCGCAGCAGTGGCAGGAGCTCGACGCGGGCGATTTCGCGCGTGCGGGTACCTGACGCGCGGATTTCCGTATAGGCCGGGTAGCGCAGCACGTAGCGGACGTCCCGCGTGGCGCGTTGCGCCGTCAGCGTCCGGACGAACGGGCTGCTCGGATGCGTGCTGGTGAACCAGTTCGCCACTTCGAGATCGATCGCCTGCACAGGATGGGGCAGGAAGGCATACTGGTCGGCCCATGCGCCATCGCGCCACATCTGCAGGACGCGCAGCTCGCCTTCCTCGACTACCCGATAGGCGAGGCCCGCCGTCGGCGCGGTCGCCTCGCCGGTCATCGGCAGCGGCTCGCATGGTCCTTCCCCGCCGAACCCGACATCGGCCAGCCACGACTGCTCGTCGATCTCCACCGCGATCACCATGTGCGTGCGTGGGAGCACCGCGGTAGCGCCGGCGCGAACACGCGCCTCCATCGGGCTCGCGGTGAAGCCGATCTCACGGAGGATCTCGACGAACAGCGTGTTCTGCTCGAAGCAGTAGCCGCCGCGGCGATGCGCGATCAGTTTGTCGCGCAGCCGTGCGAGGTCGAGGTGAACACCGCGGCCCAGCAGGATGTCGAGGTTCTCGAAGGGGATCGCTTCGACGTGTGCCGCCTGCAGGCAGCGCAGGCCGGTCACGTCCACAGGACCGGGATCCGTGAGGCCGATACGGTTCAGGTACGCGTCGACGAGCGGGGCCGCCACGAACGAAGTGTCTCACATGCGGCCGAGGCAGCTGGGCGGCGGGCAGCACCACCGAGCCCATTTTCATGCGTC
Organism: Vicinamibacterales bacterium; assembly: GCA_963744405.1. Taxonomy (GTDB): domain Bacteria; phylum Acidobacteriota; class Vicinamibacteria; order Vicinamibacterales; family JAMQPK01; genus JAMQPK01. The sequence goes on from CAVUTO010000018.1 coordinate 94,027, forward strand.
CTACCAGGACCACGCGGCTGTCTTTGCGGTCGACACTATTGAGTGCCTTGGCGGCGGCTTGCCAAGAAAGCAACGCATCTCGTCGAGGCATGGGCAGAAATCCATCGGGCGGAGTTGAGCACGACTGGGAGCTCTTGCAATCCGGCCAGCCGCCCGTCAAGATCGAACCACTCAGGTAAGATCATGAACCATCCGATTCATCGCGTAACGCGGTTTAGCATCGTCGGCCCGTATACGCTTTCGGTGGCATTCACCGACGGAACTGAACAGCGCATCGATTTCAAGCCCGTCCTGCACGGAGTACTGTTCGGCCCGCTGCAGGATGTCGCGACGTTCAACGCAGTGGCGCTTGACTCCGAGGCCGGCACCCTCGTGTGGCCGAATGGGGCCGACTTCGATCCAGCAACACTGCACGAGTGGCCTCAAGTGTGCGACGAGCTCGCGACGCGAGCCCGTGCGTGGGCCGACCCGGGATCGGATCAACGGCGGGCTGACACGCGAATGGAGCCGACGCGCCGCTTGAGAGGTAACGGCGAGTGCCGCCGTGCTCGTCTGACAGGACTCGTCCTCGCGCTCCGGAGGCAACTCAGCTTGGCGTAAACGATTAAGTCCTCGCGTCGAGACCAAAGCGGCCTGATCTGATGTGCGCGAGTATCGCAACGGCTACCGAAGCAATTCCGACCATGCGGCCAATTCCGGAGGCAAACACAACTGCGCCGTTGAGAAACATGAAGGTAAAGAGCGCGAACCGCGCCATCTCTATTCGACCGCCGCGGGCAGCGTGCGAGTGTGGCGCGAGCCACCACCACCATACATCAGCGAGCCATACCGCCAGAAAGCCGTAGTTGATGTAAATTCCGCCTCGCCAGCCCCAGCCGAAGCGATCGACGGCCTGCTGGACAGTGGCTGTGACCGCTGCCTCGTGACTCCACGCGTAAACCATCTGAAAGGCGAACACGACGTGTGTAAGGGCGAGCGCAATTCCGACCGTCCAGCTCGCTCGCGCCAATCGATCGGATGTGGGCGAACGCCGCATGAGCACTTCGCCGATCGCCCATGCAACGGTGGCTACGATCATCGTGCCGCGTACAGCTGCGATCGCCATGAAGCGTTGATATTAACGCCCGATCAGAGCTGTCGCGCGGCGGGCGGATGATTCCTTGGGCGACGGCTCACTGGCGAACCATCTGCTGCGAGATCGGTCAACGCTAGCGACTACTCGTTACCTATCCGATTCCGTGCAGAGTGACCGCGCCATCGAGAGCTTTGAACTCTACTTCCTGAGCCCCGCCGCCCAGTTGAGCACCACCGTGATCGCCGGCGAGGATGCTTCCTCGTCCACCGGCACGTTCAGCAGGAACCGCTGGCCGTTCGCGGTCACGTCGTACTGCGCGCGGAAGCCGACGACGGTCGACGGGCCGCCCAAGATGCGAGCGCTGAACAGCGGAACCGGCACGCCGACTTCGAGCGTGGTTGTTCCCGAGATGGGGACGGCCGTGATCCGCCCATCCGCCGCAACGTAGAAAAGCTCCCGGCTGTCACCCCGCCAGCGCGGGAAGGCGGCGCCGTCCTTCGAGATCGGCCACTTGCCGCGCGGAGTCGGGAAGCTGGCGACGTACACCTCGTTCCGACCGGTCTCGCGCGATACGTACGCGATCCAGCGGCCATCCGGAGAGATCTGGACGTGGGTCTGGTTGAAGTCCGCCGGCGGGAACAGAAGACGCGGTGTTCGCTGGCCCGAGAGCGGCAGGATTCCGATGTTGGCAGTGCCACGCGTTTCGAGCGATGTGTTGCGGAACAAGAGAAACTTTCCGTCGGGCGACCAATCAAACGGGGCCGGCCCCGACAGGCTGTCATCGGAGGCGAGCAGCAGCAGGTCCTCGCCAGCGGCGCCGCTTGTCATCTTCTCGTACAGGCTGTAGGAGCCTCGCTGCCGATCGGAGCCAAACGCGAGTCGGCTGTCGTCGGGCGACCAGACGGGATAGATTTCATTACCTCGATCGAAGGTGAATCGCGACAAGGTGCCGCGCGCCAGCTCCAAAATGTAGAGATCCTGCGTGCGATTCTCGGAATCCGACGCTTCCAGGGCGACACGCGTCCCGTTTCCCGACAGCACGGGATTGCGGTAGGAGCCGGCAGGGCCCACCTTGCCGATCTCGTTGCCGGAACGATCCACCCAGGTGAGCTGCGTCTGTGAGCTTGCCGCTCCGGTACGATAGACGAGCACGCCGGTCTCCGAGCTCGAAAACGCAGCGGCCCCGAGGGTAGTTTCGATAGCCACCTGTTCGGCGACGGCCATGGGTTCGCCCGCGAGCGTCGCCCGGCTCGCATCGAACGGTCGCGCGAGGAGCGTACCTTGGCGCGCGAACAGCAGGTGGCCGTCGGCGTAGAGGACTTGCGATTCCGAACTGAAGAGGCGCGTGGCCTCGCTCGAATCCAGCGTCCCGAGCCACAGCGTGTTCGACGGCCTCGACAAGTAGAGGAAATGGCGGCCATCGGGGAGGAAGGTCGGAAACACATGACTCCCGTCGCCGCTGGTGGCGTCCACCACTGTGGCCGGGGCCGGGTCGCCACCAGCCGCTGCAACCTTCATCAGTCCGCCCGCGCGTCTTGCGAACACGATCGTGCCGGCGCGATTCCACGCGGCACCTGGGTTACCCGCGGCGTTGGGTACATCGCACACCGTCTGCACCGGTCCGCCGGCCGCGTCGATGGTCTTCAGCTTGTCATCGGCGAAGAAGGCCAGCGTGCGGCTGTCCGGCGACCAGAACGGTCCGCGAGCGTTGTCGGTGCCGGGCAGCGACCGTGCGTCCAGCGACTCGAGCGAGCGGACCCAGATCCGGACCGGCTCGCCAAGCGTGGACGCGCTGAACACGACTCGCCGGCCATCGGGCGACACGACGGGAACGAGTTGATTGGCGCCTCCGGCGAGGGCCACATTGGCCGGGGTGAATAGGGACAAGCGAACCGCCGGCTGTTCGGTCGTGGCTGCCGTGGGCGCGCGTCGAAAGTACCAGGCCGAGGCCGCGGCCCCGACGACCAGCGCCGCCGCTGCGACCGCGGCCGTTCGTCGCCAGCGTTTCTTCACGCCCTTCGCCGAGTCGAGCGTCGCGGTTTCCGCCTGCCCCTGCCCTGTGGTCGTGAGGCTCGTCACGTTGCCAAGCACGAACAGAACGGTTGACATGTCGCCCACGCGCTGCCGCCGGTCCTTCACCAGACATCCGCGCAGCAGCATACGAACGGCTGGCGTCGCGTCCGACGGCACGGCCTCCCAATCTGGCTCGAGGCGCACGACCGCGCCTAGCACGTCGGTCATGTCCTCGCCGTCGAAGGCCCGCTTCCCAGCGAGCATCTCGTAGAGCACGCACCCGAAGCCCCAGATGTCGCTGCGTTTGTCGGCCTCGCGTCCCTTGGCCTGCTCCGGCGCCATGTAAGCTGCGGTCCCGAGGATCACGCCCACGCCCGTCATCATCGCGGGCGACGTGATCGTGGGAGAGACCGTGACGTTGGGGGAGCCGGCCGTGGCGGCCGGATGCGCGAGCTTCGCCAGGCCGAAGTCAAGTACCTTCACTGTACCGTCCGGCCGCAGCTTGATGTTCGCGGGTTTGAGATCGCGATGAATGACCCCTTGTTCATGCGCTGCTTCGAGCGCCTCCGCGATCTGCTTCGCGATCGGCAGCGCCTCGTCGATCGAGATCGGCCCGCGCGCAATGCGCTGCGACAAGTCTTCGCCCTCGACGAGTTCCATCACCAGCGCACGGACACCGTTGGATTCTTCGAGACCGTGGATGTGGGCGATGTTGGGATGATTCAGTGAGGCGAGCGTCGTCGCTTCCCGCTGAAACCGTGCGAGGCGGTCCGGATCAGTGGCGAAGGCGTCGGGAAGAATCTTCAGTGCGACGTCGCGATTCAGCCTGGTGTCCCGGGCGCGGTACACCTCGCCCATGCCGCCGGCTCCTAAGGCGGAGAGAACTTGGTACGGTCCGAGGCGCGCGCCGGGGGTGAGAGCCAAGCGTTCCGTGGATTATACGGGCCGGACGGCCGCGTGAAGCGTGATTACTCCTGACTGACGCCCTAGCGTCAGACCGATCCACGGGGCCTGACCCGGAAGCCTCAGGGTGTACCGTCTAACCAATGCGGTCGCGGATCCATGATTGAGCGGCCGGCTTGCACTCTTCCGACAGTGACGCGTTTCGTAGTCCCTCATGGCGGGTGGCGCCGATTTTTCTTTGTCCGCCGCGCAGGGCCGTCTCCCGTACACGCGCGTGTCGTCTCGAGGACGGGCAAAGAAAAATCGGTGACAGGACCCGCGCAACGGCTGCGAGAAACTGAGTGGTTAGCTCAGCTAAAGCTGAGCCCTACCGAAATAGGTCGCGGATCCATGATTGAGCGGCCGGCTTGCACTGCCGACAGTGACACGTTTCCCAGCCCTCATGGCGGGTGGCGCCGATTTTTCTTTGTCCGCCGCGCAGGGCCGTCTCACGTACACGCGCTTGTCGGCCCGAGGACGGGCAAAGGAAAATCGGCGACAGGACCCGCGCACCGGCTGCGGACCTAGTCCGGTTTGCGTCCCCACGACTGAACGTAGAGATGCGAGACGACGAGCGTGTTCGGGTCGGCAAGATGCCGGGAGAGATCGGCTTTCAAACCGGTGAGCTCTTTCGCGCCGATCAGTTTCTGCGCGACGAGTCGCTCGCTCAGGTTCTCTGAAAAATCCAACAGGAGGCTGCGACGGCCGTGACCCGGTGGGTAGATGTGAATGATGGGATTCACACGAACATCGATCAGCCCGGCCTCCCGAAGCAGACGCGGCAGCTTGCGCCCGATCAGCGGATCGATTCCATTCATCGCGGAGTAGGTCTGCAGGAGCTCGACAAGACAGGTCCACGCACTCGATGGCGGATCGCACACGTGGCTCACATAGTCGGCTTCATGGAACGCAACGCAACCTCCCGGTCGCACGAGTGCAACCGCTTCGGCAACGATCTGCTCGGGCAGAGGCACATTGACCAGGACGAGGCGCGATGTCGCGAGATCGAAGGATGCCCTGGGCAGCCCGGTGGATCGAGCATCACCCTCGAGCACGTCGACGTTCGTGAAGTTGCGTTGTGAAATGAGCGTGCGGGCGAGGGCGACAGCCTCCGCGCTCCGCTCGACTCCCACGACGCGCCCCGCCGGACCAACCCGCTCGGAGAGGAGATCGAGACAACCGTGAGGCCCGCAGCCGATCTCGACAACACGCGAGCCGCGGGTCAGCGCGATCTGATCGAACAACCAGCTCGATTCATGCGCGAGCTGTTGCGCCTGTTGTTGCAGCCGCTCTTGCTCCGCCTGGCGGTAGCCGAGTACGTATTGGTCGGGCTCGGTCATGACGAATCCTCGGGTTCGTTCCTTTACTGATACCTGAGCGCCTTCACCGGATCGAGCCGTGTCGCGCGGCGGGCGGGCCAGAAGCACGCCATTGCCGCCACCGTCACGAGCACGAGACTGATTGCGACGAGCGTCACCGCATCCGTGGGTCCGGTCCCCACCAACAACCCCTGCAGGAGTCGTCCGACCCCCAGCGCACCCGCGAGCCCGAGCGTCAACCCGACTGCGAGCTGGATCATCCCTCGCCGCAGAATGAGCCATCGCACCTGCTGCCCTTCGGCGCCGAGCGCCATTCGGATGCCGATTTCCTGCGTGCGCTGTGCCACCGAGTACGCCGTCACGCTGTACAGTCCGACGGCGGCGAGCACGATGGCGATGACCGCAAAGACCAGAAACATAGTGCCGAAGGTGCGCTGCGGCCATCGATTCCTCGCGAGAATTTCGTCCATCGTCCGGATGTTGGTGACGGGCACATCCGGATCCATGGCTGAAATCTCCTGGCGAAGCTGCGACGTCACGACCACAGGATTGTCGCGCGCGCGCACGAGCAGGTTCGCGCTCATCGCCATCAGGGCGTTTTGCCCGTGCGTGATGTACACCACGGGATCGGGATCGCGCTCCATGCTGCGCTGCCGTATCGTCGGTGACACGCCGACAATCGTCGCCGCATAGAACTTGGGCGCACCGGGAATGTTGCCGTCGTTGATCAGCCGTATACGCTTGCCGATGGGATCTTCTCCGCGGAAGTGCATGTCGGCGAGCCGCTGATTGATGATCATCGCTTCGCGCCCCGGCTCGCCGTCCGTGGCCTGAAACGCGCGTCCGCGCAGCATGCGCACGCCCAGCGCATCGAAATATCTGGAGCCGACGGCCACCATCCCCACGAGCGGCCGCTGCTCGCCCGTCATGTCGGCTCGTCCGTCTATTTCAAAACGCCGCAACGATGCGCCGTTGAACGGCAGCCAGTTCGTCGAGCTCGCGCCGGCGATGGCGGCGATGCCGTTCAGGCGCTCGTCGAGCCGGTCCAGAAACAGCGCGCGCGATTCGAGGCTCTCATACGTTCGCGTCGGGAAGATCAGCTGCATGGTCACAAGCCGCGATGTATCGACGCCGATGTCCATGCGATAGAGATTCATGAAGCTCCGAATCATGAGCCCCGCGCCCGAGAGCAGTACGAGCGTCAGCGCCAGCTCGGCGACAATCAGCCCGGCCGTCCAGCGGCGGGCGCGCATGCCGGCAGACCCGGCGCGTCCGCCGTCCTTCATCACTTCGCTGACGCTCGTGCGCGACACAAAGAGCGCCGGTGCAAGGCCGAACACGATACCGGTTACCAGGCACACGCCCGCGAAGAACGCGACCACTGTTCCGTCCATCGTGAAGACCATCCAGTACGGTATCCCGATGTCCTGCGTGTTGCGGTCGAACCAGCGAACGCCCAGGTATGCCAGGCCCAGACCGGCGACCCCAGCCACGCACGCGAGCAGCACGCTCTCGACGAGCAGCTGGCGGACGAGACGCCACCGGGTGGCGCCGATGGAGATGCGCACCGCCATCTCACGCGAGCGGTCGGACGCGCGAGCGAGCATCAGATTGGCGACGTTCGCGCACGCAATGAGGAGCACGAATGCGACGGCGCCCATGAGCGACCAGAACAGCACGCGTACCTGCGTGCCGATCACCTGCTCGGAGAACGGCGTCACGACTGCGGCAATCCCTTTGTTGGTATCGGGAAACTGAGCGGCCAGCTGCTCGCTGATGCCGGACATCTCGGTCCGCGCCTGTTCGATCGTCATGCCGTCGGCGAGACGGCCATAGGCCATCAGGAGGCGTCCTGCGCGTCCCGCGCGCGTTTGCGCCGTCGGCCTCTGCGCCAGTGGAAGCCAGACTTCCGAATTGAACGGAAACTGCATGCCTGGCGGCATCACGCCCACGATGGTGGCCGGTTCGGAGTTCGCGCGAATCGTGCGTCCGACAATCGATCGGTCTCCGCCGTATCGGCTCTGCCACACGGTGTAGCTCAACAGCACCACGGCCGGAGCGCCTGGGCGATCGTCTTCGGCGGAGAATCCGCGTCCGATGACGGGTTGTGTACCGATCAGCGAGAACCCATTCGCGGAGATGTACACGCCCTCATACTGATCTGACGTGCGCTCGTCAGCGCTGAAACTCACCGGGCCCATCTGCGCGAGCGAGATTCCGGAAAATGTGCGGGTCGCGCGGCGCCAGTCCTCGAAATCCGGCTCCGAGACGCCGAAGTCTCGGCTTTGCGCGTCGCGCGTGTTGAGCCACATGATGCGCTCGGGGTCGTCGAACGGCAGGCTCCGCAGAAGCACCGCGTTGACGAGCGTGAACACTGCGCTGGTGGCGCCGATGCCCAGGGCGAGCGCCGCAACGGCGGCAAGGGTGAAACGGCGATCTCGCACGAGGCGGCGGGCCGCATACCGAAGGTCCTGCAGAATGCTGTTCATCGGCGCGAAACAGACAGCATACTCCCGAATGCGCTACTCGTATCTGAGCGCCGTGATCGGGTCGACGCGCGAAGCTCGTCGAGCCGGTATGTAGCTGGCAAGGGCCGACACGGCGATCATCATGACGACCGCCAGTGCCGTCGTCACCGGATCGGTGGGGGCGATGCCGAACAACTGGCTCTCAACCAGTTGGCTCGCCATCGCCGCGATCGCGAGACCTATTGCGACGCCGGACGCGACGAGCGCCATCGACTCGCGCATCACGAGGCTCAGCACGTCGCGACCTTCGGCGCCGATCGCCATGCGGATGCCGATCTCGCTGGTGCGCCGGGCGACGCTGTACGACATCAAGCCGAACAGGCCGATCGAGGCCAGCAGCAGCGCGAGCCCGCCGAACAGCGCGTAGGCCTGGGCAAACACTTTTTCCTGGTTAAGCCGCTGCTCCAGCCGGTCCATCTGCGTGTCGACGTTCATGAGCGGCAGCGTCGGATGCACCTGTCTCACCGCATCGCGAATAATGCCAATCGCCGCGACAGGATCGCCGGCCGTCCGCACTTCGAAGACGGCGTTGTTGATCGACGTGGCCTGCGGATACGGCACGTACATCGTCGGCGGGGCTGGGTCTCGCATCGTGTCATATTTCGCGTCGCGCAAGACGCCGACGATTTCGAGCTCGCCGCTCGTCTCGATGCTGTGTCCGAACCGCCGGCCGATCGGATTTTCGCCGGGAAAGAATTTACGGGCGGCTGCCTGGTTGACGACGGCGACCTTCTGCGCACCTTCGGAATCGCGCTGGCTGAAGCCGCGGCCCACAATCAACGGCATGCCCATGGTCTCGAAAAAGTTCGGCCAGACGACGAGCCGATGCGTACCGTTGTCGTGATTTCGCCGCGCGGGATCGTACGCGCGCCCGTCGACGAAAATACCCGTCGAGTTTCTGCCGCCCGATAGCAGCGGGACGTGCGAGAAGGTGACAGCCCGCACGCCAGGTACCGCGGCTACGCGATCGACGATCGACTTGAACAGCCCAAGTGCGCGCGCACGGTCGTATTGAATCATCCGCGGATCGACGTGAAAGAGGACGAGGTTCTGCGGATCGAATCCGACGTCCACCTCCCGAAGGTTCTGCACGGTGCGAAGAAAGAGCCCGGCACCAATCAGCACCACCAACGACACGGCGACCTGCACCGCCAGCAACATCTTTCCGACGAACGTGCGCGACCGCGCCACGCTTCGGCTGCTTTCCTTGAGCGCCGTGTTCACGTTGATGCCTGTCGCCCGCAGCGCCGGAGCCATGCCGAAGACCACCCCGGTCGCGACCGTCACCGCCACGACAAACCCCAGGACACGCCAGTCGAGCGGCGACGTCTGGCCGAGCACACCCGGCAAGAGCTGCGCGCCCCAGTAGCCGACGAGTATGCCGAGCGCGCCGCCGATCGACGCGAGGAGCACGCTCTCGGTCAGCAGTTGCCGGACGAGCCGCCCGCGCGTGGCGCCCATCGACAAGCGTATCGACAGCTCCCTCTGCCGCGCGGTCGCCCGCGAGAGCAGCAGGTTCGCAACGTTGGCGCAGACGATGATCAATATCGCTGCCACGACGGCGCTGAGGATCGACACCGCTCGGACGTCGGCCGGATTCGGATCGTAGATGCCGCGGCCGCCCCGGTGCACGACCAGCGACGGCACGCTCGTGCGGATGCGGTTGCCCGAATTCGATCGCTCCTCCTCTGGAAGGGAGGCGAGGTAGCCGGCCAGCCCTGCCCGAGCGGCCTGCTGGAACACGCCGTTGAGGTTGCCCTCGACCTGCTCGGCGGACACCCCCGGCTCGAGGCGCCCCATTATGTGCAGCCAATAGTTGGTCGGCTCAGACAGCCGCTTCGGGTTGCTGGAGAGCCGGGAATCCAGTGCGAGCGGCACCGAGATGTCGTGCGCGTCGCCAATCGGGCGCTGAATACCGATGAACTCGCGAGGGAGCACGCCGACGATCGTGAGCGGGACGTCCGCGATCCGCACGACTTTTCCGAGCACGTTCGGATCGCCGCCGAATCGCTGCCGCCAATAGCGGTGGCTGATGACCGCAATGGGTGGCGCCTCGGGGCGATCGTCTTCAGGAAGGATCGTGCGGCCGATGTGCGCAGTGACACCGAGCACACGGTAGTAGTTGCCGGTCGAGATGAACGCTCGGGCAGTGTCGGCATTGCCGTCTACGACAACGTTCACTGTGCCAAGTGGTCCGGCGGCAAACATGTCGGACATCGTCCTGTTTGCCGCGCGCAGCTCCTGAAAGATGGGATACGAAAATGTGGCGCGTACCTGCTGGCCGCCGATCGGCGCCGACACACCGTAGTCGCTCGAGCTGGTCACCATGTCGTTCCTGCCGGCATACTTCAGGCGAACGAGCGTGGCGGGATCGGAGACGGCGAGCTCCTTCAGAAGCAGGCCGCTGACGGCGCTGAAAAGCGCAGCGTTTGCGCCGATACCGAGCGCGAGCGACAGGACGACGACCGCCGTCCACCCTCTGGCCCGAAGGAGCACGCGAACACCGTGAAGGACGTCGTTGAGCATGGTCTCCGTTAGACGCAACCCCCACGGACAACGTTGTCAGCCTTTATTGATATCGCCTATCAAGCAGCGCTCAGACCACCTTTTTCGCGGTCACCACCACATCCGGATCGAGCACGGTCAAAGTCGTCGCCGACTGCGCGCGGTCGAACTTCACACGCACTGCCGGCGTGCCGACAGGGTGAAAGTGCAGGTTCCCAAGATGGGTCAGCCCCCGCATCTCACCGCCTTCGCGCTGAATCCCCCACAGATTGCCCTGGCTCTTCACGTTGAATGCGTCGCGCGCTCCCGGGCCGAACGTGTAGCGTCCCTCTAACGACGTTCGATCTGCGTCGCTCAACGGCACCACGGGAACCGCTGGCGCGGCGGCACCGATGGAATTGATGAACTGAAAAACAGCTTCGGCCTGCGCGCCGCCGGCGCGTGCGTGCGCGGAGAGCGGTATGCCGTGCGGTCCGCGCAACAGGTGAATATCGGGCATGGCCGCGGCGTACGCCTTGACGATGTCGAGCTGGCCGAGCATGGCGGCTGAAAAGACGGTGGGAGGCGCGCCCTGTTCGATAAGGAATTCCGCAATCGGCCGGTTTCCGACATGCGATGCAGAACCGAGCGCTGTTTCCCAGTCGCCGAATCCCCAGTCCCACGACGCCTTCGCCAGCGACGGATGCGCGGTGACGAGCTCTCTGACTCTCCCGAGGTCCCTGTGCGCGACACCGACGACCTCTCTCGCGAGATGCGGGTGGTGACTTGGAAACGAGTCGTCGCGCCAAGCCGGGTTCGACGGCGGCGCAGGCCACACGGAGCCCGCCGGCTGCTGCTGCGCGCGCAACGGCGCGGCTGAAATCGCGAAGGCACCGAGCGCGGGAACGGTCCTGACGAAGTGCCGGCGAGTAAAAAACATAACGATTTCTCCTGGCCATTTGTCACACGAAACGCCCGCGCCGTGCAAGGGTTAGCGGTGAAGGTGAGGATACTCAGGGTGCCGGACACCCTGCCGGCACCGAGAACGACTCGACGATGGAGACCGTCGATCCACGCACCGTGGCGGCGGCGCCGACGCCGACGCCGTACTTCGCGAACGCTTCCCAGATTTTACACTCGTGACCCGTTCCAGACGCGGCTACAGCGGCGAGAATGCCGTCGCGCATGTTCTCGAACTTCGGAGCGGCAGGCGTAAACGTCATGCCGCCGACCAGGTAACCGACAAGGGTATCTTTCGAGAGCCGGTCGCGCTGAAAGATTTCCCAGAGGCGCCAGCCGATCGCTGCGTACACTTCGCCGTCGAAGTGCACTTCGGTTCCCGCGACGTCGCCGTAGGTGCGCGGGTAGTTGGTGTAGGGCGCGGATCGGATGCCGATCGGATCGCTGGACGAATATTCGCCGACTCGGTCATCGTCGTTGATGATGATCGCCAGCGTATCGCGATGGCGCGCGGCGCATCTGTCGAAGGTCCGGTGAGCAGCCCGAAATTTTCGAGACGCCACACGCGCTCCTGCTGATGCTCGAAGCGCGGCTGTGCGTAGGCGGTAGACGTAAGAAGGAAGGCGGCGCAGAAAAGGAAGAAGGCCCTGCCGTAAGTACGCATGAGGATCTCCTTGCACGAGCGGTCGTGCCGGCTAGCGGGGGAAGGAGAGGAGTGCTAGCACCGGCAACGGCCGCCTGCGCGCCGGCTCAAAGATTCTGCGCAGCTGGCTGAAGACCGTTCACTTCCCCCGATACACCTCCTCCGTCACCGGATCGCCCTGCGACGTCTTGCTCTCGCCCATCGTGATGAACATCATCGTGAAGTTCTCGTTGGGCGCGGCGCCATGCCAGTGGTATGCGCCGCCTGGAATGAACGCGCTGTCGCCGACCGCGAGCTCCTTGATCGGTTGACCCTGAATCTGCAGGCGCCCGCGTCCGGCCTCGCCGAACACCAGCTGCCCAGCCGTGTGCATGTGCCACGTCGCGTTCCGCGCGCCGGCTTCGAAGACTCGCCGCCCCACTGTGTATCCCGTCGTGTCGAGCGTCGTCGTGTTGCCGGTGAAATTCGGCGCGGGACCGAGTACGCCGCGTTGCGGCGCGGGTGCATCCGCGGGAGGGTTCGCCACGGGCGCCGGGTTTGGATAGGTGGGCGATCTTGGCCCTACCGGCTTCGCGGGCGATTCCGGCTGCTGGGCGGCCGCGGCCGCGAGGGAAAACAGAGCGAGCACCGCTGCGAGTTGAATGATGCGGGGCATATCGATGATCTCCTTAGGCGTATTATATTTTCGTTCGCAACGAACAGGAGGCCATGTGCTGAAGAAGATGATGATTGCTGCCGCGGTGGTGGCGGCCGGAGTTGCCGCTCCCGCGCAGTCGAAGGTGCAGCTTGCGAAAATCAAGCTGCCGCCGGGATTTCAGATTTCCGTGTGGGCCGACGGCGTGAGCAACGTGCGGTCGCTCACCCAGAGCCCGGGCGGCACGGTATTCGCCGGCACCTGGAACGCGGGCAACGTGTACGCGCTGCGCGATGAGAACAAGGACGGCAAGGCGGACCGCGTCATTACGATCGTCAGCGGTCTGCGGAACATGCCGAACGGCGTCGCGTTCCGCGACGGCGCGCTGTATGTGGCCGAGATCAACCGTGTGATTCGCTTCGACAACATCGAGTCGAACCTCGAGAAGGCCGGCTCGCCGGCGGTCGTCACCGACAAGCTGCCGAGCGATCGGCATCACGGATGGAAGTTCATCCGCTTCGGCCCCGATGGCTTGCTGTACGTGCCCGTCGGCGCGCCGTGCAACATGTGCGATCGCGGCGAGCCCTACGCCACGATTCTGCGAATGAAGCCGGATGGCTCGGGCCAGGAAGTTTTTGCGCGCGGCGTGCGCAACACCGTGGGCTTCGACTGGCATCCGGCGACGAGCGAGATGTGGTTTACCGACAACGGCCGCGATAACCTCGGCGACAACACGCCGGGTGACGAGCTGAACCATGCGCCCAAGCCCGGCATGCATTTCGGCTATCCGTATTGCCACGAAGGGACGATCGTCGATCCCGAGCTCGGCGCGAAGCGGCAGTGCAGCGAGTTCGTTCCGCCGGCGCAGCGGCTCGAGCCGCACGCGGGAGCGATCGGCATGCGGTTCTATACGGGCTCGCAGTTCCCTCAGCAGTATCGCAATCAGATTTTCATCGCGGAGCACGGGTCGTGGAACCGCAGCCCGAGCCTGCCGTTCAACGGCAACCGCATCGCCATCGCGCACCTGCAGGGCAACAAAGTCGTGCGCTACGAGCCGTTCGCAACGGGATGGCTTGAAGGGCGCGCTCGATGGGGCCGGCCCGCCGATCTGGAAGTGCTGCCAGACGGCTCGATGCTCGTGTCGGACGACACGGCGGGAGTGATCTACAGGATTACTTACGCGGGAAAGTAATCTGAAACTGAAATCTAGAATCTGGAATCTAAAATCTTTAATCTGACGTTCAGATTCTAGATCTCAGATTCCAGATTTCCGTTTCGGGCGTCTATTTCATGTCCGCCGAAATGTCGTACGCGCCCACGGTGTTTTCGTTCATGTGCGGCGCGATGAGAATGTCTCCCTGCGCGTAGAGGAACGTGTGGTCGGCGAGGCCGGGCTTGAACGTGCGGACGACGCGCGGCTCGCCGGCCGGTGAGACTTGAATGACCGCGCCCGCCAGGTAATCGGTGACGAGATATCCGCCGCGCGCTTCCTGCTCGACGCCGTCGATGTTTCCGAGCGGCTTCTTGGTGATGAGCGTCTTCTTCTTGGTTTTCAGATCGAGCGAGTAGAGATTGCCCTTCACTTTCGTGCTGAAGTCCGCTGCGGGTTCGCTGCCCCACCCGCCGACGACCAGCCTCTCCCCTTCGGCGAACAGGCCGTTCGGGTGTTCGAGCTGCTCTCCTTCCGCAAAAACAGCCGTCTTCCCATCCTTGATGCCATAGATCCTGTTGCGCCAACATATCCGAGACGTACACCGTGCCCTCGGCACCGACAGCGACATCATTGAGGAATTTCGCGCCCTCGATCTTCACGCGCGCGGTCTCTTTCGCCGACGCGATGTCGATGCCGATCACTTCGTCGAGATCGGCGACCCATAGCGTGCCAGCGAAGCTCCGCAGACCTTTTGGCGCGTTGAGCGCGGTAAACCAGTCTGCAGTCACGACGGACCCATCGAGCCCGACCTTGGATATGCGCCCCTTCCCGTCTTTCTGGTCAGGCTGTCCGTCGATTTGAGAAACGAACAGGTAACCGGATGCCTCGTCGAGATACGCGCTTTCGGGCGTGCGCATGTCCTGCACGACCCAGCCGGCTTTCACCGCTGGCGGCTGGGCCGGCGCCGCGGGGGCGGCGGCGGGTGGCTGGGCGGGCGCGGGCTGCGTGGGTTCAGGCGATCCGCCGCACGATGACCGGCGACCGCAACGGTGAATGCCAGGAAAAAGGTACGCATCGGTCTCCTCCAGAAAGTAGGCCCCTATGATAGCCCCGCTTCGCGATCGAGCAGCACGAGAGATGTGGCCGCGCCGCGCAGCAGATCGGCAACGGGCGATCGGCGCCGCGATTCGCGAGCGCGTCGCGCATGATCGTGGCCTTCGACGGGCCGAATGCGGCGACGACGACCAGGTCGCGCATCGGAGAGCACAGAAAGCGTCAGCGTGAGACGCCTGACGGCGGCTTCGGCGAGTCGTAGACGGCGATGACGGGCTGAGGATCCGCCTTCGCGCTGCGCGCTTCCGCCTTCGCGCTACGCGCTTCCACCTTCGCGCTGCGCGCTTCCACCTTCGCGCTGCGCGCTTCGGCGGACAGGCCGGCGGACAGGTCGGCGGACCGCGACGGAATATCGATGCGACGTGGCCGTCTTCGCCGACACCCACAAGCGCGAGATCGAGGCGAGGCGGATCGCCGGCGATCGACCGCAGCTCGTCGGCGGCGCGCCGCGCGGCCTGGTCGAGCTCGGGCAACTCGCCCTGCATGCGGTGAATGCGCGCGGCCGGCACGCGTGCCGGCCCCAGCAGCAGTCTCGACGCCAGGCCATAGTTCGAGTCGGGATGGTCAGGTGGAACGGCACGCTCGTCGATCCAGAAGATTTCGATGTGCGTCCAGTCGACAGCGAGGCCGGCACAGGATCGGAAAAAATGCTGAGGCCACAGACCCGCCGGGCAGTCCAACGATGAATTTCCCGCGCCTCGCGATGCCTTCTGCCGTCTGCGGCTCGAACTCTTTCGCGAACGTGCGCTGAAGTTGGGATATGTCGTCCACCACTACCCGCGGCGTCATACCCACCCGCCGCCGGACGAAACTCTTGGCCTCCGGAGGGCCCGCGCTGCCGCATTCGTAGACGAAGAGCGGATTCCGGCTATCCAGCACCGGTTCGACGATCGCCCATGCCGCCTCGACGGCATCCTGGCGCGCGAAGAGCGTCGGATCACCCTCCATCGCATCGCCGATGAGGCGCTCGTACGCGTCGAGCCGATCGGCCGACTGGTTCTCCATCACCGACAACTCGACAGGCTCGCCGAACATGCCCTCACCGGGCCGCTTCGCCCTGGCACCGACGGCAATGCGCATCTCGGGCGTCAGGATAAATCGAACGTAGTTGGCCGTCGAGCTTTTCCGGTTCCGCAAAGACAACTCCGGGCGCCGGCCTCAGCTTGACGAGCACGTCGGTGCTCGTGGTGCTGAGGCACTTGCCGGCGGTCACATGAAACGGCACGCCGTGCCATCGCCATGAATCGACGAAGAGATCGAGTTCGGCGTAGGTCGGCACGTTCGATTCCTTGCTGACGCCGGACTCCTCGCGATATCCGCGGAACTGGCCGAGCACGGTGCCCTCGGGCGCCAGGGGCCGAACCGTCCGCAGCACCTTCGCCTGCTCGTCGCGCAGCGCCTCGCGCCAGGCGGAAGACGGCGGTTCCATGGCGAGATATCCGACGATCTGCAGCAGATGATTCTGGACGACGTCGCGGATGACGCCGGTCTCCTCGTAGAAGGCGCCCCGGCCCTCGACGCCGAACGACTCGGCCATCGTGATGTGCACGCTCTCGATATACTGCCGGTTCCAGATCGGCTCGAGAAACGCGTTGGCGAACCGGAAATACAGGATGTTCTGCACCGCTTCTTTGCCCAGGTAGTGATCGATTCGGAAGATCGCGTCTTCGGCAAACGCGCGATGGAGCGTCGCGTTGAGCGCGCGGGCCGACTCGAGGTCGCGCCCGAACGGCTTCTCGATGACGACGCGGGCGCCTGCCGTGCAGCCGGTTCGCGAGAGATGCTCGATGGTGGTCGGAAACGCGCTCGGAGGAATCGCCAGATAAAAGAGCGGATTGCGCGGCTTCGCCGATCGCCCGGCGAATGTTCGTGAACAGATCGAGCTCGCCGTAATCGCCCGAAACATATTGGAACAGCGACGTGATGCGCGCGAACGCGGCCTCGTCGATCGGGCCTCTCGCCGATACGCTGTTTCGCACGCGCTCGACCAACTGCTCGCGAGCCATCGGCAGGCGCCCGACGCCAACGATCGGCACGTTCAAGTGCCCGCGTGCCGCGAGCGCATGGAGCGCCGGGAAGATTTTCTTGTAGGCGAGATCGCCGGTGACGCCGAACACCACGATGGCGTCCGATTGCGGAAGCGGTGCCATCACGCCTGCCGCTGAAAATCGGCGACCTTGTGCTGGTACTGCTGCCCCCACTCTTCCATCATCAGCAATATCGGTTTGAGACTCAACCCGAACGGCGTCAGGCTGTACTCGACGCGCGGCGGCACCTCCGCGTACACCTTGCGGCGAATCACGCCATCGCGCTCCAGCTCGCGCAGCTGGCGTGTGAGCATGCGCTGGGTGACGTGCGGAAGCAGGCGCCTCAGCTCGTTGAAGCGAAGCGTGCCGAACAACAATCGATGCAACACCATTCCCTTCCACTTGCCGCCCAGCACGTCAAGGGTCGTCTCGATCGGGCACGCGTGCGCGCAGTCTTTCGGTCTAAGCATGAGTCGCGGGAGCCTCCTGCCCCGCCTTGGTATCAATTCCGACACTATATATGCGAAATGTGCGTACTGTACTGAACCGGGAAATATTCGGAATAATGTGCAGTGTGGCTATCGTGCGATTCACCGAGAGCATACAGCGCCACGTCCAGTGCCCGACGCGCGAAATTGCCGGCGCTACCCTGCGTGAAGTCCTCGAAGGATACTTTGCCGGCAACGAGCGGGCGCGCGGCTATGTGCTCGACGATCAGGGCGCGTTGCGCAAGCACATGGCCATCTTCATCGACGGCCAGCAGATGCGAGATCGACAGAACCTGACCGACGAGGTCGCTGCTGACGCGACCGTCGATCTGGTGCAGTCGCTGTCGGGTGGGAGACTGAAACGGAAAACGAAAACTAGAAACGAATAAAGCTAGAAAACGAAAAAGGACTGAGAGATGAGCACACGGTGTCATGTAGCCACGCGCAAGGGATTGTTCACGGTCGAGCGTGGTGCGAGTGGCTGGGCGATTACGCGCGCGAGTTTTCTTGGCGACAACGTCACGCTCGTGATGCACGACGAGCGGAGCAGTATGCTGCTCGCCGCGCTCAACCACGGCCACTTCGGCTCGAAGCTGCACCGGTCGCGCGATGGAGGCGCCTCCTGGCAGGAGATCGCAGTACCGAAATATCCCGAAAAGCCGGCGGACTACGTTCCAAAGACGACCCCCGCCGAAGGGACGCCGGCGGACTGGTCGCTCAAGCTCATCTGGGCGCTTTCCCCAGGCGGAAACAGCCAGCCTGGGGTCGTGTGGTGCGGCACGCTGCCCGGTGGGTTGTTCCGGTCGATGGACGAAGGGGACTCGTGGGAGCTGAACCGCCCGCTGTGGGACGATCCTCGCCGTGAGGAGTGGTTCGGCGGCGGGGCCGACCATCCGGGCATTCATTCGGTCTGCGTCGATCCGCGCGATGCGCGTCACGTGCTCGTAGGTGTCTCGTGCGGAGGCGTGTGGCGCACCCGTGATGCAGGACAGACGTGGGACATCGCGGGCAGCGGGCTGCGCGCCGAGTTCATGCCGCCAGAGCGCCAGTTCGATCCGAACGTGCAGGATCCGCATCTCGTCGCGCAGTGCGCGGCAAGCCCTGACTCTCTCTGGATTCAGCACCACAACGGGATTTTCAGATCGACCGACGGCGCGGCGACATGGACCGAGATCACGGACGTGAAGCCGTCGACGTTCGGATTTCCCGTGGCGGTGCATCCGCGCGATCCGAATACGGCGTGGTTCGTGCCGGCAGTGAAAGATGAGAAGAGATATCCAGCCGGAGGCTGCGTGGTCGTAAACCGCACACGCGACGGCGGCAAGACGTTCGACACACTGACGCGCGGCCTGCCGCAGACGCACGCCTACGATCTGGTGTTCCGGCATGCGCTCGACGTCGATGAGAGCGGCGACCGCCTCGCCTTCGGATCGACGACGGGCTCGCTGTGGTTCAGCGAGAACGGCGGCGATTCCTGGCAAACGGTCTCGGCGAATTTGCCGCCGATCTATGCAGTGAGGTTTGAAGAAACCTACCTCGCTGTGATCAACGGTTGCGGTTGAGCTGCAGGCGTCAGGGCCATCACGGCCCATGCGGTGCCTGCGGCAGAGATGAACTGGTCGCGCCCATACGGGAACCCGCTCTCGAAGTACGGCTGCAGCCAGATGGCGCGGGTCTCGACGTGCCACGATCCGTCTGGCGCCTGAGTTCGAAGCAGATAATCGACGCCCTTCTGATAAACAGG
This sequence comes from Vicinamibacterales bacterium, assembly GCA_963744405.1. GTDB lineage: Bacteria > Acidobacteriota > Vicinamibacteria > Vicinamibacterales > JAMQPK01 > JAMQPK01. Next base: position 113,150 of record CAVUTO010000018.1, read on the forward strand.
ATTGGACACCGCCATCTTCCCCGCCACGTTCAACGCATAGAGCACCTGACCGGTCGCGTACGAGTCTGAAACCATGTCCGGTAGTTGACTCCACCCGCCATCGGCACGCTGTAACGCGGCAAGCGCGCGCGCAGCGGCGGTGATGTTCGCGGCCGCCGCATTTCCCCACGCGAGGCCCAGCAGGTGGAACGCGCGATCCTGCGTAGTGGCGGGACTCGCGCTCTCGAGCCACTTCACCGCCCTCGCGATGGCGGCGTCGTTCGTCACCTTGTCCGAATCCTGCCCGTATTGCCCGATCGAATAGATCGCCAGCGCCGCGGCCTGAAAGTCGCCAGACGCCATCGGCGGTCGGCGGCCTTCGTTCGTCGACCAGTTCCCGGCCGGCGTCTGCATCGCTTTGATGTGACGGACAACCGCATCCGTGTAAGGAGTCTTCGGCTTCTTGTTCATGCCGAAATCGAACAGCTCCCATGCCACGCTGGTAACACCGACGACGTTGAGATCCATGATGCGTTCGGGAGGCGGCATCATCGACTGCGGCAGCTGCGCGATTTCGAGCGGCGCCGGAATGCCCTTATGGCGCGCGATGGCGGCCGCGGCCGACACGAGATCCTGTGCGTGACACGAGTTGCAGCCGCCGATGCGAATGAAGTTGTGACTCTGTTTCTCGAGCAGCGGCAGAGCGGCCTCGATCGCCTTGGAAGGCGATCTGACAGCCGAAACCGTGTGCGAGGCGACGGTGCTTACACGGCTGGGTGCGTCCTTCGCGACACTGCCGAGTACGCGCGTCACCTGCGTGTCGCCGCGCCGGCTCGCGAGCACGTGGGCGGTTTCGTCGTAGTCGGCGGAGAAGCTCGGGTCCGCGCCCTTCGCGATCAGCAGCTTCACGATGTCGGCGTTCATGGCATCGGAGCCTGCAGCGAGCATCAGCGGCGAGTACCCGCGGATGTTCCGGCTATTCACGTCTGCGCCGCGATCGAGCAATATCTTTACTGTCTCGGCGCTTCCCGCCCCGGCGGCGTTGCCAAGCGGCGATTCGCCGAGTTTGCTTCGCACGTTCGCATCGGCGCCCTTCTCGAGGAGCAGCCGTACGGCGTCCGGGCTGCCGTTGGTGGCCGCCGCCATCAGGGCCGTCGCCCCCGCTCCATTCTTCACGTCGATCTGCGCGCCTTTGTCGATGAGCAAGCGCATCGCGGCGACGTCGCCGCGGAGAGCAGCACCACTGAGCGGCGTCAGCCCGTTCAGCGTCGCTACGTTCGGATCTCCCCCGTTTTCCAGCAGCAGCCGAAGCACTGCGTAGCCATTCCCCAGAAGAGCGGCCTGGTACACCGGCGAGCGACCTTCGACCTGCTTGATTTTGACCGCTGCGCCGCGCGACACGAGCAGGCGCACCTTGGCCTCGTCGTGAAGCGCCCAGAAGAGCGGAGTGGAGCCGCGCCGGTTCTTGGCGTTGACGTCGCCGCCCTTGTCGAGGAGGAACGTGAGACTCTCGAGCGTGCCGAATCCGGCTGCATGATGCAGCGGCGTCGAGCCTGCCGCGTCCGTCGCAGCAACGAGCGCCGCATCGGCGGCGATCGATGTTTCGAGGGCCGCGCGATCGCGGGAACGAACCGCCGCGATGACGGCAGCGACCTTCGGGTCGACTGGCCTCGGCGTAGCCTCGGGCCTGATTTCGGTTCTGAAGTCCGCTCCCTGATCGATCCACGCTCGCAACACGCCGATCTCTTCATCCGACAGCGGGCCGGTTGGCGGCATCTGCAGTCCACCATCGCCATGCACCAGCCGCTTGATGAGCTTGCTGTCCGCGCTGTTGCCCGCGGAGATGACAGGCCCGTAGTCCCCGCCACGCAGCGCGTTTTGCCGCAAGTCGAGACGCAGACCCGACTGCTGCGCCTCGGGGCCGTGGCAGGAGTAACAGTTCTGCGCAAGGATTGGCCGCACGTCGGCGTCGTAATCGACGGTGCGGGAGGCCGCCGGCGGAAGCGGGGTCTGGGCCAAAACGGGCGCCACGGACATCGCGCACACGAAGAGAGGTACGCACAGCTTCGTCATCAAGCCCCCTGACGGTAAGGCTCAACTAAAGTTGAGCCCTACAGTGATATATTGAGCCCTACAAGTGCTTGGAGTTCCTATGAATGCGGGATTGTCACACCGAATCAGGTGGACGGCAAGGAAATTCGCCGGGCCTCAGCGTGACATACCCCTCTAATGAGATATAAACGCTCGAGCCCGCCATTCCGAACACAGGGTGCTTTATTGAACGGTCAGGCGATCGACGACACTGGTGACCCCGGCTGTTTCCCTCGCAAGCGCCAGGCTGCGGTCGCGCTCTTGCTGAGAATGGACGGTCCCGGTCAACGTCACCGTCGTCCCCTCGGTCGTCACGTTGATGGTGCGGGCCTTGACCAGGTCGTCGAGCACCATCTTTGCCTTGATCTTGGCGGTGAGGCCGCCCTCTTCCATCTCCTCGCTCACGCGGGCCGCAACCGTGGCGGCCTTCTGGCCAATTTCGGCACCGGCTTCGCGCGCGGCGGTCGTGTCAATCCGCGGTGATCGGACTTCGGACGCTGGAGCCGCCTCGAACCGCCCGCTGGACCAGTACCCGATGAAAAAGAATGCCGCCGCCACGAGAACTATCGCGATCAGCATCAGCCGAATGAGTCCCCGAATCATGACATCCTCCCTCCGTGACTGCGGTCAGGCCCGGAACGCTCGCCTGCGGCGCCGATCGTGACGCCCTGGCCGGGACGAGCGCTGGCGCTGTCGCATCTCGATCGACGCAAAGCCTTCGGCGACCAGATACTCGGCTAGCTCTAGCGTCACGTCATACGCCTCCCCGGAGTGGTAATAGTGCAGCGACATGCCGTCGACGACACCTCTGGGAGGGCGGGTGATCCTAACCCTCATGCGAACTAGACGGTGCAAACCAACTGCCATGAATCTGACAAACATCGCCCCACAGGGTGACAAGGCACCTCCGGCCTATGTCTGCATTGGAGTCATGTGGGTGCCGGATGAATCACAGGGGCTTCGACATGACGATGAAGTAACAAGGTTGCGTGGAGCGCTCCGGATCCGAAAACGGCAGCGTTCCGCTTTCCATGTAGCCGAAGCGGCGATAGTAGTCAGGCAGCTCTTCGCGCAGGTTGACGATGTGAATGTCCATGAAGTGGCACCCGAGCTCGCGGGCTCGCGCCTCGACGGCATCGATGAGCCGCGGGCCGAGACCTCGGCGCTGCCGTGCGGGATCGATCGACAGCATCCCGAAATATCCACGCTCGCCGGTGCACTTCAGATAGACACAACCCACGAGGGTTCCAGGTTCTGGGTTCTGGGTGCTGGGTTCGGGTTCGGGGTTCTGGGTGCTGGGTTCGTCGAGGACGAGAAATTCGCCGGCCTTCATCAGCTCGCTGATTTCGTCGGCGCTCGTGCGATCTCCGATCTTGAAGAACGCTTCGACGACGAACGCGTCGTTGATGATTCTGGCCAGAACGGAGGCCTCGCGAGACGCCGCTCTCCTGATCGTCATGAAACAAGAAGGTTGTCGACGAGCCTCGTGGAACCAACCCACAGGGCCCCGGCGACGCGCACCGGTCCATTGATGTCGTCGACAGGCTGCATGTTTACAGGATCGACAATCTCGAGATACTCGAGCTTGAGCGAATCCGACGGGGGAATCGTCCGTGCGGCTGCGCGCGCGACAGCAGACGAGCTGCGCTCGCCGCCTTCGATCCTTCGCTTCGCTTCCATCAGCGCGTAATAAAGCGAGACCGCAAGGCGACGCTCGCCGCCGCTCAGGTTACGGTTGCGCGAGCTCACCGCCAGGCCATCGCCTTCGCGCACGGTCGGCACTTCGATGATGTCAATCGGCAGATTGAAGTCCGACACGAGCCGCCTGATGATCGCGAGTTGCTGCGCGTCCTTTTCGCCGAAGTACGCGCGTTGCGGCTGCACCATCTGAAAGAGCTTCAACACGATCGTGGCCACGCCGCGGAAATGTCCCGGACGGAACTCGCCGCACAAACGATCGCCAAGACGGCCGACGTCCACGGTCAATTCCGGCGGCTGTGGGTAGACTTCTTCCGCCGATGGCGCGAATACGACGTCGACGCCACACTTGCGGCACAACGCGATATCGGCCTCCAGCGTGCGCGGATAGCGCGCGAGATCGTCCGGGTTGTTGAACTGCAGAGGGTTGACGAAGATCGAGACGACGACGATCCCGCCGTCGCTGCGCGCCGCGTCGACGAGCGCCACATGTCCGGCGTGAAGCGCGCCCATGGTGGGCACGAGGGCCCGCCTTCGCGCTTCGCGCTTCGGCGCGGCAGGCACGTCGCGGTTCGGCGCGGCAGGCGAGATCGCTTCAAGGCGTTCGCGCAACGTGTCAATCGTCTCAATCAGTTCGAACACGCGCGCCTCGCCAGGGCTATGGCTTCTCGCTGGATCCGGCCTGCGGCGGGCGGGCGATGGCGGACGTCGGAGACGCCGCCTGTACGTCCGCGACGAATGCGCGCGCCGCGTTGACGATGACGTCGGCGAGATTCGCGTACTTCCGGGCGAACGGCGGCACCTTGTCGTGCAGGCCAAGCAGGTCCGAGCTGACGAGCACCTGTCCGTCGCAATCAGGTCCCGCGCCGATACCGACGGTGGGTACATTGAGCGTCGCTGTAATCCGCGCGGCGAGCTCCGCTGGAATCGCCTCGAGCACGACAGCGAACGCACCGGCGTCCTGCAGCGCGAGCGCATCTTCCATGATGAGCTCGGCCTCGCGTGCATCGCCTCCCCGCTGCCGGTAGCCGCTTTGCTGGTTGACCGACTGCGGCAGCACCCCAAGGTGCCCCATCACCGGAATACCGACATCGACGAGTCGCTGCACCACTTCGACGACCGACCGGCCCCCCTCGATTTTTACCGCGGCCGCGCCGGCATCTTTCAGCAGGCGCCCTGCGTTGCGCACGGCTTCGGACGCCGTCACCTGGTAGGTGAGAAACGGCATGTCCGCGATGACGAGCGCTTTCTCGGTTCCGCGCACCACGGCCGCCGTGTGATGAATCATCACGTCGAGCGTCACCGGAAGCGTCGTGTCGTATCCGAGCACGGCGGTCGCCACCGAATCCCCAACCAGCAGCACGTCGACCCCCGCCCGCTCGAGCAGCCGGGCGATTGTCGCGTCGTACGCGGTGAGGACGGCGAATCTCTCCCGCCGCTGCTTGCGATCTTTCAGATGTGAAACGCGGACGCGCATGCCACAAGACTACTACCAACCACCAACTACCAACCAAACACATATACCGTCGTCGACTGATACTGGTCCCCCGGCCGCAGCAGCGTCGAGGGAAATTCAGGCCGGTTCGGCGAATCGGGATAATGCTGCGGCTCGAGGCAGAACCCGCGATAGCCGACGGCCTGGCCCGAATAGAACTGCAATCCGGGCTCCGTGGTGCGCACCTCGAGGGTCCGCCCGCTCGAAGGCTCGAGCACGCGAGCGGCGAGCGCCGGCGGCGAGCCGGCCCGGTTCAATGTGAAGGTGTGATCGTATCCCCCGCCGTGTTTCAGTTGTTCGTGATCGGCGCGAAGACGCAATCCAATCGCCGTCGACTCCTGAAAATCGAACGGCGAGTTTGCGACAGGCGCAAGCTCGCCTGTTGGAATCATCTTCTCGTCGACCGGCAAGTACGCGCACGCGTTGACGGCGAGACAGTGGCCCATCACGTCACCGGCCCCGCGCAGATTGAAATACGAATGCTGGGTCAGGTTCACGTGGGTCGGCGCGTCCGCGACGGCGCGGTACGCGATCCGCAGTTCGCGATCGGCAACGGTGTAGGCGACCTGGGCGTCGACCGCGCCCGGATAGCCTTCCTCGCCGTCCGGACTCTTACGGTGAAAGACGGCCGAAGTTCCGTCGCCCGACACCTCAGCCTCCCATACACGCTTGTCGAATCCCTTGAATCCTCCATGAAGATGATTGGGCGGCTCGTTCGGCGACACGTGGTGCTCGCGGCCGTCGATGGCAAATCGCGCGTTCGCGATGCGGTTCGCATAGCGCCCGACGACAGCCCCGAAGTAGGGCGATGCCTCGACGTAGGGCTCGAGACGATCGAATCCAAGAACGACGTTCGCGACGACGCCACCCGCGCCGGGCACCGCGAGCGACGTGATGATGCAGCCGTACGTGAGGGCTTCTACTTCCAGGCCGCCGGAGCCGCCGAGAGTAATCGCATCGACAACAGTTCCGTCCGGCAGGGTGCCGTATCGCCGGCGTTTCAGCATCGCCTCACCTGACGGCTAGTGGTCGATCGGCAATGGTCTTTGGTCGCTGGGCCAGGGTCTGTCATGGTCGGTGGCCACAGGCCTTCTTGCTGCGCCATCGACTCTTGGCTGCGGCATCGACCAAAGACTATGACAGACCATCGACCATCGCCCCAGGACCAGCGACCAGCGACCATCAGCGCCGGGACTACTTCAGCGTGAAGGCCATCGCGATCGTCACGAGAACATTGACGGGCTTTCCGTCCCTGGTTCCCGGCTCGAACCGCCACTGTGCCGCAGCATCCAGCGCCGCCTGGTCGAGATCGGGATGCAGTGACTTGATGACCTTCTTGTCGCCGACTGTTCCATCCGCCTTGACGACGCATTCCATCAAAACTTCGCCCTGGACTTTCTCCTCCATGGCACGTCGCGTGTACTGAGGTTTCGTCTCTCGAACGAGCTTCGGCGTCGTGACGTTTCCCCCTGGGCGGTTCACCTCGCGGTCGGCGTCTGGCGGTGGTGCCTGAACGGGAACGGCTTGTGCCGTGCTCGGGCCTTCGTCACTCCGGCACGCGGAAACGCCCGCTGCGGTCGGCAGCAGCAGAAGCACCAGGGCCGCCATCAGGAGCAGAGTCTTTCGACGAGCATTCAGCGGACGCGAGGGCTCGTTGCGCATAATGCGCGCGATGCGCTGCTTCAAATCGCCGCCTGTCACCCCCGGCACGTTGACCAGCGGTGACGCGATGCACAGACGGCACGTTTTCAAGATGCTCTCGGCGTACGTCGCCGGACGCCGGCCGGGCGCCAACACGCGTTCGTCGCAGGCGCGCTCGCGCTCGTCGACGAGCCGCGCGGCGATCCACCACACGATCGGATGGAACCAGAAAACCGCGCTTACGACGATCTGCACCGACGCAAGCAGGTTGTCGCGGCGCACGATGTGGCACACCTCGTGTGCGACAACCGTCTCGATTTGCGTGTCGCTCAGTCCCGCCGTGAGATGTGGCGGCCACAGCAGCACGGGCTTCCAGATGCCGATGACGCCTGGCTCGAGTGGCCGGCTCGCGGCAACGATCGTCGTGGGCGTGCTGATACCCTCGACCCGCTCGATGCGCCTGAGCGTGTCGTGCACGACACCTTCCACGATCGGCGGAGATTGACGCGCATGTGCAGCCAGACGCTGCCACTGCCACGCAGACGTCGCTAGAGCTACTACTGCGCCCAACAGCCAGACGGCGAGAAAAGAGATGGATGCGGCGCCGGACATGTCTGGAAGCGCCGACGTGCGGAACACCAGTGTTGCGGCGTCCAGCGCTTCGGTGGCGGCGTCCGACGCCCGCGGCAATGGAATCTGATTGGCGACTGCGGTGAGCGCGGCCAGTGGAACGAGAAACTTGAGTGCCGCAGCAAACCAAATCCAGTAACGGACAGACGCGCTGTTGTTGCGGAACATCAGCGCCACCACACCTGCGCCCGCCGCACAAATGGTCGACTGCCAGATATGATTAGCGATCGCGTCCATCTTTCTTCTCCAGTTCTCTGAGAAGCAGCTCGGCCTCTTTGACGTCATCGAGGGTGAGTTGGCCTGTCTCGATGAGACGGGCCATAACCGGCTGCGACTTTCCGCCGAAAAAGCTCAAGAGCTCGTCGATGAGGCGATGCTGGGCGCCGGCGCGGCTGATGGCAGCGTCGAAGATGTGAGCGTTTCCGATTTTCTTGACGCGCCGGATCGCTTTCTTGGCCTCGAGCCGGTACACCAGGGTCTGGACGGTGGTGTAGGCGGGGCGGTCCCTTGCGGGAAAGGATTCCTGAATCTCGCGAACCGAGGCCGGCCCACTGGACCAGAGCGCCTCCATGACCTGCATCTCGAGTTTCGTCAGTTTCGGGGCAGCCATCGTCTACTATGCGTGTCATTGAATTTACTACATGTGTAGTTTTTAGATCAAGCCAGGACTTCGACTGCAACGCCGCCGCGCGGGAAATCGTCAAAAGCCTACGTGTGCAACCTGAGCGCCCCCCGGCGCGTATTACCCCAAGTCCAACTTTGGAGGCTTCTATGACGGCAATGACTCGGCTCGCGTCCCTGGCAGTTTGTTTCGTGGCACTTAGCGCCTGCGACGTGATAGAAATCGCCGCGCAGTCCGAGAGAGCTCAGGGCACGTTCGAGCGGACCCTGACCGTCGACGGGAGCGTTGATTTGAGCGTTCGAACGGGCTCGGGCAGTATCCAGATTCGAACGGGTGAGGGCAATCGAGTACAGATTCACGGCCGAATCAGCGCGGGTTCGCGCGACGGGGTTCAGGGGGCCGAGCGGGTCCGCAAGGTCGAGGCCGCTCCGCCCGTCACACAGGCCGGCAACGTCATCCGCATTGGGGACACCAACGACGACCCGATCTACCGCAACGTCAGCATCAGCTACGAGCTCGTGGTGCCCGCAAACACCCGCATCAACGCGCAGACGGGATCCGGCAACCAGGAAATCGGCAGCGTCGACGGACCGGTGCGGGCGCAAACCGGCTCGGGCAACATCCGCATCGAGCGGGCCGGCGGCAGCCTGCACGCCCAGACGGGCAGCGGAAACATTCAGGCCGCTTCGGTGGGCGGCGAAGTGCGCGCACAGACCGGCAGCGGAAGCGTCGAGGTGAAGCAGATTGCGCGCGCCGACGTCAGCGTGCAGACGGGATCCGGCAGTGTCAGGCTCAGCCTGCCGCAGGATGCGGCCTACACCCTGGATGCCCACACGGGATCCGGGTCGATTTCAACGGCTCAGCCTCTCACGGTGCAGGGCAAAGTCGGCCGGAACCAACTGACTGGTACGGTCCGCGGCGGCGGCAACTCAGTTACGGTCCGAACCGGCTCGGGATCCATAGACATCCGGTAAGTTCCGCGTTCTGCTCTGCACTGGCTCTCGCGCCGCTCGACTACGTCATCGAGTACTCGCCCGGCGTCGCACGAATCGATTCGGTAGTGCCATGTGTCTATGTGAGGCGTGCGACGCCGACGTTCTGCTTGCGGGCTGGGTACTCTCACGCCGATGGCCGGCATGTCCACAGCCCGCGCCGCAGAACATCGCCGTCACCCGCCTGCTGAACGATTCGGTAGTGTCCGGCTTCAGCCGGACCGCGGGCGTGATCTCGGTAGCGCAGGGCTTAGCCCTGCTGTAACCGCGCTCACCGCGTTCTGGCGTAAGGTCTCAAAACCTCCACCGAAACCTGATCCTCGGGCCCTTGCTGAAGCCTGAGTCAATGCCGGCGCCAAACAATGCGCCCATGCCCGCACTCGACGCCACGGCCAAGGGGAGCTGGGCGCCGCTCTCGAGCCCTTGACCGCAGATGAACAGACACCAGGCAGCCATGACGATGGCGCCGATAACGGCGCCGTCCTTCAACGAGTCCCGATCAGGATCGGTTGTCCTGGCGGGCTGACTCGCCTGGGTTTGAACAATGCGGGCGAAAGGCGTGATGCCTTCGCGACTCTGCGCGAACACAGGCAACGGAAGGACACACATCACCACCACGGCGGCGTATCGACGGAGCATTTGACTGCGCATGTGGATTACCTCCGAAGGCAGATGCGAAAAGCGAGAGGAAAGCAGACCATCGATAAAACGACGGATTGAGCGTAGGATTAGGGCGTGCGCAGAGCTCACGGCGCGATTCTCCTCTTCGCCGCTGCGAGCATCAGCCTTCTCGCCCAGGACCGTCCTGCCCGATTCCAGTCGGGCGTCGATCTCATCAGCGTGACCGCCACGGTCCTCGATCGTGAGGGCAAACTCGTGACAGGCCTGCCGGTTGACGCATTCGAAATTTTCGAAGAAGGCGACCTCCAGACGATCTCTCAGTTCACCAACGAGCGGGTGCCCGTGAGCCTTGCGGTGCTGCTCGACGTGAGCGACAGCATGTTCGGCCAGCGCCTGGTCGACGCGCGTTTGGCCGTCGAGCGGTTTCTCTTCGATCTGCTCGACAAAAATGACGAGTTTTCGGTCGTGGTATTCAACCACCAGCCGCGCGCGCTGACGCAGTGGACTCAACAACCCGATGTGGTGAGGGACGCGATGGCGGCGCTCAAGCCGTTCGGCTCGACGGCGCTCTACGACGCGGTGCTGACCACCCTGCCAATGATGAACACCAGGACGAAGCAGCGCGCGTCGGTGCTGATCATCTCTGACGGCGCAGACACCGCGAGCGATGCGGCGCTGCGCGAAGTGCGGTCGGCCCTTGTGCGAAGCGATGCGTTCGTCTACGCGATTGCGGTCGATCCTCCGGCGAAACGCGCCATCAACGAGGCGGTCAATGTGTCGGCATTGAATGAGATTACTGGCGGGAGCGGCGGCAACACCGAGCTCGTGCATCAGACGAGCGATCTCGTGGCGGCGACGGACCGCATCGCCGAAGAGTTGAACAGCCAGTACGTGCTCGGGTTTTATTCCAAGCTTCCGCTCGACGGCAGTTACCGGAGCCTCCGCGTGCGCGCGACGAATCCCGAATTTCGCGTGCGGGCCCGGCGCGGTTACATCGCGACGCCTCGAACGAAACGGCCCGGCTAGCTGGTAGCCGGTGGTTGGTAGCCGGTAGCAAGAGCTTTGCTACCAGCTACAAGCTACCGGCTACCAGCTATTTCACCCCCCGATCGGCCATCTGCTCGACCACGCGGCTGCGCATCGCCTTGGCTGTCTCGATATCTTCGTCGCCCCCGCGTGCGTCGCCCGTCATCCGTTTCGCCATTCCCCTGCCATACAACGCCGTCGGAGAACCTGGGTTGACGAGGAGCGCCTCGGCGAAGTCGGCGAGGGCGCGATCGTATTGCCGCGCGCGGAAATGGAGCGACCCTCGAAGCTCGAGACCATAGTGCGATCGGGGATCGAGCGCGAGGTGCGCCGAGTAATCCTTGACAGCCAGGTCGTCGCGAGCCAGCTTTTCGTGGCAGACGCCGCGATCGACCAGCGCGACCGCTATCGCGGCGTTCCGGGTTCCGGTTCCGGGTTCCTGTTCGAACAGTTCGATGGCGCGCGTAAAATCCGCAATCGCATCCGCGCATCGCGACGTGCCGGCCAACGTGATGGCGCGGTTCAGGATGGCCTCTCCGAACCCCGGATTGATGCGGATGGCCTCGCCATAATCGCGAATCGCTCGGTCGTGCTGTCCGCTGAGGCGGTACATGCCGGCGCGATCCGCGAAGGCGTGCGCAGAGCGCGGCTCGAGCGCCAGCACGCGCGTGAAGTCTTCGATGGCCTTGTCGAAGTCCTGTTTCGCCCCGTACACTGCGCCCCGATTGGCGAATGTTCTGGCGAACGTCGAGTCGATGCGGATGGCCTCGTCAAAATCGAGGAGCGCGCGGTCGTAATCGAGCAGCGTGACGTAGGCCACGCCCCGTTCTGTGTGCGCAAGCGCAAGCTCCCGCCCCCTCGCGCGGCCCGACTGGATAATGGCCGAACAGAGTGCAATGGAAATTTCCGGATCGGGGTCGCCACAGCGCTTCTGGGCTATGGCGCTTGACGGCAACAGTGCCGATATAGGAAGTACAAGCGCTATGACAAAATTGCGCATGGTTACGTAGTGTCCGGCTTTAGCCGGACGGTGTCTAGCGGGGGCCATCACATGTCCAACGAACTAAACAATTCAGAACGCCGCGTGGTCGCCTGGATCGCAAAGGCCGTCCGCGTGGAAGGCAAGGTCGTCAGCGCCGAAGATCTCACGATCGACGGCGACGTCGAGGGCTCGATCGAGCTCGGAGACCATACCCTGACGATTGGCCAGCAGGCGAAAGTCCGGGCCGATCTCGCGGCGAAAATCGTCACCATCAGCGGCAAGGTGACGGGCAACGTCAAGGCGGTCGACAAAGTCGACTTGCGCGCGACGGGTTCGGTCGACGGCGACATCGTCGCTCCCCGCTTCATCATGGCGGACGGCGCCACGGTGATGGGAAAAATCCAGGCCGGTTAGGCTGTCGGCAGGCGCACGACAAACGTCGCGCCCTTTCCCTCGCCCGCGCTTACGGCAGCCACGCTCCCCCCGTGCATCTCCGTAAGATGGCGAACGATCGCCAGGCCCAGACCAAGTCCTCCGTGTGCGCGCGTCACCCGCGCGTCCTCCTGCCTGAATCGTTCGAAGACGTGCGGCAGAAACGCCGGGGCTATCCCCACGCCGGTATCGGAGACGACAAGCTCTACGTGCGACTCCGTCACATCGAGCGAGACGCGCACGGTCCCACCCTCCGGCGTAAACGTGACCGCGTTCGACAGCAGGTTCCAGACGACCTGCTGCAGCCGGGCGCGGTCTCCGATGAGGATCGCCGGGTCGTCTTCGAGCTCGACCGACAAGCCCAGCGACTTCGCGGCCGCCATCGGCCGGATCGACTCGACCGCGGCTTCGACGATCGGACGGAACGGCATGGGGTCCCGGTCGAGCCGAAGCTGGCCGGCGATGATGCGCGCCACGTCCAGGATATCTTCGACGATCTTCTGCTGCAGCCGCGCATTGCGCTCGATCGTTTCGAGCGCTTTGTCGCGCCGCACCTCGTCCATCGGCGTCGCGCGCAGCAGGGACGTCCACCCGAGCACGGCATTCAGCGGCGTCCGCAGTTCGTGCGACACGGTCGCGAGAAACTCGTCCTTCAGTCGATTGGCGATTTCGGCTGCCTCGCGCTCCTTCTGCACGGCGTCGAACAGCCGCGCGTTTTCGATCGCAATCGCGCCCTGCGCCGCGAGCCCAGAGACGATACGCTCGTCGCTATCCGTGAAGACGCCGGGCTCGGCGTGGCCGAAGAACAGGCCGCCGAGTTTTTCTCCAGATCGGCTGATCACGGGGATCGCGAGATAGCTGCGGACGGGAGGGTGCCCTCGCGGAATGCCGCGATGCGGGTCGTTCTGTCCGTAGCGCGGATCTTCGGTCACGTCATCGAGGCGGATGACTGCCTCGCCCTGCAGGGTCGCCGCGAAAACGGCTGTAGCGCGCGGCAGCGAAAATCGCTCGAAATGGCGGCGCTCGGCGCCCGACAGAACGTAGCGCATGTACTCTCCGCCGCCGGCGTCCAGCACGTTGTAGAAGAACGCCCCGAACTGCGCGCCCACGACCTCAGTTGCCGCATCGATGAGCGCCTGCACCAGTTTCTTCAGATCGAGCTCGGCCGACAGCAGGCGGCCGAAGTCGTTGATGATCTGGAGCACCTCAGCCTGCTCGCGCAGGAGCTCTTTCGTGCGCATCAGCTCGGTGGTGTCCTGCACGATGCCGATCATGCCGACGACGGCGCCGTCGCTGCCGTAGGTTCCGTGACCGCGGGCCGCCACCCACCTTTCCCCTGCGCTGGTCAGGATGCGGTACTCGTTGTTGTAATCGGAGCGATGGACGAGAGCCGTCTCGACATCAACGCGTACGCGCTCCCGGTCGTCTGGATGCAGAAGATCGCGCATCTCGGTCCAGCTCATCACCGGGCCAGGCGGGATATCGAAGATTTCCGCGGCCCGGGGCGAGAGCGTGACGATATCGGTGGCGGCGTCCCAGCTCCAGTCACCGAGCCTGGCGGCGTCGAGCGCCAGGCGCAACCGTTCGGCATCGGCGTAACTGGAGGGGCTCGCGGGGGGATAATCCATCATCGGTCGGGCGGCAAACGCACCGCGTGGATCTTACCCTCCTAGCTACAACGAACCTCTCTTGCCGGCCAGGGCGACCGTAATCTCGAAGTTGCGGCCGGGGTCGAGATCGCCGTTGTTGACTTCGGTCACATCGGGCCCCTTTGCGACGACCTCTCCGTCCCGCAATTCCACCTCAATCCGATACCGGCCCACTTCGGGCACCCTGATGGTGTATCCGCCGTTGACACCAGTCGTCGTCTCGTATTTGACACCCGAGCTCGCATGAATCGCGGTGACCTTGCGTGTGACCAGCGGCATCGAGCCATCGGTGGCCCGGACGATTCCGGCGATCGTGCCGCCGACCTTGAGGTCCGGGTCGGTCGTGATGACTGCCCCGTGGCAGCCGGCAGCGGCCAGCAGAATCAATCCGAGCGCGGCTGCGAACTTCAATGTCGACCGGCCGTCATGATCAATGTATTGAGAATATGCAACCGCAAGTGAGGTGAGCGTCTTCATGCCATCCTCCGACATGAAGCATGCAAATCCTCCGCCCGCCTCGCGTCTTCGCCGCTTCGGGCGAGGCTACTTGACGCCCGCGCGGGCCATTTCGGCAACGATGTTCGGCCTGTAGCGTGTGGCCGCCGCGATGTCGGCACCGCCGCCGGCGAGATCGCCCCTGCGGTTGCGAATGATGCCGCGGCCGTAAAGCGCGGACGCGTACTGGGGATTGATCACGAGCGCCTCCTCGTAATCGGCGAGGGCCTCGTCGAGAAGATTCTTGCGGAAGTAAATCGTGCCCCGGCGCTCGAATCGATATTCGGCTCGCGGCTCGATCTCGATCGACGTCGAGATGTCTTCGAGCGCGAGATCGTCGAGGCCAATCAACTCGTAACATATGCCGCGGTTGTAGTACGCATACGCGACGCGCGGGTAAACCTCGATGACGCGGGTGAAATCAGCAATGGCGTCCGTGAACCGGCCGAGAATGGTGAGGAGGATGCCCCGCTCGCCGTAGGCATCGGTGAGCGCGGGGTTGGTTTTGATCGCCGCGCTGAAGTCTTCGAGCGCGAGCGCAAACAGACTCTTCAGCTTGTAGGCGCTGCCGCGCGCGAAATACGCGCTGGCGAGATCTGCCGGCGTATCCTGGCCACCGTCGATCAACGTCGTGCAGGCTGACAGCCGCACTTCGGGATCGTTCGACCGGCATTTCTTCCAGGTGTTTTCGCGATCGTCTGCCGCCGGCGCCTGCGCGAAAACGCCGCACGACAACGCGAGCGCACATACCACGGCGAACAGCCGTCGCATCTCAGTGGCCTGCGGGAGTGCTCGCAGCCGCCTTCAGCGTGCCCATCTTCGTGGCCACCTCGAGCAGCGTGGGATAGAACTGCACGAACGTGTTGTCGACTGCGCCGTTCTCCGCGTGGCAGGCATAACACCGCTCTGTCCTCGGCAGCGCCGCGACCTGCGGCTTCATATCGCGGCCGAAGTCGAAGAACGCCCACTTACCCGGGAAGCGCGCCTCGTCTTTGACCGATGCCTCGATGACCACGAGGTTCGACTGAAAATGCCCACCCTTGTTGATGGAGCCTTCGCTGGACGAGGCGCGGATTTCGAGGATGAACATCGTCTTGTCGGGCCACTGCCCCGTCTTCATGAACGCGCGATATGAGGACGGGTTCACGTAGACATTGGTGAAGCTGGGCGTGCGCGGAGCGCCGGTCGGCTGGTTGTAGGTCATCCCGAGGCCGGAGGTGACGAACATCCATTCGCGGAAATCGGCCGGCCGCACCAGTTCGCCGGCCGCCGTGTAACGCGGACCAGCCGCCGCCGCCCGCTCGTCCGTTTCGGGCTTTGGCGCGGAAGGCCCGCCGGGTTGCTGGGCGTAGACGGCCGTTGAAAGGACGAGAGCCCCTGCCGCAAGCAGATATTTCATGCGGGAAAATTTACCACGTTCGGCACCGTCCAGCATGGTCCGGCTAAAGCCGGACACTACTCTCCTAGGAAACGGCCGATCGGCTGGAGGTCCTCCACGTGGTCGCAGATCACCTTGATCGACATCATCATCGGCACAGCAAGGAGGAGGCCCCAGACACCCCATGCCCAGCTCCAGAACAACAACCCGACAAAAACGGCGACGCGATTCATCGACGCCACTCGGCCCATGAGGGTCGGCGTGAGCAGCCACCCTTCGAGCGACGTGATGACGAGGGCAACCGCTGCGACGACCAGCATCATGTAGAGCGTGCCGAATTGCAGGAACCCCACCAGCGCCAGACCACCGCTGACGATCAGCGGCCCGTAATAGGGAATGGAATTGAAGATGCCCGCGAGCAGACCCCAGAGAGCCGCCTGCTCGAGGCCGAGCGCCGCCAGCGCGGCCCACGTCGTGACGCCCACAACAACGCTCGTGAAAATCTGCACCATGAGAAACCGCCCGATTTGCGTGGCGATGTCGTCGATGATTTCGAGCGTGATTTTTTTCTTGGACAGCGTCGGACCTGCGAGCTCGACGAACTTCCGCCTGAACATCTTGTCGGAGAGCAGGATGAAATAGGTCAGAAAGACAATCATGATGAGCTGGTTGAACGCGGCGAAAACGCCGATCGATCCCGACCACAGGATGCCGTTCGCGGTGAGGCGCGGCTCCTCTACCTGCACGCGGACGACGCCAGGATCCGGTTTGGGCGCACCGTTCTTCGCAAGCTCCTTGGCGGCCTGCTCGACTTTGTCGAGCGGCCCAGGCTTTTGCTGGGGGCGACGCTCGACTAGCGCCGAGATTCGCCGGGCGCCGACGGGCAGTTCGTTGATGACCGTCAAAGCCTCGTCCTGCAGCGCATACGCCCCTCCCAGGAGCGTCGTCATCGTCAAACCGAGCACGAGTGCGGCGCCAATCCAGCGGGGGATGCGGGCGCGTTCGAGCGCATCGACGGCCGGGTCGAGGGCATAAAACATCAGCAGCCCAAATGCCAGCGGGGCGAGCAGCGCCTGCATGTACTGCAGCAGAAAGATCGCGACGCCGGCCGCGACGATGAGAAGCGCCGATGTGTGGGCGTCCAGTCCATCAAAAAGAGAAGGCTCTGGCGCCTTGGCGGATGGCGGCTCCGGGTTCGATTTCGGCACTTTATGTAGCGAACTCATGCAAATCTCGACATGGCCAGTCCATGTAGCAATCCACGTACCTTGGAATCCGCTTTGCACGTGTGGCCCACACATGGCAACACGGCCGACTGCCCAGCGGCTTCCGCATCGCCGCAAGACGCTGCGCCTTCGACGACACCTCCGGCGCAGAGTGCCGAAACGGTGGCGCGCCGGCCTGCATCAACATCCAAGGGCTCGGCGCCAAATTGGCGTCCGTTCTGTGTGGGCAAAGGTGCGACAAGTCGTGTTCGCGTGGTGGGTCTGGGGCATTGCGGCAATCACGGCGCTCGTCTATGACAACTGGGGCTGGGCGATCGGCACCGGGCTCATGGCGGCGTTCGCGTTTCTCGCGTGGCCCCGCGAGGTGCCGCCCCGTGTGGGGCTCGAGCACGAGTTCAGCGTCGACGACGACGAGTTCCTGACGACGATCGCGGGGTCGACGGGCATACCATTCCTCAAGGGGAACGCCATTGAGATACTGAACAACGGCGACGAGTTCTACCCGGCGATGCTGAAGGCCATCGCAGGGGCGCAATGCTCGGTGACGATCGAAGCCTACATTTACTGGGCGGGAGATATCGGCAAGCGGTTCGCGGAAGCGCTCGCCGCGCGGGCGAAGGCCAGCATAGGCGTGAAGATTCTGCTCGACGCGGTCGGCTCATCAACCATTGGCGACGAAATCCTGGAAATCCTCGAAAAGGGCGGGTGCCAGCTCGCCTGGTACAACCCAGTACGTCCTTACAGCATCGGGCGCCTGAATCAGCGCACGCACCGCAAGTCGCTGATCATCGACGGGCGCGTCGCGTTCACGGGAGGCGCAGGCATCGCCGATCACTGGATTGGGCACGCGCAGGACGATCAGCATTGGCGCGACATTCAGATCCGGATAGAAGGCCCGGCGGTCATGCCGCTGCAAACTGGGTTCGCCCAGAACTGGCTGCAGGCGACCGGAGAACTGATCACGGGATTCGAGTTCTATCCATCATTCGACACTCCGGCCGGAAAACTTTCCGTCCAGACGATCTTGAGCTCGCCCGAAACCGGCGCCTCGACGGCACGGACGTTTTACTACCTGTCGATTGCCGCCGCGCAGCGAACGATCGACATCGCGAACCCGTATTTTATTCCTGACCAGGGTGCCATCGATCTCCTCATGGCCGCCAAGCGTCGCGGGGTGAGGGTGCGCGTGATGGTGGCGGGCATTCACAACGACAACTGGATGGCGCGCCAGAACAGCGTGCGGCTGTACGGTCCGTTGCTCAAGGCGGGCATCGAAATCTACGAGTACAACCACACGATGCTTCATCAGAAAACGATGGTGGTCGACAGCGTGTGGTCGACCGTCGGCACGACGAATTTCGACAGCCGATCGTTCGCGCACAACGAAGAGAACAACGTCTGCGTCTGCGATGCGCATCTTGCACAAGAGCTCGAGGCGCTCTTCGTCGCCGACATCAAGGGATGCGATGTGATGACGCTCGAGAAGTGGAGGCGCCGGCCGCTGCTCGAGAAAACGCTGCAGGGCGTTGTGTCGCTGCTGCAGGAACAAGTGTGAAAAAATCAGGGATTAGGGATGGGGTGCCCCTCCAGTCCCAACCCCCCGCCTTTCTGTAGTGTGCCCCATACAGCCCCCCCCCCCCCCCCCCCCCCCCCCCCCATCACGCAGCTTTCGCGAGCGCGCCGTTGTTACGCCTGCGCCAGGACGCGAGGCGGCGCAGCGCCATGGCCAGACCAGTCCATACAAGCACCACGGCGCCTCCCGTGATCAAGCCGGCGACCGTCTGCCCGACGCCTCCGTAGATCTCGCCTGTATGCGCGAAACGCAGCCACGTGCGCGCGCGGCGGCCAGGAGACTGACTCGCGAATGGCTCCCACCTCTCTACGTCGCCTGTCCGGCGATGCAGTGTGAGCGTCGCCCGTTTATGCGGCTGCCCGCCGTCGCCGGAGTCGAGCGTCACGACAACTCGCGTCGCGCCATTCGATGGCAGCGCCACACTGAGCGTCTTCCAACCCGGCATCTGCGAGGCCGCCTGAGCGACAAGTGTCTCCAGAGCTGCATGCGTATGCCCGTCTTCCGCGACGGCCCGTGATGGCCCGTTCGCCGCTGCGCGTGCCGTCGCCGCGGGAGCCGCGCTTCGCGCCGCTCCGGCAGGCGCGGGTGGCTGCTCGCCGTATGCGCGATACACCAGAGCAGTCGCCCACGGATACGAAATCACGACGCCGCCCGCGACGATGATTGCAAGCGGAACGGCCGACCAGAAGCCGATCGTGTTGTGCCAGTTGAAGTCGCGCGCCCGTGCGGACAAATTGCCGCGGAACCAGGTGATGTTTCTGATCGCCGCCCAGGTGAATGTTCGCGGCCACCACAGAAACAGGCCGCTGACGACGATGAAGAGGAACATCAGGTTCGCCGCGCCCGTAATCGCTTTGCCCAGTGGACGCTGCTCACCTGTCATGGCGACATACCTGTGCCACTCGACCACACTGCGGAAGAACGCACGCACGTCCTGTCCGTTGCCCTCGCCGAGCACGGCGCCGGTGTAGGGATCGACGAACAGCTGCCGTCCCGTGCCAACCGTGAGCGACACGGGCGCCGTCGGCTCCGATCGCACCATCACGGCGGTCGGCGACAGATCGGGCCGCGCGTCGGCAACCTTCCTGATGATCGCGTCGACCGGCACCCGTTGCGGCCCAGGCTCGATGTGATATCCGCGCGTATCGGCCCATGCGGTGATCTGCCGCTGATACGTCAGGAGCACGCCCGTCACGGACATGATCAGGATAACGACGCCCGCGACGACACCGCAGGCCAGGTGGAGCCAGAACAGCACGGATCGCAGTCTCACGAACGCCTCACATTTCCGCCCATTGGCGGAGCAGGTTGTGGTACACGCCAGTCAGCTGCACGACGGACGGATGCGCCGGCACGTCGCGCGAGAGCTGCTGAATGGCGACGTCGAGATCGAACAGCAGCGTACGGCGGCCGTCGTCGCGAATCATGCTTTGAATCCAGAAGAACGACGCGATGCGCGCGCCGCTGGTCACTGGCGTCACGTTGTGAAGGCTGGACGCCGGATAGAACACCATGTCGCCCGCCGGCAGCTTCGAGCCATCGCTATCTCCCCGTGTTCGTAGAGCGGCGATGACTGCAGACAACGGCTACAATGGGTGAGCCGGACGCGTCATACGCCTTGCGTGTGATCAACGGTCTCCAGACCCTGCGTTCGGTGCGCCTGCCGGGTGTTCGACGCACCCGGCAGGCAGCTGAGGTCTTTGAAACTGAGACTCAGTCTCAATTTCCTTCAGACTGTATATCCGACCAAATTAGTCGGTCAAGAGAAAAGATTCAGCAAATGGATTTCGTTCGCGAGAAACAGGGAGAGCGGCCGCGGCGTAAAACGTGAGGATGGATATACAATGCCGCCTTTAGGAGTCATCCAAATGCATGTACCGAGAGGGTTTCGTCAGTCATTTTTATCGCTGCTAGTCGTGTTGTCAGCCACCGCGGCGTTCGCGCAAGCAACGTCAACTCCCAGCAAGCCGGCGGGACAGGACAAGCCGGCAGGACAGGACAAATCGGCAGAACAGGACAAGTCGACAGGACAGTTCGAACCGCGGGTCGGCCAGCCGGGCAAGGACGTCGTATGGGTACCGACTCCTCAAGCGCTCGTAGACAAGATGCTCGACATGGCGAAAGTGACGCCGAACGACTTCGTCATGGACCTTGGCTCCGGTGACGGACGCACGGTCATCACGGCCGCCAAGCGTGGCGCGACGGCGATGGGCGTCGAATACAACCCCGACATGGTCGAGTTGTCGAAGCGGGCCGCGCAGAAGGAAGGGGTTTCCGCGAAAGCCACGTTCGTGCAGGCCGACCTCTTCAAGACGGACCTGAGCAAGGCAACCGTCATCACGATGTTTCTGCTGCCCAGCATCAACATGCAATTGCGGCCTACGATCCTCAACCTGAAGCCAGGCACACGCATTGTGGCCAACACGTTCACGATGGAGGATTGGGAAGCCGACGAGACGCAGTCGGTCACCGACAACTGCTCGAGCTGGTGCACGGGGCTTCTGTGGATCGTGCCGGCCAAAGTACAGGGCACGTGGAAGACCGCGCAGGGCAACCTGACGCTGACGCAAACGTTTCAGAACGTGACTGGCAGCGTGAACGGGACGCCGATCACGTCGGGCAAACTGAACGGCGACCAGATCTCGCTGACCGCTGGTGGCACCACCTACACCGGCCGCGTCAACGCCGCCGGCAACGCCATCAACGGCGGCAATCTCAACGCGACGAAGCTGAATTAGCTACTCCAATCTACGGTTCTGCGTTCTGAGGTGCTGGGTTCTGGGGTGCCGGTTCTGGGTTCTGGGGTTCGCGGTTCGCGAACCCAGAACCATAGAACCCTAGAACCAGAACCTCAGAACCCAGAACCCAGCACCTAGAACCGCAAGGCCGCAGTTTTCCTGGACGGGTTGAAAAAGGGAGTGGCGGTGACCGTCGCGCCGACGCGATGCCGGACGGCTTCGACTGTCACTTCCATTTCGAGCCTGGTCCCTACGTCGGTCGATCCTCTCTGAACCGTCGCCAGCGCGATCATCTTCTTCAGCACCGGAGACCAGGTCGTGGACGTCGCCTTGCCCACCTGCGCGCCGTCGCGGTAGACGGGTACGGGCACTCTCGATGCCGTCGCGGGTACCTGCGGAGGCAGCTCGAGCTTCTCGTAGAGCGCTTCCACTTCTTCCCAGTTGATGGTCACGCCGACGATCTGGCGAGCGGCGCCTCGAGCGTGCTCTTTCCGCAATGCCGACTGCCCGACGAACGTTCCTTTCTCGAGCTGAACGAGCCTGTTCAGTCCCATCTCGAAGGGCGAGTACTGCTGAGCGGGAATGAGCGCTTTGCGCGAGCTGAAGAAATCCACTTCGATGAGCAGCAGCCCGGCTTCGACACGCGCCACGTCGAGCGCGAGCATGCCGGCGGGCCGAAGATCGAACCGGGGACCGGCGCTGACGAGCGCGTCCCACACGCGGGTCGCCTGATTCCACGGCATCCAGATTTCGAAGCCGAGATCGCCCGTGTAGCCGGTGCGCGAAATGTCGACGGGCACGCCGGCGATGCTGCCGCTCGTCACTCTGAAGTACTTCAGCGCCGCGACATCGGCCTCGGCCACTTCCCGAAGCAGCGCTCCCGACGTCGGACCTTGCACCGCCAAAGCCGCAACGGTCTCGGACACGTCGTCAATCGACACGTCGAGCCCCACGGCGTTCTGCACGAACCATCGCAGGCTCGGATCGGCGGCGGTCCACCGGTATCGCTGCTCGTCCAGCCTCGACACGGTCCCGTCGTCGATGACCTTGCCCTGCTCATCGCACCACGGCGTGTAGATCACCTGTCCAACGGCGAGCTTCGTCGCGTCGCGCGTGATGAGTCGATCGACGAGCCGCGTCGCGTCGCGGCCCGCGACGATGTATTTGTACAGCGGCGACACGTCGATCAGGGCCGCCGCGTTCCGGATGGCGTTGTACTCGTGCTCGTGATGTGTCTCGTAGGCGCTGACGGCGTAGTACCCGGCCCATTCGCGATAGTTCAGGCTCTCGCACAGCGGAAGCGTGCGATCGTGAAACGCAGAACCAATCGGCATTAGGAGAGTATAGAAGCTAGAATCTGAAATCTGGAATCTTCATGACCAAGTACGACGTTATCGTGATCGGGGGCGGCCACAACGGGCTGACGCACGCGGCGTATCTCGCGCGCGCGGGACGTCGCGTGCTCGTGCTCGAACGGCGGCACGTGCTCGGCGGCGCGGCCGTGACCGAGGAAGTGTTTCCCGGCTTCCACGTCTCGGTCTGCTCGTACGTCGTCTCGCTGCTTCGCCCGCAGATTATCCGCGATCTCGATCTGCCCCGGCACGGCTTCGAAGTGCTGCCGCTGGATGGCACGTTCACGCCGATGCCTGGCGGCGACTACCTGTGGCGCGTGAACGATCACGGCCGGACGCGGCGCGAAATTCTGCGCCATTCGCGCGTCGATGCCGAGGCCTACGACGAATACGGCAAGGCCATGATCGACATGGCGCGCTTCGTCAAGCCGACGCTCGACGTCCGCGCGCCCGATCCGCTGTCGCTTTCGCCGCTGGACCTGCGCGAGCTGTTCAGGACTGGGCGGCGCTTCCAATCGATGTCTGCGGAATCGCGCTATCGGCTCGTGCAGCTCATGACGATGAGCGCAGCCGATTTTCTCGACCAGTGGTTCGAGACCGACGTGCTGAAGGCGACAATGTCGGCGTCGGGCATCATCGGCACGTTTCAGGGCGTCCGATCGCCGGGCACCGCGTACGTGCTGCTCCACCACTACATGGGGGAGATCGACGGCGCCTTCCGATCGTGGGGATTTGCCAAAGGCGGCACAGGCGCGATCTCGAACGCCATCGCGTCGGCGGCACGCGAGCTGGGGGTCGAGATTCGCACGAACGCGGCCGTCGGCAGAATTGCCACCCGCAACGGCCGCGCCACCGGCGTTGTGCTCGAGAACGGCGACGAAATCAATGCCTCGATCGTATCGTCGTCTGTCGATCCTCGCCTGACCTTTACAAAGTTCCTCGACACGCGCGAGCTGCCGTCCGATTTCGTCGACGAAGTGCGCCGCTACAAATTCCGGGGCTCATCCGGCAAGGTGAACCTCGCGCTCGACGGCTTGCCGAACTTCAAGAGCCTTTCCGGCGAAGGACGGCATCTGCGCGGGGCGATTTCGATTTCTCCGAGCGTCGACTACATGGAGCGCGCCTACGACGACGCGAAGTACGGCCGCTATTCAGAACGGCCATACATGGATGTCGTCATTCCGAGCCTTACCGATCCGTCAATCGCGCCGCCGGGCAAACACGTCATGTCGTGTTTCGTCCAGTACGCACCGTATCACCTGAAGGGCGCCAGCTGGGACGAAGAGCGCGAGCGCTTCGGCGACCGCGTCGTCGACACCCTCGCGGAGCACGCCCCCAATTTGAAGTCGTTGATTCTGCACCGGCAGGTCATCACCCCGCTCGATCTCGAACGCGAATGGGGACTGAGCGAGGGCAACATCTTCCAGGGCGAGCTTGCGCTCGAGCAGTTGCTGTTCCTTCGGCCGGTCCCCGGGTGGGCGAAATACCGGACGCCGATCCATAACCTTTATATGTGCGGGTCGGCCACGCATCCTGGCGGCGGCATCATGGGCGCCCCGGGCCGCAACGCCGCGCTCGAAATCCTGGCCTCATCCGCGCGGCCGCTTCCCGCCTTCGCGAAGCTACGGCGAGGTCTCGCCAGAGTTCGCTCGAATCAGGCGAACGACGGCGGACGGCGGGGCAAGTGACCGACGTCATTTTCGTGGGCGGCGGACACAACGGCCTGGCAGCAGCCGCTGTCCTGGCGCGCCGCGGCGTGAAGACCGTCGTACTCGAGGCGCGGCCGACGGTCGGCGGCGCAGCGATTACCGAAGCGCTCGGCACGGGATTCCGAATATCCACGCTCGCGCATTCGGCGCAGCCCGCCGCCGCGTTGATGACGGAGCTGCGTCTGTCCGAGCACGGCCTCGAGCTGATCGACCCCGATCCGTTTCTGTTTGCGCCTCTTCCAGACGGACGCAGCCTGCTGCTCGGGCGAGACGTCGATGCCACGGCCGGCAACATCGCGAAGTTCTCCAGCAACGATGCGCGCCGTTATCCTGAGTTTTGCGCCACGCTTGCGCGAATTCGCCCGTTCGTCGACAGCTTGATGGCGAACACGCCGCCGGAGATCGAAGAGCCGACGCGTGCGGATCTGTGGTCGATGCTGCTGATGGGCCGGCGGTTCCGCGGCCTGGGAAAGAAAGACGCTTACCGCCTGCTGCGATGGGCGCCGATGTCGGCGGCCGATTTCGTGTCGGAGTGGTTCGAGTCGGAACCGCTGTGTGCCGCACTTGCGGCGCGAGGCATTTTTGGAACCGCATCCGGGCCGCGGTCTGCGGGGAGCGCGGCGGTACTGCTGATGCGAATGTGCGCCGGTAACGGCGCGCAGCGGCTCGTCCGAGGCGGGTTGGGATCGCTCACGTCTGCGCTCGCATCTGCAGCCCGCGCCGCAGGGACAGAGATTCGCACCGATGCTGAAGTACGCCGCATTCACGTGCAGGACGGGAGAGCCACGGGGGTCGCCCTGAGCTCCGGCGAAGACCTCTACGCCAAGACGGTCGTTTCGAATGCCGATCCCCGGCGCACGTTCCTTGGGTTGATCGACCCTGTCGAGCTCGAGCCCGGATTTCTGGCGCGCGTGCGCAACTATCGGGCGTCGGGTACCGTCGCAAAGGTCAACCTCGCGTTGAGCGCGCTTCCGAATTTCACGTCGCTCAGAGGTGAGGAGCGGGCTCTGGCGGGCTTCATTCACATCGGGCCCGAGCTCGATTATCTCGAGCGCGCGTTCGACTCGTCCAAATACGGAATGTGGTCGCCGCATCCTGTACCTGGAAGTCACCATCCCCTCGTTGACGGATCCCACGCTCGCGCCCCCCGGCGCTCACGTGATGTCGATTACGGCACAGTACGCGCCGTACCGTCTTCGCGACACGAATTGGGCGAGTGCTTCCTCGCCGTTCGCCGACGCCGTTATCGCGGCCCTTACGAGTTACGCGCCGAACCTGGCGTCATTGATTCTCCATCGTCAGGTGATTACGCCCGCCGATCTGGAATCGGAGTACGGTCTGACAGGGGGTCACATTTTTCATGGCGAGCTCGCGCTCGACCAGCTCTTCACGATGCGTCCGCTGCTGGGCTGGGCGCGCTACAGAACACCGATCGCTGGACTCTACCTGTGTGGTGCGGGGACACACCCGGGTTACGGTGTCTCGGGCCTCTCGGGTCTGAACGCGGCGCGCGAGATCCTCAAGGACTTTTCAAGGGGTAAGGGGTAAGGGGTAAGGGGTAAGGGGCAAGGGGTAAGGGGCGAGGGGCAAGAACTGCGATTTTCAACGTCGTCGCACGTTGTGGAATTTACAATCCCGACGGCGATTCGTCGATCTCCCCTCGGAAACCTGGGCTCGTTTGGTGGCCCGTTACTTGAAGATCAGCTGCGGATGACGCAGTCGATCATCTGCCAGCGGGCTTTCGAATTTGCCGTGCGGATCGTCAAGCTTTGCGAAAACATGGCCGCGCGTGGAATAGGTGCCCATCACATTGCGAAGCAACTGATTCGATGTGGCACGTCGATCGGCGCGAATGCCGAAGAAGCGCAGGAAGGTCAATCGAAGGCCGACTACATCGCAAAAATGTGCGTATCGTCGAAAGAAGCCCGAGAATCCGGATACTGGCTGCGGCTTGCGATCGCTGTCAGTTCCGTGAATAGAGAAGAAGTCGCATGGGAATTACAGGAGGCGCAGGAACTCAGGTTCATGATCCGAGCAGCTATTCGCACCGCACGATCATCCCGGCACCGCGGACACGACGGCTTAGAGCCTTTTCGACTCTGCACGAGGAGCGTCGGCCATGGGACCTCTCGCTATGCGGGAGGTGGCGATGGCGCCGTATTCGATGGATCTACGGGAGCGAGCTGGTGCGCGCGTGGGACGCGAGCGGGGCATCGCCGGAGGAGATCGCGGCCGACGTTAGCGCGGTAAGCCGTGACGTGAGTCCACCGATTCATCGCAACGCTGAACGCGGCAAACAGGCTAGATCGCGACGACGGTCAGCGAACTCACGATTTCGGTCGCGCGATGCGCTGGCACGGCCAGGAGGCGCGGCTGGCGGCGATGAACGCCGCCTGACCCGACGCGACGCAAGGCGGAACTGCCGTGCGTAGGCGTAGCCCACGACGCGCGCGCGCTGAGCACGCTGTGGCTGGAAATCGATCGGCCTGGAGGCCTCGACGGTTAGAACGGTACAGCGCCGACGAACAACGCCGGCCCGACGTCGGCCGGCAGAGCGTCGGCGGTGGTCGTAGAGCGCGGGCATGCCGCTCCGCGATGCCCGTCGGTACGTCTTTCGCGATGAATGCGGCGTGACGACGGATCTATTACGGCGCTACGGCCGCAGCCCGCGCGGCATCCGACTCCACGATCACACCCCGTGCAGTCACTGGGAGACCCACACCGTCATTGCCGCGCTCCGTCTTGAGGGGATGAGCGCGCCCGCGGTGTTCGATGGGCCTATTGATAGTCCGATGTTCCTCGCCTACGTCGAACAGGTGCTGGTGCCGACGCTGCGCCCGGGCGATGTCGTCGTCCTCGACAACCTCGCGGTCCACAAGCAGCCGGACGTGCGGACCGCGATCGAGCAGGTGGGGGCGCTCGTTCGATTTCTTCCGCCCTATAGTCCTGACTTCAATCCGATCGAGCTCGCGTTCGCCAAACTGAAAGCCTTCTTGCGCGCCGCCCGGCCGCGTAGCTTTGATCAGGTCTGCAGCCTCATCGCCATCGCGCTCGAGCTCTTCACGCCCGACGAATGTGCGGCCTACGCACGCCACTGCGGCTACCGTGCTACGCCGTAATCGAAAACGCTCTAAGTTCGGCTTTACTCCTTCCCTCTGCCCCCTTCCCCCTTCCCCCTCGCCCCTTCCCCCTCGCCCCTCGCCCCTCGCCCCTCACCCCTCGCCCCTCGCCCCTCACCCCTCGCCCCTCGCCCCTCACCCCTCGCCCCTCGCCCCTCGCCCCTCGCCCCTCTCACCCCCTCACCCATTGGCTCTGCTCGCCGAGTCCTTCGATGCCGAGGCGGACGTGTTGGCCCGGGCGCAGATAAACCGGCTGCGGCTTCTGGCCCATGCCGATTCCTGGGGGCGTGCCCGTGGAGATGATGTCGCCGGGGTGCAGGCTCATGAAGCGGCTGATGAAGCTGACAAGGCGCGCAACGCCGAAGATCATGTGACTTGTCGTGCTGCGCTGATAGGATCGCCCGTCCACTTCGAGCCACAGGTCGAGATTCTGCGGATCGGGAACCTCGTCGCGTGTCACAAGCCACGGGCCGATGGGGCCGAATGTATCGGCGCTTTTCCCCTTGACCCATTGTCCTGTCCCCTCTAGCTGGAACGCGCGCTCGGAGAGATCGTTTATCACGCAATAGCCGGCCACGTGCGACAGCGCCTCGGCCTCTGGGACATAGCGGGCCGTTGCACCGATGACCACGCCAAGCTCGACTTCCCAATCCGTCTTTTCCGATCCACGCGGGATCAGAATGCCGTCATTTGGACCGCAGATCGCCGATGTCGCTTTCATGAAGAGGATTGGCTCTGCCGGCACCGCCATGCCCGACTCGGCGGCGTGGTCGGAGTAATTGAGTCCGATGCAGATGAACTTGCCGACACCGCCGACGCACGGTCCGATGCGCACATCGCCCTCGACCTGGCGAAGACTGGAGCTGTCGAAGGCGCGCAGCCGATCGATCGACGCCGGACTCAGCGCCTCGCCTGCGAGATCGGGAATGACGCCCGACAAATCGCGAATGTGACCGCTCGAGTCGAGCATGCCAGGTTTTTCGTGGCCTGACGGTCCGTAGCGAAGAAGCTTCATGGTTTAAGATGTCGCGTGCTCGGACGGATCATCTGCTTGGTGTGGCCGTCGGACGCGGAGTGGCGTCGCCGGGTGTGATCCCCATCGCCCACTTGAGAGCTTCGAGATACATCGTCCGGATATCGGGATCGTCCCATGTCTCGGCGAAGTGTCCGAAGTTCGACCAGAACGTCCGCCCCTTGCCGTACGTGCGCGCCAGCGCGACCGGAAGATCGGCGTCCTTGCGGTGGTAGTTCGGGTGCTTCAAATCGAGGCCGGCGGTGTCGAGATGCGCGAGCACCCGCACCTTCTCGCGCGAGTAGGGTTTCTCGCGCAACACATAGAACTCTTCGCGCTTCCGGAATGAGGGAGCGAAATGGCGCATCGCCGGAAAATCGGGCGCATCGACGACGACGCGGCCCTCGAAAATGCCCCAGGGATGATTGTCGAAGTACCCACCCATCATCTCGCCGAATTCTTCCCACTGATAGAACGCCGCGTTCCCGGTGTGCGCGCCGACGACCCCTTTGCCGTCTTCCTTGACGAACGCCACGAAGTCTTTCTTCTGCTGCTCGCTCCAGTTCCCTTCGCCGGAGATGAAAAGAAAGACCGCGTCGAAGTCATTGAGGTTTTTCGTATTTCTGGCCGGGAGAGGTATGGGCTGCCTGGTGATCCACTGCGAGTCGGTGCGGATGTACGTGTCGTACAAGCCGGACTGCCGCCCGAGATGGTCGATGACGGCAAGCGCGTGACCGATGGAGTCGTGAGTGTAGCCCGTGTGCGTGTCGGCCAGCGCGAGCAGGCGTTTTCGCTGAACGGGCTGGGGCGCCTGCGCGTTGACTGCGCTAAGTGCACAGATCAGCAGCAGAGACAGCCCTAAGGGGCTGCGCCACCTGAGAGCCCGAGACATCATCGGTAGCACAGGGCTTCAGCCCTGTCCTCTCGGCGCGGCGCCGGACGACTGGCGGGCGACCAGACGCGGCGGGATGACGACCCGGCGCGGCGCGTCCTTCTCGTCGCTGTCGAGCCCGTTGAGCAGCAGCTCGGCCGCGTTGAATCCCTGATCCTTCCGAGACCAGCTGACCGTTGTGAGCGGCACTTTCAGCATGTCACCCAGCGCGATGTCGCCGACGCCGACGACAGCGATGTCGTCCGGCACTTTAAGGCCCGCATCCCAGATGGCCTTCATCGCGCCGATGGCTGCAGGGTCGTTGACAGCGAATACGGCATCTACGCGGGGGCGCGCGGTCAGCAGGCGCTTCATCGAGCGATAGCCATCGCTCTCCATGAAGCCGCCCTCGACGAACCAGTCCGGCTCTATCCTGGCGCCTCGCGACTTGAGCGTGTCGCGCCAGCCTTTTTCGCGGCGTTGGGCGTGGACGATCTTGGGCCCCCCGATGTGCGCAATCGCCTTGCGCCCGAGATCGAGGAGGTGCGTCGTAGCCAGCACGCCGACACGTTCATCATCGGTCAGGACGCGGTGACACTCGACGCGCGGATGATCGTCGCGGTCGATCATCACGATCGCGGTGCCAAGGCCGGTCAGCTGTAGCAGCACGTCCTCATTCGCAGAACCGTGCACCGACGCGAGGACGATGCCGTCGACCTGGCGGCTGCGCAGCATCTCGAGCTCCGCCCGCTCTTTCGTCGGGTCCTCGCCCGAGCTGCACAGCAGCAATCCATAGCCGCGCGCGCTTGCGACAGGCTCGATGCCCGCAATGATCTCGACGAAAAACGAGTGCATGAGATCGGGGATGACGACGCCGATGGTATGGCTGCGGCGAAGTGTCAGGCTGCGGGCAACGGCGTTTCGCTGATAGCCGAGCTCTTCGATCTTGGCGAGCACGCGGCCGCGCGTGGCCTGGCTGATGTCCCCGTGATTGTTCAGCACTTTGGACACGGTCATGACCGAAACGCCGAGCTCGCCGGCAATCCGTCGCATCGTGGGTCGGGGCATGGGTTTCGGCTTCCGATTCGTTTATCGCTAAAGTGGGAAGACTTTACCGGTAAAGTATATTTCTTTCTTTGCCAACTATACAACGGCGCCCAGAGTAACGTGCGCGCCACGGATCGGCCGCCCTTTCCCGCCGCCACGGTGACTGGAGATCGCCCGCGTCGAACAGCGGAAACGCGACGACCGCCCTCACGGCGCTGTCGGTGTTCATGCAGTTCTTTTTTTCAACAAGGAGATTAGGAGCTTATAAGCGGTTTCAAAACCTCGCCGAAGCGGGTGGCGCCGGTCGGGGCTGCCCCGCCCGCCGCGCAGGCGCTTCCCACGTACACGTGCTCTTAGCGCCGAGGACGCGGGGTCCCCAACGCGGCAGCCGCGTTGGGGTGCCGTGGGGTGGGGCAGACCGGCGACAGGACCCGCGATCGGAGTTTTGAAACCGCTTGTAGGTAGGAGAAATCACTTTTCCTGTTTTTCTCCTGTTCTCCTGTTCCTGTTCTGCATTTATCGTGACGCGCGCCAGATTTCCCCATCAGGAAACCGGTACTTCATTCGCGAGTCCGGTTTGATCGTGATGCTGTACCCCGGCTTCGTGGGTGCCATGTAGCGCCCGCGCCGGATCGCCACCGGTTCCTCGAAATGCTCATGCAGGTGATCCACGAACTCGATGACGCGCCCGTCCATCGACCCCGTGATCGCGATGAAGTCGAACATCGAGAGATGCTGCACGTATTCGCAGAGACCGACCCCACCGGCGTGAGGGCACACGCGCACGCCGAACTTCGCCGCCATCAGCATGACCGCGAGGTTTTCGTTCACCCCGCCAAGCCGGCAGCTGTCAATCTGGCAAAAAGTGATCGCGTTGGCTTGCAGCAGCTGTTTGAAGATGACTCGGTTCGCCGCATGCTCCCCCGTTGCAACGCCGACGGGCGCAATCGCCTTCGCAATCCGCGCATGCCCCAGCACGTCGTCGGGATGTGTGGGTTCCTCGGCCCACCACAGGTCGAGATGGGACAGCTCCTTGATGCGCCGAATCGCTTCCTCCACATCCCACCGCTGATTCGAATCGATCATCAGCTTGTGAGCGGGCCCAATCGCGGCGCGCACGGCAGTGAGGCGCCGCAGATCGTCCTCGGGCTTGCCGCCAACTTTGACCTTGAAGTGCGTCCAACCCTCGGCCAGCGCCTCCTCGCACAGCCGGTGAATCTTTTCATCAGAGTATCCGAGCCAGCCGACCGACGTCGTGTAGGCGGGGTATCCGCTCTTCAGAAGCTCGGCCTCACGCGTCGCCTTCGACGCCGCCTGACGATCGAGAATCGCGAGCGCCTCGTCGCGAGTCAGCGCGTCGGTGATGTGATGGAAGTCGATGCACGACACGAGCTGCTCCGGCGTCATGTCGGCCAGCAGTTTCCAGACCGGCTTCCTCTCGGCTTTACCGTAGAGGTCCCACACAGCATTGATGATGGCAGCGAGCGCCAGGTGAATGACGCCTTTCTCCGGACCCAGCCAGCGAAGTTGCGATTCGCCTGCCAGGCTGTGCCAGAAACCGCCGAAATCCGATGTGATGCCGCCGAGATCGCGGCCGACGACGAGATGCCGGAACGCCTCGATGGCCACTGCGCACACCTCGTTGCCGCGCCCGACGGTAAAGGTGAGGCCATGCCCTTCGAGGCCGGCATCGGTCTCGAGGATGACGTACGCCGCCGAGTAATCGGGATCGGTGTGCACGGCGTCGGTGCCGACTTGATCCTTCGAGGTGGGGAACCTGAGGTCGAGAACGGAAAGATTAGTGATCTTCATTCGTAGATTGGAAGAATCGCAGATGGTGAGATTGCCTGAAGTGATCGAGCGCAACCGCAAATACGATGATCGTGCCAGTCACGATCTCCTGCACCCAGTTCGGCAGCCCGTGTTGTGAACAGCCGATCTGAATCAGCGTCATGATCCCTGCGCCCGCGATGGTTCCAACGACTGTGCCCTTGCCGCCCGACAGGCTGCCCCCGCCGATGATGACCGCGGCGATCACGCCCAGCTCAGCGCCAATCGCGACCGTCGGATCGCCGACCGAGAGACGCGAAAACTCCATGACGCCTGCAACGCCTGCGAAGGCGCCCGCAATCGTATACACGGCGATCTTGCAGCGCTCGACACGAACACCGCACAGCCGCGCCGTGCGCTCGTTCGAGCCGATGGCGAACAGGTGCCTCCCGAAGCGGGTGTATTGCAGCGTGACGGCGACCATCACCGCGAGCAGAATCACCACCCATATGCCCCAGGGCAGCAGCACGCCACTGCCGTCGCGCACCGTGCGCAGCATGCTGTTCAACCAGGTGATTGGCGCCTCGAGTCGCCTTTCGTCGGCGAGCCCCTTTGCGCCGCCCCGGACCAGCAGCATCGTGCCGAGCGTGATGATGAACGGCACTACGCGCAACCCGGTGATGAGCACGCCGTTCATCAACCCGCACGCGGCGCCGGCGACGATGGCGCCGGCGGCGGCCACGAGCGGCCAGGATCCGTCGCGCAGCAGCTGTGCGGAGACAACCGTGCTGAGCGCAATCACTGATCCGACGGACAAATCGATGCCGCCCGCGACAATGACCAGCGTCATGCCCAGCGCGGCCACGCAGACGATGGCAGTCTGCCGCGCCATGAGCTCGAGATTGGCCGCGCTGAGAAACTGCGGGCCGATGAGGAAACCGAAGAGGAGCGCGACGAGCGCGAGCCCAGCGAGGACGCCGGCGTCCTGAAAACGTGCTCGTCCGCCGTAGCGCACCGCGCGAAGGTGGATCACGACCCGCCTTCGCGCTCCGCGCTACGGCGAGGCAAGCCCGCCCCGGAGGCCTCCAGAACGAGCGCGTGCTCGGTCCATTCGGCGGCCGGCCGTGGCTCGCCGAGGTGGCCGCGCGACATGACGGCGATGCGATCGCACAGCGCGAGAAGCTCCGGGAAGTACGAGCTGACGATGAGAACGGCCTTCTGCGGACGGGTCCGGCTGAAGCCGGACACTACCGGGTTCTGGTCCGCTGCACGCCGAGTCCGGCTGAAGCCGGGCACTACCGGGTTCTGGTCCGCTGCACGCCGAGTCCGGCTGAAGCCGGACACTACCGGGGTATCGTTTGCCGGGGCATCGTCCGGTTCGCCCCTGTAGTGTCCGCCTTTAGGCGGACCTGATCCGCCTTCAGGCGGACCTGATCGGTCTTCAGGCGGACCTGACACTAACTCGCCGATCAATTTGTAGATCTGTGCCTTGCTGGCGACATCGATGCCGCGCGTCGGCTCGTCGAGCACCAGCACATCCACATCGTGGTAAAGCAGGCGTGCAAGCGCGACTTTCTGTTGATTGCCACCCGACAGGCGTGCGACTTGCTGTGCCGGACTCGTCGCGCGGATACCGAGGCGATCGATCCATTGCCGCGCGCTCTGGTTTTGCCGGGAAGGCGACACGAAGAAGCCGCGCGCGGGACCTTCCAGGCGCGTCATCGTCATGTTGTCGGCGATGTTCAGGTTCGTCGCGAGTCCTTCGCCGGTCCGGTCTTCACTGAGCATGCCCATGCCGTGGCGCCACCAGGCGGCAGGCGTGGATGGACCGCGATGCACGCCGAGCTTCACCGCTCCACTGCGTACCACGTCCAGCGCGAACAATCCTCGAAGCAGTCGTGTGCGGCCGGCGCCCAGCAAACCGGCGATGCCGAAAATTTCGCCGCGCCGCAGCGTAAGCGAGGCGGGACTCAGCCGATCGGGTGCGAGTTGTTCGAGCCGCAGCAGCGGCTCTCCGATCTCGCGCGCGACGCGCGGATACAGCTCCTCGAGCGCACGTCCGACCATCAGGCTGACAATGTGGTCGCCGCTCGTATCCGATGTCGGACCGCCGCCCGCGTTTCGGCCATCGCGCAGCACCACGAATCGGTCCGACACCATCGTGACTTCCTCGATGAAGTGCGAGATGTACACGACAGCAAGGCCCTGACGCTTGAGCCTGCCGATAATCTCGAACAGTTTGCGCACATCGCCATGCGCGAGGCTGCTCGTCGGCTCGTCGAGCACGAGCACGCGACAGCCGAACGCGAGCGCGCGCGCGATCTCGACAAGCTGCTGCGCCGCAGGCGAGAGCCCGCCGGCTGGCACCTCGGTGGGAATGTCCGAGTGGCCCAGCTGTTCGAGCGCCGCGCGGGCTGTGCGGCGCACCTCGTCGCGGTGGACGATCCCGAATGTGCCAAGCGGTCCAGGCTGTGACGGCTCCACGCCGAGGGCGATATTGTCCATCACGCTCAAATGGGGTGCGAGCGATAGCTCCTGATAGATCATCGCCACGCCTGCCTTGCGCGCTTCACGAGGATCGCGCGGAGCGTAGAGCGTGCCATTCAACGTCATCGATCCCGCGTCGGGCGCGATCGCACCCGCGAGGATCGACATCAGCGTGCTCTTGCCGGCGCCGTTCTGCCCGACCAGCGCGCACACTTCTCCTGCGCGCACGGCGAGGTCCACACCGTCGAGCGCCACGGTGCCGCCGAACGCCTTGCGCACGCCGCGCATCTCGAATTGTGCGCCTGCCTCGCCGAAGCGGCGCGAGGGCGGGGTTACGGTTTCAACCATCGTGAGAGGTCGGGCTGAAGCAGTTCTTTGACAGCGGGGTCGGTCATTCTGTCTCGCGTGATGAGCTGAGCGCCGGTGTCGATGCGCTTTTCGACCGGACGGCCTTGAAGGTGGTCGACCATGGTCTTGACGCCGAGATACCCCATCTTGACCGGATCCTGCACGACAAGGGCGTCGATATGCCCGTCGGCCAGACCCTTGACCAGCGTGTCGGAGGCGTCGAAGCCGATGAACTTCACCTTCCCCGCCCATCCGCTCGATTGCAGCACTCGAAGCAGCGCGAGCGTATTCGACTCGTTGGACGTGAAGATGCCGTCGAGCTCGAGCGAGCCGTCTGGTCTGCGGAAACGATGGAGCATCGCTTCGGCTCTTTTATAGGCACCCTCGACATCGGCACCGCCGTACTGGTTAGAACTGAGAACCTGGATGTTCGGGTGCTTTCCGATCTCCTCGAGAAAGCCCGCCTCGCGCTCTTCCGTGCTCGCGGAGCCCTCGGCGTAGCGTAGTACCACGATGCGTCCGCCCTGCGGCAACATCTTCGCGAGCCCTTCGGCCGCCATGCGTCCGCCAAGGCGGTTGTCGGTGGCGACGAAGCTGATGTAATCGCCGCCTTTCAGCCCCGAGTCGATAATGACGACGGGAATTTTCGCCCGAGCGGCGTCGCCGACCGGACCCACGAGGGCCGCCTCGTCGAGCGGCGCCAATACGATGCCCGAGACCCCGCGCGTGATGAAGCCCTCGACTTCGGCGACCTGCGACGCGCGATCGTCCTCGCGAAGCGGACCGCGCCAGATGATGTCGACGCCAAACTCCTGCGCCGCCTTCGCCGCGCCCGCGTGAATGCTCTGCCAGAAGACGTGCGACGTCCCCTTGGGAATGACAGCGATGGTCGTCTTGCCGGCACCCGAGGGGGGCGACGAGCTGCACGCGCTGCCCACCAGCGATAACAGCGCTAAGGAGAGCAGCATTGTTTTCTTCATGCGCGTTCGTCCTTCTGCACTGCGCAACTTAAGTTGCGCCCTACGGTTTTGCGCCCTACGGTGCCTACGGTTTTCAACCGCCACAAATGCGCCGCGTTTCCACCCATCACGGCGTCTCGCTCCGCAGCTGGTCTTCCAGCCATGTAGTCGTCGACGAGCGCCATCGTTCGCCCGTAGTTCGCGGCCAGCGTGCATACCGGCCAGTCAGAGCCGGCCAGCAATCGACGTGCACCGAAGCAGTCGAACGCGACATCGAGATAGGGCCGAATCTCATCGGGAGTCCATCGCGCCCAGTCCGCTTCGGTAACGAGTCCCGACAGCTTGCAGTACACATGAGGACACTTCGCGAGCTCGCGAATCCCTTTTCCCATTCCCGTCTCTCGCCGCCGCGAATGTCCGGCTTCGCCAGATGGTCCAGCACGAAGCGCTGGATCGGAAACCGCGCCACCAGCTCTGCTGCGACTGGCAGGTGTTTAGGGTAGATGAGGATATCGTAAGTAAGATCGCGACCGTGGAGTAGTGAGATGCCGCGGCAGAAAGCCGGCCGCAGCATGAACTGGTCGTCTGGCTCGGACTGCACGATGTGGCGGACGCCGACGAGCCTGGAGTGGCTTCCTGCGAATTGCGCCAATTGCTCTTCGACGTCGCTTGCCTGCAGATCGACCCAGCCGATCACGCCGGCCACGAACGGATTCGCGTCGGCAAGCTGCAGCAGCCATCGCGTTTCTTCGAGCGTCTGCCGCGCCTGTACCGCCACACAGGCGTCCAGTGCTGCGCTATCCATTTCGCGTCGGGCCTCTGCCGGCAGGAAATCCCGGCGCAACGCGGCCATCGAATCATCTATCCAGCCGTACTCGCCAGTGGTGTAGCGCCAGAAATGTTGGTGTGCATCGATTCGCATGATCGGGTCCGGCTAAAGCCGGACACTACGTACTGATCTTTATTCGTTTTTCGATCTTCGTTCTTCGTTACACCGGTGGAATCGGCGTGCCGCCGGATGCGCTCGACAGATAACACGCTTCGACGAGCGCCATCGTCTTGATTGCATCGTCGACCGGTGAAACCAGCGCCGCGTCCTCTCCGGCGACGAAGCGCTGGAGATTCGACATCGGCCCCTCGAACGCCTCGATGAACCACGAGCCTCTCAGCTCGACCTGTTGCCAGCGCCCTTTCCCGAGCGCCACTTCGAGGGTGTCGCGGGGCCCGTTTGGATAATCGATATTGACTCCGAGCGTCAGCTGCGCAGCCCCCGTGGTGCCTTCAACCTTCAGGAACGACGCGCTATGCGGGCCCTTCCCCTGATGCGTGTGGTTGAGCAGCAGCGAGCAGCGAAGCGCGTTGCCGTAGTCGAGAATGATGGTACTGCGCGTGTCCTCGAACTCGGGCATCGAGGGGTGCGCAACCGCGCGGCAATACACTCCGCGGGGCTCCCC
The DNA here is from genome assembly GCA_963744405.1 of Vicinamibacterales bacterium. Lineage (GTDB taxonomy): Bacteria > Acidobacteriota > Vicinamibacteria > Vicinamibacterales > JAMQPK01 > JAMQPK01. The sequence continues at coordinate 150,546 of CAVUTO010000018.1, forward strand.
AACCAGCGCGCGTATCGTGTCGAGATAGTGAATCGAGTGATAGAGAATTTCGAGCCGCTCGGCGCCCTCCAGAAATTTCCAGAGGTGCCACGGCTGCTTTACGACGAGCCGCACCTCGATGTCGACAATCTCACCAAGCTCGTGGCTGGTCGCGAGATCGCCGAGCGCCAGGACGTTCGGGCTGAAGCGAAGCTGAAAATTCATCGCCGCGACGAGGCCAAGCTCGCGGCAAATAGTCACGATGGACCGGGCCGCGGCGAGGTTTTCTCCCATCGGCTTCTGAATAAGCACCGCCGCACCTCGCGGCAGCTCTTTCAGCACACCGGCGATCTGATCTCCGGGAACGGCGACGTCAAAAATCGCGTCCGCGCAGCCGGTTGCTTCTGCGAGCGAGGAGAACACGGTCGCAACACCGAAGCGCCTCGCGGTTTCACGCGAGGCCGCTATGTTGACGTCGTAGAGACCCACCACCGGAAACTTGAGGCGTTGATACACGGGTAAGTGCGCCGTACGCACGACGCCGCCGGCACCGATGATGACGATCGGGCGCGGTTGCGACGGCAATGGCCATGCCTGCCGCAGATGCGTCAGCGTCCCGTGTTCAGGACGTGCGCGACCGATCGGCGACGTGGGCAATGGCCGGCTCCTCTGTCCCGTGGTCGAGATGAAAGACCCGCTGCATGTTGGCCCACCATTCGCCGGCCTGCCCTTCGGCTGGCGGCTCCTGAAGGGACTTCATGAGCTGTTCCCATTCTGCGACGCGCAGGCTCGACGCTGCATGCGACGCGAACGCGGTGCGATAGTCGAGGCCGTCGCGCATCTCAACCACCATCACGAGACGGCGGCCGAGAAGATAGATGTCCATCTGCTGCACACCGACGTGCCTGAGGCTCGCCTGTACCTCGGGCCACACATCGCGGTGGTATCGCGTATATGTCTCGACGGTCCCGTGGCCGTCTTTCAGGTTCACCGTAAAAACATGCCTCATTGATTCAACACTCCGCCGTCGAGCGGGTACGCCTGGCCCGTGACGAACGATGCTTCGTCCGAGCAGAGGTACAACGCCAGAAACGCAACTTCTTCGGGCGTTCCCATTCGCCCCATCGGCTGGTACTCCGAAAGCTCCTGCAGCACCGCCTCTTCGCGTCCGGGGTAATTCTTTTTCACGAAGCCATCGACGAATGGCGTGCGAATGCGCGCGGGGCAGATGCAGTTGCAACGGACACCGTGCTTGACGTAATCGATGGCCACCGACTTCGTCATCGTGAACACCGCACCTTTGGTCATGGAGTAGGCGAAGCGATCCGCGACGCCGATAAACGAGACGATCGAGGCCATGTTCAGGATGACACCGCCGCCCTGCCGCACCATTACGGGCACGGCGGCCTGACTGCACAAGTAAACGCCCTTGACGTTCACACGATAGAGGCGGTCGAACTCCTCTTCGGGCGTGCGCTCGATGTTGCCGACATGGGCTACGCCGGCATTATTAATCAGAATGTCGAGGCGCTCGGTCCGCCCGACAATCAGGTCGAAAGCCGCCTTCACCGAAGAGGCGTCCGACACATCACACGCCTCGGCATCTGCCGTGCCGGCCGCGCCGGCGATCGCCGCCGCCGTATCCCTCGCCGCATGCGCGTCGAGATCGAGCACGACGACGTGGGCGCCCCTACTGCCGAAGAGTATTGAAATTGCCCGCCCGATGCCGGAGCCGCCGCCCGTGACGACGGCGACCTTCCCGTTAAGATTAAACACGTCGCCGAGATGTGGAAGTACTACACTTTACAAGTAAAGTCAACGATTTCTGTTTACTTTATCGGTAAAGTGACTCGTCACGCAGACAGACGCTTGTGGATTTCAACGGTGTCGCGTCCCAGCCGATCGCGAAGCCATAGCCGCTCGATGGCTGGATAAGTGGCAGCGACGGGCAGAGCGAGGATTCCTCCCATCAGTCCCCAATTCCGCGCCGATGATAACCGCGATGAGCACCGCCAGGTTCGACAACTCCATCTCGTAGCCGAAGACCTTCGGCGTAATCAGGTAACTCTCGATCACGTTGAACACCAGATAGAACGCGATGACAATCACCATCACGAAATGCCACAGCTGGAACCATGACCACACCAGCGCAGCGGCGACCAGCACTTTCGCGATCGTTCGCCACGAAACGTCGAACAGACTACGGCGCTCGGTGGTCATGCAATCTTGTAGGGCTCAACTTAAGTTGAGCCCTACAGAATTACCAGGTATGCGTGTGCGCGGAACGGCGGCGCTATGCGCGCCTGCCATTCCGCACGGCCTACTGGAGCAGCGCAGCTACCCCAAGTAGAACTGTTGCCGTCATCACTCCCACGCCAACGGAGAGGCCGACGACCGCCGAAACCAATTGAAAAAATCCAGTGCGCGTTTCCATATCCCTGCACTGGGTAATAGCACCTTTGGTGCCAGCATATGGGAGCGATCCGGGCGCTTTCTGCGAACGCAATACAGACAGAGTGTCTGATAATCGCTACACGTTTCTCAAAATGAACCACCGTTCCATCGTTCTCGGGTTATGGCTGTTTTTACTTGGCGCGGCGAGCTACGGGTATATCTTTCATCGCGACGCGCTGCAGCGGCTCTTTCTCGAGCTGTCCGCGTCGCCCCCGTCGTGGGCATACGCGGCGTATCTCGTGCTGGGGTGCCTGCGCGGGTTCACCCTCGTTCCCGCGACTTATCTGGTCGTGGCAGGCATGCTCGTCCTGCCGCCGCTGCCGCTATTTGTGCTGACGGTAGCCGGAATCATCGTCTCGTCGACGGCCGTCTATTACTTCGCCGGGGCCATGCGGTTCGATCGATTCTTCGAGCGGCGCTACGCCCCACAAGTGGCCCGGCTGCGCGCGCTCATGGCACGCCGCGAGCTGCCCATCGTCATCGCGTGGAGCTTCTTTCCGATCGCGCCGACCGATCTGGTCTGTTACGTCTGCGGAGCGCTGAAGGTGGACCTGAAGAAGTGCCTGCTGGGCGTAACCGTCGGGGAGGGTGCCATTTGCGCGATCTATATCTTCCTGGGTGGGCAGACATTGGCCTGGTTGCGCTAACCTTCCTGCCACGCGACCGTAATAAGGGGTAGATGAAACTTTTACACGCTCTCGCCCTTATAACAGCGCTCATGATGTCGGCTGCGGCCTCCGAGGCGCGCCAACCGGCCCAACCCGCTCGGCCGGCTACCCCTTCCGTGCCTCAGAAGCCGCAGCCCCCGGCCCCAGCGCAGTCGTCGCCTGGCATGCTCCTGGCGGAAACCCAGGATGCGCGGCAGACTCGCGAGCGGCTCAACGACATCTTCGATCAATACCCACCGTCGGTGCGCGAAGTGCTCCGCATCGATCCAACGCTGATGTATCGCGCAGACTACGTGGCCAATTACCCGGTGCTGGCCGCATTTCTCGAGCAGCATCCGGAGATCGCGCACAATCCCGGCGTTCTTCATCGGCGAGTATCGATATCAGGAGCAGAACAATAACCCCCGAATCGAAATGGTGCGCGCCGTGCGCAATGCAGTGGAGTTCGGCGGCATCGCGCTCATCGTAATGACGATCACGACCGGGATCGTCTTCCTCGTAAAGACCGTTGTGGAGCACTGGCGGTGGCAGCGCGCAATCAAGGCGCAGAACGACCTCAATACCAAGCTAATCGATCGATTCGCATCGAGCGAAGATCTGCTGGCTTATCTACAGTCGCCGCAGGGAAAGACACTCACCGAAGGGCCGGTGCTTCCACAGGCCGCACCCCGTGCGATGGGCGCGCCTCTGAGCCGCATCTTCTGGTCGATGCAATCGGGGATCGTGCTCGGCGCGCTGGGCGGCGGCCTCATGATTGTGAGCGGGGCGGCGACGGATGAACCCGAGTTCGCCACCTTCCTCAACGGCGTCGGTGTGGTCGTCCTGATGGTCGGCATCGGGTTCGCTGTGTCGGCAGTGGTCTCATATCTCCTCTCGCAGCGACTTGGGCTGGTCCAGTCGCTGTCTGCGCGCTATAGTGGAGACACTCCAGACGTCATGACGCGGCATCTGCTCTCTTACGCATTTCCATTCATGGACAGCCTGGATCCGATCGCGCCGGCAACAGACAGCTTGGCGCTCGACGACACGCTGCAAATGGACGAAGAGGCGTTTCGCGGCTTTTACACACGCACGTCGGGCATGTTGTGGGCCTACGTGGCGCGCGCGACGAACGACCCGGCTGCCGCCGACGATCTTCTGCAGGAGTCGTATTACCGGCTTCTTCGGACGACGACCACGTTCGAGTCGGACGATCACCGGAAGAATTACCTGTTTCGGATCGCCACAAACCTGATTCGCGATCGCTTCCGACGGCCGCGTATCGACAACGCGCAGTTGCCGGAGGGTGGTGAGGCGAACATTCCGGCCTCGGCGATCTTGCCGAGCAGACGCAGCAGCGGTCGGACTTGCTCGTGCCATGGCGAAGCTGTAGCCAGCGCGAGCGCGAGCTGGTCTGGCTGGCGTACGGTCAGGGCTCGACGCATCAGGAAATCGCCGGCGTGTTGGGTCTGAAAACCGGCAGCATCAAGCCGCTGCTGTTTCGCGCGCGCCGGAAGCTTGCGAGGATCCTGACATCATGACGTTCCGCGATTGCCAGTGCGATAAAGCTGGACTGCCCGCAGTGCGGACCGCTCGTCGCGGCTCGCAGCAGCAGGTTCGCCGGGAGTTCGACGCACGCAGCTGCCGTCGCGCGAGTGCCGACGCCTGAAATCGTGTGGTGGCGCGCGCAGATGCGCGCGCGCGAAGAAGCGGCACGCAGGGCCGCGCGACCCATTCTGTTTACGCAGGCACTGGCCATCGCCGCATTGATCGGGTTGCTCGTATCTGTCGCAGGACGCCTGACGCTGCCGGCGTTGTCGTTCACTGCAATGCCGACCTTGTCGGCCGGGATTCCCATCCTCTATATCGTCGTCGCCGCCGCATTCTGCCTGCTCGCTGCCCCGCTCGCCGTCTTCCTCGTCCTCGCGCGCGATTGAGCACGGTCCGGCAAGAACTGTCACGGTCCGGCTAAAGCCGGACACTACTGGACACCGTCACCCCGCGGAATTTCCGGTAGCGTCCACCTTCAGGTGGACTCTCATGTCGTATAATCCGCCGCACACGCGAAAGGCGGTGGATGATGGCGCGCTTCCCCGGTTGCTTCTCATCGGCGTCCTCGCTGCAGTCATCGCTCCGCTGACTGGGCAGTCGCCCGCCACGGGTAAACCCAGCATCATGAACGGAGAGTGGCCGGACTATTCGGGCGACCTCCGCGGCTGGCGCTATTCGCCGCTGGATCAGGTCAACGCGTCGAATTTCAATCAGCTGCAGGTCGCGTGGCGCTTCAAAACCGACAACCTGGGACCACGCCCCGAGTACAAGCTCGAAGGCACGCCAGTGATGGTCGAAGGGCATGCTGTACACGACCGGCGGCACACGCCGTTCGGTCGTCTCGCTCGACGGACGCACCGGCGAGTTGAACTGGGCTCACAGCCTGCGTGAAGGGCGCCGCGCGGCGGTCTCGCCGCGCCAGTTATCGGGCCGCGGCGTCTGGTACTGGACCGATGGCAAGGGCGACGAACGCGTCATTTACGTCACGACCGGCTACCAGCTCGTGGAGCTCGACGCGAAGACAGGCGCATGATCCAGACGTTCGCGAACAAAGGCGTGCTCGACCTGAAGGTTGGGGTCTTCAAGGGAGTGAATCAGCAGATCGACCTCGAGTCGGGTGAGATCGGCATCCATTCGACGCCCGCCGTCGTCGGCGACATCATCATCATCGGATCGTCCTTCCGCGAAGGCGCAACGGTCTCGACGCACAACAACACGAAAGGCCTCGTGCGCGCGTTCGACGTGCGTACAGGCAAGCAACTGTGGCGGTTCAACACCATACCCAATCCAGGCGAATATCGGACACGAGACGTGGGAAAACGATTCGTGGGCCATCAACGGCAACGTGGGCGTCTGGACGCAGATCAGCGTGGACGAAGAACTCGGTCTCGTCTATTTGCCGGTCGAGACGCCGACGTCCGATCACTACGGCGGCCACCGGCCAGGCAACAACCTGTTTGCCGAGAGCCTCGTGTGCGTCGATCTGAAGACCGGCAAACGGAAATGGCATTTCCAGCTCGTTCACCATCCGCTCTGGAACCTCGACATGTCGTCGGCGCCGCTCCTGACGGACATCAACGTCAACGGCCGCGCCATCAAGGCGGTTGCCGTTCCCAGCAAGCAGAACTTCCTCTATGTCTTCGATCGCGTGACGGGTCAGCCGGTGTGGCCGATTGAAGAACGGCCGGTGCCGCGCGGCAACGTTCCAGGAGAGACATATTCTCCGACGCAGCCATTTCCGACGAAACCGCCCGCGTACGCGCGAAACTTCGTCAACATTCCCGACGACATCATCGACTTCACGCCGGAGCTGCGCGCACAGGCGCTGTCGCAGTTGTCGAGGTACGTGCCCGGGCCGTTGTTCAATCCGCCTGATCCTCGGCACGAACGACGGCATGCTCGGCTCGCTGAGCATCGGCAACCTCGGCGGCGGCACGAACTGGCCTGGCGGCGGCTACGATCCGGAAACGCACGTCGCATTTGCCCCTGCGTCGAATGCCGGCATCAACACGCATTCGCTCGTCACGCCGCCGCCGGGATTCTCCGACATCAGGTATGTCCGCGGTGTTGCAGGGCAGCCGTTCGTAGAAGTGTTCGGGCCAGGCGACTGTTGCGCAGCGGACTCGCCTCGCGCAATCGCACAGGCGGCGAGAGGCGCGGGGGCTCCGGAACTGCCTTCGACAGCCATGGCTTCCGAAAAGGTGGCGAGTACGTCGAAACTTCCAGCCGGCGGGCTCACGGTGCAGGGCCTACCAATCATGAAGCCGCCCTACGGCTTGCTCGCGGCGCATTCAGCTCGATCGCGGCGAGCTGCTCTGGCAGGTTCCTCACGGCGACACACCAGACGGCGTGCGCAATCATCCGGCACTGAAGGGAATGACAATTCCGAAGACAGGACAAAACGGCGCGGTCGGATTGCTGGTGACCAAGACGCTCGTGATCATGGGCGACCCGCAGGCGACGACGACGGCACGCGGGCGCGGTGCGATGCTCCGCGCTTACGACAAAGTGACAGGCAAAGAGGTCGGCGCGATCTTCATCCCCGCGCCGCAAAGCGGCTCGCCGATGACTTATAGCATCGACGGCCGCCAATACATCGTGGTGGCAGTCAGCGGCGGCGCCTACTCGGGCGAATACATCGCCTTCGCGCTGCCGCGTAACTAGCTTGTAGGATATTTGTAGGGCTCAACTCGATTAAGTTGAGCCCTACGATTTAAGTTGAGCCCTACTTAGTTGAGCTCTTAGGTTGAGCCCTACGGAGCCAGGCGTGCTTACCTAGACGGTAATTGTCAGTACGTTATTCGTAAATTGGGTCGGGAATTCGCGGAGCGGGCGTGTGGCCGGGCCCAGAACCACAGCGCCGCTCGTGTTGTATTGCGACCCGTGAGCCGGACACACGAAGGTGTTGTTGTTCTGGAAGCCGGTAATGATGTTCTGCTCGTGTGTGCAGACGGCTGTAAAGGCGCCGAAAGAGCCTTGCGACCTTTGTATCACGAGAAAGTCGTTGCCGCCGGCCTGCACGCGCGCGGCGCTTCCCACGTTGGCGAGAGGCGTGCCGCTGACGTTGTTGACGGTGACGGTGTTGCCAGACACCGTGCCGGCAACCGTTGAGAGTTGCGGCACCGTTCCACCGCCCCCGCTTGGACCTGCCGGATTGCCGCTACTGCCACATCCCTCGATGAGAGATGCCACTGTGACCATCGAAATTGCGTGCGCGCAGAACTCCCGACGCGATGTTTTTGGGTTTTCCATGGCGGCGATCCGATGCAAGCGGTGTGCCCGCCGTCGCGCGCTCCGTTCGCGTTGCGCTCCGCCCAGCCGGCGCTTGCCGCGGGAAGTGGTATCGTCAATTTCACTGTGATTTCTCCGGGGTTTCGCACTATCGCCGCCATCGCCGCGCTCGCATGTTACGTCAGATCTCGCGTCCGCCCGCTCGCAGGGACAACGCCCCCTTTTGGTGTCATTCACGCCCTCGACGCTGTACCCCGGCGACGTCGTACGGGTCGATATCGGCGGCGTGAGGAGCGACGAGAAGATCACGGCGACCGTGCTGGGTCAGGACCTCGCGTTCCACTACGACGAACACCAGCAGAAATGGCACGCGCTCGCGGGCATCGATCTCGACACCAAGCCGGGCACCTATCGTCTTCACATTCACCGCAGTGCGAGCGTCGCGGCGGCGACGCACACGCTGCAAGTCCTGCCGAAGCAATTTCGCGTGCGCCGTCTGCGCGTGCCAGGCAGTTTCGTCGAGCCGCCGGCGGAGGCGCTCGAACAGATTTCCAAAGACAGCGCCGAGCTGGCCGAGGCATATGCGCGCGTGTCGTCGAGGAAGTGGTCGAGCGCGTTCGTTCTACCCGTGGACGGGAAACCGACGAGCAACTTCGGCACGCGCAGTTACTACAACGGACAACGGCGCTCGCCGCATGCAGGTGTCGATTTCGCCGGAAAGATCGGCACGCCGGTCAGAGCGGCGAACGCCGGCAACGTTGTCGTCGCCCGGCCGATGTACTTCACGGGTAACACAATCGTCGTGGACTACGGCGATCGGCTGTTCTCGATCTTCGCGCACCTCTCCGAGCTTCATGCGAAGGCCGGCGACACCGTCGAGCCGACGACCGTCGTCGGCCTGCTTGGTGCGACGGGGCGCGTCACCGGACCACATCTTCACTGGAGCGTTCGCTTGAACGGCGCGCGCGTCGATCCCCTCTCGCTTGTCGCCGCTACCGACATCGGACCGTTGGACGGTAAGCGGTAGACGAATGTACCTGGTGCAGATTCTTCTTCCGCTGTACGACAACGAGGGCCGCGCCTTCGAGCCCGCGGACTACGTGCAGCTGCGGTCGGACCTCGCCGATCGATTCGGCGGTATCACCGCATACACGCGGGCACCGGCGCGCGGCATCTGGAAAGGCGACACCGGCGCGACGACGCGCGACGACATCGTCATCCTCGAAGTGATGACCGACGACCTCGATCGGGCATGGTGGAACGGCTTTCGGAAAGACCTGGAGCGCAGGTTCCGGCAGGAGAGCGTTATCGTTCGCGCGCTCACTGGCACGCTTCTGTAGGTCTCACACGTCAGTGGTCGTCTAAATCGGCCATCACGTCGGCCACGTCAGGAAGCAAACGCGTTGCCTGCTCGATGTCGCTGAGGCCCGCCTGGTCCCCGTCGCGCTGCCGCGTCACTCCGCGGCCGAACAGCGCAAGGGCGTACTCGGCGCCATGTCCCACGGACGGACTCAATTTGAAGGCATTGTCGAAATCCTCGATCGCGAGATCGAAAAGCCGCTGGCGCGTTCGCGCGAGGCCTCGATTGCGGAACGCGTTGGCATAGGTCGACTCTTCTCCGATGGCCCTGTCGAAGTCTGCGATCGCGCGATCGAGCTCGCCGAGCTCGAGAAAGATGATGCCCCGATTGTTGAAGGCGTGGGCGTAATGCGGATCGAGCCGAATCGCGTCGTCGTAGTCGTGCAAGGCGCGCTCGAACTCGTCGCGCGTGCGGAACGCATTCCCACGGTTGTTGAAAGCATCGGCGGCGCGCGGGTTCAACCGGATCGCCTCGTCGTAATCTTTAATCGCCCTGTCGAGGTCTCCAATCCGGCGGTACGCAATCCCGCGATTCACGAACGCGCCGTCGTTGCGAGGATCCAATAATATGATTGAAGTGCACGCCTCAACCGCGGCCGACGACGTGTCGGTCAAACACTGACGCCACGTGTTGGTCTGCGCGCCGGTGTCCACCGCCGCAGCCAGGCATGCAGTGGCGAGGATTTGCAAGCGAGAGGGCACTTAGACTCTGCATACGACGGCCGGCCGCGCACTGTTTCTGCCGTCGCGCTCACAGTTTCATGTGATCAGCGGTGCAGATCCAAAATACCGTGAGTCCCAGCCTGCTCCCGATTTCCCGTCAACATCGCCTTCGCCATTCCCGCCACGCGCCTGAAGCGCGTGCGAGGCACAAGCCAATACTCCGCACGCATCACGCGTACGGCGACGAGCACGACCTCGGGATCGCGCTTGCCGCGAGGGAACCATGACCTCAGGGTCGAGTTCCACAAATTCCGTAACTTTACATCGTCGCTGACAACGATGGCGGTGCCTTGCACGGATACATAGCGATCGGCTCCTGGTGATTGAAATGTAATGGTGGCGTGAGGGTTCTGGCCCAGATCGCAGGTCTTGCGCGAGTGGCGATCGGTAAGAAACCAGAGCCAACCATGTTCATCGACGTCGTGCACGAGCATCGGTCGGCTATGGCTTGCTCCAGTTGCCGCCTGAGTTGTGAGCATGCCGATCGGCATGCCCTCGAGGAGCCTTCGTAACTGTCGGATGCTCCGAGGTACACGAGGACGCATGACAACTCCCCAGCAATACTCACGCCCTCGGAGACGTGAACATGAGGAGTGTCAAGGCCGCTGGGGCGCTATTGAACTCTGAAGGCGATATCGACACAGCTTCGCCGGGTAAACGGCGTTTGATACGTCACCGCGGCCGGCGGGCTGCCTTCTTCTCGGATCGGAGCGTCGCTGGGGGCTGCGCCGGATCTCTTCACGGTGCCCTCTTCCCTCTCGACTTTGGACTCTCGACTTTGGTCTCGACTTTCCACTTTCTACTTTCTACTTTCCACTTTCTAGTTTCTACTGCGACTTCCCCCTCGCCGTGACCGGCCACACCACCTCGACGCGATCCTTGCGCACGCCGTAGAACACGTCGTACAGATTCACGACCGGATCGCAGTGCGGGATGATCAGCTCGAGCTTGTCGCCCACCTTGTAGGTCTTGTTCGCCGTTGTCGTATTGGATCGAGCCGAATTCGTCCGATCCGGCTGTGTAGCGGAACCCGGGCTCGCCGATGACGATCGGATCGGGCTTGTTCAGCGTCAGTGCCTTGGTGCCCGCATCGGTGGTGATGCGGTTCGGGAAATACGTGTTCACGACCGTCGTCATCACCGTCAGCGACGGGGCGAAGTCGGTGAAGATGTCCCCCTTCTCGTTTCCAATCTCGAGATACTGCGTATCCATGAAGACGTAGCTGCCCACCTGGACATCGGTGTATCCAGGCACCTTGGTCATGATGTTGTACGTGCCGGTGCCGCCGCCGCTGAAGATTTCGACGTTCAACCCGGATGCTTTCATGCGTTCGAATGTCTTCGCGGCGTCCGCGGACCGGGCGAGCGACTGGTCCAGGCGCGCCTTGTAGCCCTTGATGTGCTGCGCGCCGCCGTCGTAGGCGAGCATGCCGCGGAACTTCAGGTTCGGCAGCTTGTCGACGAGCTGCGCCAGCGCGAGCGCCTGATCGCCGGCGGGCACACCGCTCCGCGTGCCGACCGCAACATCGACGACGACGTCGGCCGTCACGCCCGCTGCTTTGGCTGCGTCAGACAGGTCGCGCGCGTTCTGTGGGTAGTCCACGGCCTGAATGAACTCGCGATTCTTCTTGCGGAGGCTCATCGCCCGCTGAATCTTCGCCTTGCTGAGATTCGCGGTCGTCATGCAGATCTTCTGGATGCCTTCGGCAAAGAGCGCTTCGGCTTCGGTGAGCTTGGCGGTGCAGATGCCGACGGCGCCGGCCGCGAGCTGCAGCTTGGCGATGTCCGCCGACTTGTGCGTTTTCGCATGCGGACGCGCACCGACGCTGGTGGCTGCGAGACTGGCGCGCATCGCAGCGATGTTCTGCTCGAGCTTGTCGAGATCGAGCACGAGCGCCGGCGTGTCGAGATCCCATTTGGACACACCACGGCTCGATTTGGTATCGGTGACGTGGGCGCGGCTGTAACCTGACACTTTTTTGGGAATCCAGAATGTTACGGCAGAAGTGCCCGCTGCCGACGCCAGAAAATCACGGCGAGAAGATCGTTTCATATTTCCCTCCTGGCCCGCCGAAGCCTTGGCGGAGTGCGGCCGCAGTCGTGAAACGGGTGAATGATCGGCCTCATTATAGGCGTACTGCGCGTCAGCGTCCGCTGTAATACGACGGCACGGGCAAGTCCTTCATCGTCTGCAAACCGGGCCGTGCAGCCAGCACTTTCGGGATGGAGTTGACGACGATCGACGCCGTGGCGACATCGCCGGGCACGCCGCCGGGGATTCTGAGCGTCAGCGGGGGTATGCCCTGGAGCCGGACCTCGTCAAACGATTCTGGCGCGCCCAGATACGCTTCCAGGTGCATGGTAATCACCGGTGTGCCATGCCGATAGCCCACGCCCTCCTGGACGATGCCGCTCACGTAGCCGGGATCGACGGCAATAAACTCGCTGGAAACCGTGGCCTCCGCCATCTGCGGTCTCACCTCGTCGGTGATGCGATCGAGCTGCCAACCGAGGGCGTCGGCAATCATCGAGATCGATTCAGCGAGTCCGACATGCCGGATCGATCCCCGCTCGACCTCCCGCCGGAACTGCTCGAGCGACAGACCGGCGCCGATCTTCTGCTGGAACGGCAACCGCCTCGTCCTGGCATCCTGAACGCGGATCACGCTGACCGACTCGATGCGCTCGCACGCCACGGTCAACATGATAGGCAGCACGTCCATCACGAACCCTGGATTGACGCCGGTCGACAGCACGGCAACCTTCGAGCGCCTTCGCCATCGCGTCGATCCGTCTGGCCAGCACGGCATTGCGGCGCACAGGGTAGCTCAACTCTTCGGTGGTCGTGACGATTGGCAGCTTCGCTTTGAGCACACCTTCGATCTGCGGCATGACGCCGCGCACCGACGAAGACGTGCAGAGCACGACGACATCCGGCTTGGATTTCCTGATCGCATGCCGGGCATCGGGATCGACCTTCACGCGCAGCGGCCGGTACAGCCCTGCGATCTCCCCCACGTCGCGTCCCACCTTGGCAGGATCGACATCCACGGCGCCGACGATGCGGAATCCATCACGCGAGGCGAGCTGGCGCGCCACCATCAGGCCGATCGGACCGAGGCCGTACAACAGTACGCGGATCACGAAAAACGAGTATACGAGATCGGGGATTGAGTGCGCTAGGATCGGGGATTAGGGATTAGGAATGGTCGGGATGCGATTGGGGATTGGGGATTAGAAGAGACAGTGTAGGATTCTGACGTGCTTCTGCGTGCATGTCTCGCAATTACGCTGGCGATGGCGAGCGTCGATTCCGCCGATGCGCAGCCGCTTTCTCCGCGCAACGCCAACTACACCATCGACGTCACGCTGGACACCCGCGCGCGGACGCTGAGCGCGCGCGAGACGCTCGTGTGGACCAACATCACGTCCGCCTCGACCGGCGAGCTGCAGTTTCACCTGTATTACAACGCGTGGCGAAATGCCGATTCCACATGGATGCGCGAGCACAGGCTCACGTCGTGGTGGCGGTCCGTCGCATCGCGTCGCGACGAAGACTTCGCCGCGATCGACATCTCGAGCCTGCGGATAACCGGAGGCGCGCTCGCGCCGGTCGATCTGACGAGAGAAATGCGCTTCATCGCGCCAGACGACGGCAACGAGGACGACCGCACGGTGATGGCGGTGACGCTGCCGGCGACGGTAACGCCCGGACAGACGATCACGCTGGAGATCGCGTTTACAGCGAAGATCCCTCGCCCGTTTGCGCGCACCGGCGTGATCGGCAACTACTACTTCATCGCGCAGTGGTTTCCGAAAATCGGCGTGCTCGACGCGACCGGCACGTGGAACTGCCACCAGTTCCACGTAGGAACCGAGTTCTTTTCGGATTTCGGCGTGTACGACGTGCGTATGACGGTTCCGCGAGGCTGGCCGCTCGCTGCGACAGGCCGTGAGCAGGCGCGGACAGACAACACAGATGGCACGACCACCCATCGCTATTACCAGGAAGACGTGCACGACTTCGCATGGACGACAAGTCCCGATTTTGTCGAAGCGCGGGAGTCGTTCGAGCATCCGGGGTTGCCGCCGGTCGAGATGCGGTTGATGCTGCAGCCCGAACACGTGTCGCAAGCAGCGCGCCACTTCGAAAGTGCCCGTGCGACGCTGAGACATTACGGAGAGTGGTTCGGCGCATATCCCTACGGCCACATGACATTGGTCGACCCCGTGTGGCAGAGCGAGACAGATGGGATGGAATACCCGACGCTTGTTCACCGTGGGCACGCGAGTGGCTGACGCCGCGCGAGGATACCTTACCTGGAAGATACCGTCGTGCACGAGACCGGGCATCAATGGTGGTACGGCATGGTGGCCACCAACGAGTTCGAAGATGCCTGGATGGACGAAGGCATCAACCAGTACGCGAACGCGCGCGTCATGGCCGAGGAATTTCCCGAGGGCCGCGAGGTCCGCGCGCTTCTTCGGCGGGTTCGTGCCGTGGGTCCTCGAGGACGTGCGGTGGGACCGCCTGATCTCCGGCGAGTTGATGCTCCGATTACCGCTGCAAGCCCCACAATCGATATCCAGGCGACTCCGTCGTTCCGATACTGGCCGTGGACGTCGGGGCCAATCACGTATGCGAAGCCTGCGCTCTGGCTCCACACGCTCGAACGGGCGCTGGGGTGGACCACCGTGCAGCAGATCCTCTCGACCTTCTTCGATCGCTGGAAGTTCAGGCACCCGAGGCCCGGCGATTTGTTTCAGGTGGCGAACGAAGTCAGCGGCCGCGATCTCACGCCGTTCTTCGATCAGGTCTACCGGGGCTCGGTGGTGTTCGACTACGGCGTGGACAGCGTCGCAAGCACGGAAACGCAAGACGAGAGCTTCTTGAACGAGATTGTCGTGCGTCGCCACGGCGACGGAATCTTCCCGGTCACGATCCTCGCGACGCTCGCGAACGGCGAGCAGCGGCGCTTTGCGTGGGACGGCGCCGGGCGCTGGCATCGTGTGACGCTCGAGCACGCGAGCCGAATCGTGTCGGCGCAGGTCGATCCGGATCAGATTCTGGTGCTCGACACGAACTTCACCAACAACAGCTTTACCACAGAGCGCTCCGGCGGCCGCGCCGCGACGAAATGGGCGGCGATATGGCTGGTGTGGCTGCAGGATCAGCTGCTCACCTGGGCCTTTTTCATCTGACGATGACAGGGCAGAGGGTAGAGGGCATAGGGCAGAACATACGAAGCGTCGAGGCGCTTGGCGACGGCATCAGGCGGGTCAATCGTGCGCCCGTCGTCCTCGCCTGCGTGTACGTGGCCACGGTGCTGGCGGCGCTGCCGTTTTCGATGGTGATGCGCGACGAACTGCGCGGCCATCTCGGCGACAGCATGGTGTCGGAGCAGGTCGTTCGCGGCGTCAATCAGCAGTGGTGGAGCGAGTTCGCCGGGCAGGCGGGCACGCTGGGCAAGACCTTCGAGACGAGCATCATCGGCTTTGCCGCGGTGCTCGATAACCTCAGCGCGTTCGCCGATGGCCGGGCGCGCCCGTCCCCGGTCGTCTGGCTCGGCGCCTGCTACCTCTTACTCTGGTTGTTCCTGGCGGGGGGTGTGCTCGACCGGTACGCGCGCGCGCGGCCGACGCGGTCGTACGAGTTCTTTACCGCCTGCGGCGTGTACTTCGTGCGCTTCCTTCGCCTGGCGCCACTCATGGCGCTCGCCTATTACGTCCTCTTTGCTGTCGTGCACCCGCTCCTCCTGGAGAATGTGTTCGGCGAGCTGACGCGCGATGTCACTGCCGAACGAACGGCCTTCTTCGTGCGGCTGGCGCTGTATGCGATCTTCGGCGCTCCTGATCGTGACCGTCAACATCGCCTTCGACTACGCGAAGGTGCGGGCGGTGGTCGAAGATCGCCGCAGCATGATCGGCGCGCTCCTCGCGAGCGCGCGATTCGCGCGCCGCAACCTGGCGGCCGTCGCAGCCCTGTATGCCCTGACGGGCGGTCTGTTCGTCGCACTCCTTCTGGCCTATGCGATCGCTGCGCCCGGCGCCGCCTCGACCGGCATCGGCCTGTGGCTCGGCTTCGGCGTCAGCCAGCTCTATCTGCTCGGGCGCCTGTGGATCAAGTTGGTCTTTCTCGCATCGGAGACGGCGCTCTTTCAGGGCCGTCTTGCTCACGCTGGATACATCGCCAGCGCGCCGGTCGCACGGCCCGAGCCGCCTCTCATCGACAACGCGCTGTGACAGTTCGTGTCAGCCCGCAGACACACTCACGTGTAGTTACAATTCAACGAACGCACCGCAAGGATGTGCGCGCGCGGAACTCGGCCCAATTTCGCGATTCTCACGACCCGACCAATCGAAAACGCCATCTGATCGATGGTATTGAACTTGCTCTGACCGGCTGCGCAAAGAAGCCCGTGAATCAGAAGCTGACCCTCCTCCGGAATGGAGAACCGCTACCTGCCGAGGTCGTCGCGACCGAAGCGCAGCTGACCGGCTCGGTCCGTTACCTGTTCGACTACGTGAACCGGATGCTCAAGCTGACGCCGTCGCAGCTCGAGTTGATCCGTCCGGGCTTCGACACGCTCGATCTCGCGATTGGCGACAAGATCGAGGACTGGAACCAGATGTTTCTCCACGTGCTCGAAGAGCTCCGCCAGAAGGGGGTCGAGCTCGAGCAGCGGGAAGCGCTGCTGAGCCGGATGCGCCGCGACGGCCGGACGCTGCTCTATCGGCGCGAGCTCGGCGAAGAGCGCCTGCTCTCGACCCTGCGCGAAGAGCATCGCGGCAACGGCTTCGGCATCGAGATGGTCGATCACGACCGATTCAAGCGCTACAACGACACCTACGGTCACGAGATCGGCGATCTCGTGCTCAGCACGACCGGACGCCTGTTCCGCATGCATCGCGAAGGAGATATCGGCGTGCGCTGGGGCGGCGACGAGTTTCTGCGCATCGTGCGCAACCTTGTGACGGAAACGCAGCTCGGGCTCGTGGCCGGCCGCGACGCCGAGCTTGTCGACTCGTTCGCGTGGGAGACGCTCGACTCGCGCTTTGCCGAGCATCCCCCTCGCCTCAGCATCGGACTCGTCTACTGCGAACGGCCGTCGCAGGAAGAGCGATTGCGGATGATCCATGAGGACGAGCTAAGCAAAATTCCCCCTGAGGATCGGTTCAATGCGGCTGTCGAGGTGCCGCCGGGATCGTCCTACGACATCGCCCGCAGGCTGGTGGCCCTCGCCGATCAGAAAATGTACGAGGCAAAACGAACGTTCGCCGGCAGCGCGGAACCACACATCGCGCAGGTGAACGTGCGCATCGTGGGTGGAAAACTGGTCGAGATGTAGCGATCGAGCGGTTCTCGGTTCTAGGGTGCTGTAATCCCCAGCACCCAGAACCGAGAACCGCTCCATAATTGACCGTGCCTATTTACGAGTACGAATGCCGGGCGTGCCGGCACCAATTCGAACAGCTCATCATTCACTCGACGACCGCAGAATGCCCTGCGTGTCACGGGCGCGATCTCGAACGGCTGGTGTCGTTGTTTGGAGTGGATTCAGACGCGACGCGGGGCTCTGCGCTGAACGACGCCAAGCGCAGGCGGGCGCAGAGCCACGCGCGATCACAACGACGCGGAGATCGCATATCACCGGAAACATCGATGATCACTGACGCAACGGTTCTGGGTTCTGAGGTGCTGGGTTCTCTGCGGTTCGTCGGGTTCGGGTTCGTTTCCCAGTTCCAGCTTCAGATTCCAGCGAACCGGAACCTTGGAACCCTGGAACCGGAACCTCAGAACCCCAGCACCCAGAACCTTAGAACCGCTGCTTACTTGGTAGGAGTGGCTCCGCTGATGACCGTTTCGGGCTCGACTTCGGTCGAGACTCGCGCCTGCACCATGAGCTCGCGCAGCGCGTCGGCCGTCGGCACGTGGAAACGGAAATTCATGCCGCGGTGAACGCCAACGGCGACGCGAAGCGGCGTCCAACCCGACACGTTCTTCTTGTTCCAGATACTGACATCGGCGCCGTTGGCCGCAAGCAGCTTCACGACATCGGGCAGCTGTTTGAAGGCCGCGCCGTGCATCGCGGTGTTGCCGTTCTTGTCGACGGCATTGACGTCGCCGCCGAGCTCGATCGCAAGCTTCACAGCCTCGAGCGCCTCTGGAGGTGTGCCTGCGTCTTCGCCGGGCGAATGCGTGCCGACGCCTGCTGCGGCCATCAGCGGCGTGGTGCCATCTTCATTTGGCAGCAGCGGATCGGCGCCAAGCTCGACCAGCAACCGCATGAGCTCCGTGTCTCCCCCGCGTGCGGCCATGAAGAATGGCGTGGCGCCCACGAAATTGAGCGCGGTGACGCCGACGTTCGGACGCCGCGTCACCCTGGCGTTCAGATCGGCGCCATGCGGCCTTCAGCTTCTTGACCAGCGTCAGGCTGTCCAGGTTGCCAGAACCATACGGCGCAGGATCGTTGCTGCCCGTGCCCGGCTTACGAACCCATGTGACGTGATGGAGAGCGGTCCAGCCCTGCGCGGCCGCGTTCGGATCTGCTCCAGCATCCAGCAGCGTTGCCGCCAGCTCGAAGTGGCCGCTGCCGACCGCGACCACGAGCGCGCTGGATCCGCGCGTTGGAGGCCGCTGGCCGCCGCCTGCTCCACCGGCGCCCGCCGCACCCGCGCCACGTCCGCGGCCAGGACGCGCGAGCAACGCGTCGTTGACGTCTGCTCCACCTGCGACCAGCGCCTTGACCGCCGGAATCTTTCCTTCCCGCGCCGCAAACAACAGCGCCGTCCATCCTGCATTCGATCGCGCGTTTATCTGAGCTCCGGCCTCGAGTAGAACTTCGATCGTCTCGGCATGCCCTTCGGCGGCCGCCCACATGAGGGCGGACTGTCCACGCCAGCTCTCTTTCGCGTTGACGTCGGCTCCATGGGCGAGCAGCGTCTTGACGGCGGCCGGAATGCCGGTGCGCGACGCAGTCATGAGCGCCGTCTCGCCTTCGGATTGCGCCGCGTCCGGGTTTGCGCCCGCCTTCAGCAGCAGCTCGAGCATCGCGGCGTTTCCGTTTGTCGCGGCGAGCGACAGAGCCGGAACGCCGTAGCGGGTCACCGCATTCACATCCGCGCCCGCGCGGATCAGCGCGTCGGCGGCTTTCAGGTCGTTGCGATGGACGGCCCGGTGCAGCGGTGTGGTGCCGTCCGGCTCGACTGCGTTCGCAGCCGCGTTTCCCGTCGCCTGCTGCGCAGCCATGGTGCCGCCGCCGATCGACACGATCGCAGCGAGCGCCAGGCAGTCGAAATACTTCAAACGAATCATCGCTCCGCCCTTTCGTGTCTCCAGCCTACAACGACAATGGCTCCAGCAGTTCGCTGACCTTGCCATTGCTGTCGGCGAATCGCTCGGTCGGCAGACCCACCTTGTCGAGCAGCGTCGCGTGCAGGTTCGTAAGCGGTGTCGGCTGTGCGTACTTGATGTGCCGCCCGCCCTTGATCTGCGAGCTGCCGCCCGCGACGACGATCGGAAGGTTCGTATGGTCGTGAACGTCTGGATTGCCGAGGCCGCTGCCGAGCACATACAACGAATGGTCCAGCAGCGTGCCGTCGCCGTCCTTTGTGGCCTGCAGCTTCTCGAGGAGGTACCGAACAGCGACACGTGATACGTGTTGATCTTCGCGAGCTTGGCCAGCTTCTCCGGCGAATTCTGGTGATGCGACGTCGCGTGATGCGGCTCGGCCACGCCAATCTGCGGATACGTTCTCGTGCTCACTTCGCGCGCGAGCTGGAACGTGATGACGCGCGTGATGTCGGCCTGGAGCGCGAGAACCTGGAGGTCGAACATGAGCTTCGCATGCTCTTCCCAGTCGGAGGGCACGCCAACGGGCCGGGTGAGCACCGCGGGCAGCGCATCGCCGTCCTGCTGTTCGGCCCTCTGAATGCGCCGCTCGACCTCGCGCAGCGTGTCGAGATATTCATCCACGCGCGTGCGATCGGACGGTCCAAGGCGGCGTCCAAGGCGCGCCATGTCCTCGGTCACCCAGTCGAGAATGCTGCCGTTCTTGCGCAGCTCGGCCTTGCGATCGGCGGTGGATCCGCCATCGCCGAACAGCCGCTCGAACACGACGCGCGGGTTCGCTTCGGTCGGCAGCGGGGTCGTCTTTGACGACCAGGCCAGCGTGTTCATGTACACGCAGTTGAACCCGTTGTCGCAGTTGCCGACGACGTAGTTGAAGTCGGTGGCGAGCTCGAGCGACGGCAGCGCGGTCTCTTTGCCGAGCTGCTGCGCGGCAATCTGATCGACCGTGACGCCCATCTCGTAATCGGAACCCTCGGTCATCTTCGCTTTCACGCCGCTCAGGAACGTGCAGTTCGCGGTCGCGTGGTTGCCCGACGAGTACGCGTTCTTCAGCTCGAGATTGCTGAGCACGTTGATGTGCTTGAGGAACGGCATCAGCGGCGACAGCGTCGGCGAGAGCTCGGTGAGCGCGCCCTCCTGCTTCGGCATCCATTCCACGATGTTCGATCCCATCGGGATGTAGACCACACCCAGCCGCTTCACCGGCATGGCCGCCGCGCTCAGGCCGCCGAAGGCGGGGACCATCGCGTCGAGCATCGGCAGCGCGAGCGTCGCGCCGATTCCACGCAGAAACGTCCGCCGCGGCAACGCCAGTTTGGTGATGATCATGAACCTGATCTCCTCATCCGAAATGGCGTGCTGTTCACTATGCCCAGCACGACCGACGAAAAACGATAGTCATCCGTGCGCGCGCGGCGCGTGATGTCGCGTACGGCCGGCGCGTCGTAATACTCGAGCCCTCGGCCGAGCGCATACGTCATCAGCTTCTCGGTAAGCGTCGTCACGAACAGCTCGGGCCGGTTCAATACGGCTTTGCGAAGGCCGATGGCGCCTTCGAACGTGCTGCCGTCGGGCAGGCCGCCGGACGCGTCGACCGGCGCCGCCGGCCTCGCTCTGCGTGCGGTAGCGGCCAATCGCATCGAAGTTCTCCGTCGCGAGCCCAACCGGGTCCATCAGCTGATGACAGCTTGCGCACACGGCATTCGCGCGATGCTCGAACCATCCGCTCGCGCACCGTAAGAATTTTCGCTCCGGGCGCGTTTTCGGGCAGCGGCGGCACATTTACCGGCGGCGGCGGAACGGGGGTGCCGAGCAGATTTTCGAGAATCCACTGGCCTCGGCGCACCGGCGACGTGCGGTTCGCATACGACGTAACGGTCATGATGCTGCCCTGGCCGAGCAGCCCGCCACGCACGTGATTCGGCCCGAGCTCGACGCGCCGGAAGTGGCTGCCGTACACGTTCGGAATGTCGTAGTGCTTGGCGAGACGCTGGTTGAGGAACGTGTAGTCCGCGCGCAGCAGATCGATGACGCTGCGGTTTTCCTTCACGACGCTCTCGAACAGTAGTTCGGTCTCGCGGCGGAAGGCCTGCCGCAGGTTGTCGTCGAAGTCGGGAAAGAGACGGCTATCGGGTTTCGCGCTCTCGAGATTCCTCAGGTACAGCCACTGCGCGGCGAAGTTGTTGACGAGCGCCCCGGCGCGCGGATCTGCCAGCATGCGGCGCACCTGCTTTTCCAGCACCGCGGAATCCTTCAGGCGCCCGCTGACGGCGGCATCGAGGAGCTGGTCGTCGGGAATGCTGCTCCACAGGAAAAACGACAGCCGCGACGCCAAATCGAGATCGCTGACGCGATATGCGTTGGTCCGGCTAAAGCCGGACGCTACCGGGATTGGAGCCGTGCCTTCGGTAGTGTCCGCCTTTAGGCGGACCGGCGCCCGGACCGTCCCGGTCGCCTGTTCGATACGGAACAGGAACGCCGGGCTCGTCAGCATGGCGCGAAGCGCCATCTCGACGCCGTGCTCGAAGCTGCCGTCTGCCCGCCCTTGCTTGTAGAAGCCCAGCAGCGTCTGCACTTCTTCGTTAGTCGCCGGGCGCCGATACGCGCGGCGCGCGAGCGTAGAGAGAATCGTCTTCGCGCAAGACGCCTCATCTTTCAGATCCGGGGGCCCCTGCCCCCCGGAGCGCTGCTTCGACGGCCGACACGTGAAGATGCGCTTCCGGCTCGGCGTCTCGCCGATGCCTGTCGGGTTGAATGGTCCGGCAATCGAGACGCTGTAGAGCGCCGGCTGCGTTCGCGGCGTCCGATCGCTGTTGTAGCTGGCCAGGTATGGCTGTCTTTCTGTTTCGACGAGCGCCGAGGGCCGCTTGATGAATGCCACCTGCACGACGTGAGGACCGCCGGTTACGCGCGTCCGGAAGTTCAGGTGCGCGTCCAGGGCTTGCTCGGGCGCGTACTGCGGCGCGACGGGATCGACCGGGCCGGTTCTCGGCGCGGGCTTCAGCGTAAAGACCTGCGCGCGCACTCCGTCGACGCTCACTTCGACCTGATGAGGTTCGGTGAGCCCTTCGATGAGCTCGTTGCGATCGCGCGTGAGCCGAAGCTCGAACTGATAGTCGCCGTCGGCCGGAAACGTGTGACGGACGCTCGTGCCCGCGCGCGTGCCGAAGGACTGGCCGTCGAAGTGATCTTCCTGTGTGAGATCCGGAGGAAGGACAACCGTCTCGGCTCCGGCGGAGCGCACGGGCGTGCCCACCGCGAGCCGGCTGATCTTCTGCGCCGCCGACAGGTAGCGTTCGAGGAGCATCGGCGAGAGTCCGCCGACGCTGATGTTGTCGAAGCCGTGGCTCGAGTCGTCGCTCGGCAGCATCCCTTCGACATCGATCTCGAGGTCGAGCAGATCGCGGATCGCGTTCTGATATTCGGTGCGATTCAAGCGGCGGAAGGTGTCGGTGCGTCCGGGATCTGGATTCGCGGCCGCCACGCGATCGAGCGATGTCTCGAGGTGCGAGACCAGACTGTCGTAATCCGCTTCGGCCGGCCGGGGACGTCCCATCGGAGGCATGGACCGCGCGCGCAGCTTGCGCACGACCGATTCCCACCGCTCGGCATCCGCCCCGACGTTGGAGACATCGAGCGTGCTGAGTACTAAATTCCCCTGCTTGGTCTTTTCGTTGTGACAGCCGGCGCAGTAACGGTTCAAAAGAGCCTGCTCCGCCGACGGCGCAGGCGACGCCGCTGGAGCCGCTGCCTGTTCGGGACGAGCCTGCGGGTAGGCCACTCCGATGAGGAGGAGCAACGGAAGTCCGATAGCGCGAGGGAACCAACGCCGACTCATTCAACCTCCGGGCTTACACACACTTCGACCTACGCTGGGGAACTTCCAGTGTACACATTACGGACCGTCACGGGTTGTCGCTTTTTGTCGCAAACGCCTGAATCTGTTCGGTTTCAGCCGTCGCGAGGCGACACAAAAGGGTCGCCCGCGCTGCGGCGCAGGCGACCCCTCCTGTTCAGAACGGTCTAGAACGTCATGCGGGCGCCCAGCTGGAACGTGCTCGAGCCACCTGCACCCGTGATTCTGCCGAAGTTCACGTTGTTGGTGGCCTGTCTGCGGATTGTTGTAGTTCTTCCTGTTCAGCACGTTGAAGGCCTCGAACCGGAACTGTATGCGCCGTCCCCCCCCGAAATCGAAGCTCTTCGCGAGCGTCGCATGGGCGCCCAGGCTCGAGGGGCCGCGCGCCATCCCGTGGTATGTAGGTGCCTGGCCTGAGCGTCGCATTCGTCGTCGGGCTCGTGGGCACGGCACGAAACCAGCCGTGTTCAGATAGTTGCAGCCGGCCGCGGTGCAGGTGTCCTGCCAGTCGGCGACGATCAGGTCCACGCCCTCGACAACGTCGGGCCGGCTGCGGCGTGATACCCGAGGGCTGCGTGACGAGCAGCGCATTCCCAGACCGCGTCTGGACGATGCCGGAAATCTGCCAACCGCCAAGGACTGCGTTGGTGACACCCTGACCGACTGTCAGGAAGTTCATAGATGAACGACGCGTTCAGCCGATGCCGGATGTCGTTGCTGGACGGCCCGCGGTCGAATTCGGGATCCCAGAAGTCCTGGTTGTTCTCGAAGCTGGCGATGTAGTACGCCGAGAGGTCGCCGCCCTGCGTCGACTCGCTCTTGGCGAATGTGTAGTTGACATCCCACGAATATCTGTTCGAAAAGCGCTTCCTCAACGACGTCTGTAAGCCGTTGTAATCCATGGTCTGGCTGCTGTCGACGTAATAGCCTCCCGGCGCGCCGAGACTCTGATTCGGCCTCGTCCCGGTCACTCTGTCGATCGCCTGGGTGAACTGCCGCTGCAGCGGGAAGTCGTTGCCGTCTGTGCGGACATACCCTATTTCCGCCGCCATCGTGCGGCCGATGGACTGCTGGACACTGAGCATCGACTGAATCGTGTATGGCACCTGCAAGTTGGTGTCGAAGAGCGAGAACACGGTCCGCTGACCGGCTGCGTCTCGCAGCGCGATGTGCGCCATGTCGTCGGTATACATCGGCCACTTGACGTTCTCGCGCTGCCGATTCCGGCCGGTTGTAGACAATTCTGAACGGGATGAAGGGGTTTGCCGCGCTCTGACGGACCGTAGCAATCAGGTTCGGGCTATACAGATAGCCGACGCCGCCACGTACGACCGTCGACTCCGCGTCGTTCAGCGGTCCAGGCGAAACCGGCGCGCGGCCCAATGTTGAAGCTGTCCGGATCGTAGGGCTTCAAGCGGATCTCTCAGCGGACCGAAATCCAGCTTGGTGAGGTCGGTCGGCATTCTCGTAGTTCACAATCTCGACTGCCACCGGCGTCGTCGGTGTGACCTCGACGGTGCC
Organism: Vicinamibacterales bacterium; assembly: GCA_963744405.1. Taxonomy (GTDB): domain Bacteria; phylum Acidobacteriota; class Vicinamibacteria; order Vicinamibacterales; family JAMQPK01; genus JAMQPK01. The sequence goes on from CAVUTO010000018.1 coordinate 175,218, forward strand.
GTAGTAGTCGTAACGCAGGCCGAGGTTCAGCACGAAGCTGCTGCCCAGGCGCCAGTCGTCCTGAATGAACGCGCTGTAGTTGTCCATCTTCGACGCGTGCGGCGGGGCGCCGTACGACGTGTTCTGCTCGAGCGGAATGTTGGCGAGGAGGTCAGCGTAGTTGTTGTACCTGAACTTAGGAATCTCAGGATTCAGTCTCCCGCCTGTCTCGCGCATGAAGCGGAACCCGGCCTTCACGAGATGCCGCTGGAATCCTCTGCTGAACTTCTGTTCGAAGCTGTAGGTGGTGCCAGCCATGTCCCAGATTTCGGCATCCGCTGTCGCGAACAAACCGGAAGTGTCGAGTCTGCCGAGGCGTCGGCCGTACGGGAGAATTTCCGGCGGGGTGTTTGGCCCGATATTGCTCAAGAACGCGTCGAGTCGGGCGAGATAGGTCTTGTTCCAGCCCAACACGGCTCTCCGATACCCACGCGCCCTTCGTCATGACGAATTGCGCGGCGACGCGATCCTGCTCGTTCGGGAATTCCCGATCGTTCGCATTGTTCTTCACCGGCCTCGGCTCCAACGTGAACGGTCGCAGCCGCGTGTAGGTGACGCCGAGATTGGCGCCGTTGAACACGGAAACATCGGCCTTGGCAACGATGTGGTTCTCGCTGCGCTTCCTCGTCCCGAGCCCTCGCCAGGTGCCGACCTGCGTATTGACGACGCCCGCCGACGAGACGATTGGCTCGGTCGGCAGATTGAGGATGTCGAGCACGAGCCTGGTCTCCTGAAATGGCAACGCCCGCAGAATCTCGTCGCGGACCGGCTGATACGGCACCGTGGTGTTCAGGTTCTGCTGGATGTTCTCCTTGTATCCCTCGTAGGTCGTGAAGAAGAACGCCTTGTTCTTCATGACGGGACCGCCGAGCGTGCCGCCGTACTGATTGAACGTGCCGATCGGCTGTCGTCGCGGTGGAAAAGAAGTTCCTCGCGTTCCATTCCTCGTTCTGACCGCTGTAGAACGCCGAACCATGAAAGATGTTGGTGCCCGAGCGGCTGATCACGTTGATCTGCCCTCCCGCCACACCGCCGTACTCTGCCGGCAGCACGCCCTTGACGATCTGCACTTCGGAGATCGAGTCGAGGCTCATGACGGAGATCTGATTCTGGCCGCCGTACTGCGCGAGCGACCGGGCTTCGGGATTCGAGTTCGCCTCGGTGCCATCCACCGTGAGGCCGGTGCCGCCAGCCGCGACGCCGTTCATCTGCACCATGCCGTCGCCGCTGACGTTGACGCCGGCCGTCAGACTCATCAGGTTCGTGAGGTTGCGGCGGTTGACCGGCAACTCGCGCACCTCCTGCGATCCGAGGCTGTCAGTTTGCAGCGACGCGGCCGTTTCGATGAGCGGCGCTTCACCGGCCACGGTTACCGTTTCGGCGAGCTGACCGACTTCGAGCGTGAAGGTCTGGCGCACCGTCTGTCCGGCTCCCAACTGCATGCCCTGGTTCTGCAGCGTCTTGAACCCGGTGAGCTCGATTCTCACCGTGTAAGGACCGTTGGGCAGCGCGGAGAACACAAACTCGCCGTTCGAGTCGCTCACGCCTTCGCGCGACACGCCCGTGCCTTCGTGCGTCGCGACCACAGTGGCGCCGGGTATGACGGCGTTCGACGAGTCGCGGACGAGCCCGACGAGTGTCGACGTCGTCACCTGAGCGTGTGCAGCGATCGAAAGGACAAGAAGAAGCGCAGCCGACAGAAGGATCCGTTGAATCTGACGCATACACACCTCGCAGGGAAAGAACGCGGCGGGTAGACCGCGGTTCGCCCGGACGACGAGAAAGTGAAGATTCGATGAAGTTAAGTTTCACGGTATAGCACGCCGTTCCGTTTGTCGTCTAGGACTTTTTCCGACGCGTTGGTCCAAAAAAATGGTTGGGACGGGTGAGACGATGTGTCGCGAAATACTGCAGGGTAATCAGAATTGGAAGATTGGCAGATCGGTAGATTGGCAGATTACGTAATTTGAGCAATCCTCAATCTGTGAATCTGTCAACAATCTACCAATCTTCCAATCTACCAATCTTCCAATGTGCATCAGAAAGTCAGGCGAGCCGCGAACTGAAACACCCGCGCGCGCCCGGCGCCGGTGATCCGGCCGAAGTTCGCGTTGTTGATGTTCCCGTTGGGATTGTTGTAGTTCTTCCTGTTCAACACGTTGAAAATGTCGGCTCGAACCTGCAGCCGCGATGCACGACCCGAGAGGAAGCTCTTGGCCAGCGTCGTGTGCAGAAGGAAGTCGCCAGGACCGCGCACCATCTCGGGCATGTAGGTGCCGGGCCGAACCGTGGCATTGGTCGCCGGAACCACCGGCACCCTGACGAAGCCCGCTGTGTTGAGATAGGTGCATCCGCTGGCGACGCAGCTATCCTTCCAATCCGCCATCACCAGATCGACGTCGGGCGCGACATCGGGCCGGCTGTTGCCTATTCCCGATGGTTGCGTGACGGTCAGCGCACCTCCCGTTCGCGCCTGGGCGATGCCGGAAATCTGCCAACCGCCCAGGACAGCATTGGTTACACCCTGCCCGCCGCCCATCCCCGGGAGCTCGTAAATGAATGAGGCGTTCATCCGGTGACGGATGTCGTTAGTGGAGGGACCATAGTCAAATGCCGGATCCCAGAAGTCCTGTATGTTGTTGAAGCTGGTGATGTAGTACACCGAGAGATCGCCGCCCTGCGTGGACTCGCTCTTACCCAGTGTGTAGTTGACGTCCCACGAGTACCCGTCGGAGAAGCGCCGTCGGAGCGATGTCTGCAGGCCGTTGTAGACCATCGCCTGACTGCTGTCCACGTAGTAGCCGCCGGGCGAGCCGATTGCCGCGGTGGGCCGGTACCGGTCTGTCTGTCGAACGCCTGAGTAAACTGGCGCTGCAACGGGAAATCGTTGCCATCGGTCCGGATGTAGCCAACTTCTGCGGCCATCGTGCGACCGAAGGCCTGCTGCACGCTGAGCATTGACTGAATCGTATACGGCGCGCTGATGTTGGTGTCGATCAGCGAGAACACCGCGGCCTTCCCAGCCGAGTCTGCCTGCGCTAACGGCAACGCGTCGTCCGTGTACATCGGCCACCGGACGTTTCGCGACGCCGATTCCGTGCGGGTGTACACCACGCGGTACGGAATCGTCGGGTGATTCACCGCCTGACGAACCGTCATTGGCAGCGTGGGACTGTAGAGATAACCCAGACCGCCCCGAACAACTGTTGCCTCATTGGCCCCCAGCGTCCACGCAAATCCCGCCCTGGGACCAAAGTTATTGCCGTCAGGCTCGTAGGGCTTCAGCGGATCTCTTTTCGGCCCAAAGTCCATCAAGCGCAGATCGGTCGGATTCTCCAGGTTGACGAGTTCCACCGGAACATCCGTCGTGGCAGACACCTGGGCGACCCCGTAATAGTCCCAGCGCAGGCCGAGGTTCAGGACGAACCTGCTGCCCAGTCGCCAATCGTCCTGGATGAACGCACCGTACTGGTCCATGTGCGAACGGTGCGGCGGCGCGCCGTACGTGGTGTTATGCGAGTTCACGACGTTCGCGAGAAGGTCGGTATAGGTCTGGTAGGTGAATGCGGGATCTTCCGGATTGATGTGACTGCCGGTCTCGCGCATGAAGCGGAAGCCCGCCTTCACCATATGCCGCTGATAGCCACGGCTGAATTTCTGCTCGAAACTGTAGGCCGTGCCCGCCATTTCCAGGATTTCGGAGTGCGCCGTGCCGAACAGGCCGCTGATGCTGAAGGACGCCACGCGCCGGCCGTACGGCATGATCTCGGCTGGCTGGTTCGGCCCGATGACCGACAGGAACTTGTCGAGACGCGCCAGGTACGCCTTGTTCCATCCAACGCGGCTTTCCGACACCCATGCGCCGCGCGTCATCACATACTGCGCGGCGATGCGATCCTGCTCGTTCGGAAACTCTCGATCGTTCACGCCGTCCGGATTCGGTCGAGGTTCGAGCGTGAACGGCCGAAGACGCGTATACGTGAAGCTGAGATTGGCGCCATTCATCACGGCCATGTCGGCCTTGGCCACGATGTGATTTTCGCTGCGCCTGCGCACTCCGAGCCCGCGCCATCGGCCGACTTGCGGGTTCACGACACCGGCGGCGTTGACGATCTGCTCGGTCGGCAGATGCAGCGTGTCCAGGGCGATCCTCGTCTCCGGGTACGGCAGGGCACGCAGCACCTCATCGCGAACGAACTGGTACGGCACGTCCGTGTTGAGGTTTACCTCGACTTTCTCCCGGTACCCTTCGTAGGTGCCGAAGAAGAAGACCTTGTTCCGCAGCACCGGACCACCGAGGGTGCCGCCGTACTGATTGAACTTGCCCACGGGCTGCTGGGCTGTCGAGAAAAAGTCGCGCGCATTCCAACTCTCGTTCTGACCGCTGTAGAAGGCCGAGCCGTTGAAGTTGTTCGTGCCCGACCGGCTGATCACGTTGATCTGCCCGCCGGCGACGCCGCCGTACTCCGCCGGCAGCACGCCTTTGACGATCTGGACCTCCGCGATCGAGTCGAGACTCATGACGGAGATCTGGTTCTCGCTGCCATATTGGGTCAGAGACCGGCCTTCCGGGTTCGAGTTCGCCTCGGTGCCATCGACCGTGATGCCTGTGCCGCCTGACGCGACCCCGTTCATCTGCACGCCGCCCGAGCCGCCCGCTGCCCCGGTACCCGTGATGACAACGCCGGCGGTCAGTCCGATCAGGTTCTGAATGTTTCGGCGATTGACCGGCAGCTCACGTACCTCCTGCGACCCGAGGCTGTCTGCCTGCAGCGACATCGCCGTCTGAACCAGCGGCGCTTCGCCGGTGACCGTGACCGTCTCGGACATCGCGCCCACTTCGAGCGTGAATGTCTGGCGCACGGTCTGACCCGCTCCGAGCTGGATGCCGCGCTGGCTGACGGTTTTGAATCCGGTCAGCTCGATGCGCAGTAAATACGAGCCGCTTGGCAGTGCGGCGAGGACGAACTCGCCGTTCGCATCGCTGACGCCTTCGCGAGCCACTCCAGTGCCTTCGTGTGTCGCGGTGACGCTCGCGCCTGGAATAACTGCGCCTGAATTGTCACGAACAAGTCCGACGAGCGTGGCGGTAGTCACCTGCGCGTGTGCGGAAATGGAAACGAAGAGCAGGAGGGCTGTTAACGCAAGATACCTTCGTCCGTAATGCATACCCACCTCGCAGTGAGCGGGGCTGGAGCCCCGTCGGTTCGCAAACGGGAAATGAAGATCTGATTAACTTATTCGTTGGATATAACACGACGTTCGGCGCGCGTCCACGACTTTTGCGCGTACTGCGCTCCAAAAAATGGATTCGCTGGTGGCCGCCGAAAACGTGCGATACCTGACCGCGCACGGCCAGGAAGCGCCTTACCAGGCGCCCTGCCGGTTATGCTGGCGGATCTTCCTCCGCCTCCACAACGCTGCGACCGAAGCCGGCGGCCGTGAGCTGTTCTCGACAGTATGTCGCCTGTCCCACGTTGACGTAGAACACGGCGCCCATTCTTTCTGAACGAAAAAGAAGACTCCGCCCAACAGACTCGACCTGCACCGTGTAGTCCACACCGGCCTTCGTCAGCCACTCTTCCACCCGCAGCGCGAGGCGAAGCGATCGAGCAATGAAAATGCGTTCCGGGTCGCGGAGCTGTTCCGGTTCGACGCTGGCCACGGTCTTGAATAGTGCGCGAAATTACCCGCGACGGCGCAAGTACTTTCACGTGCCTTAAATGAGGGACGAGCTGCGGACTCGTTCCGGCCGGAACGAGTTGACATGCAGGTCACAGACGATTTCGTGACCTTAACCGCGTCATGATTCTCTTCGCACGCATCGCGCTCCTCGAGACAGTCGTGCCAGCTCGACGTGCAGGCATCGTGAACCCGGTGACGATCGTGAGCCCTACGGCAAGCGGCACGTGCCCCGCGGATCGGCTGCACAAATATTTACGCGTTGCCAAAATATTTCTTGACAGCTTTTTCGAGTCCATGCGTTTACGTGATGGCTGTTCGCAGAAGTGCCGCGTAAGCCGCACAGCATTGCACGAGCGCGCATTGGTCGCATCGACCAGCGTAACTCGCGCCTGCGTGGTCGATCGCGTGTTGTAAGGCCTCCGCAGCGGCGTTGAACCGCCGTGTTATACCGGAATCATGGTGACGAACATTTCTGCTCTCGCGCAATTATCAGATTGTGAATTGCTCGCGCGCATTCGTGATGCGGCTCGCGACGAGCGCATGGCCACTGCTCACCTCATCGCAGTGCTGATGGAGGTCGACACGCGGCGGCTGTACTTGGGTGAAGGCTGCTCATCTCTTTTTACGTACTGCACGCAAGTGCTGCACTTCTCCGAACATGCGGCCTACAACCGGATTGAGACCGCGCGGGCGGCACGGCGGTTTCCCGTCATTCTCGAGCTCATCGAATCCGCAGCCGTCACGCTGACCGCCGTCAGGCTATTGGCCCCGCACCTGACAGACGAAAATCATTGCGACGTGCTCGAGCGCGCACGGCACAAGAGCAAGCGCGAGGTCGAGTTGCTCGTTGCCGCTCTCGGTCCTCGTGTGGATGTGCCGTCAACGGTGCGAAAGCTGCCGACAGCGGTGAAGCCAGACGTCCCGTCGTCGCCGGTGCCACAGGTGGCGCACTCGGAAATCACCGAGGCTTTGGACACCGCACCGTTCATCCCACCCGTCAGGCCAGCAGAAATCAAGCCCCTTACGCCCGAGCGTTACAAAATTCAGTTCACGGTCAGTCGCGAGACCTACGAGCAGCTGCGTCGAGCGCAGGACCTGATGAAGCACACGTTGCCCAGCGGCGATCCTGCGATCATTTTCGAGCGGGGGCTTGCGTTACTGGTCGAAGACCTCCAGCGAAGGAGGTGCGGCAAGGCTGGGCGACCTCGCCCGGCGCGCGAACCGAGGACCGGTTCGCGCCATATTCCGGCTGCCGTAAAACGCACAGTCTGGCAGCGCGACGCCGGCCGTTGTGCGTTTAGCGGTGTGCATGGACGCTGTACCGAAACCGCTTTTCTCGAATATCACCATGTGGTGCCGTTTGCAGATGGCGGACAGTCGACGCCGTGCAATCTCGAACTGCGGTGCCGCGCGCACAACCAGTATGAGGCGGAGTTGTGGTTCGGCGGCGCGACAACGCCGCCGGCGCGAGAAGCGCGGGCAAGTCATCGCACGTAATCCAGCTCGTTCCGGACCGAGTTCGTCGAGTGCGGCTGGATGTGGTTGATCTCGCCGCGCGAACAGACCTGTTCGAGCGAGTCGCCGGCTATCGTCCCGCGGCCTGAAACCTCACAGGGTCCAGCGCGCCCGTGCGCATCGAAGGCGCCGGCACGCTCGGCGACTTCCTCGAGATCTTCCGCGTTCGTCCGCATCTCGGCCGGCTTCATTCGGCGCAGAACGCTACGAGCGGCGAGCAAAACGTCGTCGTGCTGAGCTACGCCGTTTGGCAGCAATAGCGCTACCAGCGCTTCAATCGGATGTTTCGGTACTCAATCTTCATTGGCGGGCCGGTGTGCACCTGCATTCCGAGCAAGCCCTCGAGCTTTCGATTCGGTGCATCGTCATCGATCGTGATGCTCATGAGGCGGCCGTTGAGGATATGCGTCGCCGAATTGCCGCGCACGATGAGGTGCGCCGCGTTCCAGTCTGCCGTCGGAACGGTCGCAAGCTCATCAGATGTAGCGAACGACGACAACACGATCGGCGGCCTTCCGCCTACGACGTGCGATATCTGGCCGCGCACGGCGAGGAACAGGCGTCCCTTCTCTTCGTAGTTGTTGCCGTCGTACCGTCTGCGGCCATCGAGATCGAACTGATAGCCCTTCATCGCAAACTTGTTGTCGGGCGTCACCGGATCGGGTACCACAACGCTTCGATAGTTGATGCCGCTGTTGCCGGCCTCGGTGATGCGGTAGTCGAGCTTCAGCTCGAAGTCGGCAGGCGATCCTCCGCGCCAGATGATGAAGGTGTTGCTCTTGATGACCGTCGCGGGGGTAATTTCGCCGACCAGCACGCCGTTCTCCGCGCGCCAGTACGTCGTATTCCCTTCCCACCCCGCGAGCGATTTGCCGTCGAAGATCGCTTGAAATCCCGGCTCGTCGCCGGCGAGCACCTCGGGACGATCGCTCTGCTTCGGCACATATGGCGCGGTCTGGGCTGACAGCAGCGTGGCGAATGCAAGCATCGCGATCAGAAGTCTCATAAGCGCCTCACCATTACTTACCGCCGTTCGTCGAGGAACCCGAACGCGTATACCGTCCCGTCGCCGGCTCCGACGTACACCTGGCTCAACGCGCTCCAGAAGCTGCCTGGTGAGGCAGAGGCCGTCATCGACTTTCCGCTGTTCCAGATCGCCTTCCCCGAAAGACCATCGTGGGCGAAGAGCACCGCTGGCGATCCGGTCCGGCCGGCCGCAGCCGGGCGGCCGGTGGACAGCGCGAACACGACTCCATTGACGATGATTGGCGTCGCTGGCGATGTCAGATCGTTGGACGTCCACTCGGGCTCGAGCGAGAACGTGCCGTTGACATCCCTCACTCGAAGCGCGACGACCGCGCCGTTGCGGATTGCGCCGTTCGTCGTGCGAGCGGCCACGGGCCTGCCCGAGACCGGAACGAGAATCCAGCGCGCCGCGGAGTCTGCGGGCGCCGTCGTTGCTGCCCCGCGCGCGTCCAGGTCGACAACGCTTCTGCTGAGACAGCGCCGCCGCTCGCAAACAGAGGAGGCGACGCCACCAGCGGAGTGGCGTGGTCCGCGCCGCCAAGCGACGCCGCGTCGAGCAGAATCACGCGGCCGTCCTTCGTCGCGGCGGCGACGACGTCCTTGGTACCCTGCCGGAAGACCGTGGGGCCGGTGACGAACTCGGCCGTGGGCTGTGTGAACCAGTCCTTCAACTGCAGTGATCTCGGATCGAGGGCGACGATGGCGTTCGCTTTCCCGTTTCCTGTCACGCTGCCGGGACCAATCGCCGCGAGCAGCGTATTGCCGTCCGACGAGAACGCAACCGCGCCGACCACGCTGCCGCCGTTCGTGCGATAAGACACCACTGGCTTGTCGGGCGCATCGAGATCAATGGCATACACGCCGTTTGGCGCACCCGCGCAGTTTCCAGAGGTCGCGGCATACAACATCGTGTCGACCGCGACAGGGTTCGACCACTGCGAATTGGCCGGAAGGAACGGAGCTGGCTTCTGCAGGTCCTTGCCCGATTGCAGCCCCACGACGTGCAATTGGCCGTCGGCCGCGACCGCGTACCCGACCATCACTCGGCCGAGGCCTCCGCCGCCGACGTTCGGTGCGCCGGGAATCCCGGCGCCTTGACCGCGGGCGGGCGCACCCGGGCCCGGCGCTCCACCCTGCCGCGGTGGAGCCGGTGCACCGCGACCCGGCCCGCCGCCGCGAGGTTCGACAGGAATACCCTGGCCGGGCTCGCCGAGCAAGCTGCGATAGCCCTGCTGATTCCCTCGCCCGGCGGGCGGCGGCGGCGCGACCACGGGCGGTGTCGGCGGGGCCGCCCCATTCACAATGCGCGTTGGCGCCGCTGTAACGCCTCCGCTGCAAGCGTCCGTCGGCGCCGGCAGCGTACCCTCAAACGTGCGCGACCAGATGACGTACCCGGTGTCGTTGTCGAGCATGTACAGCTTGTTCGAACTGCCAGCGACAAGTGACGTCGGCACGAACAGCGTGACGCCGCTGGCGGTCACACCCTGCGTGACGCCGTGGAGCCCGCGGCGCTGGTTGTCGAGTTTCGACGTCCACTGCAACTCGAACCCGGGCTTCGATATCGACTCGGCGGAGATGTTCGGGTCGGTTTGCAGCCAGGACGTGCGCTGGGCATCGGCGTAGGGCGTGGGCCAGTCCGACCAGCCGCGTCCGACCTGAGCGAACGTCACACCCCCGGCGATGAGCAACGCGGCAAAGAGCGGAACGATTCGGTGAGCGCGCATCTATATCCTCGGTCTATCGAACGCCAAAGGCGTAGAGCATCCCGTCCCACGTGCCGATGTACACGCGCCCGTTGGCGACAGTAATGCCGCTGAAGTGATTCCACGAGGTAATCGTGTCGCCGCTGTTCCACAGCTCCTTGCCGGTCTGACCATCCAGCGCGTACAGCATCGCCTTGCGCCCGTTTGGAATGCGCCGCGCCGCACCACTGGAGAGACCACCGCCGTATCTCGGTCCACCCGGCTCGTTCCAGGCGGCGTCCTGCACGACCTGCGTGCCGTCAACGCCGCTCGAGTACGCGAAGACGATCCCGTTGGCAATGACCGTCTCCTCCGCAAGGTCCATGTCGCGCGAAAGCCAGGCGGGGGTGAGCTGCCACTTGCCCGCGACTTCTTCGAGTTTGAGCGCCGCAACGCCTCCGCCCTTCGGGCGGCTATGTTCGATCGGCGCTTTGAACGTTGTGCTCACCGGGCCCCAGAACGGCACGAGCACCCACTGCGCACCCTGCGGATCCTGCCAGGCGCCAAGGGCACCCCAGACGCCGACGTTGTCGAACGCCTGGGAGTCGGCGCAAATCAGCGGCGTCGTGTGGAGCGTGGTGCGATGGTCCTCACCTCCGAGGCTCTCGCGGTCGAGGAGCCACACGCGGCACTCCTTGCTCGTGCCGATGAGGAACTTCCGTCCGCGATAATCGATCGCGACCGGCGTCACATTGATGTCGAGGTCACGACGCCACATCCAGTTCGCATTCGGCGTGGCGAAGTAGTCGACCAGCTGAAGCTGCTTCTTTGCGTCGATCTTCACTCCGACGATACCGTTGCCGAGCCGTCGGGTTCCCGGATCGAACATGGCGTCACCGGTTCCGAGGTAGACGCGACCTTCGGCGTCGATCGCTGCGCCCGGCGGCCCCACAAGCCGCCACCTGCCGGAATGAACGTGCTGGCGCGACGTGACGCGAGATCGAACGAGTGGAAGGCGTTGGTCTGGCCGCCGCAGCCCTGCGCCGTCGCGGTGTAGATGACGCCATCCTTGTAGTTGACCGCATACGGCTTGCCGTTGCCGGGAATGAACTTCTCCGGCGGCGCGACGTTCTCGCCGTCGCCGAGGTTGATCTGGTGCAACTTGCCGTCCCAGGACAGGGCATAGACCGTGTACTTGCCTGGTGATACCTGCACCATCGCGGGCGCGGCCGTCTGTCCACCAGGGCAAAGCACGTTGTCGACCGGCGCCTGATTGGCGAGCCGGTTCTCGAACCTGCGGCGCCAGAGCACCTGACCGTCGGCGACGTTGATCGCGAAAAGGTCGTCGGTGACGCCGGCGACGAGGCCCACCTCGAGCGGCCCCTGCGACGTCGTAACGTTCTCCGCGACGAGCGGCGGAAACAAGTTGTGCATCGAGCGAGGCGTACTGTTGAGTTGCACGCGCCACAGCAGCTTCGTCGAGCCGACGTTGGCGAGCGTGAAGATCTTCTCGTCCTTTATCCACCCTGTTCGTTCGATGTCGACGCCCTCCATCAGGACGTCGGTGGCCGAGATCGTTACGGCCGACGAGAACAGGGCGATCAACAAAAATAGTCTTCCTACATGCACGCGAGGCGCTCCTTCCGCGCTTCGATTTTCTTGTAGTCAAGACCCGCGATCTTCTTAAGGTCCTCCAGCTTCTTGCAGGGACCGTTTTTCTCGCGGTGGGCGATTAGAGCAGCCGCTTCCTTGCGCAGAAGACCGGCCACGCTTTCCAGCTCTATGGCCGTTGCCGTATTCAGATTGAGCGCCTTCTGCGCCTCGACGGGGAATTGTGTCGAGAGGTACTCGAAGACCGTCTCGAGCTCCTGCTCGGTGCCCTCTGCACCTGCCGCTACCATCTTAGCAATCACGTCGCGCCAGCCTTCGGGCGTGTGCCGCACAGACGCCACTGTTTCCGCGGCATGGCAGGTGGCGCATAACCTCACCGTGATGTCTCGTCCCGGCGCATCTGGAAGCACATTCTGTGCGGCAAGCAGCGGGCCCGGCGAACCGGAAGGGGCGCCGAGTAGAAGCATGACAACTGTAGCGACGAAGAATACGCGCATTACGCTATTTCAGCCAGATGTTGCGGATTTCGATCTTCATCGGCGCGCCGACATGCATCTGGAAGCCGATCAGCCCGCCAAGCGATCGATTCTTGGTGTCGTCGTCAATCACGATGCTCGTGACGGCACCGTTGAAGATTTGCACGATCGTGTTGCCGCGCGCGATCAAGTGCACCTGGTTCCAGTCGTTTTGTTTGATGATCGCTTTGAGCTCGTCAGGCGTTTGCTGGAGGTTGCCGATCACGCGCGGCCTTGCGCCTCCGTCCGGGATATACACGGCCTGCCCCCGCATCGCCAGAAAGCCGCGGCCGCGCTCTTCGTAAATCTGCCCGGTGTAGGTGTTCGCGTAGTCGATGTCGGCTTGATAGCCCTTCATCACCCAGTTCCCCTGCACGGTTCCGTTGCCGGCCGGCGTCCCCGCGGGAAGGTGGACACTGCGAATTTGAATGCCGCTGTTCGTGGAGTTCATGCGGAACTGCAGTTTCAGCTCGAAATCCCTGGGTTCGCCGCCACGCCAGATGAGGAATGTATTCTCCTTAACTGCGTTATCCGGCGAGCTCTCGCCGACGATGGCGCCATCGACCGCTTTCCAGAAGGCCGGGTCGCCATCCCATCCTTTCAATGAAGTGCCGTCGAAGATCGGCTGAAAACCTGTCTTGTCGTCGATCACGAGGGGCTCGGCGCCCTGGGGTCCGCGACCACCTCCGCGGCCCTGCGGCGGCGGTTGTTGGGCGGAGAGTGAGGCAAGGGCGACTAACAGGATCGCGGCAGCGAATCCGTTTTTTGTCATCAGGGAATTCCTCATATAACCGCCGATGAGTTCAGCTGTCCTCCCACGACGCGGCGTATCGCGGTATCGTCACCACGCGAAGCATATGCCGAACTGCATGTTGCGCGCATATATTGAACGCCAGAACCAGCGAACGTGTTTACCGTTACTGCGTCTGGGCGCGGAGGAATGTGACGCCGCTGAACGCGATCGTCTCCGGTGTTGGAGCCAGATCGCGCCAGATCGCCGCGGCCGCGGAGAGCGGGCCCAGAGCAAATCCGAAGCTCTCAATCGTGAGCCACCCGTCATAGCCAATCTCGTGGACTGCGGAGAAGAACTCCTGCCATGCGACGTGCCCCGAACCGGGCGTGCCCCGATCGTTTTCACACGTGTGCAGATGTTTGAGGTGCGGCGCCGCATGGCGCACGGCGTCGCCAATCGACTTCTCTTCGATGTTGGCGTGAAACGTATCCAACAGGATGCCGATCGCCGGATCGCCAATCGCCTCGCACAACTGCGTCGCATCGGCGACCGTGTTGAGGAAATACGTTTCGAACCGGTTCAGCGGCTCGAGCGCGATGTCGATACCCGCGGCATGGACCGCGGGCGCAAGGCGCTGCCAGCTGTCCACCGTCCATTTCCATTCCTCGGACGTGCGACGATGACCGGTCAGATAGCCGACGGGCGTGTACATCGGTCCGGCAAGAATTGTCGCGCCGGCGTCTCTGGCAGAGGCAATGCACGCTTCGAGGTGCGTGCACGCCTGTCGACGGGCGCTGGCATCAGAGGATGCCAGGCTCGCGCCGCCAGGAATAATCGCCACTGCAGTGCGCTCGAGCCCGAGCCTGTCGAGCTCGCGTCCAACGGCCGCCGCTTCGAACGTGGCTGGATCCAGGATGGGCACTTCGATGCCATCGAATCCATGCTCCTTGATTTCGGGCAGCAGGTGGAAATCCGCCCGCCCGAACGTCGCCCCCCAGATGAAGGTGTTCACGCCGAATTTCATCTGGCTTCCTGTGCAGCGGCCGCGCCCCGTCCGGGCCCACCGCCCCGGCGTGCAGGCGCTGCTGGTGGCATCGCGATCGGCTCCTTCTTCAGCGCCCAGCGAAATCCGCGCGTCACAAGCTCCTTGAACTGGTTCGTGGTCCAGGTTTCGTTCGCGTGTCCCAGAGAGGTACCGAACACGCGCGCGCGCCCTCCGTACTCATGGGTCCAGACGACGGGATAGATCTCATTCGGGCCCTTGACGCCGTTGTCGACAACATTGACCGCCGTCGCGATCGCCTTCGTTCCTGGCCACACCTTCTCGACGACGTACAGCTCATCGATCGGCGTCACGAACGGCGGGAGGCCAGCCGTGATCGGATCGTTGTCGGCCCACTTCAACATGACGTTGTGCGACGGCGTGTGCCGCCGGCTCGTGATGCCGATCAGCTCGCGCCATGCATCGTTCGTCATCACGCGATACGAGTGGAGCGCGCAGTGGAAAAACATCCTTGGCACCGCGGGACTCGTGATGCTCTGCACCACCTGAGCCGGCAAGTCCCCATTCGCCCAGCACTCGTTGTGAATGACAATTTCGAAGCCGCGCGCCCAGTTGCTGTTTTCGAACAGGGGAAGACGCCCCTCCGGCAGCGCGGCCATACCTTGGACCACCGTCCAGTTGATCGGCATGACAGCATTGAGCGTATCCATCAGGACTTTGCTCTGACCGGTGTAGTCGTGGCAGCAGCCGCCGGTGATGATGAGCGCGGAGATCGGCGTCTGTCCGGCGAACTGTCCGCTGCCGCCGGGACCTCCCTGACGAGCAGCCGGCGCAGGCGCCTGCGCGCGGCCGGCAACACTGGCAACGACGAGCGCGAACAGCGCGCAAAGACACAGACGCGGCATGACACACCTCCAGAGCTGGGACTGCGGCGATGATACACCTCGGCGCGCATCGCTTGACGGTCACCGCATCGTTCGGTCAGTATCGCGGCTCCCATGAACAAATCGAGGCTCTTCGTCACGAGTTGCGTGTCGCTGGTCACAACCGCGATGGTGTTCGCAGTGCGCGGCGACATCGAGCCCGCCATGCGGGAGGCGTTCAAGCTGACCGCCGGAAAGATGGGGCTGATTTGGAGCCCGGCGTTCTGGGCGTTCACGCTGGCGATTTTCATCAGCGGCGCGCTCGTGGATCTCGTGGGCATGCGCACGCTGCACGTGATGTCCGGGCTCGGCTACGTCGTCGGGGTCGCACTCGTGCTGCTCGCACCGTACCCGACGGCGAGAGTGGAATCGATTTTCGCCACGACCGGCACCACGCTGCTTTACGCGGGATTCTTCGTTATGGGCCTGTCGCAGGGGCTGGTCGAAGGGGTCATCAATCCGTTGATCGCGACGATCTACAGCGACGAAAAGACGAAGCACTTGAATCGGCTGCACGCCTGGTGGCCGGGGGGGATGATCATCGGCGGACTGCTCGCCTACGCGCT
The DNA here is from genome assembly GCA_963744405.1 of Vicinamibacterales bacterium. Classification (GTDB taxonomy): domain Bacteria; phylum Acidobacteriota; class Vicinamibacteria; order Vicinamibacterales; family JAMQPK01; genus JAMQPK01. The sequence goes on from CAVUTO010000018.1 coordinate 190,516, forward strand.
GACCGGCATTGGCGCGCCGTGGCAAGTCAAGTTGTCACTGATTGTGCTGCCGGCCATCGCGTACGTCGCGATGGCGTTCTCCGTCGCGTACCCGAGCAGCGAGCGGGTTGCCTCGAACATCACGACGGGCGACATGTGGAAGGAAGCCGGCAAGCCGTTGTTCCTCCTCTTGTTCGTCTGCATGTGGATGACGGCCGCAGTCGAGCTTGGTCCCGACCAATGGTTCCCCTCGGTCATGAGCAGTCTAACCGGGCTCGAGGGCGTTCTCTTTCTGGTTTACACAGCCGGACTCATGTTCGTGATCCGCACGTACCTTGCGAATATCGCGCACAAGTCGCCCATCGGAACGCTCTTCGTCTGCTCGATACTCGCGGCCGTCGGTCTCTACTGGCTTGGCAGCCTGCAGCCAGGCACCAGCGCGATCGCGGCCTTCACCGCGGCGACAATCTTTGGAATCGGCAAGACGTACTTGTGGCCGACGATGCTCGGCGTCACCAGTGAGCTGTTTCCAAGAGGCGGCGCGCTGCTGCTCGGCCTGATGGGCGGCGCCGGCATGTTGTCTGTCGCCGTGGCGCTTCCTGTCATGGGGGCAGGATCGATCAGTTCGGCCCTGGCGCGGCGTTGAGGATGATCTCGGGACTCGGCGTGATCCTCGCGGTGATTTTCGGCGGCGTGTATTTCCACCTCAAGGTACGCGGCGGCTATCGCGCCGTCAATATCTCCGCCAGGCACTGAGCGTCAGAAGTCGGCCACGCGATCGATTCAAGAATCGCCTGCGCCCGCTTCTCTGCCACAGGCGTGAGGTAGTCGTCAGCGCCGAACGTCACTCGAAGACCCTCGACCGCTTCGCCGAAGATCGAAATGGGTCGCTCCTCGTTCGAGGAACGGCGGAGCGAGGACTCACTAGAACCGGTACTGCAGCATGAACTGCATGGTCCGGTTGCCTGTCTTGCTGGTTACCAGTCCGAACGACCCGCTGGTCGGATTGCTGTTGGCCCCGCCGAGCGTCGATGCATTCAGCACGTTGAACGCGTCCCATCGGAAGTCGAATGCGTGGTCCCTCACAATTGGAATTCTGCGGCGAACCGACAGGTTCCATTCCCAGAACCCGGGATTGCGTAGCGCGTTGCGGGGCTGCACGCCGAAGGTCCCCTGCGCCGGTTGCGCGAAGGCAGCTCCATTGAACCAGACGGCCGAGTTCGTAAATGAGGTTCGCGTGACGTCCATCGGATCGCCAACCTGATTCCAGAACTGGTTTCCACCGCCCGGGCCAATGCCCGCGTAATCCACGTTCTGTCTGACCGAGAACGGGCCGCCCGACTGCACCTGATTAATCCCCGAGAACGACCAACCCCCCAGGAGCGCCCGGGCTACGCGTGGCCCCGAGGGAGCAGGGGGCTCATACATATAGCTGATCATCAGCACATGCGGGCGATCGAGGTCCGAGATGCCCCAGTAGCTCGAAGGATCGTTTGCGTACGGCAGAAGGTCGGTCTCGCTCGATCCGTTGTCCATGTTCCTCGACCACGTGTAGCCGACACCGAACTGCAGGCCCGCCGACATGCGGCGGTTCGCGCTGATTTGCAGCGCGTCGTACTGAGTCCTTCCAGAGTTCTCGGCGAGACCGATAATCCCGAGCCCGCGATACGGCCGCAGCGCGTTGGGGTTCACTCCAGGATTCGCCTGCACAGTCCCAGGCGGCAGCTCGTTGATATTGCGCTTCCGCTGGTTGTTGTAGCCACGGCGTCCCACGTAGGACACTTCCAGAGCGAGGCTCCCAGGCAGTTGTCGCTGCACCGTTACATTCCCCACGAACGCCATAGGATGTTTCAGGAGGGGATCCTGAGCGGAAACCGTAAAGGGAAAATCCCGTCGCTGGGCGCCGCCCGGCGCATCCGCGCTGCCATTGATGACCGTGAACTGCTCCATGAATGGCGGCTGTCCACCCTGCGCCAGATCGCGGTTGATGCCGGTGCGATTGACGAACTTCCCTACGCCGGCTCGCACGCTTGTTTTGTCGTTGACGCTATAGGCGAGGCCGAGTCTCGGCTGAACCACGCCCCATCCCTGTTGAGTAGGCGCGAACCCGTCCGGCAATCCGTGATACATGCTGGTAAAGTCCGCCAAGAACGGAAATTCTGTCAGTGCTTCGTCGAGCGGCGCGTCTCCCGGCATCACGATGCCGTTGTATCGATCACCGCTCACGATGAAGCCGCCCGTGCGGTCCACGACCGCCGCACGAGCCGGATCGTAGAAATCCGCGTGGAACATCGATAGCGTGTTCAGCTTGCTGCTCCACGCCGGCCAGCGCGAGTAACGCACGCCCACCTCCAACGTCAGTCTCTGAGTCGCTCTCCAGCTGTCCTGCACGAACGCGTCGAACATCGTGGCGACGAAGGGCGTGTTCGGCTTGGCGCCGAACTCGGAATAATCGTTGAAGTTTCCCAGCAGCATGTTGGCGATTGACAGACCCGTGGCCTGGGGATGCCCTGTATCGAGGAAGCGGAAGGCGCCGTTTTGATTGTTGGTTGCAGGTGCGGACGCGGTCGTCCCCTGAATCTGGTCGTCTTGCCCCGATCGTTCGACGGTGAATCCCCACTTCACCGTATGGCTGCTCACGACCTTGGTCATGTTGTTGTGCACGGCGTAGGTGTAACCCGACCAGTAGCCGGGATACGGCCCCATGTCCAACGCGCTCAAACCGGTCACGGTCAGCGACGGAAGTTTCTCAACGTCCAGCTTCCCGTCCGTGGGAAAGAGGAAGGGATAGCTCACGCCGTACGTGCTGCGCTGGCAACGCGTCCCGCATGCCGGGTCGTTCGTGATGATGCCATATCCGTCCGATGAGCCGGATACGGTCAACTCGTTGATGAGGGTGGAAGAGAGCGTGCTTGTGAGACTGACAACGGCGGTACGGTTGGGCCGGGAATTGAGCTCATCAAACCGAGTCGAGCCTGTAACGCCGTTGAACGTATACGGAATGTGAGTGCCGCGAAACGCGAGGGCGTGCTGGTCCGTCATCCTGTAGTCAATCCGGCCCGTGTCCTTTCGCTGATTCTGCCAGGTGGGGAACGTTGAGATGTGGTTCAGTGTCCCTTGTACAAAACCTGGGGTCGGCTCCGGATACACACCGAGCAGGGCTCGGCCCTGAGGGCTCTGCCGATCCGTGGGAATGATGTTACCGGGGAACGGCTGGCCCGTCCTCGGATCGGTGATGACCCTGGTGCGGCCGAAGAAAGCATTTGCCGGGTTCAACAGCTCGCTGAAATCCCCCTGCCGCATCGCCAGGGACGGAACGGTAAGCGTCTGGGTGGTTTCCTCACGCCGCCGGAGCAGCTCTTCGCCCCAAAAGAAGAACAGCTTTGAGCGGTCGGTGTTGAACTTGCCCGGAATGGAGATCGGTCCACCGAGTGTGCCGCCGTACTGGTTGAGCTTCCAGAGAGCCGACGAGGACAATCGTGGATCTCCGCTGGCATTGCGTGACCAGGTGTTGGCGTTGAGCGCGTCGTTCTGGAGCAGATAGTTCAGAGTTCCGTGAAACTGCGAGGTTCCACTCTTGGTGACCATGCGGACGATGCCCGAGGAGGCGCGCCCGTACTCGGCCGAATAGTTGCTGGTCAGTACCTGGATTTCGTCCACAGTGTCCGCGTGTTGAGCCCCGAGCATCGTATTTTCCGTTGAGCGCGTTCGATTGGCGATGGCGCCGTCGACGGTGACGAGCACGTCGTTGGCGCGGCCGCCGCTGATCGAGTCAATGCCCGTCCCGAGGCTGGTGCCGCCAAAGCCGCTCAACCGGCCGCCCACCACTCCCGCCTGCAGGCGCGCTAGAAATACCGGGTTGCGTCCGCTGAGTGGCATCTGCTCGACCTGGAGCGACGTCACGGTTCGCCCCAGTACGGCATTCTCCACCATCGCATTTGCATCGGCCGACACTTCGACGCTATCTGACAGTGCGCCTACTTCCAGCGCGATATTCACGCTGAGTCGCGCAGCAGAATTGAGGCGAACACCTGTTGTGGTCGAGCGGGAGAAGCCTTGCAGCTCTGCCGACACGGTGTAAGTGCCGACGATGAGACCGGGAAACACATAGTAGCCGTCCGCGTTGGACACGGCCTCGCGCTGCTGGCGGTTGCCTTCGTTGGTCGCCGTTACGACGACGCCTGGAATGACGGCACCGCTCGCATCCCGGACAAAACCTGAAATCTGCCCGTTGTCGAACTGGGCTTCAAGCGTTGTCGTCCCGAACAGCACGAGGATTACGGAGGCATAGACCGCTATGCGGCCCACGTGTAGACGAAGATGAGAACCTGGCGGCAATCTCATTGTGTCCTCCTATCCGAACCTCAGGACCGGCAGCCTTCAGCGATCGCATTGACGTGTAGTCGATTGCGCTGTCTATACTTTCGACATGATTTCCTGTCAAGTTTTCCGTGCAGGCGCCCCTGTCGGACGCGGCCACGCGATCGATTCAGGAATCGCCTGTGCCCGCTGCAGGAGAGCGTAATACTCCACGGCGACTGATTCCCCCGAGGCGATACGGCGAAACGTGGGAACGCCGAAGAGCGTTCTCCGGTGCACCATCGCTTCGCGCGTCTCCGGCATCGGCGACACGCCGAACTCCAAGCCACGTGCCAGCGTGCGGCCGTTCCACGGCGGATTCGTGCGGCTGTGGTTTTCTTCCCAGATGCCCATCCACGGAAAGTCTGCCCGCTTCCACACGTAGCCGAAGACGAGGCGGTAACGCAGGCGAGAACGCGATGAAGTATGCAGCGCTCTGATTCGGGTCCATTACATGCGCCGTGTACGCGCTCGATCGTTCCGCATCAGTAAACATCCGAAGGTCGGCGGCGCCGCCGTCGAGCTTCGGCGCCATGGGCCATTCAAACTCCGCAGCCGGCCTCAGGTAGTCGTCATCGCCGAACGTCGACTCAAATACCTTCGACCGCGTCGCCGAGGATCGAAACTGGGTTGCTCCGCGTTCGAGAAACGGGGGCCCGAGCGTGACGTGCTGCGTCCAGCCGATCGGACGATCGACGCTCCTCAGGTTTTTCAGCGTCTCGCGAATCCTCACCACCCGGTCACCCAGAGTCACGCGACGTTCGAACTGGAGACCGGCAATCGGAAACTGTGCACGCGCGGTGAGTGTGCCGCCAGTCACATCGAGGTCGTAGTGCGCGACCGACCCTTCACCATGCGCGGTCAGCCCCTCGCGCGCTTCCTCGTCTGACGGCGGGCCGAAGATGTCGAGACAGAGGTTATGCCCCATGATCCCGGCGAGCAGCGGGCCGTCCACATCACCGCCGTACCTCGCTTGGGAAATTAAATCGGGATCCTTTTTCACCCTGTTCGCGGAAAAAGGATCCCGATTTAATTTCCAGTAGGCCGATGGTTCGATCGTCGGCCACGGCGGCGTCCATAGTGGATTGACGCCGCTGGCTTTGTCGAAGATCTCCGCGATGTGGCCGCCCTCGACAAGGACCGTCACACGGAGATCGGCGTTCTCAATCGTGGCCGCCCGGCGGCCGCGGTATCGCTCTTGTGTCAATCGTTCTCCTTGCAGATATGTCGTCAGGAGTGATACATCAAACAGACTCACAAACGGTAGGGCTCAACTTAAGTTGAGCCCTACAACAGATGCAAGGACGTTGATGACTACCAAAGTAACTTCCACACGAGCCGGCGCGCAGGATGCAATCGACGCGGGCGCCGGCATTCTCCGGCTCGAACCGTGCTGGGTGCCGCGCACGTTCATGATTCCCGGCAGGCGGCTCAGGCTGCATCCCGACGATCTGTACGCGCTCGGCGCGCATCGTGGCGGCATCAACGAACGCTGGTTCTCGTCGACGACCCACGCGTCGAACGGCCCGGGCACGCCCGACGACGAAGGGCTGAGCTACGTGCGGATGGCGGACGGCGCGCGTGTTCTGTTCAAATCGCTGGTCGACGAAGGCGGCGACCTGCTGCTCGGCTCGTCGACGATGCAGCGCGAAGGCGGATGGAACCTGCTCTGCAAGTTCTTCGACAACATGGGGGCGATTCCGCATCATCTCCACCAGAGCGACGCGTTCGCGAAGCTCGTCGGACAGAAAGGCAAGCCCGAGGCGTATTACTTTCCTCCTCAGTACAACCAGATTGAAAATGCGTTTCCGTTTACCTTCATGGGGCTCGAGCCGGGCACGACGAAAGACGACGTGCGGCGCTGCCTCGAGAACTGGAGCAAGGGAGACAACGGCATCCTGTTCCTCTCGCGCGCGTACCGGCTGCAGCCGGGCACCGGTTGGCAGATCAATCCCGGTATCCTTCACGCACCCGGGTCGCTCGTCACCTACGAGCCGCAGGTCAACAGCGACGTCTTTTCGATGTTCCAATCCCTGGTCGACGGGCGCGTCGTCGATCGCGCTCTTCTGACGAAAGACGTCAGGCCCGAATATCACGACGACCTCGACTATCTGGTCAGCATGCTCGACTGGGAGGCGAACGTGAATCCGGAGTTCGGGATGACCAACCGTGTTTTTCCGCGCGCGATGCAGGGCGCGCAGCCGGCCGACGCCGGCTACCGGGAGCAATGGGTGTGCTACGGCACGCCGTGGTATTCGGCCAAGGAGCTGACCGTGCTGCCGAACAGGACGGCGACGATCAAGGACGCCGCCGCGTACGGGCTCATCCTGACGCAGGGACACGGGACGATGGGCCCGCATCACGTGTCGACACCGGCGATGATCCGGTTCGGCGAAATGACGGAGGACGAACTATTCGTCACCGCCGACGCCGCCGCCGAGGGAGTGCGCATCCACAATTTGAGCGATACGGAGCCGCTGGTCATCCTGAAGCATTTCGGTCCGGGTAACCCGGAGGCGAAATAGGTACCTCGACGCAAAGACGCGGAGGCGCAAAGAGTTTCTTATGTCAGCACACAGGAAACCCGCTCTTCACAACGCGATGTGGCCGGGGCTGGTCGGCAAGGGGCCCGACTCGGAACCGCCGATCGATCTCGACACGATGCTCGACCTGACGGCGGCAGCGGAGGTCGACGGCACTCGCTTCGACGGGGTCGATCTCTTTCTCTTCGACCCGCACGTCGACATCGACTCCGATCGCGACGCATTGAAGCGGCTCGCCGATCGCATTCGGGCGCGCAACTTCGTCGTCGGATCGCTCGTAGCGCCTGTGTGGCCGCCGACGGGCGGAGGATCGGCAATGGGGAGCGAAGAGGATCGCAAGCGCTTTCTCACGCAGGTGAAAAAGGCGTGCGCGATTGGCAAGACGCTGCGCGAGCTCGGCATCCGTTCGTACGGCGTCGTGCGCATCGACTCGGCCTCCAGTCCGGCGGACTGGGCGATGGATCCGGCCGGCAACACGAAACGTATTGCCGAAACCTTCAGAGAAGCCTGTGCGATCGCCGACGGCTACGGCGAGCGACTCGCGGCCGAGGGGGAGATCTGCTGGGGGGGCATGCACAGCTGGAAGCGCATGCTCGAGCTGCTGGAGATGGTGGGCCGGCCGCAGACGCTCGGGTTCCAGGCAGACATGGCGCACACGCTGCTGTTTACGATCGGCTGCAATGCGCCCGAGGATCGGATTCTGCCGGAGGGCTACGACTGGTCCAATCGCGACACGCTCGATCGCGCGATCAAGACGATGACAGGCGCGCTGCGCCCGTGGACGATCGACTTCCACGTCGCGCAGAACGACGCCACGGTCAAGGGATCGGGATCGCACGACAAGACCGGCCGCCATTGCCTGCCGAACGATCCCAACGGCAAGATGGACATCGTCCGTGTCGCCGGCGCGTGGCTGAAAGACGAGTCCGGCACACCGACGCGCGCCTTCGAGCACATCTGCTGGGACGGATGCATGTTCCCCAACGCCACGATGATGAACCCGCAGACGTGGCGCGACGTGCTCGCGGCGATGATCGCCGTCAGAAGCGCGCACGGGACGGACTAGGGGCGCTGGGGGCGCTCGGGGCGCTAGGGGCGCTGGGGGCGCTAGGGGCGTTGGGGGCGCTGCGAGGGCGCTAGGGGCGCTAGGGGCGTTGCGCTAGGGGCGCTGGGGGCGCTGGGGGCGTATGGCAAATAAGCAGCTCAATATCGGGCTCGTCGGGTACGGATTCATGGGGCGCGCGCACTCGAACGCGTTCCGGCAGGCGCCGCGATTCTTCAACCTTCCGTATCAACCGGTGCTGAAGGCGATGTGCGCGCGAAACCCGGATCGCGCGAAGACCTTCGCGGCCAATTGGGGCTACGAGTCGGTCGAGAGCGACTGGCGCGCCCTGGTCAATCGGCCCGACATCGATCTTGTCGACATCGCGAGCCCGAACGACACGCACGCCGAGATAGCGATCGCCGCCGCCCGCGCGGGCAAGATGGTGCTGTGCGAGAAGCCGCTCGGACGCAATGGCGACGAAGCGAAGCGGATGGTCGAAGCGGTCGAAGCGGCCGGCGTGCCAAACATGGTCTGGTACAACTACCGCCGCGTGCCCGCCGTGACGCTGATCAAGTCGCTGGTGGACGAGGGGCGGATCGGCCGCGTGTTTCACTACCGCGCGAAGTTCCTGCAGGACTGGACGATCTCACGCGACCTGCCACAGGGCGGCGAGGGCTTGTGGCGCCTCGACGTGGCAGTCGCCGGCAGCGGCGTCACTGGCGACCTGCTTGCGCACTGCATCGACACGGCGATGTGGCTGAACGGACCCATCTCCGAAGTGACGGCGATGACCGAGACGTTCATCAAAGAGCGCAAGCACAACGTGACCGGACGCGTCGAGTCTGTCGGCATCGACGATGCCAGCGCGTTTCTCTGCCGGTTCGAGAACGGATCCCTCGCGACGTTCGAGGCCACGCGATACGCCCGCGGGCACAAGGCGCTCTACACGCTCGAGATTAACGGCGAGCACGGATCGGCCTTCTGGGATCTCCATGACCTGCACCGCCTGCAGTTCTTCGACCATCGGGATGAAAGTCAGCTGCGCGGATGGAAGAACGTGCACATCACCGACGGCGACCATCCGTACATGAAGCGTTGGTGGGTACCTGGCCTGCAAATCGGCTACGAACACACGTTTACGCACCAGTTCGCCGATTTTCTCGATGCGCTCGGGAATGGCACGGTTGCCGAGCCGACGTTCCGTGGCGGCTTCGCCACAGACCTCGTGACCGACGCGGTGCTGCGCTCGGCGCAAACCCGCAAATGGGAATCGATCACTGCGGGCTAGACAACGAAAAAACAACAGGAGATTAAAAGATACAGGAGGGGTGTGCATCGACGTCGGTTGGCCGCTTCGCGGCCAACGCAGCAGGAAGAAATAACGCGAACACAAGACCTTCATGGATAACGAGGTCTTTGTGATTCGCCGTTATTTCTTCCTGCTGTCCGCCGAAAGGCGCGACGTCGATGCGAGAATTTCTCGGCGCCTCGGCGTCTCGGCGTCCAATCTGTATCCTCGTGACCTCCTGCTCTCCTATAGGGAAGATTAGCGCGCCGCGGGCTGGCCGTAGTAGGGATATCGATCCCAGCGATCGTCGTCCGACGTCGCACGAGGATCGCCGGTCGTGCGCATCCATTCGTCGAGCATCCGGCGCAGGCGCGCTTTCGTGCTGTTGCGACCCGGATCGGTGGCCACGTTCGCCAACTGGTCCGGGTCGGTTTTCAGGTCGTAGAGCTCTTCGGCCGGCCGCCTGGCGGTTGCCAGGTCGAAGAATCGTGCGATCGCCGGACTGCCCCGCCGCTCGAGCAGCAGCGACTTCGACGGCCCGCCGTCTATATCGCCATACGGGCCCACGGCGACATACATCTCAGGATCGCCGGCCGGCCACCGATCCGGTCTGAAATTACGAATGTAGAGCCACTCATCCGTGCGGACGGCACGAACCGGATACGACAGATCGCCTTTGCGAACGTTGGCGTGCCGCTCGCGCTCGATGAATACTTTGTCACGCCCCTCCGCGCTGCTGCCAGCCGCGACGCCGAGCAGACTTCGGGCGCTCATCGAATCGGGCACTGTCACACCGGCCGCCTCCAGAAACGTCGGGGCCAGATCGCTCAGGCTGACGAACGCGCCGGCGACGAAACCGGCCTTCACGCGATCGGGCCAACGCATCGCAAACGGCAGGCGTGCGCCGGCGTCGTACACGTTGGCTTTCGCTCGCGGAAACGGCATGCCGTTGTCTGCGGTGATCACGACCAGCGTGTTGTCGAGCTCGCCGAGCGCCCGCAGACGTTCGAGTATCTCGCCCACTTCACGATCGAAACGCTGCACCTCGAAGAAATAGTCAGCCAGATCGCCTCGCACCTCCGGGGTATCCGGCAGGAAGCGCGGCACGCGAATCGAAGCGATGTCGATTCCCGACTGCGCCCCGGATCCCTGCTCGTAGGGCCGATGCGGATCGGTACTGCCGAACCAGAAGGCGAACGGCTGACCAGGGGGGCGATTCCGGAGAAACGCCTCGAAGTCGCTGAACAGCGGGCCCGCGGGATTACGCGTGCGGCCCCCTGCCTCGAAGCGCCCCGGGCCCCAGCCCTTGCGGGTGTAGCCCACGTGGTAGCCGGCCCGCTCGAGCAGATCTGTGTAGACCGGGAATGTGGCGGGCAGAAAACCATGCAGAACACCACCCTCCGCCAGCTGATGCGGTGAGCGCCCGGTCAGCAGCGCCGCACGCGACGGTGTGCACGACGGCGCGGCCGCGAACGCGCGCGTGAAGAGCGCACCCTCTCGGGCGACGCGATCGAAGACCGGGGTCTTCACCGTGGGATCGCCGTACGCACCCGCATGCGGCCACGACCAGTCGTCGGCAATTGCGAGCAGGATGTTCGGCCGTCTGGCTGCCGTCTGGGCCGTCGGGGCCTGCGCGGCTGTGGTCTGTCCGTCCACCGAGACCGCGACAACCAGGCAGGCGATAAGCACGGCGAGGGGCCAAAGGCGCGGGGTCATCTGGCGCACCACGATATGTGTCTATGATAAGCCACTACGAAAGTTCCTCGAGACAGGGTCCGTCGGGTTTAGTATGTTCGCGTGCGCTGGCTATCCTTTGCGACCGGCGTGAGCTGTCTCATCGCCATCCCGCTCCTGGGCGCCCAGGAGCCAAGCTACCAGCGCGATGTCCGGCCGATACTCGACAAGCACTGCACCACCTGCCACCAGCCCGCTTCGAAGCAGTCGGATCTCGATCTCACGACGTACCTCAGGTTCGAGGCCGGTGGGAAACGCGGGTCTGCGTTCGTACCCGGTTCACCTGAAGACAGCCTCGTGATCCAGTTCATCACCGCGGCGCAGAAGCCGTCCATGCCGTTAGGCCAGCCGCCGCTCGCCGCGAACGAGGTCTCGACGCTTCGCGAATGGATCAGGTCCGGGGCCAGAGACGATTCGCCGTTCGAAATGGTGTCGACCGGGCCCGCCGTCTACCATCAGCCTCCCGTGATCACCGCGCTGCGCTTTTCGCCCGATGGCAAAACGCTCGCGGTGAGTGGCAACCGCGAAATCCTGCTGCATCACGCGGACGGGAGCGGTCTGGTGCACCGGCTGCCTGGAAGATCCGATCGCATCTTGTCGATCGCTTTTTCAGCCGACGGCAACCTGATGATCGCGGGCGGCGGAACACCCGCACGCTACGGCGAGATCCAGTTCTGGGATCCGCGCCAGGGCACGCTGCTGCGGGTCGCAGAAGCGACCAGCGATACCGTATTCGGCGCGTCTCTTTCGCCGGATGGGTCCAAGGTCGCTGTCGGCTGCGCGGACAACACCGTGCGCGCGTTCGACACCGCCACGGGGAAAGAGCTTTACAAGATCAGCGCCCACGAGAATTGGGTGCTCGGTACGGCGTTCGGGATCGATTCCAAACGCCTCGTCTCGGTTGGGCGCGACCGGGCCGCCAAGCTCATCGACGCCCACGCCGGACAGTTCCTGGAGAACGTGAACCAGATGCAGGGCGAGCTCGCAGCGGTGGCGCGGCATCCGAACGCGGACGAGATCGTGATCGGCGGCGAGGATCGGATTCCCTACGTTTACAGAATGGACCGTCCTCGCAACATGAAAGTAGGCGAAGACGCGACGCTGGTGCGACGGCTCCCCAATCAGGACGGCGCGATCTTCGCGCTCGACTGGTCGCCCGATGGCAGGCGCGTGGCGGTAGCGGGCGCGGGTTCGAGCGTGAATGTCTACGACGCCGGCACCGGATTGCCGGTCGCGTCGTGCAAGGGACACGACTCGGGTATTTACGCGATCGCATTTTCGCCAGACAACGCACACCTCGCCACGGGAGGATTCGACGGCCGGGTTCGACTGTACAGGACCGAGGACTGCACTCTGGAAAAGAGCTTCGTGCCGGTTCCGCTCGTCAGCCACCCCGATGGAGGTGCGAAATGAAGTGGCGGCTGTTTTTATCGGGTATCTGCGCGTTGATCGTGTCGGCGCCGGCCCTCTCGGCGCAGCCTGTCATCACCGAGCTGCAGCCGCGAGGCGCGCAGGCGGGCAAGCCCTTCACGCTGACGCTGGCCGGCAGGAACCTCGGTGAAGGTGCGAAGATTCGCTCGACGATGCCGGCTAGTTTCACGCTGCTCACTCCCGATCTACCCGCCGAGCTCCGGGGTACGATGCAGGACGAGGGCCGCTATGCGACGTTTCTGGTCGAGCCGCACGCGAACCTCGCCACCGGCGTCTACCCGATCCGGATCCTCACGAGCGAGGGCATCTCAAATGTCCAGCTCTTCACGGTCGGCGCGTTTCCCGAAATTCCCGAGGCCGAATCGCAGCCAGGCGCGCTCCCGAACACCAGCGACAACATGGAGGACGCGCAGCCGCTGCCGCCGCCGCCATTCACGCTGAATGGCACGTTGCGCGGTCCCGAGCGCGACATGTTCCGCCTGAGCGCCAAGGCGAACGAAAGGCGTGTGATCGAAGTGGAAGCACGGCGCTCGGGATCGGCGATAGATCCGCTGCTCGAGATTCTGGACGCCAATGGCCGGGTCATCGCGCGCAGCGAAGACGAGCTTCTGCTCGGACTCGATGCCAGGGTCGAGATCGTCTTTCCGCGGGACGGCAGCTACTACGTCGTCGTGCGGGATTCCCGCTTCTCCACGCAGACCGTCAATTTCTATCGCCTGAAGGTCGGGTCCTACTCATATCCGCGCGAAGTGTTCCCGCTGGGGGGAAGGCGCGGAGAGCTAGTCGAGGCTTCGCTCGGTTCCGGGAAAGTGCAGGTAGACCTGCGGACGATCGACCCGAACGTACGCCAGGTGTTCGTGAACCTGCCCGGCAGTCCCGCGCTTCCGGTGCCGTTCGCCGTCGGCGACGATCCAGAGGTCAACGGCCCGGCGGATCATGCCGCGATGGCCGTGCCTGCAACGGTGAATGCGCGCCTGGCCAAAGCGGGCGAGGTGCATCGTTACACGCTTGCCGTGCCGCCCGGCCGGGGAATGATCTTTCGCATCCAGGCCCGCGAGCTGGGCACCTCGAAGCTCATGGCGGTGATCACCGTGCGCGACGAGAAGGGCGACGTCCTGGGACGATCGGGGGACGAGCCGCTGGCCGAGGATCTCTTCAATGTGAACCAGAGCCGCACGGCCGGCGATCCGATCTTGCGAGTGCAGGCGCCGGAGGGTGTGAACCAGGTGACGGTCACGGTCGAGGATCTTGCGCTCCGCGGCGGGCCGGACTACGCGTACCGGCTCAATGTCCAGCCAGTGGCCCAGGACTTCCGGCTGATCTTGAATTCGGCCTTCGTGAACGTGCCCACAGAAGGCTCCGTGGCGGTGCCGGTCACCGTGCAGCGGCAAGGCTTCGAGGATGACATCCAGTTGCGGGTCGCGAATGCGCCCAAAGGACTGCGCGTGGAAGGCGGCCACGTCGTGGCCGGGCTGCCACTCAAGGAGACGCCGCAGAGTCGCAACAGCAGGGGTGTGCTGATCCTCTCGGCGGAACCGGGCGCGGCGCTCGAATCGCTGGATCTGACCGTCGAAGGAGTAGGTGTGCTCCGCGACGGTTCGACGATCGTGCGCAAGGCCGAAGGGCCGGGCATGATCGTGAACGTGACGGGTGCGAGCGAGCAGGGAGTGGTCGATCGGCAGCGCTCGCTGACCGCGCCGTGGATGGGCCTCGAGCTGGTGACGGCGCCGACGAAGCCAAGCGCTGCGACGCTGGAGGTGACGCTGGTCGATCGCACGCGCATGGCAGAAGGCGACCAGATCAAGTTCCGCTGGAAGTGGATTCCCCGGGACACGGCGCAGGCTCTGCCCAAAGTGGTCACCGCCGAAATGGTGGGATCGGCCGATGTGCGCGTGATTGACATGCAGCCGGACAAGCAGGACCCGTCCACCGGCACCTTCCTGATGACCACGACGAAACTCACGCGTCCGTCCATATATGACATGTTCATCACGGGCAGGCTCACCCTCGGTGTAGGCGTACAAGAAGACATCGTGTCGAGGCCGATTACCGTAAAGGTGGAGGAGACGGGAGCGGGCAATGGTGAAAGCGGTTCTCGTCCGTAGCGCCGTAGCGGGCGCGTTCGTTCTCGCCGCGCCGCTCGTCGCAGCGGCCCAGTCTCCGCGCGTGACATTTCTGCGCGACGTCGCGCCGATTCTCAACAAGGTCGGCTGTACGGCGGGCGCATGCCACGGAGCAGCCAAGGGAAAGAACGGCTTCAAGCTCTCGCTCCGCGGCTACGATCCGCGGTTCGACTACGAAGCGCTGCTCTACGACCTGGCGGGCCGCCGCTTCAACCGCGCCGATCCCGGCAGGAGCCTGATGCTGTCCAAACCGTCGCAGGAGGTGGCGCACGGCGGCGGCCGGCGGTTTGCGAAGGATTCCGACTACTACAAGATCATCTTCGACTGGATCGCTCAGGGCAACCCGTTCGGCGATCCCGCGAACGATGCCGTCGTCGAGCTGCGCGCCGAACCCAGGGAGATTTTCATGACTGGGCCGGGCGAACGAGCGTCGCTCAAGGTCTTCGCCCGCTACCAGGACGATCAGCTGCGCGATGTCACTCGCGAAGCCATCATCGAATCGAACGTGCCTGACGTGGCGCGGGTCGAGTCCGACACATCGGCCGGGCTGCCGCTCGTCCGTGGCGAGCGCGTCGGAGAAGCGACGCTGCTCATGCGTTATCAAGGCACGTTCGGGGCGATTCCGGTGACGGTGTTGAATCCCAAATCGGGTTTCGTCTGGAAGCCGCTTCCGCAGCACAACTACATCGATCGCCTGGTCGACGCAAAGCTCGAACGGCTCAGGATTCAACCGTCGGGTGCTGCCGACGACGCGACGTTCCTCCGCCGGGTGTCGCTCGACTTGACCGGACGCCTGCCCTCGCCGGAGAGCGTCCGCGCCTTCCTGGATGACAAAAGGCCTTCCCGCGTGAAACGCGCGAGCAGGATCGACGCACTCATCGCCAGCCCCGAATACGTGGATCACTGGGCGGTGAAGTGGGGCGATCTGCTGCAGTCGAGCCGCAAGTTTCTCGGCGAGAAAGGCGCGTACGAATTTCAGCACTGGATTCGCGAGGCGATCGCGTCGAACCGTCCCTATGATGCGATGGTGCGCGAACTGCTGACCTCGCGCGGGAGTTCGTACGACAATCCGGCCGCGAATTACTTCCGCGTCACGCGCGACGCCAAACCGGCGATGGAAAAGACCACGCAGGTGTTCCTCGGCGTCCGCATGGTGTGCGCGCAGTGTCACGATCATCCGTTCGAGCGGTGGACGCAGACCCAGTATTACCAGATGGCGGCGTTTTTCTCGGCCGTGGGAATCCGCTCCGGGTTCGAAGTGGGCGAGGAGATAGTCTTCGATCGACGCGCCGAATTCGACATGAAGCATCCCAAGGACGGACGCGTCATGAAACCGCAGTTCATGCTCGCGTCGAGCGCCGCTCCGGTTCCCGAAGGCCCCGAGCGCCGCGAGGCCTTCTCGGCATGGCTCACTTCGAGGGAAAACCCGTTCTTCGCGAAAGCAATCGCCAACCGGATGTGGAGCTATTTTGTCGGCAAAGGCATCATCGACCCGGTCGACGACATTCGCGCGTCGAATCCTCCGTCGAATCCGGCCCTGCTGGAAGCGCTCACAAAGGATTTCGTGGCGGGCGGATTCGATTTACGCCACCTGATGCGCACCATCGTCAACTCGCGGACGTATCAGGCGTCCATCGTCGCCAACGAGTGGAACGCCGGCGATCGCGACAACTTCTCCCATGCCATTCCACGGCGCCTCTCCGCGGAAGAGCTCATGGACGCAGTCTCCTCGGCTGCGGGCGCCAGGCCGCGCTTCCCCGATGTGCCGGACGACACGGGCGCCTCGCAGTTAGTCGACCCTCACATCGGCAGAGAGGGATTCCTGGATGTGTTCGGACGCCCGGCGCGGGAGTCTGCCTGCGAGTGCGAGCGGCGATCGGATTTCAGCCTGCCGCAGGCGCTGAATCTGGTGAACGGACGGACGATATCCGACGCTGTCGCGGATCCGAAAGGGCGCGTCGCCACGTTGATTCTGAGCGGCAAACGCGACGAGGCCATCGTCGAGGAGCTCTACCTTGTGGCGCTGAGTCGTCTCCCCACCGTGGAGGAAAGCCAGCGCGGAGTGAAGTACTTGTCGACGGGTGCGAAAGGCAGCCGGGCCCAGGACCTCCTTTGGGCGCTCGTCAACAGCAAAGCGTTTTTGTACATCCATTGAAAGGGCGCACATCATGCTGAACCTTCCCGGACGTCGCGGATGCAACTGTGAGGGACCTACGCGACGCGAGCTGCTGCGCATCGGCTCCATCGGCATGATGGGCCTCAGTCTTCCGCACTTTTTCTTCTGGCGGGAGGCACATGCCGCCCGGGCCGCCAGCAAATACGCCGGCGTGCGCGGCTGGGAGTCGGCCAAAAACGTGGTGATGGTTTTCCTGCAGGGCGGGCCGTCGCACATCGACATCTGGGATCCGAAGCCCGATGCGCCATCGAACATCCGGGGGGAATTCAAGCCCATCAAGACGAAAATCGACGGCACCTGGATCGGCGAGCACATGCCGATGATGGCCGAGCATCTGGACAAGGCCACCTTGATTCGCTCGATGAGCTATACGCCGAACGGCCTGTTCAATCACACCGCGGCGATCTACCAGATGCTGACCGGCTACCCGCCGGACAGGGTTTCTCCGTCGGGTCAACTGGAGCCCCCCTCACCTGCCGACTTTCCCACTGCGGGGAGTCACGTGTCGAAGATGAAGCCGCCGACCGATCCGGTATTGCCGTTCGTCGAACTGCCACGCCCATTGCAGGAATCAGGAATTATCGGCAAGGGCGGCAGCGCCGGATTCCTGGGCAAGGCCTACGATCCCTACCGCATGTATCAGGACCCAGCCAGGGAGGTGAAGCTGGAGGATCTCTCGCTGCGCAAGGACATCCCTCCCGATCGCCTGAAGGACCGCTTCGAGCTGCTCAAAGGCGTCAACGAGTCGATGCCCGACCTGCAGAAGGCCTTGAACGACTACGCCGTGGATGAGTACTACGGCAAGGCCTACGATCTTGTGCTCTCGGGCAAAGCGCGCGACGCCATGGACCTGGAGAAAGAATCGCCCGAAATGCGCGAGCGGTACGGTCTGCACACATTCGGGCAGAGCCTGCTCATGGCGCGGCGGTTGATCGAAGCGGGCACGAGGTTCGTACAGGTGAACTGGCCTTCAGTGGCCAATGGCAATCCGGAGACGACCGCCTGGGATACGCACGCGGCGAACTTCGGCCCATTGAAGAACCTGCATTGTCCGAAGCTGGACCGCGGCCTTTCAGCGTTGCTCGAAGACATGGACCAGCGCGGGCTGTTGAAGGAGACGCTCGTCGTGGCAGTGGGCGAATTCGGCCGGAGTCCAAGGTTGGGGGTATCGACGTCGGGCAACTCCAACGCACCGGACGGCCGCGACCATTGGCCGTATTGCTACAGCGCCGTCGTCGCGGGAGCGGGCATCACACGCGGAACGCAATATGGCGAATCGGACGCGACGGGTTCATCACCCAAGGAGAAGCCGGTGCATCCGGGGGACCTGCTGGCGACGGTGTATTTCGCGCTGGGGATCGACCCGGACATGGAGATCAGAAATCACCTGGATCAGCCGCGCGAACTGGTGAAGGGGACGCCCGTCACGGGCCTCTGGTGACATAGCCGGCCGCTTCACACGACTCGATGGAGAAGGGCCGCTCCGTCGCGCAGTCGCCGGCAGTTCTCCGCGAAGATGCCAAGACCTCGACCCAGCGTTTCCGCAGTGAACCAGGCCACGTGCGGGGTGACGACGACGTTGGGGAGCCGGAAGAGCGGATGTTCGGCGTTCGCAGGCTCGGCATCGAACACATCGAGCCCGGCGCCGCGCAGATGTCCGCTCGCAAGCGCGTGCTCGAGAGCGCTGTAGTCCACGAGCCCACCCCTCGCGGTGTTCACAAGAACCGCACCGCGTTTCATCCTGCCAATAGCACGCTCGTCGATCATGACTGCCGTCTGCGCAGTCAGGGGAACGTGCACCGAGACGACGTCGGCGGTTGACAACAAGTCGTCAAACGAGACGAATGTCGCGGCCGATCCGGCGTCGGCGCGCGCCGTGTAGATGACGTTCGCGCCGATGCCATACAGCATCGGCGCGAGGCACTTCCCCACTGCACCGAACCCGACGAGCCCGACGGTGCGGCCGCCCAACTCGCCAAGATTGTCGAGAAGATCGGACTCGAGGGCCCATCCTTTACCCGCGCGCGTTTGTCGATCGAGCTCGGCTAAGCGCCGCAGCGTTGCGAGCATCAGCAGCAATGTGAGCTCCGCAACGGCGCGAGTATTGGCGCCAGGCATGTTGCAGACGGCTATGCCGCGGGCGCGTGCTGCTTCGAGGTCGATCGTGTCGACGCCGACTCCGAATTTCTGGATCAGCTTCAGGCAGGGCGCCTGCTCGATGACTGGCCCCGTCACACGCTCCAGCACGTGAAGGAGAACATCAGCATCCTGCATTTCCCGCGCAAAGGCCTGCTTTATCTGTTTCATCAACCACGGCGACGCACAACCAGTCGCTTTCGAGCGCCGAAATCGCCGCGCGGAAACCAGGCGTGGCGCGATACTGGAGGACAGCTTTCATGCTGATCGCTCTCTTACAGAAGATCAGAAGATCAATAGATCAGTAGATCAACGGTTGTTTCAGTTTTTTCCAAGCAGCGCGATCAGGCCATCTGCGAGCAGGCCGCGCCAGCTCAAATAGTCGTGGCCGCCGACAAATTCCCGATAGTGAACTTCGTAGCCTTTCGCGAGCAACACATCGCGCATGTGCCGGCTCGATTCCAAGTACCGTTTACGCCACCAGGGCCGCCCCAGAACTGGGCCTCGAACGATCCGGCGTTCATATAAAACCTGAGCGGCAGCCGATCCGATGTATCGCAGCGCCTCGACTCGTGGGCTGGAAAAGCGTTCGCGCCACGATGATGGGCGCAGCTGATCTGGAGCAGCGTCTTGTGACTGAGCGATTCCGGTGTACAAGAAAACGAACGCCGACATGCCGAGTACTGCTTTCTTCATGCGACGTTCCTCCTAATCTCCTGGTCTCCTGTTCAAGATCTGCTTTTCGTCCAAAGGGGGTCCCGGACAGGCAGGCACCCAAGCGTTGCTGCATCTCCGAGACTCTCTTCGATCCGAAGCGCCTCATTCCACTTCGCCGTGCGCTCGGAGCGAGCGCACGAGCCGACTTTCAACTGGCCGGCCGCCCAACCCACGGCGAGATGCACAATCGTGACGTCTTCGGTCTCGCCCGAGCGTGCCGAGACAATTGACGACCAGCCCGATGCGCGCGCCGCACGAAGCGCCGCGTGTGTCTCCGTAATCGTGCCTGCCTGATTTGGCTTCAGCAGCACCGCGTTACACGCGCTCACCGAGGCCGCGGCTGTGATTCGTTCGGCCGACGTCACAAGATAGTCGTCGCCGACGACCTGCAGGTGGCTCCCCGCCTGTGCGGTGAACGAACGCATGCCATCGTGATCATCCTGAGCGAGCGGATCCTCGACAGAGACAATGGGGTAACGCCGGCACCACTGCAGGAGGACGCCGATCAGCTCGTCGCTCGTCAGCTCGCGATTCTCC
This sequence comes from Vicinamibacterales bacterium, assembly GCA_963744405.1. GTDB lineage: Bacteria > Acidobacteriota > Vicinamibacteria > Vicinamibacterales > JAMQPK01 > JAMQPK01. Next base: position 210,584 of record CAVUTO010000018.1, read on the forward strand.
GCGGCGAAGCGATAACGTGAGCCGTCTCGTAGCTGCGACGCGGCGACGTCGATGGCAACGCCGGCGTCGATGCCGGGTCTCAACGCGGCCCGCTCGATGGAGAGAAGCAGCGTATCGAGCGCATCGCTGTTGGACGAAAACTCCGGCCACCAGCCCCCTTCGTCTGCAACGCCGCGAAGCGCACCGCGCTCCGACATGATGGCTCCCGCCGACTCGTAAATGCGCACGGCGATCGTCATCGCCTCGTCGAACGTCGAGGCACCGACAGGGACGACGAGGAAGTCCTGAATGTCGACGCGGCGTCCCGCATGCGCGCCTCCGCCGAAGATCTGCACCATCGGCATCGGAAGCATCGGTTGCGCGTCACCGGCGAGATGCCGCCACAGCGGCATCGCACGCGCCGCAGCCGCCGCGTGCAGCGCGGCCATCGATACCGCAACGGTGGCGTTCCCGCCCAGTCGCGCTTTGTTAGGCGTCCCGTCGAGGTCGATGAGCGCTCGGTCGATCGCCTCCTGATCCATGACCGACATTCCCCGAAGCGCGTCACAAATCTCTGCGGACACATGTCGAACTGCGCGATCTACGCCGAGCCCGGCGAACGCGCGGCCGCCGTCCCTGAGATCGACCGCTTCGTTGGCACCGGTAGACGCACCCGCCGGGGCGATAGCCCGCCCCGCTGTTCCGTTTGCAAGCACGACCTCGGCTTCGACCGTGGGCCTGCCGCGCGAGTCCCACACACGCCTGCCGATCACCGTGTCTATCCGGTCGCTTTGCGCTGGACCTGAGGACCGGCCGGCTCGAGCGGTTCTGTCACCCCATGCGCGGCGAACATCACGGAGCGTGTCGTAAGGCTGCCGCAACATCGATCGCGCGGCGCGCCGCACCGTGTTCTTCGATACGTCGTCCGTCAGATATTCGACCGGCGACTTGCCGTCGACACGCGCCAGGAACAGCGCGGGAAGCAAGCGGGCGGCACGTTGCTCCAACGTCGCAGCCGGCTCCCAATCAACACCTTGAAGATACGACTCCGCCAGCGCGTCGAACGACGTCAGCAACTCGCGTTCTGCAGACGGGATCCACAGCGTCTTCAACAGCAGGTGGTTGAGGCAGAACGCTACGTCGAAGGCCGGGTCTCCAAACCACGCGCACTCCGCGTCGAGAAAGATCGGGCCGCGCGCGCCCAGAACAATGTTCTTCGGGCTGACGTCGCCATGCACAACAGTCAGCTTCGTTCGCTCGCACCGATCCGCCAGCGCCTCGAGAACGGATGCGAGGTCGGGGTGTGCGCGTGCGGTCGCGAGCAAGTACGGCTCGATGCGAAGGGCGTGGAACGAAGCGCCCGTATCGAAATCGCGGGAGGCCGTCGGCGATTTCGCGAAGGCCGCGTGTATCGACGCGAGCTGCCGGCCCACCGTGGCGGCTGTTTCTGGAATCACGCAGCCGCGCGCGAGTTGCGATTTCCACAACTCGTGCCGGTCGGGCGACAGATATTCCATCGCAAACGCCGCAAGCGACCCGTCCGACGCCAGGACCGCCGGCACGAGCGCGGCGTCGAGCCTGGCGACCTGCGTCAGCCACTGGACCTCGGTCAGGTTTCGCGACACATCCGCGCGCCATTCCGCGGCCACGCGGAGACGGCCAAGCGCCTGCTTCACGCAGAACTGCGTATCGCCTGCACGCACCAGCCAGATGTCGGACGACACGCCGCCGGAAAGCGGCACGAATTGGGGAACCTCGCCCGGCGGCAGAAGCCCGGCTCGGTCGAGAAAATCACGGATGTCCTGCACGAGCCTCACCGCGACGGCGCCACGGCGCAACGGATTCGTTTTGGAAAGCAATCTTCGCGTCGTAGCGTCTTTGCGGTGGAATCATAAACGACGAGCCTGACTCACTTCAGAAATCGAACTTGTCGATATTCTCCTTGGTGAACAGCAGCGGCGGGCCGAGTATGACCTCGCTTCCGCGAATGGCGATCGTCCCGAGGCGCCCCGCCTCGATCGATGCGGCGCCAGGAGCGAGCTTGTTCTGGGCCATGAGGGCTCCGGCATACACAGTCAGGTAGCCGAGGTCGGCGGTATTCCACAACATGACGGTCTGCACGACGCCTTCGTGCACGTACGGCTTGTTCATATTCGGCAGCGAGAGCCCGATGACTTTCACGTCGGGACGCCGCGCCTGGCGCACAGCTTCACCGGCGCCGGGAACCGCCGGCGCCGAAATCGCCATGACGAGCTTCACGTTCGGAAACGCGCGGAGGATTGTCTGCGTCTCGGCAAACGCCTTGTCGCGGTCGTCGTCGCTCGGACGAATCGTCGCGAGCTTCAAGCCGGGATGGCGATCCGCGACGCGCGCCTTGATGTGGCTGATCCATTCGTTCTGATTTGCGGCGCTCAGCGCCCCCGTGATGATGGCGAACTCGCCCTTTCCGCCGAGAAGCCGCGCGGCTTCGTCGGTCAGCCCATGACCGATGCCCTCGGCGGTGGCCTGGTTGACGAAAAAGCTGCGCGCATCGGGCTCTGCATCAGCGTCCCACGTCAGCACACGGATGCCGCGAACCTGCGCCTTTCGCAGCGCTGTCGAAATGCTCGCGCGATTTTCGACTGCCACCGCTATGACGTCGACACCGCGCGTGATCCAGCTTTCGACCAACTCGTTCTGGCGGGCCGCATCGAGCCCGGTCGGGCCGTCCCAGATGAGATCGACGCCGAGCTCGGCCGCCGCGGCCTCGGCGCCGACACGGCAGCTCACGAAGTACGGATCACCTTTCGCCTTGGGCATCATCGCAATGACCGTACGCTTCGCGGGCGCCGCGGCCGGCGAACCAATCGACCGAACGAGCCACACGTTCGTGCCCGCGACGATGAGCGAGGCAACGAGAATGGCAGCGCACAGAACCGCAACTTGACTGTTTTTCACGTGAAATGCTCCATCCAGATAACCGCCGGGCAGGGCCGTCGTAGGGCTCAACTTAAGTTGAGCCCTACCGTCAATTTGAGCCCTACCGTCAATTTGAGCCCTACCGTCAATTTGAGCCCTACGGTTAAGTTGAGCCCTACCATGCGACCAACGGCTCAACCCATCGACGGCGATTGTCGACACGAGTAGAACGCCGGTCAGAATTCCAGTCAACTCGGTGGGCAACGCCGCGAGCTGCAATCCGTTCTTCAGCACCGACAGCGCCGCCAGCCCCAGCACGGTTCCACCGAGCGTGCCGCGCCCGCCGAATACCGACGTTCCGCCGAGCACAACAGCAGTGATGGCATCGAGCTCGTATCCGTTTCCGGCGTCCGAGCGCGCCTGCCCAAGATGCGCGACGTAAATCACCGCTGCCAGCCCGGAGACGATTCCGGAAAGGAGATACACGAGCCCGACCCGGTTCTCCACCGGAATACCTGCGTAGCGCGCGCCGCCGGCGCTGAAGCCGATCGCGTACAACGCGCGTCCGATGACCGATCGATGCAGCAGGACGAAATACGCCAGCAGCACGAGCAGAAATATTGGAAGTTGGGCCGGCAGCACGCCCCACAAATAGCCCTGGCCGAGCGCCAGAAAGGCCGGCGGGAATCCGCTGTAGTTCACGGCCGCTTCGGTGATGCCTTCCGCAACGCCGCGAAAGAGCGAGAACGTGCCAAGCGTGACGATGAGCGCCGGCAGCCGAAGGCGCGAAATCAACAGCGCGTTGAGCGCACCGCCGGCGCAGCCAATCGCGAGCGCGACGGCCACGGCAGCGGGGATGGGCAGTTGCAGATCGCGCCACGCCGCGCCGAAACAGACGGCGGCCAGTCCCATCACGGCGCCTACCGACAGGTCGATGCCGCCGCTAATCAAAATGGGCGTCAGCGCAACGGCGAGCAATCCGAGCTCGGCGTTCAGCCGGGCAATCTCGAAAAAGTTCGCAAGCGTGAAGAAGTTCGGGGCGATCAGGGCGAAGATTGCCACCTCGGCCGCAAGCGCAGAGGCGAGCGCGGCCTTATGCCCGAGCGTGCCGGAGAGGTGCATACCTTTGGGCGCGGCGCGGGAACGCGTCCGCGGCAACCGCGACGAGAATGATGGCGCCCTGGATCGCACGTTCCCAGTAGGCGCTGACGCCGAGGAATGTAAGCGCCGGTCCGATGGCTCCGAGCAGCACCACGCCGAGCACGGTGCCCGCGACCGTGCCGCGCCCACCGGTAATCGCGGTGCCGCCCACCACGACCGCGGCGATCACTTTGAGCTCGAGGCCCAGTCCGGTGTTGGCGGGAACCTGGTTGAATCGCATCGCATTCAGAACCGCGGCCAGACCTGTCAGGGCGCCGAGCGAGACGAACGCGCACATCGTGACGAGCGAAGTATTCACGCCGGCGAGCCGCGCGGCGTCGCGGCTCGAACCCGTCGCGTACAACAGCCGACCGGCCGCGGTGTACCGCAGGCTCCACGCAAGCCCGGCTGCGATTGCCACCGCGAGCAATCCGGCGGCGAACGGGTACACGCGTTGCGACAATCCCATCCATTGAAAATCCTGCGGGAGATCCTGCACCCATGCGCCCTGGGTGACCCAGCGCAGCGCGTCGCGCAGCACGATCATCATCGCGAGCGTCACGACGATGGATGGGAGGCGAAGGTAGGCGACGAGCGATCCGTTCAAAGCGCCGATGAGTGCGCCGATGGCGCACGCGGCAGCGAACACCACGAGCAGCGGCAGGCCGGTTTTGGCAAGCACGCCTGCGGCCACGGCGCACACGGCGAACACCGACCCGACAGAGATGTCGATCTCTCCGGCAAGCATCACGAGCGTCATCCCGGCGGCGATGATGAGGACCGCGAGGTTCGCGAGAAAGAGATCGATGAGATTGCCGCGCCCGAAGTATTCCGGGCGCGCGATTGCGAGCGCCGCAAACAGCACCGCAATCGCGATGGCAACCCAGATCTCCCGGCGATACTGGTTCATCATCTCAATGCCCCAGAGCCATCGCGAGCACGCGCTCCTGGGTGGCGTCCTCGCGCGACAGCATGCCGGCGATCTTCCCACCTCGCATCACGGCGATGCGATCGCTCATGCCGAGAATCTCCGGGAGCTCCGAAGAGATCATCAGCACCGCCAGGCCGCGCCCGGCCAGCTCCTGCATGAGCGCGTGGATTTCGGATTTCGAGCCGACGTCGACCCCTTGTGTAGGCTCGTCCAGAATGAGAATCTTCGGCGAGGTCGCCAGCCAGCGCGCCAGCGCCACCTTCTGCTGGTTGCCGCCGGAGAGCGACTCGACCTCGGACGCCACGGACTCGCTTTTGATTCTGAGTTGATCGACGTAGCGCTCAGCCTGATCTCGCTCGCGCCCGCGATCGATCAGGCCGCCCCGAGCGACCGCGTTGAGGCTGGCGAGGCTCACGTTTTCGTCGATCGGCATCTCGGGCACGACGCCGTGCCGCTTGCGATCTTCAGGAAGATACGCAATTCCGGCCTCGATGGCGCGCGCGGGGGATCGCACGTCGACACGTCGCCCGTGCACGAGGACCTCGCCGGCGTCGGCCGGCGTCAATCCAAACACGGTTTGCGCCAGCTCCGTACGGCCCGATCCGACGAGCCCCGCAAGGCCCACAATCTCGCCGCATCGGATCTCGAGCGACACGTCCTCGACGCCGGCCGCTGTGCACGTGACGCAGCGGAGCTCGAGCGCAACATCGCCGACCGGCACCTGGCGCTTCGGAAAAATCGCAGACAGCTCGCGCCCGATCATCAGGTTGATCAGCGTCGATCGCTGAAGGCCCTCGCGCGCGTGGGTGCCGACCGTCGTGCCGTCGCGCAGCACCGTCACGCGATCGGCGATCGACAGGATTTCTTCGAGCCGGTGCGAGATGTAGATGATGCCGACCTTTTCGGACGCAAGCCGCGCAACGACCTCGAACAGCCGCTCCACCTCGCGCTCGCTCAAGGACGCCGTCGGCTCGTCCATGATGAGCACGCGCGCGGCCGATCCGACCGCTTTCGCAATCTCGACCAGCTGCTGCTCCGGCATGCTGAGGCTGTCGACGAGTTGATCCGCGTCGATGCCCGCTCCGACGCGCGTCAGCAGGTGCTGAGCCTCCCGTCGCCGGCGGCCCCAGTCGATGCGGCGCCATGCCGACTCCGGCTCGAGCGCGAACGCGATGTTCTCGGCGACGGTCAGGTGTGGAAACAGCGCCGGCTGCTGATAGATGGCCGCGATGCCCAGCGACCGCGACGTTGCAGGATTCATCAGCGGCACCGGCTCGCCGGCGACGGTCAACGTGCCCGAGTCGGCCGCAACGGCACCGGTCATTACCTTGATCAAGGTCGACTTCCCTGCGCCGTTCTCGCCGACGAGGGCGTGGACTTCTCCCGCGTAGAGATCGAACGACACTCCAGACAGCGCGCGCACGCCGGCGTACGACTTGGTGATGAGGCTCGCGGCAAGAAGAGGCGTAGGGCTCAGGCTCACAGATGGAAGACTTCGCTCAGCGGACGGGAGATTGGCTCGCCGTCGGGCTCCGACGGCATCAGCTCCCGCATATGCATCCACCAGCGCCGGCACACGTCGGTTCGGGCGATCTCGGCCCACCGTTCTTCGCTTTCGATCTCCACGTATGCGAACAAGTCGCCGGTCTGCCGGTCGAGAAAAATCGAATAGCTGCCGACGCCGTGCGACGCCAGCGTCTCGGCGAGGTCCTGCCAGACAGGGTTATGTCTGCGCTCGTATTCGTCTTCCTGCCCCTTGTTCACCGACATGCGGAAGGCTTTGCGGATCATGATTTGTCGCGGGGGCCCCTCGCCCCGCTCCTCGCCGCTTCGCTTGCGGGGACCCCTGCGCCCCGCGCCGCTCGCGGCTTAGACAATCCCCACTCCGAAACGCGATGCCGCCGGACGGCGCTCTGCGGCCTGCCGGCGGTACCCGCTCGCCCGATACGCCGCAATCGGATCGATCGCGCCGCCCGCCCGCAGCCGCGCCGTCGCCAGGATGGGCGTCACATCTGTCGCTTCTTCAATGAACGTGTCGCTGACCAGACCCCTGTTCTGCATAAGGCGCTATATCATACGGTCGGAGTGGCCGGGAAATCGTATCTTGCCTTCGATCTTGGAGCGGAAAGCGGGCGCGCCATTCTGGCGCGCCTCGAGGGCGGGCTCGTCTGCATCGACGAAATTCACCGCTTTCCGAACACGCCGCTCCGCAGACGCGGGTTCGCTGCGCTGGGACGTTGAGGCCTTGTGGCGCGAGATGCGGCACGCGCTGTCGCTCGTGGGCGACACGACCCTTATCCGGCATCGGCGTGGATTCGTGGGGAGTCGACTACGCCCTTCTCGGCTCGCAGGGACAGCTGCTCGAGCGGCCCTATCACTATCGCGACGCGCGCAACGTCGCCGCCATGGCCGACGCGCTCGAAATCGTCTCCAGGGACGAGATCTACGCCGCCACGGGCGTGCAGTTCATGCCGATCAACACGATCTATCAGCTCTTCGCCGCGACACGACAGTCCCCATCGGCCATCGACGAAGCCAGCCGCTTCGTGATGATTCCCGATCTCTTCAACTACTGGCTCACGGGCGAGGTGTGCTGCGAGTTCACCGACGCCTCGACAACCCAGCTGATCAATCCACGTACGCGCACATGGGCGGCCGGCCTGATGGAGCGACTGAAACTCCCGGCCCGCCTTGCTGCGCCGATTGTGGAGGCCGGGACGATCATCGGGCCAATCCAGACCGATGTGGCCGCCGGCGGCGCGATGGCCGGCACACCGGTAGTCGCAACGGCGTCGCACGACACGGCGTCGGCAGTGGCAGCCATTACCGCGCGCGAGGGCACCGCGTTCATCAGCTCCGGCACCTGGTCGCTCGTCGGCACCGAGCTCGACGAGCCGGTGCTGACGCCGCGCGCCATGCAGCTGAACTTCTCGAACGAAGGGGGCGTCGAAGGCACGACCCGTTTGCTGAAGAACGTCACGGGACTCTGGCTCCTGCAGGGATGCCGGCGATCCTGGTCGGCGAAGAACCAGCAGTTCACCTACGGCGAGCTGATCGATGCAGCCGCGCGGGAGCCGGGGTTCCGCCACCTTATCGATCCGGACGACGTCGTCGTTCGCAAATCCCGATGACATGCCGGGCGCCATCGATCGTTTCTGCCGCAGAACCGAGCAGCCTGCGCCGTCGACGCCAGGCGGATATGCGCGCGCCGTGCTCGACAGTCTGGCGCTGAAGTACCGGCTCGTCATCCGCGACCTCCAGTCGGTCGTCGAACACCCGTTCGCGCGAGATTCGCGTCATCGGCGGAGGCTCTCAGAACGCGCTGCTCAACCAGCTGACAGCCGACGCCACGGGTTTACCGGTGGTTGCGGGACCGGTCGAAGCGACCGCGCTCGGAAACGTCGCGGTGCAGATGCTCGCGACGGGGTCGGCCGCTTCGCTCGCCGAGGCGCGCGCCATCATCGATCGATCGTTTCCCACCACCGTGTTCACTCCGCGCGACGTGGACGCATGGAACCGCGAAGCGGCACGTTTCAAGCAGTACTGCGGACTTCTCTATGCCTGATACGACAGCCTTGAAACATCTGACAGATCTCTGGGACGACCGCAGCCGCCGATCGGCTTGCCGGCAATCAGTTGTCGCTCCTTCGCTATCGTTCGAATCTGCTCGGCGCGGACCTGCGCATCACGAACTTCGGCGGCGGCAATACGAGCTCGAAGATCGACATGCCCGATCCGTTTACAGGCGCGCCGGTCCGGGTGCTTGCCGTGAAAGGCAGCGGCGGCGATCTCGGCTCGATTACCGACGCGGGGTTCGCGCTCCTCTATCTCGACAAGCTGGAGCAGCTCAAAGCCCGCTATCGCGGCGAAGCTTTCGAAGACGAGATGGTGGACTACTATCCGCCCGCTGCGTTCGGCCACAACCGCGTCGCCGCCTCGATCGACACGCCGCTGCACGCGTTTCTTCCCGCGCCGCACGTCGATCACCTGCATCCCGACTGGGCCATCGCGCTCGCCGCATCGGCCAACGGCCGGCAGAAGCTCGAGGAGTTCAATCGCCGGTTCGGCCGGCGCGTCATCTGGGTGCCATGGCAGCGGCCCGGTTTCGAGCTCGCGCTGCTCATCGAGATCGGCGGTCAGGGACAACCCGGGCGCGGACGGACTGATTCTCGGCAGCCACGGGCTGTTTACCTGGGGCGCCACGCAGCGTGAGTGCTACCTGAACAGCATCCGCACGATCGATCAGATGGGAGAGTTCATCGATGAACATCGCGCCGGCACGGCCGCGATAGACCGCGGCGCGGCGGTATTCGGCGGCGCTGCTCACACGCCGCTCGACGAACCGCCGCGACATTGCCGCTGCGAATTCTGCCGGCGCTGCGCGGCACGGTGTCGTCGAACCGGCGCGTCATCGCGCACTACACCGATTCCGACGAAGCGCTGACGTTCGCCGGATCGCGATGGGCCGGCGCGCTGAGCCGCCTCGGCACCAGCTGCCCCGATCACTTTCTTCGCACGCGCATCTGCCCGTTCTTCGTCGACTGGGATCCTGCGGCGGGCACTATCGACACGCTGAAATCCGCCATTCGCACGCAAGTCGGCGACTACCGCAGCGAGTACCGCCGCTATTACGACTCGTTCGCGGTGCCCGATTCACCGAAGCTGCGGGACTCGAACCCGTCGGTCGTCATCATCCCCGGCGTCGGGCTCTTCGGTTTCGGCAGGAACAAGAAAGAGGCGCGGATCACGACCGAGTTCTTCATGAACGCCATCAACGTGATGGCGGGCGCAACGGCGCTCGAGATCGCAGGCGGACACCGGCAAGGTCCCTTGCCCCAGGCGCGCCGCCCGGAGCAGGCCGCTCAATTCGAGCAGTTCCACAACTACGTCGCGCTGCCGCGCTCCGAAGCGTTCCGCATCGAATATTGGGCGCTCGAAGAAGCGAAGCTGCAACGGATGCCCGCAGAGGCCGAGTTCAGCCGCAAGATCGTGCTGGTCGTCGGCGGCGGCAGCGGCATCGGGCGCGAGGTGGCGCTGCTCCTCGCGCGTAAAGGCGCTCACGTCGTCGTGGCCGACGCCGGCGCCGACAGCGCGACGCGCGTGGCGGAGGAAGCAGCGGCGATCTCGTCGCAGGAATTCGTCGCGTGCGACACCCGTCGATCTCGAGCTCTGCGGAGAGCCTCGCGAGCGCCGCGGCGTTCACTGTGCTTCAGTTCGGCGGCATCGACGGCATCGTCAACACAGCTGCGATCTATCCCGTGGCAGATTCCTCCGGCCGCCTCACCGATGCTCAATGGTCGAAGACGTTCCTCGTGAACGTGACCGGCAACTATCTGCTCGCGCAGCAGACGGAGTGGATTTTCCAGGATCAGCAACTGCCTGCGTCCGTGGTGCTGACCGGCTCGGCGAATGCCGTCGTCTCGAAGAAAGGCAGCGAGGCGTACGACACGAGCAAGAGCGCGGTGAACCACCTCATTCGCGAGATGGCGATCGGGCTCGCGCCGCTGGTGCGCGTCAACGGCATCGCTCCCGCCACCGTCGTCTCCGGTTCGACGATGTTCCCGCGCGATCGGGTGATGCAGTCGCTGCGGAAGTACAACGTCGCGTTCGAGGACACGGAGTCAACTGAAGATCTGCGCGGAAAACTCGCGGAGTTTTACGCGCAGCGCACGCTGACGCGCCGCGCGATTCTTCCGCGCGACTGCGCAAACGCGATCGTCTGGCTGTTGAGCGACGACAGCGCGAAAACGACTGGCCACATCATTCCCGTCGACGGCGGGCTGACCGAAGCTTTCCTCCGCTGGAGGAGGCGCCATGTATTCTTGAGGGATGCGATTCGCACCGGCGGCATTGTTGGCCGCATTTACCACAGGTTTCTTCACGTCGTTAGTCGCGCAGACTCCCCCGCCAATCTGGGCTGGCGTGTACACGGCGGCACAGGCTGAGCGCGGCCGCACGGTCTCGGAGAACCACTGCAGCGAATGTCACCATTCAGACCTCAGCGGCGGCGAGGGACCCGCGCTCGTTGGCTCGACGTTCATGCTGAAGTGGGAAATGCAGTCGGTCGAACGGCTGTTCCACAAAATCCGCGACACGATGCCCGAGGTCGGCAGCACCGACGTGACGGACGCCCAGAAGCTCGACACAGTCGCGTACATCCTTCAACAGAACGGATTTCCTGCCGGCGCCACCGAACTGACCGACACGAAGGACGCGCTCGCGGCAATCCAAATGATGCCCAAAGACGGGCCGGGGCCGCCTCGCTCCGGTGCGCTGGTTCAGGCTGTCGGGTGCCTGCAGAAAGGCGACGGCAACCAGTGGACCCTGGCCAGGAGCACGGATCCTCAGGTGACGACGCGGGATCCGCTGTCGGAAGCAGACAAACAGGCACTGTCTGACGGCGCCGCCGGGCACTCAGACGATTGAGTTGCTGGGCGTCTACTCGCCGGGCGCGCTGGTCGAGAACACGGTGCTGGTAAAGGGATTGTTCGTCAGCAGGCCGGCGGGGATGCGCATCAACGTCACGTCAATGGAGCTCGTGCATCTCAAGTGCGGCCAGTAGCGCCATCGCGCCCCCACGGTCGTCGAAACCGCTGATCGCCGCGCGGTCGAGATACAGCCGCAGCGTCGCCTGCGAGCCGGTGCTCGTGCAGATGTCGACGATGGCGCCCTCGCTCTGTGATGTGCGCCGCAAGCGCGCGCCATGCGCGATCGACGACCGGCCTGTAGACCTTGGAATCGAGCCACCCGAGGCGGATGCCGCGCGCCATCGACGCGAGCGTCATCGCCGTCACCGATTCTTCCCGGTACGCGCCCGGCTCGTCGACGACCTGGCGCCACATGCCGTCGGGCGCCTGCATCGCTTTCATGCCATTCATGTGCCGGCGATAGATCGCCAGCAGCGGCGCGCGCGCCTGATGATTCGCGGGGAGCGCCGTGAGCGCTTCAGTCAGCCCCAGCGACGCAAATCCGTTTCCGCGTCCCCAGGCGATCCGCCCGTCGGTGAAATGGACGAACACGCCGTCTTCACGTTGAAGGCGGCCGGCATATGCGAGCAGCATCGCTGCGAGATGATCGAGATCGCGATCGCCGTCCGGGCATTCTGCCCGAGCGCGAAAGAATCGACGCGAGCATGAACATGTCGTCGGTCCAGCCCGCGCCATGCTGCGCGTAACCGGTGGGCGCCACCTTCAACGCCTCGTCTGCGCCCTGCATCGCCAGCGGCCGCGCCGATTCTTCGCCCCGCTCGCGCGAGATCCGCATAGATCAGCGTGCCCGCGACGGCAGTCAGCGCAATGCGCTCGCCAAACAGCGGCCGCTCGCGCGAGAGCCACGGGCGCGTCTCGTCCAATACTTTTTGCCGCAGCGCGTCGTCTTTTGTGATGTCCGCAAGCCGCAGCGTGTTGGCCCATGCCACAGACGGGATATAGCTGACGAGCGGATTCTGCGGGTACTTCGCGGCAAGGACTTTCGCAATCGCCAGAGGCTCGCGCGACGCCCGCGCCCTGAGCGTGGCGTGGATTTCCGACTCGCGCGCGCCGGCCGCATCTTTCAGTGCGTGCTCGAGAAGGGCCGGGCCATCCGTTTCGCGCGCCGACCCGAAGATGGCCTGCACGGTGCCAATCTCCGTTCCACCCGCCATCGCGGCCGCGAGTGAACCGGCGGGCGGGCTGCTGCGGGAGAGCACGTCTCCACCGCGGATTTGCAGCACGACATCGGGAGCCTGATACGTCACCCATCGCCAGAGGTACCGGCTCTCGGGCTGCTCGGGATGATCGAAGAACCCTTTCGCCGGCGGATACTCGAGGCGCTGAGCCGGCGTCGCATCGGTGGCATGCGACGGCAGAACAGCGCTGATCGCCCATCGGTCGCGAACGCTTCGGGGCGCGGCCGTCTTGAACCAGCGAATCGCGGCGAGCGTGGCCTGCGCCGCGCGGTCGTTGTCTGCGACGACGACGAGACGCCGGCGGATACTCGCTGACGCGTCGAATGGCGAATCGTTCTCGATGCGTGGCTGAGCCGCTGCTCCGATCGCGTGACACCTGCGGCGCTGACGCTGCGGGGCTCTCCTGGAAGCGCGGCAACGCTCTCGAGCTCGCTCAACTGCTGCATGGCCGCGGGCTGCATGGAGGCCGCCTATAGTAGCATTGCCCTATGCAAGTCCGCTTCGCTCCCTCCGCTCCTACGAGCTTCGGCGGGACGAGTCCGCGTCTTGCTCCGCGCCGCTTTTCTGGCCGCGATCGTCGCCGGCGCGTCACTGCTCGGCGCGGCGCAGCAGCAGCCGGCACCCTCCGCGACGTTTCAGGTCGAGGTCAACTTCGTCGACATCGACGCCGTCGTAACCGACGAGCGCGGTAACTTCATCGGCGATCTCACGAAAGATGATTTCGAGCTCCTAGACGAGGGCAAGCCCCAGGAGATCAGCGCGTTCTCGCTCGTCGATATTCCGATGCCGTCGGCAGGCACACGCGCCACCCGGCGGCCCGCAGCGATCGTTGAGTGACGTCAATTCCAACGCGCAACCCATCAGCGGACGCCTGTACGTGATTGTGCTGGACGATCTCAACGTCGCGCCGCTGCGGTCGAAAGTCGTCGTCAATGCCGCGCGCGCAGCTCATCGAGCGGCATTTCGGCCCGAACGACATGGCCGCCATCACATATACAAGCGGCCGCACCGACGGCGCCCAGGAGTTCACGTCGGAGCGCGCGGCGCTTCTTGCGGCGATCGACAAGTTCCAGGGACGGAAGCTTCGCTCGACGGTCATCGAGAAAGCCGACCAATATTTTCAGCAGCATCTTGAAAGAGCTCGAGGCCAATCAATCCAACCCCGACGATCCCGACGCGCCGAGCGGCCCTCCACAATCAGGGACGGTTCGCGGGCCGATGGGCTATTCGGACATCACGACCGATCCCGACGATTTCGAGCGCGGCCACCGCGCGGAGCAAGTGCTGGGCGCCCTGAAAAAGCTCGCCGAAGTGATGGGAGGCATCCGTGGACGCCGCAAAGCGGTGGTGATGTTCAGCGAGGGCATCGACTATCCGATTTACGACATCTTCGGGTCGCAGGCGGCGACGAGCGTCATGATCTGCCACGCGCGACGCCATCGCCGCAGCGGCACGGGCCAATGTCAGCTTCTTTGCCGTCGACCCGCGCGGCCTTGTCGGCATGACGAGCGAGGCGATCGAGCTGAACGCCGCCGCTGATGTTCATCTCGGCTTCGACGCCAAAGGGCTGCTCGCCGACATGTATCTCTCGCAGGACAGCCTGCGCACGCTCGCCGAGGAGACGGGCGGCTATGCCGCGGTGAACTCCAACAACATCACCACCGCGCTCAACCGCATCGTCCGGCTGAACAGCACGTACTACGTGCTCGGTTATTACCCGAAGGACGCCAGGCGCGACGGGCGTTTTCACAAGATCGAAGTCCGCACCAAGCGGCCCGGACTCCGCGTGTCGGCACGAAAGGGCTACGTCTCGCCGAGGAGCATCAGCGCAGAGGAACGGGCGCGGCAGGAGCGCGAGCGCGAGCGTGGGCGCGGACGCGCCGGCTCGACGCAAACGTCGAATCGAACTGCGCGAGATTTTGAATCAACCGCTTCAGCGGAATGGTTTGACGATGACCGTGCACGCAGCGCCGTTCAAAGGCGCGGCAAGAGACGCGTCTGTGGCGCTGGCGATCGAAGTGGACGCCGCCCGTCTCCACTTCGCCGAGCAGCCCAACAAGACGTTTGCCGACGGCGTCGAGCTGAACGTGTTTGCGCTCGACGAGCGGGGCCGCCAGCACGGCGGCAATTTTTACCAGTTCAATCTTGACGCTGCGGCCGGACACATACGAGCGCGTGCGCGGCTCGATCGTCCGGCTGAATCCGCGAATGGCATTGCCGCCGGGGCGATATCAATTGCGCGTCGGCGTCCGCGAAACCGGCGCCGGAGAAATGGGCTCGGTCTTCGCGGACCTGCAGGTGCCCGACTACAACGCGCGCGGCCTGACCATGAGCGGTCTGCTCCTCACGGACGAAGCCGCGCGACTGCAGTTTTCGCCGCAGCCGGACGACCAACTTCCGGCAGGAACGCTGCCGGGGCCTGCCACAAGCCGCCGGACGTTCCGTCAGAACGACAACCTGAGCGCGTTCGCGGAAATCTACGACGGCAGTTCGTCCCGGGAAGCGCGGCGCATCGAGGTGATCGACCACGCTCGTGGGCGAAGATGGGGTCGCGGCGTTCTCTTCACGCGAATCGCTGGCGGGAGGCGCTGCGGACGTGAAGAGCTCGCGCATTCCCATCGCGAAACAGATCGCCTTGAAAGACGTCCGCCCCGGCCGTTACGTGCTCCGCCTGGAAGCACGGCTGCTCGGCGGTGGGGCAAATCCTGTCGCACGCGAAACTCTGATCACTGTCGTCCGTACTTAGCGCCCAATCCCTGACCCCTAACCCCTAACCCCTCACTACCCAAGCTGCCAGTCGACAGGGCTCAGCTCCAGACCGGCTGGCGGACGCCGATCGAATACCTCGCGCACGGACAGCGCGTAGGGTGCGCCGAAAAGGTCCTGCTCGTGATATTCGGTTGCCAACGAGTGCAGAATCGTCCTGGCGCGATCCTGATACGCCGGGTCGCCGGTGAGCACGCCGAGGCGATCGAGCACGCACGCCGCGTGGCAGTTGAGCTCGAACGGCACGATGGGATCGTGCGGATCGACGCGGTCGCGGAAGCTGCCGGCCGCCTCATCCCACATCGTGCGAATCGCAAACTGAAGCACCTCGGCGGCCAGCATCGAATACGGCAGCTGACCGGTGGCCGCATGCGCCCAGATCAATGCCGCAGCAACATGGATTTGATCGGTCAGCAGTCCGCGCACGCCATGGACGCCGTTCGCGTCGGTTACGTGAGCGACGCCGCCGCCCGGCGTGTAGGCAGGTACGATAGCGGCCTCGAGCGACTTCAAGGCAAAGTCGCGGAGCCACACGTCGTCGAACAGCGCCGCGGCCCTGATGAACGCACCGACCATCATGGCGTTCTTGTCCACGTACATCGTCGTGTCGGCACCCTTGGCGGATCGGGCGTTGAAGAAGCCGCCGTTCACTTCATCGGCCATCGCTGCCCTGACCCAGCGAACAATCGCTGCCGTCTGGTCGAGCCACTCGACGTCGCGCAGACGGAGCGACGCTTCGACGTGCACGTGCAGGAGAGCGGCGTTATCGTCGAGCGTCTTGCCGCTGCCCGGCTGGCTCCAATCGGCCGCGGCGGCGTACCTATAGAAACCTCCAGAGACGGAATCCCACAGCCCCCGCATGTGTTGCAGCGTGACTGATGTCATCCGCGCGAGCTCGCCGTCGCCGTCGCCGGCCAGTGACAGCGCGAACGACAACGCGTGCGGATGTGGAAGCTTCGGTGCCGCATCGAAGCCGCCATTGACAGGGTCGAACCGCTCGATCAGCAACGATCGGAAACGTTCGACGGCCCCGGCGTGCGCGTGAAGAGGCTCGCGTTCCGCCGGACGCTGGAGCCGACGTACGGCCGCGGCACGGGCGCTGATTTCCTCGGCGCGGTCGCGATACGCGTCCGCCACCTCGCGTAAGGTGGCAATCATCTGTGGCGGGTCGAAATAGGTGCCTCCGAGCAGCGTGTCTCCCCGGCTCGTCAGAAACATGGTGGTCGGCCAGCCGCCGAGGTTCCATCGTTCGTTGATGTCGGGCCGGCGATCGGCGTCGACACGTACGGGCACGAACCGCTCTTCGATCAACGACGCGACATCGGGCTGCGCGTACGTCGTCTGGTCCATCATCGCGCACTCATCCGACCATGCAGTCACGATCGACAGCAGGATGGGCTTCTGTTCCGCTTCGGCGCGGGCAAACACGACAGGCGACCATTCGAGCCACATTATGCTCACGCCTTCAAATTATAATGACCGGGTGGTTGCGCTGCGTTATGTGTATGTACTTGCGCTCTCGATGTGGTTCGGCGGCACTATTACGATCGGAGGCATCGCCTCGCCCGTTTCAGAGGTGGTGCAGCGGCGGTTCTTTCTCACGTCCTACCTCGCCGGCTCACTGGTCTTGACGACGTTATTCGCGATGGCGCTCCTCGGGCCGCGCCCCTCGGGGTTCTTCGCCCGATTTGCGGTGGCCGCCGCCATGTTCGCGATCACTCTTTACGCAGGCCAGCTTCGAAGCCTGCCGATCAATCTGCTTGCGCCTATCGCCGCAGGCGGACTGGCGCTGCTCTTCTGGGAAGCGCGCGATGGGACTCGCGCAGCATGACTCATACGATTACCCTGATTCCAGGCGACGGCATCGGACCGGAAGTCACCGAGGCTGTCCTGTCCATCATCGAAGCCTCGGGCGTGGCGGTCACGTGGGAGCGGCACGAGGCCGGAGTGATCGCGCTGGAGCAGCACGGCACTCCACTTCCGCGCGAGCTCATCGACTCGATCCGCCGTAACACAGTAGCGTTGAAGGGCCCCGTCACCACCCCGGTCGGCGAGGGGTTTACCAGCGTCAACGTCGGACTGCGCAAGGCGCTCGACCTGTACGCGAACCTCCGGCCGGTCGCGAACCTTCCGAACGTCCGCTCCAGATTCGAGAACGTCGATCTCGTCATCGTGCGCGAGAACACCGAAGACCTGTACTCGGGTCTCGAGCACGAAGTCGTACCCGGCGTGGTCGAAAGCCTGAAGATCATCACCGAGCGCGCGTCGACGCGCATCGCACACTTTGCCTTCGATTATGCGAAGCGCATGGGGCGGAAGCGCGTCACCGCCATCCACAAGGCCAACATCATGAAGATGGGCGACGGCCTCTTCATTCGATGCGCCAGAAGTGTTGCCGCCGCGCATGCCGACATTGCCTACGATGAGCAGATCGTCGATGCGGCGTGCATGAACCTCGTGATGAGGCCGGAGAAGTTCGACGTGCTTCTCCTTCCGAACCTGTACGGCGACATCGTGTCGGATCTGTGCGCGGGCCTCGTTGGCGGCCTCGGCACCGTCGGCGCCGCAAACCACGGCGACTCGGTCGCGGTATTCGAAGCGGTCCACGGCAGCGCACCGGACATCGCGGGCAAGAACATCGCGAACCCTACGGCGCTGCTGCGGTCCGCGCTGTTGATGCTGCATCACATCGGAGAGTCGGCCGCCGCGAGACGTATCGAGAAGGCGCTCGTTCAGGTGCTCGCAACGCCTGAACGTACGACGCCGGATCTCGGAGGGAAAGCGTCAACCACGGAGTTCGCGCGTGCTATAGTGCACGCACTTAATGGTTCCTGACGATCTGGCTCAAGCCGTCCTGGCTCGCGAGGACGTCGTACGTTACCTTCAGAGCTCGCACGGCGGCTCGGACGGACGCGAGCGCGTGTTCGCCTATCTCGAGGAGCTCAAGACGACGCAGCGGTATCCGTTTTACCGCGCGCTCAAACATCCGCTGTACCCGATTCTGCGCAAGATCGACCGGCGCGTCGAGCATCTCGAAATCGTGGAGACGGCGACGCGCGCCGGACGCGTGATCTACGCGTCGAACCACAAGAGCCACACGGACTATCTCGTCGAGCCTGTGGTCCTCGACGACAACGGCGTGCGTCCGCCGATCATCGCTGCCGGCATCAATCTCTTCGGGGGGCCGCTGGGCCTCATTCACCGCCACGTGACGGGCGCGATTCCGATCCGCCGCAACGCCAAAGACCCGGCGTATCTCGTGACGCTCAAGGCGTACGTCGCCGAGCTGCTGCGGCGGCACGATCTTCTGTTCTATCCCGAAGGCGGGCGCAGCTACAGCGGGGAGCTGAAGTCGCCGAAGACGGGCCTGCTGCACGCGGCGCTGACCTCAGAAATGCCCGGGCTGATGATCGTGCCGACGGCTATTTCCTACGATCTGGTGCTCGAAGATCACATACTCGCGCGACAACGCGTGAAGCGCAGGCAGCGCCCCTTCGCGCGAGAGTTTGCGGAAATGGTACGGTATGCCGTCGGCTACCGGTCGCGCGCATTCGTCACGTTCGGCCGGCCGATTCCCCTCAGCGGCTGGGAGCCGGAGTCGCGGCGCGACGTGATGGAACTGGGCAGGCTGACGACCACCTCCATAGGCAAGCTCGTGAAAGTGCTCCCGACCTCGGTCATCGCGACGGCGATGCGGCCGTCGGTGACGAGGCGCGATCTCGAGGCACGCGCGGAGGCCGTCATCGAAACGCTTCGGGTCGTCGGGGCGAATCTCGGCGTTGCGAGCGGCCGCCAGGCCGTGGAAGAGGCCGCCGAGCCGCTCGAGGCGCGCGGGATCATCGTCTACGATCGGGGCCGGTTTCGCGTCCGCGATCGCAACGTCCTTCGGTACTACGCACGCAGCATCGAGCACCTGCTCACATCGGGGTCCGGCCGCACTCACTGATGCTGGACGTTGCGTCCAAAGCCTTCTTCCAGACGCTCTCCTATAGCCCGACGCTGAAACAGCTGGCGTCGCGGTACGGCATGTCGGGACCCCGCGCATTCGCGCGGCGCTTCATCGCCGGCGAATCGGTCGGCGACGCGATTGCAGCCGTACGCCAGATCCAATCTCAGGGTCTTCTGTCTACGCTCGACTATCTTGGCGAAAGCGTCGCATCGCTCGCGGAGGCCCATACCGCCACCCGCGAGTACCTGCAGCTCGTCGAGGCGGTCGATCGGGCGGGCATCGAGCGCAACCTCTCGCTCAAGCTGACCCAGCTCGGTCTCGACGTGGATCGTGCGAGCTCGGTCGACAATCTGTGCAAGATCTTGAAGGCCGGCGAACAGTGCGGCTTCTTCGTGCGTATCGACATGGAGAGCTCCGGTACACGGACGCGACGCTGGACATCTTCGAGACGGTCTGGAATCTCGGGCATCGCAACGCCGGGGTCGTGCTGCAGTCGTGCCTGTATCGCACCGAGCGGGACTTCGAGCGCGTGAACGCCCTCGGCGCTCGCATCAGGCTGGTAAAAGGGGCCTACCGCGAGCCGAAGAGCGTCGCGTATCAGTTGAAGTCGGACGTGGATGCGGCGTACCTGCGGCTTGCGAGCCGCCTGCTCGCCGAAGGCGTGCATCCGGCCATCGCGACGCACGACGAGGAGATTCTCGACGAGGTGAAGCGGTTCGCGGCCGACCGTGCCATTTCACCTGACGCCTACGAATTTCAAATGCTGTACGGAATCCGCCGCGACCTTCAAAACGCGCTTCGCGACGCCGGCTATCGCATGCGTGTGTATGTCCCATTCGGCCGGGAGTGGTTTCCCTACTTCATGCGCCGGCTCGGCGAACGGCCCGCGAACGTGGCGTTCGTCATCCGCAGTATCTTCGCAGAACGTTGAGCGCGGGTCCTGTCACCGATTTTCTTTCGTCCGTCCTCGGGCCGACAAACACGTGTACGTGAGACGGCCCTGCGCGGCGGACAAAAGAAAATCGGCGCCACCCGCCGTGAGGGCTGCGAACAGTCTCACCGCGACGACGCGGAGTAGCAACGAGTGCTTTTCGGGCGACGAGTCTGAGAACTGACGCGCGTCGTGCCCGACGGTGGTTTGGTGCCCGGGGCTTTACCGTGAACCCCTGTGCTTGTTCGCAGAAAGCTCAACACGCATCAGCGTCGCCTGCCCGTCCGTGAAGAGCAACTGTCCACGTTTTGCCTTCTGGTAGTCGGACTGAGTCCAGTCGTTTCGCATGATCCCATTGCGCGAGTGCGAGTGGTACGGCAGCAACAGGTGGGCGACCTCGTGCGCCATGGTCATACCGAGAACGAGATGGAAGGGAACGCCAAGCCCGCTCGCCGTGGTCTCTGCGCGATCGGCGAGGACAAATGCCAGACGGCCGCGTTCGGCTTTGGTGCCGGGCGCGTACCCGAGGGCGAAGGCCGAGTCACGTACTGCGGCGGGATACGGTGGGCGTCTCACGATGATTGTGAAGTCGGCACCGCTTGTGTTCCATTGCACGCGGATTCCCGCGGCGTGATAAATCCGCGTCAGCGTCTCCTTGGCCTCGGCCAGCACGGCGGTGGACACCTCCGCCACGTTCTGAAGGTCCAGACTGAGCGCAGGGTGCGAGGCTCGTGTCTGACTGTTCAGCGGTTGTGCGCCAGCTGATGTCGACGTCACCAGTGAGACGAACGTTGTCATCAGCAGCTTCCATCCTGTCCTTGTCATGCGCCCTCGTCTTGGCTCGAGGGCGGAACCCATTCCCGTCCTCACCCAGACAGGCGCAGATGGATGGCGAAAAGTGGCAAGCGAGGGCCGTCTGCCTTAGAATCCGGGATGAGTCCAGCCCAACCCAATGGCCCGAGTCGCGCCGTCCCCGGCGCCGGCCGTGACACAGCTCCTCATTCGGTGGAGGCAGGGCAGCACAGGTGCGCTCGACCAGCTGACGCCTCTCGTCTACGAGGAGCTGCGAAAACTGGCCCACTGGCATATGGGCCATGAACGTCGCGCCCACACACTCCAGTCGACGGCGCTCGTCCATGAGGCCTATGTGCGGCTGGTCGACATCAATCAGATTCAGTGGCAGGACCGCGCGCATTTCTTTGCGATGGCCGCGCGGCAAATGCGGCGCATCCTGATCGACGCGGCGCGGAAGCGCGGCAATCAGAAGCGCGGCGGCGGTGTCGAGAAGGTTCCGCTCGTCGAAGAGCTCGCCATGCCCGATCGGCCGGACGATCTGGTGGCGCTCGATGAGGCGCTGGATGCGCTCGCGCGTCTCGATCCGCGACGCGGCAAGGTGGTCGAGTTGAAGGTGTTTGGCGGGCTGAGCGTCGACGACATTGCGGAGGTGCTGGAGGTTTCGACGGACACGATTAAACGCGACTGGAAACTCGCCAAAGCGTGGTTGGGACGCGAGCTCAGAAAGAGGTGACGTGACGAGTGACGAGCGCTGGAGCCGGATCTCTCGTCTCTATCACGACGCCGTGTCGGTCGCGCCAGCGGACCGCGCGGCGTTTCTGCGGAAGGCATGTGGCCTGGATGACTCACTGCGGGCGGAGATCGAGTCGCTGCTGATCGACGACAGCCGCGCGGATCGATTGCTGGAGTCGCACGGACACGCCACGCCGAAGGACTCGCGACGCGATCTCATTGGTCAGCGCATCGGCGTCTACGAGGTTCGTTCGCTCCTCGGTGCAGGGGGCATGGGCGAGGTGTATCGGGCCCACGATCCGAAGCTGGGGCGCGAGGTCGCGATCAAGGTCCTCCCCCCGATGTTCACGGCCAACCCGGAGCGGCTGGCACGCTTCTCGCGCGAGGCACGGCTGCTGGCCGCGCTGAATCATCCAAACATTGGCGCCATCTACGGTGTGGAAGAATCCGACGGCCTGCATGCGCTCATACTGGAGCTGGTCGACGGGCCGACCCTCGCCGATCGGCTGGAGCAGGGGCCCATTCCAATCGTCGAAGCGCTCGGGATCGCGCGGCAAATCGCCGACGGGCTCGACGCCGCTCACGAGAAGGGGATCGTCCATCGTGACCTGAAACCCGCCAACATCACGATCACGTCCGGCGGTATCGTCAAAATCCTCGACTTCGGTCTGGCGAAGCTCGACGCCCACGATGCCGCAGCCGACCTGGGACAGTCGCCGACCGTGACGGTTGGCGCCACACGCGATGGCACGCTGCTCGGCACGGCAGCGTACATGAGCCCGGAACAGGTGCGAGGCATGGTGGTCGATAAGCGAGCCGACTTCTGGGCGTTCGGCTGCGTGCTGTACGAGATGCTGGCGGGCCGCATCGCGTTTGCCGGCGCGACGGTGCCAGACACGTTGGCGGCGGTGCTCGAGCACGAGCCGAATTGGAATGCGTTGCCGAGCGCACTGCCGCGGACGATTCGTCATCTGCTCCACCACTGTCTCGAGAAGGATCCGAAGAGCCGTCCGCGCGACATGAGCTGGAGTACGGAAGGGACTCGAAGACGCGACGGTTGCGCGAGAAAGAAGGGTCAGAGGCTGGATTGCGGCGGCGCTTGTCGTTGCCGCAGGCGTACCGGCGGCATGGCTCTTGTATCGAGGCACCGAGTTGCGACACGCGGAAGAGGCGATCGCAGACGCGACGCGGCTGGCGGACCAGGACGACTACGGGACGTCGCTTGCGCGGGTGGCGGACGCCGCGCGCATCATCCCAGATGATGCCCGCGTAGGGAGCCTGTGGAAGAGGGTGTCGGTAACTCGGCCCATCGAAACCGACCCGCCCGGCGCTGACGTGTACATCAAGCGATACGATGATGCCGGTGACGCATGGCAGCTGGTTGGACGGACGCCCATCGCTCAGGCTCGACTGCCACGCGGCATTTTTCGCTGGAGAGTGCAGAAGGACGGCTTTCAGACCTTGGAATTCATCGCGGAGAATCACCGCATTCCCGCCCAGGGCGAAACGCCGAATATGGTGCCTGTGAGCGCCGTCGGCGGACCGAGCATTGAGCTCCGAGCGAATGATACGTCGACGCCGATGGTGACAGTTCCCACCTCGAGCCTGTCTTTACGACAGCAGCTACCCCACTACGATTCCCCCTCTATTCCGGCCGGGACATTTCGCATCGGCACGTACGAAGTCACCAACGCGGAGTTCAAGCGGTTTGTGGACGCGGGCGGGTACGAGAGACGTGAATTCTGGAATCAGGAGTTCGTGAAGGATGGCAAGACCATTTTGTGGGAAGTGGCCATGGCCGAGTTTCGAGATAGAACCGGTCGGCCAGGCCCCTTTGGCTGGGAGGTCGGAACGTATCCTGCTGGTCGAGACCAGTATCCCGTTGGGGGCGTGAGTTGGTACGAGGCGGCGGCATATGCGAAGTTTGTTGGGAAGAGTCTGCCGACGGTTTACCACTGGGCGCGGGCGGCGGGCGTCCGGATCGCGGGATACATCACGCCATTCAGCAACATCTCGGCGAACGGCATCACTGCGGTCGGCGGCCGGCCGGGTGTGTCTCCATTCGGTGCGTTCGACATGGCGGGCAACATCCGAGAGTGGGTGTGGAACGAGATGCCGACCGGCTCGAAACGGTATATTCTCGGTGGAGCCTGGACAAATCCCAGGCACGCCTTCCAACACCCCGAATCTCGCTCGCCCTTCGACCGTTCCGAGGAGAACGGCTTTCGCGTCGCGGAGTATCTTGATTCCCAGCCACTGGCGGGTGCCCTGACCGGGCCGATTCCACAGCCTGCCCGGGACTATACGAAAGAGCAGCCTGTATCCGACGAAGTCTTTCGCGCATATGAGAACCTCTTTGGCATCGATCCCGAGCCGCTCGATCCGAAAGTCGAATCGATCGACTCGAGCGCCGAGGGCTGGACCCGAGAGAAGGTCAGCTTCACTGCCGCCTACAATGGCGAACGGGTGCCCGCGTACCTGTTCCTCCCACGAAATGTTCGGCCGCCCTACCAGACCGTTGTCTATTTCCCGGGAGGCGATGCGGGGAACGTGCGAACGAGCGAGATGCTCGAGATCGACATGTTCGATTTCCTGATGTTGAGCGGCCGAGCCGTTTTATGTCCCATCTACAAAGGCACGTACGAAAGGCAAGTTGACGGTGTGACCAGATTTCCGCGGACCCCAGGAGCGAACCCGACTCGAGCTTTGGTTAACCTGATCGTGCAGTACAACACCGACATTCGCCGCGGCGTTGACTATCTCCAGACGCGGCCTGACATTCAGAAGACGGGCCTCGCCTACTATGGCTTCAGCTGGGGCGCCGCCAACGGTCCGATTGCGCTCGCGTTGGAGCCGCGCTTCAAAGTCGGCCTGTTTCTCAATGGTGGATTCCAACCATCTAAGTATCCGCCCGAAGTCGATCCCCTCCATTTCGCGCCACGCGCGAGGGTTCCGGTCCTCATGCTCAATGGCGACAACGATAGTAACTATCCCGTGGTCGTACAGGAACGTCTGTTTGCCTTGTTGGGAACGCCAGCTGAAGACAAGCGCCGCGTGCTGTACCAGGGAGGCCATGGAGTATTCGGTGTCAGGCGTAGCCAGATGATCAGAGAAATGCTCGAGTGGCTCGATCGTTACCTCGGACCCGTCACTCGGTAACCACCGAACCCTGTCTACTTACACACAAAACTCGCCGCGTCGTCGATGCTTCCAGAGCCCGTGTACGTGGCGACCTGGGGATAGGGACAGAGCGGCCGCGTTCGATCGACGACGCCGTTGGTCGAATGCGACGCAATGAGCCTGTCCGGCTTTACCGCCTTCTCGACCCATTGGTCGAGTGCACCGACGGCATCAAACGCGTTCGGCCCAGGTGCCGCTGCGGCGCAGTGGAGCATCCCGGGAGCCATAAACAAGCGCAGGAAGTCATCAGTCGGCGCAGCCCTGATCGCCTTCTTGACGTGGTTGACGTAGTTGATGGTGTTGAAGGGCGAGATCCGATCATCGTTCCACCCGTGATACATGATGAGCTTGCCGCCGCGGGCGGCGAAGGCGTTCAAATCAGGACCGGCATTCATCAGCGATGCGAATTTCGTATCCGCCGCGGTTCCGTCCTTGTCAATGTCGAAGGTTCTCCAATCCCAGTTTTGATCTGAGTGAACGAAATACTTGAAGAAGTCCAGAGTGATGGGACCCGGCTCGGGACCACCAGCGACCACATCCCACCAAAGTTCGCTACCGCGGGTCAGGCCGGGAAAGACCTCTGCCTTTGTGCGCGGGTTTATCGTCGATCCATAGATCCTCCGGGCGGCTTCGACTTGCGGCGCCGTAAGACACTCGTCGGTGTTAGCACCCGAACACTGGAGCACTTTGGGATCGAACGGACACTGGGCTGGGTTCTCGATCAAGCCATCGCGCACGCCATCCCGCAGGTCGCAGGCGGCTACCGCGGCCTTGTTCAACAGCGCAAATTTCGCTGGGGAAAGGTGGCTCGCCGGATCCTTGAGTATTGCTCCCTTGACCGCGACGCTGTTCGTCATCAAACCCGTCCAGAAATTCGCTGGCGCACCGGCCACGATCCCGTCGTAGTCACCCGGATAGCGCTGCGCCTCCATCAATGCCTGTCGACCACCCGTCGAACAACCCTCAAAGTAGGAGCGCCGTGGAGCATTGCCGTAAAACGCTTCGACGATGGCTTTCGATTTCACTGTCACTTCGTGAACCGCACGATGTGCAAAATCCACGATCAGCTCTGGATGCCCGAGAGCCCAGGATCCGCCTGGGGTGGAGTGCCCGGTGTCGGTCGAGGCCGTCGCATAGCCTCGATTGAGTGCGGTCGTCATCGCGCCGTAGGAGATGACACCAGCGAATCCGCCCCCACCGACGGCCTGGAACTTCCCGTTCCAGTTGGACTCAGGCATCCAGACCTCGAAATTGATCGCTGGAGAGATCCGGGCAACGACGCGGCACCGCACCGGCAAGACGACCGGTTTCGGAGTTGCACCAGGGGGAGCGTTTGCACGCGCGGGCAGCGTAAATGGGCCGCCAGGAAGGACTGTTGCGGAAAGAATCGTCGTCTCGGCCAGAGTCAGCGATTGCAGGCTCTCACACGGTGCGGATTCCGCGAGCCCTCCGAACGCGACCAATGCCAGCAGCGGAACGAGACAAAATACTCGGAGCATCCGCGCCTCCTCGTCGACAGTTTTGATTTCCTAGGGTACCGCGAGCGACCTGGGGACGACACTTGTATTGTGCCAGATTCGACCGGAAACCGAGTCAGAGGGAAGGCAGCCGTGGGTTCGGTCGTAGTGGCCGGGAGTGCGAACGTGGGTGGTCATCCGCAGTATCTTCGCAGTGCGCTGAGCCTCACCGCGACGACGCAACGGCGCCACGAATTCCTTTCCTAATGAGGCCTAATCTCTGCGTCGTAGCGCCTTAGCGGTGAGACAGGGAGTTTTTAACTCTGCGTGTCTGCTGTCGGTCCGTAGACGGGAGTGGTTTCCCTATTTCATGCGCCGGCTCGGCGAACGGCCCGCGAACGTGGCGTTCGTCATCCGCAGTATCTTCGCAGAGCGCTGAGTCTCACCGCAACGACGCAACGGCGCCACGAATTCCTTTCCTAATGAGGCCTGATCTCTGCGTCGTAGCGCCTTAGCGGTGAGACAGGGAGTTTTTAACTCTGCGTGTCTGCTGTCGGTCCGTAGACGGGAGTGGTTTCCCTGTTTCATGCGCCGGCTCGGCGAACGGCCCGCGAACGTGGCGTTCGTCATCCGCAGTATCTTCGCAGAGCGCTGAGTCTCACCGCAACGACGCAACGGCGCCACGAATTCCTTTCCTAATGAGGCCTAATCTCTGCGTCGTAGCGCCTTAGCGGTGAGACAGGGAGTTTTTAACTCTGCGTGTCTGCTGTCGGTCCGTAGACGGGAGTGGTTTCCCTGTTTCATGCGCCGGCTCGGCGAACGGCCCGCGAACGTGGCGTTCGTCATCCGCAGCATCTTCGCAGAACGTTGAGCGCGGGTCCTGTCAAACAGTCTCACCGCAACGACGCAGCGGCGCCACGAATCGTTTTCCAGAAGAGGACTGAACTCTGCGTCGTGGCGTCTTCGCGGTGAGACGGCGGACTTTAGCTCTGCGTGTCTGCTGTCGGTCCGTAGATATTCGGGATTGGCACGTCGAGCAGACGCAGATAGACGCTCAACTGCCCGCGATGGTGCACGGCGTGGTTGAGGACGAACGACCTGAACACGGCCACGCGCGGCATGCTGAACAGGCTCTTACCGCCGCTTTTCAGCGTCCACGGCAC
This sequence comes from Vicinamibacterales bacterium, assembly GCA_963744405.1. Lineage (GTDB taxonomy): Bacteria > Acidobacteriota > Vicinamibacteria > Vicinamibacterales > JAMQPK01 > JAMQPK01. The sequence continues at coordinate 238,171 of CAVUTO010000018.1, forward strand.
CATGAACGCGCCGTCGGTCGTGCGCGCAAGCAGGAAACGCGCGGCTGCGACGTTTGCGTCGTATGCCCGGAGAAGCTGGGGTGCGGACTCATACGCGGGGCTGGTCACTCGAACACCGTCGGGTGGATTCGTGTCGAACTCGGTACGTTCGAGCGCATACGATGCCCACTGCGGCAGGATCGCGATGTGCATCGCGAGCTGGCCGAGCGACATCGACTTTTCGTGCGGCTTCCAGCCCGCCTTGTGTTCCGGCACGCGCTCGAGCAGCGTACGGGTCGTCGCGGTTTCGTGGTCGAACTCCGGGAGAATGGACTCGGCAATCGCCATGGTGCCTCGGAAATCTAGAATCTAGAATCTAGAATCTATTCTAGATTTCAGATTCTAGATTCTAGATTCAAGCTTCAGGGTCCCGGTGAACGGATTGCGGCGAAAATGCCGGCAGGCAGACAGCCACATATTCTGCCCCGTCTGGGCCAGGTGAGCTGTAGCGCACCCATTCGCCCGGAAACGTCACCACCGCCTGCCCGCCGTGTACGTCTAACACGCCCTTCTCGTGCTCGACGCGAATCATGCCGCGAAGCACGACCGTAATCTCTTCGAAATCGGGGCGCTGCCCGGGCTCTGTCCATCCCGATGGCGATTGCATGCGGGCCACGCTCACGCTCGAGTGACCTGAATTCACACGACCGGCATACTCTTCGATACGTTTCGGCGGATGCCCCGCGGCCTGAATCACCGAAGGCGCAGCGATCACTTTTGGCATAACCTAGATTATAGATTCCAGATTCTAGATTTCAGATTTCAGTTTCCAGATTGGGGTGTCAGATATGCCGTTCCGCTCTTTGATGACCGCGCGGCGCAAGCGGATTGCGTTGATTGCGCACGACAATATGAAGCCGGACATTCTCGAGTGGGCCACCTACAATCGCGGGACGCTCGGGCGTCACGAGCTGTTCGCCACAGGGACGACCGGTGGAATGATCGCGGCGGAACTGGGGCTGACCGTCCACCGGTTTCGCAGCGGCCCTCTCGGGGGCGATCAGCAGGTCGGTGCGGGCGTCGCCGAAGGCAAGATCGACTTCATCATCTTCTTCTGGGATCCGCTCGCGCCCCACCCGCACGACGTCGACGTGAAGGCGCTGCTCCGCGTCGCGGTCGTCTACAACGTGCCGATCGCCTGCAACCGCGCGACCGCCGACTTCCTGCTCTCGAGCCCGCTCATGGAGGAAGAGGTACGAGCGCCGTCTGCCGGACATGGACGGGCTCGTCTGAATGGAAAATAGAAAATAGAAAGTAGAAAGTAAAAAGTAGAAAGTAGAAAGTTACATCGAGCGGAGCGCCGGGAGAATCAGTGGCAGCCCGCCTGCGAACCAGACAATCGCCGCCGCGATCAGGGCCTTCGGAAGCGGAATGCGGCCGGTGACGGAAAGCCCGATCGCGATGAGCACCGTAATCCACAGCGTGATGAGATCCACGCGTCCCACGATCGCGAGGAGCAGCGGCGAGACCGTGTCGGGATCGAGAAACCGGCCGACGCCGAACGACAGGCGGAAGCGGCCGTCGAGCTGTGACGGATCGAGGAAAAGCCCCTGGAGGCCGTGCAGGACCCCGTCGATGATCCGCGGCGCATAGGCGTATGCGGCCACGACCATCGCGGCACGGAACGTCTGTTTCGCGTCGACCAGCTTGCCGGCGAGCCAGGTCGTGACGCCGATGCCGAAGATCGCGAGCGGGATGAAGATGAGCATCCCAACCTGTTGAAGCCGCATTCCGATGCCTCGCATGTTCTCGACCGCTTCGGCAGGGATGTTCGGGTTCTGGCGCATCGCGACCGACATCTGCCGATCGAACTCGGCGTCGAACATCGGCTGCAGCGCGCCGCTGTTGAGAAAGAACAGCGCGGCGCACACGATCGTAATGACTGTCAGCGGAACGAAGAAGCTGCCGTTCTCCCGACGCCGGAAGACGGCGGACGGCGAGTAGAAGATGTCGATGAAATCTTCCCAGACTGCCGCGGGCGGACCGGCAACCGGCGTTGCCTCCGTAGCCATGTGTCCTCCTGATCGTCCGGCTGAAGCCGGACACTACCGAAGCGGTTGCCGATGACGGTCGGCGAACCAGGCGAGCCAGAGCGTGAGCGCCCCGAGTCCGAGCGCCATCATCCACAACGCGGCCACCGACGGCGGCGGCGTGCCATTGGCGTTGACAACGAAGCCGACGAAGAGGAAAGCGGTGATGCCGACGAAGGCCCACGTGCCAATGGCATCGCTCGGCTTCGTCGCGCGCGCGTAGATCCACACCCCGAACGCGAACAACATCGTTTCCACCGCAAACGTGCCAGCCACCGAATTCCACAACCCCAGGCCGAACTTCGGTCCGCCAGGATACAACGGCATGTCGGGAATGTGCGTGACCACGTCGAGCACCCAGTGGCTGACGACCAGCATCATGAGGATAATGCTGGGGGCGCTAGGGGCGCTGGGGGCGCTGGGTGCGACGGGTGCACTGGGTGCGCTGGGCTTGTCCCGCCGGGTAAAGACCCGGCCGAAGAACGCTCCCAGAAGCGTCAGCGTGAGCAGCGAATGCGAATAGGGATAGCTGATGAACTCGAGCGGTGTGGATGCGGTGATGCCCGGTGCGATGCGCACGTGCTCGATACCGAGGGCGACGAGTACGGGCCACAACAGATCGGCGAAGATCGCCGCGGCAAAGAGCACGGCGAGCGACACGTTCGGCGCCCAACGCTTGGCCGCATAGCCGAGGGCGAAGTGCCCGATGAACATGCGGTTGGTGGTCAGTGGTTCGTGGTCGGGCAGAAGGGACACGCCCACCACCCACCACGATCCACCAACCTATTCGAGACCGTTCTTACTTGAGGTGCTTGCTGACGAGCTTGGTCATCTCGAACATGCTGACCGTTTTCTTGCCGGCGAAGACCGGCTTCAGCTTGTCATCAGCGTTGATATTGCGTCTGTTCTTCGCGTCCTGCAGGCCGTTTTTCTTGATGTAAGCCCAGAGCTTCTTGGTGACTTCGGTGCGCGGCATCGGCTTGTCGCCGATCACCTCGCCGAGTGCTGCGCTTGGCGTCATGGGCTTCATGAAAGCGGCGTTCGCTTTCCGTGCGGTCTTCTTCTTCGCTGTCTTGGCCATCAAATCTCCTCGTTTAGTTTTGTCGTGGGGCCCCACCCCCACGACCTGTACCTCGCGGCCTTGGCCGCTCGGCGTTAGCGCGGATCGGTGCTGCTTGGTGCGGGAACTGAATGCGTGCACAATCGACCGCCGACTCGACTGTCGACTATCGACCGTGGACTATCGACTGTTGACTCGCAGCGTCCGCGTCGGCCCATAGTGTCGCATAGAATCGAAGGATGTTATCCGGAAAGAGAACCGGCTACGCGTCGCTTCCCCTCCATGGCGGCAGGGCCCCGGCCTGGCTGTTCTCGCGCATGGTTCTCCTTTCCCGTGAAATCCTCGCCCACATCGTCGAGGAGTACGGCGCCCGGGAGGTGCTGCGCCGCATGTCGGATCCGGTACTGGTTTCAAGCATTTGGCTGCGTGCTGGGCTTCGACTGGCACTCGAGCGGTGTGACGACAACCGTGTGCGGGGCCGTCAAGGAATCCCTGCGAGAGACAGGCCCCAGGTGGGGACTCTACGCCGCCGGCGGAAAAGGCGCGGCCTCGAAGAAAAGTCCTGCACAGATTGCAGGCGTGTGCGAGTATCTCGGCCGCGACCCCGACGCGACGAGACCCGGCGCGCTTCGCGTTCGCGCACGGCGGCACATCGATCGCTCGGAGCGCGTCAAGGCGCTGAAGCGGCTGGCGGAGTTTCGGGTGCAATAGGTGCAATGGGTGCAATAGGTGCAATGGGTGCGAGGGGTGCTACGGCTGCGAGTAGTGCAATGGGTGCGGTGCGGCGCGACATCAGAAAAGTCGCGCGCGCCGAACGGGCGGCGAGCAACAAATGGTTTTTCAAGACGGGGCCGGGCGAATATGGCGCGGGCGATCGGTTTCTCGGGGTCACGGTCCCGCAACTGCGCGCACTCGCGCGCAACTACGCTGACTTGCCGTTGAAGCAGGCCGTCCGGCTGCTTCAATCTCCATGGCACGAAGAACGGCTGCTGGCGCTGATTATCATGGTTCGCCAGTACGCGCGCGGCGACACGCGCGCGCGTCAGGCGGTCCACAAGGTCTATCTTCGCAATACCGCGTCGATCAACAACTGGGACCTCGTCGACAGTTCGGCCGCGCAAATCGTCGGCGCGCATCTCGAGGCCGGCGATCGCCGCCGCGTGCTGCGGCATCTCGCGCGATCGAAGTCGGTGTGGGAGCGGCGCATCGCGATGATTGCGACCTACCACTACATCCGGCAGGACGACTTCGAGGACGCCCTCGCCATCGCGGCGCTGATGCGCCATGATGAGCACGATCTGATTCACAAAGCCGTCGGCTGGATGTTGCGCGAGATCGGCAAGCGGGACCGTACGGTCGAGGAGCGCTTTCTCCGCAAGCATGCGCGGACGATGCCGCGGACGATGTTGCGGTACGCGATCGAGAAGTTTCCTCCGCCGCTACGGCGGAAATACCTTTCTATGTAACGCCGCAGAGGCGCAGGGGCGCTGAGTCCTTCTTCTTAAGAAGAACATCGCTGCGTCGGGGCCCGCCCTCAGCGCACCCAGCGCACGAGGCGCACCCAGCGCCCCTAGTCCACGTAGGCATCCGCCTCGATTTCGATCAGCATCTGCGGATCGATCAGGCGCGGCACTTCGACCATCGCGGTCGCAGGGCGGATATCGGCGAAGACCTCGCCGTGCGCGCGGCCGACTTTCTCCCAGTTCGCCGTGATGTCGACTACATACATCCGTGTGCGAACCACATGCTGCATCGACGCTCCTGCGCGCGCGAGCGCCGTCTCGATGTTCTTCAGCGTCTGAACCGCTTGCTGGTACGGATCGCCGATGCCAACGATCTCGCCGTGCGCGCCGGTGGCGGTCGTGCCCGATACCCACACGTTCGCGCCGATACGCACCACGCGTGAATAGCCGATGATCGGTTCCCACTTGCTGCCGGTCGAGATCAGTTGTCTGGTTGCCATAATCAGCGAAAGTTATAGATGACGGCCGCTGTCGGCCGCACGATCATCGTCGAGCCGCCTCCGTTGCCACGAACATCGATCGCCACGTGCAGACGGCGATAGACGGGAAACTGCGCGCCCACGCCGATCTGCACCTGAATCTCGGAGCTGTTCGACTGCAGGAACGTGATGCCCCCGAGCATATATGGCTGCAGCCCATCGGTCGTCAGCATCCGCACGACACTGGCGCTGTATAACATTTCCCGGCGGCGGGGAGCGCAGCACTCGGGATTCGACGCGCGCATCCACATCTCGAATTCTACCGCCCAGTTCCGCGAGAGAAATGTGCCGATCGATCCACCGGCGCCCGGCTCAGGTTTCTCGTCGAGCACACGATACGTATTGCCGACGAGGTTCGCTCCCGCGCGCAGTGCCACAAACCCATCGCCCTTTTGATGCCCCTGCGCCGAGGCCGAACCCGCGCACAGCACCATAAAGAGGATGACGTAGAATCTTGGCCTTCTCACAACTTCGGATTGTCCGAGTTCTGAGCAGGGATTCTAACTGCACGTCACGAGCCTGGCCAAGGCTCAATACCCCGCGCCGGCGATGCAGACCTGATTGATGGCGCGGTTTGGCACGTTGTCCATGAACAGCTTGTTGTTGGGTTCAAGAACGATACTGCAATGGCCGCGCCACGGCACCAACAAACGGCGGTTCGCGCTCATCGCGGAATTGCTACATAATCCGTGGGACTCGGCGTGGGTTTTCCCCAGAGGGACCTCTATTTATGAAGCGTGCACGTTTCCTTGTATCGGCGGTGCTGCTGATGACTGCATGTTTTGTCATCGTCGATGGCGGCCTCGGCGCGCAGGTTCAGCGGCAGGTGCGCAATCTCGGCATCGGCAACCGCGCATTCCGCCCCGTAACCGATGCGATGCTCGAAAAGCCGGAGCCTGGAGAATGGATCAACTGGCGGCGGACCTACGACGGCACCGGTTACAGCCCGCTGAATCAGATCAACAAGCAGAATGTCGCGCAACTGACGCTCGCGTGGTCGTGGGGAATGCCCGCGGGAGCGCATCAGCCGACGCCGCTCGTTCACGACGGCATCATGTTTCTGCCAACGCCCGGCGGCGGTGCGCAAGCGGTCGACGCCACCAACGGGGACTTTTTGTGGGAGTTCCGGCCACCGGCTCCGAGAGAAGGCAACGGCAACGTGCGTAACACGCCGACTCGCAACATCGCGATCTACGCCGACAGAATCTACGTCACCACCGGCGATGCGCGTCTTATCGCCATCGACGCTCGGACAGGCGATGTCGCGTGGGACACGCAGGTGATGGATCCGAAGCAGGGATATACGTACACAGCGGGCGCGCTTGCCGTCAAAGGGGTCATCATCACTTCGCTGACCGGCTGTCAGAGATTCAAGAACGACACCTGCTACATCCTCGGTCACGACGCGCACACGGGAAAGGAGCTCTGGCGAACATCGACGATCGCAAGGCCCGGAGAACCCGGAGGCGATACCTGGGACAATCAACCTTTGATGTTCCGCGCGGGGGGCGACGCGTGGATGACGGGCAGCTACGATCCCGCCACCAATCTCGTCTACTGGGGCACGGCCCAGGCCAAGCCGTGGGCGCAGTTTCAGCGCGGCACGGCCGGCGATGCGCTCTATACCAACAGCACGCTCGCGCTCGATCCCAAGACCGGAAAGATGATGTGGTATTTCCAGCACATCCCAGGCGAAACGCACGACATGGACGAAGTCTTCGAGCGCGTGCTGGTGGACGTCAACGGACGCTCATCTGTCTTCTCGATGGGCAAGCTGGCGATACTGTGGGAAGTCGATCGAAAGACGGGAAAGTTCGTCGCCTCGCACGACCCGGGATATCAGACGCTGATCGATGTCGATCAGAAAACCGGCCGCGCTTCGTACCGGCCCAACACCATCCCGAAAGAGGGGGTCGAGTTCCGCTTCTGCCCGAGCACCGGCGGCTTCAAGAGCCTGCGCTCGATGGCCTATCACCCGACGACGCGCGCCTTCTACATTCCGCTCAATCTCACCTGCGAAGACGGAACGTTCGGGCCAATGAAGCTCGTGGAAGGGGGCGGCGGATTCGGGCCCGGTGCGACGCATCAACCTGATGCATCCGGAAAGCCCGGACGGTCTCGGCGAGCTGCTCGCCATGGACGTGAACGGCAAGATCCTCTGGCGTCATCGCACCAGAACGCCGCCGAACACGGCCGCGTTGACGATGGGCGACGACCTCGTGCTCGAGGGCCACTGGGATCGGTACTTCCGGATCTACGACGCCGCGAACGGCAAGATTCTCTACACGAGCCCGCGCATGCCGACACTCGTTCAGGGATTTCCGATCACGTATGCCGTGAACGGGAAACAGTACATCGCCATACCGGTCGGCACGGGCGGCGGATCGTGGTCGAGCAGCATCGTGACGGACACGATTCCCGAGGCACGCATTCCCGCCGCGACGAATTCAATCTTCGTGTTCGCGCTGCCGTAGTTGCTGGTTTGTGGATGGTGGTTCGTAACCACCCTTAAGGTTTTCCGCTAGTTTCTCTGTTCATCGCTTTGGATTCCATCCAGAAACTTGGTTTCACGAAACAAGGCTATTTTCTCGCCTGAAATTACTTGAACTTCCAAGTTTGTGGGAGCATGATAGCTCCCTCACGCAAAAAATTTCTTAACGGGGTTCTGACGGGCGACGTGACCCTGGGTCTTGTGGCGTTCAACCTTCGACAGGTTTCTAGGAGGGGGAGATGCGAAGACTAGCATTCGGGTTGTACCTGACGGCGTTAGTGTGCGCGGCCGCGCCCGCACACGCGCAGCAGGGGACGGCACAGTTAGGTGGAAAGATCGCGGATGCACAAGGCGGCGCCCTGCCGGGCGTCATCATCGTCGTCACCAACGAAGATTCCGGAGTTGTTCGCGAGACGGTGAGTACGCCCGACGGGAGCTATTTCGCGGCGCAGATGGTTCCAGGGCGTTATCGCATCTCCGCAAAACTCGAAGGCTTCAAAGCGTTGGACCGTCGCGGTATTACGCTGACGGTTGGCGAGACGGCTGCTGTGAATCTCGTGATGGAAGTCGGCGGCCTGGCCGAGACGCTCACGGTGACCGGTGAAGCAGCGCTGGTCGACGTCACAACGGCGACGGTCGGCGGGCATATATCTGCGACGGAGCTCAGCGAGCTGCCGTCGGGCAATCGTAACTACATGGCGTTTGTCGGCAACGTCCCCGGCACAATCTTCGTGCCGAGCTCCGAATTCCTCAACGACACCTTCCAGGCGAACGGTCAGTCCTCAGCAGCCAACAACATCGTGTTCGACGGCGCGGGGAACACCGACGAACAGCGAGGTTCGAACGTCGGCGGCCAGACGCGCGCGGCCAACGAATCGATCCAGGAAGTGCAGATCATCACCAACCAGTTCGATGCCGAATGGGGCCGTGCGTCGGGCGCGGTCGTCAATGCCGTCACGAAATCAGGCACCAATCAATTGACTGGCTCGGCTTTCAGCTTTTTCACGGGCAAGGGAGTGACGGCTAAGGATTTCTTCACGAAGGTCAACGGGTTCGAGAAACCCGATGTCGGCAAGACCGAATGGGGCTTCACTCTCGGCGGACCGATCATCAGGAACAAGCTGCATTTCTTCGGCAGCGTCGAACGGCTCATCCTGAGCCGCAACTGGTCGAGCAGCTTTCCGACACGGCCATCGCTGAACCTGTCGGAAGCGGGCAATGAAGAGGCCTGGAATACGTTATGGCGTATCGACCATCAGCTGAGCAACAAGCACACGTGGGCGTTCCGCTGGCTGCGCGAGGTTGCGCCCCAGTTCAATCGATTCAACGGCAGCACGGAAACGAAGGACAGCTATGACGACGAAACCGACCTCGACCAGACACTCGTCGCCACAGTGACGTCGGTGCTGACCGACACGAAAGTCAACACGTTCCGCGCGGGCGGAACGCTCGAGGATACCGTCCATTCGAACCCGGCCTGGCGAGCGCTGAAGCCCGAGTACGCGACCTGCGTGCCGTGCCCAGATAACGCAGGCGCCGATCAGCTGAAACGTGTACCCGACGTTGACCTATGACAGTTTCAATATTCAGTCGGCTACGACGATGGACTACTCGCTGCAGCGGTCGTGGCAGTTCAGCGACACCTTCTCATGGTTCATCCCTGATGCCAAAGGACGTCACGACTTGAAGTTCGGTGCGCAATACACGCGCACCTGGCTCAGCAATCCGAACTGGGCCAATCTGAACGGCTCGTACAACTTCGACCACGACCTCGAGTTCGACGTCAACAATCCCCGCACCTTCCCGAACCGGCTGAGCATTCGAGTGCCCGGATCGCTGAACTACGAATTGTGGATGCACGTCTACGAGTTCTTCGCGCAGGACAAGTGGCAGCCGAAGCCTGGCCTCACCCTCAGCTTTGGTGTTCGCTACGACCTCGAACGGATGCCGTACGACATAGATCCGGCAAATCCGTACTTCTCCGACAAGAAAGCGTATCCAGTCGACAAGGGCAACATCTCACCACGCATCGGCCTGGTGTGGAACCCGGACGGCGGCGGCAAATCCGTCATCCGCGGCGGTTATGGGCGTTTCTACGATCGGACGCAGTTGGGAACGATCGACAACTTCTTCACGGACCTCAAATACGCGCCGTCATTCACGGCGAATTTCCCGCAGACCGGCGTCGATGGAGGGCCGGCAGCCGGCCTGTATCCGACCGATCCGACACTGCTGATCACGGCGCTTGGCCCGATGCAGCCTCACGTGCGAGCCATCGTCGACCGTCAATACCCTCCAGGCTCCACTGTGCGGAACACCGGCACGCTGACCTGGGACTCGCCGAACCGTCAACAGCCCTACTTCGATCAAGTGACCGCCGGGTACGAGCGGGAAATTTTCACGGGAGTGTCGTTCTCCGCCGACTACGTTCGTATGAAGGGACACGACCTGTTCTTCAACCCCGATCTCAACATCGGCAATCGCACCACCACGAATCGGAATTCTCCCGTAGTGCGCGGAACAGATCCGTTCGGCGTTCTGACGCAGACGTTAACGCCGGGTGAACCGCAATATGTCGGCACGGTTCGGCTGCTGACGACGGCGTACGGATACAGCGATTACGACGCTCTGAACATCTCGGTCGAGAAGCGATACAGCCGAGGATACAGCGTGCGCGGCGGCTACTCGCACGGATACACACGCGGCATTTCCGGCGGTCAGGGTGACACGCCGCAATTCCAGAAGAACGCGGATCTGCATGCCGACGAGATGTTCGGCAAGAACGGCGTCGACCGCGAACACGTCTTCACGATGAGCGGTCGAATGGAAGTGCCGAAGACTCGCGGTCTCACAGTCAGCGGAACGCTCCGCGCGATGACCGGTTCGGCGATCACGCTGCAGGACGATACGCTCGACGCCGATCAGAACGGCATTCTCTTCGAGCCGCTGCCTCCGGGGACGTACAGCACCGCGTCCACCTACGGCATGAGCGATGTCGAGTTCGACGGCAAGCGGAACGGCGCCTACGGCCCGGGGTTCATGCAGATCGATCTGCGTGTGGGCTACCGCGCCAGACTCGGCGGACGCCGCACGCTCGACGTGTTCGGCGAGGTGTTCAACATGACCGACAAGGCAAACTTCGGCAATCCCGGCACGAATCGACGGGTCGGGACCGACTTCCTCCGATATACAGGTCTGGTCGGCGGAACCGGTTTCCCGCGGCAGCTACAACTCGGGCTCAGATTCGGCTTCTAAGTAAGGCGCGTAGGGATCGTGGGGCGCGTGGGAATCCCCCACGACCCACACGATCCCTACGCTCCCGACTACGATCCCTACGCTCCCCCGCCATATAATGGGAATTCCCATGCAATCCGGGCGGCTTCCTCTCCTGGTGGCGGTCACCCTTCTGCTCGGAGGGCCAGGGGCCGCCCAGGCGCCGCAAACCCCTCCCTCGGTCACCTTCCAGGTCGAAGTGAATTACGTCGACGTCGATGCGATCGTCACCGACGAGAATGGCAACTTCGTCACCGGGCTGACGCGCGACGATTTCGAAGTTTTCGAGGATGGCAAGCCGCAGAAGGTCGAGATGTTCTCGTACGTCGAATTACCGGTCGAGCCGCCCGATCGATTCGCCGCCCTCGGCCGACCGGTCAGTACGGACGCGCGCTCGAATGCCAGGCCGTTCGACGGCCGCGTGTACGTGATCGTGCTGGACGACCTCGACGTCAGCCCGCTGCGAGGCAGTCTCGTGAGGAACGCCGCCCGCGAATTCGTCCTGCGCCACCTCGGCGCGAACGATCTGGCGGCGGTTGTGCACACGAGCGGCCGGCCCGAGGCCACGCAGGACTTCACGAACGATCGCGCGCTGCTCATCGCTGCCATTGATCGGTTCGTCGGCCGGCGTTTCAGATCTGCCGCAATCGAAGCTCTCGAGCGCCATTACCATGAAGAGCTCACAGCGGCGAACCGGCCGGACAACTACTCCCTGGCAGGCGCCGATATCAAGGACTCGGCCGCTCCGATAGACATCCGCGATCTCGAACGCGAGCAGCGCGCCATCATGGTGCTCGATACGTTGAGAAATCTCGGCGAGTTTCTCGCCGGCGTGCGAGGACGCCGCAAGGCGGTGCTGCTCTTCAGCGAAGGCCTCGAGATGCCGATGGGCGAAATCTACGGAATTCACGTGGCCACGGACGTGGTCGGCGCCATCAAGGACGCCATCACTGCGGCGGCGAAATCCAACGTCAACTTGTTCGCCCTGGATCCGCGCGGGCTGATCGGGATGACGGGCGAGTACATCGAGACAGCCGGGTCTCACGCCCCCGACGTGGCGCTCGGGGTGTTCGGGGCCGCCAACCCGCAACAGGCCCTGTTGCACGAATTGAAGCTGTCGCAAGACAGCCTGCGCATACTCGCCGAAGAAACGGGCGGGTTCGCCGCAGTCAACCAGAACGCGCTCGGATCGGCCTTCGAGCGCATCGTCGATGCGAACAGCCGCTATTACGTGCTCGGCTACTACCCGCCGACGACGGCGCGCGACGGCCGATTCCACCGCATCGAGGTTCGAACGAAGCGGCCGGGTCTGCGCGTGTCTGCGCGCCGCGGTTATGCCTCCCCCCGCGGCCGCACGCCCGCCGAGCGCAAGCGCGATGAAGAGACACAGAGAGCGCGCGAGGCCAGGCGCGGCGGCGTCAACAACACGTCGCCCGAACTGCGTGACGCGCTCAATGCCCCGATGCAACAGAGCGGCCTGACCTTCACGATGCAGGCGGCGCCGTTCAAACTGACGCAGAAAGAGGCATCTGTAACGCTGGCCATCGAATTCGATGGCGGACCACTGCCGTTTACGGCGCCCGACAGCGGCGGAGTGGTGACAAACACGATCGAGCTGACGTTTTTTGGCATCAATCAGGACGGCAAAGCGCAGCGGTCGACGCGGTCCCAATTCAACCTGACGCTACGGCCCGAGTCTTTCGCGCGGGTCAAGGCAGGCGGCCTGCGTGTGAACCCAAGACTGAATCTGGAGCCTGGCCGGTATCAGATTCGAGTCGGCGCCCGGGAGAGCGTCGGCAGCCGCGTCGGCACGGTGTTTTACGACCTGCTGGTCCCCGATTTCCGGAAAGAGCCGTTGATGCTGAGTGGCGTGCTGATTACGGCGGCGTCGGCACAGTCGGCCATGACCGCCATGCCCGATCCCGCCGCCCCAAAAGTGCTGGCAGGGCCCGTGGTCAGCCGTCGAACGTTCGCCCGCAACGACACGGTGACAGTTTTTGCCGAGATCTACGACAATAGTTCAAGCAAACAACCGCGCCAGATTGACACGATGGTGACCCTGGTTGCCGAGAGCGGACAGGAAGTCTTCGGCGCCCGCGACAGCGTGAGCAATCCCTCGCAGCCGGCCGGGGCCGGCGACGATGGTCGCTGGTCGACCTATGAGTTGACCCGGGACATTCCGCTCAAGGACGCCGCCCCCGGCAGATATCTGCTGAAGGTCGAGGTCAGCGCGCGCGGCAGCTCAACTCCAGTCGGTCGAGAAACCCTGATTACGGTACGGTAGGACCAGAACAATGCATCGAATTCTCATCGTATTCGTTCTTTGCGCCGCGACGCTTCAGACTCCGACACTCCGTGCTCAAGACAAACCCGCACCGCCGGACGTCACCTTCCAGGTCGAGGTCAACTACGTCGACGTCGACGTCGTCGTCACCGACGAAAAGGGGAACCTCGTCTCCGATCTCAAACGAGAGGATTTCGAGGTTTTCGAAGACGGCAAGCCGCAGAAAATCGATACGTTCGCGTATGTCGAGATTCCGACCGTGCAATCCAACGCGTTTGTGCTCGGCGGCCGGACGGTGTCGAGCGACACGCTGTCCAACCGCCAGCCGTTTGCCGGGCGCCTGTACACCATCGTCCTCGACGATCAAGACGTGTCCTCGATGCGCACTTCTCAAGTGAAGAAATCGGCCAAGGAATTCGTGGACAAGTACATGGGCGCGAACGACATTGCGGCCGTCATCCACACCAGCGGAAGGACCGATGCGGCGCAGGAGTTCACGAGCAACAAGCTGCTGCTGCACGCCGCGATCGACAAGTTCATTGGCCGGCGGATGCGCTCGCTCACCCTCGAGCGGCTCGACGCATACTACATGACGCTGTCGGCGGCTCAGAACAACCAGGGGAATGAAAATGAGCCGGCACCCTCATCGGATCCCGGCGGTTACAGCCGCCTGGAGCCGAGCGAATTCGAGCGCGGTTTCCGTGCCGTCGGCGTGCTCGATACGCTGAAAAACACCGCGGAGTTTCTCGCATCGGTGCGGGGCCGCCGTAAGGCCGTCTTGTTCTTCAGCGAAGGCATCGACTACCCCATTTACGATTCATTCGGCGCCCAGAGCGCCACAGACGTGATCCGCGCAACGCAGGACGCCATCACGATGGCCGCTCGCGCCAACGTGAATTTCTACACGATCGATCCGCGCGGCCTGGTGGGCATGACCAACGAGTTCATGGAAATGGCAGGAGGCGGCGCACCCGCGCTGGCCGGCCAGGGAGATCTGCGCCAACCTGGCACGAACACGCCGGTCACCGGCGGCACCTTCAACGCGCAGTCCGAATTGATGAATGAGCTCATGCTGTCGCAGGGAAGCCTGCGCGAGCTCGCGGAGCAGACCGGAGGTATCGCGTCGGTGAACACGAACTCCCTCACCAACGCGTTCAATCAGATCGTGCAGGCGAACAGCCGCTACTACGTGCTCGGCTATTACCCGCCGACGCATCCACGCGACGGCCGCTTCCACAGAATCGAAGTTCGCATCAAGCGCCCTGGTCTGCGCGTCGCCGCGCGCAAGGGCTACGGATCGCCGCGCGGCCGGACGGCGGAAGAGCGGAAGCGCGACGAAGAGACCCGGCGCGCGCGCGAAGCCAAACGCCCGAATGCGGACAAAACGTCGGCCGAGCTTCGCGAAATCCTCACGAGCCCGCTTCAACAGAGCGGGCTCAACTTCAGCGTGCATGCCGCGCCGTTCAAGAACACGCAACGGGAAGCTTCAGTTGCGCTCGCGATCGAGATCGATGGCGAACGGCTGACGTATTCGCCACCCAACGAGAAAGGATTGGTCGCGAACAAGATCGAGCTGTCGTTATACGGAGTCACCGACCTTGGAAAGGCGATGGCGGGCACGCGTGCAGAGGTCGACCTGACGCTGCGGCCAGAAACGCGGGAGCGTGTAAAGGCGCACGGCGTCCGCGTCAATCCCCGCATCAGCCTTCCTCCCGGACGGTATCACCTGAGGATTGGCGCGCGGGAGGCCGTCGGCGGGCTGACGGGCTCGGTGTTCTATGACCTCGAGGTTCCCGATTTCCGAAAAGAAAAATTGATGATGGGTGGCCTGCTGCTCGCCTCGAACCTGGCCCAGCAGACGCCGAGCATCCAGCCGGACAAGGTGCTCGAGAAGACAATGCCCGCCCCGGCGACGAGCCGGCGGGTGTTCTCGCAGCGCGATGTCATCGCGCTGTATACCGAGATTTACGACAACATCAATGCGGCGCAGGCACGCCACATCGATGTCGCCACGCGGATCGTCTCGCCAGACGGCAAGGAAGTGTTCGCGGTCAGCGACGTGATCGAGAACGGTGGTATCGCGCCCAAGAAGTCCTGGGAGATCTACGGCTATTCCAGAGAGCTCGCGCTCCAGAACATTGCACCCGGCCGCTACGCGCTTCGGGTCGAAGCGCAGGTGCGTGGCAAGAACGACGACCCAAAACCGGTCGCCAGAGAGACACTAATCACGGTAGTTCCATGATTCGGCATTGGTAGCATCTTCGCGGGAGGTATTCGTCATGAGAAGCTGGACCATCCTCCTCGCCGTAATCGTGCTCGTCCCGTCATCGGCGCTGATGCAGGAGAAGGGCGGCGAAGACGAATTCGGGCCGTACGAAGTCGTTGAAAACTGGCCGCAGCAGATTCCCGGCACTGAAGGCTACACGTGGGGTTCAACGGGCGGCGTGTTTGCCGAAACGCCCGACAGAGTGTGGATTGCGCAGCGCGGCATGCTTCCGCTGCCCTCGGGCGCCAAGTTCGGCGCGCCGCTCCAGGGCAACGCCACCGGCGCGCAGGGTCAGAAGTGGCAGCAC
Organism: Vicinamibacterales bacterium; assembly: GCA_963744405.1. Taxonomy (GTDB): domain Bacteria; phylum Acidobacteriota; class Vicinamibacteria; order Vicinamibacterales; family JAMQPK01; genus JAMQPK01. Next base: position 253,923 of record CAVUTO010000018.1, read on the forward strand.
TGCATCTTCGTCGTCGACCGCAACGGCCGCATGGTGCAGTCGTGGACCCAGCACGACGCGATGTTTGCCGTAAAGGGCGCGCGCGGACCGCACAAGATCAAAATGAGCCCGTACGACCCGCAGAAACACGTGTGGGTCATGGACGACAACCTGCACCAGCTCTTCAAGTTCACCTATGACGGCAAGCTCGTGCAGACGTGGGGTGAGCAGCTCGTGCGCGGCCAGGACGAACGGCACTTCGGACGGCCGACCGACATCGACTGGCTTCCCGACGGCACGTTCTTCGTCAGCGACGGCTACACGAACACACGCGTCGTCAAATTCTCACCTGAAGGCAAATACCTGATGTCGTGGGGCACGTCGAGCGAGGGTAAGGCCAACCCGGGCCCGAACGAGATGCACACCGTCCACAGCGTCGCTGTCGGACGCGATCGGAAGGTCTACGTCTCCGACCGCACAAACAGCCGTATTCAGATCTTCGACGAGAACGGCAAGTTCCTCGAAATGTGGACGAGCATCCGGCGACCGTACCACGTGCTGATGAGCCGCGACCAGTTCCTGTGGGTGTCTGACGGCGAGACCCACAAGATGCTGAAGTATGACCTGACAGGAAAATTCCTCTACGGCTGGGGAACGTTCGGACCTCTTCCGGGCCGCCTCAACGGCGTGCACCAGTTCTCGGTGGATCAGGAGAACAACCTGTACGTCGCAGAGGTTTTCAACGGGCGCGCACAGAAATTCCGCCCGCGCAAAGGCGCCGACCGCGCGAAGCTGACCGGGCAAGAGCTTCGGTACGGGGCTCTCTGGAGTAACTGAGCGGCCTCGCTGAATTGGTAGATTGGAAGATTGGAAGATTGGGAGATTCAGGGTTCAGGGTTCAGGGTTCGAGGTTCTGGGTTCGGTCCTCAGGACCTCGAGCGTCTTTTCGGCTTGCTCTTGCCCTTGAGATTGAGCGCCACTGCGGTGCGGATGAGATCCTTCAAGGCCGCCTCATCGACCGTGTCGCCTTCGTGGATGTCGATGGCGCGCCTGGTATTCCCTTCGAGGCTGGAGTTGAAGAGACCTGAAGGGTCCTTCAACGCGGCTCCCTTGGAAAATGTCATCTTGACGACGTTCTTGTACGTCTCTCCCGTGCAGACGAGGCCGCCGTGGGACCAGACGGGAGTCCCCGGGGAAGACTCTTTCCTCCACTTCCACTCTTCGACGATCTCAGGGTCTGCCGCGTGTATGATTTCGCGCACTTTCGCGAGCATCTTCCCGCGCCAGTCCCCAAGTTCCTTGATCTTCTCGTCGATTAATGCAGAGGCAGAAGTCACGTTACCAATGCTCAGTACAGATTAAAGGCCCACAACATGTCGCCAGTGCCGACGAGCAGGTACTGCTTGCCATCGACGGCATACGTCTGGGGTGCGTTGCTGATGTTGCCGACGCGCGTATGCCAGAGCGGCTTGCCGTCTCTGGCATCGTGCGCGATCAGGTTGCCGCTGCCGTCGCCGCCGAAGAGTAATCCGCCTGCAGTTGTGAGGAACCCGATGCCGCCCCCGCCGCTGTTCGGGTACTTGCGGCGCCAGGCAACTTTTCCCGTAGCGGGTTCGATGGCCGTCAGGAACTTCCCGGCCGATCCGACCTCGACACGCAGCTTCCCGCCGAGCCCCATCGATCCCCGCGGGTCGGGATCGGTGAGATACAGCATGTTGAACGAATTCGCTTCCTGCGTGTAGACCAGTCCCGTATCGGGCGAGTAGGCAGACGGTTGCCAGTTCGTCGTCCCGCCCTCGACGGGAGACACGAGCGCGCCGGGAATGATCGCGTCTTTCTCGGGCGCCGGCCATGGGGCCTTCTTGTTGTTGAGCCCACCCGCCCAGTTGGTATGCGTTCCGTATTTCGTCGTCACGATGTGCTCGCCCGTGACGCGATCGACAGTGAAGAAGTAGCCGTTGCGGGCGGTAACCGACACAAGCTTGCGCGGCTTGCCGTTGACCGACGCGTCTATGAGCATCGGGTTCTGAACCGTGTCCCAGTCGTGCGTATCGTGCGGCGACATCTGGTAGTACCACGCCATCTTGCCCGTGTCGACATGCACGGCGACGAGCGCGCACGTAAACAGGTTGTCGCCCGGCCTGCCGACGCCCGTGTACGCCGGAGTCGGGTTGCCGGTGCCGAAGATGTACAGCTTCGTTTCGGGATCGTACGAGCCGGGCATCCACGTGTGCCCGCCGCCATATTTCGCCGCTTCGAGGCTCGGCCACGTCTCCAGCCCGGGGTCCCCTGCCTTCATCGGAACCGTGTAGAACTTCCATTGCAGCTTTCCGGTTTCCGGATCGAAGGACTGCAGAAACCCGGGGCCATCGAGATCGTTTCCGGTGCCGACAATCACGTGATCGCCGACGATGACCGGCGCGGGCGTGGAGAAGTACTGCTCCTCGAAATCGGCGATCTCCACGTGCCAGCGTTCCTTGCCTGTTCTCGCGTCGAGCGAGACAAGGTAATTGTCGGGCGTTTCGAAGAACAGATAGTTGTTCCAGATTGCCGCGCCTCGATTGCCGATGTGCGTGGCGCCGCGCGTCCGCCAGAAGTAGTGCCAGATTTCACGACCGTCGAGCGCATCGAGCGCCCACACGTTGTCGGGGGCCGTAACGTACAGGATGCTGCCAACCTGCAGCACGGCGCCCTTGATCGTGCCACCGGTAAACTCGCGGGTGCCGACGCCTCCGATAATCGTCGGCGGGACGCCGCCTCTCGGACCTGTCAAGACAGTCGTCATCCACGCGAGCGTCAGATTCTTCACATTCGACGTGTTGATGTGCTTGAGTGTGCTGTACCGCCGGCTGGTGTAATCACCGGCGAAGGTCGCCCACTCGTCGGCGAGCGGCTTCAGGAGTGTCGTGGGATCCACGATGACACGGTTCGGGGTGCTGGGTGCTGGGTGCTGGGTTCTGGTTCGAGGTTCTTCGTTCTGAGCAGCCAGCAGAACTGGCGCGGTGACGAGCGATGCAATGACAGCGAATTTTTTTAAGCTCATTTCACACCCGCCAGATACGCGGTCACATCATGAATGTCTTTGTCGGTGTAGATCGGCAGCAGGTTTCTGTGGGCTTCGAGCGGATCTCGCACGTCCACCTTCGGAACGTCGCCATTGCGCCGGAACGAACGAGGCGTTCCGTCAGCCTGGGTCAATGTGACCATGAAATCGTCGATGCGCTCGAGACGGCCTTCGTACTTCTGTCCGTTGGGCAGCGTCACCACAACCGTCGTTTCACGCCTCGTCGTCATCGGCGGTGCTGGCTCGGCGCCGGCACCTCGACCGCCACGGCCTGCCCCTCCTCCTCGTCCTCCGGCAATCCAGAGATTCTGAAGCTGAGCAGGTCCGAGGTCGCGCGCCCCGATGCCCTTCAGGTCTCCCGTCACTGAGTGACAACTCGCGCACCTCGCCGAGAAGTATCGCTCGCCCGCTGCGGCATCGCCGACGAGGACTTTGAGCTCGACTGGAGGACCGAGAGGCGGCGCCCCCTGCCCTGGAGCCAACGCAAGGACACTGTGAATGTAGGCGGCAAGCGCCTTCACATCGTCGCCGGCGACCGCAGTTGGCCCAAGGCGATCCTTGTGCGACCCCTGTATGACGGGCTGCAACAACTCGCCTTCGCGATCGTTCAACACGGCCGACACGCGCAGCAGATTGGAGCCGCCTTGCTCGCCGCCGCGAAGATCGGCACCGTGACACCGGCGGCATTCCGTGTCGTAAATCGCCCGGCCGCGAGCGACGACGGCGGGGTCGGCGGGGTCGCGCTGCTGCGCGGGAAAACTGGCGACGCCGCCACGCCCTTGCGCCCAGAGGGTTGAGCACAGCAGCCCGAAGACAAGCGCGCCCACACCAAGCGACGCATCTAGCACACGCCTCGCACCGAGCGCACCCGGCGCCCCTAGCGCACCTCTCGCACCCGTTGCACCCATTGCACCTCCTGCACGCGCTTTTATGTCCACCACGCTTCGACGGGAGGTTCAGTCAGGATTGCCCGCGACAGCACGTCGACCGCCGTTTTCAATCCTTCGTCAATCGAAGCCAATGCATCTTCGTGTTCGATGCTCATCACATAATCGTACCCGGCCAGGCGCAGCGCGCTGACGAGGCGCTTCCATTCGAACTCGTCGTGTCCAAACCCCACGCTTCTGAAAAGCCACGAGCGCTCGGACATGCGGCGGTAGGTTTTTGTGTCGAGCACGCCGTTGACCGCGACGTTCTGCCGGTCGAGATACACGTCTTTTGCGTGCACGTGGAAGATCGCCGGTCCCAGGGCCCGGATGGCCGTCGGCACATCGACGCCTTGCCAGAAGAAATGGCTCGGGTCGAAATTGACGCCGATGTCGTCGCCGCACGCGCTCCGCAGTTTGAGCGCGCTTTCCACGTTGTAGACGATGAAGCCTGGATGCGCTTCGAGCGCCACTTTGATGCCGTGGTCGCGCGCGAACGCCGCGGTCCTGGTCCAGTAGGGAATCGCCTTTTTCTCCCACTGCCACTCGAGCACTTCGAGAAACTCGGGGGGCCATGGGGTGGTCACCCAGTTGGGATGCGTCGCTGTCTCGGAATCGCCGGGGCACCCGGAAAAAGTGACCACTACCGGAACTTCGAGCCGTTCGGCGAGCTGAACCGTCTTGCGAAACACCTCGTCGTCGGCCTTCGATCGCGCGGCGTTCGGATGGAGCGGATCACCATGGCACGACAGCGCACTGATGGTGAGCCCGGCGTCGGATACCATCTTGCGAAAGTCGGCAGCGCGCGTCTTATCTTTCAGGTACGTGTCGAGGTCGACATGGTCGCTGCCTGGCCATGCGCCGGTGCCCAGCTCGATGGCAGTGACCTTTCCTAGCGATCGCACCTTCGCCAGCATGTCCGCCACGCTGAGCTTTGCAAACACCGGTGTAAACAGTCCAAGCTTCATCGTCGCCTCTCAATACCGAACGCCCGTCCAGACGCCGCCGTCAGCGTGACTCTTCAAAATTGCATCGACGACGCATGTGGCGCGGTAACCGTCGTCGAACGTCGCGAATGCCGGTGGTTTGGCTTCGTCAGCAGTCCGCCCACTGGCGATGAAGCCGTAAATATCTCTCATCACGTTGCAGAACGCATCGGCCCACGCCTCCTGATGGCCGCCGGGCAGGTGCGCATAGCGTTGCGCACCCTCGTGAAGCAGCGACGGGTCTTTCGGCAACACCGCATTTGCACTATCGCGACGGCCGATCCAGAGCTCGTTCTGCTTCTCCTGAAGCCAGCGCACCGATGCCGTGCGACCATTCACCTCGAACCAGAGATCATTTTTGTGACCGGCGCATACCTGGCCGACGCACAACGAACCTCGCGCGCCCCCCTCGAAGCGGACGAGCACAGTTGCAAGGTCCTCGCTCTGCACGCGGAATTCTTCGACGCGTTCGTCACCCGCCTGCGCGCCGTCTTGGCGAAGGGCGAACGCTTCCCTGTACTTCGGCGGTTTGAACCGCGTGGCCACCACGGTGCTCAGATCAGCGAGCACGGCCTCAATGGGCCGGCCAATGACATGCTGGACGAGATCGCACCAATGCGATCCGATGTCGCCAATCGCCGAGCTCTTGCCACCCGTCTCCGGCTCGAGACGCCACGAGAAGTCGGTGGGCTGAAGAAGCCAGTCCTGCAAATACGCGCCATGGACGAAGTGCGGCTCGCCTATCACGCCGTCGAGAATCATCTCGCGCGCCTGCTGCACGAGCGGATTGCCGCGGTAATTGAAGGTGACAGCGTGTACTACGCCGGCTTCGCGCGCGGCGTCGACAAGCGAGCGCGCATCGTCCGCGTTCATCGCAAGCGGCTTGTCCGATACGACGTGCTTCCGGTGCGTAAGCGCCGCCATGATGACTGGAACGTGCAGGTTGTTGGGCGTCGTATTGTGGACGACATGGACGTCGGGATCGGCTGCAAGAGCCTCGTAGCTGCCGTATGCCCTGGGCACGCCGAGCGCGTCGGCCTTCGCGCGCGCCGAGCGATCGGAGCTCGCGGCCACGGCAACGACATCCACGAATCCGAGACGCCGTACCGCATCGATGTGATGCGCCCCGACAAATCCGGGCCCCACCAGGCCCATCCCGATACGGCGCATGTTACGCGAGCGCCGCCCGCATGTAGGCGAGGCCCTTTTTCACTTCCTCGACCGGCGTGCCGGCGCCTTTGTATTCGTACTCGAGATACGGCGTAATCCCCCACTTGTTCTGCTTCAGCAGCTGCAGCACTTCGCGGATCGGCGTATCGCCTGTGCCCCATTCGACATTCGGCCCCTGATCGCGGCGCCGGTCTTTGACGTGCAGGTTCGTGATATTCGCGTGGTTCTCGCGGAGATACGCCACCGCATCGAAGTTCGCGGCGGTGAAGTGGCCGATGTCGAGATTGATCTTGAAGTACTTCGACATCGCCAGCGCCGCCGCGAAGCTTTCCGGCGCCGCGAATTCATTCGGGTCCTTGAGATTCGAATGGTTGTGCATCGCGACGATCATCTTGTGCTTCTCGGCGAACGGCGTGACGCGCTTCGCCGCTGTCAGCGTACTCGACGCGGTGATGAACCCGGCGCCGAGGGCCCGCGCGATCTCGAAGCCCCGATCGATTTCGGGCTCGGTGAAGCTGTCGTTGAAGCTGTAGTTGTAGGCGCGAATGGCAATCTTCGCGTTGTCGAATTTCTTTCGGATGGCACTGAAATGCTCGAGCGGCGTTTCCAGGCGCCACTTGCGAAGGTCCTCGCGCGCCACTTTGGCCGGCTCCAGCATCGGAGACCACAGCTCACAGTCGTGCAATCCGCACTCGGTAAACGCCTGCACGAGGACGTCAGACATGTCGCCGCCCGCGGGCCTTTCGAGCTGACGGAAGCTGTAGGTTTGAGCCCCGAGGGTGACACCGGCCACAGTCGTCTGAGCCAGCAGCTTCGGCCACGCCAGCGTCGAAAGCGCCAACGTGCCGAATTCGCGCCGAGTCAACATGGAATCCCTCCGTTCGTCGATTTACTCAGGACGCCGTCAGCGCGTCGAATAGCGGTCTGTAGGTGTTTTGTATCACAAAGGAGAGGTCCGATGCTGAGCCGAGGGAGCTTTCTGACGCTCGCTGGCGCGGCGCCGGTCTTCGCGCAGGGGAACCGCCGAAAACCCGTGCCCGTTGGCGCGTGACCTTTTGCTGTCCCGACACAGAGCCACAGAGCCACAGAGATATACCTAACACGAAGCCTCGAAGACTGTGCTTCGATTGCGCGCTATCAGCGCCGAGCGGAGAGTGAGGCGAAAAACATGAACCATCGGATACAGGCAGGTTCATGTTTTCGCGCCTCACTCTCCGCTCGGCCGGCTTGCGACGCAAGCCGGCGCAATCGAAGCAGGCCAAAAACACTAAGAAATCTGCATCCCGTATTTCATCGTGTCTTCGTGCTCTTCGTCTCTTCGTGGTCATTGCCCCCGTTGAGTTCTGCGCGATAGGAAGTCCTTCACCATCGCGTTGAAGCTGTCTCTGTCGTAGACGTAGAACAGCTCGTTCGATCGTGGTCCGCGGCGCAGGTACGTGATGTCCGGCTCCGGTCCGGTCTTTTCCGGCGCGATGGCGCGCGCGTCCTCTCGGGCAAGCTGATACTGGCGCGTCGGTGTGAATCGCAGGTCGTGCATCGACTCGAGCGCGAAGAGTTTCTGCCGCTGTAAGGCCGGGGGAACAGGGTGCGAATAGACGCGGTCAATCACGACGTCGCCCGGCGGCGGCGGCGGTAGGGACATCAACGTGCCCGCGGGACCGTACGGGTACCGATTGCGATCCGCATGGTTCGTATAAAGGAGAAGCGCGACGGGGCGGTTCCAGCGAGCCAGCGCTTCGGAGAGCGCAACCGTCACGTACTGATGATCCCTGTGCGTATCGAGCTGCGGATGCGGCGCCGCGATGACCGCCGGCTTTACCTTCTTCAGCAGCGCGAGCATATCGTCGACGAGATTGCTCCACTTTGAGTCACGCGGGCGCAGCGGCAGGAGCGACCCGATGTTTTCTCTGCGGTACACATTGATGTCGGTGTTCGGCCGGTACATCTCCGGAATGACGGCGTCGCGCTTCTCGTACATCTCGGCGATTCGCGCGTCGAAATATCCCATGTTGAACGCCCGCTCCGGCGGGATGCGCCCCTGCCACGGAATCGTGATGCTGTCAATCAGGCGAATGCGTCCCTTGAATAGGTACTGATCGGCCGGATCGTCAAATACCGCTTCGTAGGTGGGCACACCCGCGTTGCCGGCTGTGACCGTCACCACGCTCGCGTTGCGGTTTGCGTACAGCCCGAACGCACCTATCTCCGCATCGTCCGGATGCGGGGCGAGGACGAGCATCGGCCTCGCGAGATCGGGAGCACCGGCGAAAAGACGAAGCTTCGCTGCCTGCGTAGCGAAAGTGACCCCTTCCCCGCGCAGCGAGATGCGCGTGCCCACCATCGCGCCCCGGAGGAAGGTCACGTTCAACCATCGCTCGCCGGCGTCGCCCGGAGGAAAGTACTGCCGATCGGACGCCCTGCCTGCCGCCACCTCGACGTACGGCGCCGCGACCAGGGCGTCGGCGCTGATCTGCACGCCCAGCAGCGCAGTGTCCCACCGGGCCTCGACCAGCTCGGGCCACACGATGCTGGAAACTCCGTCCATCTCGGCCACGGTCACATCGAACACGCGGCTGCCCCCGTCGCGAAACGTGAACGTGCCGGGCGTGCTTGACGCGCCTGGCACCTGCACTGCCTGGTGGATCCGATCGTCGGCCGCGTGGGTCGCGTAGGGTTCGCAGGTCGCGCCGAGGAGAAAGCAGACGCCCACGAGAGCAGCAACGAGATCACGCAGAGTCATCACGCGGTCTCCGCCCTTTCAGTTGACCTGAAGAACAACGCAAAGAGGACGAGCACGACAGCGGCCATCGCTGCCGGCACGAGCCAGATGCCCTGCCAGTCATGTCCCCCGGCGGGCAACGCATAGGCGTCAACCACCAGCCCCGATATCCACGAACCGATCAGCATGCCCACACCGTAGGTGACAAATGTGATGTAACCCTGCGCCGCCGCACGCATATGAAGCGGCGCCTTCTGGTCGACGTAAATCTGACCCGTGACGAAAAAGAAATCGTAACAGATGCCGTGCAGCAGGATGCCGAGATACAGCATCCACACCAGCGCACTGTTATTCCCGTAGGCAAACAGAATGTAGCGCGCGACCCACGCGGCCATGCCGATGAGCAGCATCTGCTTCACGCCGAGCCGCTTGAAGAACCAGGGCATCAGCAGCATGAACACGATCTCCGACATCTGCCCCATGGTCATCTTCCCGGCAGCGTTTGTCACGCCGATCGCATTGAGAAACGGGTTCGCAAACGCGTAATAGAACTGAAGCGGGATGCAAACAAGGAATGACCCGAGGACGAACACGGCGAACGATCGATCCTTCATCAGCTTCAGCGCGTCGAGCCCGAGGATGTCGCGCGCGCGCACGCGGCCCGTCGACTGCGGAGGCGTGTGCGGGAGCAGGAGGCAGAACACCGCCATGACGATCGACCCGGCGGCGGCGAGCTGCATCGGCCGGCCGGTCGCTTCGACCCCCAGCGTGCCGACAACGAGGCCGGCCACTATCCAGCCCACGGTGCCGAGGACGCGCACCAGCGGAAACTCGCGCCCGGGATCTTTCATCTGGCGGAACGACAGCGAGTTGGTGAGGGCGAGCGTCGGCATGTAAAACAGCGTGTGAATCAGCACGGCCGTGTAGAGCGGCCAGAAAACGGTTTGCGTCGACGCATAGAACAGGACGACAGCCGCCCGCGAGGTGCAGTACCGTAAGCAGGCGCTGCGTGGCAAAGAAGCGATCGGCGATCATGCCGACGAAGAACGGCGAGAGCATCGCCGCCAGCGCCGTCGTCCCGTACGTCAGTCCAATCTGCTCTCCGGAAAATCCGAGCGATCCAAGCCAGGTCCCCATCGTCACGTACCATGCGCCCCAGATGAAGTACTCGAGGAACATCATCACCGACAGCTTGAGACGGACGGTTGTTGACATGCAGGGGATTCTAGAAGGGGCGAGGGGTAAGGGGCGAGAGGCAATTTGGGAGCGAGGACAATTTGGTCCTTTCCATTTTCCCCTTGCCCCTTTCCCCTTGCCCCTTTCCCCTTGCCCCTGCCCTTACCCCTGTCAGCGTCAGTGCCCCTATGCTAAGCTTCCGCTCTCTTACCGCTATTTAAGGAGACTCGAATGCGCTTCAGATCTGTACTGTTGTGCGCCGGCACATGCGCAGCAGTGGGATTCGCGGCGCTGGTCCTGCAGGCGCAGGAACCGGCGAGCTACCCGCACGACATGAGCGATTTCGGCTGCACGAATCGCGACGAGAACACCTGCGATTCTGCGCCTGCGCCTCCGCCCGATTACAACCCGCTCGTGGGCACCTGGATCAGATATTCATTGCTGCGCAACGGCTTCAGCGTGCAGCCGCCCGACGCGCCGTTGTACGTGAAGTTCATGAAGGACGGCTACTGGTCGATGATGGAGTTTCCCGCGAACCGGCCGAAGATCAGCAAGCCGCTCGAACAGCAGACGACGAAAGAACTGTTCTCGCGATTCGACAAGATGTCTGGCGGCTGGGGCAACTACAGCAACAGCGGGCAGGTGAACTTCCGCCACCATAAGGCCGGTCTCGGCCCTGGCGGCGGCGAGAACACGCAGGAGCGCGCATGGCGGTTCGAGGGCAACATCCTCGTGCTCGAGGGCTCGGGCCCGACGCGCTCGCCGCAGATTCATACGCGCAAGCTGCCAAATCAGAAGCTCGGCTCGACGGCGCTCGTCGGCTCGTGGGAGCGTACGGCGTACACCGTCAACGACGCGGCCGGCACGACAACCCCCGAACACCTGCTGCTCGGCGAAGACGGCTGGTACCACGCGACAACCTTGCCCGCCGGCCGCAAGGGCGTGCCGAAGGTACCGCAGGATCAGTGGACGCCGCCGCAGTACGCCGCCGCGTACAACGGCATGTCCGCCTCGCGCGGAACCTACAACGTGCAGGGCACGACGTTCGTTCGCCGGCACATCGGCGACACCGATCCGAATCTCGAAGACAAGCTGAGCACCGGCACGTTTGCTGTCAAGGGCGATACGTTTACGTGGACGGGAACCGATGCGGCTGGACAGAAATTCAGCGCGACATACACGCGGATGAAGCCGTTCGACGTGTACGCGCCGTTTCGCGCGGGCGGACCGGCGCCTGCCCCGGCTGCTGCGCCAGCACCGGCGCGCGGCCAGTAAAATGGTCTCCATGTCTCACCGCAGAGGCGCTGAGGCGCGGAGAACTCTTGGAAAACGTTGCGTCCCCGCGTCTCTGCGGTGAAGACATGGGAAGCATCGTTTAAGCTACGAGCCACGGAGATGATATGAACATGCGACGACGCGAATTTGTCAGCACGGCGATGGTGGCGGGCGCAGGCCTGATAGCGGGCAGCCGCGTGTCGGCGCAGGATGCGCCAGCGCGCGCGGGCGGCCCCCCGAAACCGGCAACCTATACGCCGAAGATCGAGCTGCTCTACAAGAGCCCCGATCGCTATCCCAACGCGCTCGAAGCTTCGAAGGAAGGGCTCTGGGTCGGCGATCAGGTTTCCGAGCGCATCAACCTGCTCGACTGGGAAACCGGCAAAGTGCTCCAGGACTTCGTGGGCGAGGCGCACAACACGAGCGGACTCGCGGTCGGCGGCGGCCATATCTGGATCGGCTGCAATGGCGCCGGCACCGCATCGAACCTGCGGGAGTTCAAGCGGCCGTTCGACAAGAGCTACGGCGAGATCGTCAAGCTCGACATGAAAGGGAAACAGGTAAAAGGCTACCGCACGCCATGGGGCGGCGTGCACGGCACCTACTACAACCAGCAGACCGATAAACTATGGGCAGTTGCACCCGGCCTGGGCTTTCTGGCCGAGATGGATCCGAAGGACGACCTGCGCATCGTGCGCATGCTGCAGATCCGCCAGAACGTGCCGCACGGGCTCGATTTCTATGACGGATCGTTCTGGGTCATCGACGGCGCGGATCGGCTCGTGCAGCGGATCGATCCCGAGAACGGTCGAGTGCTCGAGATCTGGCCGTTCGGACCGGATGATCCCGATCCCCACGGCATGTGTGTCTACAACAACCACGTGTACTTCACCGACGCCGGCCTCGGCGGCGGACGCAAGCCGAGCGCGGGGACGAAACCGCAGACGATATTCCGGTTCTCGCTGACACGCGGCTAGGTGGTAGGCGGCAGGTGGAAATTAAATCGGGATCCTTTTTCCGGAAAGACGGTGAAAAAGGATCCCGATTTAATTTCCACCTACCAACCCAGGGCCCTTCTCGCCTCGTCTCCCCCGACGATTGCGAACAGCGCGAGGATGATGACGAGGAGCGCGTTGGTCGCAAGGTTGTTGTGCGGCACGGCGCCCGTCCACTTCACGCGATTGTTCAGATACAACAGCGTCGCCGCGAGGAACGGCACGAACAGACTCCCGACGATCGTGTAGGCGACGATCACTTCCAGCGGCTGGCCGGTAAACGCGAACGGTATCGGCGCCAGCGTGACGAAGACAAGCGCCAGCCGATACTGGCGTGCTCGTCACCTTTGTGACGCGCGCGCGCTCTTCGGCCGGCAGCTTCTTGAGGATGCTGTAGAAATCCGCGTACAGATACGGCACGCTCTGCCAGACACCCAGCAGCGACGCGAACACCGCAGCCCAGAACCCGATCGAATACGCATACCGTCCGAACATGCCGAGAATGCTGCCGAGCATTTCGGCCATCTTCGTCACAGCCTGCGCGTTCGTGATGGCCACGCCCGGCACGTAGAACGCCTGGTTCGCCGTCATCATGATCGCCATGCCGAACAGCGCCGTAAAGAGGTAGGCGATCGCGATGTCACCGCGAACGTAACCGAGTTTCTCCGGCCCGGCGAGCTTTTCCTCGCGCATCCAGTAGTTGTACGACAGCATCGTCACCGAGCCGCCGATGCCGCCGATAATCGAGAGCACGTACAACCCCGCGCCCGGCGGAATCTTCGGCACGAACGTGCCTTGCAACACGCCGGCGGGATCGTGAAACGTCAGCGCCGCGCAGACGAGGATGCTGAATCCCATGACGCCGACGAGCGTCTTCATCATCTTCTCGAAGCCGCCGTATCCGCCGAGAAGCACGAAGACGAATCCAAACAAGCTGTGAAGCACGCCGCCCCACGATTGGGCAATTCTTCCGCCTGTCAGATTGCTGATGCCGAGCCCTGTCGCGTTGGTCAACGCCGCGGTGACGAACACCGTCCACAACACGAGGTACACGCCGAAGTACCACTTCACCCACGCGGGAAGGTACTCTGCCCATCCTTCGAGCGCCGTCTTTCCTGTCGCGAGTTGCCAGCGCGCGATGCCTTCATTCAGAACGTACTTGAAGAACGCGCCGACCGCGATGGCCCAGAGCAGAATCACGCCATAACGCGCGCCGCCGACGGTGGCCGCCACGACGTCGCCGGAGCCGATTCCAGTGGCGGCGACGACGAGGCCTGGGCCTGCGAGCTTGAGAAAACTGAGTGACGCGGGCCGCCGCGACACAGCGGCAACCGGCTCGGTCGAAACAGACATTCACGCTCCTGTGTGCTTGGTGGGCCGCATGATTCTAGTCCATAATTCCGCCATGAAGAGACTCGCCGCAGGCGCCTTGTTCGTCGCTTTGAGTGCGGCGGCAACGGCCCAGAGCACGATCAACATCCCCTTCGAGGCATACACGCTGCCGAGCGGGTTGAACGTCGTGCTGTCGATCGATCGCACGACGCCGACGGTCGCGGTGAATATCTGGTATCACGTCGGATCGAAGAACGAAGTGCCTGGGCGCACCGGCTTTGCGCACCTCTTCGAGCATGTGATGTTCACCGGATCCGGCCACGTCGCGTACGGCCTGCACGATCGGCTTACCGAGGGCGCGGGCGGCATGAACAACGGGTCGACGTCGAACGACATCACGACCTACTACGAGACCGTCCCCTCGAACTACCTCGAGGCGATGCTGTGGATCGAGTCCGACAGGATGGGGTTCCTCCTCGATTCGCTCGATCTCGCGAAGCTGAACGCGCAGCGGGACATCGTGAAGAACGAACGGCGCCAGAGAGTCGACAACCAGCCGTACGGCCGCGTGTTCGAGATCTTCTCCAAAGCCATGTACCCGCCGTCGCATCCGTATTCGTGGCCGGTGATCGGAAGCATGGAAGATCTCTCGGCGGCGTCCGAAGAGGATGTGAAAAACTTCTTCCGGCTCTACTACGCCCCGAACAACGCGTATCTCACCATCGTTGGCGACTTCGATCCGGTGCAGGCGAAGGCTCTCGTCACCAAGTACTTCGGCGACATCCCGCAAGGCAAGCCGATTACGCGCCCCTCGGCCGGGCCCGTCACGCTGGCGTCGGCGCAGCGCCTCGTGTTCGAGGATCGCGTGCAGGTGCCGCGCCTCTACATCCAGTGGCCGACAGTCGGTGAAAAGAACGACGACCGGTTCGCATTGTCCGTACTGGGCGCGATTCTTTCGGGACCGCGCACGGCGCGCTTGACGAAGGCGCTCGTGTTCGACGAGCAGGCCGCCGCCTCGGTGAATGCGGGACAGAACACATCGGAGGACGTCGGCGAGTTCATGGTGTCGATCACGCCGCGCCCAGGGCATTCTCTCGGCGATCTCGAGATTGCCGCCGACGCGGTCATCGAACGCCTCAAGCGTGAAGGCCCGACAGCCGAGGAAGTGCAGAAAGCAACGGCGGGCGAAGAGCTCTCGTTCGTTCGCGGGCTCGAGTCGAACCTCGGCAAGGCATTTCAGCTTGCCAACGGCGCCGCCATCCACGGCGACGCGGGCCACTTCCGGACCGAATATCAGAAGACGCTGGCGGTGACGGCGGCAGACGTCCAGCGCGTCGCCAACAAGTACCTGACGCCCGGCCGCATCGTCCTCAGCGTCGTGCCGATGGGCCAGACAGATCAGGCATCGAAGGCGGCAGAAAGCACAAAGGTCCAATGACGCGCCGCATGCTCATCGCGCTGTTGCTGTGCGCCGTCGTAACCACGACGGTCGTCACGACGACATACGTAGTGTCCGGCTTTAGCCGACTTAGCCGGACCTTTGCGGTGTACGCGCAAACCCTCGATCGCGCCAAGCAGCCACCGATCGGCAAAGTGCCTGAATTACGCGTGCCGACCTGGACGAAGGCGAAGCTGTCGAATGGCGCCGAGCTGATCGTCTCGGAGAAGCACGATCTCCCGCTCGTATCGTTTTCGATCACGTTCCTCGGCGGAAGCGACCAGTTCGAAACGGCGGAACGCCGCGGCGTCGGCAGCCTCGCGGCCTCGATGATGAGCGAGGGCACCAAGACCCGAAACGGCGACGACCTGTCGAACGCGCTTCAACTGCTCGGCACGAACGTCTCGGTGGGTGTCGGAAGCGAAAGCGGATCCATCAGCTTCGTCAGCACTGCGGCCCGGTTCGCCTCAACGCTCGACATTCTCGCGGACATGCTGGTGAACTCCACGTTTCCGCCGGAGGCGCTCGAACGGCTGCGCGCGCAGCGGCTGGTCGCGCTAAACCAGGCGAAAGCGCAGCCGGGATCGATTGCCGGGCGCGTGTTTCCCAGGGTGCTCTACGGCGATGCCCATCCGCTCGGACAGTCCACGACCGAACACACCGTCAAGGCCATCACGCGCGCCGACGTCGTCGACTTTCATCAGCGATACTTCAAGCCCGGCCGCGCGCTCATCACCGTGGTCGGCGATGTCACTCCTGACGCGGTTCGCCCGGTCATCGAAAAAGGGCTGGCCAATTGGGCGGCCGGTGGCGAGCGTCCGGCGTTCTCATTTCCACCGCTCCCGCCGGCAAAGGCCACGACGATCTATCTGGTCGACAAACCGGGGTCCGCGCAGTCGACGTTTGCGCTGGGCCTGCCGGGCCCTCCGCGGAGTACTCCCGACTACTATGCCCTGCAGGTGATGAACACCATTCTCGGAGGCATGTTCCAGGCGCGACTCAACGCCAACATTCGCGAGGAGAAGGGATATAGCTACGGCGTCAGCTCTGGCTTCAGCTACGGCAAGGGACCAAACCCATTCCGCACCGGCGGCGACATCGTCGGCGACAAGACAGACGCGGCGCTCGTGGAGTTCATGAAGGAGCTGCGCGGCATTGTTGGCGAAAGGCCGGTCACCGAGGAAGAGTTGAAGACGGCCAAGGAATCGCTGGTCCAGCGGCTGCCGGGGACGTTTGCATCCGTCGGCGCGATCAACGGCTCGCTGACCGGGTTGTGGGTGCAGTCGCTGCCCGACAATTACTACCAGCAGTACACGAAATCAGTCATGGCCATCACGGCGGACGACGTCGTTCGGGTGGCGAAGAAGTACATCGATCTCGATCATCTCGCGATCGTCATCGTGGGGGACAGAAAGGCCGTCGAGGAGCCGCTGCGTGCGACGAAGATTGCGCCGCTTACATATCTGGATATAGAGGGCGCCGCGCTGGTCAATGGTCCATAGTCCTGGGTCCATGGTCCATGGTCTGTCATGGTCCATGGTCCATGGTCCAGAGTCGCGCTGGCACGCCGCACAGACGGTACGTAGCGTCCGGCTTCAGCCGGACGGGCAAAATCGAAATGAGCTCCACACTCAACGCCGCCGCACTCATCCTTGCGTCCGTTGAGATAACGCTCTCAGCATCCAACTGACCTCCCATGGGCCATGGTCTGTCATGGTCCAGCGTCTGTTCGACGTTCCAGGGTGATGCGATGCGACTCTGAGCTGCAATACGTCGGCGTCACGAGACATGCCTTTTCGAGCGTGTCGCCGCCGACTGCGGGACGATCGCAATACCCGAACTTGCCGCTCACAGGACCCGAAACAGCTTCACCGACCCGAACGGTGTCAGCCTTCCCCGACATCATCAAGACGCCACTACCGGAATCGTCCATGATGAACCCGCCGTTGAGGTAGTCGCCGATATAGAGAGATGCAGAAGAAAGTCCGGGTAGGTCAAGCCAGAAGTCGTAGTCCTCGCTGGATTGCACTTTTGCATCGCTGAACTTGCCGACAAGGAAGGGGTCCCAAGGGTCAGGCCAAATGCTCGCGGTGTAACGGCGTTGTCGAGCAACATCAGGCAGTTTACAGGCCGGGTCTGCCGCTATCGTCACGACGAACTGGCCCGGCAGGTTACGGAAAAACCCCACCATCCCAGTGTCAACATTCGACGGAAGCGAGGGCTGATCGCGGGTCGCGGGCGAAGGCTGAACTGGAGAGATCGTCTCACGGCATCCCACACAGCTAATAAGCACTAGAAAACTCAGCACGACCTGGCTGGCAATATCCCGCATCCGAACACCATTTATTGGGTTTTGGACAGCTCAATGGGTACTGCCGTCTGCCCCCACAACCTAGATGTGGGAACGACGGTCGTCTCCTTCGAAGCGTAGCCCAAGGCAGAGGCTCGAAGAGTCAACTCCTCCCCCACGTTCAGTCCGTCGAACTTGGCGTTCTGGTCAGGTTCCCAATAGTCGCAACCCCGCGTTGACTGCGTAAGACGCCGTCCGAGGCCCTGCCCTCGTACCGATTTCGACTGTCGCGCCGGGAATACACAACTCCGACCCACCCCCCTCGAGCACTACCACCCAGACGAACGTCAGCTCCCGCGGGAGCGGGGGCAGGGGCGGGGGCTTGATCTCGTACGTATACGCGTCGTCGAGGACAGCGCGCTGGCCGTTCGGGTTCATCACGATGACGTCTACCGTGCCGCTGGCGCCCAAGGGAGCTGTTGCTTCGATGAGCGTGCTGTTGAAGACGACGACGTTCGTCGCAGCGTCGCCCATGATGATCTTCGCTCCCGGCGAGAACCCTGTGCCGGTTATGAGCACCGTGCTTCCGACAGGACCCCTGTCCGGAGCGACGGCAGTGACCGTCGGAGCGACGGCAGTCACTGTCGGAGGAGGTTCCTGTCCCGCACCAGTCGGTCCCGTCGGCAGTGCGGGCCGTTCTTCGCCACAGCCCGTTAGCGGCGCAACCAGGAGCGCCAGGACGACGACGCGAGCACCGGCTTGCTGAAAACTGCCCATCGATGACTAAAACGACGGGGCTGCGCCGATCCGCACACGTCGTTGTGCCGATTCTCACATCAGGCTCAACCTAGAAGGCGCCGCTTTGGTCAATGGTCCATAGTCTTGGGTCCATGGGCCATGGTCTGTCATGGTCCATCGTCGATCGTCCTGGTGCAGCTGCCGAGGACGCGTAGCACGAGTGACTACCGGCGCGTGAGGGAATCTATTGGATTTTGGACAGCACAATGGACACTGCCGTCTGCCCCCACCACCTCGGTGTGGGAACGACGGTCGTCTCCTTCGAAGCGTAGCCCAAGGCAGAAGCTCGAAGAGTCAATTCCTCCCCCTCGTTCAGTCCGTCGAAGATGGCGTTATAGTCAGGTTCCCAATAGTCGCAACCCCTCGTAGTCTGCGTAAGACGCCGTCCGAGGCCCTGCCCCCGTACCATTTCGACTGTCGCGCCGGGAATACACAAGCCCGACCCACCCCCCTCGAGCACTACCACCCAGACGAACGTCAGCTCCCGCGGCAGCGCGGGCGGTGGCGCGGGCTCGATCTCGTACGTATACGCGTCGTCGAGGACAGCACGCTGGCCGTTCGGGTTCATCACGATGACGTCTACCGTGCCGCTGGCGCCCAAGGGAGCCGTTGCTTCGATGAGCGTGCTGTTGAAGACGACGACGTTCGTCGCAGCGTCGCCCATGATGATCTTTGCTCCCGGCGAGAACCCAGTGCCGGTTATGCGAACCGTGCTTCCGACAGGACCCGTATTCGGAGCGACGGCAGTGACCGTCGGAGCGACGGCAGTCACTGTCGGAGGAGGTGCCTGTCCTGCGCCAGTCGGTCCCGTCGGCAGTGCGGACCGTTCTTCGCTACAGCCCGTAAGCGGCGCAACCAGGAGCGCCAGGACGACGACGCGAGCACCGGCTTGCTGAAAGCTGCCCATCGATGACTAAAACGGTGGGCGGCGCCGATCCGGACACGTCGTTGTGCCGATTCTTGAATCAATCAGACCCAGCCGCTTTGGTCCATGGTCCATGGTCCTGGGTCCATGGGCCATGGTCTGTCAGGTCCATCGTCGAATCGTCCGAAATAGCCCAGTGAATCACCTGACAGTCACTGGTGCGCTTCGTACGACGTCGTCATGGCCGTCATCTAGAAAATATCGAAACTCGTACTGTCCTGGCTGGTTCAGTGCCTGAAGCGACTTCGTGCCGGATGGGGCGCCCTACTCCACGACGGTGACGTCCGTCACGGATCGTCGCCCATGATGACCTTCGCTCCCGGCGAGAACCCGGTGCCGGTTATGCGAACTCTGCTTCCAGACAAGGCCTCTGTTCGGAGTGATCGGCAGTACACTGTCGGAGGAGGCTGCCTGTCCTGCGCCAGTCGGTCCCGTCAGGCAGGGCGGTACCGTTCTTCGCCGCAGCCCGTAAGCGGCGCAACCAGGAGCGCCAGGGCGACGAAGCGCGCACCGGCTTGCTCAATGCTGCCCATCGATGACTAAAACGGCGGGCGGCGCCGATCCGGACACGTCGTTGCGCCGATTGCTAAATCAGGCTCAGATCGGACGCTGCCCGACTCGGCAGGTTGACCGCGTGGGCGAGCGACGTTATTCTGCTGACGTACCTAGCGGGGCCCGGTCTCAGTCAAAGCCTGCCGCGCCGTAGCGATGTGCATCCAGCGCGAAGGCGGGCCCCTACCTGCGCGACTCGATCTCGCCGAGTTCGTGGATGTAGGCATCAGCGAGCACACAAGAGAGGTGTGCGATGCCCTACGAAATCAAGAAACTTACGCCGAACCTGATCGTGTCCAGCGTCGAGCAGAGCCTCGCGTTCTATTGCGATGTGCTGGGGTTCACGAAGACGGACACCGTGCCCGAACAATCGCCGTACGTGTTTGCGATTGTGCAGTCCGGACCCGTGACAGTCTTTCTCAACGCGCCCGGGCCGGCTGTCGAGGAGTATCCCGCTTTCGCCGGTAAGGCGATCGGTGGCACGCTAACGCTCTACATGGAAGTATCAGGCGTCGAAAAGATATATGAGGATTTGAAAGCGCGCGTGAAGGTGACGATGCCGCTGGAGAAGAAATTCTACGGCGTCACCGAGTTCGCGTTCGAAGATCCGGACGGGTACGTGATTACGTTCGCCGAGCGCACACCATAAAAAACAGGAGATGAGGAGATCAGGAGATTTCTTTTCATAAAGAATCCTCCTGGTCTCCCAGCCTCCTGTTAAAGATCGTTACCCCGCAGATCGGCGCACGATCACCAGCCAGTCTTCGTCGGGTTGTCCGGGGGCATTCCCAGCGCTGCCGCCGCGCCGCCCTTGACGGTGGCGACGCTGCCCTTCTTCAATCGCGCCGCCATTACGTGGATCGAACCACTCCACCGCGAACTGACCCGCTCGCCTTCGACAAGTCGAGCGTCGCCGTGCCTCCCGACGGAAGATACACGAGATACACTTCGTTTGCCTTCGCGAAGCCATAGCGGCTGTTGTCGTGCTTGTCGTTGCCGACCAGTTCGTCGACGTTCGTCATCTCCCAGAAGGGAATCTTCTGGGAATGAAAAAAGTCGATTGCAATGCGTCCGTAGTCCCAGCTCTTGTCGCGGCTGCGAAAATTCTCGGCCACGAGGTCGTTGTCCGGAAGCCCGTAGCCGAAGTAATACTCGACGCCCGCGCCGCCCGCCATCAGATTGCCCCACAACGTGGATTTGCGGATGTCATCCAGCGTGTATCCGACATCATTGCCCTGCGCATTTTTTCCGGCGAAGCCCGCATAGCCGGGATCGGGAGGCACGCCCAGGCCTGCCGGGCCCTGCTCGTCGTTTGCCACGACCCACGGTTTCTTCGCCTCGGCAGACGCGCGCACCCATCGCAATGTCCGTTCGTGCACATTGTTCCACGCCATCTGCAGCGATGCGCCCGTAAACGGCGATCGGCTCCCCAGCAGTGCGGGATAGATGTTTTCCTGGCGGTTTGGAAATGTGTGTACGACGATGTTATGGCCCCCATACGGGTCCGTGTCCCTGAGATTGATCGCCATCGCGAGCTGCTGCTCGCTCGTCTGCGTGTTCTCTTCGCCGAGGTTCCAGTTCAGCGCCAACAAGTAACCGAATCGTGCGACGAGCTCGCGAACATAGAGCTTGCGCTCCTGCCCGAGGTCGCCGCCGTCGAGCGACTCGCGCACGGGTCCCGTCGCGACCGGTCCGCGACCGCCACGGCCGCCCGCGCCGGCTCACCGGCACGGCCGCCGCGCTCTGGCTCACCGGGATTGCCCCGCAGGTTGTCGTCGATTTCCTGCTCCTGAAGCTTGAAGTGGAGGTAAACGCCCTTGTGCTGCGCATAATCGAAGACGATTTGCCACTGGTCGAGCTTCGAGACGTCGTAGTGGAACTTGTCGTCGCGGCTCACGAATGGCCAGACGTTATCGCCATCGCCGCCGGCGTTGTACGGAAGGAAGGAAATTGCGTTCACTCCCTCGGCG
Source organism: Vicinamibacterales bacterium (assembly GCA_963744405.1). Lineage (GTDB taxonomy): Bacteria > Acidobacteriota > Vicinamibacteria > Vicinamibacterales > JAMQPK01 > JAMQPK01. The sequence continues at coordinate 275,518 of CAVUTO010000018.1, forward strand.
GCAAGATAGTTTATGGCACCGATCAGCCCCTTGCCTTTCTCGCCTTTCCACGTCGGGTCTCCCGTCCTCCAGTCCTGAACGTGCGGCGCGAACGTGCGAAGCGGCACGGAAGGCTTGAGTGCAACTGTGCCGTCGAAGTCGGCATAGCCCAGCATCGTCTCGGGTGAGTCGGCGCCGAACTTCAGGAAGTAGCCGCCGCTGCCGGCAAACTGCAGATAGTGTTTGCCTGTGTACTGCAGCCGCCCGCGCGCGCGAAAGTCGGGCGACTTCTTGTCGCTCGCGGCGATCTGAAACGTGCCCGACCTGCCGTCGAACGGCGCCACTCTCTGCCCCTCCGACGCTGCGGCCAGCGCGACGCCTTTGCCCGATGCGAACGCGATGCGATAGGTCCACCGTCCGGTCTTGTCCGGCGCCAGATGGGTCCGCCACTTGTTGCCCGACGTCGCGGATGAATTGGCGGCATCTCCGTCGCCGGCGAAATAGCCAGGCACTGTGTATGTCGGCGTGCCGGACTCATGGGCGAAGGTCACCATCATGCGATAGTCCATGAACGGGTTCGGTGCGGCCGACAGCCTCGTCGGCCTGCGGCCCGGTCAACGTCAGCGTTACCTTGTGCCATTGACGCAGCTCTCCCGAGATCGACACGTCGGGCGCGGGTCCGCTCTGGCGTTGCCTGCCGCTGGAGCCTGACAGCGGCCGCACAGGGCTGCCGCACAGCGCCGATTACGTATGCGCTTACGAATACTCTTCGAGTCATCATGCGTTCTTCTCCGCGAAACATGTGTTTCGTGTAAGTCGATCTATGCCGCTGCCACCGGAACTTCCGGACGAGCTCTCGTCCAGAGCCACGCTGCCGCCAGGTTCAAGCCCGCCCCGACCACGAAGAACGGCGTCGTCGATCCCGTCATCGCCAGCAGATACGGGAAGGCCAGGCTCGTCACGAACGATCCGATGTTGCCCGCCATGTTCATCGTCCCGGATACCGCACCGGCGTTCGAGCGGCCGATGTCGATGCAGAACGCCCATGAGGGTGGAAGCGTCATGTCCGATCCGAACATCGCGAGCGTCAGACACAACACGGCCGGAATGGGCGTCTGAAACGCGAGACTGGCCAGAAGGCCGACCGACGACAGGACGAAACCGAAAATCGCCGGATACTGTCGGGACTCGCGCCATCGGCCGCGGCGGTACAGCGAATCGACGAGCGCGCCGCCGAACCAGTTGCCGAAAGCGCCGCCGATCAGCGGTATTCCCGCCAGCAGGCCGGTATACAGCGCATCGAGCTGATAGGTGCGCTGCAGATGCGGAAACAGCCAGGTCAGACAGAAGAAGAATGTGAAGTTCGACGCGAAGTACTGCGCCATGGCGACCCGCACGTTCGGAGAGCGCCATAACGTGCGCACGCGCGGCGGCGCGCTCGGAGCGGCCGCATCCGGCACGGGACGGCCGCTGGCGATGAGGCGACGTTCGGCCTCCGACACGCCGGCGTGCTCCGCCGGCGTGTTGCGGAACCAGGCGTACCACGCAGCCGCCCAGACCAACCCGAGCGCGCCAAGGATGACGAATGCGCCGCGCCAACCGGCCGTCACGATCAGCCATGCCACTGCGGGAAGCGCAAAGGCGGCGCCGAGACGCGAGCCTGAAAAGTTGATGCCCTGCGCCAACCCGCGCTCGGCCGTCGGCAGCCACGCATAAAACGCTCTCGCGCACGTCGGATACGCGCCCGCTTCGGCCGCGCCGAACACAAATCTGAAGAGCAGCAGCGACGCGAAGCCCCACGCGAGCCCCGTCAGTGCGGTGAACAGCGACCACAACGCGACGATGAGCGCGAGCACGCGACGTGCGCCATATCGATCGGCCAGCAAGCCCGCTGGCGTCTGAAACAACGCATAACCGAGGGCGAAGGACGAGAGCACCCAGCCGAACTGCGTGTCGCTGAGATTGAAGGCTTCGCTCACAGGCGTGCGCGCCGTCGAGATGGCGACGCGGTCGATGTAGAGCAACATCGACAGCGAGAAGGTCCACGCGATGAGCTTGTACCGCGTGGGGAAGCCTGCCGACACCGCCACGTGGCCGGCTGGCAACGCTGTGCGCAGAGAATTTCTCGGCAGGCATGTTACGCCCGCAACTCGGTGACGACCCGGCGCTGCTCGAGCCGCGCGCGGATCCGCGCCGCCACGTCAGCGGTGCCGGCGGTCCCGCCATTTTCCGGCGTCACCAGGTCGCCCTCGGCGAACGCGTCTTCAACCCCGTCTCTCAACAGAGCGGCAGCCGTCGCACACGCCTCAACGTTGTGCCGCTCGCCAAGCCACTCGAGCATCATCGCCCCGGACAGAATCATGGCCGTCGGATTGGCGAGGCCGCGCCCGGCGATGTCGGGCGCCGTCCCATGACACGGCTGGAACACGCCATGGGCGTCGCCGATATCGGCCGACGGCGCCATGCCCATTCCTCCGATGAGGCCCGCCCCCACATCCGACAAGATATCGCCGAACATGTTTTCGGTGACGAGCACGTCGAACTCCCACGGCGCCTTCACCATCTTGAGACCGACCGCATCCACATAGGCGCAGTCCGACGCGATGTCCGGATAGCGCGACGCGATCTCGAGAAAGATCGATCGGAAAAACGCCATCGACGGAATGACGTTCGCCTTGTCGACGCACGTCACGCGTCCGGGGCGTCCGTTGCGCGCGCGCGACCGTGAGCGCGCCAGCTCAAACGCGAACGCGAAGAGGCGTTCCGACGTCCGTCGCGTGATGAGCATCGTGTCGAACACCGCGGCGTCCCCCTCACGGCGGGTCATCGTCCGCGCGGCAAACAATCCTTCGGTGGATTCGCGCACCAGCACGCAGTCGATGTCCTTCGCGCGCGCATCGGCGAGCGGCGTCGGCGCGCCCTTGAACAGCCGGAACGGCCGCACGCCCGCATACAGAGCGAAACGGTCACGAAGATCGAGATGAGGCTGCACTTCCGTGCCGTCCGGGTAGCGGACGCTGGGCAGCCCCATCGCGCCGAGCAGAATCGCATCCGCCGACTCGGCCGCGCGCAGCGCGGTGTCCGGCATGGCGACGCCCGTGCGCCGATACAGCTCAGCGCCCGCGTCGTGCACATCGAAGGCCAGCCTGAACCCACCTGCCCGCGCAACCGCGATCTCGAGCAGGGCGAGACAGGGCGCCATCACTTCGCGACCGATGCCATCGCCCGGCAGCACCGCTATCCGAAACTCATGCATGAAGTCGTCTCCGAAGCGCGTTTGTAGTGACCTTACCCTACCCTAAAACATCCACCGCAGCGAGAGCTGGACGACCCGCGGCTCGCCGGCGGCGTTCACCTGACCGAACGTCGGGTTGATTTGATTCCCCTGGGCATCGAAGCGCGCAACCGTATCGAGCGACGTCCAGGTATTCAGGTTGAACGCGTTGTAGAGCTCGGCGCGGAACTGAAGACGCTGGGCGGCCCGGCCCATCGGGAAGTTCTTCGAGAACGTCAGGTCCCACACCTGACTGCCGGGAAGCCTGATCATGTGCGCGGCGCGTTGCCGAAACTCGCCTCGAGCCGGCCGCGCGAAGCAGGAGGTATCGAACCATTTGTCGAAGGTGTGCTTGAAGTCGTTCGGATCGCAATTCATGTCGATGCGGCCGGGATCGCCACCGCCCGTGATGTCGGCGTTGTCGACGGTGGTGAATGTCACCGCGGCGGGACCCCCGCTGGCAAACAAGCCGACTGCGGCAATCTGCCAGTTGTTCAAGATCGCGCGTGACGCGACGTTGTTCCATGGCGTACTCGGCAGGTCCCAGGTCATGCTCACCGAGGCAAGGTGCCGGCGGTCCTGGGTCGAGTAGTCGTACAGATACTCGTGCGGATCCTGGTACATCGGCACGGTACCCAGATCATCGCGCGTACGCCCGAATGTGTAGGTCGCGGCGGCCGAGAAGCCTCGGATGTATCGGCGGTTCGCCGTCAGCTGAAGCGAGTCGTAATCGGCGGAGCCCGTATTCTCCCGAAGGATCACGTCGCCGAGGCCCACCATCGGCCGGAGAAATGCGTCGGGCAGCGCCAGGTTATTGGTCGGGTCGATGTTCGCCGGATTGAAACGCGCCCCAGGCGCCAGGACGTTCAGGTTTCGAAGACGAACGATGTTGCTCTGCCGGTTGCCGACGTACGCCGCGCTGACGACCGTGCCAAGCCCGACGTCATGCTGGACCTCGAGCGAGAAATTGTAGGTCGTCATCGGATCGTAGTCGGGCTGGAAGCCTGGGACGTTGCCAGGGAAAAAGTACCCTTGCGACGAACCGAGTGTGGCGATGTTGCCGTAGTAGATCTCCGGCTGGAGGCGAGAGGGCGGCGCGGCGGTCACCTGGAACGAGAAGTCACCTGAATCGTTCAAGACCTGCTTCGTAATGCCGAATCCGCCACGCACGGCCGTCTGCATGTCGCCCCGCGGATCCCAGGAAAACCCGACGCGCGGCTGCGGCTGAATCCCGGGGGTCTTGCGCCAGGATCCGCCGTACGAAAGCGGATCGTCGCCGGCCACCAGGCCGTTGTAGAAATCGCCCGATCCCGGCACCAGCGCGCCAATGAGCGTGACCGGCACGGTCTGGCCCGTTGGCGCGTCGAACCCCACGCGCTGGCCGCCGATGATCGTCGGCGTGAACAGGCGCGGCCTTCGCGCGGCGTCGAATCGCTCGAGGACAAAGCCCGCGCCCGGCTCTCCATCGCGGAGACGGAACGGTCCCCCGTACGAGAAGCGCACCCCGAGGTCGAGGCTCAGGTTGCTGCGGGCCTTCCACGAATCCTGAACGAACCACTCGGTAAAGTTCGTGACTCCCGAGAGGAGCGGCCGCCGGCTGCTCTCCGAGTAGGTGGCGAAGTTTCCAAGCAGCGCGTTGGCAAATGCGTGACCGGTGTTGCCCGGGTTGTTGCGATCGGCGCTGCTGAAATTGAAGCACCCGCTGAAACAGTTGCCGCCCAACCCCTCGCTGTTCAGGTTCGACTCCCAATACACGCCCGCTTTCACCAGATGCCGTCCCTTCGCCCACGACACGTTGTCCGCAATCACCCACCGCTTATCCGCGGCGTCCATGGGAAAGCGCTGATCGTAGGCAAGCGTCGGCGCCGTGCCGGGCACGCCCGCGAAGGTCGCCTGAGGAATGATGTCGCCGTTGTTGACCCCCGGATACAGCACGCTGAGGCCCGAGAGACCGCGTGCCGCGCGCGTCATCGGCGTAATCGAATCGAGAATCGGTCCGACTTCCGCCGTGTACCGAAAACTCATCGACGCTTCGTTGACGATGGCGCCGCCGAGCGTCCGGGTGTGGTTCACGAGCACGCTGTCTTCCTGCTGGGCATAGCCGTTGCGGAAGTGGTTCCAGTTCGAATTCACCGCGAACACGCCGCTGTACGCCTCGGTAATGGGGCGCCACCGGCGCCAGCGGACCGACAGCTTCTCGCGATCGCTCAGCGTGTGGTCCACCTTCAGCTGATCCAGGGTTCTTCCGAGCGTCGCCACGTCCTGATCGTTGTAGTTGTAATTGCCGCCGCTCACCGACCTGTCGAAGAAATTCGGCTCCGGAAAGAGGTTCAGGATCGCCTGACCGTTGGCGTTGATGCGATTGGCCGGAATCCGGTTGCCGGGAAACGGCTGTCCGGTGAGGGGATCGATTACCGGAATGACCCGCCCGCTGACGTCGAGGGTCTGGGAGAAGTCGCCCGCGCGCTCGAGCGCCGTCGGCATCGTCGCCCGCCGCGCGCCGCGCGGCTCGTCGGCGTCCCACATTTCACGTGAGTAGAAGAAAAAGGTCCGATCGCGTCTCGAGACTCCGGGCAGCATCAGCGGGCCGCCCAGTGTGCCGCTGAGGGTCTTGTAGCGGTAGAGCGGTTTCTCCAGTCCGTTTCGCTCGTTGAAGAAGTTGTTGGCCGTCAACGCTTCGTGACGGATGTAGGTGGCCAGGCTTCCGTGAAACTCGTTGGTGCCTGATTTCGAGATGACGTTGATCTGGGCGCCGGTGTTGCGCCCGTACTCGGCCTGGTAATTGTTGAGCACGACGCGGACTTCCTCGATGGCGTCGACGCTGGTGTGGCTTCCCATTCGACCGGTGTCGCCGTCGCTGGCCGCCTGGCCGTCGAGTGCGAGGCCGGCGGCGATGCCCAGCTGTCCGCCGATCGATGGCGTCACAGGTCCAATCTGTCCGCCGAGCGCAGAGACGTTCGTGACCGGCGTCACCCCTGGCAGAAGGTTCAGCAGCGACATGGGATCGCGCCCGCGCACGATGAGCGAGTCCAGCTGCGCGGCTTCAAGTACCGACGTGCGCTCGGCGCTTCCCGTCTGCACGATCGCCAGGTCGGCGCTGACCGTCGTCACTTCGGTGAACTGGCCGACGACCATCACCACGCTGCCGGCATCATAGATCTCGCCCGTCCTGAGCTGAATGCCGCTGCGCTCGCTGGTGCGGAAGCCCTGAAGGCTCACTTTCATCGAGTAGCGGCCCGCAGAGGTGCCGGGGAAGTTGAACACCCCGGCCTCGTTGGAGACGGACTGGCGGCTCGTGCCGGTTTCCTCGTTTCGCAGCTCGATGGTGGCGCCGGGCAACACCAACCCCTGTTCGTCCTTCGTGACGCCGGTGACGGTGCCGCTCGTGATTTGCTGGGCTACTGCCGGAACGGCCGCGATGAGTGCCGCGCCAACGAGCACGATTCTGAACAGTGAACGCATGGTCGTCCTCCTCCTGAAAGGCCGGCTCGCCGTGCCGCGGCCGCCCGCGCATCCTGTAACGCTAAAGTATGAGTGCCATAACGTATACATTAACGAACTCGTTGTCAAGCGTGCAGGAGCGGGGCCGAAGGACACCCTCGAGGGTCGACATCGGGACGCGGGCGTGAGGGCGTCAGAACGTCGCGCGCAGTGACAACTGAATGATTCTCGGGCCGGCGGTCGCCGACACCTGGCCGAACGCCGCGTTGATTTGATTGCCTTGTGGATCGAACCTGGCGGCTGTGTTGACGTTCGTCCAGGCAACCTGGTTGAACGCGTTGTAGAATTCGGCCCTGAACTGGAGGCCACGGCCTTCGCGTCCGACGAGCATCTTGCTCAGGTTGGCATCCAACAGATGCGACCCCGGCAGGCGAATCGACTGACGCGACGCGTTGCCTGCATCTCCCTTTGCCGGTCGCGAGAAGCACGAGGTGTTGAAGAACCGATCGAACGTGCGCTCGCCGCGAGACAAGTTCGGGTCGCACGTCAGAACGATGCGGCCTGGATCACCACCGCCAAGAATGTCAGCGCCGTCGCTCGTCGTAAAGCTCACACCGGCCGGTGCGCCACTGTACGCCGTCCACACGCCGGCGATCTGCCAGTGATCGAGAACAGCCCGCACGACGGCGTTGTCCCAGTAACGGCTCGCGCCGGGTACGTTCCACACGAAATTCACCGACAGGGCATGCCGCCGGTCCGAATCTGCGTAGTCCCACAGATATTCCTTGGCATCGAGGTACAGCGGCAACGTTCCGGCCATGTCGAGTGCCCGTGAGAGTGTGTACGCTGCACCGTACTGCAGGCCACGAGTGAACCGGCGGTTGAATGTAAGCTGGAGCGAATCGTACTGCGATTCGCCGATGTGCTCGGCGATGTTGACGTTCCCATAGCCGATCATGGGTCGCAGGAAATTGTCCGGGAGTGGGAGGTTGTTGGTCCGGTCGATGTTCGCAGGATGGAACCGAGCTCCGGGCGCAATGACGTTGATGTTCCTCGTCTGCGGAATATATCCCCCTCGATTGCCCACGTACGCCGCGCTGACGACAGTGCTGAACGGGAGGTTTCGCTGCACGTTCAGTGAAAAGTTGTGGACCGTCGTAGGCTCCCAGTCGACCGCCAGGCCGTTCACAGCGAACGGACTCAGGAGCCCTGTTCCTTCCGTGAAGGTCGCGATGTTGTTGTGGAAGACCGTTGGTTGCACGCGAGCCGGCGGATTGGGCGCGATGTTGTTGGCCACCGAGCCGGATGCCGTGATGGTTTGTTTCGTGACGCCATACCCTCCTCGGATAGCCATGGTGCCGTCACCCATCACGTCCCAGCTGAAGCCGAGCCTCGGTCCGAATTGAAGGCCGGGTGAATTCCGAAACCCTTTGGCGGCCATCGGATCGTCCTGGGTCACAAGGCCGTTGAAGGCGTCTCCCGTCCCGGGCACAAGCGCGCCAATCGCCGCCGCCGGCAGCAGTTCTCCGGTCACAGGATTTCGAGCCCGCCGGTTCGCCGCAGTACAACTCACGGCTCCCCCAGTGCACGCGGGAAGATAGAGAAGGGGCTGCCGCGAGCGGTCCCATCGAGCCGGATCGAAGTTGGCCCCCACCTCCCCCATGGCTTTCGACGCTGCCACATCAGGGGCATGCCCATATCGCAGCACGTCCAACTTCCACGACGAGGCCGACGACATGCGAACACCGAGCTCCAACGTGAGGTTCGAGTGGATCTTCCACGAATCCTGTACGAAACCTTCGAGCAGACTGTTGCGTGCGCCCCTGAACACGCGCGTACTGCTCTGCGAATAGCTTTGGAAGTTGCCGAGCAGAGCGTTCGCGTACGCGTAATTGGTGTCGCCGGGGTTGTTCACGTCCCTCCCGAAGTTGAAGCACCCGGAATAGCAGGCGCCGTTCAACCCCTCACTGTTGTAGTCCCACTCGTAGAGAAACCCTGTTTTGAGAAGATGGGTCGCAGTGGAAAACGACAGGGTGTCGGACAGCACAATGCGCTGATCACCGGCATGGATGGGAAATCGGGCATCGAACGCAACATCCGCGGCCGAAGGCACGCCGCCGAAGGTCAGCTGCGGTGTGATCCCCGCGAAGTTGGCGCCGGGATAGAGCTCGGGCAGTCCCGCCAGGCCATACCCACCCTTCGACACGGCATCGAAGTCTGGATCGGTGTAGATTTCAGCCGTCTGCCGCATGCCCACCGACGCCTCGTTCACGAGTCTCAGGCCAAACGTCCGGACGTGTTTTGCGTGCCAGTCCCACTCGCTCTTCGCGTAGTTGTGGCGGAGCTGATCCCAATTCGACTCGAGACCAAACAGCCCGGCATTGCCTTCTGTGATCGGACTCCACTTCCTGAGCGACACCGTGAACAGGTCGCGGCCGGTCGCCTTGTAGTCGAGCTTGAGGTGATTGAGCGCCTTGGTCTGGTGCGCCACATCCTGGAACTGGTAGTTGTAGTTCCGGTTGCTCACCGAGATGTCGCCGAAGTTCGGCATCGGAAACAGGCCGATCATTGCCTGTCCATACTTGTTGATCCGATCGGCCGGAATGATATTCCCGTCGAAGCACGCCGGGCCGCCGGTCGTGATGCTGCAGGTGCCCGCCTTGAGTGGATCGCGGATGAAGAGCAGCTGCCCACTCGTATCGACCGTCTGGGAAAAGTTTCCCGCCCGCTCGAGCGCGGTTGGAACGGTCACTCGATTCGGAGTGCGCGGTTCATCCGTTGACCAGTCTTCACGCGCGTAAAAGAAGAACAGTTTATTGTTGGAGGCGTTCTGGCGGCCGATCGGGCCGCCGAGCGTGCCGCTGCCGGTGTGGTACCGGTAATACGGCTTCGGCAGGTTGTTGCGGATATTGAAGAAGCTGTTCTCGTTGAACGCATCATGACGCAGAAAGTACCGAGTACGTGCCTCGAAACGCGTTCGTGCCCGACTTGGACACCACCGTCATCGAGGCCCCCGCGCTGCGGCCGTGCTCGGCCTGAAATCCGCTGCCGATGAGCTTGATCTCTTCGATGGCGTCCACGCTGATGACACTCATCATGTTGTTGGTATCGGCATCATTGGCCGGCATGCCGTCGAGCGTGATGTTGCCGAGATTGGCCTGCAGGCCCGATACCGTCGGCAGGCCAATGCCGTTGACGCCCCCAAGTGACACCGGACCATCCAGACCGCCGCTGACCTGCGACACGCCAGGCATCACGCGAAACAGCCCCATGGGATCGCGCCCACGCGCGACGAGCGCATCCATCTCACTCGCTTCGATCGCGCTGGACATCTCCGAGCTCGCGGTCTGGACAACGGCGGTATCCGCGGTCACCGTCGTGACCTGGCTGAACTGCCCGACGCCCAACGTGATGGCTCCAGTCGCGAGCGTCTCGTTCGACCGGAGCTGTATGCCCGTGTTCTCGGTGACGCTGAACCCCTCCAGCGTGACGCGTACCGTATAGCGCCCCTGGGGAATCGCCGCGAACGTGAACGCGCCGTTCCCGAGTGACACCGTCGAACGGCTCACACCGGTTTCCTCGTTGATCAGCTCAACGGACGCACCAGGGACAACCAGCCCCTGCTGGTCTCGGACGACCCCGGTGATCGTCCCGGTCGTGCTCTGCGCGAACGCCAGCGTTGCGGTGGCGAGCGCCAGGGTCGTCACGATGGCCTGGATGAAATGCCGCATGTGTTCCTCCACTACGGAGTCGTCAGAAACAACTTGGCGGGAAATTCTCTGAGCGCGCTGGGTTGTTTATGAGTTCGATACCGTATACGTTACTGGACGCGCTGTCAAGGTCGCTGGATGCGTGCGCGGGTCGTGACGACTCGTTGCCGGGTCCAGGCGGAAGGTCGACGCCACGAGGCGGGCGCGCCGGACGCGGCCGACGCGTACACGGCCTCCTGCACGGCGAGCGTCTTCAGATAATCACGGCCGTCGGTTTCGAACGGCGTGCCCGCGCGCAGGCCGTCGACGAAATGCTGGAGCGTGGCGTGGACGCAGTCCCCCGCGAAGCCGCGCCGATCGTGCGCATACGCGTGCTCGCGCGGGCCTTCCCCGAGACGGTGCACCGACATGCGCCCCTCCTCGTCGAGCCGCAGCGCGCCGCGATCGCCTTCGAGCAGGAACTCGCCGAACGTATAGCTGGCGTCGGCTCGCGAGCGATTCGTTGTAGCGGTTCGCGTCCCACAGGCCGACCGCGCCGCTCGCGAACTCGAACAGGACGACGCCCGGTATCTTCTCCCGCGATTGCGTCGTTCAGCCTCCGCAGCCGCGCGAAGACGCTGGTCACTTCCCCGCCGATGTACCGATACACGTCGATGAAGTGCACGCCTGTCTCGAAAATCAGCAGTTGAGGCATCGTGCGGAAGTACGGCTGCCGCGCCAGGTACGCATCCTGCTGCCAGCCGTCGCCCATCCGCGTGCGGCACGAGAGCGAGTGCAGGCGGCCGATCGCGTCCCGCGTCGAGCAGGCGGCGAAACTCGCGATGCCACGGCTGAAAACGGAAGTTGTCGTGCACCATGAACCTGATGCCCGCCCGCTCGGCCGCTTCGACAATGACCGCCGCTTCGCGAACGCTCGGCGCCAGCGCCTTCTGGCAGAGAACGTGAACACCTCGCTCCGCGGCGAGCCTCGTCAACGAAGGTGCGTGTCCGCCGGCGTGATGATGTCGATGAAGTCGGGGCGTTCTGACGTCGAGCATCTCCGCCACGTCGTCGTACACGTCTGCGGCACGCCGAACCGCCGGGCGACCGCTTCGGCGCGCGCCCGATCGCGATCGCAGACGGCCACGAGCTCGGCGCCGGCCACACGCGGCCAGGCATCGTAGTGGAACTGGCTGAAGTACCCCGCGCCAACGGCGACGCCGCGAAGCGCGCCGCTCACGCCCTGCTCCCATTTCTCGACGACCTTGTCGCGCACCCAGGCTGCGGACTTCGGCGTCGAAGGCGAGGAAATGCGGCATCTTCAGGTGCGCGGCAAAGGCCGATTCGTCATCGTAAATCTCGTAGAGAAATACCTCGAGTCGGATTCGCGGACGTTCCTGCACACGTCGAACTGTGTGCAGGCCGCCTCGCGTTCGAGCGAGTCTTTCGCCTGCTGCCGCACGCGTTCGAAGAACGCCTCCGCGTGCGCGGGTGCGACATGGAATCGCACAGTGACGGCCAGCATCCTCGCTCCTCTCACGATCCGAAGACGCGCCGCAACTCGTCGATCTGCTCCGCGTCCAGCAGCCGGTGCGGCCGGTCGCCGAGCACGAAGAACAGCTTCGCCGTTTCCTCCAGCTCTTCGGCGGCAGCGACGGCGGCGTCGAGGCTCGGGCCGGACACGACGGGACCGTGATTCGCCAGGAGGAGCGCGCGGTGTGCGAGATCGCCAGCGCTGAAATCGTGGCCGACACCGACTGATCGCCGGGCCGTGCATACGGCACGCGCGCGACCCGCCCGACTCTCATCACGACATACGGCGTCATCGCAGGCAGCACGTCGTCATCGGGGCGATCGGCCAGACATGACAACGCCGTCGCATAGGTCGAATGCAGGTGGACGACAGCGGCGTCCAGCGGACGCGCCTTGTACATCGCGAGATGCAGCCAGGCCTCCTTCGTGGGCGGAGGGCCCTCGACATGCGCGCCGTTCGAATCGAGCGTGCTGAGCTCGCCCGGGATCGAGCTGCCCCAGCGAGATGTTCGTCGGCGACATGAGATATCCGCCGGCCGCGAGACGCACGCTGAGGTTTCCAGACGTGCCGCAACTGTATCCGCGAGCGAAGAGCGACCGGCCAAACCGGGCCATCGCTTCGCGTGGGTCTTCCTCTGTCATGCCGTCCTCATCTGCAGCGCCTTGATGAAAAATTCCGGACTCCCGAAGTTGCCCGATTTCAGCGCGAGATGGAACCCTTCGGGATCGAGACTGCGGGTCCAGGGCACCCCGGGATCGATTTCTTCCCCGAACCCGATCATCCTGATGCCGAGTGCCTCGAGCACGGCACCTGAGGTTTCTCCGCCCGCGACGATGAACCTGCGAACACCCTGCCCTGCCAGTGCCACCGCGAGTGCGCCGAACGCATGCTCGAGCAACGCGGCAGCCTCGCCGCGCCCGAGCTCGCGCTGTGCGTTGCGCACCGCTTCGGGCGACGCGGTGGAATACAAGAGCACCGGGCCGCGCCGCACGTGCTCGCCGGCCCACTCCACAAGCTCCGACAGGATGGCGCCGTCACGGCGCGAGCGCCAGCGGATCGATCGATCGATGCGGTACATCGGCGGCGAGCCGCCGCACCTGTGCGAGCGTCGCCGCCGAGCCGCTTCCGCTGAGCACCGCGGCCGGTCCGGATTGCATGGGCGCAGCCTCCGGGCCGGCCGGAATGCGCGCGCGTTATCGCGGCGCGCGCGAGCGCTCCGCCAAGAGCGGCGCCGCCGGTCACGAGCGGAAAATCCCGGCACGCGCATCCTATCGCATCGACATGGCGGTCGAGCACGGCGTCGACGATCGCCACCCGGTGGCCGCCGCGCTCCAGCGCCGCGAAGCGCTCCTGCATGGCGGTAGTGCCCGCGTCCACCGCCTCGAGCGGAACGAGACCCACCGGAAACGGCGACTGTCTCCCGAGCACGCGCACGAGGTTCGCGTCGGTCATCGGCGTCAGCGGATGATCCCGCATGGACGATTCCGAGAGCAGTTGCGCGCCGACGAACAGGTGACCCTGGTAGACGGTGCGGGCGAGCGCGGGATACGCGGGGCAGGCGATCGTGAACGAGCCGGCAGCTCGGCAAGGAGGCTGGCGATGACGGGACCGATGTTTCCGCGATCGGTCGAATCAAACGTCGAACAGTATTTGAAATAGATCTGCGTGGCGCCGGCAGCGGTGAGATACGCCGAGGCGGCACGCGCGGCCGCGGTCGCCTCATTCACCGGAGCGGTGCGCGTCTTCAGCGAGACAACGACGACGTCGGCCGGCGGCGGGGCGGAGCGGGGCACGCCCAGCGTCTGCACGACCGAAAAACCGTCTCGGCGGAGGACCGACGCGAGATCGGTCGCGCCCGTGACATCATCGGCAATCACGCCAAGCTGCATGGTGGATGAATACGTTACCGCATTCAATGTCAATCGTCTCCACGCTGCCCTCGTCCTTCGAGCCGTTCGGGCAAGGCCTCCATCGTCCCGAGTGCGTGCTCGGCACGCGGACGGGCGACATATTCGTGCCCGACTGGCGCGGTGGCGTTGCCGTCGTTCGTGCCGACGGCCGCCAGCAGGCCTGGCTCGCGCACGATGCCGGGTTCGAGCTTCGTCCCAACGGCATCGCGCTGAATGCCGACGGCTCGTTCCTGCTGGCGAATCTGGGAGACGCGGGCGGAATATGGCGGCTCGACCAGCAAGGCACGCTCACGCCGTGGCTCCTCGAAGTCGACGGAGTGGCTCTGCCTCCCGCAAATTTCGTGACCGTCGACACCGAGGGCCGAACGTGGATCACCGTCAGCACGCGATGCCGGCCTCGACAACTCGCCTGGCGTGCCGACGTCGCAGACGGGTTCGTGGTGCTGGTCGACGAGCACGGCGCACGTATCGTGGCCGACGGGCTGCACTACACGAACGAATGCCGCCCCGATCCGAGCGGCCAATGGCTGTACGTCGTGGAGACGTTCGGGCGGCGCCTGACTCGATTCCCAGTGACCGGGCAAGGGACGCTGAAGTCGGCCGGAGGTCGTGCTGACGTTCGGCCATGGATGCTGGCCCGACGGATTTGCGTTCGATCAGGAACGAGGCGTGTGGGTGACCAGCCTGATCAGCAACAGACTGTTGCGATTCGACGGAGACACGCTGCACACCGTCATCGAAGAGGCGAATACGGCCCATATCGATGCGGTGGAAGAGGCGTTCGCGCGAGGGCAGATGCGCGCAGAACATCTTGGCCCGATTCCAGGCACGAGGCTGCAGCATGTCACCAGCGTTGCTTTTGGCGGCGCCGACCTGCGCACCGCCTATGTCGGATGTCTGCACACTGACTGTGTCTTTCGTTTTCGTTCGGAGATCGCGGGCGCTGCCCCGCCGCACTGGACGTTCACGCTGCCGTAAGGTCAGAAACTTCCGAGGCGGCACTGCTCCAGCAGGTCGATGATTTCCGGCTCGTCCGGGCGCGATGCTTCGTGTGCACGGCCCTGGCCTCGCGCCAGTCTCCCCGCTTGATGGCTTCGACGACGTCCCGATGTTCCTTGTTGGATGAACCGAGCGTCGGCCTGAGCCTGACCGTCGTCATGCGCGCGCGATGGCCGTGATCCCACAAGAGTGTAGGCGACCGCCGCCAGACGCCTGTTTCCGCACAGGTCGATCAGCGTTCGATGAAACCGTTCGTCGGCCTTCGCCCAGGCGTCGCGATCGCGCTGTCTGAGTGCGGCGTCCATGTCGTCCAGGGCGCGATCGAGCGGCGCGAGCGTGCGCCGATCGGGATTGGCCCGGACAAGGCGCTCGATCGCCGTCAACTCGAGCGCCGTCAGGACTTCGTAGGTATCTCTCAGATCCTCCAGCGACAACGGCACGACGCGCATACCGTGGCGCGGAATCAGCTGAATGAAGTGTTCGTTCTGCAGCCTGACGAGCGCCTCGCGCATCGGCGTGCGGCTCATCCCCAGATCTGCGGCGAGATCCTGCTCCAGCACCTGATGCGCCGGAGGATATTCGTTGTCGAGAATCCTGCGCCGTATCTCCTGATACGCCTGATGCACAAGCGACTGCCGTCCAGTGGACTGCCGTTTTGATGTGATGCTATGCGGAGCTGCCCGTTTGCGGCGCACGCCGGTAGGATACAACGTAGGCGGGTCTACAAAGACCCGCCCTACGGTTTACGGTTGACGGTTAACGGTTACGGTTTCAACCCACCGGCGCGCCGCCGCCGCGCGCCGGAGGCGGCGGAGGAGGCGGCACGTAGAGGCGCGTGAGAAACGCCAGCAGGTTCTGGAACTCGGCAGGGGCGAGCCGCTTGTCCCAGTCGTGCGGCATGAGGCTCTGCGGATCGTAAAACACCTTCACGGCGCTGCGCTTGAATCGATACAGATTGAGATCGTCCTTCCCCAGCACCTGCAGCGAGAAGCTGTCCTCGTTCTTGAGAATGCCTGACACGACCTTTCCATCCGCCGTCGTGATTCGTACCGGCTGGTAGGTCGTCATCGGCAGCAGCGTCGTGTCGTGCGTGCCGCCGTCGGCCACGATCTTGTGCTTCTCCTTGGTGAGCGCATCGACGATGTTCTGAATCTTGCGCGTGCCGGCGATGTTCGAGAGATCGGGTCCGAGAATGCCGCCCTTGCCTTTGATCATGTGGCATCCGCCGCAGTTCGCCTTGCCCCAGAAAATCGACTCGCCCGCCGCAACGTCGCCCGCCGAGGGCGTGTCGATGGCCGTGCCTCGCAACCCGCGGATGTAAGCGGTGATGCGCCAGATCTGATCGTCGTTGTACTGCCCCGAGAAGGGCGGCATCTGCGTTCCCTCGATGCCGGTCTTGATCGCGTCGAAGAGCTCCTGATCGGTGCGCCGCAGGTAGCGCCGGTTCTGGGCGGCGACCGGTGGGCCGAGCTCACCGCCGGTGCCGTCTTTGCCGTGACACGCGGTGCACGCCTCGTTGTACAGCTTCTCACCCTCGGCGATCGCCTCACGATTGCCAATCGCGGGATGCGGCTTCGCTCCCCCTGCAGGAGGACCGCCGCCCCGCTGGGCGGACAGAGGCAATACTGACAAAGAGCAGAGAGCAGAGAGCAGAGAGCCAAAGACTTGCTCAGCGGCCCTGCCCTCAGCTCTCTGCCATCTGCCCTGTCGTTGTCGCATGGCCATCTTATTTCGCCTCCGGCAGTGCGAATACGATCACATTCGAGAACGCCGCGAGCGCGACGTACTGATGACCGTCGACGGTATATGTGGTCGGCGCAGCGGTGATGAGCGCGCCCGTGTTGAAGTTCCAAAGCGGCTTGCCCGACTTCGCATCGAGAGCCGTGAACATCCCCTGCTGTTCCGGCGCGAAGATCAAGCCGCCGGCCGTCGAGAGCAGGCCCGGTCCGTAGTGGAACGAGCTGACCTGCTCGAAGTCCCACACTTTCTTCCCGGTGAGCGCGTCGATAGCGCGCACGTAGAGCTGCCACTGTTCGCGATCTTCCCCGCTTTCCATGTAGGCAGTGCCGCTTCCCCCCTGCCCCGGACGGAAATTCGTCGTCGACCGGTAGGTGACGCCGCAGCCCTCCTGCGCGATCAGATAGAAGTACTTCGTGTCCGGGCTGTAGGCGGGCGATGGCCAGTTCGTCGCGCCGGCTGTCGACGGGCATGTCTTCGAGCCCTGCACCGTCGGTTCGTGTCCTGGCGTGAGAATCGGACGCCCCTCGGGGCTGAGCGCCGCTCAGATCCAGTCGACCTTGCTCACGAACGGCACGCCGCGCAGGAACTTCCCATCGGTGCGATCGAGGATGTAGTAGATCGCCGTTGCGGTTGGCCTGCAGCAGCAGCTTGCGCGGCTGGCCGTTGAACGGCGCGTCGATCAGGATCGGCATCTCGTTCGAGTCCCAATCGTGCACGTCGTGCGGCGTGTTCTGGAAGTGCCACTTCATCTTGCCGGTGTCGATATCGAGCGCGACGATGCTGTCGGTGTAGAGGTTGTCGCCTTCGCGGTTGTCTCCGACGAAGTCGGGCGAGGGCTGGCCCGTGCCCCAGTAAATCAGATTCAACTGCGGATCGTAGCTGCCGCTGACCCACACCGGGCCGCCGCCGTTTCTCCACGAGTCGCCTGCCCAGGTCTCGTGACCAGGCTCACCCGGCTTGGGAATCGTGTTCCAGAACCATTTGGATTGCCCGGTCTTCGCGTCGAACGCTTCGATGAAGCCGCCGCCCTGCCCGCTGCCGCTCATGATGATGAGGCCTTTGGCGGCAAACGGCATCGGTCCCTGGAAGCGCTTGCCTTGCTGTGACGGACGCGCTTCCCACATCGGGTTGCCGGTGCGGCGATCCAGCGCGACGAGCGCAGAGTCCTGCGCGACCATGTACACCATGTCGCCGTAGATGCCGATGCCCCGCTGCCAGCCGACGCTCGGCGGCTGACGCATGTATTCCCAGATGAGACGGCCGGTCGCCGCGTCGAGCGCGTGAACGCGGTTGTACTGGCCGACGTACATCACGCCCTTGTGGACAATCGGCGGCGCCTCGAGATCTTTCGCACCGGTGAGGTGGAAGATCCATTTCGCCTGCAGGCTCGCGACATTGCTCGTGTTGATTTGCTTGAGCAGCGAGTGCCGTTGAGAGTCGTACGTGCCGGAGTACAGCAGGTAGTCGTTCGGATCTGGATTCAGCAGATCCTTGTCGGTGACCTGTGCCGCCAGGACGGCACCCAGCAGCAGAAGCAGCGAAGCCGTCAGTATGTGGCGCATGTGTCCCTGCATCTTATGGCGAAACGGGATTTGCCGGACTGTCGCAATTTGTCGCGTGCCGAATCAGGATCCGAGCGGCGCAACGACGAGCTGCTCGATGATCTCCTCGACGGTGCGCCGGTGATCGCGCCGATCTTCGCTCACCGTCGCCGCAGATGTCGAGACGATTGTGAGCTCGAGGTCCGGCACGATCACGATGTACTGCCCGCCGAAGCCCCAGGCGTAGTACGTCTGTTCTCCGGCCATGTCACGTATCCACCAGCCGTAGCCGTACTCGCGGCCGCTGATCCTCGAGCGCCCCCGGGGTTCGAATGTGTCTTCGATGAACGCCTTCGAGAGAATCTGCCGGCCGTCGACGCTGCCGCCGTTGCGATACATCTCCCCGAGCGCGAGCATCTGGCGCGGGGTCAGGACCATCTCGTTGCCGCCGAAGTACACGCCCTGCGGGTCGCGCGGCCATTGCGGCAGCGAGAAGCCGAGCGGTTTGGCCAGCGTCTCCTGCGCGAACTGCCACGTGCTCTTTCCTGTCGCCTTCGTGAGGATCGCCGACAGGATATGCGAGTTTCCCGTGCTGTAGATCATCTGCGTGCCCGGCGCGGTCAGGAGCGGCTTCCCGAGCGCATGGCGCACCCAGTTCGGGCTCTGCACGAACGCACCGTAGTTGCGATTGCTCGTCGACTCGAGCCCCGACTGCATGCTCAGGAGCTGCCTGATGGTGATGGCGCCCTTCGGCTCCGGCAGGTCGGGAAAGTACGCAGCGATGCGCTGGTCGAGCGAGAGGAGCTTGCGATCGGACGCGATGCCGACGAGCGCGGAGATGACGCTCTTGGACACCGACTTCACGTTGGCCGGACTGGTCGCGCGCCGGCCGTTGAAGTACCGCTCGAGAAGCGTCGTGCCCCGATGGGCAACCAGAAGGCTGTGCAGCCGGGGAAGTTCTTCCGCCGCCTTGACCGCCGGATCAAGGGCCGACGCCGCTCCGGCGTTGACTTGCAGGTGCCCGGCAATGAGAACGAACACGCCGGCGAGCGCGGCGCCGTACCAGGCACGATGCATCCTTAGAGTATACGGGGCGGCCAATCGCCGGGATTCGCGTCCTCGACCATCCACAACGCACCGTCCGGACCAACCGCCACGTCGCGAATGGGGTGGCCGACGCTCCAGCGATCTCACAGCAAAGAGAATATAGTGAACGCGATTTCCATGGAAACTCCCCTGACCCCCCTCGATTTCGGTCGGCGAGCGCGAAAACTGTACGCGGGCCGCGAAGCGGTGGTCGACGGCGCCGAGCGATGGACGTACGAAGCCTTCTTCGCCCGATGCGACAGATGGTCTGGAGGGTTGCAGAGGCTTGGCGTGAAGCGGGGCGACCGCGTCGCCTACATCTCGGCGAACACCCACGCGCAGCTCGAGTCGTTCTACGCGGTGCCCCAGATCGGCGCGGTCCTCGTGCCGATCAATTTCCGCCTCATCGCGAGCGATTTTGATTACATCATCAACCACTGCGGCGCGGAGATCGTCTGCGTGGATGACAGCCGGCTGGATGCGATCGACTCCATCAGGGCGAAGCTGCCACACGTTCGCCATTTCGTGGCCCTCGAGGGCGCGCGCGACCGGTGGCTGGATTACGAGGAGCTGCTGACACGCGAATCAGGCGCGTTCGAACGGGCGTCCATCGATGAGCACGGGCTGCTGACCATCAACTACACGAGCGGAACGACCTCGCGCCCGAAGGGCGTCATGATTACGCACCGGAACGCCTACATCAACATCGTCGGCACATTGATACACGCGCCCATGACGTGCGCTGACCGTTACCTGTGGACGCTCCCCATGTTTCACGCCAATGGTTGGACGTTTACGTGGACGGTGACCGCGGTTGGCGGCACACACGTCTGCCTGCGGAAGGTCGACCCGGCACTCATCTTCGACCTGATCGATCGCGAGTCGATCACGCGGCTGTGTGCCGCGCCAACCGTGCTGATTGCGATGGCGAATGCACCTGCGAGTGTGAGACGCCGCGCGCGGTTGCCCGTTCGTGTCCTCACGGCGGGAGCACCGCCGGCGCCTGCAACCATCCAACGCGTCGAAGAGGAGCTGGGGTGGCAGCTGACGCAGGCATACGGACTTACGGAAACGTCCCCGTTCACATCGATCTGCGAGAACCGCCCGGACCATGACCAGCTGACGCCGTCCGAACGGTGCCAGATCAAGGCTCGACAGGGAGTCGAGCTGATCACGTCCGGAGAGCAGTGTGTCGTCGACGCAGACAGCAACGGTGTTCCGTGGGACGGACAGACCATGGGCGAAATCGTCATGCGCGGAAATGTCGTTATGGACGGTTACTACAGGGATCCGGACGCGACCGCATCGGCCTTCGCCGGTGGGTGGTTCCACTCCGGCGAC
Source organism: Vicinamibacterales bacterium (assembly GCA_963744405.1). Lineage (GTDB taxonomy): Bacteria > Acidobacteriota > Vicinamibacteria > Vicinamibacterales > JAMQPK01 > JAMQPK01. Next base: position 296,052 of record CAVUTO010000018.1, read on the forward strand.
GCGGCGGTCGTGCATCCTGATGGCTATGTGGAAATCAGAGACCGATTCAAAGATGTCATCATCAGCGGCGGCGAAAACATCTCGTCGGTCGAAGTGGAAGCCGTCTTGCTGCAGCATCCGGCCGTCGTCGAAGCCGGCGTGGTTGGAGTGCCGGACGCCAAATGGGGCGAGGTCCCGCACGCGTTCGTGGTGCTGAAGCCGGACACCGTTGTCAGCGAAGAGGAATTGCGGGAGTTCGTGCGAGGCCGACTGGCACATTTCAAGGCACCTCGGCACGTGTCGTTCGTTCGGGAGCTCCCCAAAACGGCGACGGGGAAGATACAGAAATATGTGCTGCGGCAGGGACCGGCAGCGATCGCCCAATGACAATCGGTGTCTCGATTGATTGCGAGCGGAGCGGATCCCAACGTGAAGGACGCCGATGGCGTTCCCGCACAGGGCCGTCGTTGAAGCTCCCCCCAACGCCGTTCAGATAGCGCCCACAAAAAGCGACGCGCCGGCCCGTTTCGTCCCCCCTACAGGACGCCGCGGCGCAGCGTGGCCGCTCGCAGGAAAAATTCCACAAAGAAAACACAATTGATCGCCTGGCACGGAGGTTGGAGCTTCGGGTCGTCGCAACGCCCTCGCAGATGAGTCTGGTCGCACTGTGTATCGCGTTCGTCCTCGCGGGATCGCCGGCCGAGTCCGCTCCGGCCGTGCCGCGCTTTCTCTGTTATCCGGTGATGCCGGGCGACACCGCGGCGGCAATCTCGCGCCGGTTGACACGCGATCCGCAGAGCTGGCGGGGATCGGGCTTCCAGTTTCTCGATCCGGCGACGGCGAGGTTCGTGCCCAAGTCGAACTACGGCTACCTGCACCGCGGCTGGCAGGCGTGCATCGCCGAGCCGCTGCTCGTGCGAGCGGGACCTCTGTCTCCTGTCCCGGACGGAATGGGATGGTGGGCGCTCGTTCTCGTGTGCGGCGCCGCGGTGGCGTCGCTGATGGCGCTCCAGTGGTCGCTCGAGCAGAGGGCAGCGACGTCGCGCACGCTCGAGACATTCGGAGCGGCGTTCATCCGCGAGTTCGAACGGCCGCTGCTGGACGAGCGCAGCTCCCCGGCGGCGCTGCGCACCCGGCTCGCGCTGTCGCCCGACAAGCGCACGCTCGAGGTGCTGCTCGCTCCGGCCGAGGGAAGGCGATATCCGAACCTCGCCGACCACCGCACGAACGTGGAGTACGACGTACGGCGCGTCGTGAGTCTCCTGAACGATCGCCGGTTTACTTGCGGGCCGCTTCGCGCCAGCGGATCGTGGGTGGCGATTCAGTTCAGGCTGGATCCGGAAGCGCGCAAGGAAGGTGGAACGTGAATATTCTGCTGTTGAGCCTCGGTGGCGGCGGCGGCAACATCCTTCGTTCGGTCAAGGCGCTGTACCAGCGCGATCTGGCGGTTGCGGAACAGGCCGATCCCGCGTACGCCGCCCGCCTGAGGCGCTCTGTTGCGACGCGGTTCGCCGACACCAATCGGTTCTCGCTGGTGGACGTTCCCGACGACGAGCGTGTGCTGATTGGCGCGGCGACGACGGGCCTGATGGGAGCACGGCACGATCCCGAAGTCGCGCGCCGCGCGTTCGAAGAGTCGAAAGCGGAGATCGAGGAGCTGATCGACGGGTATTCGACCGTCATCGTGATCGCCACGGGCGGCAAGGGTACGGGCACCGGCACTATGGTGCCCGCCGCGCTGCTGGCGCGGGCGCAGAAGAAGCTCGTCATCCCGATCTTCGTACGGCCGTCCTTCGAGCGGCACGAGGTCGAAAAGCAGCGGTACGATCAGGCGCTCGATGTCAGCCGGCGCCTGGACGCCGCGCAGATCAGGTTCATCGAGATTCTCAACGACAGAGGGTATGCCGACGCCGACCCACAGCCGCAATCGGTCGTGTGGGAGCGGATGAACGTGCCGATCGCGCGCGCATTGCGTGGCTTGCTGTACGTGCTGTGGGATCTGTCGCAGGTCGATCCATCGGACTTGTCGTCTCTCTTTGCGGGCCCTGGCAGGTTGCGCATCAGTTTCTCCGAGCTGGAACCATCGCCGGGAACCGACCCGGCAGACCATGCGCTCTCCAGCGCCGTCCAGGACTGCTGGGAGAACCCGTTCTGCAACTTCAGCGGTCCCGTCGGCACCTCGCTCGTCTGCATCCAGGGGCCGTGGTCGAACGTCGCCGACGCCAAGATCAAGAGCGGACTCGCCGCGCACGCCGTCACGACCGGATCCGCTGCCTACAATCCGCTCTACGCGCGAGCATTCCAGATGCCTCAGCCCTGGGGCGTCACCGCGCTCTTCGCCGAGCACACCGGCAACCATCCGCCTATCGACGTGAACTGGTCTCTCGAGTCTCCGGCCGCCACCGAGGTCCGCACGCCGCCACGGGTGATTGAAAACGAGAAAGTTGAAAGGGAAAAGGAGAAGGCGGAAGGTCGAACAGCCGGCGCATCGCGCGACAGCGCCGGGCAACTTCTGGGATCTCGCGCTGGCAATCAACCGCTCAGATCCTGCTGCCCTCGAGATCGCGCAGAACGGCGCGAGCGCGAGTGTGAGCGTCGATCCGGGAGAGCTCAAGAAGCTGCTCGGAACCGTCTGGTTCCGCTCGGTCTTCCCACGCCTCTCGAGCGCGTGGCGCGATCGGCTACTCGATGTCCTCATCAACAGCGTCGTCGTTCCGAACCACCTGCTGAAGCTCGGGCGCCGGGACATTCTCCTGCAGAATGCGGGTCTCGCCGATCTGAAGGAGCTCTTCTCGAAGTCGTCGGTGACCGAGGCGGTCCGCAGCGACATTCGGCTGCTGATGTCGATCGGCAACCTGTGGGGACCGGAAAGCCTCGAGCGCTTTCAGTTCGCGGACGGACCAACACCCGAGATGTCGTCGAAGCTCACTTCCAGAATCAGGGATTGGGGACTTGGAACTAGGGATTAGGGATTGGGGATTAGGGATTAGAAGCGGTCTGAGTCGGCTCTGCGGGCGTTGCATTTCGTTGTGTCTTCGAGTCCTGAAGAGATGCCTCCTGATCTCCTGATCTTATGTTTAAGATCCGTTGCGTCGTAGCGTCTTTGCGGTGAGATACCGAAGCGAATTCTAGGGATTTGGGATTAGGGATTAATGTGTCAGGGATGTCGCTTGGCAGGTTGAGACGTCAGTGGGAAGCGCATGCGCGCCGAAACGCGCGCGCGGCAATCCTCACGCCCTCGGCGGAGCAGCCCGAATGGGACGAGGCCGGGTTTCTGGAGACAGGGAGGAATCACGTTGCGTTCCTCACGAATGAGGCCGACCGCCTCGTGCCGCGCAGGCAGCGCCGGCGCGCGTTGGATTTCGGCTGCGGAATCGGGCGCCTGACTGTCGCTCTCGCGGACTACTACGACGAAGTCGTGGGCGTCGACATCGCCAACTCGATGGTCGAACAAGCCCGGCAGCGCAATCCCGCGCCCGATCGGATCCGCTACGAACACAACACCAATCCCGATCTTCGGAAATTCCCCTCAGGGGGCTTCGATTTTGTCTGCAGTTGGATCGTGCTCCAGCACATGCCGCCGTCGCTGATAAAGGCATACATTGCCGAGCTCGTCAGACTCGTCGCGCCCGGCGGGCTGCTGGTGTTTCAACTCCCGGTGGACAAGGTCTCCGCCGAGGTCCGCGAGCGGTTCGTCGATGCGCCTGTCCGGGGAGGCCGGCTCAAGACAAGCATCCCCGCCTGGCTCGTTGCGCCCGTACCGCAGGCTCAAGTACCACTGGTTTCGACGCTCGAACTCCTATATGGCGATGAACGGGTTGGCGCGTGAGGATGTCACCTTGCTCGTGGAGCGCTCAGGCGGGCGGCTGCTAGAAGCTCGTTCCGACGAAAGCCACGGTACGCCTTGTCCGGGATTCTCGGATTACGCGAAGGTCAGAAACAACCTAGGACTGGGGATTAGGGAGTGGTGCTCTCCTAATCTCCTGAACTCTTGTTCGGATTAGTGATCAGAAAAAGCAAAGGGCGGGTCCAAAGTGAAAGACCCGCCCTACGTTTCATTTTTCATTTTTCCTTGTTTCTTTACAGCTTTCCCAACAGCGACTTCGTGGCGTCGAGTCTCTTCGATCTGTCGTTTGCGAAGCGCGACACGCCTTCGAGAATCGACTTCTGATCGAGGTGGGCTTCGGCGATGACGTCGGGCTCGAGGCCGCCGGTCAGCCACTGGTTGTGGAAGTCCGAGGTCATCGAGTACTCGTCGGTCATCGGGCCGACGTTGCGGAGCGGCCACATGCGCCGCGTGCCGCTGCTGATGAACATCAAGTCATAGACAGCCTCGGGCGGCAGCACCGAGTTGCGGTACGACTCGGGCTGATGGTCGAACAGCTCTTCGCTGATCGCCGAGATCACCTTCACGTTGATCCCCGCCTCTTCGAGCTTCGGCAGCATCTGCACCAGGTTGAACGTCGCGCTCGACCCCTGGGCGACGACGTAGCCGTGCTTCGGCTTGCCCGGCGCGAAGTCGCGGATGACGTAGAGACCTTTCGCGGCCGCCGCGCACGTCGGTGTCGGCGAACTTGCTGCGATCGGCGACCGGGAAGTCCGGGCGCGCCACTTCGATGGCGATGATGCCCACCTTCTTCTCCCGCGCCGCAATCTCGGCGGCTGCGAAGTAACCGGCCGCCACGTCGTTGTAGTCCCAGAAGCTGACGTTGATCACCTGGCCGCGCGGGAAGAGCTTCCACACCTGCGGCGCGAAGATGCCGAAGTGCGTGCGCGCATCGGCGGCCGTTTCGGGTCCCGAGTGTCCGGCGAGGATGTGCAGCACGCCCGTGCGGAACTTGCTGTCCTGGTTCTGCTGGCTCCAGACGCGCGCCGGCAGATACATGAGGGGCGTGAACGCGCCGTACGTGCCGCTCCACGCCCACATGCCCGCAAACTTCTCGGGATCGAGCGACGCGTTCTGCCCGACGATGCCGATCGCGGTCGACGAGTTCCCCGCTTCCTGAATGGCGGCTTTCAGACGCGTGCCCGCAGGATTCTTTTCGGGATCGTAGTGGCCGAAGAGACTGCCGTGCTCCATGTTGACCGACTCGGACAGGTCGGCGGCAATCGTCGCAACTCTCCCGCCGGTGACGTAGTTGCACCACTTGATGACTTCTGAAATCCCGCGCCGCGCGCCCGCGACTTCTCCGGCCTTCTTGAACAGCGCGATCTTGATCTCTTTCTCCGCGCCCGACGAGGGGTTCTTCACCTTGATGGTCTGCGTGTCGCCGGGAAGGTTCGCGACGCGGAGGCGCTCGTCGAGGAACGGGTCCGTCTTGACGTCGATGCTGAGCTTGAGATCGTCCTTCACCTGACTCGCCGTTTTCGACGATGCGGTCGGCGAGCCAGTCGCCGAGGCCGTTCTTTTCCAGCACCGACATGGCCACGTCCATGTTGGTCTTGAACTGAATGAGGCGCTCTTTCGTGTCGGTGACCGCCCCGTTGCGGAGGCCCAGGAACTCGACGCCGTACTTGTCTTCGAACGTCTTCGCGAGCGTCACGAAGTAGTCCGAATTCATCTTCATCGCGTACGGATGGCTCGGATAGCCGACCACCTGGTCGCACGATCCGGCGATCTTGCCGTTCGACGCGGTCGGCCAGTAGCCCTTGATCGTCTTGCCGATGACGATGATCGGCCGGCGGTCGGCCGGGTCGACGTCATCCATCGCCTTGAGCGCGCCGACGATCTGGTCGTAGTCGTGACCATTCGCCATCGTCATCACGTTCCAGCCGTACGAGGTCCACTGCTGCACGAAGTCGTACCCGGTGTATTGCTGTCGATGACGCCGCCGATGAGCGAGTCGTCGATGCCCGCGTTGTTCTCCGAGAACATCACGCGCAGGCGCTTGCCGACTTTCAGCGCGAGCGCCTGATTCTTCAGCTCCTGCGCATGGCCGGCGCAAAGCGCGAACTCCCCTTCGAACGCGATCACCTTGGGCTGATCGACAGGCGCGCCGACCATGTCCCAGAAGGCCGCCTTGCCGGCTGCCGTCGAGAGGCCGATGCCTGATGGCCCGCCGTTGACGTCGTTGCTCTGATCGATCGACTCGATGTGGCCCGACAGGGCGTGGATGCCGCGCCCGCCTTCCTTCGCCTCGGCGAAGAGCGGGTTGTCGGCGAGACCGTTTTCCTGGAGGAGCGTCTTCAGCGCGCCGGCGCCGCGCCGGAAGCCGAGCGCGTCGATCGCGAGAAAGCCGTCCTTCGGCGCGACGTAGTACTTCTTGTCGCCGGTCGCCTTGAATTTCCGGTAGCAGGGCCTCGCCCATGATCATCCAGAGGGCGTAGCAGGTCGGCGCGCAGTGGCCCGCGGCAAGCATGAACTTGTCGCCGTACGGATGCTTCGGGCGCCGGTAATCGTGGCGAAGGCCGCCGAGCTTCGGCCCGGCCAGGTGCACCGCGACGTTGTAAGGCGTATAGGCGAGCGGCCCGCCGAAGTGGCCGGTCTGCGCGTAGTTCCCGAGCAGCGTCAGGGTCATACACGTCATGAACCCGACGTCTTCGAGCCGCTGTTTATCTTTGGGGTCCAAGAAGCTTGCACGCGATGGTGCCGTTTGTACGCTCATCTTTACAGTCCTCTCTGATGGTGGAGTAGAAAAGGTGATCCTAGTAAAGAAAGGGGAAAGTAAAAAGTGGAAAGTAGAAAGGGGGTTCCCGAGGGTATCATTCGGCAACGCCTTACCGCGCAACGGTGTCATCAGGAGGAGAAATGATGCGGAATGCCCGCGTGTTTACCCTCGCGTCCCTCATCGCGTCCGGCGCCCTTGTTTCCGCAAATCAACGGCCACCACTCGGGGCAGGCCAGTCGATTGCTCCCGATGAGCCAATCGCAGTCGATCGTGGGTAGGCTCGATCTCGAGCGATACAAGGCCACGATCAAAGGCCTGACCACCTTTGGCGATCGGCGTCAGGGCACCGACCGTAATCGGGCTGCGGTTGATTGGATCGAAGCTCAATTAAAGAGCTACGGTTGTGCGACCGAGCGACATGGATGCGTCTATACGCCGCCCCTAAGCCCGCGGCACCGCCGCCGCCGTCCAAGGACCCAACCACGCGAATCGCAGGTGGTAGCCGGCCGCGCGGGGTGCGCGCGCCAACGGGCGCTGTATCAGATCCAAACGCACAGCCAGACGTGAAACTTCGGGCGTTGAATGCCCAGCCGACGACTCCTGGGCCGCGCGAGCAGGTCTTTTGCTACAAGGTGGGTATCACGCATCAGGGCGAGATGTATATCGTTGGCGCGCATATGGACGGACATGGTTTCGGAGAGGCCGCGAACGACAATGGATCGGGAACGGCCCTCGTAATGGAACTCGCGCGAATCCTAAGCAGCTCAGATGTGCAAACGGATCGCTGGATTCGCTTTGTCTTGTGGAACAACGAAGAGACGGGCCTGAATGGAGCGAGGGCCTACGTCAGAGATCGCGCCGGCCTGCAGGGGCTGGAGGACCCGTCGGGTTCACGCCGATTTCCTGAACCACGCTGGCTCGGAATGATTTCAGCACGACATGATGTTATGGGACGACGGGATGCCACGGGCGGATGGCAGTCTCAGCCCAGACCAGCGGCCTGAGGCTGACGTGAATGTCGAGTTTCAAGCCGATTCTCGCTTCGCCGATGACGCGATGAAGCTTGCGTTCTATCTCCGCGAGGCGAATGAGAAGTACGCGACCGATTACCCGGCAGCCGTCGGTAATCACATGACAAACACGGACTCGACGCCTTTCATGAATTTCACCCTGCGATCAGCGTGCGCGAGAACGAGCGGGGAATGCACACTGGCGCTGGCTGGAATCCCCATTGGCACAAACCGTCGGACGTCTACGCTACGTTCAGTGACAAGGACTTTCGACTTGGATTGAATGCTGCGCAAACAACGCTCGGTGCAATCGCAGAATTGGCTGGCGCAACCTTGAAGAAGTGAACGGCACGTTCGTTGTTCCCAGAATCTGACTCGATGACTGGTCTGGCGGGAATTTCCACTGCGGCGCAAAGATGCCGAAGCGCGTCCGCGCATCGGCGGCTGTTTCCGGACCTGAGTGTCCGGCCAGGATGTGCAGCACGCCCGTGCGGAATTTGCTGTCCTGGTTCTGCTGGCTCCAGACGCGCGCCGGCAGATACATCAGAGGAGTGAACGCTCCGTACGTGCCGCTCCACGCCCACACTCCGGCGAAACTCTCGGGATCGAGAGACGCGCTCTGCCCGACGAGCCCGATGGATGTTGACGCTTGCCGGCTTCCTGGATGGCTGCTTTCAACGCGTGCCAGCGGCTTCTTCTCGGGATCGTAGCGGCCGAGAGGCTGCCGTGCTCCATGTTGACCGACTCGGACAGTCGGCGGCAATGGTCGCCACGCGTCCGCCGGTCACGTAGTTGCACCACTTGATGACTTCGGAAATCGCGCGCCGCGCTCCGGCGACTCGCCGGCCTTGCGGAAGAGCGCGATCTTGATTTCCTTTTCCGCGCCCGACACGGGTTGTTGAGCTTGATGGTCTGCGTGTCGCCGGCAGATTCGCCACGCGAAGCCGCTCGTCGAGGAACGGATCCTGTCTTGACGTCGATGCTCAGCTTGAAATCGTCCTTCACCTGATCGCCGATCTCGACGATGCGGTCGGCGAGCCAGTCGCCGAGGCCGTTCTTCTCGAGCACCGAGATGGCGACGTCCATGTTGGTCTTGAACTGGACGAGCCGCTCTTTCGGATCGGTGACCGCGCCGTTGCGGATGCCCTGGAACTCGACGCCGTATTTGTCTTCGAACGTCTTCGCGAGCGTGACGAAGTAATCCGAGTTCATCTTCATCGCATACGGATGGCTCGGATAGCCGACGACCTGATCGCATCGATCCGGCGATCTTGCCGTTCGACGCGGTCGGCCAGTAACCCTTGATCGTCTTGCCGATGACGATGATCGGCTGGCGATCGGCCGGATCGACATCGTCCATCGCCTTGAGCGCGCCGACGATCTGGTCGTAGTCGTGGCCGTTGGCCATCGTCATCATGTTCCAGCCGTACGATGTCCACCGCTCGCACGAAGTCGTAGCCGGTGTATTTGCTGTCGATGACGCCGCCGATGAGCGAGTCGTCTATGCCCGCGTTGTTCTCCGAGAACATCACGCGGAGACGTTTGCCGACTTTCAGCGCGAGCGCCTGTTTCTTCAGCTCCTGCGCGTGGCCGGCGCAGAGCGCGAACTCCCTTCGAACGCGATCACTTTGGGCTGATTGACAGGCGCGCCGACCATGTCCCAGAACGCGGCTTTGCCCGCAGCCGTCGCAGGCCGACACCTGACGGTCCGCCGTTGACGTCGTTGCTCTGATCGATCGATTCGATGTGGCCCGACAGCGCGTGGATGCCGCGTCCGCCTTCCTTCGCCTCGGCGAAGAGCGGGTTGTCGGCGAGCCCCTGTCCTGCAGCAGCGTCTTCAGCGCGCCGGCGCCGCGGCGGAAGCCGAGCGCGTCGATCGCGAGAAAGCCGTCCTTCGGCGCGACGTAGTACTTCTTGTCGCCGGTCGCCTTGAACTTCCGGTGGAGCGCCTCGCCCATGATCATCCAGAGGGCGTAACACGTGGGCGCGCAGTGGCCCGCGGCGAGCATGAACTTGTCGCCGTAGGGATGTTTCGGGCGCCGGTAATCGTGGCGAAGGCCGCCGAGCTTCGGCCCGGCCAGGTGCACCGCGACGTTGTAAGGCGTATAAGCGAGCGGCCCGCCGAAGTGGCCGGTCTGCGCGTAATTCCCGAGCAGGGTCAGGGTCATACACGTCATGAACCCGACGTCCTCGAGCCGCTGTTTATCTTTGGGGTCCAACAAGCTTGCACGCGACGGTGCCGTTTGTACGCTCATCTTTACAGCCCTCTAACTGGTGGTGGTTTAGAAAGGGTGATCCTATAAAAGAAAGGAAAAAGGAAGAAGGAAAAACGAATAAAGCGCCCGCGCGCACGCAAAAAGGGCAGGAGAACCGACCCCTGCCCTCTGTGTTTGCGTTTTCTCTACTTTCTACTTTTACTGTTCTTACTTTCGTCCTTACACGATCCCCGGCACCTTGTCCTCCGCGCTCGGGAAGCCGCGGTCGAGCTTCTGCTTGAAGATCTCCTCGGCAATCGTCATGTACACATCGCCGTTGGTGTTGCGCATCCTCGAGTGCATGCCGGTCTTCATCCCGCCGGCATGTCCCGCGAGAATCATCGCCAGCCCGCTGTTCTTGTGCGGGTTCGCCTCGGCGTGCTCGTGCGCGAACAACACGCACGTGTTGTCGAGCAGGTTGCCGTCGCCCTCCGGCACCGACTTCAGCTTGGCGAGGAAGTAGGCGAACTCCTCGACGTGCCACCGGCAGATGTCGCGCAAGATCCGCTGAGATTCGGGCGATGCCGCATTGCTGTGCGTGTAATCGTGATGCCGCAGGCGCGTCAGCCCCAGCCACGGGAACCGCGTGAGGCTCTGGCCCTTCGACAGCATGTAAGAGACGACATTGGTCTGACCCGACGCGAGCGCGTGCACGACGAGATCGCTCTGAATCTTCGCGATGCGCGGGTAGTCGGTCAGATCGGCCACGTCTTCCGGCTCTTTCAGGTTCTTCCCGTAGTCGGCCGGCAGGCTGGCGATGGCGCGTTCGAGCTCGCGCACCGACGTCAGATGCTCGTCGAGCCGCACGCGGTCGCTCTGCCCCAGCGTGGGCTGCAGATCGCTCAGATCGCTGCGAACCGCGTCGAGCACGCTCTTCTTGCGGGTCACCCAGCTTTCGTCGCGCACGCCGAACATGCGATCGAAGAGATTCTGCGGAATCATCTCCGGCGGCAGCGCGCGATCCGGTCCCGCCCAGCTCATGTTGCGATGGATGTTCTCGCCGTGCGACTCCTGGCAGACGCCAACCTGAAGCGAGTTGAAGCGCGTCTTGCCGACCATCCCCGCCGCAATGACCTGGTCAATCGAGGCACCGCCCGCGCCTCGGCCCGTGTAGGCCGCACCGCTCAGCACGCCGCTGATCGACTTGTGATGGCCGTTGCCGGGCCCCGACGACCTGGCGCCGGCATTGTCGATGCTGCTGATGATGTGGAGGTCGTCGCGCAGCGACTTGAGCGGCGCGAGACAGGGCGTCAGCTCGTAACTGGAGCCGACCTCCGACGGAATCCAGTAGCGCTCGGGGATGCCGTTGCCGTTGAACCAGAACACAAAACGCGAGGCGACAGGCTTGGACGTCGCGGCGTATGCCGTGCCGTTGGTCGTGAACCACGCCGCCAGCGGCGGGAGCCCGACGCGGATAGCGGCGCCGGCCATGCCCACACCCTGAAGGAACCGTCGTCTTGTGACATGCATCGCTATAACCCCTCTAAGAATTGTGGCGATCGGACGAGCGAAATCAACAACTCTTTGAATTTGAACCCCGAGCTCCGGAACGCGGTCGCCGTGCCCGTCACCGTCGCCCGGTCCGATGGCATCTCGGCCCGGCCGAAGGCATAGCGAAACACCTGTTTGACCACGCAATCCTGGCAGACGGGGCTCGCCGCCAGCACGCGGCCAAGCGCGCGGGCATCGCCGAACGTCGAGTTCGCCAGCCCGGCGATTTCGCCGGTCGCGGTGATGTCGACCGGCACTGGCTTGCTCCGCCGCGATTCGCCCGCGCCGGCATAGATATCGACGATTTCCTGCTCGCGCCAACCGCCGAGGGCGTCGTACTTTTCCAGCCCGAACCCGATGGGATCCATCAGGCGATGACAGCCCGAGCACGAGGGATTCGTCGCGTGCTCGACCATGCGCTCGCGCTTCGCGCGCGCGGCATCGGCGGTTGCCGGCTCGGGCAGGTTCGTATTCACGCCGGGTGGCGGGTTCGGCACGATCTGACACAGCAGATGTTCGCGCACGAACAAACCACGCGCGGTGGGAGACGTCTCGACGGGTCCGGTTGTCGAAGCGAGGAACGTTGCCTGGCCGAGAATGCCGGCGCGTGGAAGCGTTTCGGGGAATTTGACGATCTCGAACTCTCCCGCGGGCTCAGGCAGACCGTACAGCCGCGCGAGATCGGCATTCAGGAAGCTGTAGTCGGCGGTCAGCGCTTCCATGAAATTGCGATCATTCCACACGAGATGCCCCAGAAGCATCTTCGTCTCCTGCACCATCATCGCCGCGAGCTCCGGCGTAAACGACGGGTACCGTTCGTCGTCTTTCGCGGCGGTCAGCATGCGATCGAAGCGCAGCCACTGGCTGAAGAACTCATCGGTCGCCTGCCGCGCTCGCGCGTCCTGCAGCATCGTGCGAGCCACGCGCTCGAGACCTTCGGCGGTCCGAAGCTCGCCTTTCGCGGCCGCGTCAAGGAGCGCGCGATCGGGCATCGTGTCCCACAAGAGGTATGACAGACGGTTTGCGATCGCGTAGTCGCGCTGACCGCCGTAGCGCACGCGATTCGCCCGCGGTGACGTGAAACAGAAACTTCGGCGACTGCAACATCGCCTCGACGACGACTCGCGCACCCTCGAGGAACTTGCCGGTACGGCTGGCCTGCTCGGCGAACAGATCGTTGTACCGCCGTATTTCGACCTCGTTCAACGGGCGCCGGAACGCCTTCTCGCCAAACACGCGCACGAACTGCTCGCGGCATTTCAGCGTCGCGCGCGGACGCCGGCTTGCAGGGAACGAGGCCGTTCACATCTCCCGCACGGAACGCGTTCAGCGCAATGCGCTCGGCAGTGGTGCTGTATGCGTCTTCCAGCACCGGCGGGATGCTTTGCGTCCGCGTCTGATTCTTGAAGCCGCCGACGAAGTCTTCCGGCGGGAAGCGATCGGCGGGCCGGCTGTAGTCGCCGACCAGATCGCGCACCGTGTTGTTGTACTGGCTGTGCGTCAGCCGGCGCAGGCCGACCTGATGCGCGGCGGCCGGCTTCACCACCGCAAGCCGCGCCCGAGCCGCGCTGACGTCGGCGTCTGGAACGCTGACAAGATGCTGAATCCAGGCGCGAAGAACCTGCTCGTCGGCCGAGTCGGGCTCGATCTTCACGCCGCCGACGTGGCGCGTGCGGTTGGTCGGCTTGTTCAGCAGCAGCGAGCTCGACGGTTCGCCGCGATTCACGAGCGCAGCCAGCGTGAGGCCGAACGCGTCAATCTCTTCTGCGCTCGCCGCCTCTGGCGGGAAATGCAGCCTCGTGCCCGACGCGACTCCTTCGTCGGTATGGCACGCACGGCAGCCGGCCTTTTCGAGCACCGGATACACCGTCGTGGCAAACGACGGAGCCGGCGCCTGCGCCTCGACGATCGAGAAGGCGGGTCCCAAGAACAGGACCCGCCCTACGAGGATGGCGGCAGCGGCGGGTCCAAAGAACAGGACCCGCCCTACGTACGTAGGCCGGGTCTTGTTTTTTAGACCCGGCACCCGGAACCCGGAACCCTTCATCGTCATTCTGTGTACGCCCCGCGCGGTTTTGTTGACCCGACCAGCGGCTCCCTTGGTGCGGGACGTGTTCCCCAGGAAATCACGGCTGACGCGTGTTGCTGCTTGAAAGCGGCAACCCCTTCTTGTGTGACCGCCGTGTCACTCACGTAGAGCCGCTGCAGCTTCGGCAGCTTCGCGAGCGCCATCAGCGTGCGATCGCCGATTCCCGTGTTGGACAAGTCGAGACTCGTGATGTTTTGCAGTGATTCGAAGCCGGCCGCCGCCGAATCGTTGATGCCTTCCACATTCCACAGGCTCAACCGCTGAAGATTCGGAAATCCGGCCAGCGTCTTCAGCGCAGCGCCCGTCACGACGGAGCCGCTCAGATTCAGGTTCCGCAGCTTCTTGAGGTTGACGAGCTTGGCGACCCCGAAATCGGTGATTCGCGTTCCACCGGTGATGCGGCATTCGGCTTCACCCGTGCGCGGACCGAGCTCTTCCGGACGCGGTGTGCCCAGCGCGACGCCGTCGCCGATGTTCAGCTCTTCGAGGCCCGTCAAAAGCGCGATGGTGTCGAGCTCGAGGTCGGTCATCACCGGCGCCCAGCACATGCCCGCGTTGCGCCGCTGCATGCCGTAGAAGCTCAAGCGCTTCAGGTTGGGCAGATACTTCAGGACGTGAAGCGCAGATCCGCTGATCTTCATGCCCCCGACATTCAGATCCTCGAGCTGCGATAACGGCGCGAGGTGCTCCATGCCGACGTCGCCGATCTGCGTAAAACTGATGTCGAGCGAGCGAAGGTTGGCGAGCTTGCTCACGTACTCGAGACTCGTGTCGGTCACGTCGGTTCCGCGCAGATTCAGCACCCGGAGATTCGTATTGCCGCGAAGAAACGCGATGGCGGCATCGGTGATGAACTCGGCGGTGAAGAGATTCAGCTCTTCGAGCTGGGCGGCCTTGCCGATCGCTTCGGCGCCCGCATCGGACACATACGTGAGCGACAGGTCGAGTTTCTTCAGCGTCTTGACAGCCGCCACGCGTTCGACATCGGCGTCGGTCGCCCACGTGCGCGCGAGCGACACCTCGACGATGTTGCCTTTCGCGTCGCGGACGACGTGCCCGCCGAGTTTTTCAATGTCGGCGGCGAGCGATGTGTCGGTCAGTTGCGCCGCGGACGGGGCTGAAGCCCTGTCCAACGCCAGGCGACTCAGGATAGCAATCGCGAACACGGCGATGATCTTCTTCATAGCTCACCCGCGCCGGCGCGCGGAATCGCGCGAGTAATGGATGACGCAGTCGGGAAGCGCCTGTTTCAGTTGCTGAAATCCCTTGTCGGTGACGAGCGTATGGTACAGATCGAGCTGCCGCAACCCCTTCAATCCCGCGAGGTGCGTGACACCGGCGTCGGTCAAATCCACCGTGTCGAGCAGCAGCGTCGTCAATTTCGGCAGCCCCGACAGGTGTGTCAGCCCGGTGTCGCCGACGGTCGTGTAGCCAAGATTGAGCGTTTCCAGGTTTCCGAGCTTGCCAATTTCGGCCATGCCTTTGTCGGTTGCGATCGTGTTCTGCAGGTTCAGCTCTCTCAGCTGCTTCAGCGCGGCAAGGTGCACCAGCCCCGCGTCGGTAAACCGCGCGAAGCTCAGGTTCAACTTCTGAAGGTTCGCGAGTTTGCCGATGCGCGCGAGACCCGCATCACGGACGTCCGCGCCACCAAGATTCAGGTTGGTCAGCCTGGTCAGCTTCGTAACGGCTTCCAGTCCGGCATCGGTGACGTCCGTGTAACTCAGCGACAGCGTCTCGAGCGCCGTCAGAATGCCCACGTGGGTCATCCCAGCGTCGCCGACGCGTGCGCTGTTCAGGTTGAGCTCGCGCAGCTGGGCCATACCCGAGAGCGCGGCAAGTCCGCTGCCCTCCACCAGCGTGTGGCTGAGATCGAGACTCTGCAGGCCGGTCAGCGACTTCAGGTGCGCAAGCGCGGAATCGGCAAGGGCCGTCGAGCTGAGATCGAGCTTCTTCAGAGCGCGAAGTCCCGCCTGTAGATGGTGATGTTGTAGATCGACTCGCGGCAGCATCGAGGTCAGTTCTTCAGTCAGCCAGGCAACGGTTTCTCCTAAGCGAGGGTGATATGCCGTCGTCGTGCAATCACCTGCGCATGGTTCGTGGAGGTTAAGCCCGTCACGGCCACGGCCACGGCCGCGGACGTTCGTTCATCAGAGTCGGGAGAGTCCGTCGAGCCGCGTCAACTCCACGGCCAGTCGGATCACCTTGTTGGTCCCGAGATCGCGTACCGTCCTGAATCCGAACGTCGAGGCGAGCACCTCGGCATCACGGGGGCTGATTCCCTCCAGTGCGGAAACCGGCGCGTCCAGGATTTCGGTCAGGGTCTGATTCTCGTATGACCGGTCGAGCTGGTTGTTCAGGTTCACCGTAATAGCCACGATGACTCCTTTCATCCCATGTTGTCGATCATGGCGAAGCAAGGTTAGCGACGACATACTCGGATTCGCCGCTCTTGCCCGGAGTGCTACCGTGTTGGAGTATCAAGCCGGTGGGGTTGGAGCATCCGGTTCATTTTCGTGAATCATCAAACAGGGCACGCGGTTCCGGTGCCGGTGACTCTCTCGCGCGATCGTGAAACCGGAGCGCACAAGCACGAACGCGAGGTGCGGCCCCGCGGGCGGCTCCTCGGTGCACGGCGCGAACCCTGAGGTTGAGGACGCGCCAGGCGTACTGCTCGGAGTAGTGGTCTAGGCCGTCACGACGCCCACCAGCCATCACTGTCTTGTCACACGGGCGGCGGCAGGACACCCACGCTGCGCTACCTCTCAGGAACCACCGATGCGGTTCGGCGGCCCGGAGCGGTCTGGTGGACCGCGCCCTCGATACACGAACACGGGCATCCCGCCGAACCTGCGGTCCGGGCAACCTCGAGATCCGCTGAATTTTGCCTCGCGCGTGCTGTCGAAAGCAGGCGGTCTCGTTCGCCGTAGTTGGTGAGGGCGCTCTCACCGACGCCCTCACCGCAGCTACGAGCGAGGGCAACGGCACATCACACCCCGCTGGGACCGCGGACCACCAGAACCCGACCAGGCTGGGATCGCAGCGGCGGCACCCCACGCTGGAACCGGTCCGCTCACCCTGGAACCCAGCCCGCCCACGCGGGAAGCTGCTGGGAACTACTCGTCCAGGCCGTCAGCGCACCAGTTCGGCGAGCTTCGCCACGATGTCCGCAGCGGCGGCCGTGCGGCGTTCTCCGCCTGGAGCCGCTCGCAGTTGGCGCGCAATCCCTTGTCCTCCAACAGCTGCGTGAAGTGTGAAGCGTCCACAGTGGACCCTTCGGCCCACAGTCCGATGCCCGCGTCGCGCACCATCTTCGCGTTGCCGAACTGGTCCGCCCCGTGCGGCAGCACCAGCTGCGGCACGCCCAACGCCAGGGAAGTGAAGGTGCTGCCCGAACCGCCGTGGTGCACGATCCCTTCGCAGTGGTCCAGCAGGGCGTTGAGTGGAACCCATCCGGCGACGCGCACGTTGTCCGGGTAGCGCACCGAGCTCGGAGACGTCCGTGTCGCCGAGCGCGAAGACGAACTCGGCGTCGATCTTGCGGGCCACCTCGACGACGGCGTTCAGCGCCCGATGCCGGTCATGCCGCCGACGAAGGTGCCGAGGGTGACACACAGCGCGGCCGGTTCCGCTCGGCGAACAACCACTCCGGAAGCGCTCCGCCCGTGTTTGTTGATCACACGAGGGACGTGGTGACAGTTCAGTCCGGCTGTCGGAGAAGGCCGATCTCGGCGATCTCGGTGGCCGACCTGAGCAGGCGTCGCAGCTGTTTCTCGTCGTGCCGCAAGGCGTCCGGCCGCCACGCCAGGCTGATGATCCCGTTCCACGTCGCCCAGAGAACGGTGGCGGTCTCCTCGGGGTCGACCTCGCGCACCTGGCCCGCCTCGATGCCCTCGCGAATGGCGGCGACCAGGCGTTGGTTCTGTTCGTCCACGGAGGCCGTGAGCCGTTCGGAAATTCGCGACCGGCGGCGTACTGCCCCGGCGCGTCGGGGAAGGCCAGCATCCGGAAGTAGTCGGGATAGGCGAGGTAGAACTCCAGGTACGCCTCGGCCGCGGCGTGAATCCGCTCCACGGGGGTCCCGTCCCGGTGGTAGGCGCCGTCCATGTAGTCGCGGTCCACCCGGAGCGCGCGTTCGACGAGGGCGGCACGGAGTCCGGCCTTCGAGCCGAAGGTGTTGTAGATGGAGCCGACGGCGACTCCGGCGCACTTGGCGATCTCCTCGACCGTGACGTCCTCGACCGAGCGTTCTCGGAACAGCTTCTCGGCGGCGTTGAGCAGCGCGGTGGCGGTTCGCTGTCGGCGCGGGTCCATCAGTGAAACGTAGCGAGGGGATCACCGGTTCTAGCCGGTGGGGGGATCGCGTCAAGTACGCGCTATAAACATGTCACGTGTATAATGATCGGGTGACTGTGACGCGGAAGGTGCGCCGGTACTCTGGTGGCGCGTATGACCTCGGGCTGCATGTGGTGTGGTGCCCGAAGTACCGCCGCCCGGTCCTGGGTGGCCGGGTCGCGGACCGGCTGCGGAACTGATCGAGCACAAGGCCACCGAGAAGGGCTGGGAGATCATCGCCTTGGAGGTGATGCCCGATCACGTGCACCTGTTCGTCAAGCACGAGCCGAAAGCGTCCGCCTCGTATGTGGCCAACCAGTTCAAGGGCTACACCTCGCGGGTGCTGCGAGAGGAGTTTCCGCACCTGCGTTCCCGGATGCCCACGCTGTGGTCGTCGTCGTTCTTGGTTGCCTCGGTCGGTGCGGTCAGCGCGGAGACGGTGCAGCGCTACATCGACACCCAGTGGGAACGCCCGGGACGAAGGGGGCGGACTCGTGAGACGGGCCTACAAGTTCGTGCTCCGGCCCACCGCTAAACAGGCGCACGCGCTGGCCGGGATGCTGCGTGATCACTGCTCGCTCTACAACGGCGCGCTCCAGGAACGGCGCGACGCCTACCGGCACGCCTCGAAGACGACGATCCGCTACGGGGACCAGTCCGCCCAGCTCAAGGAGATCCGGGCGTTCGACCCCGAGCGGCAGGGTCGCTGGTCGTTTTCCAGCCAGCAAGCCACCCGCGGCCAGCACGACGCGGCCCTCACCGGAGCGCAGGTGCTGGCAGGCGAGATGGAAGGCGTTGAGCGCCGAGGCACAGGCCGTGTCGACCTTCAGGCTCGGTCCGCGCAGGTCGAAGTAGTGCGACAGCCGGTTCGCGGTGTTGGACAACGCCGAGCCGGAGCTGGTGTAAGGCCCGATGTCGGTGGGATTGGTGAACTGCTGGCCGCCGTAGTCCGGTGAGGACACGCCGACGAACACCGCGGTGTCCGACCCGGCGAGGCCGCGTGGCGCGATCCCGGCGTCGTCGAGCGCCTCGACCCCCAGCTCCAGCAGCAGCCGCTGCTGCGGGTCCACACACGCCGCCTCGCGGGGGCTGATCCCGAAGAACTCGGCGTCGAATCCCGCGATGTCGTCGAGGAAACCGCCGGCGAAGGTGTAGGACTTGCCCGGCCGGTAGGGATTGGGATCCCAGTAACTGTCCACGTCGAAGCGATCCCGCGGCGGGTCGCCGACCACCTCGCGGCCCTCGGCCAGTACCGACCACAGTTCCCGGAGGTCGCGCACCCCTCCAGGAAGGCGGCAAGCCACACCCACGATCGCGATCTTCTCGGCCATGGTCGCCATGCTGGCCGAGCCCTGTCGATCTCAAGGATGCGACACGGTGACGTTCACCCGTCAGAGTCGCCGGAGCCAGGCGTCCCCGTCGGGGCGTGGTGCCGGAATTCCCCTGGTGCGTCCGCGTGATCCGGTTCGGACGGACGGGTGGCCGACATCGCCGACCTCTACTGAGCCAGGCCAGCGCGAGCGAAGATCGAAAGGAGCTTGAGGGCGGCCGTCCTCACCAGACAGGAGAGTCCGCACGATGAAACAGGAACTCGACCACCGTGACTCTTCAGGACCGGATTCCCCGCTCGCCGTTCGAACAGGTCCTGCTCGCGACAAAGGGCGAGGGGTGTTCGCATTACGCCGCTTCGAGCCCGGAGCCGTTGTCGTCGTCGGCCGCGCGGTGCGCACCCTCCAGGGCCGGACCAGGCACTCGATGCAGACCGATTGGGACCGCCATGTCCTGCTGAACGAACCGGCGGTGCTGATCAACCACTCCTGTGGCCCCAACACCGCCATCCTGGACAACAACGTGGGCGGCTACGACTTCATCGCCCTGACCGCGATCTCGCCCGGCGACGAGATCACCTGGGACTACGCCGCCAGCGAATGGGAGAGCATCGCCGTCCCGGAATGCGCCTGCGACGGCGTGCACTGTCGTGGTGCCTCCCTGGGCTACCGGCACCTGACCCCGGCGCAGATCAGCCGACTGCGCGAATACACCGCCCGCTACCTCACCACGGTCCGGCCGCGTGATGGTGCGACCAGCTGACTCAGGGCCGTCGACCCACCCGAACACTCCATGACCGTTACTCCTTCGCGAAGTCACTGCGAGCTCAGGAACACAACCTCCCGGGTGTAGCCGGAGTGACGGCGTGCTTGAGGTCAGTGACGTGCTCACCGGTCAATTCCTTCCTCGAAGGTTGAGATCCCCTTGCAGGTCAAGGGGATCGAGTCCGTCTATGAGGGTCCCGGTTGCCTTCCGGCGTGGCCAGTCCGCTCACTCCCGTGCCAGTGGGCATCACCCGCCGAGTGCCGCAGATGATCACAGGATCGACATGTGCGCCAGATCGACGTGGTGAAAGCGCGCGACGAACGTTCCGATCGTGGCGAGCGGACGGGGCCATCAGTGTGCACGGTCGCGCTCAACGGCCTGCGCCCGCTGTGCCGATCGGCCTGGCCCCGCATCCTGTGACTCGGCGATAATCGGGTTGACCCCACCCTGTTCCTCGCTGACGATGGGGGAAGCGGGATCCCGGTTGGTGCAGCGGCAGCATGACGGATTTTGGCTCCGTAGACCCAGGTTCGAATCCTGGACCGGGAGCGTTGCCTCGCTCTGTACTCAGTGGACAGTCCGCTATGGAGTATTCCCCGTTTTCTCCAGTAGAGCGCGGACTTCGGTGGCCTCGGCCGCGCCCAGTTCCGCGAAGATGGTGAACGCTTCACGCGCAGTGGGCAGCACCAGCAGTTGCGGTCGCCGTGCCGGTGACCTTGGCGTCCACCTCGCCGAGCACGCGCAGCGCACGGGCTTCCTCGCAGTAGCGGACGCGGACCTCGCGGGCGAGCGCCATCGCTTTACGCAGCTGCGCTTTCGCGCTCCCGTACTCGCCGATGGCGGCGTGCGCGCGTCCGAGGTCGATCAGTGTCGCGGACGTGAAGTAGCGGTTTCCGATCTCAGAGAACAGTTTCAGGGCGGTGGTGAGTTCCTCGATCGCGCCGCGAGCGTCAGCTCGGTCGAGCAAGCTGATTCCAAGATTGGCCCGCAGTACGCCTTCGCTGTCGAGGTCGCCGGTGCCGCTGAGCAGGCGTACTCCTCGCCGCAGCACCTCGTCCGCCTTTTCCGGGCTCGGTGCAGGCCGAGCCGAGATCGCCCCGGGTTGCCACAGGTACTGTGCCTCGCCACGATGGTCCCGACGCGCGCAGCCCCGCAGCGACAGCTCGAAACACCTCCCGGCGCCGCCTCGTTGTCACCCTGGTACACGTGGACCCCGCCGAGGGTGTTCAGGGCATTGCCTTCGCGCTCCGGTTTCCTTCCTCGCGCAGCAACGTCAGCGCTTCGGTAGCGTGGCCGTGCGGGCGCGTACCGGCTCAGGAAGGTCTCCGAGCCGCCGATGTTGTACAGGGTCAGCCCGAGTCCGTGCCGGTCATCGATGTCACGGCAATCAGTTCCGCACGGCGGAACTCTCCCGTGCCTGAACGAAGTCGCTGCGCCTCATATGGGCGCATCCCTTGGCACGCAAGGCGAAACCTTCGGCCTCCGGTTTCCGACGGACACGGCGAGGTCCACGGCGGCCCGTACACGCGCAGCGCGAGCTCGAACCGGCTCCGAACGTCCAGGTAGTCGAAGAGGGCACGCGCCAACCGCAGGCGTGCGTCGGCCGGTCGTGGTCGATGCAGGCGCGACAGATTCTCCAGTTCCGCGTCCAGCCAGTCAACGCCTGCTGGTACGCCGTCGACGAAGCGGCACCGGGACGGAGCGCGGCGTTCGCTGTGGTGGCGGTGTGCGCGTAGTGGTCAAGTAGCCGGGTTGGCGTCCCAGGTCCAGGTCCTGAGGCTGCTCCTCCTCTTCGGCGCGTTCCGCGGCGAACTGGCGCAGCAGGTCGTGGAGCCGGTAGCGGCCCGCGACGTGTTGTTGGACCAGGTGCACATCGAGAAGCTGTTCCAGCAATTCCTCCGTGGTGGCGTGGTCGGTGCCGGAGAGCGTCGCCGCGCTGGCCACGGTGACGTCCACGCCGGTGTGCAGTCCGAGTCGCCGGAAGAGCGCTCGCTGCTCCTCGGTGAGGTGGCGGTAGGACAAGTCGAACGCGGTACCCACGGCCCGGTCCCCGGCACGCAGTTCGGTCAGGCGGCGCCGGGAGTCGGTGAGTCGGGCCAGCAGGTCCCCGACCGTCCACGCGGGACGGCTCCGCAAGCGGGCTGCGGCGATGCGGATCGCCAGGGGCAGGTAGCCGCAGGCGTTCACGATCTGGGCGCAGGCATCGGGTTCCACGACCTCCCGGGGACCGACCACGCGCTGGAACAGCTCGGTCGCCTCCGCCGGGGGCATGGTCGACCGCGACGGCGACACCATCACCGAGGGACAGCCACGCACCCGTGTGCTCGGTGACCGGGGCGCGAACCCGGACCGTCCGGACTTCCCGGACCGGCTCGCGGTCGGCTCGGCGAGCCCCCAGGGCGGCATCCGGACGGCGACAGCCACCCGAACCCGCCGTGGGGCCGCGCCGTCACCACCTACGGCGACCGGCTTCCGTTGCTGTTGCTCGACTACAACGCGCCGAAGACGGACGACTTCACCGTGCTCGTCACGCCGACGGTGATGGAGTACGACGGCGGAAGCGACATCCTGACCGACTGGGGCGACGAACTCGGCAAGTACGGCGGGGCGATCGCGGGTGCGATCGTGCCTGTTCTACGGCCCGCAGACCGGCATGGTGGTGAAGACCGCGCTCGATCTCGGCCTGCCCGCCCTGATCGACCTGCTCCAACACGTGTTCGGGCAGGCGGGGGACCGCCCGGTCGGCACGAGGGAGGAACCCGGTGGCCGGACCTTCACCCCGGCCACGATCGGCCTTGCCGGCCGCGAGCTGGCCAGGGTCGCCGCGGTCGACCTCGGGTACGGGCGCGGGGTCATCCCGATCCGCTACTCCGACTCCGAGCGCCTGGCCGGGGACTACTCGATCTACGTCCAGGTGGACTACTCGGAGTACTCGATCGATCTGAACCAGATCCCCGGCTAGGGACGCGGCTGGTCCGGCCCCGCGGGGAGGGGCCGGACCAGCCCTTCCGGGTGACAAGACCGTTCTGTCGTGATTGCCCGTCCGTGAGTTCCGCATTGCCCGGAAGCATCGACTTTGGGTGGCTGTAGGTGCGGTTCTGCGGGTTTCTTTCCGTAGTGCGAAATTATTTACTCCGGTGTCGTCGAGCTGACAGCGAATTGACTGGTCGTTACCGTTGATGGCTTGTTCAGGAGGGCTGGACTATGGTGCGACCGTGGAAGCGTGGCGACCACCTGTGTCTTTCGTATGGTGCGGACGATAAATATCGCCAGGCGTTGATCGTGCAGCTCGTCGCGGCCCTGGAGCACGGTGACAAGATCGCGTATGTGGCCGATGAGGCGTCGTCGGGGGTGATCCTGGGCTGGCTCGGCGACGCGGGTCCTGGCGTGGATTCGGTGATCCGCAGGGGCCAGGCGGTGGTCTGGTCGGCCGCCGAGTTCGCCGTGATGAACGGGGCATCCGGCCCACAGCGCGTGTTGAAGCTGCTCGCCGCCCGGGTGCGCGATGCGAAAAACGACGGCTACCTCGGTCTGCACGCGTGTGTGGACATGGGCGCGGTGCTGGGCGGTGTGCCGAGCATGGCCGACCTGGTCGAGCACGAGCAGTGGTTGCGCAGTTCGTTCGACGAGGGCTGGCTGGCAGGACTGACGTTGGCCTGTCACTACGATGAGCGGGAGTTCTCCGAGGAGCTGTTGGCTGCCGCGCGACAGTTGCACGGCGTGGTGTTGTCGGCCGAACAGGTTCAGCGGCGAAAATCCACGATGTGGATAACCCCGTTGGCGGACGCACCGGGGTTGCGGCTGGTCGGCGAGCTCGACAGGTCGAACGTCGCCGAACTGTCCGCCGCCCTGGATACCGCATTCCGCGACGAGCACGAATTCCACCTCGACCTCACCGCCCTGCATTACGCCGACGTGGCGGCCGTGCGGTTGCTCGCCCGGATCGCCAGCGGTCTCCATAGGGGTCGCCGGTTCGTGCTCCGTTCTCCGGCGCCCGTCGTTCGCACGATCCTGCGGATCTATCAATGGGATCAGCTGCCGGCGCTGCGAGTCGTAGAGGAGGTGACCAGGTCGTGAGCCACCAAGGGACGACGGGAGCCGGTGCGTCGTTCATGCACCAGGCGGCTATTTACGGATCCGATGAGGAGTTCCTGGCGATGGCGGTGCCGTTCATCGAGGACGGTCTGGCGCGGAAAGAGCCCGTACTGGCCGCGACCACCGCCACCAACATCGACTTGTTGAGCGATGCCCTGGGGGCGCGCGCCGATGACGTGGAGTATGCCAACACGAGCTCCTTCGGCCGGAGCCCGGCGCAGCGGGTGGCCGGTCTCCACCGCTACTGGAAGCGGTGCTCCTCCGCGTCGGCCACCGGACATGTGCGGATCCTGGTCGAACCCCTCTCGTTCAGGCGCTCCCGTCGAGAAGTGCTGGGGCTGAAGCGCCTCGAGGCCGGGCTCAACACCATCCTGGCCGACACCAACATCTGGATGATCTGCCCGTACGACACGCGGGTCTTGGAGTCGACCATCGTCGCGGACGTCCTGCGAACCCATCCCGCGCACGTCGAGGGGAGTGAGATCTCCGCTTCTCCCGAGTTCGTCGAGCCGCAGGAGTTCGCCCGGAGCTGCGATGCGGATCCCCTCCCGGCACCGCCGGCCGACGCGGCGATGCTGCCCTTCACCGGTGACTTGTCCAGCGTGCGGCGGTTCGCCGCCATTTACGCGGACACCTGCGATCTCACCGGCGAGGCGCTCGCGCTGTGGACGGTCGCGGTCGAGGAGATCGCCGGCTACGTTCTGAGCCACGGCAGCGGGTGCGCCGCCATCCGAGTGTGGGAGCAACGGGAAAGCATCGTGTGTGAGGTGCATGATCCCGGTGGATCACTCACGGACCGGTTCATCGGTTACCGGCCGCCGTCGGCTCGAACCAACGCCAGGCGACGAGCTCTGGCTCGCGCTCAGGTCTGCGACCACGTTGATATTCGCTCCGGAGCGACCGGCTACACCCTGCGCCTGCACTTCCCGGGGCCAAGCTCGGAGCAGTTCCTGTTGGCGGCCGGGGATGATGGGGCGAGATGAGTTTGAAGGTGCGACATTCACTTGCGCGCGCCGGTGAGGCGGCTGCGCCCGGCCTTCTTCCGACGTTGCTTGCAGAGCCACCACTGCGCGCTGCGAAGTCCCAGTGCGACAAGGAGGAACACGCCGATCAGCGCGATCGCGTAGGGGAGGTCGTCCACGCCTGCAAGTGTGCCCATTCAGGCGGCCGCCGTCCCCGAGCCGATCGGCGGGAGGCATGGGTATTAACGCGATTTTGATGCCGGATGTTGAGATCGCGTAAGCGCGCTTGCCCCGCATCCGCGGCCGCTGCTCGATCCTGGTGTGGGTGCCCTTCCGACTCGATCCGCGCGGCTCGACGCCGCGTGCTCATCGGGCTTCCCCATGGGTGTGCGTCACGACGACGAGCCGCCCAGTACCCGGCTGATCTAGCCGCGAATCCAGTTATCGCCCCGTCCGGTGGACGGGGTTTTCCGCGAGGGCGCGCTCTGGGGGGCGCGTCCTCCTCAACCATGGATGGAACATGTCCACTACACCACTCACCGCGCTCGTCACCGGGGCCAGCGCGGGTCTCGGCTTTGACACCGCCCGCCGTCTTGCCGCTGCCGGGCATGCCGTCGTCGTGCACGCCCGCACGCTCGAACAGGCCCGGGATGCCGTTCAAGCTCAGCCACTGGTTGACCGAGACGGTCACCAGCCCCTAGACACCCTTGGCCGGTGTGACCGGAACACGCGCCGGTTCCGGTCACACCACCACGCCGCCGCCGGTGTGGGCGATCGCGCTGCGGCGGGCGATGGACACGGCGTGGTCGGCGAAGCGCTCGTAGTACCTGCTCAACAGGACGGCGTTCACCGCCGTGGACGCGCCGTAGGTCCAGTCCTGGATGCCGATGACGGTGAACAACGAGCGGTGCAGCTCGTCCATCTCCTCATCGGCGGACTCCAGGTCGTCGGCGATGGTGATGTCGGGGTCGCGTACCACCCTGGCCGCGGTGCCAGCCATCCGCACGGCGATCTCGCCCATGCGCTCGAATCTCGGAAGCAGCAACGGCGGCACGACGGGCTCGGGGTGGAGCCGCCGTACTGCCAGCGCCACGTGGTGGGCCAGATCGCCCATGCGCTCGGCGCTCTCCGCGCCGTGTGTCACGGACACGATCGTGCGCAGGTCGGTGGCCACCGGTGCCTGGAGCGCCAGCAGGATCTGGGCGTCGTGCTCGGTTATCGAGCGTGCCTCGTTCAGCGTGCGATCGTCGGCGATCACCTGCTCGGACAGCGTGAGGTCGCTGTCCAGCAACGCTGTTGTCGCGCGTCGCATCGCCGTGCCCGCCAGGTCGCACATGCGCGCCAGTTGCAGGACCAGGACATCTCGCCGGTGCTGGAAGGTGTCGCGCATCGAAGAAGTCCTTTCCGCACAACGAAGAAGGGCTCCAGCAGCCGCGGACTGCTGGAGCCTCGGCCCCGCCGGTGGGCAGGAGCCAGGAGGGCGGACCAGCGACGGCGCGTGCCCCGTGCCCCGCACACACGCTGCGGTCATTCCCTCGGAGACGATGAAATCCTTCTCCGCCAAGAAGGACAAGGTTTTTGGTTGGAAACTTACGCGTTCCTTTCACGGGGCCGGACGCGGAACCGCAATCGGCACACGACCGCATCGCTGTGTCGCCGCACCGCACGGGCCAGGACCGCACCGCGTTGGTTCTGGAGCACGCGCTGCCACACGTGCTCCGGTTCGACCTCGGCGATGAGCACGAACACCTGTGGTTCCCGAACCCCGCGCAAGTGTTCGACGAGCGGATCGCCGAGCCTGCGGCGCTTGTCGTACAGCCGGATCAGGGGCACACCGGGGTTCCACGACTCCCATGCGGACACGAAGGCGTCTGTGTCGTCGTCGGGGTGCGTGATGTGCACGGCCTCGACGCGGTCTCCGAGCGAGAGCGCGGCGGCGATGGCCTCGCGGGTGAGCCTGGAAACCGCGCCGACCGGCACGATGACCAGCGAGCGGTTCGCCGTGGCGGCGCGGGGATCCGGCCGAGTTCCAGGCGGTCGCCGATCCGGCGGTAGGCCCGGTGGACCCGCTCGAACGCCGAGCACGAGCAGCGGCAGGGCGATGACGATCAGCCAGGCGCCTTCGGTGAACTTGGTGGCGGTGACGACGACGGCCGAGACGCCGGTCAGCAGCGCGCCGAAGCCGTTGAGCAGCGGCCTTGCCCCGCCAACCCGCGGGCCGCGTGCGTCGAACCAGTGCCGGACCATGCCGATCTGGGCAGAGGGTGAAGCCGACGAAGACGCCGATCGCGAAGAGCGGGACCAGCGGTGTTGATGTCGCCGCCGGAGAACACCAGCAGCACCGCCGAGACGGCGGCGAGGACCAGGACGCCGTAGCGGTGCACCTGGCGGTCGGCTGCAGCGCGAAGACGTGCGGCAGGTAGTTGTCGCTGGCGCCAGCAGCTCACCAGCACCGGCAGGCCGCCGAAGGAGGTGTTCGCGGCGAGCGCCAGCAGCACCATGGTGGCGAACTGGACCACGTAGAAGCCGAAGCTGTGACCGAGGGAGGCGTCAGCGAGCTGGGCGAGGACGGTGACGCCCTCGACCGGCTGGAGGTGGAAGCGCTCGATCAGCACCGAGAGCCCGATCAGCATCACGCCGAGCAGGCGCGCCGAGCGCGACTTCGGCGCGCTGGGCGCGCCGGACCGCGGGGCTTGCGGAAGGACGGGACGGCGTTGGCGATGGCCTCGACGCCGGTCAGCGCCGAGCAGCCGGCGGCGAAGGCCTTGAGCAGCAAGCAGCGCGCCGACGGTGGTGCACGGTCGCCGGCGAGCGCGGAGGCGTGCCCGGCGGCCGGCTGTCGCCGCGCACGGAACAGGCCGACCACGATCATCGCCAGGATCGACCCGACGAAGACGACGGTCGGCACGATGAAGGCCCGGGCGCTGTCCGCGATCCCGCGCAGGTTCACCGCGGTGACCAGGACGAGCACGCCAAGGCAGAGCCAGACCGTGTCCGCGTACAGCTCGGGGAAGGCCGAGGTCAGTGCGGCGACGCCGGCGGTGACGGAGACGGCCACGTTGAGCACGTAGTCGAGGATCAGGGAGGCGGCGGCGACCAGGCTGGTGCGCCGGCCCAGGTGCCGCTTGGCGACGCGCGTAGGAGCCGCCGCCGTCCGGGAACGCGGCGATGACCTGCCGGTACGAGGCGACGAGCACGGCGAGCAGCGCCGGCGATGGCCAGGGTGACGGGGAGCGTGAAGCCGAGCCCGACGCCGCCGGCCGCGGCGAGGACGAGGACGATCGCCTCGGGGCCGTAGGCGACGGAGGCCATCGCGTCCAGCGACAGGGCGGCCAGGCCGCCGGACGGCGGTGAGCCGGTGCCGCTCGCCGTGCGAGGTATCCGGTGGCCGTTCAGTGATGGGGGAAGCCATGGCGACATGGTGTGCCTTCCGCGCGCCGTCTCCGCCTGCCCGAACGCAATCTTGACGCGTCGCGGGAATCACCCTTTGTGACCCGTTGTCCCCGTTCAGTGAGTCACGAGCGGATCACAGGAGAGTGACGCGCGAGACATGGGCCCGCCTGAGCCGTCAACAACGCGTAAAGGACCCGATCAGGGGTGTCAAGGATGCGTCAGGCTGCCCGGAATCTCCCGATCCCTGATGCACCCTTTCCGGCATCGCGGCCCGCTGACGGAGGCGGGCGGTCCGAGAACGGGAAGGAGCACGCTGATGGCCGATCTGGCCTATGCGCTGCTGCTGATCGGTGTGTTCCTACTGCTGGCGCTGAGCGTGCGCGGTCTGGAGCGGCTGTGAGCGGCACGGAATCCTGGCGAACTCTGTCGGCGGCGTGCTCGCGCTGCTGTTGATCGTGTACCTGTTCATCGCGCTGATCAGGCCGGAGAAGTTCTGATGTCATCCACTGTGGCCGGTCTCCTGCAGATCGGCCTGCTCATCCTTGCCCTGGCCGTGGTGTACCGGCCTGTCGGCGACTACATGGCGCGCGTGTACACCGGCTTCCAAGCACACCCGGGTGGAGCGTGCGATCTACCGCGTCGCGCGCATCGACCCGGAGTCGGAGCAGCGCTGGGGCACCTACGCGTTGGGCGTGCTCGGCTTCTCCTTCGTCGGTGTGGCGCTGCTGTATGTGTTGCAGCGCATCCAGCCTCTGCTGCCGTTCGCCTACGATCGCGGCGCGGTGCCGCCCGGCATGGCGTTCAACACCGCCATCAGCTTCGTGACGAACACGAACTGGCAGTCCTACGTCCCCGAGACCGTCCTGGGGCACACGGTCCAGATGGCCGGGTTGACGTACAGAACTTCGTCTCCGCCGCCGTGGGCATGGCCGTGGCGATCGCGCTGGTGCGTGGATTCGTCCGCAGCAAGGCCGACCGGCTGGGCAACTTCTGGGTCGACCTGGTGCGCGGCACCATCCGGATTCTGCTGCCGATCGCGTTCGTCTTCGCGATCGTGCTGGTCGCCACCGGCGTGGTGATGAGCCTGAAGGCCGGTGTCTCCGTCGACGGGCAGACCGTGGCCACGGCGCCGGTCGCCAGCCAGGAGGCCATCAAGGAACTGGGCACCAACGGCGGCGGCGTGCTCAACGCCAACTCCGCGCACCCGTTCGAGAACCCCAACGCGTGGTCGAACCTCATCGAGATCTTCCTGCTGCTGGTGATCCCGTATACTGTAGATGAGAATGGTTGTTGGGTCCGCTAATCATGTAAGCTCAAATGGTTATGGTTATGTTAATTTTAAAGGAGAACCAAGAACTGGCCATTCCCTGACATGGGAAACTATGTCAAGGAAAGATATAGAAAGGAGGATAAATTAGAATTAGACCACAAATGTAAGAATAGAGGATGCTGGAATCCGTGGCATCTAAAGCCTGCAACTAGGCAAGAAAATGCTAGAACTAGAGCATGTGATTCAAGTGCATCCTCTTAGAGATAGGATAAACAGCATGTCCACAAGGACATCCTTATGATGAGGATAGTACGTATTATTATAGAGGCCTAGACATTAGGAATGTGGGAGGAAAAAATGGCGTACATTACATCCTCCTGGACTGGAAGAGTCTAGGGAGAGTAACTGTGCCTCTTATTGATGTGCGAAGAAGTTTTATTGAATACACTGGGCCGTTATGACCTAGTTTTGGAACAAATACAATTGGGATAACAACGGGGCGGATATATTCATCACCGCGGGTCAACGCTGGCTTGATAGAACCTTTGAGGTTAATGGGTCTAAGGGTAGAGACGACTCCCTACTAGAAGTGGGGAGTTGGTTCTCCCTCGTGCCAGAGGTTAGAGTTGTGGAGAGTGTATGGGTTTCCACTACACTTGACTATAGATATCCACTTGAATATCTTCCAATGGATTCCTTTAGACGTACCTTTGCGAAGAATCCAATTGGAATTACTAATGGGAGGATGACATATTACACCCCGGTCTTCTTTCAGAAGATACCTGAGTCCTATGATGCCTTTATTGATGCATTTGGGAGTAGTAACTATATAGTTACTACTCCTGTAGGATATAATGGTTTATTGTTTATGCCGCCTACGGATATCCAGGTGAATCTGGAGGTTCATGGAAAATTTTATCAACCAAAACTCCAAAACAACTGTGACACTAATCTTTGGAGTGAAGCATATCCTAGTGCACTTGTCCTAGCTGCTTGTCGCCAAGTGGAAATCTCGTATAGGAATCAACAAGGAGTTAGGGACTATGAGGCTGGAATAGAAGGAGAACTTAGAGGTGCTGAATATGACCTAGTTGATACTGAAACAAATCAAATGCCCAAATTGAAAGGATAAATATGCCAGTACACCCATTTATTAGAGGAAAAATCGAACAGGAGAAAAATGAGTCTATTGAACAACTCCTGAAGAGTATTTCTAGAAGGGCTGTAAAGAGAGCTGTAGTTTACATTCCTCCTGTTCCACTCCTCACGCAATGTTCTGAGGAGTTTGTGGGTAACATCCTAATCCCTTTTAAGGGCACTTAAGGGACATATTTCTTAGAGGGCCTAAAGTAATTAAGGTTGTTCTAACCATCATAACAGATGCGACTAGAACTATAATGGAGATTGATTCTAACCATGTAGTATTAATGATGGAAGTAGATGCAGGAACCTTGCTTCAATTTGAGGGAGATGCCATAATTGCCACTGCTGTGTATCCTGAGATAGAGGAACATAAAGCCAAGCAGTTTCTGCTTGAAGAGATTCTATCCCAAGAGGAGAAAGAAAATGCCATACAAGATGAAGAAAAAAGGTGATGATACCTATAGTGTAAGTTCTCCTAGTGGAACCAAAGCAAAAGGGACTACTAAAGCTAAAGCCAAGGCGCAGGTGCGCCTTCTTAATGCTGTGGAGCATGGGTGGAACCGACAAAAATAAGAAGAAGAAAAAGGTTGCTAAGAAAAGGGTTAGAGGAAGTAAAGTCTCATATTAGGAGCTAAAGGATGCGTGAGTTCCAGGTAGACGTAACAAAAGCACTTTCTAAAGGTCTCTCTCCTATCGAGGATAGAGAAGGAGCGATTCTAGGACTCAGAGAATGCTTCAACTTTGTTCCTGATGAAATAGGATTAAAACCTTGGTCCCACTAAGTCCGACAGGATTTAGTGGAGGAGGATACTTCAATTACCTTCCTATTAGAGACCAATTAGGATTTCTATTTTACTGGTATCCAGTATTCGATGGGCATATATTAGCAGGAGATACAATTCCTTCAGAACCTTC